>CAWBYE010000001.1:0-113127 GCA_963792905.1 uncultured Acidimicrobiaceae bacterium
GGCGATCCCGTCGGATACGGCAGCGGTGGACTATCGGCTGCATCACCGGAGCCGCCGACTCGTGACCCCCGGAGGTTTCGGTCAGGCGATTTTGCGGCTCGTCAGCCGACAGCTCTCAAGCTGCCAGCGCTGGAAACAGGATCACCGAGCCGTCATTGTCGCGGGCAATCTCGATTGCTACGTCGGTATCGGGCTGGGTGAGGGAGACGCCGTCGCCCAGCGCGTGAATCAGGTTTGACGCACGCATGAGTCGATCGACCTCGCGGGACGTGAACACAGGCGACCGCAGACCCTGCGGGCGCACCAGCTCCAGTGCTGACAGGCGAACGAGAACACCGGCGATACTCGACTCCAACGTGTCGAGCCGCTGTTGATCGGCTTTGAGCACACGAATGAAGTTCCCGAACGGATTCCCAGCGTCGGTCTGGGCATGCTCAACGGCTTGGAGCACGATCACCCTGCGCTTCAACACGACCGCCAAGGCAGCGAGTTCGAGGTGCGCTCAGGAACTTGCCGCCCTGATCGTCGATACCGGGGAACGATTCCCGAAGTATTCCCACCTCGGTGCGCCCACCCTCAGGCAGGTCATCGAGCACGCTCTGCCGTATCGTCCCAGGCGTCGGTCAGCGGCAGCGAGGGCCTTCCCGATCGCATGGACCGCTGAGTCCAACCCGAGAGAGACGCCGAGTTTGCCTTGGTCCAGCAGGACGGCAGTTGCCTTGTGGATCGCGTCGCGGCAACCGTCGAGTTCGCTGCGCTCATCATCGAGCCATTGTTCATGCAACTGCTCAAGCAAGTCTGTGATGTGCTCGATCGCCTGTTGACGCTGGTAGTCGGCTGCGGCGCTTGCACCGACAGCCACGGCCATCAGCACGAGCGGTGCGGCACCGGTGAGCGTCATGCCGCCGGCAACCGCCACGCCGGCGGTCGCTCCGGCGCCGCCAACCGCACCGACGGTTGCCGCTTCGCCGACTGGCACAAATGTTGCCGCAGCAACGATTCCTTTCGAGTCCCTCAGAGCGCTGTAGACACCACCGGCCACGGCCTTCGATGTCATTGGGCGAACGACGCCCTGACTGAACTCCGCTGCAACCTTTGCAGGAACGACCATTCGGTACAGGCCTCCCCACCAGCGACGGTCGCGGACGACGCCACCGATGAACCTTGCGAGGTCTTGGCGATCAACTGCGACAGATGCTGCGCCAACGGACTCGCCGCATCGAGCGGGATGCCGCGACTCCGGTCCAATCCATTGGGCAACGGATGCACCTCGAGCGTGGCAATCGGTTGCTCGGCCAGAGCGGCGAGCACGCCGCGCAGTTCGCTCAAACGCTCAGCCGTCATCGCGTCGTCGAAGGCCAGGGCCGGAACGCGGACGTCACCCGTCGCCAGAGTCCATACCGGCACGATTGCCTTGTTGTTTTCAGTCATCGTCCACCTCAGCCCTTCTACCGCATCCTACGACTGCCACGTCGTAGGCACGTCCCACTCTCACGCGGGCTGTGCTGATCAGGCGGGTGACTGAATTCTGCTCAGCGCCTACCCTTCGTTCGAGTACGAGCCGTTGATGGGGATGAATGTCAGTTTTCTCGGAGATCGATCAATCAGAATGGATCGCGGGCAACGAGCTGGCGTTCGCCATCCGCGACGGGTTTCCCGTCAGCCCGGGACACGCCTTGGTTGTGCCACACCGGGACGTATCGGAATGGTGGGACGCGACGCCCGACGAGCAGCAGGCGATGCTCGAACTCATCGAGCGGGTGAAGCGTCGCCTCGATGCAGAGCTGGCACCTGACGGGTACAACGTCGGCTTCAACGCCGGGTCTGCGGCCGGACAGACCGTGCCACACCTGCACGTGCACGTGATCCCACGATTTGCGGGTGACATGGCAGATCCGCGGGGCGGCGTTCGTCACGTCATCCCCGACCGCGGGAACTACCTCGGCCGCTCGGGTCCTGACAGACAGCCCCCGACGCTCATCACGCCGCTCGGCGGGAAGATGCGACTCGAGCTCCTTCGGTGCCTCATTCGGGAGGATCTCGACCGCGTCGATCTGCTCGTCAGTTTCGTCATGCGGTCGGGCATCAACCTGATCGCTCGGCGGGTCGACGAGGCGCTCGCCCGCGGCGCGCACATCCGTCTGCTGACCACTGACTATCTCCAGGTCACCGATGCTGCGGCGCTCGGCTTCTTCCTCGATCGAATCACCGACGGCCCGGTCGGCCGTCTGGAAACCCGCGTGTTCAGTGATCCAACCACCAGCTTCCACCCGAAGGCCTACATCTTTTCGTCGTCGGCAACGGGGGAAGGTGTTGCATTCGTGGGCAGCAGCAACCTGAGTCACTCCGGGATTTCAACCGGAGTGGAGTGGAACGTGCAGACGGTCGGCACGCAAGCCTTGATCGAGGAGTTCGATCGGCTGTGGGCCGACGACCGATCGGTTCCGCTGACCGCCGACTGGTTGACGGCCTACGAGGTCCTCCAGCAACAACGGCGTGACCTCGAACCGGGTAGCGAACCGTCGGAGCAGGCTCCGGTGGTGTCGATCGCGGAGGTGGAGGGCGATCAGACTCCACGCCCGTGGTCGGTTCAGGCCGAAGCGATGAGCGCCCTGGAGGCGACCCGGCTGGACGGCCATCAAGCCGGACTGGTGGTGATGGCGACAGGGCTCGGCAAGACGTGGCTCGCAGCATTCGACACGACGCGACCCGAGTTCCGTCGCGTGCTGTTCGTCGCACACCGCGAAGAGATCCTCAGCCAATCTCGCGACGTCTATCGGCAGATACGGCCCGGCGGCCGGCTCACACTGTTCACCGGCAACGAGCGCGATCCCGATGGCGACGTCGTGTTTGCCAGCGTGCAGTCATTGCATCGCAACCTGTCGAGTTTCGACGCCGAACAGTTCGACTACATCGTCGTGGACGAGTTCCACCACGCGGCGGCCGACACCTATCGACGGGTGCTCGCGCATTTCCGCCCCAGGTTCATGCTCGGGCTGACGGCGACGCCCAATCGGGCCGACAGTGCCGACCTACTCGCGCTGTGCTCGGACAACCTCGTGTACGACTGCGGGCTGGTCGAGGGTGTGAGACGAGACCTGCTGAGCCCATTCCGGTACCGGGCGATCCCCGACGTCGCCGACTACGAGCACATCCCCTGGCGCAACGGCCGTTTCGACCTCGAGGCACTGACTGCTCACGTCGCAACACACGAACGGGCTCAGCAGGTCTACGACGAGTGGGAAGCAGCAGGTTCGACCGAGCGGCGAACGATCGGGTTCTGCTGCACGATCGCCCACGCCGACTTCATGGCGGAGTACTTCAGGGAGCTGGGCGTGAGAGCGGTGGCCGTCCACTCGGGCGCGAGCTCATCGCCACGCACCGAGTCGCTTGAGCAACTGGCGACTGGAGACCTGCCCGTCGTGTTCGCAGTCGACCTGTTCAACGAGGGCGTCGACGTCCCGGCGATCGATCTGGTCTTGATGCTCCGACCGACCGAGTCGTCGGTGGTGTTCCTTCAGCAACTGGGGCGCGGGCTTCGTCGCTCTGACGGCAAGGCGCATCTCGATGTCGTCGACCTCGTCGGAAACCACCGCGGTTTTCTCCTCAAGGCTCGACTGCTGGCCAAGCTGGCCGGCTACGGCAACCTCACCGACCGTGAGGCGGTCGCAGTCCTCGAGAGTGACGCAGACGAACTTGCGGAGGGAAACGAGTTGCCCGTCGGGTGTTCCATCATGGTTGCGCCGGAAGTCGTCGACATGCTCAGGGGGCTACTCGGGCCTGCGCGAACACAGGATCGGTTGGCCGAGCTGATCCGAGAATGGATTGACGAACACGACGGCCACCGGCCATCAGCACTGGAGCTCGCCGTCCTCACTGGGCAGGCGTTCCAACTGAAGGCCAAGGGAGGTTGGTTCGGATTTCTCAATGAACTCGGAGTGCTCGACCCCCAGGAACGCCGCACCTTCGACCAGGTCCGCGACTTCCTGATCTGGATCGAGCACGGCAACTACTCGAAGAGCTACAAGCTAGTCACCCTGATGGCACTCGATCAGCTGAACGGTCTACGGGACGGGGCCCCGGTCGGCGACATTGCTGCGACAGCACGCGCTGGACCATCTTCCGGGACAACGACCTCTTGGCCGACCTTGCCGATGCCGGTTCGTTCTTTGAAGACATCACACGACCAACGGCAACCGAGTGGGAGCGGTATTGGCGCAGGAACCCGATCCAGGCAATCACCACGGCGACACGAGGTCAGGAGGCGTCGTTCGAGCAGGTCGACGAACGGCTCGTCCCTACACTCTCGGTCGACGAACGGCTGGGCGGAACATTTCGAAGCGATGGTGCGCGAGATCACCGAGTATCGCCTGCATCGGTACCTGACGTCGCAGGCGGCCAAACGGGTCGGTGAGGTTCGAAAGCCCACCGGCGACGGTGTCGATGTCGACGCAACGTTCGCGGTGGAGACCACCGGCACTGTCCCAACCTCAGTCGTCATCGAATCGGCGGGCGGAACCACTGGATCAAAGGACGCTCGCAACACTGAGTACGTGCGGGGTCTTGATCTGGTGCTCCAACGGTTGACCGGCATCGGTGCACAGCTGCTCGACGCGTACATCGACACCCGCCGAACCGGCGGTTTGGCGGTGGCGGACCGGCGGCTCGACCCAGGTGACGAACTGCAGTATCCCATTGCGCTTGCGGCCGGCCTCGATCTGGAGAGCATGCGCCGCTCGATGTTGCGATCGATGACGAGGGCCGGCCGCACGGCAGGATCGAAGGGCGGTGGCAACGCCCGGAAGCGGATGCGGCTGATCGTCGATGTACCCGCCCGCTGGACCGCCGCATCACTTGCCGATGCCTTGGCTGATGGCCACCGGCTGTCAGGCGAGGCGTCAGCGAATGTCGACACGAGCACTCCCTCTTCGCCGCCTTCCTGAAGGCGCCCGGGAGCAAGTAGCGCTGATGTCGCGTGCTCAGGTAGGGATGCTGCTCAGCTGGTCGCGGAGCGCCCGAATGATGCGGATCTGGTCGATGGCATTTGACTCGTCGGCCCCGATCGATATGTGTCGCCAGCACGACTCGTCATCTTCCGGCAGGAACGCCTGTCCGTTCCGTCGGGGGAGATCGAGTTCGGTGGCGTAGTCCCAGTACTCCAGTGCGTGCAATCCGTCGATGAGCGAGCTCGAGATCTCTGCCCGACAGCGTGAGGAGTCCGGTCATCGTTCGAATGGGATCGCGGCGCCGTGTCCATGCTCCACGATCTCGAGTGTCGAGGTGTGCCGTCAAGGCGTTGGAGCTGGTCTTGACATCCACCCGTACCGCAACGCGGCGGTTGGAATCGTCTTCACCTCAGCCCGAAGCGCCCGGATCAAGATGGCCAGGCAGGAGCAGGCTGTACTTGAGGAAGTTGACGACGTCGCCTGCGTATCCTGCACGATTCCACGATGGCACATCGGGCGCCCGTCGGCTGCCGCTATCGGATGGCGATGTCGACGGCGAGCGTGGGGTGGTCCGAGAGTCGGGTGCCGTCGTCGTTGATGCGATCCCAGACGAGGACATCACCCGACGTGGCCAGCCGTGGATCGAGACAGATGTGTTCGACGTGTGAGCGTTCGATCTGGCCTGTCACCACGAGATCGACCTCGGTCACGCACGCCAGACCCGCTGCGTCGAGCCCATCGGTGAGCGCCCGCCGTGCAGCCTTCGTCCCGTCGTCCCACTTGCGGCCGCTCCGACCCTGGTTCAAGTCGCCGGTGACGATCAGCGGGATGTCCGGATGGTTGTTGCGGATCGCCATCCACTCCTTCGACTGGCGCTCGATCTCGGCTATGTGGACGCCCCACGCCAGCGCCGGCGAGCCGTCGGCGAACGTGGGCTCGTTGCCCCAGGCGATCACCGTGCCATACACGATCAGGTCGCCGAGCGGAGTCTCGATCATCGCGGTGACAGACCCTCGCCGGTGCGGGGGTGGATTGGTGAGCGGCGTGAGCGGCCAGCGCGACCAGATCGAGGTCCAACGCTCACGACTATCAGGGCGCCGCTCCGGGTGGTGAGGCGAGTGGCAGCCCTCGAAGTCGTCGCCGGGCGAGCGATCGATGAACGTCTCGGTGAGCACCCAGATGTCCGCTTCGACCTCGGTCATTCGGCGGTCCTGCGCCGGCGTCTTCTTCCACGACCGCGAGGACGCACGTTCGAGGTTCCACGTCGCGATACGAATCAGGCCCTCTCGCCGCACCACATCACGATCGCACAACGACGCGGGAAAGGCGGCGTGTCGGGCCGACCACGTCGTCACGACCCGCTCAGTGTGTGAGGCGGTCGACGATCTGGAAACTCACTCCCGGGCCTTCTGCCGGTTCCGCGCCTCTGGGGCTGACGCCATCCTCATCCGGGCTGGTCAGGGACCATGGATCGAACACCAGTTCGATACTCTGTCACACCCCTTCGTCATGATGGGTCGCATGGAAACCGGCACCGTCATCGAGCATGTTCGGCACGTCGCCGGCGTGCGGGGCGAGGGCGCGGCGGCGACCGAGCAGCTCGAGGATGCGTTGCGTTCGGTGGGGCGGCTGGAGGCGTGGTTGGCCGGTACGAAGGCGGCGTTGACGTCGAAGCTTGGCGGCGCAGGTGTCGTTCCCGGAGAAGACGATCGCTGACTGCACGCGTGGCACGACGCGTGATGCGATCAAGGACACCGAACGTGCCGAGTGCTCGGGCGTCGACTCCGTGGGCTCGCGGATGCGCTCGACGATGCCCGGGTGACCGTCGGTCACGTCGATGAGGTGACGAAGGCGACCAAGCCGCTCGACGCGGAGCAACGCGAGGAGTTGCTCGGTCGGCTGGACACGGGTCTGTTGGACGTGGCCGAGGTGGCGTCGATCTCGGAGTGGCGTCGCCGGTTGGCGATGGAGGTCAAGAACATCCAACGCGACGACGGCATCGACCGGCTCGAACGTCAGCGGCGTGCGACGAGTCTGCGCACGTGGACCGATGGCGAGGGCATGTGGTGTCTGTCGGGCCGGTTCGACCCGGTGACCGGTGTGAAGTTGGCCGCCAAGTTGGACGCCGCGGTGAACGCGTTGTTCGCCGAGGAGACGCCGGCGACGTGCCCGACCGACCCGGTCGGCAAGCAACGTCATCTCGCAGCGTTGGCGTTGGGTCGGTTGATCGAAGGTGGTGTCGGCGATGCCCGCCCCGGACGGCCCGAGTACCTGGTGGTGGTCGACAGTTCGCAGTCCGACGGTGCGGGTGGTCCGGTCGTCGATTGGGGGATTCCGGTCGAGGTTCCGCATCGGGTGCTCGCCGAGATGATGGGTGACGGGTCGGTCGAGACGGTCGTGGTCCGAAATGGTGTCGTGTTGCATGCGCCGGGTCGGCTCGATTTGGGTCGTACGACTCGTCTGGCGAATCGGGCGCAGCGACGGGCGCTGCGGGCGTTGTACTCGACGTGTGCGATCCCGGGGTGTGAGGTTCGCTACGACCGCTGCAAGTTGCATCACGTCGTGTGGTGGCGCAACGGCGGTGTGACGGATCTCGACAACTTGTTGCCGGTCTGCACCCACCATCACACCAAGATCCACGACGCCGGCTGGGTCGTCGAACTCGGAGCCAATCGTGAGTTGACGGTCCGCTTCCCGGACGGATCGATCCGCAACACCGGGCCACCCAGTCGCCGAGCGGCCTGACCGGTCGCCCGCTCCTTGACAACTGAAGATGAAGGCTGCCGGTCGGCGTGTTTCGGCGCCCTTGGTGCCGTCGCTCACGCGGCCGCACGCCCGGATGGCGATGGGCGCTCACCGACATTCGTCGCGAGCGTCGGAGAACGAGGCCGTCGTGTTGCGGTTGAGCGGGCGCCCGTGCCGCACTTCGAGCGTTCGCCTCACGCACGACGGTCGACCACCCCGTCGATGATCCGGTCGTGTCGGATCTCGGCAACGAGCCCTTCGGGCTGGGCACGTCTCGGCCTCGCTGCCACGTGGGCCGGCAGCCCACGACCACATGTTCAACCGGTCCGCTACGGTCGACGCACCGGGAATGGGGGCGACCGTGGTGCACGACATCGACGAACTTGGGCGTTTGGCCGACATCAACTTGGCCCGAACGTGGGGCGCGTTGGGGCGGGCGTCGGGCGCCGCTATCGGCGAGAGCGAATCGGCCGTCTTCGTCGCGACGGGGATCCCGGCGGCGTTCTTCAATGGCGTCTACGCGACCGGGCCGGTGGCCGACCCCGATGCCGTCGTTCGTGACGCGATCGCTTTCATGACCGAGCAGCAGGTGCCTTGGCTCCTCGGGGAAGGCGTGGACGACGCGCTCCTCGACGCCGGCCGACGAGTAGGTCTGACCGACGCCGGCGGCCCGCAAGGCATGGCGCTCGATTCGATCGGTGCGTCGCCCGAACTCCCCGGTGGGCTCGACATCGTCGTCGTCCGCGACCACGCCGCCGGCGCCACGTTCCGCGACCTGACCGCCCGTGGGTTCGAGATGCCGCCCGAGTTCGCCGACCGACTCGCTTCGGACGCCACGCTGGCCGCTCCGGGAATCGTCCCCGTGCTCGGAACCGTCGACGGCGAACCGGTGTCGATCGCGCTCGTGTTCGTCACCGGGACGACGGCCGGCATCTACAACGTCGCGACTCCCGCCGAGCACCGGCGACGTGGCTACGGCGCCGCGCTGACCTGGGCCGCGATCCAGGAAGGCGCACGGCTCGGCTGCGACCATGCGGTCCTCCAGGCCTCCGAGTTGGGAGCCCCGGTGTATCGCTCGATGGCGTTTCGTCGACATCGGCCGGTACGTGCAACTCGAAGGTCCACCGGCCGACATTCGGTGAGGAGAACGCAGATGTTCACGGGAGGTGCGACTTCGACGGTGACCAGAGATCGCGAGCTCGATGATACGCCCCTGATGATCCCGCAATCGAGGACGACGATCCACGTTGGCCAAGGTGTTCGCCCAGTGGGTCTCGAGTTCACGGTGACCCGGCACTCCCGCCGGTCAGGCGTGCGAGTTCAGACCACGGTGCGGCGTGTTCAGATGTCGACGCCGCGGCGGAGCGCGTCCCACTCGTCCTCGGAGAGCACGAGCGGCTCGTGCTCGGCGTCGCGGCAGGCGATGACGACGAGGTGGGCGCCGTCGTGATCGACGTGCCCCTGGAGGCAATGATCGTCGTCCCAGCGGATCGTGTGGCTGCAGCCGACGACCTCGCTGAGCGCTGCCTCTGCTCGGGCGTGGGCTCGGTCGTCGTCGAGGCGGTGTGTGGTGGTCATCCGGGGTTCCTTGTGGCGAGAGGCCGGTCGTCGGTGGCCGGTCAACGTGTCGATGTCATCACTTCGTGTATCGGACACGCCGGTGTGGGACATGAGCGGTCATCACGTTGCAGTTCGGTCACGCAACACGTCGGTGACGCCAGTCGGTAGCGCGTTCACGTTGCAGTTCGGCCACGTCGACGTTCGACTCGGCCCCGGCGAACGAACCGGTTCATCGATGTGCGTGTCGAGCAGCGGCATCACGGTGTCGCCGCGGCCTTCAATGGTGCGCCACGGGATCGCGTTCCGCGACATGGATCCGCTCACCGCGCCGGACGGTCGGGTCACCGCAGCAGGGTCCGGACCGCCGCTTCGAGTACTCGGGCCGTCGTCGCCACCTCGGCGAGCGACACGCGTTCGTCGACGGCGTGGGCGTGGGCGATCTCGCCGGGGCCGTACACCACGCACGCAGCCCCGGCCACGCGCCGCCACAGCGCCATGTCGCACCCGTACGGCACGCCGATCGTCGCGGGACGCGCACCCGTCTCCGACTCGGCGGCGTCGCACAGTGCCGCGACCAGCGGGTGGTCGGGCGCGATCGACGACGAACCGAACGCGGCGCCGGTCCGTTCGATCCGTGGTGGGTGGGCGTCGAGCCACGGGTCGCCCGCGATCGCGTCGCGCAGCGTGCGTTCGAACCGGGCCTCGGCTTCGGGGACCGACTCGTCGATCGTCACCCCGACCCGCAGCTCGGCGGTGATCCGCTCCATCACGTTCGATGCCCAGACACCGCCGTGGACGACGCCGACGGTGGTCGGGTAGGGCAGGCCCGTTGCGATCATCGCTGGGTTTTGCTCGGCTGCGTTGAGTTCGCGTTCGAGCCGATCGACAGCGGCGTACACCGTCAGGAAGTGGTCGAGCGCCGACTCGCCCAGGAGCTTGGTCGCAGCATGTGCGGATCGCCCGTCGACCTCGATCGTGTAGGTCAGCGCGCCACCGTGGGCGACCACGACCTGCGGGCCGTCGGGGCCCGACGTCGGTTCGGGCACGATCACCAGGTCGCCGATCCAGCCGCGGCGGATCGCGGCGAGCGTGCCGGATCCGCCGTCCTCTTCGCCGGGGACGGCGACGAATCGCAACTCGCCCGCGAAGTCGCGGTCGCCGTTCGCAATCCGGGTGAACGCCTCGAGCGCGGCGACGATGCCG
The DNA here is from genome assembly GCA_963792905.1 of uncultured Acidimicrobiaceae bacterium. GTDB lineage: Bacteria > Actinomycetota > Acidimicrobiia > Acidimicrobiales > Ilumatobacteraceae > Ilumatobacter. The sequence continues at coordinate 10,455 of CAWBYE010000001.1, forward strand.
CCCTTCATGTCGGCGGCGCCGCGCCCGTACAGCACGTCGCCGTCGAGCTCGCCGGCGGGGTCCGTGTCCACTTCGAGCGGTCGCCGACGGGTACGACGTCGGCGTGCCCCGTGAGCACGACCACCGGGCCGGGGCGCGCTCCGGCGACACGTGCCGCCACGACCGGGACGTCGTCGCGCTCGACCTCCCGACCCGGGTACGCCGGGTCGGCCTCGAGTTGCGACATCGGTGTGACCCACCGGTCGACCTCGTCGGCGACGCGCTCCAACCACGACGCGATCAGGTCGATCGCCGGCTGCTCGCGACCGGTCTCCGACGACGCGGCGACCAGTTCGAGCACTCGTTCCGTCAGTCTGGTGGTGAGCTGGTCGGTCATCCGTACCTCCGATGCGTCATCGCGATCAGGTCGTAGCGATCAGGTCGTAGCGATCAGATGGCGGCGAGCGCCTGTTCGAGGTCGGCGATCAAGTCGTCGGCGGACTCGATCCCCGCCGAGTAGCGCACGAGCCCCTCGGGAATGCCCAAGGCGGCGCGCTCCTCGGGCGTGCACTCGACGTGGCTGGTCGTGGCCGGCGGCCCCACGGTCGTCTCGACCGCGCCGAGGTTGGCGGCCCGATGGGCGATCCGCAGGTGGGGGAGGAACTTCTTCACCGCCTCGAGGTCGCCGTCGAGCGCGAAGCTCAGCATGCCGCCCCAGCCCGACATCTGCCGCCGCGCGATCTCGTGCTGCGGATGGCTCGCCAGGCCGGGATAGTTCACCGTCGTCACCTTCGGATGTGCCTCGAGGAACTCGGCGACGGCCATCGCGTTGGACGCCTGGCGCTCGACTCGGAGGTGGAGTGTCTTCATACCCCGCAGCAGGAGGTAGGCGGCCATCGGGTGGAGGGTGGCGCCGTTGATCTCCCGGTAGCCGAAGACCTTCGCGACCAGGTCGCGACGTCCGACGACGGCGCCACCGAGGGCATCGGCATGACCCCCGAGGAACTTGGTGGCGCTGTGGACGACGAGATCGGCACCGAGCGCGAGCGGCTGCTGGTTGACGGGCGTGGCGAACGTGTTGTCGACGACCGTCACGGCGCCGCGGTCACGGCCGGCGGCGAGCAGACGGGGCAGGTCGATGATCTTCAGCGTCGGATTGGTCGGTGTCTCGAGGTACAGCAGGTCGCACCCCCGATCCATCGCCTGCTCGACCGCGTCGGCATCCGTGGTGTCGATCAGTTCGACCTCCACCCCGATCCTCGGGAGGTACTTCGTGAACAGCAGGCTCGTGCCGCCGTAGGTGTCCTTGACCGACACGACCCGCTGACCGGGTTCGAGGAGTGCGTGGAGCATGTTCGAGATCGCGGCCATGCCGGTCGAGGCCGAGGTCGCCGCCTCGCCACCCTCGAGCACCCGCAGCTTCTCCTCGAACACGGCCACGGTCGGGTTGGTGTTGCGTCCGTAGATGTGTCCGGGGGCTGCACCGGGTCGCGACCGCGTACCACTCGTCGACGTTCTCGTACCCGAAACCGACGCTGTGCACGACCGGCACCTGCGTGGCCCGATCGAGGAGATACCGCTCCTCGCCGCCCCACACTGCCCGCGTCTCGATCGAGTCCGGATGGTCGGTGCTCATGTGTTCGTCGAGCGGGCCATCGGCGGAGGTGTCCATGGCCCGCCACCGTAGGACATCGACGTGGGAGTCGGGCTCGCCGTCCGGGCTGACTGTCGCGATGTGCACGACCTCACCGGCGAACGTTGCGAGATCACGACGGCATATTCAGTGTCTGACGGACACTGACGACCGCCTTGGTCAGTTCGTGGCCGGAGTGCTGGATTCCTTCGACACGCCGGCATCGTGTCACGACCGCTCGGCCGGGGAGCGGTTCGACGCCATTCGGACACTCGTCCCGCTACTTGCAGGCCCAACCATCGCCGTCGCGATCGAGGTCGTAGACGCGCCCGATCACCTGGACCTTTCCGTGTAGGCGGGCCCGTTGCCGCTCCCGCCGGCGCAGTCGACGTCAGATGCGATCGGAACGCAACCCGTGTAGTTGGGGTCGCATGCACTGTTGGGCAGCACTGGCTGAGCGGCTTGCGGAGGGGGCGGCGCAGTCCAGTTCCAAGTGCGCGACGCCTCGTCTCGCAGCCCGTTCGCATCGACGACCCACGCCGTTGCTTTGTACGAGCCCGGCGACATGTACTCGTGCCAATACACGTCGTTCTTCGCTGCTGACTCCTCGAAGGAGGAGTACGACTTGCCGTCGCCGTAATTCATACCCCACTCGACAATTGGCGCAGGCGACGAATATCTGTAGCCGAACTCGACTCGGTACCAGTCGTACGAGCCAGTGCCAGCCGAACCACATTGAAGGGCTATTTGCTGTGGAGCCTGCCGAATCGTCGTCGTCGGTTGAGGTGCCGATGTCGTTCGAACTGGTGCTTCGGTCGTTGTGGCTGCTGGTGCCACCCCCGACCCCTTTCAATCCCTGCGATTGCGTCCGGCAGGACCCGCTCGTACGAGGACCTGGGTCTTCTTCCAGGTTTCTCCGATCCCGCGCCGCTCCCGGCACGGTCGGTCCACCCGACCGGGAGATCACAGTCGAGCGCACATCACAGCAGGTGGTCGGGGCGGCTTCGGTCGGTGACGGGACCGCCGAGTCCCCTACGGTGGTGGGGAAACGACCGGATGTCGGCGTCGCCGACGGGGGAGGGGCATGGTCATGAGTGCGACCGACGACATGCACGCCAAGATGAAATTGGCGACGAGTGAAGAGATCTGGTCGCCGGGTGGCCCGGTCGAGGATTGGACGACCGACTACGACATCCGCGACGACGACTACATCGAGAACCCGGTGCCGATCTGGGCCGAGATGCGGGAGAAGTGCCCCATCGCCCACACCGATCGCCTCGGCGGCTCGTGGAATCCCACCAGGTTCGATGACCTCAGGGCTTTGGCCAAGATGATCCCCGAGCTGAGCTCGCGTCAGGTGCTCGTCATGCCCCCGGCGCCGAATGCGCCGGAGATGTCGCGCTACGAGCAGATGATCGCCGCCGCGCCGATCACCGCCGACCCACCGATTCACACCTGGACCCGCCGCATGCTGTTGCCGGCGTTCGCCCCTCGCGCCGTCGAGGCGCACCGGCAGTTCACCGAGGACCTCTGCCATTCGCTGATCGACGGCTTCATCGCTGCCGGCGAGTGTGATGCTGCCGTCGACTACTCTCAGCAGATCCCGCCGCGAGTGATCGCCCACCTGATCGGCGTCGACCCGGGCATGGCCGACCAGTTCGTCGAATGGGTCAACGCGTTGCTCGGCGCGGGGCTCAACGACCCGGCGATGCGTATGAAGGCCCGTGATGAGATGCTCACCTTCATCGGCGCCGAGGTCGCCAAGCGACAGGAGGACCCGCAGGAGGATCTCCTCACCGAGCTGCTGTTCATGGAACTCGACATGCCCGAGGCGCAGATCACGCCCGAGGTCGTCGTCGGCATCACCAACCTGCTGATCGTCGCCGGCATCGACACCACGTGGAGCTCGATCGGCTCGGCGTTGTGGCATCTCGGCACGAACCCCGACGACCGTCGGCGGCTGCTCGACGAGCCCGACATCATGCTGTTCGCCATCGAGGAGTTCCTGCGGTACTACGCGCCGGTCACCATGGCCCGTATCGCCGAGACCGACATCGAGTACGACGACGTCCACATCAATCGTGGCGACAAGGTGTTGATGAACTTCCCGGCGGCCTGCCACGACCCGGAGCAGTTCGAGAACCCCGATGAGTTCATCATCGACCGCGCCAAGAACCGTCACATCGCGTTCGGTTCGGGTGTTCACCGGTGCGCCGGTTCGAACCTCGCCCGACTCGAGATGAACGTCGCGATCAACGTGTGGCTGGAACGCATCCCCGAGTTCCACGTGAGTGATCGCGAGCCGACGAAGTGGGCGGGCGGTCAGGTGCGCGGCCCTCGCGTGCTGCCCGTGTCGTTCCCGCCGGGATCAGCACGCTGACGCGACGCCACCGCCTGGCCGGGCAGGGCTGCGTAACGTCACCGTGTGGCCGCCACCAGATCCGCTCATGAGCGGCTGCGTCGCGTACGTCAGCGACGGATCGTCGAGCGATTCGACCCGTGTGTGCACCACGACGCTCCCGACGTCACTGGTCGCTGGGTACGTGTCGCGGTCCGCCGCAGCCGCTCGGGGCCGACGGCCAGCCGATCGCCGCCCCCAATCCGTCAGGGTGCCGTCGTCGTCGGGGCCGGATCGCAGCGGCCGAGATCGTTGCACACCACACCGAGATCACTGCGTATTGCTGCGACCTCGAGCGACGACCATTGAGGCTGACACGGGGGCGGGTGTTCGCCCATCCGCCCGACCCATTTCTCGGCCGCCGGTCTGAGAACGTCGCTGTCAAGGGTTGACGCTTCGCCGCTGGACCTCAGCCGCGTCGTACACCTTCTCGCCATCTGGCGGTTCGCGAGCCCGCGACCGGGATCATCCTGTCGACATTGCCGCCCAGCCGATCGCGGTGGCTGCGGTCGGACCTCCCCAGCGGTGTCAGCCGCCGGATCGACCTCCCCTGCGTGACGGTGCACGACCAGGACGGCGGCCCTTGACGAGTGATGGTGGGCCTGTATGTCCCACTCGGTCATTCGCACGAGAACACGAAGGTGTAGCGACGACCCGCGCTCGCCGTATGGGTGCGTCCGGCCGGCTCCGGCGGTCCGCCGGCGTGCCGGTAGCGTGAGTTTCGGTGAGCGATACGCATGGGAGCCAGACGGGGACCGTGGCGCTCGCGTTCGGAACGCTCGGCATCGTCTTCGGCGACATCGGTACGAGCCCGATCTACGCATTCCGCGAGGCGTTCGAACACTCCGAACTCGAGGTGACGGCGGCCAATGCCTACGGCGTCGCCTCGGTCGTGTTCTGGTCGCTCGTCATCGTCATCTCGCTCAAGTACCTCTTCATGGTGATGCGCGCCGACAACCATGGCGAGGGCGGGATCCTGGCGCTCACGGCACTGGTGATGCCCGAGCGGGGTCTGCCGCCGTACGCGGATCGGCGCCGCCGTCGTGACGCTCGGGGTGTTCGGCACGGCGCTGCTCTACGGCGACGGACTGATCACGCCGGCGATCTCGGTGCTGTCGGCGGTCGAGGGCTTCGAGGTCGCGACCTCGGCGTTCTCCGATTGGGTGGTCCCGATCGCGGTCGCGATCCTGGTCATGCTGTTCGCGGCTCAGCCGCGGGGAACGGCCACGATGTCTCGGATCTTCAGCCCGGTCATGGTCGTCTGGTTCACGGTGCTCGGCGCACTCGGTGTGCGCCAGATCATCTCGCATCCCGAGGTCATCCGTGCGGTCTCACCGACGTACGGCATCGACCTGTTCGTCCACGAGCCGTGGCGTGCATTCCTGGCGCTCGGCTCGATCTTCCTCGTCGTCACCGGCGGCGAGGCGCTCTACGCCGACATGGGGCACTTCGGGCGCCGACCGATCCAGTTCGCCTGGTACGGGCTGGTCCTGCCCGGGCTCCTGCTCGTGTACTTCGGTCAGGCCGCGCTGCTCGCCGAAGGCCGCGACGAGGTCGGTAGCCCGTTCTACGATATGGCACCGAGCTGGGGTGTGGTCCCGCTCGCGATCCTCGCCACGCTGGCGACCGTGATCGCCTCCCAGGCGCTGATCTCCGGAGCGTTCTCGCTCACCGTTCAGGCGGTCCAGCTGGACTACTTCCCTCGCCTCACGATCCGTCAGACGTCGTCGCGCCAGATCGGCCAGGTCTACGTGCCCCTCGTCAACTGGACGCTGATGCTCGGCTGCGTCGGGCTCGTGGTCACCTTCCGCTCGTCGAGCGCCCTCGCCTCGGCGTATGGCATCGCGGTCACCATGACGATGCTCATCACGACGCTCATCTTCTACCGCGTCGCTCGTGACCGGTGGGGGTGGAGCACGATCAGAGCCGCGGCGGTCCTCACGCCGTTCCTGCTCGTCGACGTCGCCTTCCTCTCTGCGAACGTCCCCAAGATCCCGACCGGCGGCTGGTTCCCGCTTCTGGTCGGCACTGCACTCGTGATCCTGATGACCACGTGGCGGCGCGGACGCCAGCTCGTGGCGGAGCGGATCAAGCGAGGCCGCCGGCCGATGGCCGACGTTGCACGGGAGCTGCTCGAGCAGCACGTGACGCGAGTACCCGGCACCGCGGTCTACCTGTTCAAGGACGCCGGCGCGGCCCCACCCGCGCTGCTCGCCAACCTCCGCCACAACAAGGTGGTGCACCAGATGCTGCTCTTGGTGTCGGTCGAGGTGGAGGACGAACCGCGCGTCGCGACCCGCAAGACCGTGCGCTACACGAAGATCGCGAGCGGCGTCGCGCAGGTCCGGTTGCGGTTCGGATTCATGGACGATCCCGACGTGCCGAGGGCGCTCCATCGGCTGAACATCCCGGGCTACGAGTTCGATCCCGACGACGTCACGTACGTCATCGGGAGCGAGACGGTGACGCCCAGTGAACTCGAGGGGATGCTGATCGCACGCGAGCGCCTGTTCGCATTGATGAACCGGAGCGCCGCGAAGGCGTCTCGCTTCTTCCACCTCCCACCCCACCAGGTGCTCGAGGTCGGCACCCAGGTCGAGATCTGATCGCGGTGGCGATCAGCTGTCGACGGGATGGCGAACACGGTGACGAAGGCAGTCACCGCCATCAAGACGAGAAGTCCGCACAGCCGCCGCCTCCGGTGCTCGACACCTCGGCCGCGCGTCAGCACGACGGTCGCGAGCAGCGTCTGGCTGAGGTGGTAGGCCGCGACCGCCCGCGACGCAAGACTGACGATGCCGAACACGTCGGTGAACCAGACGAGCGCAATCGACAGCGAGGTCACGGTCACGTATCCGACGGCGCCGGCTGCGGCCGATCCGCGGTCTGCGAACCGACCGCACCGCGACAACCGTGATCCGCGGCCACGCGTCCATCCAGAACCTGCGACGCGGCCACGACGAACTCGGCGTGGAAGCGCGATATCCGCGTCGACGGGTCGCTACCGCGTTCGACGAACTCATCACAGCGATCTGACCTTGCGGCTCGACACCTCACCGGTTTGCCGCGCCCTTCAATCCGTCAACGCAACAGCGCCCTCAACCCCACTGCCCTCCGAAACGAACGCGTTGCGTTCGATCGAGGCGGCCGGGATGATGCCCTCACGCGGCGAAGTGTGCACCCGTTCGTGCTTGCCTTCGTCGATCGCTCAGAGCCGGATCACCCGATGTCGTATCTGGCTCGTATCTGGGCCGGTCGCAGCGATCTCCGAGCCGTAGCGCTCTCGGGCGCTTCGGTAGCGCGGTGCGTGGTGCCTCAGCGGCTTGTTGCGGCGCACTCGATCGCTGGTGCCACCACGACGGTCGATCGGGCATGCTGTCGCGACGTAGCTCCGCAGCGAATTCGTGTTGACCTATGTCGACCACGCTCCCTGGTTGTGGAAGATCGTGCTGTGGGAGCGGGTCGACGACTCCCGTCCGCCGTCTGGGCAGCCGTCAGCGGTTGCAGGAGCGGCCCGTGCCGGCCTCGAACTGTTCGAAGATCGCAGCGGCCGAGTCGAACGGGACGAAGACCGAGCCGCCTCGCAACTCGCTGAAGTCGATCGGGTTGGTGTCACGGAGGTCGGCGATCGGCGTGTGCCCTCCGGCGATGCCGAGGGTGCCGAGAATGCTCGGCGAAACGATCGCGCCGGTGTTGGCGAGTTCGCCGACGATCAGTTCGATCGTGCCGTCGTCGCCGATCGCGATCTGCAGGGTGTTCGGCGCGGCCGTGCCGGCGGCCGGCACGTCCTGGTAGGTCACGACGACCCGTTGCCCGGCGGCGTCCCGGTAGCCGAGGATCTGGCCGCCGCTCGAGGCATCGAGGTTCTTCATCAGCGCGCCGATCGTGAACTGGGCACTCAGCAGCATGCGACCCTTGATGTACCAGGGCGAGCCGTTGTCGTCGATGCCGTCGATGTCGGCACTCGTGCGCGTCGAGATCATGCCGTTCTCGTTGACGATCAGCAGATCGACCGGATCAGCCATCCCGGGAACCGGGAACGAGAAGTCGTCGTACGCGAGCTCGGCGACACCGTCGCTCCCGATGGCGAGTACGTCGGAACCCGGATCGTACAGCGGGGTACCAGACGTGACGCCGACGTCGTAACCCGTATCACCGACCGGGGCGAAGGTGATCTTGTCGCCCGGCTGCAGGTCGATCGGGTTCGCCTTCACCTTGTGACAGTCCTTCACGAAGTCGACCAGCGAGTTGCCGTCCCGGTTGCGAGCTGACGGGTTCAGATGGCGCGAGTACGAGTTGTCGTTCTCCAACGTCTTGCTGAAGAACGCCACGGCGTATTCCGTCGTCAGCCGCGAGATCTCGGCCACGGACGCCTCGGGCTTGAGCGGCATCGACGGCTGCAACTCGTCGACCACGTCGACGATCGAGGGATCACCGAACATCACTGCGGTCAACTGCTCATCGCTGATGTCGTCGAACACCGATGGATCGCAGTAGTCGTAGACGCCCGACTGGCGGGCACCGGTGTAGATGAAATAGAAGGTGGCGTCGAAGATGTAGTTGGCGACGTCCGACGGGTCGAGCAGCTGTGGCGCGAAGAATGCCGTCGGGAACGCGGCGGGGTTGACGAGTTCCATGGATTGCTGGAAGTCCTGGCACCAACTCGATTGATAGCCACCGACGTGGTGATTGAAGTCCGCGATGTCGACGAGGTACTTCGTCGTCGTCCCGGTGAACTCGTTGAACGAGTCGTACGCGATGCCGGTGTCGTTACCGAGGAACATCAACGCCGCGTCTGCGTTCGCGTAATCGTCCTCGTCCAGGAGCAGACCCCAGTTCGACCCGCCACCCATCAATGCGGCCTTCACACGGTCGTCGGCTGAGTACCCGGCCGACCCGATGCCGGCCACGGTCGCGAGACTGGTCTGTCCACCGAGGGAGAAGCCGAGCACGCCGATCTCGTCCGCGTCGATACGGTCCGAGAATCCAATGCCCGAGTTCGCGTCGACGGTACCGTCCAACGCCGCATCGATCACGAAGCTGACGTCCTTGGTGCGCTGGAGGATGGTGCCCTCCGCTCCGATGCTCGGGTTCGGACCGATGTCCAGACCGAGCCGCCTGCCGAGCCAGTCGGCCTGGTACCAGGCGTCGTTGTTGCCGGTGTGCTCGACCGACATGACGACGAAGCCGTGGCTCGCCAGCGCCTCCATCGTGTCCGGCATGTTCTTGCTCGACGTCACCAGGTTGCCGTGCGATCCGACCAGTAGCGGGAAGTCGCCACCTGCGAGCGGCGCGCTTTCCAGCACTGGGTTCGACGAGGTGTGGCCGGCGGCCGGCAACGGGGCGAGATCGGGAAGCCCGGGCCAGACCGCACCGCCGGGATTCTCGTTGTAGAGCGGGTTGTTCCACGTGTACTGCACGTGCTCGTCGGTCGAGACCTCCGTCGGATACCAGATGTCCATGTGCAAGTACCGGCCTGGCGTGGTCGCCGGCATCGATCCGTCGAGGTTGCGTGTCGGATCGGTCACCTGGACCGTCGTGTGCCCGATCGAAAATTCGCCCAGCTCACCGGGACCGGGCGAGTTGCCCTTCCCCTTGCCCTCGTTGGCGAGCGCCGAACCACCGGCGGCGATCGACACCCCCACCAGCAGTGTCATCGCGACACCGAAAACGATGCTCGTGCGGGCTCGGCGGTCAGTCACGATGGGCCTCCAGGTTGTCATCCACGGCTGTCGCCACCAGCGACAGGTCATGTCGGCGACCATAGCCGGTCGTGCAGAGTCGCCTTCGGTGGAGCGCCACGCACCGCCCCCATCGGGACCGCCAGATTGTGCACGACCACGTGCCCGATCTGCCCTGACTGTCAGAGCTGACCGTTCGCCATCGCAGTGACTCGCTCAGGCGCACGCGGATTCGGGATGGCCAGGGGGCCCTCAATCTCCTCGCGCATGCGATCGCTGTGAACGCGATGTCGATGCGCGTGCAGCGACAGGGCCTCGCGCCACCGGTCGCTGCCTGATCCCCTGAGCGATACGACGAGGACCGCGACCGCAAGTGCAACCGGGCCGAGAACGTCCGCCAGATCCCACCGGGCGATCCGGACTTCGAGACGATGTACAAGCGGCGGAATGACGCTGAGAGCATCAACCGGCACTTCGACGACACACTCTGGCTTCGCCGAGCCCATTCGGTGGGTGCCCGTCGGCACTCAGGGATCGGGCTCGTGCTCCTTGTCGGTGTCAATGTCGTGAGCGTCGTGCTCTTCGTGCGGGTGTACCGGATGACCAACCCGATCGAGCAGCAGTGGATGAGCGACGTCCTCGCACCCAAGTCGCCGCCGGTGTCATCACCGACGACGAACTCGACGCCCTCGTCGGCACCCTCAAACACCGCCGTCACTTCATCAAGTCCCAGGACGACCACCACGAGCGGCGTGTAGCGAAGCACGTGATCGAGGCAGCCCACGACCTCGCCGACCAGATCGCCGCCGACCGCGGCGCCGACACCGATGCGGTCCAGCACGCCCGCTCCGAAGTCGTCCGACTTCGCACGTGAGCAGACACCACCCATGACCAAACCCGATCGACGCTCCGATCGGCGCTGATCGCCCTCGCTGCTCGTTGTCGCCGCGCGGCCAGACCCGAACGACACCCAAGCGTCGCCTGCGTACCGATCAGGGACAGTTCCACAGCTGCCCACTACCGCCTCCACGATGAAGTCGACACGACGAGTGACATGACCCGTTCGAGGCCTCCGAGGGGCGGGTCAGCCCAGACTGGCGACGTCGGCGACGAGGTCTTGGACCCCGAGGGTCGTGATGACCACCAGCAGCACCCAACCGATCGCGCGCCAGCGGCCGCGGTCGAGTCGGACCGGCTCCCCGGCCAGGTGCGTGGACCGCAGGAGGCGGTCGGTGACGACGACAACGGTCGCTGCCCACAGACCGGGGAGCAGGACGAAGAGCCCAACGGTCAACCAGAGCGGTTCGAGGATGCGGAAGTCGACGCCGTCGGTGTGCACGATGGCAGCCCCGCCGGCGGCTGCTGTGGCGATCGCGATGCCGGTGGCGGCGACCCAGGTCGGCCCGATCGTGATCGCTCGAACGACCCCCACGACGAGCCCGACGATCGCGCCCAGGATCGCCGTGAAGATCAGCAGGAACACGGTCGCCCCCGAGAACGTGCCGATCTCGAACCCGTCGTCGGACGTCAGCCCCGCGTTCCTGTCGTTCGACGTCAGGAACACGATGCGCATCGCGATCCGCCCGCCGATGCCGCCCCACAGCGCGCCGGACGCGGCACCGACAGCCGTCGCAGCCGCTGCCGAGAGCCGCGATCGCCGCAGCTGTGCTCTGGTCATCACGAATCGACGCCGATCCGACGACGCTGTTCGCATCCGGCGGCGGGAACGTCTCAGACATCGGACGGGGTCCTGCGTCGGAGCCGCATCGGCACACCACCGGCAGGTTGGTTGACGGCGACGCCGACGGCGTGCGGCATCGTCGTCGAGGTGGGGACGAGGGCCAGACGTTGCGCGAGTCGCGACACGATCAAGATGAGCTCCATCTGCGCGAGCGCGAAGCCGATGCAGTTGCGTACGCCGTGCCCGAACGGAATCCACGCGGCGTTCATCGCGGCCTGCTGCTCGTCGGTCGGGTCGAGGAACCGGTCGGGGTCGAACCGCAGTGGATCGGCCCACGTGTCCCGATGACGGCCGGCGAGGTACGCCGACCAGACGATCATCGTGGTGGCCGGGACGGTGTAGCCGCCGAACTCGACGTCGACGGCGGCTTCGCGCGGCGTCACCGCTCCGGGTGGGTGGAGACGGAGCGTCTCGCGCATCACCCGGTCGGCGAGGCGAAGCGCGGCGAGCGTGAGTTCGTCCGGCTGCGATGTGGGGTCGTCGATCGGCCCGAACGCACGGTCTGACTCGGCGCCGAGGCGCTGCCACAGCCCCTCCTCGAGGGTCGCACACCACAGCGTCCAGGCGAGCGCCGCGGCCGTCGTGTCGAAGCCGGCGCCGATGAGGGTGACGACCTGGTCGCGGATCCCGCCGTCGGTCAGCTCGCCGTCGACCACCAGTGTCTCGACGATGTCGAACGGGTCGCCGGTCGGCGCCTCGCGTCGTCTGACGATCTCGGCGTCGATGATGGCGTCGATCGCGGCACGATCGGCGCGCACGCGCTGCTGGAGACCGAATGGCAGCCGATGCGGCGGCGATGGCCCGGCCACGAAATCGTGGCTGGTCTGCAGCAGCCCGCCGATCTCGTCGGCGCGACTCGCAAAGTCGGCGCCGAACAGGGCGGCGAGCACGACTTCCAGCGCGACCGAACGGAGCACCGGTGCGAGGTCGACAACCGAGTCGGACTCGTCGCTCACTTCGAGCCGGTCGATCGCCGCGTCCGTGCGCTCGACGATCATCGGGATCCACCGCTTCAGCCGCTTGCGACCGAAGCCGGCCTGGACCGCCGAGCGCAAACGCTTGTGCTCGGGTTCGTCGTTGGTCAGCATCGACGACGAGCCGACGACGACGTCGAACCAGTTGAAACGGTGCCGCCAACGGAACTGTTCGGCGGGACACCGGAACATCTCCGACAGGGCGGCCGGGTCGCCCACCAGCACCATCCGAAACGGTCCGGCGCCGAGCGCACACACCGGCCCGTAACGGTCGTGCAACGTGTCGAGCCCGCGCTGCGGAGTTCTGAGCAGCTGGTAGATGATGCGCGGCTGTTCGAGCCGCCGCACCCGTGGTGGTTCCCGGGCCGCAGTTCCAAGTTGCGCGGTCACATTCGTGCTCATCGCCGATCTCCGGTCGCGGCACGGACCATCAGGCTGTTCCGGATCGTCACGTTCGTTCCTCCTGGTCGGTGCGCATCATTGGGCTTCTGATGAACTGACGAACGAGATCGCCGAGTGGGTGACATGGGCGCGCCTTCCTCCACAGGTCATCCGTTCATCGGTGTGGTCGCGTCATGTCGTTGAAACGACTCGGGTCGTCCGGATCGTGGCGGATCGTGGACGAGTGTGCGGCCGAATCGCGGGCCCACCAGCCCGCCGCCAGCGCAGCGACGGCAGCGGTGAGCCACCACCGGTTCGTGTGCTCCGAGTTCGCCACCTGGGGGAGCCACCGGAGTCGGCTCGAAAACAGCGACGCGCCCGTCGACACTGCGATGCCGACGACGGCGAGCACCGTGGCGCCGAATCCGGCGTCGAAACGCCACTGCGCAGACCGACCGCTACGAATGGTGATGCCAGCGCCGCTGCTGCGACCGCTTCGAGAAGATGGTCGGACACCGAGCCGCAACAGTGCCATTCGAGGTCGGACCTCCGACAGTTCTCGAGTGCCGAGCGCGTGCTCGTCCGGGGGAGCGGTGTGCGGGTGTGTATGTGAGAGAGAGAGGTCAGGCGGTGGTCGGGGTTGGAGTGCGTGAGGTTGGGGCGATCAGCCCGGTGAGGCCGTGGATCGCGTCGAGGGTGAGCATCGTCGCTGGCCGGTATTCGGCGTCAACGGTGCCTGACCGGGAGATCAGGGCGGCGGCGACTCCGGTGGCCCCGATGAGGAGGGCCATTGCTTCGCCGCCGGCAAAGAGCAGGTCACCGGTTCGCTGCTCGACGGGGAGCCGCTCTCGCAGCCAGGCCAGCGTGTAGAGCCCATGGCCGGCGACGGCGGCGGCTGGACCGGCGATCCAGAGGGGGATGGCGCCGGTGACGAGGGCGATCGCTGCCAACATGACGCCGGCTGCAGCGTTGAGTATCGACAGCGGGTAGAGAGCGAGCCTGGCGAGGTGGGACACGGCGAGTCTCCGTGGTGTTTTGCGGGTGACGATGATCAGGTCTGCGATCGCGGCGACCCAGAGCCGGAGCGGTCGATGTCCGGTGGCGATGCGGTCGGCGAAGAGCTCGACTTGGTCGCGGCCGTGACGGTCGGCGTGACTGGGGAAACAGCGCCAAGTATCGGCGGTACATCGCGCTCCACCCGTCGCGGCCTGATCGCCCTCACCCAGGAACTCTGGGGTTTTGGCGCGCCAGGAAACACCTCGACGGCGCTCAACGGCGTCGATCCGGTCCCATCGAGCTTCGTGGCGGCCCGCCGAGCCTCTACGCTGGTGCATCGCACGGCCGGCTTCGTACGACGCACCCGGGTTTTCTCCCAGGTTTCTGCCGGTCCCGCGCCTCTAGCTCAATGGCAGAGCAGTGGGCTTTTAACCCATTGGTTCAGGGTTCGAGTCCCTGGGGGCGCACCACGTGCCCGCGGCCCACGGCGCCGCGGGCTCAGATGCCGAACTCGGTGGCCCGGAGTTCGGCGACTGCGTCTTCCGGTCCGTCGAACTCGACCTGGGCGTGGTCCTGGCGTCCGTGGACGAACAGCACCAGCTCGCCGATCGGGCCGCTCACCGTCACCATCGGCTCACCCTCGCGGGCGTCGATCGCCTCCTGTCCCTCGGGCGCCAAGGTGACGCCGGTCGGCGCCGACTTGGTCAGCATCGTGGCGGCTCGGCCCAACGCCGTTGTCAGGTCGTCCGAGAGATCTGCCGAGAGGTCTCGAGGTTCCCACCCGGCAGCCGCACGCCGGAGATCCTCGGTGTGCACGAAGAACTCGATCGTGTTCACCGCCCGGTCGACCTTGTCGATGCGGGTCGGCGACCACTTCGGCGGCCCGTTGCGTACCAGTTCGACGAGCTCGTCCCAATCACCCGCCGCCGTCTTCGCCTGCACCTTGTGGGTGTGGTTCGCCAGTGAACCGATGAGGATCCCGGCCGCCGCATCCGGCCGCCGCTCGCGGATCACGACATGGGCAGCGAGATCCCGAGCGGTCCAGCCCTCGCACAACGTCGGGGCGTCGGGACCTGCGGCGACGAGGTCGTCGACGAACTGTTGGCGTTCACGGGCGGCAGGCGTGCTCATGCCTCGAGGGTATCGACGATGCTCGCTCCCGTCGTCGGCACCGACGGCACGCGCACGCAAGCTCGGACAAGTACATCGGCGAGGTCGAAAGCGGCGGTGAGTTCTTCCTGCCCGGCGCCGCCCAGATGTACGCCGTGCGAATCGCCTGATCACAGCGGCACCGGCCCGGTGGAGGACGAATCCCCTCGGCCGGGCCGGCTGGGCTCAGGTGTTGCGTCGGCCGGCGAGTGAGCTCGACAGAGTCGTCGCCACCGTGCGGGCGTCGTGTTCGATCGCCCACAGGGTGCCGGTCAGCGGGATCCGGAACCCGACGAAACCGAGACCCGGGCGGGGAATCAACGCCAGTGGTCGCCCGTCGGCGTCGAGCACGTCGAGGTGACCGAGCCAACGTTCCAGACCGGAGCGGTACCCGGTCGCGGCGATCACGTCGTCCGCTCCGACGTGGCTGCCGTCGCCGAGAACCGCCCCATCCGCGTCCAGCCGGTCGACCGCAGCAACGACTCGAACCGATCCGGAACGGATGGCCGCGACGATGCCGTCGGCGGTCATCGGTTCCTTGCACTCGGCGAGCAGCTCCATCATCGGGCTTCGGGGTGTCGGGAGGTAATCGCGCGGACCGTAGATCCGACGCTCCAACCACGGGCCGACACGGTCGAGGAGCCGGTCCGGGAGCGCATCACCCAGCGGGGCGAACGGCGTCGTCGGCAGCCGGAGCACCTCGCGCGGGAACACCTGCGGCGCGGATCGGATCGACCAGGTCACCGCACGGCCGGCACGGGCGAGGTCGACACAGATCTCGCCGCCGCTACTGCCGGCACCGACGACGAGCACGCGGCGGTCGTCGTGATCCGATGGCCGTTGATACGCCGAGGAGTGAATGACCCGCCCCTCGAATGCCGACGTTCCGGCCCACGCCGGCAGAACCGGCTCGCTCGAGTGGCCCGTCGCCACCACGACGCCGTCGAACTGCTCCAGTGCGCCGTCGACCGTGATCGTCCAGCCTTTTCCCGCTGTGGCGGGTTCGTCGGCCCAGACGTCGTCGACCGACACACCGAGGCGTGTCTCCAACCGGTGGTGGCATGCGTAGACGGCCAGGTACGTCGCGATCTCGTCGCGCTCGACCCAACGGCCGAGTCGGCGCGGCATCCGGTATCCGGGCAGGTCCGACATCCATCGCACCGTGTTGAGACGGAGCGAGACGTAGCGGTCGGGCCACGAGCCGCCAACCGCGGTTCGTCGATCCAACACGACCGCTCGCACGCCCCCCCGCCGCAGCAACGCCGCCGTTGCCAAACCGGCCGGCCCGGCGCCGATCACGGCGACCGATGGCGCGCCAGCGGGCGGTTCGGATGCGGCCCACGGTCGGAGCCGGTCGGTGATGCGATGGTGAGCTGAGAACACGAACGAGGTCAGACGTGGCGGATCGACATGCCGCCGTCGACCGGGATGATCGCGCCGTTCACGTAGCTCGACGCAGGCAGGCACAGATTGAGGGTCATCTGCGCGACCTCCTCCGGGATGCCGTAGCGGCGGAGCGGCACTCGGCGGCGAGCGTACGTCTCCTTGACCTCGTCGGGGATCTCCTCGGTCATGCCGGTCAGGATCGGGCCGGGGCAGATGCAATTCGCCGTCACGCCATGGCGCCCGAGCTCGACCGCCATGCTCTTGGTCAACCCGACGACACCGGCCTTCGTCGCGGCGTAGGCCGCGAGCCCCGGGCCGGTCACGATCGCCTCGGTCGACGCGATGTTGACGATCCGGCCGCCGTCGGATTCGATGAGGTGGGGGAGTGCGAGCCGGACGAGGCGGGCGTGGGCGGTGAGGTTGACGTCGAGGGTCGTCGCCCAGTTCGACTCGAACACGTCGTCGTCCGGATCCAGGAACGAGTTCGGGAGCGCAACCCCGGCGTTGTTGATCACCACGTCGATGGCGCCGAACGACGCAACCGTCGTCCTGACGAGCGCGGCCAATTGCCCGGGATCGGCCACGTCGCACGTGACGCCGACCGCGCGCTCGTTGCCGTATAGGTCACGGATCTCGGCGACGACCGCCTCGACCCGATCCGATCCCAGGTCGGCGACCGTCACGCTCGCTCCCTCGTCGGCGAAGAGGTGGGCGGTGGCGCGGCCGATGCCGTTGGCGGCGCCGGTGACGATGACGGAGCGGCCGGTGACGGAACGGGAGAGTGTGGAGATTCTGGGCGTGTCGGTCATGTGGTTGTCCGTGTGGGGTCGGTGATGCACGCATGTGTGTCGTGCTCGGCGAGGAGGTGAGCGGTGGCGTGGCCCATGCCGTTGGCGGTGCCGGTGACGAGCCGTTCGGACACGGAACCTGCGGCCAGGGTGTTGGACTGATGTGGGACGGAGCGGCCGGTGACGGAACGGGAGAGTGTGGGTGTGTCGGTCATGTGGTTCTCTCGGGTGCCGGCGTCGTCGGCGTCGGCGCTCAGCCGGTCGGTGACCCGTCCGGTCGGCCCACACCGCCCTTCCGTACGTAGTCTGGACCACATGGACTACTCCTACGTCACCGTGGAGGCCGACGGACCGGTCACGACGATCACGCTCGACAACCCAGCCAAGCGCAACTCCCTCGCGCTCGACGTGATGCTCGAACTGACGGAGGTGTTCCGTGAGGTCGGCGTTTCGGATGCGCTCGGTGTGGTGCTGGCCGCGAACGGCCCGGTCTTCTCGGCCGGCCACAACTTCGGGGACATGGTCGACGCATCCCTGCCCGATGCGCAGTATCTGCTGCAGGTGTGCACCGACATGATGAACACGGTGCAGCAGATCCCGCAGGTCGTGATCGCCAAGGTGGCGACCCTCGCCACCGCGGCAGGGTGCCAGCTCGTGGCGACCTGCGACATGGCGATCGCCGCCGAGTCGGCCGGGTTCGCATTGCCGGGTGGCAAGGGCGGGTTGTTCTGCAACACACCGCTGGTTGCGGTCGCCCGGCAGATCGGTCGGAAGCGGGCGCTCGAGATGTCGATCACCGGTGACGTCGTGCCGGCATCGACCGCTGCCGACTGGGGACTGATCAACCGGGCTGTCCCCGACGACGAGCTCGACGAGGCCGTCGACGACCTGATGCGTCGTTCGATCCGCGGCAGCGCGATGTCCAAGGCCGTCGGCAAGCGTGCGTTCTACGCCCAGGTCGACATGGACCAGCCGAAGGCCTACGCCTACGCGATCGAAGTGATGGCCGCCGGGGTGGTCACGCCCGACGGTCAGGAAGGCATCAACTCCTTCCTCGAGAAGCGCCGCCCGAACTTCACACAGCGAGCGACCCCCACGTCGAAGTAGCTCGTCCGCGTTCCGCACTGTTCCCGAACGTGGTCGATGTCGAGCCGATGTCTCGGGCGGAGTCGAGAACCGATCCGCCGGGTGAACCGGTCGCGGGTCACGGACGCTGGCGTCATGTCGCACGCGCAACTCCTCGCGCCATGGCTGTGAAGCGGGCACACTCGATGACCGGCGAAGCCGCCGGGGCGTGTTGGTGTCGGCATCGGTACCGGATGAGCACATCGACGACTCGGCCGGCGGGGTCGCCGGGGGACCACCTGCGGAGTTCACGCAGCGAGCGCAACCTCGCGAACCTCGACGTGATCCGGTCGCGCCGGTTCCGGATGGTTCGCGGCGTGATCTGCAAGATCTCCGCGAGGTGATTCGCGGTCGGCGAGTCGAGGAGTTGCCTGACCAGTTCGAGATCGTCGTCCGGGATGCCGGCGTCGGCAGCATCGGTCAACAGGGCGGCGAGCTGCTCGCACGAGTTCGGTTCATGAACGTGCGGTTGCTCGGTGAGCTGTGGGTCGACGGGTCGTTCGAGCGATGACCGGCGGCGTCCGTCTGCTCGGAACGCGGCGTAGTCGGCGTCGGAGATCAGCGACGCGGCAATGCTGCGCGGGTTTCGAGCAGGATTGAAGGTGCGAATCGCGATCCACGCTGCACCGAGCAACTCCTCGCACACGTAGTCGGCGGCGCCGCGGCGACGGCGGACCACGGCGAGCAGTCCAGGGAGGATTCGCTGGACGACGATGCGGGCGGCGAGGTCGTCGGTGGCGGCGAGTTCGACGAGTTGCCGGAGCCGCCGCTCGTCGGCATCGGTGGGAGAGCGCTCATAGCCGACCGCCGAGAGGATCTCGTCGAGGCTGTGGACCGTGTGTTCCACGAACGCCCAACTCTGCGCGGTGGCGAGGTGCTCGGGCCGAGTGCGGAGACGGGTCCATTCGTGGGCCAGTCGTCCGCCCGTGTCGGGGCGGCGTGTGCCGAGTGAGTTCATCCGGACACGGTGCCTCACGACCCTCACCGGAGGTCTCACAGCGACGTCCTCACCCCGGATCAGCGGCAGATTTCCCCCTCACAGCAGGTCGCGGCCGCCCTCACAGCCCCTGGTCAAGCATTGTTTTCGGGGGAGTCGACGCTGACGTGCAGCGGATGTGTGGTCCGTGTGATCAGGGCGTCACAGCGTCGGGCCGCACCGGCCGCTCGTTGCTCAGGAGATACCGGGGGCCGGTGCCGAGGTCGGCTGCGACGTCCTTGGGGTTCCACAATCCACAGGCGGTGAGTGACAGGCAGCCGCAGCCGATGCACTCGTCGAGCTGGTCCCGCATCCGGGTCAGCAGGGCGATCTGTTCGTCCAACCGGGGACGCCACGACGCAGCCAGACGGTCCCAGTCCTTGGCGGTGGGTGTCCGGTGATCGGGCAGGGATTCGAGGGCGGCCCCGATCTCGGCCAGGCTGAGCCCGACCCGCTGTGCGGTGCGGATGAAGCTGACCCGCCGCAACACGTCGGCGTGATACCGCCGATGGCCGGACTCGTTTCGATCCGAGTGGATCAACCCGTGCTCTTCGTAGAACCTGAGTGCCGACGTCGCCACGCCGGCACGCCGCGCGACCTCTCCGACCGAGAACCGCTTGACTTCAACCACCCTTGAAGTTCTACCGTGCATCGGCATGAGTGAGACAACCGATGTCGCGACGGGCACGATCGTGGGGCACCTCGATGATCTGGCCGTCGCCGCGATGAAGATGGTGAAGGTCGACGGGCACCGGCTGTGCCTGGTGCGCACGAGCGAGGGTGTGTTCGCGCTCGATCAGGCGTGCCCGCACGAGGGGTACGGCCTGACGACCGGCGAACTCGACGGGAATCTGATCACCTGTGCCTGGCACAACTGGAAGTTCCGGGTCGACGACGGCGTCTGCGTGCTCGGCGAGGAGGACGTGCGCACCTACCCGGTCGACGTCGCCGCCGACGGGGCGTTGTCGGTGGTGTTCAGCGAACCCGACCCGGCCGAGCTGCGACCCAAGATCATGCGCAGCCTGCGGAGCGGCATCGAGAAGGAGTACGTCGGTCAGATCTCACGAGATGTCGTGCGTCTGCTGCGCGCCGACAGCAACCCGGGTGAGTTGATCTGGGAAGCCGTCGCCTACGGCGCACCCCGTGCCGAGTTCGGCTGGGGGCACTCGATCGCGTCACTCACCGATTGCCTGGCGATGGTCGACCACTACGACGGCGACGACCGGGTGCTCCCGATCGTCCAGGCGATCGCCGGCGTCGCCGAGACCGAACGTGGTCGCCCGGTGCAACCCCTGCCCGAGCCCCTCGCCGACGTTCCCGCCGACGCCAGGGCCGACTTCCGCCGCTTCGTCGAGCAGGAGCAGCTCGAACCGGCGCAGGCGCTCCTACGCGGAGCCATCGAGTCAGGTCACGCCGCCGACGACCTGCGGCCGTGGTTCACCGACGTCATCAGTGACCACCTGCTCTCGTACGGCCACGGTGCGATCTACACCCACAAGGCGTTCCAGTTGCTGGACCGAATCGGCTGGGATCGGGCCGACACCGTGCTGCCCTACCTCGTGCCGACGATCGTCTACGGCACACGAGAGGACAAGTTGCCGTACATGCAGCTGTTCCATCGCGGAACCGCTCAACTCGACCTGGCACAACTCGCCGAGCACGCAGGCCGACCCGACCCGAGCTGGAGCGACGACGGCCGCCTTCTCACTGCGCTGCTCGGGTCCGATCGCACCGAAGCGGCATTGGCCACCGGTGCCGCGATCGCCGCCGGTGCGTCGCTCGACGCGGTGCTCGACATCGTCGTGCTGGCCGTCAGCGAACGCATGTTGCGCTACGACCCGGTCGGCGAGTTCGATTTCCACGACGACTTCGGTTGGCTCGGCATCACCCACGGGCTCACCTATGCGAACGCCGCTCGCTGGCATCTCGCCCACGGCGAGCCGAGCATCGACCAGGTTCGCCTCGTCCTCTGGACGGCGTTCCTTGCCAACTGGACGGGTCGCCACGAGTGGCACACCGGGGTTGCAGAGCGAGCGGAGATCGAACCACGCTCGCGGGACCTCGCTGAGTATGGCCGGTCGCTCCAGCACGAGTCACTGCTCGACGGCACCACCGCGTTCATCGTTCATGCCCACGCCGTCAAGACGAGCGTGGCGGCCACGGAAGAAGCGTTGCGGCTCGGGTCGAGCACACCGCTCGACGCAACAGCGCGTTTCATGGCCGCTCCGAAGCTCGAACGCTTCGTCGCCGCCACCGTCACGCGTTCGGTCGACTTCCTGAGTGGACGCACGCAGCGCGACTGACCGGCATGTGGCTGCTTCGACCGTCGGACCCGACGACGTCAACCGGTCTCGAACGGGACGCGGGGCCTGGTCAATCGTCCGAGCCGGCCGGCGGATCGGTGTCGGACTCGGGGCTCACCGCCGTGTCGGCGCCGTCGGCAAGGATCCGGTACAGCTGCGCGGTGGCGTCCTTGACGACCGCGACGGCCTCGTTCGTCTGATCATCAGACCCGAAGCGGCCGATCTGGCGAGCCGGGCCGACGAGTTCGGACACCGCTCGTCGAAGGTCGCCCTGGCGCCCGAGGCCGTGCTCGTCCCACGGTGCGTCGTTGCCGGCTGATCGCTGTTCGGCGACTCGCTCGTGCCCGAGTTCGGTGAGTTCGAAGCGGCGTTTGTCGTCATCTCCGGTCGTCGAGGTGATGAACCCGCGGTGTTCGAGGCGTCGGAGTGCCGGGTAGATGGAGCCGGGGCTCGGCTTCCAGCGGCCGCCGCTCTTGTCCTCCATGGCCGTGATGAGTTCGTAGCCGTGCATGGGCTGCTCCTGGAGGAGAGCGAGGATGGCGCTGCCCACCGCACCTCGGCGAGCACGCCGTCGGCCGTGGCCGCCGCCGTTCCGTCGAGACCGGCCGTGATGGTCGTGGCCGCCGTCGGAATCCCGCCGTTGGTCCTGATGGCGTTGATCGTGTCGTTGGTGATGTCGGTGCATCGATCCTGCTTTCTGACGGTGGTCCGTCGTGTGTATCGATAACTATAGCGACATATCGTTAAGTATCAACCCTCTGTGACCTCGCCCGGTGACATGCGACAGAATCGTTCGATGCCGGTCGTCGGGTTCCTGCACACATCACCGGTCCACGAGCCCACGTTCGAGGTGCTCCTCGGCGAGGCCGATGGCGAGACGGCGGTGGTCGGCGTGGTCGATGCGTCGCTGCTGGACCGGGCGCGCAGCGTCGGCCCTGACCACCCATCCGTGCTCGCGGATGTCCGCCGCCACATCGCTGATCTCGTCGCTGCCGGATGCAGCCGGATCGTCTGTACCTGTTCGACGATCGGTGGGGTTGCGGAAGAGGTCGGCCGGGATCTCGATGTCACCGTGATGCGAGTCGACCGTCCGATGGCGGAGGCGGCCGTTGCCTTCGGTCGACCGCTCATCGTGCTCGCCGCACTCGAGAGCACCGTGGCTCCGACCCTCGACCTGATCGCCGAGCTCGCAGCAGCCTCCACTTCCGGCGCGGCGCCCGCCGTCCGCACTGTGGTGGTCGACGGTGCGTGGGCCCGGTTCGAAGCCGGCGATCTCGACGGGTATCACTCGCTCGTCGTCGACGCGATCGGGCGGGTGGACGACGAAGGGGCCGTGATCGTCTTGGCTCAGGCGTCGATGGCGGCCGCAGCGGACCTCGCCCCCACCGACACCCCCGTGCTCGCCAGCCCCCGGCTCGCTGTCGAACGACTGTTCACCTGACACAGAGTGAGACCTGACCGGTCACGAGAGCGCACATCGGTCGGTGACCGACATGGTCGACTGGTCGCTCCTGCTGCTGAGCGACGATGCGCGGAGAGCGGGAGCGGGCCCGGTCGGCGGTGACGCAACGAACTCGGGCGACGATCTCCCGAATCGACGAGCTGTACCCGGGGCTCGGGGGCCACCTCGCGACGTCGGTGGAGACCGGCCGGTTCTGGGTGTCTCGGTCGATCGGCGATCAGCGGTGGCGTGTCGAACGCTGACCGCTGACGCACCGGCCGTTCATTGCCTGGGAGCGGTGTGAATGCCGTCAGGCGTTGCGCAGGCCCGACACGATCAGTGCGGTGAACTGCCGGACGAGTTCGGCGTTGGAGCGTTCGCGTGAGCCTCTTCGTTGCGCGATGACGTCGAGCTTGGGGCCCAGGGTCACGAGGCCCTGCATCGCCGACCAGCAGAGCCACGTGGCCTCGTCGAGGTCGACAGACAGATGTTCATGCTCGATCAGTGAACTCACGGCTCCCTCCAGCACGCTGTACGCGCCCATGCCCGCCGTCACCAGGGCGACATCGTCCGGATCGACCACATCCATCCGGAACATCACTTCGCAGTGGGCGTGATTGGAGCGCGCCAGCGTCACGTACGCCTCGCCGATCGCCGTCAGCCGTTCGACCGGATCGTCGATGCCGTCCGCGGCGTGCTCTGTCGCTTGATGGAGCGCGTCGAACCCCTCGGTCGCCACGGACGTGAGCAGTCCGCGCATGTCGCCGAAGTGGTGCGCAGGCGCGGTGTGTGACACTCCCGCTCGTCTGGCGACTTCGCGCAGGCTGAACGACCCGAGACCACGTTCGTCGATCACTTCCACGGCCGCGCGGCGCAGCGCGTTCGGCAGATCGCCGTGGTGGTACGACGTGGCGAGTGTCACAGCATCCAGTGTACCCGTGATCTTGACGGCGACAAGTTCAATCTCTACAGTGTCAACTTGACAGCGGCAAGTTATTGCCGATCGACATTCGGAGGAACCTGCCATGACGACGATCGATCCACGACTCGACACCGACCGGCCACCCGGCGATGAACCCGCATCTGCTGGTCACCCGCATCGGTGGGCCGTCCTCGTCGTGGTCTGCCTCGCCGTGTTCGTGACCGTGCTCGACGGGACCATCGTGAACGTCGCGCTGCCATCGCTCGCCGTCGATCTCGGCGCGTCGACCCGCCAGCTGCAGTGGATCGTCGACTCGTACCTGCTCGTGTTCACCGGCCTGCTGCTCGCGGCCGGCGGTCTCGGCGACAAGTACGGGCGCAAACGCATCCTGATGATCGGCCTGCTCGTCTTCGGGGCGACCTCGGCCTACGCCGGTTCCGTCGATTCGAGTGGCGCCCTGATCGTCGGCCGGGCGCTGATGGGAATCGGCGCAGCCATGATCTTCCCGGCAACCCTGGCGATCCTCACCAATGTGTTCCGCGACCCGGGAGAGCGGGCGAAGGCGATCGGCATCTGGAGCGCCGTGAGCGGCGTCGCCGTCGCGGCCGGGCCGATCACCGGTGGCTGGCTGCTCGAGAACTTCTGGTGGGGTTCGGTGTTCTACATCAATGTGCCGATCGCGATCCTGGTGGCCGCCGCAGCCTGGCGACTCGTTCCGGAGTCACGAGAACACGACGCGCCGCCACTCGACCGAACCGGCGTCGCACTGTCGATCGCCTCGATCACCGCCCTGGTGTTCACGATCATCGAGGCGCCCGAGTGGGGTTGGCTGTCGGCGACCACCTTCGTCGGCTTCACGCTCGCTGCGCTCCTGCTCGTGGCGTTCGTGCGCTGGGAGCTCCGGGTCGAACACCCGATGCTCCCCGTGTCGATCTTCCGGAACTTGCGGTTTTCCGCCGCGAGCGTCGCCATCACGTCGGCCTTCTTCGCGCTGTTCGGATTCATCTTCCTCATCACGCAGTACTTCCAACTCGTGCGCGGCTACGGGCCGCTCGAGGCGGGTCTGCGCACGCTGCCGGTGGCGATCTCGATCGCCGTCGCCTCGGTGCTCGCTCCGCGCATCGTGAGCAAGGTCGGGACGACTGCGGTGGTGCGGGCCGGTCTCACGCTGCTCGCAACGGCGTTCGTCTGGATCGCCCTTCGGGTCGAGGTCGACACCACGTATCTCGAGATCGCCGGCCAGATGGTGTTCCTCGGTGCCGGCCTCGGTGCGACGACCGCACCGGCGACCGAGTCGATCATGGGGTCGCTGTCGGCGGACAAGGCCGGTATCGGCTCGGCGGTCAACGACACGACCCGCGAGTTGGGCGGCACGCTCGGCGTGGCGATCATCGGCAGCGTCTTCAGCTCGGTGTACGTCGACGCGCTCGACGGATCGGGACCCGACAGTACGTTCGCCCAGTTGCCGCCGGAGGCACAGGAGCTCACCCGTGAGTCGGTGGGCGCCGCTCGGATCATGGCCAACGAACTCGGCGCCGGTGCGGCGCCCTACCTCGCAGAGGTGAACGACGCGTTCCTGTCGGGTCTCGGCGTCGGGTGCTTCGTCGCTGCTGGGGTCGCATTCAGCGGTGCGATCTTCGCGAGTCGGTTCCTCCCGGCCCGCGCCGTCTGACCGGGACGACCGCCGCTACCGTCTCCGTGTGGGGCTCGTCGAACAACTTCGAGAAGTCGTCGGGCCGGCACACGTCCTCGTGGATCCGGATGACGTTGCGTCGTACGTCGCGGACTGGACGGGCCGGTTCGTCGGGTCCGGCACGACTGTCGTTCGGCCGGGTTCGGTCGCGCAGGTCGCTGCCGTTGTCGACCTCTGTCGGCGCGACGGCGTCGCGATCGTGCCGCAGGGCGGCAACACCGGCATGGTCGGTGGCGGCGTGCCGCTGCGAGGCGAGTTGGTCGTCAGCCTGCGTCGACTCGACCGTGTCGAGCCGGTCGACACGGTCAGCCAGCAGGTCACGGCCGGCGCCGGCGCAACCGTCGAGTCGGTCCAGCGTGCCGCATCGGCCGCCGGGCTGCGCTACGCCGTCGACTTCGGAGCGCGGGGCACCGCGACCGTCGGCGGCTCCGTGGCCACCAACGCCGGCGGCATCAACCTCATCAGGTTCGGCGGCACACGTGAGCAGCTCGTCGGGATCGAGGCCGTGCTCGGGAACGGCGAGGTCGTGCGCCAGATGAGCGGCCTCGTCAAGGACAACACGGGCTATCACCTACCGTCACTCCTGTGCGGCAGTGAGGGGACGCTGGCGATCGTGACGGCCGCCCGGTTCCGGTTGGTCGCCGCAGCACCGCACCGCGTGGTCGCATTCATCGCGATGGCGTCGGTCGAGGCGGCAGTCGCTGCGGTCGCGGAGTGGCGAACCGGCATCCCGTCGCTGGAGGCGGCGGAGTTCGTGCTCCACGAGGGGGTGGCGCTGGTCTCCGACGCGTTCGGGGTGCCGTTGCCATTCGACGACGCCTCGCCGGTCTATGTCCTGCTCGAGGCGGGCGCGCTCCACGACCCGACGGACGAGCTCGCGTCGGCGATATCGGGTGTCGAGGGCGTGATCGACGTCGCGGTCGCGAGCGACAGCGCCCGCCGGGCAGCGCTGTGGCGGCTGCGTGAGGAGCACACGTTGGCGATCAATCGGATCGGGATCCCCCACAAGTTCGACATCACCCTGCCGCTGTCGCGCCTGGCCGAGTTCGCGGCCGTGGTGCCAGGTGTCGTCGAGCGGGTGGTGCCAGACGCTCGAACGTGGCTCTTCGGCCATGTCGGCGACGGCAATCTGCACGTCAACGTCACGGGAGCCGCCCAAGCGTCACCCGACCTCGACGACGCCGTGTACGGGCTCGTCGTCGAACTCGGCGGAAGCATCAGCGCCGAGCACGGCATCGGCACGGCCAAGGTCCGCTACCTGCCATTGCAGCGATCCACCGCGGAACTGTCGGCCATGCGTGCGATCAAGTCGGCGCTCGACCCGAACGGCATCATGAACCCGAACGTCTTGTTCACCGACTGATGGTGTCGGTGCGGTTCCGACCAGTACGGCTCCGACGCGGAGAGCGCCGCCGACGCACGCAGTCACCGCGTACGTGACGGTTGAAGCCAGGGCGGCTCACGGTGGGTCGGATCCGGTGACGACGTCCAGCAGCGTGCCGAGCCGTGCGATCTCGTGGGTCACGGCGACATGCTCGGGCCGAACCGCGCCGTGCGGGTTGTACCAGCAGGTGTCGACGCCGTAGCCGTGTCCACCGGCGATGTCGGAGGTGAGGCTGTCGCCGACCATCAGAGCCGTCGACGGGTCGGGTCGACCGAGACCGTCGAAGGCCAGGTCGAAGATCTCCGGACGCGGCTTCGTGACGCCGACCTCCGACGAGATGATCACGGTCCGGAAGAAGCCGCCCAGATCGAGGCGATCGATCCGGGTTCGCTGCACGTCGCTCAGCCCGTTCGTGACCATCGCGAGCGCCGCACACTCCGCCAGCGACTCGAGCACCTCCCTGGCGCCGACGTACAACTCACCGAAGTTGCCCAGGCCCCAGACGAAGGCCTCGGCCATCTCGTTCGGGTCGGCGTCGATGCCGAGTTCGGACGTGAACTGTTCGAAGCGACGGTGACGAACTTCGCTCGGTTGCATGTCGCCGGCCTCGACGGCGTTCCACATGGCCCGGTTGATGGCGACGTAGCGCCCGAAGTAGGTGCCGGGATCCGACAGTCCGATCGTGGCCATCGTGTGCTGGTACGCCGACCGCTCCGACTCGTCGGAGTCGAGCAGCGTGTGGTCGAGATCGAACAGGAGCGTCGGGTAGCGCATTCAGCCCACATCGCCGAACGGGCTGCTGAGCACCACGACGTAACCGTCGGGGTCGCGCAGCCAGATCTCGCGATGTTGTGCATTCGGGTTCACGTGAACATCCTCCACCACGTCGACGTCGGTCGAACGGATCCGTTCGACGTCGGCATCGAATTCGCTGGTGTCGAACCACAGTGCGACGCCGTTGCCGCCGATCGACTGGCCGTCGCCGAGCAGTGCCGGGTGCTCGTGGGCATCGATCTCGTGGAGCTGCAGGACGAGTGTTCCACCGCTCATCAGCATCTCGTACTCGTCGCCGCCATGGGCGCTGTGCAATCCGAGCACGCGCTGGTACCAGGCACTCGATCCCGACACGGACGAGCACGTGATCATGGGCTGTGGGCGCATGTCAGGTTCCCTCGTCGGCGCCGTTTGCCTCGTCCGTATCGTCGAGGCGGGGGGACTCGATCGACAGATCGTCGAGCAGGTCCTTCGGCATCGACTTGTCGGCATACTTCGACCAGTTGTCCTGGAGAGCGGCGATGAGCTGGGTGACGAACAGCGGCGACATGTTGACCCGCTGCACGAGGATGCCGGCGGCGGCCTTGCCGGCGTCATCGAAGTCGCAGCGCAGGAAGTCGATCGTGAACTCGTGGGGTGAGTGGCGGACGGCCGCTGCGTTCGCCCAGACACCACCCATCTGGTCGGGCTGCGTGTGGATCTTCATCGCGACAGCATGCCGTACGCACGGGCGGGACGGAGCAGCAGCATCAGACGGCCCTCGTCGATCATCGCCTGTCGATACTCGTCCCAGTCCGGATGCTCACCGGCGAGCGTGCGGTAGTACGCGACCAGTGCGTTCGACGTTGCGTCGCCGGGTTCGGTCGTGACGGGGGTGACGTCCACGTCACCTTCGACCACGCAGTAGCTCCCGAAGTCGTCGGCCGTCACGTAGAGGCTCGCACGCCCGTCACGCACCAGATTCTTCGTCTTCGCACGATCGGCCGTCGCCGAGATGCGGATCGTGCCGTCGTCGTCGACGCCGTAGACGATGTTCGACAGCTGGGGCCGCCCATCGGACTTGATCGCCACGATGACACCCTGTCGCCGGCTACGGATGTAGTCGATTGCATCGGCAAGTTCCATGGTGCCAGGGATATCACCGTCGGCCCGCCGGCGCAATCGAGCACATGCGATGCTCGGAGGCTTGCGAGCACGGCGTCGTTCCATGCAATCGTGCGCGAATCGCCGGTGACACCGCCGCCCATCTGGTTCATCACGTCACCGTCGCCGATCCCGAGTTCGGTATCGGCGTCGCCGAGCGACCCGCCGGCCCCGTGGACGGTCGTCAGGCCCGAGTCGGCCCGAGTCTGGCCCGAGCGCACCCGTGGTCGACGGGTCGGTCGTCGGGTCGGTCGACGGGTCGGTCGACGACGGAGGAGTGACGGTGCACTCGATCGGGATGGGCCGGACGCGGCGTTGAGCGCGAGACTGCGGTATGGCCCACGATCTCACCGGCGACACGGTCGAACTGCTGCAAACGCTGATCCGGAACGAGTGCGTCAACGATGGCTCGGCCGAGTCGGGACATGAGACGCGCAACGCCGATGTGCTGCAGAGCTATGTCGAAGGCCCCGGTGTCGACATCGAGCGCTGGGAGCCGACCCCGGATCGGGCGTCGTTCGTGGCCCGTCTCCCGGGGACCGACCCTGACGCCCCCTCGCTGTGTCTCATGGGCCACACCGACGTGGTCCCGGTCAATCCCGATGGATGGCGCAACGATCCGTTCGGCGGCGAGATCATCGCGAACGAGCACGGCGCCGACGAAGTGTGGGGTCGCGGCGCGGTCGACATGCTGAACCTGACCTCGTCGATGGCGGTGGTCTTCAAGTCGATGGTCGATCGCGGATTCCGGCCGACGGGCGATCTGCTCTACTTCGCCGTCGCCGACGAGGAGGCCGGCAGCGCTCACGGCGCACGTTGGGTGGCGGACGAGCATCCCGACGCGATCAGGTGCAGCTACCTGTTGACCGAGAACGGCGGATTGCACTCGGGTCCGGAGGGCCGGGGCTCGATCAGTGTGAACGTGGCGGAGAAGGGTGTTGCATGGCGCCGCCTCCGCGTCAGGGGCACGCCGGGACACGGTTCGATGCCGCTCGGATCGGACAATGCGTTGGTGACCGCGGCCAAAGTGGTCACCCGTCTGGCGGACTACCGGCCGGCACCGCGCTTCCACGAGCTCTGGCGCGGCCAGGTCGAGTCGCTGGATCTGCCCGACGACATGAAGTCGGCGATGCTCGATGAGCAGGCCATCGACGGCCTCCTCGCCGATCTGCCGCACCCGGGGGCGAAAGGACACTTCCACGCCTGCTCGCACACGACGTTCTCGCCGAACGTGTTGACGACGAAGGGGCGCCCGAAGACGAATGTGATCCCCGATGTCGTCGACATCGACGTCGACATCCGCACGATGCCGGGGGATCACACCGATGAGGTCACGGCCCACCTGCGTGAGGCGCTCGGAGACGATCTGTTCGACCGGACCGAGATCGAGGTGCTCATGGATGACCCGGCCTCGACCAGCCGTGCCGACACGCTTCTCTGGGACGCACTCGAGCGCGCCGTCAGCGTGCCGTTCCCCGAAGCCCGCCTCAACCCGCAGTTCATCGTCGGGTTCACCGATGCGCGGGTGTTCCGAGAGTTGGGTGCCGTCTCGTACGGTGCCGGGCTGTTCAGTCCTTCGATCGACCCGAGCGAGTTCGGGCAGCGGTTCCACGGTCACAACGAGCGCATCGACCTGGAGTCGCTCCGTCTCACGACCGAGCTGTGGGAGCGGGTGATCGTCGACCTGCTCGGTTGACGATCAGGCGTGTGGTCGGAGGAGAGTTCGCGTCGCGGTCGCGAGGTACCAGGTGAACACCGAGCCGAGGAACGCCCGCTGCGCGAGCCCCTTGACCGGCGAGTCGAAGCGAGTGGTGCCGGCGGCTGCGACCAGGCCGCCGGTCGTGGTGAGCCGGAGGGTTCGGTTGAGACGCAGGTACCAGGCCGGGCCGAGGCTCGAGCTCGCGACGTACGGGATCGCTGTCCACGCGACGAATGCCGCGACGCTGGCGATGCCGTGGCCGATGTCGGACGTCGTGGCTTCCGGATCGATTCCCGGTTGCGGGCAACGTGGCTGACTCGCGGGGATCAACCCGGCGGCGAGCACACCGGCGCCCGCGATCCGGGTGAGGCGGGCCGCGGCCGGGTCGCGAACCGGCATGACCGCGCTGGCGGTGGCCAGGGCGACGAAGCCCGGCACCATCACGAGGGCCGACCGCTGGCGCGCTGCGGCCAGGCCGCTGATGTGATGTCCGACGTGCGAGTAGCCGGGCTGCACGCGACCGGCCAGGACGGCGGCGGCCGAAAAGGCGGCGGGACCCCAGATCCCGGCGGTTCGGCGGAGAAGCGTCACAGACCGAGTCTTCCATGGGGTGAGCGTCGGCGGCCAGGGATTTGCCGGCCCGGCCCCTGACGATGGGGTCGTCGTCCTGGCGACATCGATGTCAGAGCCACATGTACGTGGTGGTCGCGCCCGCCGCCCTGCGGCCGTCGGGGAGAAGCAGGTCGATGTGACCGAACACGAGCGAGCGGCCGCTCTTGGTGGCACGGGCATCGAACGTGACCTCGCCGATGTCGGCCGGAACACCTCGCTCGAACGTGGTCTGGAGTTGCACGGTCGTGAAGTTGCCGTCGGCGGCGCGGTTGAGCGACATCATGACGAAGACCATGGCGGTGTCCATGCACGCCAGGATCGCCTGGCCGCACAGCACACCGCCGGCGTGGGTCAGACGTTCGACCACCGGCAGGGTGAACCTCACGTGGCCGGGCTCGGCTTCGGTGATCCGGAGGTTCAGATCGTGCATGAACGGCGCTCCGCCCTCGGTGTAGCGAGCGGTGATCGCCGCTGCCAACTCGCTCATACGATGCCGGCTCGCCGTACCTGCGATGCGGGAACGATGCAGTGCGTCATGCCATCTCGGCGTCGGCGACCGAGTCCAGGCCGAGTTCGTGGATTGACGACTCGCGCATCTCGACCTTGCGGACCTTCCCGGTGACGGTCATCGGGAAATCTTCGACGATCTTCACGTAGCGCGGCACTTTGAAGTGGGCGATCTTCCCGCGACAGAAGTCGCGGAGCTCGTCGGGTGTCACCTCGCCGCCCGGCCGCACCTTGACCCATGCCATGAGCTCTTCGCCGTACTTCACATCGGGCACGCCGATGACCTGCACGTCCTCGACGTCGGGATGTGCATACAGGAACTCCTCGATCTCACGCGGATACACGTTCTCGCCACCGCGGATGACCATGTCCTTGATGCGCCCCACGATGTTGCAGTATCCGTCGTCGGCCATGGTGGCGAGATCGCCCGTGTGCATCCACCCGTCGGCGTCGATCGCCTGGCCGGTCTTTTCGGGCTCGTTCCAGTACTCGCGCATCACGGAGTAGCCACGCGTGCAGAACTCACCGGTCTCGCCACGCCGGAGCGTCTGACCGGTGTCGGCGTGGGCGATGCGGATCTCGACATGAGGATGCGCTCGGCCCACCGTCGCGGTGCGATGGTGGAGCGAGTCGTCGGGCAGCGTCTGGGTCGACACCGGTGACGTCTCGGTCATGCCGTAACAGATCGTCACCTCGTGCATGTTCATCTGGTCGACACACTGCTTCATCACCTCGACCGGGCAGGGTGACCCCGCCATGACCCCGGTTCGCAATGACGACAGGTCGAACGACTCGAAGTCGGGGTGGCCGAGTTCGGCGATGAACATCGTCGGCACGCCGTAGAGCGACGTGCAGCGCTCGTCCTGCACCGTCTCGAGCACCGAAACGGGATCGAACGAGTCGTTCGGAATGACCATCGTCGCCCCGTGCGACGTGCATCCGAGGTTTCCCATCACCATGCCGAAACAATGGTAGAAGGGCACGGGGATGCAGATCCGGTCCTCGTGGGTGATGCCCTGGAGTTCGGTCGTGAAGTAGCCGTTGTTCAAGATGTTCCGGTGGGTGAGCGTCGCACCCTTCGGGAACCCGGTCGTGCCCGAGGTGTACTGGATGTTGATCGGGTCGTCGGGCCGGAGCGTCGCTCGGCGTGCGGCGAGCTCGTCGTCGTGCACCACTTCGTCGCCCTCGATCAAATGGTTCCACTCGTCGGTCCAGAAGAAGACGGCATGCTCCAAGGTCGGAACGTTGTCGGCGATGGCCGCCACCATCTCCACGTAGTTCGAGGTCTTGAACTCCGGCGCCGCGATGATCCATCGACAGCCCGACTGCTTGAGTGCGTATTCGAGTTCATGCGTGCGGTACGCCGGATTGATGTTGACGAGGACCACGCCGATCTCGGCCGTGGCGAACTGCACCAGTGTCCATTCGGCATAGTTCGGCGCCCAGAGACCGAGCCGGTCGCCTTTTTCGAGGCCGGCGTGCATGAGGCTCTTGGCCAGGTCGGCAACCCGATGACCGAACTCCTCGTACGACCACCGGATCCCCTGGTGGCGCGACACGAGTGCCTCGCGTTGCGGATACGACTCGATCGTGTGGGTCAGGTTCTGCGGGATCGTCTCGTCGAGCAGAGCGACATCGGTGGGTCCGGATTCGTAGGCAGGTTCCTGCATGATGCTCAGCGTAGATCGGCAGGTCGGCCACTCGTTGACGGAACCTTGACAGCGCAGTCGCGGATTCACGTTCCAGCGCGCATGCGGGCACCGCCCGTGGCCATCGGAGTCGAATTCTGGAGTTCGATCGTGACGAGCCGGGCGTCGAGAGGCCAACCTGGCATATGGTCGATGGATGGCCACCGAACCTCACCCACCTCCTGTGGGCTCGATGGCCGGCTCTCCTCCGTTGGACGATTCGCCACGACCCGGCCTGCCCACTCCGAGCGGCGCCGTGGACGCTGCTCGATCTCCCGCCCTGCCGGCGCCGACCAGTTCGTCGGTTCCCAGCCTGCCTGCACCGCTGACGGTGCAGGCCGCACCGTCGGTTCCGGTGCTGCCGCCTCCGACTGCGACGCCGAGCATCGCGACCGTTGACGCTCCGCAGGGGTCCACGGTCGTCTCACACCTCGACGTACTGCCCCGCCCCTGGCAGACCTTGCCCGATGCGCCGTCTCCGACGGTGGAAGGTCTGGTGTCGGCCCGGCGCCGTCGAGCGGAACGATACGGCGAGCCCGTGTCGCCCGTCGCCCGTGCCGTCGTGGTCGTCACGGCAGTCGGTGCCAATCTCATCGCGCTGTGCGGGTTCATCTGGGTCGTCTGGGACCGACGGAGCCTCGTCGGCGAGTTCGGCGACGGTCGCCCGGTGACAGCCGAACAGCTGGACGCGGCCGACGGACGCGTCGCTTCGGCCATCACGGCGGTGCTCCTCGCTGCTGTCGTCGTGGCACCGGCGCTGATGGTCTGGATGCATCGCACCTACCGCAACGTCGGCGCATGGCGCCCGATCGATCATGGAGTGGGTTGGACCGTCGGCGGCTGGTTCGTGCCCTTCATGAACCTGGTGCGCCCTGGTCGGATCATGGTCGAGATCGTCGAGAACAGCCCGATGACCGGCCGCGGCGCAGGCCTGGTGTGGTTCTGGTGGATCGCCTGGCTCGCGCCCTGGGCCGCAGGTGCGGTCATCGGCAACATCGAGGCGTCGACCCCGGCGAGCTACGTACGGCGCGAGACGCTGGTCATCTGCACGGCGGCGGTGCTGGTCGTGGCGGCCGTGCTGTTGATCGTGATCGTCGCCCGGGCGACCTTCGACCAGCGCCGCCACATCGCAGCGAACGCCGAGTCCGAACAGATCGTCGGCGCGCTTCGTTGATCGGGCACCCGGTTGGTGGGAGAGTCGTGGCATGGCCGACACGACAGCCGGGATGGTGTGTGCTCATCACCACCTGTATTCGACCCTCGCCCGAGGGATGCCGGCGCCGCCGCGTCAGCCGACCGGTTTCGGAGAGATCCTCGAGCAGGTGTGGTGGCGGCTCGATGCAGCGCTCGATCTCGACATGCTCAGAGCGAGTGCACGCCTCGGTGCGACCGAGGCGCTGATGAGCGGCACCACTGCCATCGTGGATCATCACGAGAGCCCCAACGCGATCGAGGGCAGCCTCGACGTGATCGCCGAAGCCTGTGCCGAGGTCGGTGTGAAGGTCGTGTGCGCCTACGGGATCACCGACCGCCACGGTGCCGACGGCGGCCGGCGGGGTCTCGCCGAGAACGAGCGGTTCATCCGCGACGGTGGGCGCGGGCTCGTCGGCGTGCATGCTGCGTTCACGTGTAGCGACGAGACACTCGACGCCGCCGCAGGTCTGGCGAGCGACCTCGGGGTCGGGGTGCACATCCATGTGTGCGAGGGTCCGCAGGACGGCTCGGCCGGGGCGCGTCTCGCCGGGCTGGCGACAGATGACTGGCTGCTCGTGCACTGCGTGCTCCTCGACCGCGATCTGCCCGGCACGATCGCCCACAATCCCCGCAGCAACATGAACAACGCCGTCGGATACGCGCGGCCCGCCGGCCGGCCGAACCCGATCGTGCTCGGCACCGACGGCATCGGGGCCGACATGCTCGAAGAGATGCGCCTGGCGTACGTGGCGCAACGAGCCGACGACGTCACGGCGTCACCCGATGACGCATGGTCGTGGCTGCAGGGCGGCAGTGCGCTCGTTCCAGAGGCGCAGAACGACGTCGTGACCTGGAATTATGACCACGTCGACTCGGCGTGGCATGTCGCGTTCACGCCGGGGATCCGCGCCACACGCGTGGTCGACGGCGACGGTCGGGTGTTGCTCGACGACGGCCTGCCGACACGCTGTCGACCTGCTCGAGGTTCGGGCCCACGCCGCTGAGCAGGCGGCTCGCCTGCATGCTCGACTCTGAGCGCGATGATCGCGCTGGGAATGTCAGGCAGCAAGTACGCCGTCGGTGATGTGCACGGTGCGGTCGCAGTACTCGGTGATGCGTTCGTCGTGGGTCACGACGATGGCCGCGGTGCCGCGTGACTTCATCTCCGACCGGATGAGCTCCATCACCTGGGCGCCGAGCTCGGTGTCCAGTGCCGACGTCGGCTCGTCGAACAGCACGAGACGGGGTTCGTTCATGAGCGACCGGCCGATCGCGACCCGTTGCTTCTGCCCACCCGACAGTTGACCGGGCAGGTTCTTCGCCCGGTCGCTCAGACCGAGTTCGTGGAGGAGACGATCGGCGCGTTCGCGTGCGGGTTGGCCTTCCCGCCGACCGAGCTCGTCGACGACCAGGAGGTTCTCGCGGGCGTTCAGGAAGGGCACCAGGTTGACCGATTGGAAGACGAACCCGACCTGGTTCTGTCGGAACGTCGTCAGTTGTTTGTCGCCGTAGTCGGTGATCTCCTCCTCGCCGACCACGACCGATCCCTCGGTGGCGCCGAGGATGCCGCCGGCGATCGAGCACAGTGTTGTCTTGCCCGATCCGGATGGACCCACCAGCGCGACGATCTCGTCGGTGCCGACGGTCAACGTGGCGTGGTCGAGGGCGACGACTTCCGAGTCGCCCATCCGGTACACCTTGCGAACATCCGACATCCGTAGGGCCGCGGCGCCGTTGACGGCGGCAGGCGTGGTGTTCGGTGTGGTGTCTGGCGTGGAGGTCATGTCAGCTCCCGAGGGCCGAGGCCGGGTCGATCCGAAGGACCCGGCGTAGTGAGAACGTGCTGCCGATGACGGCCGCGACGAGGAGAAGGACAACGCTGGTCAGGATGCGACCGGCTGAGACGAACAGCGGGATCGAGCCCGGGGGTATGACCAGGTCGAGCACGATGACCGCGATGCCGGCGATCGACGACGCGATCAGTGTGAGGACGACCGCCTGTGCGATGAGGCCGACGATGAGCGTTCGGGACTTCGCCCCGATCGCCTTGAGCACACCGTAGAGACCGGTCCGTTCGACGGTGAGGAGCGCGAAGAACAGCGCGATCACGACGAGCGCGATCACGACGGTGACACCGAGGATCTGGTTGAAGGTCGTCTGCTGCTCGGTGACGCCCGGAATCGCGTCGACGGCGTCAGGGATCGTGAACGCCTCGACCTCGGCGCCGAACTCGCTGTTGATGGTGGCCACGATGTCGGGGTCACCGCTCGCCCGGACGACGAGTGCTTGGAACACGCCGTCGGCCAGCACGGCGTCGGGGCGGTTCTCGGCGAGCACTCCCCGCCACGTGTCGACATCGGTCCACAGACCGGCCTGACCGTTGAACGAGGTGTCCTCGACCCATCCGGCGACGACGATCGGCGAGCGCGCCGGGCCGAGGAGCAACTCGTCGCCGATCTCGACACCGTCGGCTTGGAGCACCTCGTCGGCCCAGGCCTCGCCCGGCCCAGGTGGCTCGGGCACGCCCTCCGGGGCGAGCTCGTACCCCCACAGCGCCACGTTCGCGAGGTCGCGCGGCCCGTTGCCGGGAACGCGGGCACCGAGCTGGACGACACCGAGCCCGCCCGACCACCTCGACGCCGTCGAGCGATTCGATGTTCGTCCGGGTCTCGGCTTCGATCCGGCTCCGGAGGAACGACGCCTGCGACGACTCGGAGTACACGATGGCGTCGGCCTGCTGGGCGCGCAACGGCACCGGTTGACGAACGGATCAGGCCGTCGAGCAGGCCACCGAGGAACATCAACAGGATGGCGATCAGGGTCAGGATGAGCGTTGCGGTGACGAACTTGCCGGGTCGTCGCGCGAGCTTCACGGAGTGCCAGCTTCATCGGTTCGCTCCGCCGGTCGTCGCCTCGATCGGGTCGATCGCGAGCACCCGTCTGGCCGACAGCAGTGCGCTCGCCATGCCGAGCACGAACAGCAGCACCGCCCACACGATCACGGCCGTGGTCTCGAACCGCAGTTGAATCCCACCGAGGCGAATTCGGGACACCGGCGTGTACAGCGCGAGCCCGATGAGATACCCGGCGGTGATGATCAATCCCGCCTGGAAGAGCAGCGATCGCACGAGCCAGTCGGCCGGCGCGCCGATGGCACGCAGCAGCGTCAACGCGTCGGACTTCTGGAACGTGACGATGAGGAAGAACAGCCCGGTGACGCACGGCACGACGAGGCCGTACAGGAAGAAGATGATGATGAACGACTGACGCACCTGGACTGACGCCGGGCGTCTCGTCGGCGGCATCGTTCTTGGTGAGAGCGTCGAGTTCCTCGGACTGTGCGTTGATGAGTTCGACAGCTTCGTCGTCGGTGACGCCGTCGGCGGGCGCGACGGCCATCACGTTGGGCAGCACGAAGGATGCGTCGGGGTTCACCGATCGGAGCGCAGCCACATAGTCGTCGTAGCTGGACGAACAGCGTCGGACCGGCGTTGAGCTGAACGTCTTGTGCGAGTCCGACGATCGTCAGCTCGAACCCGCCTGGTTCGATCGAGACCGTGTCGCCGATGCCGAATCCCCGGTCGGCGTCGGCGTCGCTGCCGACCGCTTCGCCGGGTGCGTCCGGATACTCGCCGCTGCTGAGTTCGGCCGGCGCGCCGAGTGAGGGGACGTCGTAGCCGATCAGTGACGTGTCGAAGCGTTCGCCGTCGGCGGTCGACGGTGAACGTGCCCTGTGTGATCTGGCCGACCTCGCCGCACGCCGTCGGTCGATCGCACGAGTGCTTCGAGGTCGGGGGTGATGATGCTGCCCTGGATCACGCGCTGGCCGTCGACCGAGTACACGAGCACGGGTGCGGACTGATTGCGGATCGCACCGACGAACGAGGTCAGCAGTCCGTTCTGCAGCGACTGCTGGAACAGGATCAGGAACACGAGCATGCCGATCGCAACGATCAGCAGGCCGAATCGCACCTTGGCGCGGGCCATCTCTTTGAGCGCGAGGAACATGGTGGCGGGAGAGTCTCCGGGGCGGGGCGGGGCGGGGTCGCAGGTCGAGTGGCGAGATCAGCGATTGCATGCAACGAGCGCGGGGGCCGCTGGATTCCGGCGCTGCTCTGAACATTTCGTACAAAGGATGTGCGAGACTTCGAGTATGGACCAGGTTGCGCTGTACCTCCAAGACGCTCACCCGATGCGGGAGGGGATCGAGCTCGTCCGCTACGCCGAATCGAAGGGGTTCGACGCAGTGTGGCAGGCGGACAGCCGCCTCGTTCGTGACGCGGTGGTGCCGATGGCCGCGTTCGCGGCCACCACCGATCGCATCAAGATCGGCTCGGGCGTGATCGACATCTGGACTCGCAATGCGGCCCGGCTCGCGAGCACGTTCTCGACGCTCGACGACCTCGCCCCGGGGCGGATGATCTGCGGTCTCGGAGCATGGTGGGATCCCCTAGCCGCCAAGGTCGGCATCGATCGTGCCCGTCCGTTGCGGGTCATGCGGGAAGTCGTCGAAGCATTGCGCGGACTGCTCGCCAACGAGACCGTCTCCGCCGACGGGTATCACGTGCAACTCGACGGCGTCGAACTCGACTACGTGCATCAGGAGCGTCGACCGAAGGACGTGCCGATCTACATCGGGGCGACAGGGATGCAGATGATGGAATTGACCGGCGAGATCGCCGACGGAGCGGTGCTCAACTATCTCGTGAGCCCCGACTACAACCTGCGAGCGCTCGCGGCGCTCGAGCGGGGCGCGGCCAAGGCCGGGCGGACGGTGGACGACATCGACCGACCGCAGCTCGTCGTCTGTTCCGTCGATTCCGATCGGCAGGCGGCGCTCGACGGCGCCCGGCTGTTGGTCACGCAGTATCTCGGGCAGCAACCGCACATCATGAAGGCATCCGGGGTGCCCCAGGAGTTGCTCGACGAGATCGGCGAAGTGCTCACGTGGCCGGCCACCCACGACGAGGTCGTCGCGGCCAGCAAACGTGTGCCCGACGACATCGTGCAGATGATCACCGCATCAGGTACACCGGACGAGGTCCGAGAAAAGGTTGGCGAATACGTCCAGAACGGCTGTACGTGCCCGATCCTGTACCCGCTGGGACCGGACGTCCCGCTCATGATCGACACGTTCGCCCGGTAGCCGACGCAGGCTCCGAGCCGTCTCGGTGGATCAGCGCGAGCGGAGCTCGAGGCGGTCGCGCTGCACGATGCGGTAGTTCCGGTCGTGCTGTTCGAGCCAGCCGAGGCGGATGAAGCTGGCGATCGCCTTGTTGACACGTTCGCGGGAGGCGCCGACCATGCCGGCCAGCTCTTCCTGGGTGACGGGGAGCTGGAAGTCGTCGCTGCCGTTGGCCAGTTCGAGCAGCCGTTTCGCAGTGCGTCCGGTGACATCGAGGAAGACCGAATCGGCGAGCACCTCGTCCATCACCCGAAGCCGGGTGGCGAGCAGCCGGGCGACATTCCAGAGCAGTCGGGGGTCTTCGTTGAACAACTGGCGTACCGGCTCGAACGGAATCTGGAGGACCGCTGACGGTTCGAGGGCTCGCGCCAGGGCCGACCGTGGCCCGTCGTCGAGCATGCCCATGTCGCCGAACAGATCGCCAGGCTCCATCAGCGCGACGACGCTCTCGCGTCGATCGATCGGACTCGACATGGCGATCGCGATCCGACCCCGGGTGACCAGGTACAGCGCGTCGGGAGCGTCTCCTTCGTTGAACAACACGTCACCGCGCACGAGTGCTCGCTCGTGACCCGCGCTGGCCACCATCTCCAGCTGGTCAGCCGCTGCATCGGCGAAGAACGAAGTGCGGGAGAGTCGCTCGATGTGGTCCGTCATCCCGGGTCACGGTACTACTCTTGACCAGGTGCATCGCCCCTCGAAGGTCTGGACGATCGTGGTGGGTGGCGGTTCGGGGCAGCGCTTCGGCCGACCGAAGCAGTACGAGATGATCGGCGACGAGCGAATCATCGACCGCTCCCGTCGGGCAGCGGAGTGTGCCTCTGACGGTGTCGTCGTCGTCGTGCCCGCCGCTGACGCCGACCGTGAGCGTGCCGTTGCCGGAGGTGCGACTCGTTCGGCGAGCGTGCGCGCCGGATTGGCCGAAGTCCCCGACGACTGCGACATCGTCTGCATCCATGACGCTGCCCGACCACTGGCGTCGGCCGAGCTGTTCCGAGCCGTCATCGCGGCGGTCGCCGATGATGCAGGTGATCGCGTCGACGGTGCGGTGCCCGGCGTCCCGGTCGCCGACACGATCAAGGTCGTCGACGAGCGTCGTCACGTGATCGCGACACCCGACCGGGGATCGCTCGTCGCCGTTCAGACACCGCAGGCGTTCCGCGCCGACGTACTTCGTCGAGCACACGCGTCGAGCGCCGAGGCGACCGATGACGCGTCGCTCGTCGAGCAGGCGGGTGGCCGGGTCGTCGTCGTTGCCGGTGAGCCGGGCAATCGGAAGATCACGCATCCCGACGATCTCGACTGGGCGCGATCTGCCGTGTCCGAGTCGGCGCCGGGCCGATCCGCCGTCGAACGGAGTTCCGGATGATTCGCGTCGGTCAGGGGTTCGACGTTCACCGGCACAGCGACGATCCTGAGCGAACACTCGTCCTCGGTGGCTGCGTGTTCGAGGGCGAACCTGGTCTCGTCGGACACAGCGATGCCGACGTACCGGCTCATGCCGCCGCCGATGCGCTGCTCGGTGCCGCAGGGCTCGGTGACCTCGGACGGCACTTCCCCGACACCGACCCGGAGTGGAAGGACGCCGATTCGCTGCGCATCCTGTCGGCCGTCGCCGAACTCGTCACGGTGGCCGGGTGGTCGATCGGCAACATCGACATCAAGATCGTGTGCGAACGCCCGAAGATCGCCGACCGGAAGGACGACATGGAGCGCAACCTCACCGACGCAGCCGGTGCACCCGTCACGGTGGCCGGTCGCCGCGCCGAACACCTCGGTGCGATCGGCCGTCGGGAAGGCATCGTTGCTCTCGCCGTGGCGGTCATCACCCGCGAGGACCGATCGTGAGCGGCAGCAGCAAGCGGGGACCCGGCCAGGGGCGCGGTGGGCGAGCCGCTGCAGGGCGCCGCTCCGGCCCGCCCCGTAGCCGTGGCGCCGGTCGGACGGGTCCGACCAGGCGTGAGGGTGAAGCGGCGCCGAAGCGCGCGACGAAGGGTCTCGGCGGCGAGCAGGTCGAGGGTCGCCAAGCGGTACGGGAACTGCTGCTGGCTCAGCGACGCAAGGTGCACGAGATCTGGATTTCGTCGGAGCTCCGAGAGTCGGATGCCGTCGACGACATCGAGACGATCGCCGCGGCGAACCGGGTGCCGATCAACTACGTGGCGCGCAAACGACTGGAGTCGACCGCCCGGAGCGAGGCGCCGCAAGGCGTGCTGGCGATGGCTGCACCACTGCCCGAAGCCGATCTGGGTCGTTTCCTGCGGCGTCGTGGTACACACCCACCGTTCCTCGTGGCCGTCGACGGCGTCACCGACCCCGGCAACCTCGGTGCGATCATCCGGAGCTGCGACGGAGCCGGCGTCGACGCCGTCATCGTTCCCCGACACCGTGCGGTGCACGTGACGCCAACGGTCGCGAAGGCATCGGCCGGTGCGATCGAGCACATGCCGATCGCGGTCGTGTCGGGCTTGCCGAGCACGCTGCAACGCCTTCGCGATGCGGGCATCTGGGTCGTCGGTCTCGACGATGCGGCCGAACGATCGCTCTTCGAGATCGACGACCTCGCCACCGACGCCGTGTGCATCGTGCTCGGCGCCGAGGGAGCCGGCCTGTCGCGCCTCGTCCGGGAGCGCTGCGATCTCATCGTCGGAATACCGATGGCAGGGCGGCTCAGTTCGCTCAACGTGTCGACTGCGGCGACGCTGGCAACGTATGAGGTCGCGAGGCACCGAGCGGCCACGTCGTCGTAAACTCGGCGCGTTGGTCGACATGAACTCGAACGAATCCATCTCCGCCCGCGACTGCGGCGATGCGTCGTCGCCCGAGCCGGTGTTCTCGGGTGGGCGCCTCGGCCGCCGCCGGTTCATCGTCGGTGCCGGAGCGGTCGCCGGCGCGTCGGTGCTCGCGACCGCCGTGCCGGATGGCCTCGCCCATGGCGCGCTCCCGGCCGGTTCGAGCCGGTTCGTGCCTCTGCCGAATGCCGTTCGACTGGCGGATACACGCTCGCCCGGTTCGTTCGACTATGCGACGCCGGATGCCAACCGCATCCGGGTGAGGATTGCCGGGGTACACGGAGTACCGGCGGCCGCATCGGCGGCCGTGCTCACGGTCACCGCTGTCAACGGCGACGACGGAAACTTCGTGACCGTGTACCCGAGCGGCGGTGCGCTGCCGTTGGCCAGCAATCTCAACCTGCTCGCGGCCGGCGAACAGAACGCCAACCTCGTGACGGTCAAGATCGGTGCCGGGGGGTCGGTCGACGTCTACGGGTTGCGGGCATGTTTCATGATCGTCGACGTACTCGGCTACTACGAGCCGGTGTCCGGCGCCGTGCGCGGTGGCCGATTCGTCGGACTCCCGAATGCCCGTCGCGCGATCGACACCCGGCCGGCGCTGGCGGGGACACGGTCGTTCACGGCGGTGGACCTGACGTCGTACGTGCCGGCGGACGCCTCGTCGGTGGTGATCAACCTCACCGCGACCGAGACGACCGGTCCGAGCTTCTTCACCGCACTCCCGTTCGACGCGCCGGCGAGCGAGCCGCTCACCTCGAGCCTCAACGTGTCACGACCCGGCGACACTCGGGCCGCCGGCGTGATCGTTCCGGTCCCGACCATCGGAGGTCGGCGCCGGATCAAGATCTTCACGCTGCACCCGGCAAAGATCATCGTCGACGTCGTCGGCTACTACACGAGCGACTCGAGCGCTGCGTCCGAAGACGGCCTGTTCGTGCCGGTCGACCCGGTTCGGCTGATCGACACGCGGGTCCCCGGAGGTGAGGTCGGCAAGCTCTGGCCGGCGTGGGTGGTCGAGGTTCGGCCACCGGCTTCGGTCGCCTCACGGGCGTCGGCGGTCGTCGCCAACGTGACGGG
This sequence comes from uncultured Acidimicrobiaceae bacterium, assembly GCA_963792905.1. Taxonomy (GTDB): domain Bacteria; phylum Actinomycetota; class Acidimicrobiia; order Acidimicrobiales; family Ilumatobacteraceae; genus Ilumatobacter. Next base: position 54,079 of record CAWBYE010000001.1, read on the forward strand.
TGTCGAATCGCGCGGTGCGGGCTTCCTCACCGTGACCGGAGCGCGTCAACCGGTCACGCTCACCTCGAACGTCAACTTCTCGGCCCCGCACCAAGTCGTGCCGAACCACGTGATCACACCCGTGACGGCGACGTACGGGCTGCAGGTCTACTCGTCACACGGAGCACACGTCATCGTCGACATGGCCGGCTATTTCACCGGTTCGCCGAAGATCCCACAGCGTGCGAAGTACGTGAACCCGGCTCCGCCGGCCGCTCCGCCGGCATGGACGTTGCGCGTCCCACGTCTCGGCCTCACGAGCACGGTGCTCGACGGCAACCCGATTGCGATCACCGACGCCGGTCACAGTTGGCACTGGTCGGGAACGGGTGACATGGGCCAGGAGAACGCGCACGTCGCCACGTTCGCTCACCGGACCGAGGCGGGTGCGCCGTACCGGAACCTCCACCTGCTCCAGAACGGCGACATCATGACGGTGACGACGAGCGACCGCCGCGAGTACACGTACCGGGTCGTGCGGCGTGATCTGACCGATGCGGCCAACGCGAACATCCTGTCGGCGGTCCGTTTCCATCCCGGCACAACGCTCTCGCTGGTCGCCTGCACCGTCGGGCACGATCGTTCGAAGAGCGCGTGGCCCGACATCTGGGCCCCCACCAGCCTCGAGTACCGGATCGTCGTGACGGCCGAGTTCGTTTCCTGGCGCGAGTTCTGACGGGGGCGGGGCGTTAGCGTTGTCGCCGACTTCGCCGGGTTAGCTCAGTTGGCAGAGCACGTCACTTGTAATGACGATGTCGTGGGTTCGATTCCCACACCCGGCTCTTCGACAGCGCATGTTCGGAAACGGCGCGGGCGGGTGCAGGTGTGTTCGATGGGCTGGAGGCCGCTCTGACGTCGATCTCCACGCCGAGGATGACGAGTGGACGTCGGAATCCGACACGGTCGCGTTCGTCGCCGCCAGCTCCATCATCGTTCGAGCGGAGCGCCGAGCGGATGTCGAGTTCGCGGAGCCTCCCGTTCCGACGAATGTCCGAGCGCTTTGGCGGTCGCGTGCGGCGACACACAAGTGGATCCGAGCGTGTCGCCGGACAGGTACGTTTGGGCAACGGCGCGGTAGGTGACGCACCGGGGATACATGGTCTGGAGGCGATGTGGCAGCAATCGATCAGGTCGACGGGTGGCTCGTGAACCGTGTGGAAGCCACGACGCTCGATGGTGAGAAGTCGGTTCACCGACAAGTCGACGACCTGACCTGGCGGCAAGAGACCGAAACCGGCGGCCAGGGACACAACGAACTCGTGGAGACCCATCGCGATGACTGGTCGGTGTACTTGGAGGAGCCGGCAGGCGCCGGACGGTTCCAACTCGACCTGCACACCCGCAACATCACCCGGCGAACCGACGATGGGTCCGATCCCGTCATTGCGACGATCACGCGGGCAACGGCCGAGATCGATGCCCGAGTCGCGAATCGGATCGAAGCGATGTCCGACGGCGCCCGTGTTGGACTGTTCCGGCAGATCGGCCTGCGGAGGTGGGCTCGGCAGGGTCCCGACGGTGGGGTCTCGCTCGAAGAGTTCGACGAATCCGGACGAGACGACTGGACGATCACGCTCGAGGATCGTTCCCGCGACATGTTGCTCTACCTCGACCTTCACACGAAGAGGATCGAGGTTCGTCGGAGCGGCGGAACGCGGCGAGTTGCTCTACGAGATCGGAGTCGTCGAGATGCGGTCGCGTGCCTCGGTCGCCGGCGATGCCGACGCCACGCTCGTGTTCCGCAATGATGCCTCGGTCGCCGGCGAGGTGTTCTGGGTCGACTTCCTCGGCACGGAGGTGTCGCGTGGCCACGTGGCCCCTGGGGCCGAGCTCACGGTGCAGTCCTTCCGTGGGCATGTCTGGGTCGTCCGTGAACCGGAGAGCCGTCGCCGCCTCCGGACGTGGCAAGCGTCCGATCGGCACGCCGTGGTACCGATCCACACACATGATCTGCGTTCGTTCGGAGGCGAATCGGTCGACGTGGCGATCAAGAACCTGTACACGCGAACCGTCTCCATGTCGTGGCGCGACCCGAACGGCGAACTACGACCACTCGGTCGGCTGGCGCCGTCCAAGACGCTGACACTGTCCGCCCGCGCCGGCGACGTGCTCGAGTACGCCGAGGACGGTGAGGCGATCGGCGTGCTGCTGCTCGGTGTCGAGCAGCAGCAGTTCCGGACCATCCGTTCCGGACCGTCGCGACGGCCGACCGGCGTGTTGTCGATCACCAACTCGACACCGCTCCGCGTCGGTCTGCACCTGCGAACCGGCCAGAAGGGCGTGCGTTTCCACCGTCTCGAACCCGGAGAGCGCGTGCAGCAACCGGTGGTGGCGGGCGAACAGTGGACGGCGCGCGACCAGATGTCTCGACGCGTGATTCAGCAGATCATTGCGCCGGACGGTGACGGACAGGTCTCGATCACGTCCGCACACTTGCGTTCACGTCGAACGAAGGAACCGGCCGACGTCACCCTCGTCAACCGAAGTTCCCTGGTCGGCCGGGTTCTCCTGGTCGATCAAGACGGTGTGGAACACGATCGTGGGCTCATTCCGCCAGGGCGCCGTCGCAAGGTCAACAGCGCCCGCGGCGAGGTGTGGCGTGTCCGTGAGGAGACGACAGGGAAGGAGATCGGGCTGCACTGCACGAGTGCGGTTCCAGAGACCCGGTCCCGCATCCAGGTCCGCTCGATCCATTCCCGAACGCCGGCCACGCTCACCGTCCGGAACCAGACACTGCTGACCGCCGACGTCATGTGGATCGATGGCCAGGGCAGGGAACGGCCGAAGGGTGTTCTGGCGGCCTGGGGCCAACTCACGTTCGACACCCATCTCACCCACGCCTGGGTGCTTCGCGAGCGACACACCCGACAAGCGCTCGACTTCGCGGTGGTCGATCAACTGTCGCAGACGGTACTCCTCGACCGCGTCGATCTCCGGCGCGTCGAGCGTCCCGACGAAACCGTCATGGAGTTCGTCAACGACACCGGCTTCCCGGTCGAGGTCGTGCCGCTCGCCGATCCGACCGGTGAGGCCGTCGCTCATCTCGCCACCGGTGGTAGCGCCCAGGTGCACGGTCCGGCGAGGCGGGCGTTCGGGTTCCGCGAGCCGATCTCGCGGAGCCTGTTCGGCGCTGCGCTCGCAACGGAAGCCGAGAGCCAGACACACCATGTCGACCTCGAAGCGACTGTCTGCGACGGAAGCACGACACTCACGATCTTCAATCCGACACCTGCCGAGATCGATCTGACCCGCGTCGACGAGAGCGGTGAACACCCCGCCGGCTCGATCGAGTCATGGGAGACGTTCGTCGCCGAGACGTCTCCCGGTGAGGTCTGGGTCGCCCGCGAGCGGCGTTCGGGCACGGTGCTCGCGTGTACGACCGCCACGACGACGCGACGCACGCTGAACATCGATCTGACGCGACTTCGAACGGTCGAGAAGGACCAGGGCATCTCGTTCACCCTGGTCAACGAGTCGGGCATGGACGTCAACGTGGTCGGCATCGAACCCGACGGATCGCTCGCCCGTTTCGGGATCCTTGCGCACGGTCAGACATCTCCGCATGCCTGCTACGCCACCCAGGTCGTCAAGATGCTCGAGCCCGCTACCGGGGCGCTGGTCGACTTCGCGATCGTCCGGAACCGGCGAGGCGACCGGGCCGTCGTCCGGAACAACATCGTCAACCACACGATTCCGGTCGGCGGGCTGCGGCGGGGAGAGATCGCGTTCTATCCAGATCCCCACTTCGGTGGCACGCCTGCGATCGTGAACGAGGCGATCAGCGACCTTCGAGCTGTCGGCGCTGCGAGCTCGTCGTCCATTCGCCTCGGGCCCTCCACGGGGATCACCGCCTACCGGGACACAGAGTTCGGCGGCCCCAGTCGGGTGTTCCACATCGACACAGCAGCCCTCGACGGCGCCGAGTTGGCGGACGGCTTCTTGTCGTTCGAGGTGTTCACCGTGTCGCCGCCCGACCGTCACGTGACCAGGGTGTCGAGCGACCTGGCGGCCGAGTACCGACCAGCGGCCGACGGCACGACCGTGTCGCGCTCGGTCTACCAAACGGTCCTCACATTCCCGCCGGAAGTCAGCGCCGTGTCGATCGGGGCGACCGCTGAAGTTGCTGTCGAACACGGCGAGCGAACCCACACCATCGATTCGGACTCGTGGATGACGGTCACGCCGAACTCGGCCGGCATCGTCAAGTTGAGCACCCCGGCCGATCGGCTCGGCTCGCCGGCCCTGATGGTCCGGACCGATGCCATGCGGACCGACGAGCGGTTCTTCGTGTTCCCTGACGTCGCGGTGATGCGACGGATCGCCTCCTTGCCGGACGATGCACTGTGGGACGCAGCGAATCGTCCGCCACCGACCGGCGGAGCGGGTTCGGGCAGGACACTCGACCTCAAGCCGGCGGTACGCCAGGATCCCGAGCGTGGCAAGGCTGCGTGCGCACAGGTTCAGGCGGCCATCCAACAGCTGGCCAAGTCTGTGCCTGGGGAGACTTCTGTCGGATCGACGCCGAGGTCTGCATCCGCAACGGAGATGGACTACGACGCGTGGTCGTTCGGGAGCGAAGCGGACGAGCCGAAGTTTGCCCCGCTGAGTCCCGACCAGGCAGCCGTGGTCCCGGTGGGTGAGAACGACGACATCGGGCTCTTGTTCGGGCCCCCGGGGCGTCCGATCCGCTTCGACGCACGCCCGTTCGTTGATCTCGGAGCGGCTGCCCGTCAACTGGCGACGACCATCGACCGAGCGACCAAGGAGCTCGAGCGTGGCCTCGAGGAGGTGAACGACAAGGTCCTCCAGCCTGCGTTGAAGGAGCTGAACGACAAGGTCCTCGAACCAGCCGCCGCCGCATTGAACGAGGGCTTGGAGGATATTCGGCAGGGCCTGGACGACGCCGGCGACGTGCTGGGCGCGGCAGTCGATGCAGCGCTCGATGCGGCGCTCGACGTCGTGGTCCATATCGGAGTGGCCGTGACGGGTCGATCCGAGGACGAGGTCAGAACGGTCGTGTTGGACACCGTCGAGAAGGTCGGCGAGGTCATCACCAACGTCGTCAACGCGGTGGTCGAGGGGGTGTCGAGCGTGCTCGAGTTTCTGGAGTCGCTCCTGGACTGGGACGCGATCAAGGACACGCAGCGCCTGCTCGTCGAGCTCGTCGACGATGCCCTCAAGAAGGCGTCGAGCTACGTGGAACCCATCCGGAATCAGCTGGCGTCGTCGGCCGACCTCCTCGGCCGGACAATCCACACCGGTCTTGATCAACTCCGCGATCAACTGGGCGCGATCAAACCACTCGAGCGCTCGGCGGAGGGCGGTCCACGCACCGACGAACCGGCAGCCGGGCTCGATCAGTTCCTCGCGCCGATCATCGACTTCTTCGATGGCGACGGCGGTGACGCCGGTCAGCAGGTCGACGTGACGCTGCAAGCGATGTTGGAGACGGTCGTTCGGTCCGTCGGCGAAACGACCGGAGTCCTGTCCGAAATGCTGGACTCGATCGGGAACAGCGTGGGGAGCGGTATCGACGGGGTCTTCGCAGCGCCGGTCGAGCAGGTCTTGCCCAGGCTCGCAGGCGTGCTGATTCAGATCATCGAAGACATCGCCGCCGGATTCATCGAACTGACGACGAGCCTGGGCGATGTCGTGGTCGCCGTACTCGCTGCGTTGCTGGACGCCGTGCGTACGGCGCTGACCGATCCTCTGCCGGAGATCCCGCTGATCTCGCCGCTGTACCGCGCCCAGTTCGGATCCGAGCCGACGCCGCTGGGTCTCATGTCGTTCGTCGTCGCTGTTCCGAGTTCGATCGTCGGGCGGTCATTGTTCGGCGACGAATGGCCGCCGACGGGTATCGATTTGAACACCCAACTGCGGGACACGATCGACAAGGTCATGACCGTCCTCGACATCGGCGTCCACGTGGTGCGTCTGTTCTTGGACCCGTGGTTCATCCTGAAGTCGAAGGCCGGGTCGGTGAGCTACCTGGGCGATGTGATGTTCTTGTTTCTCGATCTTCTGACCATGGTCCTGGACTTCCCTGGCTACCGGATCGTGCCGAGTCTGCTGGCGGGCGTCAAGAACGATCTCGCCCCGGGCGTGGAGCAAACTCTGATCGTGTCCTATGTGTTCGGCGTCGTGGCATGGGCCTGGCGACAACTCGTCCTGTTCTTGGGTCGAAACGACCGCGGCGCCGACTCACGGGCTGTTGAATCTGTCGCCGTGTTCTACGATCTGTTCGGCACGTTCTTGGGATGCATCGGTGGTGCCCGCCAGGCTCGACTCCAGTCGACACCGTCCAACCACGCTGCGAGCGCCGCTGCACACCTCATGCTCTTGTTCGACCTCGCGGGCATCCTGCATTGTTTGGATGACACGCGGGGAAGATCGCGGCAACCACCGCCGGTCATGTCACGTACGGCGCCGCGACCGTCGTGTCTCTCGTGTCGAGTTGAATGGCGATGGCGCCGACGTGTTGGCCAAGGTCTCACGTCCGATCGTCGTGGGGCACCTCGACACACCGATTGACGGAAGCATCGTTCGGGTCGCCGAGCGAGCCGGGACCGATCGGCGTGGTCGTCTCGTCGTCGCCCCGGAGGGTGCAGCCGATTCGCACGGCACCACGACAGCGGCTGAGATCGCGCGGGTTGCGCCACACGCGCAGCTTCGGTCGATCGCTGTGTTGCCCGGCGGAGACGTCGTCGTGCGTGTCACGTGCGGGCTCCGCTGGCTGCTCGACCGAGCGGTCGACATCGTCTGCCTGCCGCTCGGGCTCCCTGCCCACAATGTGATCCTCGACGTCCTCATCGACGACCTCGTCGCTGCTGGCTCGCTCGTGGTCGCAGCGATCGGGAACGACGGTGCCGGGCAAGCACGCCAACCAGCGTTACACCCCGGGGTCCTCGCCGTGGGAGCGTGCGATCCGGACGGCACGATACGTAGGGAATCCGGATCGCTGTTTCGCCCCGCCGAAGGGGTGGCGAAACCCGAGCTGGTCTCGGCGTCAGCACATGGTTCGTCCCTGGCATGTGCAGCGGTCGCGGGGATCGCCGCCCGTCTCTGGTCGACGAGGCCGGACGCGACCGCTGACCACGTCGTTGCTGCATTGCGATCGACCGCGAAGCCACCGAAGTCGGACCAGGTCCACCGTGTGCGTTGGGGTGTCGTCGAGCAGGCTCACGCGGGCGATCGGCTCCGCACTCTCGATCTCGATGCTCCGGCAACGAGTTGGCAACTCCCGGCGGATCGGGGGAAGCAGTGGATCGATCCGCGTCTCATGCAGCGACTGGATCGATCAGGCGGCCTGGGTCGCGTTCGGGCGGTGCTCGCCCACCGCGACGTGACCGTCGTCGACGCAACGCCGGAAGAACTCCGTCAGCACCTCGCCGATCCCACGCTTCGCGCCGCGAGCGCCCCTGACATCGCCCTGATCGAGCTGACCTCTGACCGGGATCCAGCAGTTCGGGACGATTCGAAGTCGGTGGTGTCACCACCACGGCTGTCGCCCCGTGCCGAGGGCGCGCGCCCTGGGCGTTGATGCGAGTACCCGAAGGCACCGTCAGGGTGTTGCTCGCTCATCAAATCGTGCGACTCTGAGTCGTTCGCGGCGGAAGCTCCGGCGTCAGTTGCGGGCCGGCCGCTGTGGGGTGTCGCCAGGCACGAGGCGTTCCCACTCGTCCGGCGTCAGTTCTCGCGGAACGAGTTCGCAGACTCTCTCGACCCATCGGGTGGGTTCGAGCGAGAACCGGAGGATCTTGTCCGACGTTGCCACCCAGACCGAGTCGGTGGACTCGTCGTACCACGGCGGCGCGTCGATGTGCTGTTCACACCGACCGCTCCGACCAGCGAGGCCATCGATGCCTACGGCGCACGGTTCGTCGGCGAACTCGTCCGCGACCCAGGCACGGGTACCATGCTGAACGATCTGCGTCGCCTCGAATTGTTCCACCAGTGGGGCGTCAGCCGACCCGGCGGCATGGATATCGTCGACGCCCGTCACCTCATCGATGTCGCCACCTACCTGTGCGGCACCGGCTCGACCTCTGCATGTCATGTCGGCGAACTGCTCGACCATGAGGCTCAGGAACGGTTCGACCAACGGCAGGACGAGGCTCGCTCCGAATCCGAGCGCCATCGATCCGCAAGCCGATGATCCATCGATGCGACTCCACACCGACCGACACGGCCGCACGCCCAACCCGACGATGCCCGAGCTCGAGGGCCCCCCGCTTCGCCGATCGAGACGCCGGTCGTCAGAGGCTGGCGCCGGACACGATGCGATGGGCGACGTCCTCGTCGCCGATCAGCTCGACCGGGCCGCCGTCGCGGCCCCACAGCCACAGCAGCACGTCGCGGGCGCGGCCGCGGATCGCGACGTCACCCTTGGCGTGGGCCTGCTCGAACTCGATGCCGTTCTCGTCGAGGCGGTGGATCATCCATTCGCCGTTCACGGCGTCGATGTCGTCGCTGCCGGTTGCGACGTGACGGTCGGTGTCGGTGCAGTGGATGTGGGCGGTGCCGCCGATCGACGACGCCCTGCCCCTCGGGGCGAACCACTGGAGGTACTCGTCGATCCCGTCGGCCGCGACGGCGATCGGGATCTCGTAGACATCACCGACGGTACGTTCGGCGTCCCAGCGGTGCACGGCGGTTTCCTGCGCCATGCGCCGCCGCACCCACCAGATGTCCCGGTTGGCGCCGGTCCACGTCCAGACCTCGGTGTCGGACGGTGTCGGAGTTGAGCAGACGAGTAGATGCTGGTGTGGGCCGCCGAGACCCAGTCGACCAGCACCGCGTCGCTCGGCCTGGCGATGTCTGGTTCGGCGCGGATCTGCTCGAGAGTCGGTGAGCTGCTTGCGCACGATCAGCCCCCAGAAGCTCCAGACCTTCCCGATGTGCCAGGTGAGATCACGCATGTTCCAACCGGGACACGACTCGACGGGCGCGTCGAGACCGGTGCGCTGCGCGGCGTCGATCAACTGCTGGCCGTCACGGAGGAGGTGTTCGGTGGCTTATAGGGAAGCGGCATCGCCCAGACCGTATCCGCAGCGTGGTTTGGGGATGCCTCCCACCCGCCGAAATCCCGACGGGGACAGCGATCACGAGGTGACCGCCGGGAGCGCCGAGGTGGCGGTGGCCGAGGGCGGAACCGGTGCTCCGACGGGTTCATGTCCTTGCTGCGATGAGCCGCTCACCGGTTGGCCGTCACGGAAGGCCGTTCCGTGCGAAACGCATCCGGCGCCGCCGTCGCGATCGGCGATGGATACCGTGATCGGCGTGGGCTCGTGGGTACTGCTGATCCTGGGCGGGGCGAGTGCGCCGATGCGCTCGCTGCGGTGTCGGGCGAGCCCGTCGTCTACTGGGAGGTGCCCGGCGCGCACAACACGCGTTCGACATCTTCAACAGTCGCCGGAGTGCCGCAGCCGTCGATGTCTGTGAACGGTTCGCTGCCGTCGTCGTTGCACGCTCGATCCGATCACAGGTCGACGATTGTTGACGCCTCGCGTCCGGCGATCACGGCGCCACACCGATTCGACGGTTCCCGAGACAGGGACCGTCGAACCGTCGTCGCCTCACTCGATCTCGACGGCCCGTTGGCGGGGTTCTCAGCCGCCGTAGATCGACGCAACGACATCGGTGTGTCGTTCGAGCACGATCTGGCGACAGAGTTTGAGCGTGGGTGTCAGTTCACCCGACTCGATGGTGAAGTCGTGATTGAGGATGCGGAACTCGCGGATGCTCTCCGCACGGCTCACCTGAGCGTTGGCACGGTCGATGGCCGTCTGCACCTCGCCGCGGAGCGTCTGTCGTTCGTCGTCGAGCAACTCGCGGGTGAGTTCCCCGGCCCCGGACACGTGTGCGCCGTTCGCCTCGGCCCACTTCGTCAACTCCTCGACGTCGAGCGTGACGAGCGCGGCGATGAACGGACGTTGATCACCGACGACGAGCGCCTGGCTGACGAGTGGGTGCGCTCGGATCGCGTCTTCGAGCACGGCCGGGGCGACGTTCTTGCCGGCGGCGGTCACGATCAGTTCCTTCTTGCGGCCGGTGATTCGAAGGTAGCCCTCGCCGTCGAGCTCACCGATGTCGCCGGTTGCGAACCAGCCGTCGGCCTGCAGTGACTCTGCGGTCGCTTCGTCGTTGCGCCAGTACCCGGCGAACACCATGCCGCCGGCGAGCAGAATCTCGCCGTCCTCGGCGATCTTGACGCTCGCCCCCGGCACGGGTCGCCCGACCGATCCGATCACGAACTCATCGGGCGTGTTGATGGTGGCCGCCGCCGTGGTCTCGGTCAGTCCGTATCCCTCGAGAACGAGCACCCCGGCCCCATTGAAGAAGTGTCCGAGTCGCTCACCCAGCGGAGCGCCGCCCGAGATGGCGAAGTCGATGTTGCCGCCGAGTGCCGACCGCAACTTGGCGTACACGAGCCGATCGAATACTGCGCGCTGCACTGCGATGCTGCGGCTGACCGCGCCTGCGATCGACTCTTTCGAGTACTGGATCGCGACGTCGACCGCCCGGTCGAACATCTTGCGCCGGAGGCCCTGTCCGCTCTTGCCCTGGGCGGTGTTGAAGACCTTCTCGAACACGCGGGGCACGGCGAACACCCAGTTCGGCCCGAGGATCTCGAGCTCGGGCACGAGCCGGGCGACGCCGGTCGAATAGCCGATCTTGACCCCCTGGGTGACACATCCGACCTGGACGACCCTGGCGAGGATGTGCGCGAGCGGGAGGAACATGAGCGTCGACCCTCCGGGGTGGAAGAGCTCGTCCATCTTGCCGACCACCTGGCGGACCTCCCAGATGAGGTTGCCGTGGGTGACCATGCACCCCTTCGGCCGCCCCGTGGTGCCGGAGGTGTAGACCAGCGTCGCGAGTTGGTCGTGAGCGATGCCGTCGATGCGCTCCTGCAGCGCCTCGTCGGAAACGTCGGCGCCGGCTTCTCGAAGGACGTCGAGGCCGCCCTCGTCGACCACGAACACATGACGGCACTCGGGGAGCCGGTCGGCGACGCTGCGATACCGAGTCGCCAGTTCCGTCGTCGACGTCACGAGGGCGATCGCTCCGCTGTTGCCCACGATCCACTCGATCTGATCGGGCGACGATGTCTCGTAGACGGTCACCGTGGTGGCCCCGGCGAACCAGATCGCATAGTCGAGGTACGTGAACTCGATCCTCGACGGCATGAAGATGCACACTCGGTCACCCGGCCGAACGCCCAGTCCGATCAGGCCCTTTGCGAGGCCTCGCACGGTCGCCGCGAAGTCGGCCGTCGAGACATCGACGAACTCGTCGGCCTCGCGGTACGCCAACGCCGGTCGATCGGGGTATCGGTGAGCATTGTCGATCATGGCGGCAACGACGTTGTCGTCGGCGCGGACGTCAGTTGCGCCCAGGCCCGTGTACTCGTTCATCTGGTTCTCCTCGAGGGCTGGTCGGGTGACCAGCGACCGTATCGCGAGCGCCGGTCGTGCGGTACCCGGACCACCTTGCACTCGGTGCCGTCAGGGATCGCGCAGTGGGATGTCGCCGCCCGGCGCTGCGCGAGCGCCGGGGAGGGTGAGTTCCACCCACAGGGGAGCGTGGTCGCTTGCTGTCGTGTCTCCGACCACACCGCTCGTCGCGCTCGCGAATCCGGCTGCGAACACGTGATCGAGCACCAGGTCGCGTCCACCGCGCCGGTAGGACGGCGCAGATTCTGAGGACACCTTGACGAGGCCGGCGGTGCTCATCGTGTTGACGAGCGCTCGAACGCCGCGAGCAGTCACCGTGTTGAAGTCGCCGCCGATGACGACGAGGTCGATCGTGTGCCAGTCGGCGTCCTTCGCGACCGCGGCGAATTGTTCGACCCGACGCGCGAGCCGAAGCGACGGGATCTCGGTGTGCACGCTGTACGCCGACACCTCACGGCCCTCGACGTCGATGACGGCATGGGTGGCGCTCCGCGGTTGCCCGCTCACCGACGCCCGGTGGGGGAGAGGAACCTCGGCCCGCCCCCGGATCGGCCATCTCGTCACGACCGCATTGCCGAAGTCACGTCCGGTGTTGGCGTGCGGTCCGGCACTCGCGTATGCGTAGTTCGCCGCAAATGCCTCGGCGATCGTGGCGGTGCCTGCCTCGTCCATTTCCTGGAGCAGCAGCACATCGAAATCACGCATCTCCGCGGATGTGGCGATCTCACTCGCGGCGAGAGCGGATTCGATGCCGTACTGGATGTTCCACGAAACCACTCGCATGTGCGTCGTCGCCCTCCGAGGTCCGTCCGCGCTGGCGCGACCAGAGGGTACCCGGGCTCGCACCACGCGCCTGCGGCGACCGATGAAACCGGTACCACGATCACGAACGTCGATCGACGATGGTCGCCGCAGCGCTGCGCAGTGCGACGGTCGGCCGGGTGTCCGGTCCCGGCCACCGGTCCCGTTCACGTCCACGGGTTTGTGGCACGCTGTGATCCGCCGGGCGAGGCTCTCTCGGCCGGATCACAGGAGACGAGGGACATGAGCGAGGTAGCTGCATGAGCGGTGACGAGTTGGTCTTCCTGGCGGTCGTGGTGGGTCGCCTCGGGATCCCACTCCTCATCTTCCGGTACCCGCTGCCTGCGATCCTCGCCTGTCTGGTGCTCGACGCTGCGGATCAGACGATCTTCCAGAACTACACGAACCTCAACCTCGACGGATATCAGAGCTACGACAAGGCGCTCGACGTCTTCTATCTCGCGATCGCCTACCTGTCGACCCTGCGGAACTGGGTGTCACCCTTTGCTGCGAACACCGCCATGTTCCTGTGGTACTACCGGCTCGTCGGTGTCGTGATCTTCGAGATCACACAGGAACGCGCCGTTCTGATCATCTTCCCGAACACCTTCGAGTACTTCTTCATCGCCTACGAGACCATTCGCTTGGCCTGGAACCCGGCCCGCCTGGCCAATCGGGCTGTGATCGGGCTCGCGGCGTTCATCTGGATCTTCATCAAACTGCCGCAGGAATGGTGGTTGCACATTGCCAAGCTCGACGTCACCGACTTCATGAAGGAAGACGTGTTCGGTGTCTCGGTCGATACCTCGTGGGGCGACGCGATCAGCCAGAACTGGTGGTTCGTCGGGCTCATGATCGTGGTGGTGGGGGCGGTCGTGTTCGGCGTGCGATATGCGCTCGCCAAGGCACCGCCCCCCGACTGGTCGTTCAGCTTCGACGTCGACTCCCACCTCGGCCCGCCGCCGACCGGCTACGTCCGCCCGGCCCGCCTGTTGACCTGGGACCTGTTCGAGAAGGTCGCATTGACCGGTCTCGTCTCGGTGATCTTTGCGCTGATCGTGCCCGACGTCGACGGCACCTTCTTCAGAGTGCTGTTCGCAGTCTCGGTGATCGTGATCGCCAACGCAGCAGTCACACAGTGGCTGTCGGCACGAGGATGGTCGTGGGACTCGGTCATGAGCGAGTTCTTCGTCATGCTCGTGCTCAACGTCGGCATCGCGCTCGGCTACATCTGGTTGCTGCGACGCGGTGACGACCCGGTCGACGAGGGCGGCACGCTCTTCTTCATCCTGCTGCTCACGTTGATCATCACGCTGTTCGACCGCTACCGTCACGTTCGGGCGGCCCGCCTGCGGTCGTGGCCACCCGCCACGCCGACCGTGTGAGCACCGGTTGCATCGGACGCCGAGCCGGCACCGATGGTCCCGCGGTCCGCGGCAGCCGATCACCTGCAACGGCTCGCTGACGCGTCGTGACGATGTCTGGCACAATGCGGTTGGAGGCACGTCATGAGAACCGAGATCACGTTCAGTCCGGCGTTCGCGATGGCGACCGTTCACCTCGATCAGGGGGAGGCGGTCAAAGCCGAGGCGGGCGCCATGATGGCCATGTCGCCGACGATCGAGATGAAGACGAGCACGCAGGGCGGGATGCTCAAGGGTCTGCGTCGGTCGGTCCTGGGCGGCGAGTCGTTCTTCATGAACACGTTCACCGCGAGCGGGCCCGGCGCCCACATCGTTGTCGCACCGGCGCTGCCGGGAGACATCATCACGTGGCCGCTGACCGGCAACACGGTCTTCCTGCAATCAGGCTCGTACCTCGCCTCACCCGAGTCGATCGAGATCGACAGCAAGTGGGGCGGCGCCAAGACGTTCTTCAGCAAGGAAGGCCTGTTCATGCTCAGGTGCACCGGTGTCGGGGACCTCGTGGTGTCCAGTTACGGCGCCGTGCAGGCAATCGATCTCACCCCCGGGCAGTCGTACACCGTCGACACCGGACACATGGTCGGGTGGGACGAGAGTGTGCAGTACGAGGTCGTGAAGGCGGGCAGCTGGAAGTCGACGCTGCTCGGCGGCGAGGGGCTGGTCGTCAAGGTGACCGGTCCCGGTCGCGTGTACATCCAGACCCGCAGTCCCGAGAACTTCGTCGATTGGCTCGTGCCGAAGCTGCCAACGCAGCGATCCTGACGCGGCGACGGCGCGGCAACTCCGCGTCAGCGCAACTCGAGGCCGGGGAGAAGACCGACCAGCCACTGCTCATCGATCGGCTGATGAGGAAGATCCTGGGTCGCTCGTCGTCGACTCCCCTCGGACGGAGGAGCCGGCGGTTCGACGACGGCGCGTCGGCCCGAGCCCCTGGTCAGAGGACTGCGATCACGGAGTGCGGTCACAGGAGCGCGGCGGCGAGTTCGCGCCACTCGATCATCGGTGCCGTTCGATCGGGTCGCAGGACCTGAATGCACACGTGGGAGGCGCCGGCGTCGTGATGCTCTCGGACACGTGCTGCGACGTCGTCGACGGTGCCCCAGGCCACGATCGCATCGACGACGTGGTCGTCCATGTTCGTGATCTCCTCCTCGGCGAAGCCGAGGCGCATGAGGTTGTTCGCGTAGTTCGGGAGCCCGACGTACACGCTCATGTGCTTGCGGGCGGTCTCGCGGGCCGCTGACGGGTCGGTGTCGAGCACCACCATCTGCTCGGTTGCCACCATCTTGTCCGGGCCCACGGCCTCCCGTGCCAGCGCCGTGTGCTCGACGGGTACGAAGTAGGGATGTACCCCGTCGGCCAGCTCCCCGCCGAGGGCGAGCATCTTCGGACCGAGTGCGGCAATGACCCGCGTCGTGGGCTCGGCCGGCTCGACTCCCTTGAACATCGATGCGTCCATACGTTCCAGGTAGGAACGCATCGTGCTCAACGGCTTGGAGTAATCGTGCTTGCGGACCCACTCGGTCAGCGTGTGATGACTTGCGCCGAGACCGAGCAGGAACCGACCGTCGTACGCCTCGTTGAGGGTCTTCGCGGCGTTGGCGGTCGTCATGGCGTCGCGGGCCCAGATGCTCGCGATCCCCGTGGCGACACGCAGGTTCGTCGTCGCTCCGAGCATCATGCCAGCGGTGACGAACGGATCCCGGGCCACCGCCTCCGGAATCCAGAGGCAGGGCCATCCGTGATCGTCCAACTCCGCGACGAGGTCGCGAACCTGCGACGCAGGGTGTCCGTCGAGGCCCTGCCACAGGCCGATGCTGCCGATGTCGATCATGTACCCGACCGTAGATGCGAGGTGACCGGCGCCTCGCACCGGTCACCTCAACGCGTGTACAACGCGTCGATCTCGTCGGCGAACGTCGTCAGGATGCCACGACGCTTCAGCTTCGAGGTCGGCGTCAGGAGTTCGGTGTCGGGCATCCACTCGTCGCCGAGCACCTTGACCTTCTTCACCGACTCGGCGTTGTTGAACGTCGACATCGCCTCCGCCACACTCGCCTCGATCTCAGCGACGACATCCGGGTTTTCCGCCATCGCCCGCAGCGTTGCCGCTTCCCCGTCCAAACCATGCTCTGCGGCCCAAGCTCGCGAGGCGTCGACATCGAGCACCACGAGTGCGGTGACGAATGGCTTCTGGTCGCCGACGGCGCATGCCTGTCCGACGAGCGGGATGCTCTTCAGGGCGGCCTCGAGGTTGGCCGGGCTGATGTTCTTGCCGCCGGCGGTGACGAGCAACTCCTTCTTCCGGTCGACGATCCGCAGGAAGCCGTCCTCGTCGATCTCGCCGATGTCGCCGGTGTGCACCCAGCCGTCCTCGTCCTTGGTCTCGGCCGTCTGCTCGGGCGCATCGAGGTACCCCTCGAACATGTTGCCGCCTCGGGCCAGCACCTCGCCGTCTTCGCCGAGCTTCATCTCGACGCCTGTCGCCGGCTGGCCGACGTGACCGGGCTTGGCGGCGTGCGACCACGTGAGGATCGCCGTCGTCTCCGACATGCCGTACCCCTCGCTGAGCGGCACGCCGATCGTCTGGAACCAGCTCATGACGTCGGGCTGCAATGGCGCCGCACCGCTGATGCAGACCTGGGCCTCGTCGAGGCCGATGAGCTGTTTGACCGGAGTGAAAGCCACCGCGTCGAGGAAGTCGTAGGTGTCACGTTCCTCCTGGGTGGCCGTACCGGCCCGGATCTTCGCGACAATCGGTTCGGCTGCCGCGAGGCCGTCGGCGAAGGACGTGGCCTTCTCGGGATCCGCGTTGATCGCCGCCATCACGCCGGCGTGGAGCTTCTCCCACACGCGCGGCACGCCGATGAAGAGGTTCGGGTGGACCTCGGCGGCGTACGCAGCGACCTGCGCGGTGTCGGGGCAGCACGTCACCTGGGTCGCGAATTCGATCATGTAGTAGTGGCCGAGGAGCCGCTCCATGATGTGTGCCATCGGCAGGTAGGACACGTGCCGGAAGCCGGCGAGGTTGTCGAGGTCGGTCTGGGCGCGCATCGTTCGGCTGATCGACTCGAGCGACCAGACGATGTTGTAGTTGCTGAGCATGACACCCTTGGGTGGCCCCGTGGTGCCCGACGTGTAGATGACGGTCGCCAGGTCATGCGGCTCGCCGGTTGCCGCGGCCTCGGCGAGGTCGGCGGGTTCGTTCGTGAGCAGCTCGCCGTACCGGATGATGGAGCTGTCGGTTGTGTCGGATTCTTCGACGACCACCATGTTCTCGAGCGACGGCAGGCGGTCGCGGACGGCATCGAACCGGGCGATGAACCCGTCGTCTTCGACGACGGCCAACTTCGCTCCGCAATGGTTGACGAGGTACTCGATCTGGTCGGGCGCCGAGGAGTTGTAGATCGACACCGGCGTCGCGCCGCAGAACAGTACGGCGAGGTCGATCGGGTGGAACTCGGCTCGGTTGCGGAGCATCAGCACGACCCGATCACCTTTGCCGATACCCAGGCCACGGAATGCGGTCACCAGGCGTGCGGTGGTTTCGGCGACGTCATCGAGCGTCTGTTCGGTCCAGGAACCGTCGGATTGCTTCCAACGCAACACCGGTGTGTCGCCGTGGCGGGCCACGGTGTCCAAGAAGCGGGTGGCCACCGTCTGGCCGGCGATGCGCTCGTCGAGTTCCTGCTGGATCGTCATCCGCCCATCGTATCCCGGCGGTCATGGCCGCTCCCACGGCAACTCCGAGGTGAACGGTGGTTCTCAAGGTGGTCGGCCGACATGCCGATCTCCGGAGCGTGGAGAGTTCCGATTCGTCCTCTGGCCTGGCCCGCCGAGTCGTCATCGTGGGTGTGCTCGCGGTCGCGACGGGATACTGCGCTGTTCGGTTCGGTCGCGTCCGCACGATGGATCCAGCCGGAGTTCGTGTTCAGCCTGGTGACCGTGACGGCCGTTGCTTCGTTGATCGCGGCGACCGTGGTGGTCGCGATCGGCGATCGGCGCGACGCCGCCGAGATCGGATTGCTCGGCGCGATGTTGATGGCGGCATCGGTGATGCCGCTCGTCCACGGACTCACGACACCGGGAGTGTTGTTCGAGTCAACCGAGGCGTTCCGGACGTCCTCGTTCCTTTCGATGCCGATCGCGATCGCTGTCGGCGCCCCGCTCCTCGCACCACACTCGGCATTCGGGCGCTGGGCCTCCCGCCGTTGGCGGGATTGGACGCTCCTGGCGACGCTCGCGGTGTTCGTGGTCGGATCGGTCATCGTGTTCGCACCGGACCGTATCGTCGTGTCGGCCCCGGACGATCCCGTCACGATCGTCCTGACGGCGGTTTCGGTGCTCGCAGTGCTCTCGCTCGCGGCGCGCCAGATGAAGTTCTACGAGCTCGGTCGACGGCCCGCCAACCTGGTGGTGTCCGTGTCGCTCGTCTTGCTCGCGGTGGCGGCCTGCGCACCGCTGTCGAGCGACCTCTACGGCGTGGGGTTCTGGTGGACTCACGTCGCCGGAACTGCTGGCGTGATCGGCGCCTGTGTCGGTCTCGCGATCACCCACCGGATGGACCCGTCGGCGCAGAAGGTGCTCGCCCCCGTCCTCGCCCGTGACCCGCTCGTCGCCTTCGAACTCGGCCTCAGTCCGATCGTGCACGGGTTCGTCGCCGACATTGCCATCAAGGACTCGATGACGCGCGACCACGTCGCCCGCACGGCAGAGTTGGCGATGCGTGTCGGCGAGCGATTCAGGATGTCGGCGGCTGATCTGCGCGACCTGGGTCTCGCAGCACTCCTGCACGATGTGGGCAAGGTCGAGGTGCCCGACTCGATCTTGAAGAAGCCGGCTCGGCTCACCGACGCCGAGTACGAAGTGATGAAACTGCACCCCATCGATGGTGAGGCGATGCTTGCGACCGAGCCGACGCTGGCGTCGGCTTCACGCATCGTTCGTTCGCACCACGAGCGCTTCGACGGGTGCGGCTATCCCGACGGTCTTGCCGGTCGCGACATCCCACTCGCGTCGCGGATCATCGCCGCGTGCGACGCGCTCGATGCCATGACCAATGATCGTCAGTATCGGCGCGGCATGCCGATCGAACTCGCGTCCGCGATCTTGCGCGAACACGCCGGCAGCCAGTGGGACGAACAGGTGGTCCAACAGGTCGTCGCCGTGGCGGCGACGATGCCGCAACCCAGGGCGTTCGATGGCATCGGTCGAACCGATCGACAGTTCACGAGCGAGTCGGTCCCCGACGACATTCGCGAGTTGCTGATGGTGGTCGACGCCGAGATCTGAGGCACGCAGACCTCTGTTGCGGCCGGGGTGGCACCATCGGAGTTGACACACTGGCTAGCGTCGGTGACGTGGAACGCACAGCTGTCGACGCCCGCACGATTTCTTCGTCACGTTCGCGGAGACGATCTTTCGGATCGGTGGCGCTCGCCGGCCTCGGCGCGTGCGCACTGTTGTTGGGTGCGTGCGGAGGCGATGACGATGACAGCGCCGATTCCACCACCACGACAGTGCCGTCGGGGTCCGCTGTTCAGGTGACGACGACGATCGCTTCCACCACCACCCGGCCGACGACCACGACGACAGCGGCGCCGCTGGAACTGGTCACGGAGGGTGCCACCGTCATGGTGGCCAATGCGAGCCGCATCAACGGGGCCGCCGGCCGCATGTCCGAGCAGTTGGAAGTCGTCGGGTTCACGATGGCACCGGCGGGTAACAGCAGCGAGGGGCCACTCGAAGTCACGAAGGTCTACTACGACCCCGAGAACGCCAACGCCAAGCCGGTCGCCGATTCGGTCCGCCTGGCGCTCGGCGGTGGCGCCATCGAGGTGCTCGAACTCAGCGTGCCCGCACCGACCGACACCGGCGAGATCGGCGATGCAACGGTTCTGCTCGCGATGGGGAACGACACCGCCGACAAGACCTTGGACGAGCTGCAGGGCCGCGTTCCCCCGTCATCTCCCGCCGAGGAGACCTCGGAAGAGACCTCGGAAGAGACGTCCGAGCAGACGTCGGAGGAGTCGACCGACGAGGAGTCGTCAGAAGAGTCGACGAGCGAGGACGGCTGACGGCTGACGGCGGCTCAGCCCGGGCCGTCGGTGAGTTCCCGAACCCGCGCCAGCAGTACCTCGAGCGCCGGGCGATTCAGACCACCCTCTGGCACGATCACGTCGGCATGCCGCTTGCTCGGTTCGATGTACAACTCGTGACTCGGACGAACCGTTCCGAGGTACTGATCGAGAATGCTCTCGGGCGTGCGTCCGCGTTCGGCGACATCGCGCCGCAGCCGTCGGATGATCCGCAGATCGGCCGGGGTGTCGACGAAGATCTTCAGATCGAACCTCTCGCGCAACCGCGGTTCCCAGAGGACCAAGATGCCCTCGACCACGACGACGCGGGCTGCCTCGACGATCTCGTTCTTGTCGGATCGATCGTGGATCGCATAGTCGTAGATCGGGACTTCGACGGCGCCACCGCCGGTGAGCGCTGCGAGGTGGTCGTTCAGGAGATCCCAGTCGAACGCGTCGGGGTGGTCGTAGTTGGCGGCTGCCCGGACCTCCATCGGCTCGGATGACCGTTCCACGTAGTACGAGTCGAGCTTGATGAGCGAGAGCCGTTCGGGACCGATCAGCTCGAACAGACGTCGGGTGATGGTCGTCTTGCCGGAGTTACTGCCGCCGGCAACCCCGATCAGGTAGGGACGTGGTGGGAGCGAGTCGCTGCTCGGGCCGATGGACACGGACCGCAAGTTAGGGCATGCGGCCGATCGAGCAGAATCGAGGGTGCTTGTACAACCCCCCGCGGACCGGCCAGGCTGTACCCGTGATCAACGAGCGGCAGCAGGCCATGTTGGAGTTCGAGCGGACGTTCTGGACGTTCGACGAGCCGAAGGAGATGCTGGTCCGCGCGCGTTTCCAGTGCTCGGCCGACGAGTACTATGCCGAGCTGAACGAACTCCTCGAGATGCCGGAGGCGCTCGAACACGATCCGCTCGTCGTCCGTCGGTTGCAGCGTCAGCGTGTTCGTCGGCGCCGCGAGCGGCTCGAGACCGGAACCGACACACCAGGAGGCGCCCAGCCATGACCGACGTACCCGATGGATCTGGGCAGATCCCGCGCCGCTCGCGTCGTGTCAGCGATGGGTCGGCTCCCGTCAGCGGTGCCCTGGCAATCGTGCTCGCCGTCGTGGCAGTGGTCGCCGGTTTCCTGATCCTGCGTTCGATCAGCGGTGGCGGAGAGCAGACGGCCGACTTTCCCGACCCCGGCGCGTCCCAGTCGGGTGGCTCGAACGGTTCGGACAATGCGACGAACACGACGGGACCCGACGAGAGCGTGGCCACGTTGCCACCCACCACGACCGTGCCACCGCTGATCGTCGAGGGTGCGTCAGTGGTCGTCGCCAACGCCAACGGTCAGGGCGGGAGCGCCAGCTCGATGAGTCGAGCGCTCGAGACGACGTACGGCTTCACGCTGGTCGACCCGACCAATGCCAGCT
The DNA here is from genome assembly GCA_963792905.1 of uncultured Acidimicrobiaceae bacterium. Lineage (GTDB taxonomy): Bacteria > Actinomycetota > Acidimicrobiia > Acidimicrobiales > Ilumatobacteraceae > Ilumatobacter. The sequence goes on from CAWBYE010000001.1 coordinate 75,302, forward strand.
CGACGATCCCCGATCTGGAGGAATCGGTCATCTACTACGTCGCGGACGTTCCCGCTGCGCAGGACGTGGCGAATTCCCTCGGTCGCGTGCTCGGTGGCGTGAGTTCGATCGCGCCCATGCCGGAGACCCCTCCCACCTCCGACGGCACGCTCAACGGGGGCGATGTGCTGCTGATGCTGGGTATCGACAAGGCGAACAAGACGCTCGAGGAGTTGGCTCCCGATCTCTCCGGCGGCTCAGGAAACGTGGTGACGGTGACCAATCCCGATCCAACCGGAACGACCACGACGACCACCGGTTAGCAGGGTGATGAAGATCGGGTGGTCGAGCCGACTCGCAGACCATCTACCAGGAACTTCGCGGCGCCGGAATCGCCCGAAACAGCGTTTTTCTTCACCCTGTTCGAGGCCCGATCAGACGTCGGTCGTGTTCGGTGGCGTCGGCGACTCCGACTCGAAGGCGCGGAGCACATCCGCGGCGATCTGCTCGACGCACCAGAGGGGTTCGCGCAGCGATCGTTCCTCGCCGAAGCGGTCGGCGGTCGCCCACGTGGGGATGCGTGTGCTGACGTCGGCGTCGGCAATGCCCACGATCGCCGCGACCGGAATCCCGTAGTCGGCGGCCAGTTCGGCGACGCCGCCGACGACCTTTCCCTCGAAGCTCTGGCGATCGAGGTGGCCTTCGCCCGTGATCACCAGATCGGCGTCGCGCAGGCTGTCGTACAGGTCGAGTTCGTCGGCGACGAGCTCGAATCCGGGGGTCAGCCGGCCGCCGAGCGCCGCCAAGGCACCGGCGAGCCCTCCGGCCGCTCCCGACCCTACGATCGTCCGGACGTCGACCTCGTACTCGCGCTCGTACCGGTCGGCGAGCTGTTCGAGGCGATTGGTCAGCATCTTGATCTGCGCCGGACTCGCTCCCTTCTGGGGTCCGAACACGGCGGCGGCGTCGGTGAATCGTGTGGTCACATCACATGCGATCAGGAACTCGACCGCCCTGAGACGCGCCGGTGAATCGATTGCGGTGATCGCACCGAGTCCGCCGTCCGTCGTGGCGGAGCCGCCGAGCCCCACGATGATCCGCTTCGCGCCGGCAGTGAGCGTGGCGTCGATCAGCTGACCCGTGCCGGTCGTCGTCGCCGCCATCGGATCGTTGGCTTGGGCGCCGCCGGCGAGGACGAGCCCGCTTGCGAGCGCCATCTCGATGATGGCGGTGCCCTGCTGCATCCGCCACGGTGCTTCGACCGGTGCGCCTGAGGGGCCCGCGACCACCGTCGTGCGGTTGGCACCACCGAGCACCTCGAGCAGTCCCTCGCCGCCGTCCGCGAGAGCGAACTCCACACAATCGTGTCCGAGTTCCCAGCATGCGTGACCGATCGCCGAGGCGATCTCGGCGCCGCTGGCAGAACCGCGGAACTTGTCGACGGCCGCGATCACCCGCATGTGAGCAACCTAGCGAGCGGTCACCACCGACCGCGGATCCTGCTCAGCCGCCGGCGACTGCAGGGATGATGCTCACCGTGATCCCGTCGCCCACCGGAGTGTCGAGACCATCCAGATAGCGGACGTCGTCGTCGTCGACGAACACGTTGACGAACTTGCGCAGTCCGCCGTCGTCGTCGAGCAAACGGGCGGCGAAGCCTGGGTGGGCGGCGTCGAGGTTCGAGATCACATCGGACAAGCGACCCGGCTCGACCTCGACGTGCTTGTTGCCCCCCGACATCGGTCGGAGTGTGGTGGGGATTCTGACGGTCACAGCCATAGTGTCGAAAGATAACCGAGTGAGTCGGGTTTTCATTCCGTGTCGGCCGGCGTCGACCGGTCTCGTTCGCCGGCGCTCCCTTCGACCGCTCTCGGCTCCGACTCGTCGACTCGACGCTTGGTGCGTTAGCACTCGGGGCGGTAGAGTGCCAACCGACCGACCGGCGTCGCGCTGGTCGGTTCGATGTCGCTCAGGGTCACCGCGACCCAGACCAGTCCAACGGAGGACACCAGATGCCGAAGCAGATCGCCTTCGATCAAGAGGCCCGCCGCGCGCTCGAGTCAGGTATGAACCAACTCGCCGACGCTGTTCGCGTGACGCTCGGCCCGAAGGGCCGCAACGTCGTGCTCGACAAGCAATGGGGCGCCCCCACGATCACCAACGACGGTGTGTCGATCGCCAAGGAGATCGATCTCGAGGACCCCTACGAGCAGATCGGCGCCGCGCTGGTCAAAGAGGTCGCGAAGAAGACCGACGACGTCGCGGGCGACGGCACCACCACGGCCACGGTGCTGGCGTGGGCGATGGTCCGTGCGGGTCTCCGCAATGTGGCAGCCGGTGCCAACCCGATGAGCGTCAAGCGCGGTATCGAGGCCGGGGTCGCGGCGGCGGTCGAGTCGATCAAGGCGCTCGCCGTCGACGTCGACTCCCAGGAGCAGATCGCCCAGGTCGCAGCGATCTCCGCGGCCGATGACGAGATCGGTCAGCTGATCTCCGAAGCGATCGACAAGGTGGGCAAGGACGGCGTGATCACCGTCGAAGAGAGCCAGACGTTCGGCATGGACATGGATCTCGTCGAGGGCATGCGCTTCGACAAGGGCTACATCTCGCCGTACTTCGTCACCGACACCGATCGGATGGAGGTGTCGCTCGACGACCCGTACATCCTGCTCGTCTCGTCGAAGATCACGGCCGTGCGAGACCTGGTACCGCTGCTCGAGCAGGTGATGCAGGGTGGACGCCCGCTGGTTGTCATCGCCGAGGACATCGAGGGCGAGGCGCTGGCCACCCTGGTCGTCAACAAGATCCGCGGCACGTTCAAGTCGGCGGCGGTCAAGGCACCCGGTTTCGGAGACCGCCGCAAGGCGATGCTGCAGGACATCGCGATCCTCACCGGTGCGCAGGTCATCAGCGAAGACGTCGGTCTGAAGCTCGACACGGCCACGCTCGACCTGCTCGGCGAGGCCAAGCGGGTGGTCATCACCAAGGACGAGACCACGATCATCGAGGGCATCGGCGAGGAGTCCGACATCCACGGTCGCATCAATCAGATCAAGGCCGAGATCGACAACACCGACTCCGACTACGACCGCGAGAAGCTCCAGGAGCGGCTCGCCAAGTTGACCGGTGGTGTTGCGGTTCTGAAGGTGGGTGCGGCCACCGAGGTCGAACTCAAGGAGAAGAAGCACCGGATCGAAGACGCCGTCAGCACGACCAAGGCGGCGATCGAAGAGGGCGTCGTGCCCGGTGGAGGTGTCGCGCTCGTGCGATCGCTCGATGCCGTCGAAGCGGCTGCGGCGAAGCTCGATGGCGACGAGGCAACGGGCGCCCGCTTGGTCGCCCGTGCGCTCGTCGCGCCGCTCCGCCAGATCGCCGAAAACGCCGGCATGGACGGTGGCGTCGTCGTCAACCAAGTCCGCGAGTTGAGCGGCGCCGAGGGCCTGAATGCGGCAACCGGTGTCTACGAGGACCTCGTCTCGATCGGCGTGATCGACGCGGCCAAGGTCACACGCTCCGCGCTCCAGAACGCCGGGTCGATCGCGGCGCTGTTCCTCACCACCGAGGCGATCGTCGCGGACAAGCCGGAAGTCGAGGACGAGCACCACGGACACGATCACTGATCGCGTGCGTGAGTGAGCGCCGACTCCAGGTGATCATCGGCACGACTCCATCGAACCCTGTCCGTGCACCCGGGCGACGTCGTTGCTCAGGACAGCTTCGCCACGATCTTGGTGATCGTGCCCCAGGCCCTCGTCGTCACTGGTTCGCCGATGCGTCGTTCGATGAGTCCGCCTGGATCCTGAACACGCCCACCGGTGTCGATCGTGATCGAGAAGATCTCACCGTCGTGCACGGCGAACACGTGGTAGTCGCCGTTCGGTGACAAGATCGGGGCGTCGAAGTCGGCGGGCACCTGGTCGCGCACCATCGTGACGAGGCGTGCCCTGGGGTCCGGGTGCGGCATGGCAGCGAAGGGGTCGCGCTCCACGAGTTCAGTGAGCTGATCGAGTGTGCGCACGAACACGGGTGTCGGGCGGCCGACAACTGACTCGATGTCGTGCTGGATGCGCTCCACGGTGGTATCGAGTGCTCCCGGCTCGACGCCGAAGGAGATGTTGCCGGTGGTCATGTGGGACGCACCGTCGTGGGTGTCGGCGCGGTCCAGAATGTCCTCCAGCACTTCTCGATGCAGGTCGTCTCGGCCGATCATCACGGCGCGGACGAAGCCAACGTACCGGCGCCGTCCCATGGCGCGCTCAGTCGGCGTCGTTCGTGACGGCGTCGCTCATGTCTTCGAGGAACGTGTCGTCGAAGACCGTGTCGTCGATCGTGGCGTCGTCGATCGCGAGCCACACGAGCGTCCCGGCGAACGCCGCGACGACGGGAACCAGGATGAACACCCAGACTCGACCGAGCGCGTTCGGATCGGTGTCGGCGAACACCGCCGTGCCCAGACTGCGCGCCGGATTCATGCCGGCACCGGAGATGCCGAGCAGGAACATCGTGCCGATCGTGTACGCGAGCCCGGTGAACGCCGCCGCCGCCCCGCTCGATCGCTGCTGGGTGATCGCCGAGAGCAGTACGACCACGACGATCGTGCTGATGGCCAGCTCGGCAGCCAGGACCACACCCAGATCGCTGTACCCCGACAGGTTGACGCCGACGTCGACACCCTCTTCCAGGCGGCCGGGGTCCCACCCGTTGACGCCGGCGGTGTATCGCGTCGTGTCGTTCAGACCGAAGATCAGCGCGGCGCCGAAGATGCCACCGAGCAACTGACCGATCCAGTCGGAGAACATCTCGCGGGTGCTGATCCCGCGGGAGAACCAGAGTGCCAGGCTGAACATCGGATTCGCGACCGCGCCGATGACTCCGATGGCGATGGCGATCGAGGCGCCGAATCCAATTGCGATACCCAACGTGCCGATCTCGTCGCCGGCGACGACCATGAGACCCGGACCGCCCAACATCACGATCGTGGTCCCGACGAACTCGGCGCCGGCGAGGCGGCCGATGCTGCTGTCCCTCATGGCCGCCGAGCATAGATCGTCGCCTGTTGCGTCCCGTCCGATGGCGATCCGCACGCGAACCAGCTCGCACAGAAACCCGGTCGAGTCGAGGCGGTGCGCCGTGGTGCGGGAGGCGGTGCGGCGGTCTGGTTCGCCCGGTGAGCCGGCGGCGACGCGGAGCGGTGACCGCGCCGCCGTAGTCTCTCCGAGTGCTCGCACTGGTCACCTGCTGCGCCGCCCGCGAGGTCGACACCGACCTCCCGCTGCTCCGGCGGGAGCTCCCGCAGGCCGTGCTCGCGGTCTGGGACGACGCCGAGGTCGACTGGTCGGCGTTCGACGTCGTCGTGCTCCGCTCGGCCTGGGACTACCACTACCGTCGCGACGAGTTCCTCGACTGGGCGTCAGCGGTGACCGAAGTCGCCGACCTGTGGAACCCGATCGATGTGATCGAGTGGAACACCGACAAGCGCTACCTCGAGGAGCTGGCGGGACACGGCATCCCGACGGTGCCGACCACCTTCCTGGCAGACGCCGACGAGATCGATCGGCTGGCAGCGTCGGGCGGCTTCGACGGCGACCTCGTGGTCAAACCGTCGGTCGGCGCCAGCGCCAGTGGTGTCCTCGCGACCCGCGGGGAGACGAAGGCGGCGGCTGCGCACGCCCATGCCCTGTTGCGCGACGGTCTGACGCCCATGGTCCAGCCGTTCGTGCCGTCGGCCGAGACGATCGGTGAGACCGGGCTCGTCTACCTCGGCGGCGAGTTCAGCCACGGGCTCCGTCGGCGCGTCGTCCTGCCGCCCGCAGGGGTGGACGGTGGCGTGCTCGGTGACGAGCACAGCGCGGCTCGCCGGCCGACGTCCGCCGAACGTTCGATCGGCGATGCCGTGATGCACGGGCTTCCGCTGACGGCGTACGCCCGGATCGACCTGCTCGCGACCGAGGACGGTCCCGTCGTGCTCGAGGTGGAGGTCACCGAGCCGTCGCTGTTCCTCCACCTGGACGACCGGGCCCCGGCGTGGGCGGCCGCGGCATTCCGTAGTCTGTGAACGTGCCCAGGTCCCGCACCCAGCGCTTCCTCGTCACCGCGGTGACCCCGGACGGAGCGAAACGCCGGCCCGACGACCTCATCGTCGAGGAACCGCTGACGATTCAGTTGGACGGCACCGTGGTGTCGACCACCATGAGAACGCCCGGCCACGATTTCGAGTTGGCAGCAGGCTTCTGCCACACCGAAGGACTGCTCGCCGGCGCCAACGTGTCCGGCGTGAGGTACTGCGCCGACGGGTCGGCGGTCGACACCGAGTTCAACGTGGTCACGGTCGAGACCGGGGGCGCGCCCGTCGCCGACGCCCCGGTTGATCGGAACGTCGTCGAGCTGCGGCTGGTGCGGTAGTGAGCAACTCGACGACATGCTCGCACGGCTTCCCCCGCTGCCCTCGACGGAGCCGATCTCGCTCGACATCATCGGGTCGATGCCGTCGCTGGTCTCGGTTCACCAGGGGCTGTTCGACTGCACGGGGGCTGTTCACGCGGCTGCGGTCTTCGACCGGCACGGAACCGTCAGGCTGGTCCGCGAAGACGTCGGACGACACAATGCGGTCGACAAGATCGTTGGCGCGTCGCTGTTGGCGGGCGACCTGCCGGCGGTCGGGCTCGGGCTGTTCGTGAGCGGTCGGGCCAGTGTCGAAATGGTGCAGAAAGCGTGGGCGGCCGGCTTCGGCACGCTCGTTGCCGTGAGCGCTCCGACGGCGTTGGCGGTCGAGGCAGCGCGGCGGGCAGGGCTCGTGCTGGCGGGGTTCGTCCGCGCCGATCGTTTCAACATCTACTCCCCTGAGCGCCTCACCGGCGCCTGATCGCCGGGCGGCGGTACTCGGCCAAACGGCTCACGGTCCGACGACGGGTCCGATTCGGTGCGCCCTTGCCGGCGAACGGTCAGATCACCGCTGAGCGACCAGCTCCTCCCGACCGTGTGGTCGGTTGCGCCGGCCGGTCGAGCTGGCCGGTCATGCTGGCCGGTCGAGCTGGCCCGGTGCGCCGGCCGGTGGGTTCAGCTGCCGGCGCGGTGGGAGTGGGTGGCCATCGGTAGCCTGCGGGCATGCGCATGGAAACGGGCGTCTGCGTCCTGCACCTGTTCGGTGTCCCGAGGAAGTCGGTCGACCGTGATGCCGTGATCCAGGCGGTCCGCGCCGCAGAGGCTGAGGACTGCCAGGTGGTCACGGCGGCGATCATCGGCCACAAGGCCGACCTCGCGTTCATGGCCCTCGGCCAGGACGTGATCGCTCTTCGCCGACTTCAGACCGCCCTCCAGCGGGCCGGAATCTCGATCATCGACAGTTACCTCTCGATCACCGAGGTCAGCGAATACGCGAAGGGAATGCCCGAGGAGGCGCTCCAGGCGCGGCTGTACCCCGTGCTGCCACCCGACGACAAGCCGGCGTTCTGCTTCTACCCGATGAGCAAACGGCGCGAAGCGCACGCGAACTGGTACGCAACGCCGTTCGAGGAGCGGCGCGACATGATGATGGAGCACGGGTCGAGCGGGCGGAAGTTCGCCGGCAAGCTCGTGCAGTTGATCACGGGTTCGACGGGCCTCGACACGCACGAGTGGGGTGTGACCCTGTTCGCGATCGACCTCGAGGTGGTCAAGGACGTGGTGTACACGTTGCGCTACGACAAGGGATCGGCGCTCTACGGCGAGTTCGGTGACTTCTACGTCGGCTATCTGGCCTACGTCGACGATCTCGTCTGATCGCGGAGCGCCCAGCCGATCACGGCACGTCGAACTCGAACGGTCTGACCTCCACGCCGTCAGCGTCGAAGCCGAACGACTCGAAGCGGGCCTGAACGGGATCGCCGGTCGTGTTCGCCAGTTCGGCGCTTCCCGACGCACCGTCGTAGTCGATGTTCAATCCCTGTTCGAGCAGGACTGCGCAGGTCTCGAACGCGCCGCAGGTTCGGCCGTCAGCACTGACACTGGCCACGTTCGTACGAAAGATGCGAGGTGCATCCGAGTCGGCCACGACGACCGAGAGCGCGATCAGGTTCACGCAGTCGGCTGCGTGGGGGGCGAAGAACCCCTCCGGCGGGTCCTCCCCGATGCCACTCGCCAATGCGGCGACACCGGTCAGGCGCTCGCGGAGGCCTGGTGACAGCGCCTGGATCGTCTGCCGCGCGCCCGAATTGCATCGTTCACGATCACCTGGGGCGAAGTCGCTTCGGCCTCGTCGAGTGCAGCGAGCAGTCGACCTCCGTCGTCGCTGTCGCCGAGCACGACGATGACGCCGGGGTCGACCTCGAGGAGATCGTCGGCCAGGCTGGTCAGGTCGGCCTCGTCGCCGCTGAATCCGACCTCGGTCAGAACCGGGATGCGGAGAGCCTCGATCTCGGTCCTGAACGCGTCGTTCAGTCCGCGGCCGTACGGGTCGTCGAGGTAGCCAACCGCGACCGACCGCGCACCGGTTCGCTGTACCTGACGCGCCATGGCCGCCATCAGCAGGGAGTCGCTCGGCGCGGTTCGGAACAGGAACGTGTTGTCGGGGTAGTCGTCGAGTGCGAGTGCGGTCGCAGACGGGGAACAGACGACCACCCCGGTCAACGGATCGAGCGCCGGAGCCAGCTGCGACAGAGCGGTCAGCGACGAGGCCGGGCCGACGATCGCGTCGACGCCCGCTGCGAGGAGTTCTCCCGGTCCGGTGCCTGCCCCCTCGTCGGCCTCGACCGTGACGACTTCCTTGCCGAGTACCCCTCCTGCCTCGTTGATCAGTCGGACTGCCTCGTCGACCGCAGCGATCATCGGCTGACCGAGCTCTGAGCCGACTCCGGTCACCGGCAGGTAGACGCCGATCACGAGCGTGCCGTCGTCCTCTCGCACGATCGTGGTCGTGGTGGTCTGGGTCGACGCAGTCGTCGATGTGGCGGTGTCGACGTCGCCCCCGGTACAGGCGACGGCGACGACGACGACGGCGATGACCGCACCGGCCCGCCTCAGCGCGTTCGTGCACCGTGATCGGGTCGAGAGGGTGCGCACGCCGTTCACGATAGAAGAGTGTGGTGGCTGGTGACGTTCAACTCGACGAACCACCCGCCGCGCTCGCTTGCAACGGCACGGCGTGTAGTCCCCGGATGGTTGCGACGGGTTGCGATGCGAGCGTGTGCCCATGGCGGTGTCGATCCGGCCGACGTCGCCGACGAGCTCGATCGAACGGTCGAGGGTGCCGCCGACCTCGCATTGGCGCACTTGGCAGAGCTCCTGGCGACCGATGTCGATCTGCAGCGCACCACGCCACTGTCCGTGTTCCGGGTAGCCACCTCACCCGTTGCAGCGTTCCTTCGGGAGCGTGGCGTGCACCCTCCACCCGCCACGCCGATGAGTTCCGCCGGCGACGAGTTCCAGCTCGAGCCCACCACCTGGTCGGACATCGACGGGGCACTGCACGAACCCGGACTCAGGTGGGGCGCATGGAAGGCCATGACGGTGCTCGCGCGTCGGAGAGATGAGGGCCTCCGCTGAGCCGGGATTATCTTGATCCTGTGACTTCCCCCAGCACGACGACCGAGGCGGCGGTGGTCGATGCCTACGATCGCCGTCTCGCCGCTGTCGACGACACGTCGGTCGGTGGACGAGAGTACTGCCACCGACTCGCGGCGGCGACCGATGCTTGGATCGCGGCCCTCGCCGATCGGGCGCGCGCCGAGCATCCGAGTTCGCCGGAGTTCGCCATCGTCGCCGTCGGCGGATACGGCCGGGCCGAGCTCTCGCCGCACAGCGACATCGACCTCGTGCTGGTGCACGAATCCAAGCCGGATCGAATCGAGGAGGTGGCCTCGGCGATCTGGTACCCGATCTGGGACCGAGGCCAGAAGCTGGGGCATGCCGTCCGGTCGGTCGAGGAGCACCTTGCGCTCGCCAAGACCGATCTCGACACGGCGACCGCGGTACTCACCGCCCGCCCGCTGGCCGGCAACCGAAAGCTCGGAGACGTCATCGTCGAATCGGGCCGGACGAACTGGACGAAGCGCAAGAAGCGCTGGCTCTCCGAGCTTCGGGACCGTGTCCGTGAACGTCAGACCAGTGCCGGCGACGTGGCCTACACGCTCGAGCCCGACCTCAAGGACGGCCACGGTGGGATCCGTGACGCTCAGTCGATGTGGTGGGCGGAGTGCGGGAATCTCGTGCTGTCCGCAGAGGACAACCACGCCCTCAACGAGTGCTACGACGTGCTCCTGAACGCGAGGGTGGCGTTGCATCGCGCGACCGGCAGACCCGGTGACACGTTACGGTTGGAGGACCAGGATGCCGCGGCAGATGCGGCCGGTATGCCGTCGGCCGATGCGTTGATGGCCGAGATCGCGGCGGCGGCCCGCACGGTCGCGTGGATCTCCGACGAAGCCTGGGGGCGAGTGGACAAGCCGACCGGCGGGAGCCCGAAAGAGGTCGCCCCTGGCGTGATGTTGCTCGATGGCGAGATGGAGCTCGCCATCGACGCGAACCCAGCGGTCGATCCGACCTACATGTTGCGGATCGCAACCGCTGCAGCTCGCCACGGCGCTCGGATCGGGCGCCGCTCGCTCGATCGACTCGCCGAGACGGTTCCGCCGTGGCCGGTGCCATGGCCCGCCGGAGCGGTCGACAAGCTGGTCGCGTTCCTGCTCGAGGGACACCGGTCGATCCCGGTGATCGAGGCGTTCGACCAGCGGGGTCTGATCACGCGCATGCTGCCGGAATGGGAGCCCGTGCGCTCGCGGCCACAGCGGAACGCCTACCACCGATTCACCGTCGATCGTCACCTGTGGGAGGCCGCGGCCAACGCCTCCGAGCTGGCTGACGGGGTCGCACGTCCGGACCTTCTCGTGCTCGGGGCGTTGTTCCACGACATCGGCAAGGGGTACCCGGGTGACCACACCGAGGTCGGGATGGCGATCGTGCGCAAGCTCGGCCCGAAGCTCGGTCTCGCGGAGGTCGACGTCGACACGCTCGTCGCCATGGTCGAGCATCACCTGCTGCTGCCCGATGTCGCTGTTCGGCGTGATCTCTCCGATCCGGTGACGATCAGCGCCGTCGCCGACGCCGTCCGCACACCTGAACGGCTCGAGCTGCTGCATCGGCTCACCGAGGCCGACTCGATCGCCACCGGTCCGTCGGCGTGGGGCGCGTGGAAGAAGGCGCTCGTCGACGAGTTGGTCGCCCGCGTCGAGCACGTGCTCGGCGGTGGCGACGTGGCGGACGCGACCTGGACGCTCTTTCCGGACGGCGAGACGCTGGAGTCGATGGCCACCGGCAAGCATCACGTTCGGATCGACGATGATCGTTTGACGATCGTCTATCGAGACGAGCCCGGCATGTTCAGCCGGATCGCGGGTGTCGTCTCACTGCACGGCCTCGACGTGGCGACGGCACGCGCCCACTCCGACGAACCTCAGCTCGGACGTGTGAGCATGGGCGCATCGGAGTTCCGGGTCCACGTGTCCCCGGCCGGCATCGACTGGCCGCCGGTCGTCGCCGATCTCGAACGTGCGCTGGACGGGCGATTGGCGATCGAGTCCCGCCTCGCCGAGCGTGCACGCACCTACCGCCGGCGCCGTGCCGTACAAGCGGCCACGCCCGCCCCGCCGAGCGTGAAGTTTGCGGATGGGGCGTCGTCGGATGCCACGGTGATCGAGGTGCGGTGCGAGACGCGCATCGGGATCCTGTATCGCATCACCAAGGCGCTCGCCGAGGTCGGGCTCGACATCCGGCACGCCACGGTGCAGACCGTCGGCTCCGAGGTCATCGACACGTTCTACGTTCGGAGCTGGTCGGGGGAGCTCATCACCGACGCCTTCCACCGGGCCGAGGTCGAGCGCGCGGTGTTGCACGCCATCGGCTGAGCCGGATCGCACCGTCGACCGCCGGCCGGGCCGGCGAACTAGCTTCGGGGGCGTGAGCGAGTCGTCCGGTCAGCCAGAAGCTCGAGACCTCGCGTGCTGGAGCGCCTCGCTCGCAGGGATCGCTCGTACCGGGCTGGCGTTCACCGAGAACCTCTACGAACAGGAGCGGTACGAGGAGGTGTTGCACGTTGCGGCCGACATTCGCGCCGCCGCGGAAGAACTCGAGAACGCCACCGAGGTGGAGCGCGAAACGGACCATTTCGTGCAGGAGTGGCTCCAGAATGTGGGTGAAGGCGTGCCGGGCTACGTCACTCCGAAGGTGGCCATCGGCGCGGTCGTCGGCAATGACGATGGTGAGATCCTGCTCGTGCAGCGCGCCGATTCGGGCATCTGGCTGTACCCGACGGGTTGGGCCGATGTCGGCTACTCGCCCTCCGAGGTCGCCGTGAAGGAGGTGTCCGAGGAGACGGGGATCTCCTGTGAACCGGTGCGTCTGCTGTCGGTGATCGACGGTCAACGTATGGGCTTCTCGCGATTCGGGATGTACATGCTGTTGTTCCACTGCCGCGCGACCGGAGGTGAACTCGAGCCGCATCCGCTCGAGACGTCCGATGTCGGCTGGTTCGGCCCCACCTCGTTGCCGGAGGCGACCGCCGGTGCGAGTTGGTGGGCACCGATGGCGTTCGCGGCGATCAACGGTGAGGACGTACCGACGGCGTTCGACAGGCCCCGCAACCAGGTGTGGCGAACCTGACGTCGATCGGCTGACGGCCGTGCCGGTCCTGTCGGCCTGCTGTCAGCCGTCGCTGTCGTGTTCGCGGAGGAACTGCTCGACCTCGGCCGCCAGTTGCTCGGGATCGGTGTCGTCGATGTCTGCCTCGGCGACGTGCTCGTCGTCGTCGGAGATCTCGTCGACCATCGATTCGAGGCGGCGGACGTACGTGACGAGATCGTCGTCGTCGGCGATCAGCGCATCGATCTGGGCGTCGTAGTCCGCGATCTGTTCGGCGATCGCCGACACCGGCGCCGGTGTCCCCATCATCGTGCACAGACGATCGAGCACGGCGAACGCAGCCCGCGGTGACGGCAGCTGCGAGGCGTAGCCGGGCACCGCCGCCCAGAGCGATGCCGTCGGAAGGCCGCTTCGCGAGAAGCGCGTCGTGCAACACGCCGACGATGCCGGTCGGGCCTTCGTACCGCGAGCGTTCGAGGTCGAATCGCTCGACCAGGTCGGAGTCGGTGGCTGTGCCGATGATCTGGGTGCGGCGGGTGTGCGGTACGTCGGCGAGCAACGCTCCGAGGGTGAAGCCCATCGGAGCCCCCACACGATGAGCGATCGTGATGATCTGCTCGCAGAAGGTGCGCCAGCGGAGCGCGGGCTCGGGCCCGAGCACGAGTACCACGTCGCTCCCGGGGAGGGACGCCCCCCACACTCCGACGGTCGGCCAGACGATCGACCGGTTGCGGTCGGCATCGAGCGCAACATGTGGCCGGACCGTGGCGAAATCGGTGAACGGCTCGGGGTCGATCTCTGCCATCGGCACCGCCCCGCTGGTCTCGATCATGGTGCGCACCGCCGTGGATGCCGCGTCTCCGGCGTCATTCCACCCGGTGAAGGCGGCGACGATGACCGGGTTCGTGAGCGTGACGTCGTCGGCGATCCAGCGGACATGATCCATGCCGAACCGATCCTACCTGGCAGCTTCCGCCGTGATTCCAGGTGGCAGCGGGGCGCCCTCGCCGTCGCCCGGGTCGGCGACGGCCAGGATGCCGGCCACGGCGACGATGACGAGAAACGCGATCACGAGCCGCCGCAAGCGGGTGGTGCGCCGCTTCACAACCGGTGACGGTCCGGTCGGCGCCGGTCGCCGCTGTCTGGCTCGCTGTCGCCGTTTGTCGCGTGCCTGCGCCATCGTCTCCACCATCTCATTTGACGGGGCTGTCGGTCGAGTCCGTGAGGGCTAGCTTCGTTGTTCGTGAGCCTTGACATCCGTCCAGCCGATCGTGTCGACGAGGAGTTGGTCGCCGCCTTCGCGGAATTGATCCCACAGCTCTCCTCGTCCTCCCCGCCGCCCGACGCCGTGCAGCTCGGGGCAATCGTCGACTCGCCTGACTCGGTGCTCTACCTGGCCAGGGTCGATGGCCGGATCGTCGGCAGTCTGACGTTGGCGTTCTACCGGATCCCGACCGGACTGAAGGCCTGGATCGAAGACGTGGTCGTGGGCGCCGAGGCGCGTGGGCACGGCGTCGGTGAAGCGCTCAATCGTGCTGCGATTGCGGAGGCCGGCCATCGGGGGGCGAAGAACGTCAGCCTGACGAGCCGGTCGTCACGCGAGGCCGCCAACCGGCTGTACGTGCGCCTGGGTTTCGAGCCGTACGAGACCAATCTGTACCGCTACACCATCTGACGGCGAACCGTCGGCTCGGCCGGGATCGGCGTCGGCCGGCGGTGCCTGCAGCGGTCAGGTGAGGTCGACCGTTCCGGCGGCGCGCCGAAGGTCCTCGGCTGCTTGGCGGACCTGCCAGTCGCGGTCTTCCAGCGCTCGATCGATCGCTGCCTCGACGTCGTCGCCCACGAAGGGAGCGAGCGCGAGGACGGCGCGTCGACGAACGTGTGGCTTGTCGGCGCACGCGGTGAGGATTGCCGGCAGACCGCGCTCATCGCCGATCGCGCCGAGCGCGGCGGCGCCTGCTTCGCGGACCAGTTGATCCGATGCGTCGGTGGTCAGGTCGATGAGCGCGGCGAGCGCGTCGTCGCTGACCGCCTCCTGCTCGCCGCAGGCCCACGCTGCGACCTCGACGACCGTCGGGTCGTCGTCGGCGAGCAGCAGCGTGAGGTCGAGTCCGGATCGAGCTGCGGCGAGTTCGGCGGCTCGGTGTCGAACTGATCGGTCGACATCGTCGAACGCCGACCTGATCTGTCGATTGGTCAGGACACCGATGCGGTCGAGTGCCGACAGGGCGGCGACCCGGACCGAACCCTCGGGATCGACCAGGAGCCGCTCGGCCACCGACGCGTCGCCGCGATGCCCGGCCAGCACTGCCGCGGTTCGCCGATCGCGTCTTGTCATTGTTGGAGGAGGTTCGTCAGCCAGATGACGGCGATAGCGACCGCGAACGAGGTCAGGATCGCCGCGAGGACCCCGGTCAGCACCCCGATACCGCCGCTCGCCAAGAGGGCCAGAACGCGGCGGACCACGCCGGGCCGCCGGTATTGCGGGGTGTCGAGGTGGTCGACCACGAGGCCGGACCGCTGACGCGAGAGCGTGGCGCGTGGTGTTTGCGGCTCGGCTCTGGCAGGCTTACGCCACCCGGTCAGCAGCAGCGCAACGATCGCCAAGCCGGCGATGAACGCGGCTCTGATCGTGAGTCCATCAACAGAGAGCGCAAGAGTGACCGACACGCGGACATCGACACTACCGCCGACCGACGGCACGTCGGGGCCGTCGTCGCGGTTGGAGACATCGTCGGAAGCGGCCGATCGCCTGGGACTGGTGCTGCCGTCCAGCTCACACCGTTGGTGGGCCATCCCGGTCGTCGTCGCGTCGTTGCTCGTGCTCATGCTCATCGTTGTGGCGGCGGTCCTGCCGTCGGACTGGGTCGCATCGAAGGAGAACCAGCGTCTGGGCCAGGAGCAGGGCACGCCGTTCGCTCGGACCCCGGCATCGGCTCAGCCGGTCGACGACCGGATCGTTTTCGGCGATCTCGGCGGTCTTGCCGAACAGTTTCCGCCGGCGGGGGACGTCTACTTCGTCACGGTCACCGAGCCCTCGCAGTCGGTGCTGTCGTGGTTTGCCGGCCGGAATGAGCCGGCGATCCAGTTCCTGACCAATGAGGAGAAGTTCGGGGTCCAGACCCCGCAGCAACGGCGTCGGTTCGCGCTGGAATCGATGCGTTCATCCGAGCAGGTGGCACAGTTCGTGGCGCTCCAGCGGGTCGGATTCGACGTGAGTCTGGCCGACGGAGATGTGCTGATCCAGGACATGGTGTGTCTCGAACCCGACGAAGACGGAACCGAGTGCATCACCTGGAGCCCGTCCGACGACGTGCTCGATCCGGGCGACCGGATCCTGGAGGTCGAGGGCGAGGAGATCGACGGCGTCGAGGATCTCACCCGACTTCTTGCCGGTCTGGAGGCAGGCGACGTGGTGTCGATGCGGGTCGACCGGCCCGAGCAGGGGGAGCTCGATGTCGAGGTAGAGCTCACCGTCTCGCCGACCGAGCCGGATCGGACGATCGTCGGATTCTTCCCATTCGACACCCGCCGGGTCGATCTGCCGTTCGAACTCGACATCGACACCGGTTCGATCGGCGGACCGTCGGCGGGCCTGGCGTTCACCCTGACGCTCATCGACGAGCTGACGTCCGGAGAGTTGACGGGAGGTCGCAGCGTCGCCGTCACCGGCACGATCGAACTCGACGGCACGGTCGGCCCGATCGGCGGGCTGCGTCAGAAGGCGAGCGCGGTCGCACAGGCGGGTGTCGAGGTGTTCATCGTGCCGACGGCCCAGGGCGAGGCCGACATCGAGGCAGCCCGACTCGCGGGCGGCGACGACCTCGTGATCGTCACCGTGGCGACACTCGATGAGGCGCTCGAGGCCCTGGAAACGCTCGGCGGCGACCCGCTGCCGACGAGAGAAGTGCTCGCCAGGAGCAACTGACCGAGCGATTGCCGCCAACTGCGGCCTCAGGCGGTTTACGCTCGTCGCATGGCTGCCTCGCTGTCGAGACCAGACCCTTCGTCGCCCGCGTCCGTGGCGGAGGCCGGCTTCTCGACGTCGCCGGACCGCGGCTTCAGCCAGGACGAGGTACGTGCGTTCCTGACGTCGGTGGCCGCTGAGCTCGGCCGTCTGCAGGAACGCGAGCGACAGCTCGAAGCGCTGCTCCGTACCGCCGAGGCGGAGGTCGCCCCGGCCCCGGAGCTCGACGAAGAGACCGTCGCCGCGATCCTGGGCGAGGAAACGCTTCGCGTGTTGCAGACGGCGCGTGAGTCGGCATCGCAGATCAAGATCCGGGCCGAGGAGGCAGCCGCGAAGGTCATCGGTGACGCCAACGACGAGGTCAACCGGCTCCGCCAGGAGTCCGAGGTCGAAGTCGCTCGCAAGCGACACGATGCATCGTCGGACGCCGAAGCCGAGGTGGCGCTGGCCAAACAGCAGGGCCGTGAGATGGTCAACGAGGCTCGTGCGTATCGCGAGCGTGTGCTCTCCGATCTCGAGCGTCGCACCAAGCTGGCCCGGCAGCAGATCGAAGATCTCGTCCATGGGCGTGACCGGCTCCTGCAGGTCTTCGAGCGGGCACGCCTCGTCGCGGTGGATGTCACCTCCGAACTCCAGTCGATCGACGGACCGGACGAACTGGTCAACTTCTCGCCGACGACCGGGCCGCTACCGCTGATGGTGCCGGCCGGCGATCTCGATCGACCGTCGTCACGATCGACGCCCTCGTCGGCCGATTCACACTCTGGTGCCCGCCCTGCAGAGGTTGGCCGATCGGATGGCCAGGACGACGAAGCGTTCGAATCGCCGATGGACGACAACGGGCCGATCGAGATGCCCAGCGACGCAATCGACGATTCCGAGACCGCCGATGTAGGCACCGGTGATGTCGCGACGGGTGACGTGGCGACGGACGTGTCGGATGGTTCGGTTTCCGAGGACGACGGCGGTCTCGACGAAGCCGAGGCAACCGACGGTGAGGCCGGCGACGAAGCGTCTGGCGACGAAGCGTCTGGCGATGAAGTGACCGACGAACCGGCGAAGCCGGTACGGGATGCCAACGTGGTGTCATTGTTCCGCGACCGGCCCGACGGCTCCGACGGTGCGCCCGACGACGCGGCGTCGGGTCCCGACGATCGGCCCGATGTCAACGGCATCTTCGAACGGCTCCGGAGCGAGACACCTGAGACGAGCGACGAGGCGACGGAACATGCAGTACCGGTCGACAACTCGTCGGCCGCGGTCGACGAAGCGTCGGCGGAGCCCGTCGCGACACCGTTCTCGCGCCACGACGAAGCGTTGGTGCCCCTGATCGTCTCGGCAGCACGCAAGCTCAAGCGGGTACTGGCCGACGAGCAGAACGGCGTGCTCGACCTGCTCCGCCGGAACGATCCCGTCATGCAGCTCGATGAGTTGGTGGACGAGGTCGATTCCCACGTCCAGACGTACGTCGATGCGCTGGCCGATGACCTGCTGGAGGCTGCCGTCGCCGGTGCGGCGGAGGCCGGCAAGAACGACACGAAGACATTGCGGACGACGCTTCGGCGCGGCGCCCTGGACCGGGCACACTCGGTGGTCGGCGACGATCTCGTCGCTCCTCTCCGTCAACGCCTGGAGCGTGCCATCGCCGACGGTGGCGGCGACAACGAGGACGTCACCGAGCGCGTGCGTGCCGTCTACCGTGAGTGGAAGACGCAGCACATCGACGATCAACTCGACGATGCGTTCCGATTCGCACATGGTGGCGGGCTCGCCATCGGGGTCAAGCCCGGCACTCCGCTGACGTGGTCGATCGACCCCTCCCAGCCGACCTGCCCCGACTGCGAGGACAACTCGCTCGCTGGCGAGGTTGCCGCAGGTGACGAGTTCCCGACGGGTCACGTGAGTGCGCCTGCTCACACTGGCTGCTGCTGCCTCACCGTGCCCGTCCGGCAGTAGCCTCGGCGCCAGATGCGGCGCGAATCAGACCTCCCCCGGCCCCGACTCCTGTCCCGAATCTCCGGGCGAGCTGTCCTGATCGCCCTCGGACTCCTGGTCTTCGTGGTCATTGTGTTCGGGCGTGCGATCGCGAGCTTCTACGTCGATGCGCTCTGGCACGATGCCCTCGGACGCAGTGATGTGTTCTGGGGGCAGCTGTGGGCCAAGGTGTCGCTGTTCATCATCTTCTTCGTCGTGTTCGCCGTGCTCGCGATCGTGAACCTCGTGATCGCCGACCGCACCGCGCCCACCTCGTTCCCGGCCAATGTGCACCCGTACGTCGAGCGGTTCCACGAGGTGTTCGGCCATCGCCTGCGGCTCGTCCGCTACGGCACGGCGCTCGTGCTGTCGTTCATGCTGGCCCTGCCGGCGGTGTCGCAGTGGCAGGAGTGGCTGCTGTTCCGCAACAGCAAGTCCTTCGGTGTCGACGACGCACAGTTCGGTGTCGACGTCGGCTTCTACGTGTTCGAGTTGCCGTTCATCACGTTCTCGATCGACTGGTTGTTCGCAGCACTGGTGATCGTCCTGCTCCTGACGATCGCCGCGCACCTGCTCAACGGTGGTGTGCTGTTCACGTCGTCGGTGCCCACGGTGCGGGCGTCGACCAAGGTCCACATCGCCGTGCTGCTGGCGGTGCTCGCCGCCGTCAAGGCGGCCGACTACTGGGTCACGCGGTACGAGCTCACGAACGAGCGTCGTGGCTTCGTGCAGGGCGCCACCTACACCGTCGTCAACGCACAGCTCCCCGCCATGATGCTCCTGGTGTTGATCGCGCTGCTCACGGCGGTGCTGTACCTCAGCACCATCCGGACCGATCGTTGGCGGCTCCCGCTCGTCGCGTCGGGCCTCTGGCTGGTGGTCCTGATCGTGGGCGGGCTCGTGTACCCGGCGATCGTGCAGTCGCTGATCGTGCGCCCGAACCAGGAAGAACGGGAGGCCGTCTACATCGACCGCAACGTCGAGGCGACCCGTGCGGCGATGGATATCGACGACGTGGTGACCGAGACGGTGTCGTTCGACCGATTGACTGCGCCCGAGGTCGTCGGTGACCTCGAACCGATCAAGAACGTGCGTCTGCTCAACCCCACCCAGATGCTGTCGCGGTTCTCGCGCGACCGCGGCGATCTCACCGGCCTCCAGATTGCCGACCTCGACGTCGACCGCTACCCGATCGACGGCGACCCGGAGCCCCAGCAGGTGTTGATCACGGCACGCGAGCTCGATCTCGGCAGCATCGCGAACAAGAGCTGGCAGGGTGAGCACCTCGTGAGCACGCGTGGCTGCGGGTTGGTGACGGCACCGGTCGGACGCGTCACCGACCGCGACCGTCCCGACTACCTCGAAGTCGATCTCGACCGACCCGAGCTGTACTTCAGCCCGGAGATGAGCGGCTACGCGATCACCCGGACCGACGTGACCGAATCGCCGTGCGGTGAACCGGTGGTCTACGACGGCAGCTCCGGCGTCGAGCTGAAGGGTTTCATGCGACGCTCCGCATTCGCCTTGGCGTTCCTCGACTACAACGTCATCGGATCGGGCGCCGTCAACAGCGACTCGCAGCTGCTCTGGGTGAGGTCGGTCCAGGACCGGGTGCAGAAGCTCGCTCCGTTCCTCGACTACGACGGCGACCCGTATCCCGTGGTCGTCGACGGTGGTGTGCAGTGGGTCATCGACGCGTACACGTCGACTTCCCGGTACCCGTACGGGCAGCGGATCGGCAACGTGCAGCTGAGCAACCAGACCGGGCTGTCGACCAACTCGAACTACATCCGCAACAGTGTGAAGGCCGTCGTCGATGCGTACACCGGTGACGTCACGTTCTACGTCGTCGATCCGGATGATCCGATCGTGCAAGCGTGGCAGTCGGCGTTCCCCGACCTGTTCACCGCGTTCGAAGACATGCCCTCCGATCTCGCCGAGCACCTGCGCTTCCCGGAAGATCTCTTCCGGGTCCAGACCGAGCTGTACTCCAAGTACCAGGTCGCGCCCGAGAACTTCTTCCAGCGGATCGGTGCCTGGTCGGTTGCACAGGCGCCGTCCGTCGACCGCCAGGAGGGCACGACCAGGGTGAACGCTCCGGTCGACCCTCTCGATCAGCAGACCGAGTTCGCGAGCGAATCGTCGACCGAACGCTTCATCCCGTACTACACGCGATTCCGCAACGGCGTCACGGGCGAGGAGCAGTTCGTGATCCTGCGGCCCTTCGTCCGTTTCTCGACCGACGACAGCCGAACGCGGCTGCAGGCATACATGACTGCATCGAGCGACCCCGATTCGTACGGTGAGCTGATCAGCTACGTCGTCGAGGAACCGCTCCCCGACGGCCCGCTCCTGGTCGCCGACCAGGCCGAGTCCGAACAGGACATCAGTCCCGAGCTCAGCCTGCAGGCCAACCAGGAGACGGGGACCCAGGTCAAGTTCGGTGACCTCCAGCTGATCCCGGTCGCCGACGGTCTCATCTACATCCGGCCGGTGTACGTCGTCGCGGACGTCGCCGAGTACCGGTTCGTGATCGTCTCTCACGACAACGGCGCAGTCCTGGACACCGATCTCGAATCCGCACTGGCACGGCTGTTCCCGGGCTTCGACGCCGAGATCGGCGACCGTGTCGCAGAAGCCGGCGACGACGATGTCGACCCGACGGCGCCGGTCGACGACGGCAGCACCGAAGAGCCGGATCCGTCGCCGAGCACCGACACTCCGGCGCTGCTGGCGGCCGAGGCCGAGCGGCTGTACCTCGAGGCGCAGGATCTCCTGCGTGAAGGCGATCTTGCCGGCTACGAGGAGAAACTCGACATGGTCGGCGAGCTGATCGCGCAACTCGCCGAAGAGCTCGACAGCAACGGCTGACCAGCGGTTGGCCGGCCGTCAGGTGCGCTTGAGACGGTCGGCGAGTTCGGCGAGGTCCTGTCGGAACGAGATCTGGTAGCGCGCCTGTTCGCCTGCGAGCCGTGTCTGGGCATCGCGCAACTCGTCGACGATCGCCCCGGTGGGGGCCCGCTCGTCGGCGCCGTCGATCTCGCCGCTGAGCTCGTTGATCTGGTTGGCCAGTTCGGTCGAGATCGACGTGATCCGCTGATCGATCTCGTCGATCCGTTCAGCGATCCGCTGCATCTGTGAGGTGAGGCGATCGATCTGTGCCGGGTCGCCGGTAGTTCCCGGCGTTTCGTCGACCCGAGCCGTGAGGCCCTCGATCTGCTCGGCGAGTTGCTCGACCCGTTCGAGGTCGATCGTTGCCGCTGGTGCCTGATCGACCTGCGTTGACAGCCGCTCGATCTTGGCGCTGAGCCGGTCGATCTCGGACGTGCCCGGCGCGCGAGGTGCCGGGGGCGGTGGTGCCGGAGGCGGTGGTGCCGGAGGAGGAGGCGTCGATGTGTCGAGGCGAGTGGCCAGCCCGCGCACGGTGCCGTCCAGCTCGTTCTTCGCCGCCTCGGAGGCACTGAGACGAGCACCCATCGATGCGATCTCGGCCTTGAGGCGCTCGATCTCGGCGGGGTCGGTCGCACGCTTCTTGAACAGTCCCATAAGCGTTGCTCACCGTATCGGACCCCGAGTACGTCATCGGACCCCGATCGGCGTGGCGCATGCGAACGGGCCGGAGGTCAGTCGTACCGACCGATCAGATCGGCGTGGTGAATCGCAGCCACATCGGGGTGGGATCGGACGCGGAACTTGAGCCAGTTGTCGCCGTAGTTGGGGAAGATGACGTCGCCGGGACGGTCGTTGGTCGCGCCGCGGGCTTGCGCGGCGAGGGCGGTGGGCAGGGGGATCTCACCGAACGTGGCCTCCATCGCCGGGTTGTAGAAGTAGGCCACCGAGATGCGTTCCCGGCCTGCGGGCGGGCTCACGACCCGGTGCTTCGTTGCCCGGAGATACCCGTTCGTCGCGATCTGGAGCATCTCGCCGAGGTTCAGGACCAGGGCACCCGGCATGGGTGTCGCATCGACCAGCTCATCGTCGATCTGTACCTGCAGCCCACCGACCGAGTCCTGCATGATGAACGAGAGGAGCCCCGAGTCGTTGTGCAGGCCGACGCCCTGCCCCGTATCGGTCCGTCCGGTCTGGGCCGGATACCGGATGATCTTCACGAGCACCTCGGGGTGCGGCGTCGTGGCCTCGAACGAAGAAGTCGGCGGGTTGGCCCAGTGCGATCGCGATCGCACGGAGCACCGCTGCACCGACCGTGGCCATCGCGTCCATCCAGGACGTCACCGTCGGTTCCATCGTCGGCACCGACTCGGGCCATTGGTTCGGGCCGCGGACCCGGAGCCATGCAGGGCCGTCGGGTCCAGGATCGACGGGCTCGTGCTCGGGCCCGATGTCGATCTGGTCGCGCCAGTCGCTGACACCGTTGGTGTGTTCCATCCCGAGCCGTGTGTAGCCCCGGAAGTGGGGGGTGTTGGTGTTGACGATCTGCATTCGGACTTCGTCGGGCTGCACGAAGAACTCGCGGGCGACATCCATGACCGCTGCTTCGCGGTCGGGGTCGACGCCGTACCCCACGAGGTAGCAGAA
This sequence comes from uncultured Acidimicrobiaceae bacterium, assembly GCA_963792905.1. Taxonomy (GTDB): domain Bacteria; phylum Actinomycetota; class Acidimicrobiia; order Acidimicrobiales; family Ilumatobacteraceae; genus Ilumatobacter. The sequence continues at coordinate 98,367 of CAWBYE010000001.1, forward strand.
GCCCGGACCGTGCAGGGTGTCTCGCAACTGCTCGACGAAACTCGCCGCGGCGTCGGTCGACTCGTCGGCGAGGAACGGGCCGATGTCGAGGACCGGCAAGGACGACATGTGCGCCATGGTACGAGGAGGGCTGTCTGTCCGTAGCCTTGGGCCGATGGCTTCGGTTCAGGCGAACGGCATCACGATCGAGTACGAGGAGCAAGGTGTCGGCGATCCGCTGCTGCTCGTGATGGGACTCGGTGGCCAGCTCGTCGACTGGCCGCAAGCGCTCGTCGAGCGTTTCGTCGACGACGGCTTCCGTGTGATCCGGTTCGACAACCGCGACATCGGTCTGTCGACCGAGGTCACTGCCGAGCCGCCGACGCGTGGTCAGCTGTTGAGGGCGGTCGCGTTCCGGCGATCCTTGCCGTCTGCGTACCTGCTGCAGGACATGGCTGCCGACGCGGTCGGTCTGCTCGATGCGCTCGACGTCGACCGTGCTCACGTCGTGGGGATGTCGATGGGCGGCATGATCGGCCAGCAGGCGGCGATCAGCTTCCCCGAACGTGTCGCCAGCCTGGTGTCGGTCATGTCGACGACGGGGAATCGGCGCGTCGGCCAGCCGAGTCCGAAGATCATGCGCAAGTCGTTGCGCCGCCCGGAGCCGACACCTGACACCGCAATCGAGCAGGGCATCGAACTGTTCGCCGATATCTGCGGTCCGACGTTCGACGAGCACGAGTTCCGCGAACTGGCTCAGGCCTCGTTCGATCGCAGCTATCGGCCAGACGGCACGGCGCGCCAGCTGGCGGCGATCATCGCGAGCGGCGATCGAACCGAGCAGCTCCGGCAACTGGAGGTGCCGGCGCTCGTCATCCACGGCCTGGTCGACACGTTGGTCCGGCCGTCGGGCGGTATCGCGACCGCCGAGGCGATCCCGGGTTCGCGGCTGCTGATGTTCAACGACATGGGTCACGACCTTCCGCACACGCGCCACGCCGAGATGGTCTCAGCGATCCGTGCCAACGCGGAACGGGCGAGCGTTCCCGCCGCTGTCTGACTGCGTCGGATCACGTCGGATCCGTCGCCAACCAGTCGATGAGCGACTGAACCGCGGGGCTCGGGCCGCCCGCCGGCCACGTGATGAAGTAGCCCCTCGAAGATCGGGCTCGAGGTCCGACGACCACGAGTGCGCCACCGTCGATGTATTCGTCGATCAGCGGCCGCCAGCCGAGCGCAACACCGTGTCCGAGCAGTGCTCGTTGCATCACCATCGGATAGTTGTGGAACAGCACTCGGCCCGGTGACCGGCGCAGCGTGATCCCGAAGTTGGCGAGCCAGCCCGACCAGGTCATCCACGGCATGTCGCCGTCGTCCATGTGCACGAGGGGTGCCGCGTAGACCTCGCTGGCGGTGCTCGATTCGGAGAGACCGAACTCGGCAGCGACCGACGGTGAGGCGACCGGCACGACCACCTCAGGGAACAGCAGCCACGAGTCGAGACCTGGGAAGTCGCCGGCGCCGACCCTGATCGCGGCGTCGAACGCGCCCTCGAGGAGTTCCCGATCGCGGTCGAACAGCCACAGTCTCAGGTCCAGGTCGCCGAGGACGTCGTTGAGTTGTTCGAGGCGAGGCATCAGCATCAGTTGGGCGATGCCCGGGTGGGCTGCCAGGACGAAGTTTCCGGCATGGTCGGCCAACTCGGCGAGACCCGACTCGATCTCCCCGAAACCTGCGACGACGGTGTCGCGGAGCCGTGCGCCCAACTCGGTGAGCTCACTGCGGTTGGAGGTTCGGGTGAAGAGTTCGATGTCGAGCGACCGCTCGAGGGCACGAATCTGTCGTGTGACGGCGGGTTGTGTCATTCCGAGTTCCTGACCGGCCCGGGTGAAGCTGCCGAGTCGCGCCGCGGCTTCGAACACGGCCAATCGTTGGAGTCGATCGACGCGCTGGACGATGGGTCTCACGCCCGACTCCGATGCATGACGTGAGGTTATGCCATCCCGTACGAATGAATGGTGTTCTGAGTTGCACGAGTTCGTCAGGATGGCAGTGTGAGCCTGGCGGAGATGGCACCTGTGGATGTGGCAGCCGCAACCGTGCGGTTGCTGGACGGTCGCGTGATCCTCACCTCTGGTGATGCTCTGGCCGTGCTGCACCCGCACTGGCTGCGCGAGCGATCGACCGAGCACGGTCAGATCGAGCCCACCAACCGGCAGCGATTGTTCACACCGCTCGACCTGGCCGCCGACATCGGCGCGACCGCGTGCGAGATCGTCGGGTCGATGCTGCAGGTGTCGTTCACCGACGGCCATCGTGCGGGTCTCGACCTCGCCTCGATCGAGCGGGCTCTCGGCTGGAGTGCCGACCTCGAGGAACCACCGGCACCGGAACCGTGGGCGGCACCGCTCGACGAGTTCCCGTACGTCGACTGGCGCGGCATCACGTTCGATCCGGATCACGAGGATGTCGACGCTCTCGTCGAGTGCCTCACACAGTTCTTCCGGCACGGGTACGTCGTGTTCCGCAACACGCCCGCCGAGGTCGGAACGGTCGCGCGGGTCGCCGATCGCCTCGGATACATCGTCGGGCAGAACTTCGGATGGGTGTTCGACGTCGAGGCCAAGCCGTCACCCACTGATCTGGCGTATACGTCGTACGAGCTCCGGGCGCACAGCGACGAGCCGTACCGGCGGCCGGTGCCGGGGATCCAGATGCTGCACTGCATCCACAACGAGGCCGTCGGCGGTGACTCGACCCTCGTCGACGGGCTCGCCGCGGCCCTCGCACTGGAGTACGAGCACCCCGATTGGCACGCCGCGCTCGTCGACACCGAGGTCGAGTGGCGGTACGACATGGGCACCGACACCGTGGTCAACCGGGGGCACATCCTCGAGTACGACCGTCACGGTCGGTACGAGCAGATCCGGATCAACACGAAGCTCGACGAGCCGCTCGTGCGGCCGGGTGTGGACCTTGATGCGTACTATGCGGGTCGTCGATGGCTGACGGAGTGGACGAACGATCCGGCGCACCAGGTGACGTTCCGGCTCGAGCCCGGCGACATCATGTTCATGGACAACCACCGGGCGCTCCACGGCCGGACGGCCTTCGATCCTGCGAGCGGTCATCGGCACCTCCAAGGCTGCTACATCGAGCACGACGGACCCGACACGATGTATCGCCTCGCGGTCCGTCGACGGCGTGCCAAGCTCGACACATGACCGAACCGGCACTCACGCGGCAGGCGTACGACGGCGACCGACCCGACGGTGTCGTGTCGTTCCGGGAGATGCAGCACGGAACGGCGGACGATTACGCCCTGCTCGATCGGTTCGAACGGCTGTACGCCGGTGGCCTCGCCGATCGGCTGCTCGACACGCTCGACCGGCTGTCCGACTCGCTCGGTGGCTATCAGATCAGCCGTCTCGAGCACTCGCTGCAGGCGGCGACCCGGGCCCGGCTCGACGGTGCCGCGGTCGACTGGGTGGTGGCGGCGCTGCTGCACGACGTCGGCGACGAGTTGGCTCCGTACAACCACAGCGAGTTCGCGGCCGCGATCCTGCAGCCCTACGTCCCGGCCGAGGTCCACTGGGTCGTGCAGCATCACGGCGTCTTCCAGAGCTACTACTACGCCCATCTCGTCGGCGGTGACCGCAACGCACGCGACAAGTTCGCCGACCACCGTTGGGCGGCGCTGTGCACCGAGTTCTGCGCCGATTGGGATCAGAACTCGTTCGATCCCGACTTCCCGATCCACGACCTGTCGTCGTTCGCCGACGACGTGCGTGAAGTGTTCGGACGTGTGGCGTGGGCTCCCGAGGTGGTCGCTGTCGGTTCTGAGCGGCTCACGGCGTGACGGCCTCGTCGTTGCCGTCGGTCGGCTTCATCGGATTGGGCAACGTCGGTGGCAAGCTCGCCGGCTCCTTGCTGCGCAACGGCGTCGAGCTGACGGTTCGCGACCTCGACCGCGCTGTGGCGGAGCCGTTGGTCGCCACAGGCGCAGCGTGGGCCGACTCGCCGCGCGAGCTGGCCGAGTCCGTCGATGCGGTGATCACGTGCCTTCCATCGCCGTCTGCGTCGGCGGCGGTGATGGAGGCCGACGACGGTGTGCTGGCGGGGCTCCGGGCAGGCACGGTGTGGATGGAGATGTCGACGACCGACGAGGCCGAGGTCCGCCGGATCGGCGCCAAGGTGGTGGAGCACGGCGGGTCCCCGGTCGACTGCCCGGTGTCGGGCGGCTGCCACCGGGCCGCCACCGGCAACATAGCGATCTTCGCCGGCTGTGAGCGAGACACGTTCGAACGGATCCTCCCGCTGCTGACCGTGCTCGGGCGACGAGTGCTGCACACGGGAGCACTCGGATCGGCCTCGATCCTGAAGGTCGTCACCAACTACCTCGCGACCGCGAACCTGATCTCGATCACCGAGGCACTGGCGACGTCGAAGGCGGCCGGGATGGACATGAACACCACCTACGAGGCGATCCGCATTTCCAGCGGGAATTCGTTCGTGCACGAGACCGAGAGCCAGGTCATCCTGAACGGTTCGCGAGACATCAACTTCACGATGGACCTCGTCTTGAAGGACATCGGTCTGTTCCAGGCGATCGCCGAGCGCCACGACGTACCGCTCGAACTGAACCCGGAGATGATCCGAATCTTCGAGAACGGCGCGGAGCGGTACGGATCACGAGAGTGGTCACCCAACATCATCCGACGGCTGGAGGACGCGACCGGTCTGTCGATACTCGCCGACGGCTTCCCGGCGGAGATCGTCGACGAGGAGCCCGAGGAGCCGGGCTACGAGGTCATCCCTCGCGGTTGATCAGAGCGGTTGATCAGAGCGGTTGATCGGTGCGATCGAATCGGTGTGGTTGATCGATGTGGTTGACGCCAGATCGCTCGTGAACTCGAGGGCGTGGTAGCCAGCGGGGATGACGAAGTACTTCGACGATTTCGTGGTCGGCGAGTCGATCGACCTTGGTGCGGTCGATGTCACCGAGGAGGCGATCCTCGACTTCGCGCGCGAGTTCGATCCTCAGGTGTTCCACACCGACCCGGTGGCAGCAGTCGAGTCACCGTTCGGTGGGCTGATCGCGAGTGGTTGGCACACCTGCGCGATGTTCATGCGGCTCCTGTACGACGGGCTGCTGTCCGATTCGAGCAGTCAGGGTTCGTCGGGCATGGAGGAGTTGCGGTGGCTGGTGCCCGTCCGCCCAGGTGACACCCTGCGGGCGGTCTCCACGGTGCTCGACGCCCACCGCTCGTCGACCAGGCCCAACCGTGGCACGGTGACATTCCGGAGCGAGATGGTGAACCAGAACGACGAGGTCGTGCTGCGGATGGTGGGTCGCGGTCTCTACGGCACCCGACCGGGCTGAGCCGGTCACGACGGTGTCGAACGTGTTCGGCGGACGCGGTGCTTTGGGCCGTGCCGTACGCTGCCCGCATGCCGACGGTCGAGGAGTACGAGCAGGCTGGGCTCTACGACCCGGTGGGCGACGCCACCAACGGCCGGATCGAACTCCTCGACTGGCTCGTGGATCAGGGGTTCACGATCTCCGAGATGCAGGAGGCCTTCGCAACCGATGCGCTCGGCGCGATGGCCGGGGACCGGCGGATGGTGCCGGGTCGGCGCATGTCGCGGGCGGAGGCGCTCGGGCGGTCTGGTCTTGCGCCCGAGGAGTTCGACGCGTACTCCACGGCGTTGGGGTTCGTGCCGATCCAGGGTGCGCCGCCGGGCGAAGTCGGCTACACCGAGGCCGAGGTGGAGTCGCTTGCCGCCGTGCAGCTCCTGTCGACGATGTTCAGCCCCGACGAGGCGAAGGGCCTGATCCGCGTGATCGGGTCGTCGTTGGGTCGCATCGGTGAGGCCGGTGTGTCGCTGTTTCTCGCCGATGTCGAGTCGCCGCACGTGCTGAGCGGCGCCAAGGAAATCGATCTTGCGCACGCGGTGTACGACGCGGTCGGGTTGCTCGACGGTCTGATCGAGCGACTCGACCCGATTCTCCGTCGGCAGATGCTGCAGGCGGTCGAGCGAACTCGCCGCACCGCGATCGACATGACGGAGCGGTTCCAGTATCGGTATGCCATCGGGTTCGTCGACCTCGTCGGGTTCACGGCGTTGTCGAGCGGCATGAATGCACAGGAGCTGTCCACGTTCATGGGGCGCTTCGAGGGTGAGGCCCATGACGTCGCCACCACCGCTGGTGCGAGAGTCGTCAAGCTGATCGGTGACGAGGTCATGTTTGCCGCCACGGATCCGTCGGCTGCGTGCCAGGCGGCGAACGGGCTGATGAATGCGTTCATCAGTGACTACGTCGGGGTCGCTCCTCGGGGCGGGCTCGCATACGGGAACGTGGTGCTCCGCAGCGGCGACTACTACGGGTCGGTCGTGAACCTCGCGTCGCGGCTCGTCGACCACGCGGTGCCGTTCGAGCTGCTCGTGACCGAGGAACTCGCGGCGGCCGCGACGGCGTGTGTGTTCGAACCGGCCGGACGGCGCATGGTGAAGGGCTTCGACGAGCCGATCAGCGTTCGCTCGATGCAGGCGGCTCAGTCACCCGAACGCTTGTAGCTCAATCGCATCTTGGTACGGAACGCGATGATGTCGCCGTCTTCGATGAGCACGTCCATCTCGACGACCTCGGCGACCCTCAGGTCGTCGTAGGTGCTCGCCGCTTCTCGTACAGCGTTTCGGGCGGCGTCCTCCCACGAGTTGCTGCTGGCGCCGATCAGCTCGACGACGTGGTACACGCTTCCTTCTGGGGTCATGGGTTCTCCTCGGTGGGTCTCACGGCTGACGCTGCAGAACTCGATCGTCGGTCGCCCGGCCGGAACTTGGTCGACAGGGACAGTTCGGTCTCGAAGTGCACGGCTCCGTCGGGCAGGACGCGGCAGCGCAGCTCGGCGACCTCGCCCACGCGGGCGTCGTCGTAGTGGCGGCATCCGTCGTACACCGCTCGTTCCGCGGCGTGGCGCCACGACAGCCCGCCGGCTCGGTGGCGGCTGATGTGGTACACGCTCTCGCTGCCGCCTCGGATGAGCGGGGGCTCGTCGGACGCGAAGTCGGGCGAGCGTCGCTGGTGGCTCATGGCAGCGATCGACGCCATGACATCGTCGAGCATCTGATGGCGTCGATGTCGGCTGCCGCCGTACCGGTAGTTGGCCGGGTGGATCGGCTCGCCGAAACGGATGACGACGGGGCCGCGAAACGCCCGGGGGACCCGCGTGCCGATCGGCTGGACCCGCTCGGTTCCGATGATGCCGACGGGAACGATCGGGGCGTCGGTCATGACGGCGAGATGGGCCACACCGGAGTGCCCTCGATGCAGGAAGCCGTCACGAGAGCGCGTGCCCTCCGGATAGATGCCGACCAGGCGTGCCTCGTCGAGGAGCGCGGCTGCCGTGTGCAGGGCCGCCATCGAGGCCTTCTTGACGTCACGTCTGATCGGCACCATGCCGGCGGCCGGGAACAGGTAACGGGTCACCGGGCGATCCATGTACTCGGCCTTGCCGAGGAACACGACGGGCCGAGGAGTCATGGCCATGACGAGTGGCGAATCGAAGAACGAACGGTGGTTCGGGCTGATGATCGCAGGTCCGTCGACAGGGACGTGCTCGACGCCTTCGATCCTGACGCCGTACATCGTGCGCAGGATCGGTCGAGCGATCGCACGGGCGGGGCGAGCCAACGTGCCGACACGCGGCGCGTCATCGGTGCCGATCGTGCGCTCTCTCAGCGCCCGGACCCGTGACCCCCCACGTTCTTCGATGTCACAGTGTGGCAGGTCGTCCGGACATCGGGTGTCGAGACCCGGCTGGCCAGGGCCGAGCCGGGTAGCGGTGCATCCGCTGGGGACGCGGCCGCGTGAGCGGCTGCTCGACCTGCACCGCCGGCGAGCGGTGACGGCTGCGCCGATCCGGGTCAGCGCAACGCCGCGTCGGGCTGTGGGGCGCGGGCGCCGACGATGCTGCAGGCCACCTTGCTGAAGGCGCGTTCACGTGCGACGTCGGGGTCGTCGTGGCCGACGAGCACGTCGGCGGCGACGCGCCGGATGCCGAGTTGCTTGGCGTCATCGGCGATCGCGAGCAGCAGGTGGTCGGGCACGGCTGCGATCCCGTCGCGGTCGATGATCGCGCCGACCCGGTCGAGATCGGCGAGGATTCCGGTGTCGAGTGGAAGGATCATGTGGTCCACGATACGGAGGAACACTCATCATCACTAGCGATGATTACTGCTGATCATCATCAGATATGCTGATGTTCATGGCGGCGATGCGCGACCTCGAGATCCGGCACCTTCAAGCGCTCGATGCGGTTGCTGCGGAGGGCACCTTCGGCCGGGCCGCTGAACGGTTGGGCTACACACAATCGGCGATCAGCCAGCAGATCGCGGCGCCTCGAGCGGGTTGTCGATGAGCCCGTGTTCGACCGGCCGGGCGGCCCTCGACCCGTCGAGCTCACACCGTTCGGCGCTGAGCTCCTCACGCGAGGCCGCCGATTGCTGACACAGTTCGACGTGATGGGCGACGAACTCGACCGCTACCGGCACGGCCATGTCGGGACGCTGTCGATCGGCACGTTCCAGAGCGTGTCGGCGACCGTATTGCCCCTGGTGGTGGGCCGACTGCGCGCTGGTCATCCCGACGTCGAGCTCAACGCCTTCGAGAGCGACGACGACCACCGTCTCGAGGAGGGGATCGCGAGCGGTGAGTTCGAGGTCAGCTTCGTCGTCGGCGAGGGTGGTCCGGGGCTGGAATCGCACCACCTCCTCACCGATCCGTCAGTGCTTCTGGCGCGCCACGGTCAGTTCGAGCCCGGTCCGGTTCGGATCGCGGATCTGGAGGGGGAGCCGATGATCGGGCAGCACGAGAACTCGTGCCAGCTGTTCAACGAGGCCGGGCTGCGTGCGGGCGGGCTCGTTCCCGACTACGTGTTCCGGTCGAACGACAACGGCACGGTGGCGGCGATGGTGCGCGCTGGGATGGGCGTCGCCGTCTTGCCACTGCTGTGCGTCGACCCGGAAGATCCGCGGCTGTCGCTCCACGCCCTGAGCCCGGCGATCCCCGACCGGAGGATCTCGATTGCCTGGCGCGCGGGTCGAACCCTCTCGCCGACGGCCCGGCGATTCGTCGAGATCGCGCTCGAGATCGGCGAGGAACTCACGGTGCGGTTGCACGAACAGGTTCCGACCCTCGCCGGTTCGCGAACGAGCTGACGACGGTGGCCGCGGAGCGCGGGCCGGCGTCACGTCGCGGGTTCGAGTGCCCGTATCGTCGAGGGTGCCGCGTCCTCGCGCACGAGTTGGGACCAGCCGTAGCCGGCGGCGGCGAAAGCGCCCGCCGCACCGACGAGTAGTGCGATGCGAGGGCTCGTATGGTCGCCGAGCCAGCCGACGATCGGGCCTCCGATCGGTGTGGATCCGATCAGCGCCATCGAGAACAGCGACATGACCCGCCCGCGCATCTTGGGGTCGGAGTGGAGCTGGAGTGTGGCATTCGAGAATGCGATCATGCTGACGCTGGCCACGCCGACGAACGGCATCACGGCGTAGACCAGGCCGATCGTCGGCATGACGGCGGTTGCGCCGACCGCCAGTCCGAAACCGACCGCCACGGCCACCAGCCGCGTCGGGGTCGGCGGTCCGGTGGCGGCGACGACGAGTCCGCCGGCGACGGCTCCTGCTCCCATGAGTGACGTCATGATGGCGAGCCCGGTCGGGCCGGCGCCGAAGGTGAACTCGGCGAGCATCGGCAGCGTGGTCGAGAACTCGAACGTGAACGTGCCGATCAGCACGAGCATCACGATCGTCGTCCGCAGGATCGGTTCCGACCACGCATACCGAAACCCGTCTCGCACCTGCCGCGGCGCGCGGGGGTACGCGCCGCGGGGTGCAGCTCATCTCGCCGGATGAGAAACATCGCGATCACGACCGCCAGGTAGCTGACGGCGTTGAACACGAAACACTCGCCGACACCGAACACCGCGATCACGACGCCGGCGACCGCCGGACCGATCACGCGGGCGGCGTTGACGACCACGCTGTTGAGCGTGACGGCGTTGCTGACGTCGCCGGCGCCGACCATCTCCATCACGAACGTCTGGCGGCTCGGGTTGTCGAGAGCGGTGACGGTGCCGAAACAGGCGGCCAGCACGTAGACCATCCACAGTTCGACCACACCCGTGAGAGTGATGACACCGAGCGCGAGGGCCAACAGCCCGGCCACCGTCTGGGTGCCCATGATCAGACGTCGCTTCTCGAAGCGATCGGCCAGCACACCGCCGACCGGCGCCAGGAGCAAAGTCGGAAGGAACTGCATCGCCAGCACCGTTCCGAGCGCCGTGCCGCTGCCGGTGAGCTCGAGGACGAGCCACGACAGTGCGATCGACTGCATCCACGTGCCGCTGAACGAGATGATCTGGCTGACGAAGTACAGCCGGTAGTTCCGGAATCGCAGCGACGCGAACGTGCGGCGACCGAGGGCTTCGACCTTGGCGTTCACGTTGTGGTGCCGAGGAGTCGTTCGAGTGCCGGCATCGCGTGCTCGATGGCGGCAACGTCGACGTCATCGAGGTCGTCGACCTGGTTGGCGAGCCAGGTACGGCCGGCGGCTCGGACCTCGTCGGCGTAGACGTGGCCGGCGGGCGTGGCCGTGAGGGGCGAGCAACGGCGGTCGTGCGGGTCGACGCTCCGTTCGACATACCCGGTCTTCTCGAGGGCGGCGACGATCTTGCTCACCGACGGCGGCTTGACGTGTTCGAGCTCGGCGATCTGCTTCACCGTGAGCTGTCCGTGGCGGATGATCGTGCCGAGCACGACGAGCTGCGACGGGGTGATGCTGTTGTTCGATCGGGTCCGGATCTGTCGAGCGACCCGGAGCAGGACGATTCGAAGACGGTCGATGTCGTCGACGGCGTGCAGGTCGATGGGCTCATCCATCGAGGTTCGGGTCGTCGTAGCCATCATGGTTACCTTAGGTAATCATTTCCTTGGCTATCGAGTTGTGTGGCGGGTTCTTGTGTGACGTCGGGCACACCACCGGCATCCCGAGGCTCGGCTGGAACGTCGGGTCGGAAGCTGACTGCCCGTCCACGATCGTGGTTCCGGGCCGATCGTGGCTCGGTGGCGAGTGTGACCGACCGTTCCGAAGGTGCGAAACCCACACGTGCGCCGGAGGAGAAATGCGCTGTGCCGTTCGTCGCAGCACCTTGTGCGCGGCATCGCCGGGTCCTTCGTCGGTGCCATGAGTGGAGGGGCGCCGATGACGGTTCGGATTGCCGGCGACAGCCACCGCATCGAGGTGCGAGCTGTCGAGGGCAGGGAGTTCCATGTCCTCGGAGCGTGCAACGTTCCGGTCGCGGCGTCACTGTCGATGAGGCGCGAAGTCGGTTGAAGGTGACGATTCCGGTGGGTGCCGACCTCGTGATCGGGTCGTCGAGTGGGCGCGTCACCGTGACTGGCCGTGTGGGTCGTGTGGCGGTGGTCAGCGAAGCCGGTCGCGTCGACGTGGAGCAGGCTGCGTCGGTCGACATTCGGACGGAGACGTCGAAAGCGGATGCCGGTCGGGTGTCCGGGGAGTGTCGCATCAGGTCGAGTTCGGGGAGGGTGAAGGTTGCGAGCCGTGCTGCCGCCGACGTGGCATCGAACACCGGTCGCGTCGAACTGCACTGCATCGACGGTGTCGTCGATCGAACTGAAGCTCGAACATCCACATGACGTTCGAGCGGAGACGTTGACCGGCCGAACCGAGGTGTCGCTCCTGCCCGACACGGTCGCGTTCAGGCCGGACGGACCGACCGATCGGCGGTTGCGCCCGCCGAGGGCTGCCTGCACGGTGTCGGCTCGCTCGGAGAGCGGCAAGGTGGTCGTGGCGAGCCGATGACCGCAGCCACGATCGACGGCACGGTCATCTTCAGCGACGTGGTTGGTTGCATCAAGTGCAACGGGGCACGAGGCGACGCTGCCGCCGCCGATGTGCCCGATCGACATCGGGCGTTGATGGACACCGAGCTCGCCGACGTTGCGGAGGGTCGGGTCGTCAAAGAACTCTGTGACGGCCTGCTCGTATGGTCGCCGTCAGCGACCGGAGGTGTGCGGGTCGTCATCGAGTTCTCCTTCCGGCTGCTCGACTCGCGGGCGAACGACGAGTTCCTGCTTGCGTGCGGATCGGGATACACCATGGCACGGTTCGCTGGCGCGGCGACGACGTGGTCGGCCAGACCGTCAACATCGCCTCACGAATCGTGAATCTCGCGGGCCCGGGCGAGATCCTGCTGTCGGACGCCGTCCTCGATGCCTCTGCCGCGACGCGTGCGGCGACGTTCGACCGCTCGCGCTTCAGCCGGTCGGCCCAGCCATGGTGAAAGGTGTCCCCGGGGCCGTATGGCCACACCGGGTCGAACTCGCTGCGCGGGAGGGCCTGTTGTCACTTCGTGTGCGAGGGCGTATCATTCGTTGTCTACTCCAGCGCGGGGTGGAGCAGTCCGGTAGCTCGTCGGGCTCATAACCCGAAGGTCGCAGGTTCAAATCCTGCCCCCGCCACCAACTCGAAGGCCCGGAAACATTGAGTTCCGGGCCTTCGTCGTTTTCACCGGGTCGCTGAAGTCGGTCCCATGTACCGATATGTACCAGAGCTCGACTCAAGAGGGTCGGGACGACCTTGCGCTTCGCAGTTCTGCCACGCTGAGTGAGGTGGAATATGGCCAACAGGGCGACGGTTCCATCGCTGGCGATTCCTCGGCGGGACCCAACGAGGACCGAACATGTTGGTCTCGCCCTGCTGAGCCGCCATCGAACCCGTCCCCAGCGCAGATACTCCCGGTGCACATTGCTGAGCGGGCCAGGCTGCACAACCCGGCGAGCCCGCCACGGACTGAGGAAACGGCAAGGCACGGCGGTGCCGTGTCCAACGGCGTGATCGGCGCGACCTCCCGGATGGCACCCTGCGAGCGGTTGAGCACACGTCGGTCTGATCGCGTGTGGCCGGTGCTCAATCCACACGCCTACGGGCGTAGACGACGGACGTCCTCCGGCGTCTCTCCGGGCTGCCCGATGCTGCAGTTCGATAGACGCCATCAAGTGCATCGTCCAGCGCGGCATCCAGCTTCGGGAACATGTGGCCGTAGTTGTTGAGCGTGACCGTGATCGTGCTGTGCCCATGCGCTCCATGATCGCTCGCGGATGGGCGCCTGGCCGATCAGCATTGCCGCGTAACTGTGGCGGAGGTCGTGGAACCTCGTCGTCTCCGGAACATCAGATCTCGTCACGGCAGCGACGGAAGTGGCGCTTGAACCAGTTCGAGTAGCGGAACGGTCCGCCCTGAGGGCTGACCCAGACGAAATCGTCCGGAGCCTTGCCTGCAACGAGCTCAGCCAACTCGTCGGTGAACGACCGCGGGATCGGCACGGAGCGCCGCTCGTAGGTCTTCGTCGGAACGATCTGAAGCTGGCCGTATGCCTCCGACGCTGACTGGAAGACCTGGACTCGACGATGGAGCAGTTCGAGATCCTTCACACGTAGACCGACCAACTCGCCGGCACGAAGGCCGTGTATGCCGCAGAAGCGAACGAACAGCCCGTCTCGGGGTAACCCGAGACCCGTCTCTCGCCGCGGCGGTAACGGCTGGCGGCGCAGACACCCTCATTGGCGAGCATCATCGATCTGGTCGGGATCGAGGAACACCATCTCCTCTTGCCGCCCGACGCACCGTCACCTCGGCGACGGGATCGCCTTGATCGCCCCCGAACGGACCGCGAGCCGCATGATCATCCTGAGGACATCGCGGACATTGCGGACGGTCTTGGAGGCAGCGCCGTCGGATCGGAGCTCGGCCACGACGACGAGCACCATCGGGTAGTCGATCAACCCAATCGGCACATCACCGAACCGCGGCAGGAGATGGTTCGACACGATGGACTCATAGCTCTCACACGTCTTCGGTTTGCGGTCGGCGATCGTCGCCTGCCACTTCTCCGCCCACGTCGCGAAAAGCTCCTGGACCCGCTTCGGATCGATCCAATCCCACGGTCAGATCCGTCTCGACGCTATTCGCGGACTGCTGACGTCGACCTTGCGAGCGAAGGAACGCTTCCACTGTTACACGACTCATCGCGATACCGCACGTCCCACCGCACCGCGCCGCTGCCCGTCTTGCGTCGTTGAATGTCGGGCCATGCGATCCAGTCTGTCCACCGTCAAGGCGTCACCGGCCGAGCCGCCGCTGGTGATCACGGACAAGAGGGCTGCTCGGCTCGACACGCTGTGAGGCGATCCACGCTTCGACATCGCCGACCTCGAAGCGGACGAGGCGGCCGATCTTGAGAAACGGAACTCGTCGCTCCTCCACAAGTCGCGCACGAACCGTTCGCCCACGCCGAGCCGGTCGGCAAGACCGTCAATGTCGAGGAGCCCGTCCTGTGATGTCGTGCTGCTCATCGACCTTCCGATCGAAGCTCGATGAGGACGACTCTGAGCTCCTCGACACGTTGCGACGTCTTCATGCTCAACGAAGACCCGGGCTCGGCCTGAGAGTTTGCGCGACTGATTCCGAACGGCGCGGCAGACATACGCATTACGAGTCCGTTCCAGAGAGTGCCGGTCCGTCCGCTCACGTCCATCTAGCAGGGGTTCCGCGACCTTGACGTGCTACTTCGTCCACCGAAATCCACCCGAATCCGCACCGTTGGGCCAACAGATGGCCAACACCTCGCTTCCAGTTCCGGTTTGATCCGGTACGACGGCGGCGCTTACGCTACCGGCGACGAGGCGCAGGCGGGCT
>CAWBYE010000002.1:0-345475 GCA_963792905.1 uncultured Acidimicrobiaceae bacterium
GATCAGGAGCGGGTTCCAGCGGCTGGTCGAAGTGTGGTTATGCGCTGGCGAATCACCGGTCGGGCGTCCCGAGCTTCGCCGGCTATCGGTCGCTCGCGGCGTCGGCGGCTCGGCGGGGTGCGGCCGACTGCGTTGCGGTTGCGAAGCTCGCTGAGGGATCGCGCGTGTCGAGGACTCCCAGGATCGGTTATCGAGGTGCCGGTTGAGTGAGTTCCTCGAGGCGTTCCCAGAGGCGTCGCCCCTCGGCCTCGTCGGACATCACGGTGTCGGGCTCGTCGGACTGCTTGTCGAGAACGAAGAGAGCACCGTCGATCGAGCTCCGATCATCGTCGAGCATCAACTCGGCGAGCGGTTCTCCGGCGACCGCAGCGGGCTTGGCACGAAAGATCGCCATCAGCCGCCAGACGAGTCCGGCAAACCCCGATGGCCACCGGTCCTTCAGCTCCGGGTCCGACTTGTCGAGTACGAATGTCGGGTCGAACGCCACCGAGGGGACCCGTCCCCCAGAGCGGCGAGCAAACTCACCGGCGATCAACCTGTTGCACATCTTGGTTCTGTTGAACGCCGTCATCGGCCGGTGCACTTCGAGGCTCTCCAGATCGTCCCAATCGAGGGCCTTGTCAAAGGGCGCGATGACGTCGAGGAGCAGTGCGTTCGACTGCTCCAGACGTTCGAGCAGCAAGTTGGTGAACAAGAACGACCCGATCACGTTGGTCGCGAACATCACCTCGTGCCCGCTCGGCAGGACATGCGGACGCCCGACCCGGCGTCAGACGCTCCCCATCAGCTGGCTGCATCCCACTGACGTTCCATCTGTGGGTTCCCAACGAAGTCTGCGGCCAGGTCGGCCAGCGCTCAGATATCACCGTTGATCCGGTGCGTGTTCCTTCAGCAGGAGCACGCCGACCCACACGAACCAGACGATGAGGCCGATCCCGAACACGGCTCCGACGGCTTCGAGCGCAGGGATGACGGTGATGAGGCCCGCCGCACCCGCCGCCAGGCCGACATAGTTCAGTGCGCGTGGCAGCACCGCGGTCTTCAGCGCTGCCCAACTCACCAGCAGAATCCAGACCCCGCCGGCGATTTCGTTGCCGCCGCCCAGCCCGTTCTGCACCGAGTCGAGCGCCGACCACACCGTCTCCGCCCCGGCAGGGTCGGTGTCGTGGAGGTCGCTGACCGTGCCGATCGCGATGTTGGAAACCATGCCCGCTGCGATCACGAGCCCGGCCCAGATGAGCCCGAACGCGCCCGAGGCCTGTGCGATCGCAGGCGACAGTTCCTTCAGGCGGTCACGCAGGACCAGCACCAACGGCACGAGCACGATCCCGAAGATGATGAAGATCACCACGTTCCAGACGTAGAGCGCTGCTTGGTGGTCGACCACGAACGCGACCGACTCTTCGGGCGTGGGGTCGCCGGTGGTGTAGTCGGTCAGGACGGTCGCGAACATCACGATCCCGAACAAGAACGTTGCCGCCGCCGTCAGCGCCGCGATTCCAGCGGCCTTCGGGTTCTGATCCATCATCGTCTCCTCTCCGACCGCCGAGGTCGGCTGGGTGTTGCGCACGACGAGTTCGAGACGCCGCAACCCTGCTTCTTCCACTGTGATCGGGTTGCCGCTCGAGCCACAGTGCCCTTGGACCCTCCTCGTGACCTCCGCCCCTACGACACCGACGGACACCAGGACAGACTTGAGGACCAGGAGGACTCGGCGTGGAGGCAACGACCGCGACCTGGGCGATCGCCCTGATCGGACTTGGGCTCATCTCGCTACTCACCGCGCTGCAACTCGTGGCGGT
The DNA here is from genome assembly GCA_963792905.1 of uncultured Acidimicrobiaceae bacterium. GTDB lineage: Bacteria > Actinomycetota > Acidimicrobiia > Acidimicrobiales > Ilumatobacteraceae > Ilumatobacter. The sequence goes on from CAWBYE010000002.1 coordinate 1,803, forward strand.
CGTGCGCCCTCGGGCGCAGTGGACGATCGACAACGTGTACGGGGGGTCACCCGACGACACCGACCCACACGCGTACTTCGCGTTCAACCGTGCCAGCGCATGGGCCGACCCGTTCTTGTGGGCACCGCTGCAGATCACGGGAAGCATCGGCATGTTGCTCGGCGAACGGTGGGGTTTCCTGCTGGCGCTGATGGCCTCGGTACCGTTCTGGTACACCGCAGTCTTCTTCTACTTCTGGGATCGCGACCTCGGCTTTCGCCGCAACACCGCCGGATATTGGATCGTCACGTGGGGGATGTGGCCGGTGTTCGGTGTCGTCGAGAGCGTCTACTGCTTCGTTCGGCTCATCGAATGACGAGCAGAAGAGATCGCCAACCATGAGCGTGTTGTGGGGTGTGATCGTGGTGCTGCTCTCGTTGCTGAGCTGGGGAGGGCAGGCAGTGTCGCTGCTGGCGCCGGCGAGGGCGGTGCGCTGGAAGCTGATGGAGGCCGAAGACGACGTCGAGCCAACCTTCTGGGCCGATGTTCGAGCCGAGGCGCTCTGGGACACACTCACACTCTGGACGATGGTGCTGGCCGGGGTCCTCTTGATCGCCGACATTCACGCGTGGGCCTACTTCGGGCTCGTCGGTGGCGGCATGTACCTCTACTTCGGAGGGCGCGGCATCCTCGCAAGAGCCGCGATGGAGCGCCGGGGCTTGCAGATCGGGTCGCCGCAGAACGTAAGGCTCGGCTACGTCTTCAGCGCCGCGTGGGCAACCATGGCGCTCGTCACGATCGTCGCCGCCATCGTGTCGATCGAGAGCTGACAACCGCCACCCGACCTCCCTACTGCGGTGCCCGACATTGCCGGCGCCGCGACCGCCTCAGACCCTGAGGTGATGGTCACCGTCGGTGATTTCTGTTTTGATGTGGGGTGCCACGGTGGCGAGTCGCTGGATTGCCGGCTCTGCGGAGTAGCTGACCTCGTTGCGTCCGATGAGGAGCAGGCTCGGTACGGCGAGTTCTTGCCAGTCCTTGTCGGAGAACACCGTGGGGCGGACGATCTCGCGTTTCTTGATCTTGAAGCACCGTCGGGCGAGCAGGTCTTCCTCGACCATTTCGTCGATGGCCGGGCGGGTCGCGTTGTTGTGGACACAGTCTGGTGCGTACCAGTGGAGGTATCGCCGAGTGATGGAGCGACGGGGAAGTGTGCCGTACAGGATGGCACGGGGAATGAGACCGAGCGGTGGCCGGAGCATCCCTGCGGAGACACCAGGACGAGTTTCTCCAGGCCCTCGGGGAACTCGAACGCGTAGAGCGCTGCCATCCAGCCTCCGTAGGAGTGCGCAACGAGTCGGACGTCGTGAACGCCGAGCTCATCGAATACCTCGTCGAGCCAACGCACGAAATCGTCGGGACGGCGAGGTTGGCGTCGGTAGATGCTTCGTCCCATGTCGTAGATGTGGTCGGCGGCGTACACCCGATGCTCGGAGGCGAACGCTTCGATCACGGGTATCCACGACAGCGACGTTTCCGAATCGCCGGGAAGCAGAACCAGCGGTGGCCCGTCGACCGGACCCTGAACCCGCACGAACGTGTCACCGAAGCTCGTGCTGACCATGCTGGATTCTGAGGGGACCGGCCAGCGTTGCGCACGCGCGTCGTAGAAGGCCAGGTACTCCTGTTTCAGTGCAGCGGAACGAAACGGATGCCACGGCTCCATCGCCATCATTCCTTCCCCCATCGTTTGTTGTCATCGATGTCGCTCGGCTCGGTGCCTGATGCCGGGCATCTCGCGGCTCACGGCGTTCTCGTCACGCCGTTGCCGGCGTCTCAGGGGATGATGCACTGACGGAGTCGTCGGATTGGTTGAGTCCCTTCGCGATGAGCCAAACGGCGAAAACCATCTCTTGGACGGCGAACGGCAAGGACATGATCTCCAGGTTGTCGACGTCTCACGTTGCGCCACAGTGGAGTGGGATGAGAAGCGCCGAGCCCTGAATGACGTTCGCCTCTGTGGGCGCGGGCCTCCAAAGAGCACAATCATCGCGAATCGCTATGAGTTTCTTGCACTCTGAGGGAGAGAGTCAGATGGCCACTTCACCCCAGACCGATGGACCCGTGGGAGCAGCGACCGCGACGGTCGTTGAACGGGGCGAGGTGTCGGACTCTGGTGGGTCTGGCATTGGTCAGCTGAGCAGATGGGGTGGTGTGGCCGCCCTGGCGGGCGTTGCGTCGATGGTCGGCACGGTCATCGTCGTGGTCGCTCTGGGCTTGCCGGATGCGGCTGACCCCGAGACCCTCACCGACTTCGCTGACATCGAATCAGGTCGCATCGCTGAGCACTTCTTGTACCTCGGTGCGTTGGTGTTGTTCGCGCTCCACGTCTTCGTTCTGAACCGCTTGCTCAGAGCGGCCCATTCAGCCGCAGCCCTCTTCGGTACGGTGCTGCAGGCCTTTGGTCTGGTCATCTTGGCGGCGTCGGCCATGCTGCACGTATCGACTGTTCCGCTGGCAAGGTTGTACACCGCTCCGGGCGCTTCACCCGAGGATCTTCGGGCGATCGAGTATTCCTGGACCGCCGCTCAGAGTGTGTTCGACACGATGCTCGCCACCGGACTGCTGCTCGTTCCCATCGGCATTGCCCTCATGGGTCTCGCGCTGCGCGGCAGTGATCTGTACGGACGATGGCTCTCTTGGATCGCCATCATCCTGGGGCTCGTGGGAACCATCGGTGCGGCTGTCGAAGTGGTCGATACCGACAGCGACCTCTCCGCTCTCAGCGTCCTGGCCATGGTGGTGTTCCACCTCTTGGTTGGCTGGCAGACGATGACGCTCAGTACGAAGAAGAAGTTCGACCTGCCACACGACACTCACTGAGGAGGCGACATGGCGGCCACAACACGACAGGACAGCAGAGCGCCGTGTCGTGCCACTGCTTCGCCGGGTGTCGGTGTTCTTGGTGCGGTGGAGGGCGTTGCGCTCATCTTGTGGAACCTGGTCGCCACGCCATTCATCGGGCGGAAGCGGCTGCGGTGGGGCACCGTGGAAACCGAAGCAATCGATCCGTTGCCCGGCGACGGGTTGGTGCCCCAACCCAAGTGGTCCAACACCCTCGGAATCACCATCGACGCCTCCCCCGACGATGTCTGGCCCTGGATCGCCCAACTCGGGCAGGACAGAGGCGGCTTCTACACATATCAGACGCTCGAGAACATGGTGGGCTGCAGGATCACCAACACGACGGAGATCCTCCCCGAGCATCAGCATCCGGTGGTTGGTGAAGGCATCCACCTGCACGCAGACGCACCGCCACTGAACATCGAAATCGTGGACCCGCCATACACCCTCGTGCTCTTCGGGTCACCCGCCGACACCGGCGGCGATACCTGGGGGAGGTCGACCTGGCAGTTCGTTGTCAACCCCGGCCCCGGGAGCAGCAGCCGGCTGCTCGTTCGGGGCCGCTATGAGTTCGGTTCGGATTGGAAGAGCCGCCGGGCATTCGGACGCTTCCCACTGGAGGCGATCACCTTCGTGATGAGCCGAAAGATGATGCTCGAGATCAAGCGGCTGGCAGAGCGCCACGCCAACCAACACGCTGCCATGACGATCAGCGACAACGCCGTCGGATTCTCGCCCGCACCCACTCCCAAGACAAAGGCCGGTCGCACCGGCAACGGGCTCACCAACATCGTGGCCAGCGCCCAGGGCCTCGGCGGCACCGCCGCCATCACCTCCAGCCTCGGACACGGCACAGCCATCAACTGGACTGTCCCGGTGCCCATGAACCTGTCATCGCTCAATCCGAAGGATCAGTGACAACGAGACCGCAGTCATCCGATTCTCTGGACCAGTGCATGGCGTTGGGTGAGGCTGAGACGATCGAACGCCGCTGACCGGAGACAGCTGACATTGTGCCCTAACGCCAGCGTTGGGTCGGGTGTTGGAGTGGGATCATGAGCCATGACGTGACTGAACAGGTCGACCACGAGGCGGTCGATGCCCGTGTCGGGCACGCGGGGACACGGATCGATCTCGACGAGGTGTCGAAGCACTATCGAGTCGGCGATGTCGATGTCATCGCGATCGACCGGATCAGTCTGCATGTGGACGACGCAGCGTTCGTGGTCATTCTGGGCCCGTCGGGGTGCGGAAAGACGACCCTGTTGAACATGGTCGGGGCCCTCGACACGCCCACGTCGGGATCCGTTCGGGTCGCCGGCGTCGACCTGACCGGGGCGAGCGCAAAGCAGCGAGCTGCGATGCGTCGGGATCAGATCGGGTTCATCTTCCAGACGTTCAATCTGTTTCCGGGACTCACCGCGTTCGAGAACGTGCAGTTCGGCGCCGACGCTGCGCGCCGGTCTGACGGTCACGAACGCTCGGTCGAGGCGCTGTCCCGTGTGGGGTTGGGCGAACGGATGCGTCACTTCCCACATCAGTTGTCCGGTGGCGAGCAGCAGCGCGTCGCTATCGCCCGAGCGCTCGCGACGGGCAACTCGATCTTGCTTGCCGATGAGCCGACCGGCGAACTCGACTTCCGGACCGGCGTGCAGATCCTGGAAGTGCTCGAAGAACAGGCCCGGGCCGGGATGACGGTGCTGGTCGTGACCCACAACCGTGAGATCTCCCGTGTTGCTGACCGCGTGATCGAGCTGTCGAGCGGGCGCATCGTGGCCGACGGACCACCTGAGGGCGGCAAAGCCGACATCAGTGACCTGCAATGGTGAACCCACCCGCCGCCGACGCCCCCCGCAGCACAGGAGTGTGGCTTCGGTGGTCATGGCGCGACCTGCGCCACCACTGGGTTGCCGTCGTGGTGATCGCCTTGGTGATGGCGATCGGAGTCGGCGTCTACGCAGGCCTGGGAAGCACATCGACGTGGCGCCGTGTGTCGAACGACGAGAGTTTCGCCGCGCTCGACATGCACGACCTGCAGGTGACCCTCAGCCCCGGAACGTTCATCGACGAAGGTGCACTCGTCGCGATCGTTGACGGCCTTGCCGATCCCGGTGTGGTCGTGCGAGCGTCGGAGCGTCTGGTCGTCGACAGTCAGATCGACGCATCGACAGACACCGACTCGATCCTCGTGGCGGCGCGCATCGTCGGCATGGACGCCACGAGTGGCGACGCGGTGGATGATCTGTGGGTCACTGACGGAAGAACGCCGATCGCGGGGTCGGCGGGGGGTGTGCTGGAGGCGCAGTTCGCGGATCATTGGAATCTGCCGTCAGATGGTGTGATCACTGTCGGCGGCAACCGGACCGTGGAGTACGTCGGTCTCGGCACGTCGCCCGAGGACTTCTTCTACGAGGGCCCCGAGGGGAGCATTTTCAGCGCAGGCGACCTCGCGCCGCTCTACCTTCCGTTGAGTTCTGCGCAAGACGTCGTCGGGCGGTCGGGCTGCGTGAACGATCTTGTCGTCACACTCGCTGACGGCGCTGACCGTGGTGCCGTCGAAGCGCAACTCGGTGACGCTGTGGCCGAACTCGGCGTGAGTGCGACGGTGTCGACCCGTGAAGACGCCACCGCCTACCGCGTGTTGTACGAAGACATCGACAACGATCAGCAGTTCTGGAACATGCTCGCCGGACTCGTCCTGGTCGCAGCGGCCCTCGCGGCGTTCAATCTCGTCAGCCGCATCGTGGAAGCACAACGGCGGGAGATCGGTATCGGTATGGCGCTCGGGGTTGCCCGCTCGAAGCTCGCGATCCGTCCCCTGCTCGTCGGTGTGCAAGTGGGAGTCCTCGGCACCGTTGCCGGCGTTGGTGTCGGACTGCTCGTCGGTCAGGCAATGGCCAACCTCTTCGAGTCAGTCCGACCGCTCCCGATCTATCGCACCCCATTCCAGTTCGGCGTGTTCGCGCAAGCTGCACTGCTTGCATTGGTGATCCCGATCGTGGCGAGTGCGATCCCGGTGTGGCGGGCGGTTCGTGTCGAACCGATCGAAGCGATACGAACCGGCCACCTCACCGCCAAGACGAGCCGGCTCACTGACCTGACAGCTCGTTGGAAGCTGCCGGGGTCGAGCCTGACCCAGATGCCGATCCGCAACTTCTTGCGCACCCCCCGCCGTACGGTCCTGACCGCCGTCGGCGTCGGTGCAGCGATTGCGGCGCTCGTTGCCGTGTTCGGCATGCTCGACAGCTTCGGCCGCACGATCGACCAGACCGGCACCGAACTCACGAAGGGCGACACCGACCGCGTCCTCGTGCAACTCGACACGTTCTACCCGGTCGACTCCGACGTGATCACAGCCATCGCCGACGCCCCCGCAGTCGGAGCGACCGACGCCGGATTGCGCCTTCCCGCCACGGCGATCGCCGCCAACGACACGGAGGATCTCGATCTCCTCGTCGAGATCATCGACCTCGACAACGCAATGTGGACACCCACGCATCGAACGCTGCCGACGGCGCACCCGAAGCCGGGATCGTCCTTGCAGAGCAAGGCCGCCGACGACCTCGGCGTGCGGCCTCGGCGACACGATGACACTGCAACACCCGACGCGGACCGACGCCGGCTCGTTCGCACTCGTCGAATCAGACTTCACGGTCACCGGAATCCACGCGAATCCACTGCGAACCTTCGCGTTCCTGGACATCGATCAGGCAGATCACTTCGGACTACAAGGCGCCGCCAACATCGTGCACACCACCCCTGATACCGGTGCGGACCGAGGCGACCTTCGACGCGCACTGTTCGATCTGGACGGTGTGACGTCGAGTCAAGCCGTCGCCCAGATCAGCGAAGCATTCGACACCGCACTCGACCAGTTCGTCGGGTTTCTCATCATCACCGCCGCTGCCGTACTGGCACTGGCGCTCCTCATTGCGTTCAACGCCACCAGAATCTCAGTCGACGAACGCCGACGCGAACACGCAACGATGCGCGCATTCGGCGTCCCCGTGCGATCCATCATGGGCGTCGTCGTCAAGGAAGGTGTCCTGGTCGGAGCCTTGGCGACCCTGATCGGCCTCGGCGCCGGCTTCCTGTTCCTGCAAGTGATGCTGCGCTCCCTCGCCACCACCACACTCCCGGACCTCGCGATCGACTCCTACATCTCCCCCACAACGATTGTCCTCGCCGATGATCGTCGGGATCATCGCCGTGTCGATTGCGCCGCTGTTCCTCACACGGCGCGTCAGTCGCATGGACATTCCCGACACCCTGCGCGTCATGGAATGAGACATCCGCAATCGATATCGACTTCTGACCGTGCGAGGGCACGGTTGTCAGGCCACGGCGGTGCCGAGCAGTTGTCCGATCCCGAAGGTGACGATCATCGCGAGGGCACCGCCGACGACGAGACGTACCACGGCGGCGCGTCTGGGCGATCCCCCGAGCTGTGCGCTGAGTAGCCCGGTGACAAACAACCCCACGAGCACGGCAACGAACGCGACCGGGATCCTGAACGACTCTGGTGGCAACAAGATCGCGATGAGCGGCAGAAGCGCCCCGACCACGAACGCGAGCGCCGAAGAACCGGCGGCCACCCACGGATTGGCGAGATCCTCCTGATCGATCCCAAGCTCGACGTCGAGGTGGGCGCGTAGAACGTCGCTGCGGCCCAGTTCGACTGCGACGGTCTCCGATGTCTGGGCGCTGAGTCCGCGTTGTCGCAGCAAGTCGACCAATTCGGCGTGTTCGTCTTCGGGAGACTCCTCCAGCTCGCGGCGTTCCTTGTCGATGAGCGCGCGCTCGGTGTCGCGTTGGGTACTGACCGACACATATTCGCCAAGTGCCATGGACACCGCACCGGCCACGAGACCTGCGATGCCGGCCGTCGCGATCTCAGTGGTGTCTGTGGTGGCAGCGGCGACGCCGATCACGAGACCGGCCGTGGAGATAACACCGTCGTTCGCGCCGAGAACCCCCGCGCGCAACCAGTTCAGCCGCGACGCCAGCGAGGCACTGTGGGGCTCGTTCAGGTGGTCGGGCACGCCCAAGGCGGATCCACCAGGTTCTGCCGGATCGAGATTCGTCATGGCGCAAGTCAAGCATTCCGCTGGTCGTTCATCACTCGACACCTCACATGGCCGAAGGAGACGACGCCAGGGGCCAACGTCAACCCTCAATCCACTCGACAACGCGAGCACGGAGTCGCAAACGGAGCAACGCAGAGACCACTCGGGAACGGTCCCGTTGGGCACTCGATATTCGCGGCGACGCAACGATTCCGGCCCGCCCATATTCGGCATTCTGATCGCCGTTCGCCCGGCCTGAACCGCACATATCGCTCCGCGTGACCACGGCCACCCGGCTTGCCACGGCGTGCGGCTTCGGCCCGACTGCTGTGCTCGGAAATCGCGTCCGTGACCCGCGGCGCCGCTGTATATCTATGGCGGTGCCTCGTATATACTGAAGGCATGACCAAGCGACTGATCGACGTTGACGACGATGCACTCGATGCCGCCCGCGCCCGACTCGGCACCCGCACGATCAAAGACACCGTCAACGAAGCCCTCCGTAGCGCCGCCGATCAGCGCAGCACACAACTCGCAAGCGCGCTCTCAGTTCTCGCCGACGCGGACCTGGACGACCGCTCCGCAGCGTGGCGCTGATGTTCTTGCTCGACACGAGCGTCCTCACCAGACTCAGCGCCACGTCGATCCTCCATCGAATCGAAGAACTCGACAGCGAAGGCTTGGCACGCACCACCATGACCGACCTCGAAATCGGCTTCTCGGCGCGAAACGCAGACGAGTGGGATCGTCTCATCGTGGCGCTCGGGGCGTTCCGTCGAATCGATGTCGAAGAACATCACTTCGACCGGGCACGACAGGTCCAACGCGAATTGGCCACCCGTGGACTGAAGGGCCGCAAGGTCCCCGATCTCCTCATCGCCGCCGTCGCCGAGGCCGCATCGCTCACGGTCTTGCACTACGACGCAGACTTCGACCACATCGCGACCGTGACCGGTCAACCCACACAATGGATCGTCGAGCGCGGATCGATCCACTGACCGAACTCGTCACGACCTGGTCTATCCGAAGCGCGACCACCGCTCGATATCGCTCCGCGTAATCACCGCACGGATCGACCTGACCGTGACCGAGTACGGCCCAAGTCGGACGCGAGATGATCCCGCGCACGGCCGAGGATTCGAAGCTCGTGCCGGCTGTCGATACGCGAGGCGTCCGGGCCTGTCACCGGCGATCGGGAAGTGCCTGATTGCTATGGGCGGAATTCTGGAGAGGCAGCTTGAGCGTTCTGCTCGGCCGTCGGACAGGATCGGGCTCGATCGGCCCGCACGTGGTGGCCTCGGTCTCCGCCTCGAACGCGCCTGTCAGTGACGAGACCGAGGACCGTCCTCGAGCACTGTGGGCGCCGACGTCAAGCCTGCTTGTCGGAAAGTACGCTTGACATATCGACAAGGATCGATCCTTTACTCTGACGGCATGACAGATCGACACGACACGACGACCGAAGAGCCCGCCCGGGGCTCCCGGCTGAGCGCAGAGGACAAGCGCCAGCGCACCAGCTACCTGCGCGAGTTCATCCCCGCGATCGTGATCTTCGGCATCGTGCTCGCGATCGTGGAGACCACCGTCGACGCGAACACCTCGGGCGCACGCCTCTGGGTGCTGCTCCCCGTCGTCCCCATGATCGGCGTCGCTGTCGCCCTGTACCGAGCGGTCCAACGGGCCGACGAGTACGGCCGAATCGTGATGCTCGAGTGCATGGCACTCGGGTTCGGTGTGTCGATGATCGTCGCGATGGCGCTCGGATTTCTCGGCGGAATCGGCGTGGCTCGGACGTACGGCGGCTGGCTCGTGTTCGGCGCCGGGATGACCGCGTGGAGCGGGACCCTGCTGATCCGAGGGATGCGCTGATGCAGAACCGACTGAAGGAGCTCCGGGCGGTCAACGGCTGGAGCCAGGCCCACCTGGCCGACCTCCTCGGCGTCAGCCGCCAAACCGTCAACGCGCTCGAGAAAGGCCGCTACGACCCGAGCCTGCCACTCGCGTTCCGTCTCTCCCACGTCTTCTCTGCCCCCATCGAAGACCTCTTCACACCGAGCGACGACGACCTCGGCACGGTCGCGACGAGGGCCACATCTGCCTCGTCGACGCCATGAAACCACCATCGCTCACCCGAACGAAAGGACGCCCCATGTCGACCTCAGCACCCGAGACCTCACAGCGGCCCAACGACACGGTCCTCCAAGCGCGCCACGCCGAAGCAGTCAGCGTCTTCCAAGTCCACGCAGCGGTCTTCGCCGTCTCGACCTTCGCCATCTTCCTCGTCAACCTGCTGATCAACCTCGCCGCCGGCCTCACCGGCGACCTCTGGGCCTGGTGGTCTCTCTGGGTCCTGATCGGATGGGGTCTCGGCATCGCGGTCCACGGGCTCGTCGTCCGGTTTGCGCGTCCGTCATCCGACGCGTAGTGCGCTCGACCGGGTTCCGTCTCGCCTTCATCGACCCCCAGCCGACGGACCTCACTCGACGAGGCGCCTGCGCCGCCGTTGGCGTACACGGTGCTTCTCGACGAAGTTGCCGACCGCGTCCAACGCGGCGAGCTCGAGGTAACGCCGAGCTTGGGCCCCGAGCGGCCGGGCTCCTGACGACGACCCGCCCGACCCGTCAGGCGCGCCGAGCGGTCGACTCGGCTGCGTTGGCGACCAGGTCGGCGGCGGCGTCGACGAGCTCCGGCTCACGATCGAGTTCGGCATCCTCGGTACGGATGTCGAACAGCGGATCGATCACGGCGCGCTTGGGGCTCGTTGTTCGTTGGCATCGGGCCCGATGGCGAGGACGATTGCCCCCAGGCGTTGCTCGGTGTCCACGAGACGATGTGCTTCGGGCGCCTGCTCCATCGGTAGGACTCGATCGACGATGCTGGACAACTCGCCCGCATCGATCATCGCAGCAAGCTCTTCGAGGACTGCCCGGTTCTCGGGAGCGTTCGCGACCTGGATGCGCTCGTCGGTGAACCGAGAAAGCCGCGCTCGGATCAGTGTCGTCAGCCGTGGATTGCCGTGCGCGTATCGGCCTCCGGGCTTCAGGAGGTCCAGCATCTTCGAGACCGATGTCGAGGGCACCATGTCGAAGATCACGTCGTAGCGGTTGTCCAGGCCGGTGACATCGGTGGTCTGGTAGTCCACGAAGTCGGTTGCACCCATGGACCGGACGAATGATTCCTTGTGGGCGGCATCGACACCGGTGACCTCACCGCCCATCATCCGGGCGACTTGGACGCCGTATGCGCCAATGACCCCACCTGCACCGTTGATCAGCACCGAATCGCCGGGCTCGACCTCGGCGCGCCGGAGGAAGTGGAGCGCATTGATTGCACCCAGGGGCACTGCAGCCGCTTCGGCAAAGGTCATCGACGCCGGCTTCGCGGCGATGACCGCTTTGGCCGGGAGAACGACGAATTCGCCGTAGGCGCCGAGCCGGAGCCCGGTCGCACCGTAGATCTCGTCTCCAACCGCAAAGCCGCTCACATCAGGACCAACCGCCTCGATCACACCAGAGAAGTAGATCCCGAGAACACTCTTACGGGGTCGTCGAACGCCAAGTGCCAGCCGCAACGGCAACCAGAACCACTTCACGTCGTACTTGAAGCTCCGCATCTCGGTGTCGGACTTCGATGCCTCCGCCGCCTCCACGCGAATGAGTATCTGATCGTGTGCAGGCCGCGGTCGTGTCAGCTCGGCGACCGACAGGACGTCGGGGCCGCCGTAGGCGCGGTAGATGATCGCCCTCATCGTCTGGCTTGCCATCGCCTGATCGTAGCGATGGCTCGACGACCAGCTTTCTGTCGGACTGCGCAAGCAACGACGCGACCCGGCGAGATCACGACCGCCTTCTCAGGGGGCCAGTTCTGCGTCGCCGGACCACCGGAAAGCGGGTCTCACCACTGACGCTCGCCGGCTGTGCCGCGGACAGCCGAATCGACGTTGTGAGCGAACCGGCCCCGGCGTCGCTGCCTTGGTGTGCGATCCTCCGGAGGTGATCTTTGGCGACTCGCTCCGTGCCGCAGAATCGACCGCCCCAGCTGATTGGATCGCAGAATCGCTTCGTGGGCGGCCCTGGACCGTCGGCGCGCTGGTACCAAACCTGTTCGAGTCCACGTTGCGCCTTCATGCCCCCGACCCGACGCCGGATGGCTGGTGGGAGCTGTATCGCGATCTCTTCGACCTCGTCGCTTCGGTGGGTGTCCGCTACACGTCGACTCCGACGCTGGCATGGTTCGCGATCTGGGAAGGCCACGGATTTGTCCCGTCGATCGGTCAGATGGGCTGGAGGAATCCGCCCGCCGACGAGGCCGAGCGTCAGCGGCGAGAAGTACAACGTGAGCGTCAGCGCGAATCCGATCGTGAACGGAACGCGCGGATCGGACCCGCCCTCGCGTCGGTTCCGCGCTTCGACCTGCCGGATCGGGCGTACTACCTCGTCCACGGTCCGTTGTCTGCGATGACCGAACTGCGATATCCAGACTTCGACGGTTGGCGGAACCCCGACCTGTTCTGGCCGAACGATCGATCGTGGTTCGCTGCGACCGACGTCGACTTCTGGTCGCTCTACGTCGGTGGATCCAAAGCCTTCACCAGCGAACTCGCGACCAACGTGTCGACACCGTGCGAGTTCGTCGGCAACGGCGACCGCCTGCCGATCGAAGACTGAGCGGGGGTCAGCCAGCGCCAGCGCGGACGGCGTGCCGATCCTGGCAGACTGGTGCATGGTCGGCTCGCGTGGTCTCGACGCCGACGGACACGGAGCCAATCCATCCCTACTCATCCCTACAACTCAGCGGACTGGGGTGGACGAGACGGACCAGCTGGACGCGAAGTGCCTGGTCACGGGATTGCGCGACACGGCGAAACACCAGCCGGCCGGCCCGCAGTGATCCACGACATCTTCGAAGGCACCGAGCAGATCCAGCAGCTGGTGATCAGCCGGGCCATCTCCGGCCTGCGTATCGAGTGAATTGTGGGTACGGACCGGTCGGCGCTCGGCGGCGCTGATCGGCCATCCCGACAAACAGCCGATCGCCCGGTTGTCGATCGCGGACGTCGAGCGCCGGCACACGCGGCTCCGGCGAGATGGCATAGAAGACGCCGGCATCCGCAGTCACCACGGCGCGCCGAGTGCGTGTTGCGATGGGGCTGGGTCAGCCAGAACGTCGTCGCAATGACGCAACGCAAGACGACCGAGAAGCAGCCCAGGGGAGTGAGATGACCGGCGCCCGATTCTGCGGCAGCAAGAGCTCTCGGTGCTGGTTCCCCAGCCCCATGACCACTTCACGTAGGCTCTCGACCACCCGGCGAGTTCTGGGTGCTGTCCATGGGAGGGGTCTCGATGTCAACCACAGAGTCTCAAGCGATGTTTGATGCCTACGGGCAATCGTTGAGGGCAACGATCCAACAGCAAGCCGCCGACGACCTGTTCGCGCCTCTCCTCGCCCGCGCCGAAGGCGTCTACGAGAACGTCGTTGGCGCCCTTCGAGATCGAGTGGATTCACCAATCGAACACGTCGAACTCGCGCTGCTGCACGCAGCGATGAATGCAGCTCCGCTTCCGGAGCTCGTCGATGAACATGGTGCCATCGTGCTCAGCGACGGCACGATCCTCGGCGTCGGCAAGTTCGAACAACTCGATCCTGGATGGCTCCAGATGTTCGCCGAGATGGCATCGCATGCCTTCGACCAAGCGCCGTGCTCGACCGAGGGCCAGTGCATCCCCATCTCGAACCAGGCGAAGATCGGTGTCGTCGGCGACTGGGGAACCGGCTACTGGAAAGACTGTTCGCCACCGGAGTTGGTCAGAGACCATCTGATGAATTCGGAGCATCCCGACATCACGGTTCACCTCGGCGACGAGTACTACGCAGGTTCGAAATCAGAGGAGGACACGTTTGCCAGCCTCTGGCCGCAGCCTCCGACCGGCTTGGCGTTTGCGCTCAATTCGAACCATGCGATGTACTCCAAGGGCATCAACTTCTTCGACGAGACGCTGTCGAAGAAGAAGTTTCACAGCCAAGGAGGCCAGTCGTTCTTCGCACTCCACAACGATCACTGGCTGATCTTCGGGCTCGACTCTGCGTGTCACGCCGACGAACTCGACTTGTACATGTCCGGCAAGATCGGCGCCACCCAGCAGGACTTCCTGAAGACGACGTCGGCCGGTTTTCCGAACCATCGGATCATCGTCATGACACACCACACCGGCCTCGACCTGGCAGGGTCGCCCACCACGCTCTGGGACGAGGTCGCAGCACCGACTGCGCTGGGGCGGCCGCCCGACTACTGGTATTGGGGCCACGTGCACTTGGGGATCGTCTACAACGAACGCGCCGGATGTCGGGCTCGGTGCGTCGGCCACGGTGCGATTCCGAACGGTCAAGCATCAGCCGTCGCCAAGAACGTGGCCCCGGCCGGGAACCAGGCGATCGCGTGGTACGAGTCGAAGCTGGCCGACCCCGGAGGGATCCGCGTAGTCAACGGCTATGCCACGGTCGACCTCGACGACAGTGGCATCACCGAGACGTTCTACGACGAATCAGGCGCCCACTTCCGGCCGACGCCGTAGTGCTCACACTCATGACGGCAGCCGTCGTGGTGGGCCGAGTGCACGAAGGGATCCGTCATGGCCGGCTCCTCCACGTACGGTGAGATTCTCAACGGCTCCCAGATTCACCCCGTCTCACCTACGGCACCAGCTCACACGATGCCACCATCGGATTCTGTGTGAGACTCGGCGCCGCTCGGCGGACCGTCAGCCTTCGGCGGCGATCGTCAGCACCGCATCGGTGTGGGTCGTTGCCTGGTCAGTCGTCAGCGAACCAGGGAGTTCGACGATGAACGGCACGGCATCGCTGTCCCGTTTCAGCTCGTTCCGTGCCCATGTCGCGGCGATGCCGGTGTACACCGCTCCGCCGCCACAGCAGTCAGCGATGGGAAGCCCGGTCAGTTCGGCGTAACGGGCCCGGATCCGACCGTCGCGACCGGTGCTGGGTATCACCAGGTTGGCGTCCTGGTGATACCAGACCGCGATGTCGGGCCGCAGTTGTTCGATGAAGCCGACCATGGCCCGTGTCTCCGGTTCGCTGGCCGGGCCGGTTCCGGCGTATTGGCTGTCGCCGAATTGCCCGATCGGCCCCCAGTCGTGTGGGAAGTTCCGGTTGAGGTCGACGCCGTTGGCGTTCTGCCGGATCTGGGCCGCTTGCCCGTCCGGATTCATCGACTCGACGAGCCAGAGCTCGACGTTGTCGGGAACCGCGCGGGCACGCAGCTGTTCGATGATCGCCACGCCGTCGTCTTCGTTGCCGTGGATGACACCGATCACGAGCACGCGTCGTCCGCCGATCGTGCCGTACCGCTCGGCCACGATCGGGCGACCTTCGTTGGACGTTCCCAGAACCAGCGATGGTGCCCCGAGGTCGAGTGGCCCCGCCGCCACCGACGTTGCCGTTGTCGTCGGCACCACGGTCGTGGTCGTTGTCGTGGTCGGTGCCGCTGTCGTCGTCGTGGTCGGTGCCGGTGTCGTTGTCGTCGATGCTGTCGTTGTCGTGGGTGCCGTCGTACTGGTACTCGTGGTGGTGGTCGACGGGTCGGTCGAGCTGATCGTCTCGACCGCAATCGTCGTCGACGTTGCACCGGTCGTCGTGGACGACGCGGGCGGTGCAGGAGCTGTGCTGTCGGCCGCGCCCGATGATCCTGGCCCCCCGCCACAGCCAGCGACAACCGTGAATGCGACGACGGGCAGGATCGCAGACGGGCGCACGAATCGAACGTAGTCCGCCATGACGAACGGCTGGTGGCACCATCGATGCGCGGAGACCGTCGCTTGTCGGAACGTCACCGCAGCGATGCGGCGTGCGACGGCAACGACGTTGGAGACACGCCGGCACGTGGGAGCATGTATCAGGCCGGCGCAGAGACTACCGACGACCGGGATATCGGGCCTGCGTATCGCCCAGTCGGGAATCTCGATCGAGCGTCGCCGAGGCCCGAGGTTGGCATCGACGTCACCGTGTGCTGTCAGCGGTGATCTCGGAACTGTCGATGGTGTACGTGCCGGCGGCGAAGTCGAGTGTTGCGTCGAGACGGTGCTCACCGTGAGCCCAGCGGACGACGAGCTGATGGTGCTGAGCGGGCAGGAGCTCGAATTCACCGTCGAAGGCCGGGTGCGAGGCGCGCAACTCGAGGAGGCCGAGGATCTCGCGGACGACTGGCCGTGCGAGCGCGCGTTCCACTTCTTCCGTGGAATACCGGTGGCGATTGATGTCGCGTCCGACCCCGGTCTCGTCGAGCAGGACCACATCGTTCTCCCCGGCGAGCAGGCCGACATAGTAGATCTGGGGAACGCCGGGAAGGAGCAGTTGCGTGAGCCGGGCCAGCACGTACCGGTCGTCGTCGCGTCCGAGCGCGTCGTAGTAGGTGCAGTTGACCTGGTACACGTCGAGGTTCGACGACGAGTACCCGGTCGCTCGTTCCGATGCGCCGCCACTGCGTTGGTGAATACCGGCGATCAGATTGCCGATCTCGTCGGGTGTCAGGAGGTCGATGACGTCGATGACGCCGATGCCGTCGTGGGTGTCGAGCACCGTGACACAGTTCGTCGGACGGATGTCGATCCATCGCTTCAGCGCAGTGGTCGTGCCCCGAAACACGGCATCGAGGACCAGCGGTGGGAGCGCGAAGTCGTACACCCTGTCCACCTTCTGTGCGACCTCGATCTGCTCCAGGTAGTGACCGTGCACCTCGACGAGGACCTCCATTCCTCGTGTTCGACACTCTGACGTGAGCCGCTCGATGATGTCGTAGGTCTCGGGGATCATGAATGAGTTCGTGCCGGGCTTCTTGGCTGCGTAGCCGATCGCATCGAGTCGGACGGCGCTGACTCCGCCCGACGTGAACCGCTCGAGGATCGACATCAGGTAGGCCCACGTCGTCGGGTGGGCCAGGTCGATGTCGATCTGGGTCGGCGTGAACGTCGTCCACACGAGGTGAGGTCGCTGGATGCCGTCGACGTAGACCGTGAAGGGGAGCCCGGGTCGCGGACGAAGGATCTGCATCAGTTCGGACTCGGTCGCGCCGTCTGGATAGACGCTCTCGTAGGTGAGGAACATGCCGTCGTGAGGTGACTCGCCGGGATCCTTGATCCAGTCCCGGAACTGTTGCGAGTCGGCCGAGATGTGGTTGACGATCAGATCCGCCATCACGTCCCGACCCGAGGCAACGCGCCGAACTCCCGACCAATCGCCGAGCCGCGGGTCGACGGTGGTGTGGTCGCTGGGGTCGAAGCCGGCATCGGACCCGTCGATCGGAACGAAGAACGGCAAGATGTGTACACCGCCGAACGCGGCGTGCAGCGGGCCGTCGAGCAGACCAGCGAGTCCGTCGAGATCGCCTGCGAGACGATCGGCGTAGGTCATCAGTTGTGGAGAGTTCCGCATGGCGGCGTTCCTCACGTGCGTGGCGGCTCGGCGTCCGCGAGAACCTCACGACCGACCATGCGGGATCATCCCGATCGGTCGGTCATCGGGTCGGCGGACACGCCGAGTGCTGCTTCCAGCACCGCAAGTCGCGCCTCCAAGTCCTCGACGCGCTGCGCCAACGACGGACCGAGCTCGGACGGCACAGCCGGTGGACCCGCTGCTGCATCGTGTACGTCGGGCACGACATCGCCGAGCAGGTGCGCCCAGCGATCCTGGCTCTGGCCCGACGCCCGTCCGATGTTCGCCACGAACGGATCGACGCCGTCGGCCAGTTGCGTCAGCACCGCGTCGACGTCGTCGATCGACGGGAAACCGGTGCCGTGCGAGGTCGGGTATCGCTCGGTACGTGTCTTCAACTCGCCGGCCGACTGCGGACCTCGCAGCATCATGATGGCCAGCACCGCCAACTGGTCGCGGTCGAGGCCGAGGGCAACATCGAGGATGTGGCGATGCTTGTCGGTGCGGCCGCTGCTGTTCATTCGTGCGAGCCCCTCCTGACGCACCAGCAACATCGTTTCCATCACCGTCCGCTCGCTGTAGTCGACCACCGGCTCCCGATTCGACTTCTGGTTGCACACGTTGACGAGAGCGTTCGTCGAGAGTGGGTAGTGGTCGGGCGTCGTTGCCTGCTTCTCGATCAGGCAGCCGAGCATGCGAAGTGCTTCGGCACTGAGTTCCATCGCCTCACCGTAGTGCCGGCAGGATCAGCCAGTCGCGGCGACAGCGACGATCGGCGCCCGGCCGTCGACGACGTCGGTCAGCCGGTCGACGAATCGGCGTTCGGCGTCGGTCACCTGATTGATGACCACCGCGAAGCGAGCGTCGTCCGGGCGTCTCTTGCGGGACCCACGATCGCTCAGCAACACGGCCGCGAGCCGTTCGGGGGTCAGGCGCTGGGACGGAGAGCATCCCACGAGTGCGGCGACTCGCAGCGGACGATGACATCGGTCGGCGATCACCCGACCGAGCGCACCGGCACCGACACATGCGACGAGCAGCGTGGTCAGTGGCGGCACAACGGGTTCGAACGGATTCGGCGCAGTGAAGGGCCGCTGCCGCGAGCCATCCGCCTCGACGATCACGTGGTCTGCCATCGCGAACCATCGATCACAGGTTTCGGGGGAGACACCGACCGCCTTGTGCCCCGCATCGGCGCGCCATGCGAGGACCGTCCGATGGGTTTCGAGCGCATCGGACAGTTCGACGTCGGAGGGATCGATCATGAGGTGGTGCCCGTCGGTTCGAGCGCGGCCCATCTTGGTGGTCGTCGTGAGCACCATCGTCCCGCCGAGTTGGTCGCCGAGAGCGAAGAGCCCGGTGGTCTTGCCGCCTCCTCCGACGAGCGACACCATCTCGTGAGCGCCGAGTCGAAGAGCCGACGCAAGGTCGTCGAGGGCTATCGGTTCAACCACGTCAGTACCGCTTCGACGACGCCGCCACCGATGGCCAGGGCCTTGTCGGAGATCTCGTCGCAGGCCGAGGGTTCCAAACGCGGGTCGACATCGCCGATCTTCAGTCCGGCGGTCAGCGTCACTCGCTCCGAGATCAACCCGCGGACGATCCCGGTGAAGGGTGCGCCGATCGGGACGTCACCCACACGACCGAGTCGCTGACCCTCGTCGACGAGGTCACCGATGGCGACGTCCCATGCAACGGTGCCGTTGCCAGGAGCCCGCAGGACGCGTTCGGCACCCCGTCCACCGATCGTGCCCGGCGTCCCGGTGTTGGCCGCGGCCGACCCCGACCAGAGGACGCGCCCCAGATGCGGCCCGCGCTGTGTTTCGACCACTGCGTGGCAGTCGCGGTCGGCGACGAAGCCCGGGCCGAGGCCGATCACCAGCGGTGCGTCGTCGATCGAGCTGTCGATGTTGCGCTTGGCCAACCGCGCATCGATCACGACATCGGCGCCGAGGGCAGGCAGTTCCGGGGAGACGAGCACGGCGACGACACCGGTGCTTGCGAGATCGATCGCCGCGTCGGCGTCGGCGGCGAGCGCTGCCCGCATGCCCTCGACGTCGATTGCGCCGTCGAGGACCGCCGACGACACGGCAACCGTGCGTCGCACGGTCAGCGGGATCGGGAGTTCGCACGCGACGACCGGCCACCCGGCGCGGGTCAGTCGCCACGCGACCCCGGTCGCGAGGTCGCCTCCGCCGCGCAGGACACAGAGGCCGGGCTTCTGCGTTGCCACGGTCATTCCGGAGCGGGGGACGCAGGTCGGAGACCGACGATCTCGGCCATGATCGACAGTGCGATCTCGGCCGGTGTCTCCGCGTCGATGTCGAGACCGATCGGTGAGGTCACCCGGTCGAGTTGATCATCGGCAACTCCGGCATCGGCCAGCTTGCTGCGGGTGGTGGCCCAGCGCCGTGCACTGCCCATCACACCGATCGAACGGGCGGGCGTTTCGAACACGATGGGCAGCACCTCGGCGTCGACCGCGACATTGCGCGTCACGAGCACCACGTGCGTGGCGTCACCGATGACCACCTGCTGGAGTGATTCACCCAGCGGGCCGGCGAGGACCAGGTCGGCGTCGGGCAGCGCCGCAGGATCTGCGACGTCGGCGCGATCGTCCATGGCAGTGACGCGGAACCCGAGCCAGTGGGCGAGTTCGACCACTGCGGCACCGACATGGCCGCAGCCGATCACGACGAGTTGGGGTTGCGACATGAACGGCTCCAGATAGATCGTTGCCGATCCGCCGCACACACCGGGGTCGCCGTGTGCCGGATCGACGAGGTCGAACTCCAACGACGTCGGGCGGCCGGTCGCCAGCGCGTCGGCGGCCGCAACACGTACCCGCGACTCCATCTCGCCACCACCGATGGTGCCGAGCTGCCGACCGTCCGCATAGACGAGCATCTTCGCGCCGGCGTGACGCGGGACCGAATGCCGGGTGCGGACGACGGTCGCCATGACGACCGCAACGCCCTCGTCGAGCGCATCGGCCAGGGCCCGGACGATCGTTCGATCGGTCGTCATGCCCGGTTGAGCGCAGCCCAGACGCGTTCGGGCGTGAACGGCAAGTCGTCGATGGCGATGCCGGTGGCGTTGATGATCGCGTTGCGGATCGCCGGTGCGACGCCGTCTTTCGGGATCTCTGCGACAGCCTTCGCGCCGAATGGACCGGAATCCTCCAACGTCTGGACGAGGAACACCTCGGTCTCTGGCATCTCGTCGGCGCGGTAGATCTTGTAGGGGCCGAGTCGGTCGTTGAGCATGCGCCCGGCGTCGTCGTAGGCGAACTCTTCGCAATGGGCGTAGCCGAGTGCCTGGGTCATGCCGCCTTCGACCTGGCCGGAGGCGGTGATCGGATTGATCGCCACGCCGCAGTCGACCGCCATCGTCATCTTGATCACCTCGACCTGACCGGTCTGGATGTCGACCTCGATCTCGACGAACTGAGCTGCGAACGGCGGAGGGCAGTCAGGCGACATGTACGACGCGGTGCCCATGATCTGTTCCTGGTTCTCCCAGTGCAACGTGTGCAGTGCGAGTTCCTCCATCGACACCGAGGTGCCGTCCGGGGCCCAGGCCCGCTTGTCGTGCAGCTCGATCGTGCACGGCTCGTCGACACCGAGCATGTCTGCGGCGCGTTCCTTGATCCTCTTGCGCACGGCCTGCGCCGCATGCATGACGGCGGTGCCCGAGATGTACGTGGTCGACGATGCGTAGGCGCCCGTGTCGAACGGGGTCATGTCGGTGTCGGACGAGTAGACGATGATGTCGTCGAGCGAAACGCCCAGGACCTCGGCAGCGATCTGGCCGAGCACCGTGTCGGCGCCCGTGCCGAGGTCGGTCGCCCCGACCAGCATGTTGAACGAGCCGTCGTCGTTGAGCTTGATGCTGCAACCGCCCATGTCGAGGAACGGGATGCCCGAGCCGTGCATGCAGAACGCGAACCCCAGCCCGCGGCGGATGTGCGGCCGGTCGGCCGGCTCGCGCCACACCGGGTCGAGTCGGCGGTGCCATCCGATCGAGCGCTGTCCCTGTGCGACGCACTCTTCGATGCCGGACGAGTGGACCTTGGGATACTCGTCGAGTTCGAGCGAACCGTCGGTCGCCCGCTCGCCGATGTGCGGCGCGATGTTCAGCTCGTCACCCACCTGCACCCAGTTCTGTCGCTTGAACTCCAAGGGGTCGCGCCCGAGTTCGCGAGCGATGTCCTCCATGTGCGCCTCGAGCGCGAACAGCGCCTGCGGCGCGCCGTACCCGCGATACGCGCCCGGCACCGGGATGTTGGTGTAGGCGACGTCGCAGTCGAAGCGTTTGTTCGGGCAGTTGTAGGAGCTGAGCCCGCGCAGCCCGCTCACCGCCTGCACGGTGTAGCCGTGCGTTCCGTAGGCGCCGGTGTTCCCGACGAGGCGCATGTGTTGCGCAACGAGGTTGCCGTCGTCATCGACCGCCGAGCGGAAGGTGATCGTCTGGGGGTGTCGGGTGCGGCTCGCCCAGAACTCCTCCTCGCGGGTGAGTTCGAGTCGGACCGGTCGTCGGGTCGCGATGGCGAGATGGGCCGCGATGTCTTCGATCAGCATCTCCTGCTTGGCGCCGAATCCGCCGCCGATGCGGGGCTTGATGACGCGGATGTTCTTGACCTCCATCCCGATCAGGGGGGCGAGCATCCGTCGCGTGTGGAACGGCACCTGCGTCGCCGTCCGCACGACCATGCGCTCGTCGGCGTCGAGCCACGCGATCGTGATGTGCGGCTCGATCGGCACCTGCTGTACCTGGTGCACCCGGAAGGTGCGTTCGAAGACGTGCGGCGCATGTGCGATCGCCGCGTCGACATCGCCTCGCTCGGCCTCGAAGCGATGGACGAGGTTGCGCTCGCGATCGTGGATGTCGTGCGTGTCGGTCTCGTCGTGGATCACCGGGGCACCGGGTTCGATCGCCTCCAACTCGTCGAAGACCGCCGGCAGCACCTCGTAGGTCACGTCGATGAGCCGGATCGCTTCTTCAGCGATCTCGATCGACTCGGCCGCCACTGCGGCCACCCGGTCACCGACGTGACGCACCTTGTCGTCGAAGCTCACCTGGTCGTACGGGTGCGGGTTGGGCCACGACTGGCCACCGGAGGCGTACTTCACGCGAGGCGTGTTTCCGTGGTGCAGTACGGCGTGCACGCCGGTCAGCGCACGGGCAGCGCTGTCGTCGACGTCGACGATGCGGGCATGGGCATGCGGGCTGTAGAGGACCTTGGCGTACAGCATTCCGCGCAGCTCGATGTCGTCGGTGAATGCCGGGTTGCCCTTTGCCAGCTTCAGCGCATCGACCTTCACCTCCGAATGGCCGACCACGGCCAGCTGGGGGACATCGATGGAGGGAATGAGGCGCGGGAGAGCAGCTGGGGCAGCCGCGCCGCCGTCACCCGAGTCGACGTCGACCGGGTTGGTGCCGTCCGTCATCGGTTCGAGCACGACCGGGGCGCATGGTTCGACGTCCTCGCCGCGCATCATCGCCGCCGCCCGACGTACGGCTTCGACCGGCTTCACATAACCCGTCTCCCGATCGAGAATGCCCGACAACATGTCGCGGATGGCGTTGTCCGACGGATCGGGGTCACGTTCGAGCAGTGCCATCGTGCCGAGCACCATGGCGCCGGCGGCGTAGCCGGATTGCAGCGCGCCGGTGGCGGCGAACGCTGCTTGGATCGGGTGCAGTCCGGGGGAGGTGTTCAGCGCCTCGACCGTCGTGATGTGATGGCCGTCGGCTCGTGCCGCCAGGATCACGTCGGACGACGCGAGCCGTCCGTCGAACAGCACCGCTGCGGCGCCGGTCTCGCCGGTTGCCGAGCCGTACTTGACGCTGTACATCCCGAGCCTTCGCAACACGCACGCGAGCGACTCATGCGGCCGTGCGCCCACCGTGGTGTCCAGACCGTTGAGAACGAAGGAGATCGTCACGACAGTTCCTGGATGACGCGGGCCGACAAGACAGTGGCCAGGTGACGTCGGTACTCCGACGAGCCGCGGAAGTCGCCTGGCGGATCGAGGCGATCCACGTTGCCGACGTCGACGAGTTCGGGTGTGTGGGCGATGCCACACAGGGCGAGACGGATCCCGCCGTCGGCTGTTCGTGCGGCGGCGGCAACGATCGGGTCGTCGCTGGGTGTCCGGCCGGTCCTCGCGACGGCGGTCCTCCCCGACGTCTGTGCCTCGACGGCCACGATCAACTCGCCGGCGTCGAGACCGGTCGTCAGCACCGACGGCAGCGGCGCTGATCGGCCGTCGGCGAAGCGGACCGACGTGTCGTGGACCAGCAGTGCGGTGAGCAGCAGGCTGTCGGCCCAGCCGGCTCCGATCGTGCCGCCGACGGTGGCGAGGGTTCGCAACGTGCTGGGAAGCTCTGCTCGTGCTGCCACCCGAATCAGGTCGGGGACCGCGTCGCTGTCGGCGATGTCCTGCAGCGTGACCATCGCCTCGATCCGGACGATTCCGCGGTCGAGAGCGTCGGGATCGAGCGCGATGCGATCGAGTCCGAGCGCCTGCAGGTCGACGATCTCGGTCGATCTCGCTCCTCCATCGTGTCGCACGGTCGTTCCACCGGCGAGGGCCAGATGGTCGGGCGCCGCGAGCAGGCCGACCGCTTCGGCCACCGACGTCGGTCGGTGGTAGGCCTCGATTCGATACATCCTGACTTCCTCTCGTCGTGAACCTATCCAGGCGGGCTGGCAACCGGGGAGGGGCTTTCGGCCCGAACTCGACCGGGTGCCATCCGACTCTGCTCGCCGGGCGAGGCGGTCAGCTCGGGCAGCGACGTCGTTGCGAGGAGGCTGACGGGAAATCAGTGTTGGGTCGCAAGCGGTGACACGAAGTCGGCTGGCTTGACCGCGATGACCGAGCAGTGGACCGCATCGAGTACCTGTTCGGCAGTATTGCCCATGATGAGTCCGGTCAGCCCCGTGCGTGCCACGGTGCCCATCACGAGCAGGTTGATGCGGTGCCGTCGGACGTACTCGGGAACGGTTCGGCCGGGCTGGCCCTTGCTCACGTGGATGTGCCACGGGGCGTCGGCGACCTTCGATGTTGCGACGAGGTCTTGGACGGCACGTGTTCGATCGTCTCGTTCGGAGTCGAGGAGTGCTGTGAGGCGGTCGGCCGAGACGGATGCAAACGATGAGCTGCGCATCGTGGACTCGCCGTACAGCTCCCAGGCATGCAGGAGGTGCAGTTCTCCTCCATGGAGGTCGACCATGCCGGCGGCGAGCTCGAGCAGGGTGTGGTTGAGATCCGTCTCGTCGGGTTCAGGGTCGACGGCGACGAGTACCCGCTGGATACGTGCCCGAGTCGGCCGGATCACCCAGACGGGGCACGGGCACTTGCGCAGAAGCCGCTTGATCGTCGCGTGGTCCTCGCGGTCGTCGTCGCTGGTCACGACGACCAGGTCGTGCCCCTCCGCGAGCACGTGGCCGAGGATGACCAGCGCTGCGTTGCCCGCCTGCACGTCGATCCGCGTGGGGACGCCGTCGGCTGCGTCGCGCCAGCGTTCGAGCCGTCGGATGATCTCGTGTCGCTGGGCGCTCGTGATCGCAGCGTCGACTTCGTCCCGGTGGAGCAGGCGGTGCCGGAGCGAGGGCTGCGCAACGGTTCCCAGCAGGGTGAGCTGGGAGCCGTTGCCACGAGCCAATTCCGTGATGCGGCGGACGGCGGCCGGGTTGTCCTGGTCGCCGAGCGGGCTGAACAAGATGTTGGTGAACCGACGCATGAACCATGCCCATCAGGGAGCGCCGACGAGGCGCTTGAACGTGCTCGGAGGCAGCCGATTGTCGTCGCACGATCGACCACGTCAACTGCAACGTAACGCCGTCGCCGCACTGTCCGATAGGGGCTGAATCCCCTTCCGCGGCTTCTGCCGATCGCCAGGTTCTAGCGGGACGTTCCGGCCATCACCTCGGCCACGGGTTTCAGTGCCATCCAGCCTTGCTCGCGCGGCCGATGGTTCTCGGTTTCGACGAGTGTCGGGAAATCCGAGAGCGGTGTGAACCGGATCTTTCCGTGATGCAAACCGACCATCGCGTCGGTCGGCGCCTCTGCCATGGCCTGCTCGACGAGATGCGTGACGCTTTCCCAGGCCAGCCGGGTGGCCTGAATTCGATCGAAGGGAGACGGATCGCCGCCCTGCTGAACGTGGCCGAGGATCGCCCCACGCACATCGAACAGCCCCTCGCCCTCGCGCTCGAAGAGCGCCTTGATGAAGCTCGTGGTGTAGATCTGGTCGGCGTGTTCGCTGCGGATGACGAGGCCGAGCCGCTTGCCGTGTTCGAACCCGTCCTTCAAGGCGTTGAGGTCGACCTCGAGGTCGTGGAGTGAGATCCCCTGCTCGGGGAGGTAGACCCGTTCGGCCCCGGTGGCGAGTCCCGCTCATGAGCGCCAGGTATCCGCAGTCGTGACCCATCACCTCGACGACGAAGCTCCTCCGAGAGGCGACTGCGGACTGCTTGATCTTGTCGACATCACTCACGATGCTGTTCAGTGCGGTGTCGGCGCCGATGCTCAGCTCCGAGGCGGGCAGGTCGTTGTTGATCGAGGCGGGTAGACACACCACGGGGATCCTCAGAGCCGGATAGACGTCGGCCAGGTTCTGCAGGGCGTACGCAGACTGGTACCCGGCCCAACCGCCGACCATCAGGATCCCGTCGATGCTGTGCGCTTCGATCTGTTGGGCGACTTCGGCGAGCATCTCCGGGCTGGCGACGGACCGGCTGGTACCGAGTTCGGCGCCACCTCGGCCGACCCAACCGGACACACTCATCCAATCCATCTCTTCGATGTCGCCGCGGGCAGCCCGCGGAACCCGCGCTTGACGGCCAGCACGGTGTGCCCGAGATCCAACCCGGCACGCACGGCGACCCTGATCGCCGTGTTCATGCCCGGAGCCGGGCCGCCGCCGTGCAGCACGGCGAGTCGAGCGCGCCGCTGGCCGGGCTCCGCTGTGAGGGTGTGCGCGCACCATCGTGCGCATCATCCGGTAGGACTCGCGGAAGCTGCCGCCGCGCATCGCCATTGCCGCTTCGTAGTCGCGCTCGGCGATCACGGACGCAACCGATTTCGTCTTCGCCACGCTCTCCATCAACGGAGAGTTCACGATCTGGTGGCCGCGAATGCCGATCAGCTGGGGATCGGCGTCGGGATACGCCGCAGACATGGTGGACCGCGGCGTAGCCGAGCACGGTGCTGAGGTACCGGTCGAAGGCGCTCGGCGCACCGCCTCGCTGCACATGGCCGAGGCTCGTCACCCGGGTGTCCTCGCCGCTCTGCTCCTCGAGAACGTGCCTGACCTGCTGTGCGGTGATCGGATTGCCGTGCATGTCCTGAGCGCCTTCGGCGACGATCACGATGTTGGAACGGCGACCGATCGCTCGGCCGGCCTCGAGCACTCGACACATCGACGCCGCCCACTCGTCGGTGTCGGGCGGGTTCTCGGGGATCAGCACGAAGTTCGCTCCCGTGGCGAGTGCGCTCATCAGGGCGAGGTAGCCGCAGTGTTCGTCCCATCACCTCGATCACGAAGGACCGTTGGTGGCTGGATGCTGTGCTCTGGATCGCATCGATGGCCTCGGTGATGCGGTGGAGTGCGGTGTCGGCGCCGATCGTCATGTCGGTGCCGAACATGTCGTTGTCGATCGAGCCGACCATGCCGACGAGGGTCAGGCGGCGGTGCGCATCGGCCAAGGACGGTTCGATCTCGCCTCGGCCGACCAGTTCGTCGAGTCAGCCCCGACCATTCGTCGGCGGAAGATGTCGGTGCCGGTGAGACTTCCGTCGCCGCCGATGACCGCGAGCGCGTCGATGCCGTGTTGGACCAAGTTGCGAGCCGCCTCACGTCGGCCCTCTCGAGTTCGGAACTCCTCGCAGCGAGCGGTGCCGAGCACGGTCCCGCCGCGATACAGGATCCCGCCGACGTCGGCCGACGTCGCCGGGCGGATCATGTCGCCACCCGCCACGAGACCGCGCAGCCCCTCGTCGACCGCGAACATCTCGATGCCGAGGGCCAGTCCGGTGCGGACCACGGCGCGCACGGCCGGGTTCATCCCGGCAGCGTCCCCACCACTGGTCAACACGGCGAGTTTCGCCGGCTGTTGTTGTGTGCTCAGCATCGTCGTCTCCTCGTCATGTTCGCACCGCGACTCTCGGTCCTGCCAGTGGGGCGGGTCGACGGCACGTGGCCGATGCCGATGCGGTCACGTCGGGTCCGGGTTCATCTCCCAGTGCTCGGGTGAACGCCACAGTGCCGACAGAGTGAGATCGCGGATTGCGATCATCTCCTTCGGGATGCGGTCGTTGAGCCGGATGAACAGTTCGTCGTGAGCGAGGATCTCCTGGTTCCAGTCGTCGCGGTCGACCGACATCGCCTTCAGGAAGTCGGCCTCGCCGAAACCCTCGAGCCCGTTCCAGTTGATGTCCTCGTAGCGGGGCATCCATCCGAGGGGGCTCTCGAGCGCGTAGGCCCCACCGTGAGATCGTTCGACGATCCACTGCAGGATCCGCATGTTCTCGCCGAACCCCGGCCAGACGAAGCGGCCGTCATCGTCGCGGCGGAACCAGTTGACGCCGAAGATGCGTGGCGGATTGTGGATCGTGCGGCCGAACGCCAACCAGTGGTTGAAGTAGTCGCCCATGTGGTAGCCGGCGAAGGGGAGCATCGCAAACGGGTCGCGCCGGACGACGCCTTGTTGACCGAACGCCGCGGCAGTGGTTTCGGACCCCATCGTGGCGGCGAGGTAGACGCCGTGCGCCCAGTTGAACGACTGGTAGACGAGCGGCATCGTGCCGGAGCGTCGGCCGCCGAAGACGAAGGCGTTGATCGGGACACCCTTCGGGTTGTCCCACTCGGAGTCGATCACCGGGTTCTGGCTGGCGGGAGCGGTGAACCGGGCGTTGGGATGAGCGGCCTTCTCATCCGAATCCGGCGTCCAGTCCTGGCCCTTCCAGTCGATCGCATGTGCCGGCGGCTCGCCGTCCATGCCCTCCCACCAGACGTCCCCCTGGTCGGTGAGTGCCACGTTGGTGAAGATCGTGTTGGCGCGGATCGTCGCCATCGCGCTCGGGTTGGTCTCGGTCGAGGTTCCCGGGGCGACACCGAAGTAGCCGTACTCCGGATTGATCGCGTACAGCTTGCCGTCGTCGCCGGGTTTGATCCAGGCGATGTCGTCACCGACCGTGGTGACCTTCCAGCCGTCACTGCTGAACGCCTCCGGCGGTTCGATCATGGCGAAGTTGGTCTTGCCGCAGGCGCTCGGAAACGCAGCACCGAGGTAGGTCTTCTGGCCCGACGGCTCGGTGACGCCCATGATCAACATGTGTTCGGCCAGCCAGCCCTCGTCGCGCCCCATCGTCGAAGCGATCCGGAGTGCCAGGCACTTCTTTCCGAGCAGCGCGTTGCCGCCGTAGCCGCTGCCGTAGGACCAGATCGAACGCTCCTCGGGGAAGTGCACGATGTACTTCTCGTCGGGATTGCACGGCCACGGGACGTCGGCCTGGCCGGGTTCGAGCGGCGCCCCGACGGTGTGCATGCACGGCACGAACTGACCGTCGGTACCGAGCACGTCGAGCACGGCCGAACCCATGCGGGTCATGATCTTCATGTTCACCGCGACGTAGGCCGAATCGGTGATCTCGACACCGATCTGGGCGATCGGCGAGCCGATCGGGCCCATGCTGAACGGGATCACGTACATCGTCCGGCCCCGCATTGCGCCCTGGAAGAGACCGCCGAGAATCGACTTCATCTCGACCGGATCCATCCAGTTGTTGGTCGGGCCGGCATCCTGGCGGCTGCGGCTGCAGATGAACGTACGATCCTCGACCCGGGCGACGTCACTGGGGTCGGACCGGGCCAGGAAGCTGCCGGGGCGCAACTCTTCGTTCAGTTTGATGAACGTGCCGGCATCGACCATCAGTTGCGTCAGCTCGTCGTATTCCGTGTCGGTGCCGTCGCACCAGTGGACCTGGTCCGGTTCGCACAGGTCGGTCATCTCGGTGACCCAGGAGCGAAGTTGTTCGTTGTGGAGGTTGGTTGGTGCGTCCATTGCGAGCGACCGTACAGGGCTTCGCCGTCCCACGGATACGGACCTATGTCACCATCCGGCACGGCAGACGTCGCTGACACCCGGCTGCGGTGATGTCTGACATCATCGGGGACATGTCTCAACGCAGCACTTCGAGTGGGTCATGACTCGCGCCGGCTTCTACGAACGGGTCGACGCAACGCTCGCCGGCATCCGTGACGACGGGTTGTGGAAGGCCGAGCGACCACTGGTGTCACCGCAGGGTGGCACGATCACCGTCGCGGACGGTTCACAGGTGGTGAACCTCTGCCGCGAACAACTACCTGGGTCTCGCCGACGACCCGTCGCTCGTCGCAGCTGCGAACGATGCGATGCAGACCTACGGGTACGGCATGGCGTCCGTGC
Organism: uncultured Acidimicrobiaceae bacterium; assembly: GCA_963792905.1. Taxonomy (GTDB): domain Bacteria; phylum Actinomycetota; class Acidimicrobiia; order Acidimicrobiales; family Ilumatobacteraceae; genus Ilumatobacter. The sequence goes on from CAWBYE010000002.1 coordinate 31,650, forward strand.
GCTTCATCTGCGGCACGCTCGACCTCCATCGCACCCTCGAACACGAAATCGCAGGGTTCATCGGTACCGACGACGCCATCACGTTCGCCGCCTGCTTCGACGCCAACGGCGGCGTGTTCGAGCCACTGCTCGGAGCGGAGGACGCGATCATCTCGGACTCGCTCAACCATGCGTCGATCATCGACGGGGTGCGACTCTGCAAGGCGAAGCGATACCGGTTCGCGACACGCGACCTCACCGATCTCGAAACACAATTGGAGCAGGCCCGAGCCGATGGTGCCCACCACATCCTCGTCGTCACCGACGGTGTGTTCTCGATGGACGGCTACATCGCTGACCTGGCCGGCATCTGTGAGCTCGCAGATCGCCACGAGGCTCTGGTGATGGTCGACGACTGCCACACGACCGGGTTCGTCGGGCCGAGTGGCCGTGGCACGCCGGCGTTGCACGGCGTCTCCGACCGTGTCGACATCGTCACGAGCACGCTCGGGAAGGCGGTCGGTGGCGGGATGGGTGGCTTCGTCGCCGCCCGCCAGAACATCGTCGACCTGTTGCGTCAGCGAGCACGTCCGTATCTCTTCTCGAACGCACTCGCACCCGCACTGCTCGGGGGAGCGCGCCAGGCGCTTCGCCTGGTCGCGAACGGCGATGCACTCCGTTCGCAACTCGAAGCGAACGCCGCCCGCTTCCGCGCCGCGATGGTCGCCGCAGGCTTCACTCTGTCCGGGGAGGGCCACCCGATCATCCCGGTCATGATCGGCGACGCAACGTTGGCGGGGGACATGGCGACGCGGCTGCTCGATCGGGGGATCTACGTCACCGCCTTCTCGTATCCGGTGGTGCCGCACGGCACCGCTCGGATCCGGACGCAGATGAACGCAGCGCACTCGGCCGACGAGATCGACCGTGCGGTCGCTGCGTTCGCCGAGGTGGGCGCCGCGCTCGGCATCGTCGGAGCGACCTGATGAAGGCACTCGTCAAGGCCCGCCCGGAGCGTGGGCTGCTGCTCGGCGACGTGCCGAAGCCCGAGCCTGGCCCTGCCGACGTGTTGATCAGGGTGACGCACGCTGCGATCTGCGGCACCGATCTCCACATCTACGACTGGAACCAGTGGGCACAGGAGAACATGCACCCGCCTGTCGTCGTCGGCCATGAGTTCGTCGGTGTCGTGGAAGCGGTCGGCGCACAGGTCGACGACATCACGCCGGGAACACGCGTCGCCGGAGAGGGCCACATCGTCTGTGGTCACTGCCGGAATTGCCGCGCCGGTGACGGACACCTGTGCCGGTCGACGGTCGGCGTCGGTATCCAGCGTGACGGCGGCTTCGCCGAATACGTTGCGATCCCGGCACGCAACGCCTACCCCATTCCCGACTCGGTCCCCGACCAGATCGCCGCGATCCTCGACCCCCTCGGAAACGCGGTGCACACCGCGCTGTCGTTCGACCTCGTCGGCGAAGACGTGTTGATCACGGGCGCCGGCCCGATCGGGCAGATGGCGTGTGCGATATCACGCCACGCCGGCGCCCGTCACATCGTCATCACCGATGTCGAAGAGGCCCGCCTCGCGACGGCGCAGCAGATGGGTGCCACGCGCACCGTGCTCGCCGGAACCTCGGCCCTGCGAGCGGCGATGAACGACCTCGGGATGACCGAGGGCTTCGACATCACGCTCGAGATGTCGGGCAGCCCACACACGCTCGCCGACATCGTGCAACACACCAACCACGGTGCGAAGGTGGCGCTGCTCGGGCTGTTCGATCATCCGATCGAGGTCGACGTGAACCAGGTGATCCTGAAGGGGCTGACGATCAAGGGGATCTACGGCCGCGAGATGTTCGACACCTGGTACAAGGCCGTCGCGATGCTCAACTCCGGGCTTCGGATCGACGCCGTCATCAGCCACCACTTCGCGCTGGACGACTACGAGCTGGCGTTCGATGCGCTGCACTCGGGCGAGGCGAGCAAAGTGATCCTCGACATCGTCTGACCGCATGCGGTCGACATCGATGCGTGCGCATGAACCCGTTCGCACTCGGGTGCAGGAGCGGCCCAGATGCTCGACGCGCACAGCGCAACGAGGGCAGCGTTGGTGACCTCATCGAATCGTTCGACGAGCTTGCCGAGCCACAGCGGGTCGTCATCGGCGAACGCGGCACGGACCTGAGCTCGAACCGCGGTCGCTGCGGCTCCGGTCGGATCGCCATGGGCGTGGAGCCAGCGCGTCGGCGCGCAGGGCGTGGAGCACGGAGAACACGTCGACCGTTCCGAACTCGAGTGCGGCGGCGGTGACCTCGACGTGCGGCAGGAGCGCGTCGATCGCTCCGAGCCAATCGCCGCTCAACGATGCCGAGACACTCTCGCCGTCGAGCATCGAGCGCACCTCGCCCCACCAGGACGTACCTCGTTGGTAGCCGGGATCAGTGGCCGATTCGTGGGAGATCAACTCGCCGTGGCCCCACTCCCCGAGGCCGGTGTGGAGGTCGATCACGCCGAGCCGGGTCGCCGGCGCGATCAGGTGAGCGAGGTGCTCCGACAGCCAGCGGTTCGACCACACCGGGCCGCCGCCTCCGAAGAACAGCCCGGTCGGATGGTCGTACTGGCCGCCACTGACGATTTGCTGGAAGCGGTCGAGGCCGACCTCACCCGCCACCTCGAGCAGCGCGGACGTGGTCGCCGCCTGCGTGTCCGCGGTCCAGGCCACCGGCACGAGGAGATCGGCGACGTCGGAGTAGCCCTCGTTGCGGGGTGGATTGCTCCAGTCGACGAAGTTCCGATTGAGGTCGACATTGTCCTCGTTGACGCGTCGCACCCATGAGAACCCGACCGGATTGAATCCGTGGATCATGACGATTCGAACGGCATCGCCGGCGGCGTCGGCGGAGCGCTCGTCGAGCCACCACGACTGGAGCGCCGATCCGGCGTACCCCTCGATGCCGTGCGTTCCCGAAACGATCAGCACCGCCGAACCGGCCGTGTCGCTGCCGAGTTGGGCGACATCGATCGCGAGGTCTTCGTGCTCGATTCCGCGCATCGGATGCGGGAAGGATGCGACGTCGGCATTTGTGTGCCGGGCTGCGTCGAGGAACCGGCTCCGCGCCAGCGCATACGTGGGATCGAGCGTGCGGACGTGGTGTCCGGTGGAGGCCGTCATGCCGACCTTCTGCCCGCCGACTCGGGGGTCGGCCCGCCGCGCGACGTCACGAGAACCATGCGGTTCTGCGGGACATGGCGCGGTGCGCCGACCTCCATTGACGATCGCCGCCTCGGGCGTCGTGGATGAGGAGTTCGGCTATCTGGCCGGCTGCGAATGCCGCCGGGCCGTCGAGCTGATCGGTGATGCTCGCCAGGTACACCCCGGTCACGACGGCATCGTTCAACTCGCCGAGCGCGTCTTGGATGTTGGCTGCGTCCTTGGCGAACTTGCGTGCCGGCTTGCCGACGGCTGGTGCAACCGCTTCGGTGGCGTATCGAAGTCGCTTCGTCATGATCCGGAGAGTGTGCAGCTCCTGGGGCGAAGGATGCGAACCGAGCCGATTCACGGTGCGGTCGAGCCGCTTCCACGGTCGCCGAACGAGCTTGGGCATGACCTGACGGGCCGGGCGCTCGGCTCGAGGCAGCGTTGCGGGCGACGACGAAGCGGCGACGACATCATCGAGCAGAGCGATCGTCCGCACATCGCTCAGGCTCTTGAGGAGGCGAGCGCGGTCGCGGCGACGCTTGAGTGCGAGTTGGTGAAGTACTCGGTCGACAGCGTCGTGGTGGATCCGAGGGTGGTCGACGGCCACGCCACGGAGGATCTCCCCGAGGACGTCACAGTCACGCACGGCGCCCAGTTGATCGATCAACCACCGCAGTTCGGACCGCAATGGGGTGGCCCACTCGGGCTCGAACAACGGTTCGAAGGTCTTGAGGTCCGACCGCAGTCGCCGAGCTGCGACACGGGCTTGGTGGACGCCTTCCGGATCGACGCCGAGCCGGGCCGACGGCAACTGCCGCAGGATCGACGCCGCGGAGGACGACAGCGCGACCTGGATCACCTCTCGTGCGGTCGGTGCTTTCGGCAACTGACTCACCACGACATCCGGCGCTCGCGCCGCATCGGGGCCGAGGACTCGAACGACTTTGGGGAGTGGGGGTTCGGACCGAATCTCGGCGGGAAAGTGGTTCAACACCTGGGTCAGAATCTCGCTGTCGGCGTCAGGAGCGAGCTCGATCTCGAGCTCGCGAAACGTGACCTCGTCGCCGCGGTCGGCCGTCGTCCCGCTGACGTCGTCGTCGGTGATGATCGCCAGAACATCGTCGCCGACTCGCCACGAGCGCCTCGAACGTCGGGTGCTCAAGCGCGCGGCTTCGACGATCTCGACGCCTCTGGTGAACGACGACACCAGGTTCTGCGCGCGTGCCGGGGGCTCGCCGTCAGCGCCGCGGATCAGCACCTCGTCGCGATCCATCACGACGCCCTTGGTCGCTCTCGGGATCTTGACCGTCCAGCCCTCACCTGTTCGATGGCGGAGCGTGCAACCCCATCGCGCCAGGCGCCTGTCGTCGGTGTCGTAGTAGACGTCGGTCTCGAGGTGTTCCTCGACGTCACCCAGCGAAGCTCCATCGATCGCGTCGGAGAGATCGGGCAGCTCGAACGAAACAGGCAGGAGGATCTTGATTTCGCGCTCGCGCATGTCGGCTCCCGGACGATGTCTCGACGACATCTTGTCGCGAACGGTTCCCGAACCTCGAAACCTCAGTCGGCGTCGAAGCCGTCGTCGTCCCGCCACGGGTCGTCGGATTCGTCTCCGAACGCCATCACGGCGGCGGCGACGGCGGACTCCACGGACGAGTGGAAGAAGGCGTCCCCGATCCTGTCGTAGAGACCGTAGCGGCGGAGTCGATCCTTGACCGGTCCGCTGAGTTCGGCGAACGCGAACTCGATGTCCCGGACGTCGAGTTCGTCGAGCAGGAGTTCGAGTGTCTCGGCACCGCTGCTGTCCACGTCGCTCATCGGCTCGGCGGCGACGACGACTCGTCGCACGTGGCTCGGGTTGTGCTCGATCGCTTCGAGCAACGTCTCCTCGAAGTACGGGGCGTTGGCGAAGAAGAGCGGCGACTCGAATCGGAAGACGAGCAACCCGGGGATCAACCATGCGTCGGGGTGCCTGCCGACATCGTGATACCCGGATCGTCCGGTGAGCCTGCCCAGCTCGGCGGTGTGGGGTCGCCAGCGTTTCCAGATGAACACCGCGAGGGAGACGACGATCGCGATCAGCAGGCCCTCGAGCACACCGATCAGGATGACGCCCAGCGTGGCGATGACCGACGCTGCGAAATCGGTTCGCCTCACGCGTAGCAGCCACGAGACCACTTGGAGGTCGAACAGTCCGAACGACGCGACGACGACGATCGCCGCCAAGACCGACGACGGCAGGTCGGCAAGAATCCCGTTGGCGCCGATCAACAACACGATGATCGCACCTGCCGACAAGACTCCGGTGAGCTGGGTCCTGGAGCCGATCGAGTCGGCGACGACGGTACGGGACGAGCTGGCGCTCATCGGGAAGCCCTGGAACAGGCCGGCAGCGATGTTGGCAGCCCCCAAACCGATCGCCTCTCGGTTCTGGTCGACGCGGTCGCCTCGCTTGGCCGAGAAGCTGCGCGACATCGCCGCGGTGTCGGCGACGGAGACCACGGAGATGGCCAGCGCTCCGGCGGCGAGTGCCCCGAGGTCGTCCCACGACGCGCTCGGCAGTGTCGGACTCGGAAATCCGGCGGGAAGAACCCCGACCACCGAGACGCCGTCTTGGGTGAGGTCGAGAAGACTGACCGTCACCATCGAACCGACGACGGCGACCAACACCCATGGGATGCGGGGGGCAAGCCGCCTCCCGACGATCATCGCCACGATCGCCGCGCCCCCCAGGGCGAGCGATGCTCCGACGGTCTCGCCGTCCGCGACTGCTCCGACGAACTCGACGATGTCGTCGACGAAACCGTCCGAGTCGGTCGAGAATCCGAACAGCTTGGGGAGTTGACTCACGAGCACGAGGAGCGCGATGCCGTTGAGGTACCCGACGCGCACGGGCATCGACAGCAGATCGGTGACCGTTCCCAGCTTCAAGACTCCGACGGCGACCTCGATCAGACCGGCAAGGACCGCCAGTATCCCGGCCAGGGCGACCGCCTCGCCGGGCGAGTCGCCGACGACCAACGGTGCGATGATCGCCGCGATCACCGGCGCCAACGAGGAGTCGGGTCCGAGAACGAGGATTCGTGACGGCCCGAACACTGCGTAGCCGGCGAGGGCGGTGACCGTCGTGTACAGGCCGGTCACCGCTGGCAGCCCGGACAGCTCGGCGTAGGCCATGCCTTGCGGGACCAACAGCACCGTGAGGACCAATGCGGCAACGACGTCGTCTCGGAGCCACGATCGCTCGTAGTTCCGCACGACTGCGATGCCGGGCACCCAGGCCGTCATGCGGCTGCTGATCGTCGGAGGACGGTTCGTCATGTCGGTCGCCTCACGTCGCCGATCGCGTGCGCACCTCAACGAGGGTGCAGCGCGGCGGATTTTCGAACGGCTCTTCGCCCCCTCGTCGTTCAGCGTCTGCATTCTCGGCGCCTTTCGAGCTTACGTCTCGGCGGCCGCCGGCACCCTTCTCGCAGCCGATGTCGTCGGAGACCTCGGAGACGTCGGTTCGGGTGGCCGGTGGGCGCTCTCAGTCGGCGGACTTGACGGAACGGTGCCAGCCGTCATGATGGGACACAGCGCCGGGGAGGTTCACGACGAGATGATGAAGACGCCACACGACCTCGAGTTCACGCTCGAGAGCGTCACCGCAGGTCACTCCGCCACCTCCGAGCAGATGGCCGAGATCGAGCACGACAACCGACCCTGGGTGTGCGAGTCAGGCGTGCAAGCCCTGGGAATCGGCCAGAAGATCACGGACGGCGTCGAGACCGGAGAACTCGCCCTGCGCGTCTACGTCGAGCAGAAGCGACCGGACCGCAAGATCGATCGTCCCGTTCCCAAGGCAGTACACGGAGTCGGCGACGCGGCGGTCGCCACCGACGTGATCGAGATCGGGCGTCTCGGCGCCGAGCTGTTCACCGGTACGTCGAATCCACTGGCCGCAGGAGTGGGAGTCGGCAACGCACACGACAACACGGTCGGCACGATCGGTGCCCTGGTGCGCCGACGCAACGACCACGCACTCGCACTGCTCAGCAACGCCCACGTACTGGCGCGCGACGGGCTCTCCGACCTGGGCGAGGACATCCTCCAGCCGGCGCTCCCCGACGGCGGCGGCGCTGCGAAGGACCGTGTGGCGACGCTCGCAGCTTTCGAGCGGTTCGAGTTCACCGACGTCGGGTTCCCGAACCTGGTCGACGCGGCGATCGCTGAGCTCGTCGGGCGGCGCGAGAACCAGCAGGCGATTCGGCTCCTGGGCCACGCTCCGAGAGGCATCACGAAGAACGTTCGACGCGGCATGCACGTGCACAAGGTCGGCCGGACCTCTGACCTGACGACCGCGATCATCCAGGACGTGCACTTCCGCCTGCACTTCCCGATGCGGCGCAGCAGGAGTCGCCGAGCGCGGGTCGGGTTCCGTGATCAGGTCATGTGTACCCGGTTCACCGCACCCGGCGACTCGGGGTCGCTGGTTCTGAGCTCCACGGGCCGTGCCGTGGGACTGCACTTCGCCGGATCGATGACCGCGAGCATCTTCAACCGCATCGACCACGTGCTCGAAGCGCTCGACGTCGACCTCGTGCTGGAGCAGGGCTCGTGACGTCGCGACGACAGGTCCAACGCGCCCTGGAGTTGCACGCCGACGACCTGTCGGGCTATCCGAACGTGGTCGGCCTTGGCACGAGTTCGACCGGCCGTGACGATCGTCCTGCGTCCGAACGTGATCACACGCTCGCCGTGTACGTCACCGAGAAGAAGCCTGCCGACGAGCTCGAGCCGGACGCGATGCTGCCCGGCTACGTCGAGATCCCCGGGCGCGGCACCACGCTCAAGATCGGGGTCGAGGTGATCGAGATCGGTGAGGTCGATGTGGAGGGCACGGAAAATCGAGACGCCGAGAGCCCCGAACACTCTACGTTCTCTGCTGAGTGACCACCACGAATCGTGGTCGTCACGTGGACGAGATCAAAGGAGAGTCACATGGCAGACCAACTCGACGAGTCGGTGAGCAACGGCACGGCGGTCGACGCCGGTGGAGAAGTCGAACCCGAGACCGGACCGGCTCCCGACGATTCGGTCGACACCGAGACCGCCGGCGGCGCCATCGAGCTCGGCAGTTCGGCGATCGAAGATGTCGACGGCTACGGACCGCCGGCTCTGGCTGGCGGCGGCTTTCAACCCGAGAGTGCCGCAGGCGTCGAGACGGCCGATCCGACGCTCGACGAGTACCGGTTCGACATCGGGAACGCATCGTTCGGCTTCGGGCCCGAGACCGTGCACGGCATGGACGATCGGGTCCAGATCAGCTCGCCTCGAACCGGCAACTACCCCTGGCGGGTCCACTGCTCGCTTCTGATCAAGGCAGCCGACAACTCGAACTGGATCGGAACCGGTTGGTTCATCAGTCCGAACGTGCTGATCACCGCCGGCCATGTGGTGCACATCAACGGCAGTGGGGTGCCCGGTCGCGACGGTTGGGTCAACCAGATTCGTGTGATCCCCGGTCGAGACGGCGCCACGAAACCGTACGGCGAAGCCGTGAGTGGGCAGTTCTACTCGGTACGTGGCTGGACCGAACAGGCAAACCCCGAGTACGACTACGGAGCGATCATCCTCGACACGCCGCTGGGCAATCGGACGGGTTGGTTCGGTTTCGGGGTGTACGACGACAACGACCTCGAAAACGTCACGGCGAACATTTCCGGGTATCCGGGCGACAAGCCGAGCGGGACGCAGTGGTACGCGGCCCGACAGGTCGACTCGGTCGGGCCCCGCAAGGTGTTCTACGACGTCGACACCGCCGGCGGCCAGTCGGGTTCTGCCGTCTACCGCATCAAGGGCGGTTCGCGCTACGGGATCGCCGTGCACGCCTACGGCGGTGCGGTCGTGAACTCGGGCACGCGGATCAACCACGCGGTGTACGACAACATGAAGGCCTGGAAGACGAACCATGCGCTCTAGCGCGAGGAGTTGCCGTGCTCATACGAGGAGTCATCCGTGACGTCGGAGGGGCGGCGCTCGAGGGTGCCGTGGTCGGGTTCGTCGACGCGCCGGTCGACGTGCCCGACATCGCAGCCGTCACCGGTGGCGACGGGACCTTCACGATCGCTGCCCCGGCCCGCGGCCGCTATCGAATCGGCGTGCGGGCACCGGACCACGAGTACCGCGAAGTGGAACTCGATGTCGTCGACGACGTGGACCTCGAGGCGACGTTGACCCCACGGACGAGCGGCGCGGGCGAGGAACCGTGACGAGTCCGATCGTCGACATCCACTGCCACACGTTCAATGCGGACGACCTGCCGGTTCGCGGATTCGTCCAGAAGGTGGCGTTCCACGATCATTCGCTGACCGACAGCGTGGCCCGGCTGGTCGACCTCATCATCCAGGGCGCTGCACCCGGGTATCGCGACGAGAAGCGGCGCCTCGACGAACTCCTGGCCCCGACGGGCGGACCCGAGGCGGTTCGAGTGCCGCTGACGAAGCAACAACTCGACGCCGAAGTCGACCTCGCTCTGGCGGAGCTCATGCAGTCGTCGCCGGAACTGGTCCGCCAGGTCGGCTTCGACGTCGCAGACGTCCCGGTTCCCGACCCGGCCGTCGCCGGCGAGACGCCCGAGGGCCTCTTCGACTGGGTCTCAGCGGCCAGGCGAGCGGTTCGATGGGCGAAGCTGTTCGGAAAGCAGCGGTTGGACCTGACCGTCGCGTTGCTCTCGAACTTCGACAGCCGCATCGACCTGTACGCGCCCCTCACGGTCGACCTCGGCATGGGCCTGGAGGACACGGCCAAGACGACCATCCGAGAACAACTCGAACTCCACGAGAAGATCAGCCGGCTGAGCATGATGGACCGGTTGCCGGGAGGGGTCCGCGGACACGTCCACGGCTTCGTCGGATTCGACCCGCGACGTGAGCTCCGGGCACGGCGAACCGACGACATCGAGCTTCCGCTCGCCGTCGTCAGGTCGGCGATCGAGGAGTACGGCATGATCGGCGTGAAGCTCTACCCGCCGATGGGATTCCGGCCGCTCGGCAACGCCGGCCATCCGGCCGTTCCTGACGGAGCCGAGCTGGACGGGATCCTCGGTGAGCTCTACGCCTGGTGTGTCGACGCCGATGTGCCGATCACCGCCCACTGCAACACCTCGAACTACGCGCACGACTCGTTCAGGGACTTCGCGTCGCCCGACAACTGGGCACTCGCGTTCGACGCGTTCCCCGAGTTGCGCGTCAACATGGGCCACTTCGGTGGTGCCCGCACATCCGAGCAGCCCGACGGCTGGCCCTGGAAGGCGGCGGCGCTCACCGCCGATCACCCGCACGCCTACGCCGATGTCGGGAATCACAAGATCCACGACGACGACATCCGAGCCGACTATTTCGCCATGCTGGCCACGATGTTCTCCTCAGCGTCCACCGCGACGATGGCCGAGCGGCTCATGTTCGGCTCCGACTGGTACATGCTCGCGAACCACGAGAAGCACGACGAGTTCCTCGATCGGTACGAGGAGTTCTACCGCGCCGAGTTCGGTGACGACCGGACGGATGCGTTCCTCGGCACGAACGCCCTGCGATTCCTCGGTTTCGACGACCCGGCGAATCAGAATAGTCAGCGCCTGCCGCGCTCGGTATCGACGGTTCGCGCCCGACAACGTGCCGACATGGTTGGCGTCGCCCTGACCGATCGAGCCTCGGTTGCAGTGCCACGGGCGCCGACGTGACGGCCGGCCCCTCGGTGCCCTAGATTCCGGGCGATGGACAGGTCGAGCACACGCCACACACACTCCGGCGAACGTGAACCGTTGTCCACGCGTGTCATCGGTGCATCCGACATGGCCAGAATGGTGGAGATCGTCGGGCGCGACCAGTTCATGGACCTGATGATCGAGGCGCTGCGTGACCGATTCGAGCGGTTCGATCCCGCAGAGGTCCAGGTTCGTGCACGCGACGGTTTCCGCTACGACAAGCCCGATCTCGGGCTGATCGAGTGGATGCCGACCCATGAGGTCGCGGGTCCGGTCGTGGTGAAGATGGTGGGGTATCACCCGACGAACCCGATGCAGAGACGGCTGCCGAGCGTGATCGCGACGTCGGCGATGTGGGACACCACGTCCGGACATCTCGTGACGCTCGGGGATGCGACACTCCTGACCTCGATTCGTACGGGAGCCGCATCGGCGATCGCAACCGACCTGCTGGCGCGGTCGGGACCCGTGAGCCTCGGCGTGATCGGACTCGGAGCACAGGCCGTGACGCAGATCCACACGATCTCCCGCGTGCGACCGATCGAACGCATCGTCGCTCTCGACACCAACGAGGAGGTGGCGGCCAGCCTGCCCGACCGGATTGCGTTCCTCGGCGTCGACGTGGACGTGGTCGGCAGCGATCGTGCCGCGACGATCGCCTCCGAAGTGGATGTGCTGTGTACGTGCACCTCGGTCGACATCGGCACCGGGCCGGTGATCGGCGAGGCGACGCCCCGACCGTGGTTGCACGTGAACGCGGTGGGCGCGGACTTCCCGGGCAAGGTCGAGTTGCCGCTCTCGTTGCTCCGACAGGCGCTGGTCGTGCCCGATATCCGCGACCAGTGCCGGCTCGAAGGAGAGTGCCAGCAGATTCCGGAGGCGTCGATCGGACCGGAGCTGTGGGAGTTCGTCCGCTCGCCCACGCCGCAACACGCAGCCGGCAGGGTCACGGTCTTCGACTCGACCGGCTGGGCGGTCGAGGACGACGCAGCCCTCCGGCTCGCGCACGATTTGGCGGTGCGCCACGACCTCGGTACCGATATCATCCTCGAGAGCATCGGCAGCGATCCCTACGACCCGTACTCACCCCCCATCGGAATCTGACCGGCTCGGCCACGCCACACCTTCCCTCGGAGTCATCTCGCATCATGAAGACAGTTCGCATGATCCTCTTGCTCGCCCTGAGCGCACTCATCGTCCTCGGGGATGTCGGCACCGCCGAGGCCCACCGCAACGACGAGTCGTACCTGTACCTCGACGTCGGCGACGCTGCATTGAACGGACGCGTGGAGATGCCCTACCCCGACCTGCGCTCGGTCTTCGGGTTGGAGATTGCCGGCACGGACAGCGGAGGTCCGAGACGAGATCGAGGCCAACCTGGACGAGCTCCAGCGCTATGCGGCCGACAACTCCGCCATCGGGGCCGAGGGCGCAGTGTGGCCGATGGAGTTCGACGGGTACGACCTGCTGTTCGAGGGACCCGTCGGCGAGAATGGGTTGGGGTACGTGATCCTGCCGTTCACGGTCGACCTTGCCGAGCCGTCCGTGCCTCCGGTCTTGGAGGTGACGTTCTCGCCGTTCCTCGCGGAGATCGACGACCGAAACAACATCACGCTCATCTCGAACGACTGGAAGCGTGGAGTGTTCGAGGAGGAAACCAACGAACTCGTGATCCACACGGCGTCATCACCATCGGGGACGATCGATCTCGGGGACTCCAGTCAGTGGAAGAACTTCCGAGCGAGCATCGACCTCGGCGTCGACCACATCCGCACCGGTCCGGATCACATCTTCTTCATCCTCGTCCTGCTGCTCCCGGCCGTCTTGATCATCGTCTCGATGGCCTGGAAGCCGTCGCCCAGCTTCGGGTATTCGCTGCTTCGCATCGTGCTCGTCGTCGCGACGATGTTCACGATCGCCCACTCGATCACGTTCACGCTCGCCGGGCTCGGCTACCTGCCGCTCCCGCCGTCGAAGCTCGCCGAAGCGGTGATCGCGCTGTGGATCGATCGCGCTCGCCGCGCTCCACAACCTGAGGCCGTTCCTCGGCCATCGTGAGTGGCTGATCGCCTTCGTGTTCGGGCTCTTCCACGGGATGGGATTCGCTGGACTGGTCGAGGAACTCGACATCGGTCGCACGACCCAGCTGGTGTCGCTGCTGGGACGTAACGTCGGCATCGAGATCGCGCAGCTGGTGATCATCGCGATCACCTTCCCGACGCTGTTCGTCCTGCGGCGAACCCGCGCCTACATGCCGCTGTTCTACGGCATCTCGTTGCTGCTCGCGACGCTGAGCTCGGTCTGGATCGTCGAACGCGTCTTCGAGGTCGACGCAGGCATCAACAGCCTGGTCGACTTCGTGCTCAAGTGGCCGCGTGCGCTGTGGGCCATGATGGTCGTGACCGTCGTGGCCGCCGCCTACTACGAGGTCGAGCGTCGTGCCGGACGGCTCCTCCCCGTCGGCGAGGGTGACTCGGAGGCGACGACCACGGACACCGACGCAGAGGTCGACGAAGTCGAACCCGTCGGCGTCGCGGGCTGAACGGCCCTACCGAGCGCCGAGCAGCCGAGCCACGACGTTGCGCAGGACGTCGGTCGACCCCGAGTACACGAGCCCGCCGATCGCATCGCGCAACTGTCGTTCGCTCTCGAACTCGGTGAGGTACCCGCGGGCGCCGTTGATCACCGCGGCGTCGAGCGATGACTCGATGGCTGCGTCGCATGCGACGATCTTGGCCAGGGACGCTGCCATCGTGAGTCGATCGCCCCGCACCTCGGCCAGGGCAGCCCGATAGAGGAACAGGCGAGCACGTTCATGGCGCTCCTTCATCGCCGCGATGCGGTGGGCGACGGCCTGATACTCCGCGATCGGGCGACCGCCCTGCATCCGCTCGCGGGCGTATGCCACCGTGTCGTCGAGTTGCCGTTCCATCGCGCCCACCTGCGGGGCGAAGATGAAGCTCCGCTCGACGTCGATGATCGAGCCGAAGATGCTCGCACCCGACTCCTCCCGCCCGACGAGCGAGTCCGGGGGGAGTTCCACACCGTGGAACTCGAGATCGCCGAACGGAGTCGTGCGCATCCCGAGCTTCGGCCGGACATCGCCCCGGTGAACCCCTGGGAGGTCCATCGGGACGAGGAACGCCGAGACCCCCCAGTTGCGTGACCCCGGACTCGTCGATGCGAACACGACGCACACGTCGCACACCGGACCGAAGGTGATGTACGCCTTGTGACCGTCGAGCCGATAGCCGCCGTTCGCAAGGGGTTCCGCTGTTGCCGTCAACGAGAACGCGTCGGAGCCGGATTCGACCTCGGTCATGGCGAAGGCGCCGATCAGCGAGCCGTCGATCAACCCGGGGAGCCATCTCTGCTGCTGCTCGACGGTGCCGAAGCGCTCCAGCACCATTTGGGTGCTGAGGATCTGACTGGCGATGGCGAACGTCAGGCCGTTGTCCCGGCAGCCGTAGCCGAGTCCTTCGAGCATCAGCAGTGTCGCGGTCAACGACTCGCCCCGACCCCCGAGCCCCGTCGGCAACAACGAGCCGAGCACACCGTGGTCGGCGCACGCCTGCCAGTCTTCCCTCGCGAACGTGGACGACTGGTCCGCGGTCACCAGGTTTCCACGGCCGATGTTCTCGGCCGCCCATTCCGCGGCGCTGCGCTTGACCGGATGCCCGAGATCCGACATCGCGTCAGCGACTTCGGCGAGCAGCTGATCGAGAGCACTCATGACGAACTCCACCGGCCCGAGCCGTCCTCGCTCGTCGACGTGGTTCCGGTGCTCCCGGGGGCCGTCGTCGTGTTGGCAGGAACGCCGCGCAGCATTGGCATGAGAGCAGAGTAGGGCGTGCATCCGAGATCGGAGGTCGTCGAACGCGACTCGCAACCGGCCCGGATCATCGGAAGGTCGATCTGAACCCGTGCCGCGACATCTCGATGTTCGACATCACGACGCCGGCATCACTCCTCGTGAAGGAGAAAAGGGGTGACCGATCAGTAGTGTTGGAGGTGTGGATCGGCAGGCGGACACGGTCGGCGCATCGGCAGAGGACGCCATCGCCCAGGACCCATCGAGTCTGGCGTCGCTCGTGCCCCACGCCGCCGAACGATGGCCGGATGAGCTTGCGCTGATCGGCGAGATCGAACGCCTGACCTGGGCCGACCTCGAACGTCGAACCAGGAGCATCGCGTCGCACCTGATCGAGGCTGGGATTCGTCCTGGCGATCGGGTGGCGATCGCTCGTCCGAAGGGGAGCGAGTCGTACGAGGCCGTGCACGCGGTACTCCGTGCCGGGGCCGTCGTCGTCCCGGTCGACGCAGGTGCGCCTCCGGCACTTGCGGCCGAGCTGGTCTCGGATGCCGGTGCGGTCGCTGTGCTCGGTGACGCCCGGACGGTCGCCAAGTTCGATCCGTGGTCGATCCTGCCCGACCTTCGGATGGTGATCGCGAGCGGGTCGACCGACGACGACCGCGTCGTCGGATGGAATGTGGCGGTTGCAGACTCGTCGCCCGTCGACCTGCCCGTCGTCGACCCCGACGACGTGGCCTACTTCATCTACACGTCCGGCAGCACGGGCCGGCCGAAAGGGATCGTCCACACGCACCGCAGCGCGTTGGCGTACGCACGGGCCGCCGCGACCACCCACGGCATCCGCCACGATGACTGCATCGCCGGGATGTGCCCGCTCCACTTCGACCAGTCGACCCTCGAGCTCTACGTCGCGCCCCTGGTCGGCGCACGAGTGGTGGCGATCGGCGATGCCCTGTTGCGGCTCTTCCTGCCCGAGTTCACGGAGTTGTGCGCGAGCGAACGGGTGAGTGTGTGGCACGCCGTTCCGTACCTGCTGCGGCAACTCACCGAGCGTGGTGCGCTCGACAGGTTCGATCTCAGCGGTCTTCGGCTCATCCTGTACGGCGGAGAGCCGTACCCGCCGGGCGCACTTCGCGAGCTGATGCTGGCCGTGCCCCACGCCGAGATCTGCAACGTGTACGGGCCTGCCGAGACCAACGCGGTCACCTCCCACGTGATCGACGGACCGCCCGTGGACGATGACCAGATCGCGATCGGCCGGCCGTGGACGACGACGCAGATCCGTCTGATCGACGGCGACGGCCACGTCATCGACGGACCGGGCACGGGAGAGCTGTACCTGTCTTCGACCAGCGCGATGCGTGAGTACTGGCGGCGTCCCGATCTCACCGGTGAGCGCCTCGTGCACCGGTCGGACGGCCCCGCCTGGTACGTCACCGGCGATGTGGTCGAGCGAGACGCGGCGGGTGTCCTGTGGTTCCGGGGGCGACGCGATCATCAGGTGAAGGTGCGCGGCGTTCGGCTCGAACTCGGGGCCATCGAGTCGGTGCTGGCCGACGCCCCCGGCGTCGCGTACGCGGTTGCGGGCACGACCGGCCCCTCGGGCGATGCGTCGGGCATCGTGGCCGCCGTCGTGGCGAGCAGCGACGCCGAACTCGAGCTGGAGGCGGTTCTCGATTGGTGCGGCGGGCGCCTGCCGAGCGTGGCGGTTCCTCAGACCATCGACGTCTGGCCGTCGTTTCCGTCGACCGTGAGCGGCAAGATCGATCGCTCAGCCGTCCGGTCATCCCTCCTCGACCACGAGGTAGCGTGACATGACGATGGTTCCCCTGGATCTCCGCGACGGTTTGCTCGATCTGATCAATGACGAGGTCTCCCTGGACCGATCGGTTCCGGTCCGTGCCGACACCGATCTGATCGCGACCGGCTTGGTGGATTCGCTCGGCATCGTCGACGTCGTCGCATGGATGGAAGACACGATCGGTGTCGAGATCGACCCGATCGACATCGTGAGGTCCAACTTCCAGACGGTCGACCTGATGGTCGCATTCGCCGGACGTCTCACGGGCTCGTGAATCGGCGTTCGGACACAACGATCGCAGCCGACCTGCAACGGAGCGGGAACCGCGACGACGCCGTGCAGGTGCGCCTCGGCCGCGGGTTCGCCCCGACGCCGATGCAGCGCAGTCTCATCGCTTCACAACGTCGGCATCCGACACAGCCGCTCCAGAACATGGTTCGTGTCGGCCACCTGCAGGGGCCGATCGACGCCGACCGGCTGGCCGACGCGTTCGCGACCGTGGTCGCATCGAGTGACGTCCTCCGATCACGAGTGATCGACATCGATGGCGCACCTCGGATCGAGATCACGGCCGACACTCCCCGATCGGAGATCATCGACCTTCCGCTCGGCGACGTGTCCCGCTGGGCTGCACGCCGGGCGGCGACGCCGATCGAACTCGGCCGATGCGGCTACGACAGCGTCGTCATACGCCACGAGGACGGCACGGCATCGTGGTACCTCGCGCTCCACCATGCGATGACGGACGCGACGTCGTCGACGATCGTCTTCGAAGCGACCGCAGCGGCATACGCAGGTGAGCCGGTCGACTCGATCGAGTACTACGCGTGGTGGCGGTCGCAGTCCTCGGACCGGAGAACGCACGCCGCGGAGGCGCACTGGAGCAGTCGGCCCGAGTTGCCACGCGCCGGCCAGCTCTACCGACCGGTGCTGCGATCGACCCCGGTCAGCCATCGCCGGTCGGTCGAGATCCCGGACGACCTCCGGGAGCAGCTGTTCGAGCGTCTCGACGGCGATCTCGGGTCGATGTCGGAGGATCTCGCCTGGACGACGCTCCTGATCACCGTGGCCGCGCTGTACCTGCATCGTCTCACCGGCTCCACGCGCATGGCGATCGGCCTCCCGGTGCACAACCGGACGACCCCGGAGTCCCGTCGTCTGATCGGGCCGATGATGGAGGTCTTCCCGGTCGACGTGACGGTCGAGGTCGATGACACCTGTCGCAGTCTGCATCGCCGGGTCGGCCGGGCGGTTCTCGCGACACTGCGTCATGCGCGACCGGGCACGGCACCGCCCACGCCCGACTGTGAGGCGATCGTCAACGTCATCGTCCGCGCCGGCCCGGGATCGTTCGGCGAGGTTCCGGCGACCACCGAGTCGGTTCACCCCGGGGCTTCCGATCCGAATCACCTCTTCCGCCTCCAAGCCGCCACGTACGGTGGCGAACTCGATCTGTTCGTCGATCTCAACGACGCAGCGACCGACGACGAGCATCGTCGCCGGGCCCCGGGTCACATCGCACGTCTCCTGGCATCGTTGGTCACCGACCCGGATCGGACGATCACCGACGGGACGCTGTGTCTTCCCGACGAGCTCGAGCTGGTGCGACGTTGGGGCCGCGGACCCGACCCGGGCCCGGTCCCACCGTCGATCGTGACGCTCCTGGCGTCGGCGCTCGACGACGCGGAGCACACCGTCGCGCAGGACGGCGGCGAGGCGTTGACCGGGCGTGAGCTGTGGCATCGGGTCAACGCCCTCGCTTCCTGGCTGCGCAAGCGAGGTGTCACCGGCGAGGCCGGATCGAACCGAGTCGGGATCGAGCTCGACCGCAGTCTCGACGCGGTCGTCGCCATCTTCGCCACGCTCGTCGCCGGCGGTTCCTACGTGCCACTCGACCCGGCGCAGCCACGGGAACGACGCCGACGTCTGGCGGAACGGGCGGGGTGTGTGATCGTGCTCGACCGTCTGCCGATGATCGATGCCGATGCCGGCGACTCGCACCCGGAGGTCGCGGACGTGGGCGGTGACCGCGAGGCCTACCTGCTGTTCACCTCCGGGTTCGACCGGAGAGCCCAAGGGCGTGCCGATCACCCACGCCGGCCTCGCCCGGTACGTGCGAGTTCGCACTCGACGCGTACGTCGAGCCCGACGTGGTGCCGGTCGCTCCACTGTTCAGCGCGCTCACGTTCGACCTCACCGTGACCGAGCCTGTTCGTTCCGCTGCTGGCCGGCGGCCGCCTCGTGGTCATCGAGGCCGACGGATCCGCCGGCCTCACCGAGATCGCACGCCGCAGCGACCTCACCTGGTGCAAGGCGACGCCGTCGCACCTCGAGGTACTGCTCCGGACTCGACCCGTCCATCTCGACCTGCGGACGCTCGTCGTCGGCGGCGAGGCGTTTCACGGCCGCCTGGCCCGGCGTCTGTGGCAAGCGCTGCCGAACGTGCGCATCTTCAACGAGTACGGGCCGACCGAGGCCGTCGTCGGGTGCATGATCCACGAGGCAGTCGCCGATGAACTCGCGAGGCACCCGACGTGCCGATCGGACGTCCCCGCGCCCGGTGTGACGCTGCGCATCGTCGATCCTGCGATGCACGACGTGCCGATCGGCGCACCCGGCGAGCTGTTGATCAGCCATCCGGGGGTGACGCACGGGTATCTCGACGACGACGGCTGCCGATGATCCGTTCGTGACGATCGACGGCACCCGCTGGTACCGGTCGGGAGACCTCGTCCGCCTCGCCGACGAGTCGACGCTCGTCTACCACGGCCGGATCGACGAGCAGATCAAGATCGGCGGCATCCGACTCGAACCGGTCGAGGTCGAACATGCGCTCGCCGCCCATCCGGCGATCGAACGAGCCGCCGTCCGACTCTGGTCACCACGGCCGACGTCGCCCTCACGGCACTGCGTCAGATGTGGCCTGCCGTCGAACGTGCCGGGCGTCGGGTTCGACGACGCCGGCGTCTGTGACACCTGCCACTCGTACGACCGCATCAAGGACCAGGCCGCCGCCTACTTCCGGACACCCGACGACCTGCGTCGCGGTCAGGGACGAAGCACGACGAGCGCGGACGGGCAGGTACGACTGCCTCCACCTCCTCAGCGGCGGCAAGGACTCGACGTACGCGCTGCTACCAGCTCGTCGACATGGGCTTCGAGGTCCGCACGATGACGCTCGACAACGGCTTCATCTCGGAGGGTGCCAAGGACAATGTCCGGCGATCGGTGGCCGACCTCGGGGTCGACCACGAGTTCGTGACGAGCGACGTCATGAACGAGATCTTCCGCGACTCGCTCGAGCGCCACTCCAACGTGTGCCACGGCTGCTACAAGACGATGTACACGCTGGCTACGACGCGAGCCGACGAACTCGGGATCCCGGTGATCGTCACGGGGCTCTCCCGCGGCCAGCTGTTCGAGACCCGGCTCGTACCGCAGCAGTTCGGTGCCGACCGGTGTCGATCCCGACGCGATCGACCGGGCGGTCGTCGCTGCCCGCCGTTCGTACCACCGGATCGACGACGGACCGAACCGCCTACTCGACACCTCGGTCTTCGAGTCCGACGACGTGTTCGATCGCATTGCCTACGTCGACTTCTACCGGTACGTCGACGTCGAACTGGCGGAGATGCTCTCGTTCCTCGATCGCAGCGCACCGTGGGTCCGGCCTGCCGACACCGGACGGTCGACCAACTGCCTCATCAACGCGGCAGGTATCCACACGCACCTGACGGAGCAGGGCTACCACAACTACGCGATCCCGTATGCATGGGATGTCCGGCTCCGGCACAAGACGCGCCAGGAGGCTATCGACGAGCTCGACGACGACCTCGACGTGACCGCGGTCAACGACATGCTCGGCGAGGTCGGATACGCGCCCGCGCCGGCGCCACGTGCTCACCGCCTGGTACGAGCTCGCCGAGGATTCGGTCGACCCTCACCCCGCCGAGCTCCGTTCGTTCCTCTCCGACCGGCTGCCTGCGTTCGCGGTCCCGTCGGGCTTTGTGGTCGTCGACCAGATCCCGATGACCTCGAACGGCAAACTCGACGTGGCGGCGCTCCCGGCGCCCACGCGTGTGCACCGGACCGGCCCGTCACTCGAGGTCTCCTCGGAGACCGAACTGGAGGTATCGATCGTCGAGGCCTACGAACGTGTGCTCCAGATCGAACCCGTCGGCGTCACCGACGACTTCTTCGATCTCGGAGGCGACTCGCTGGCGGCCCTGACACTCGCCGTCGTCGTCAGCGAGGCACTCGGTTTCACGGTGCGCGAGGAGTTGGTCTTCGTCAACACGACACCGCGTGCGTTGGCCGATGCCATCGGTGCGGTTCGCGATGCGGGCGATTCGGTCGAGGTGGCTGGGGAGATCTCGCGCCGGCCCGCTGGATCGCCGCCCCCGGTGAGTCCCTTCGAGCAGGCACTGCTGTTCGAGTACTTCGACGACCCCGATGACCCGAGGTTCAACGTCGGCCATCTGTTCCGGGTGCACGGCGCGATCGACGTCCCGCGGTTCGTCGGAGCGTTGCGGTCGGTCGTCGAGCGCCAACCGACGCTGCACTGGACGTTCAGCGAGCCTCGCCGGAGGTTGTCCGCCGACGACGCGATCGACCTCTTCATCCGGCCGCACCCGGTCGATCCCGCCGACCTGGCCGACGCGATGCGGCAGTTCCATCTCCAGCCCATCGATCTCGAGGCCGGCCCGATCGGCAGATGCGTCGTCCAACCGCTGACCGACGGTTCGAGCGCCGTGCTCCTCGTCGTCCACCACGTGGCGATCGATGCCGCCAGCTTCGACCTCCTGTGGAACCAGATCGACCGCGCCTACTCCGGCGTGATCGACGATCCACCGTCGATCGACGCTGCCGACCACGCCGCGTGGCAGCAGCAGCGGATCGCCGACGCCGACGTGTCGGCGTGGATGCTCGACGGGTTCGCCGACGAGGTGAGGTTCGCAAACGGCGTCGCGGCCACGCCCACCGACGCCGACACGACCGACGCCGACACGACCGATGCGGACGGACGCAGCGGCGGCTACCTCCAGCGCACGGCGTCGTTCACAGCAGCCGAACTGCGTGCCGGTCCGGGTGCTACGCCGTTCGCGACCACGCTCGCAGCGCTCGCGATCACACTCCGTCCCCACTGTGCGGGCAACCGTGTCGGCATCGGACTCACCGTGTCGACCCGTGAGCATCCTGCGGTCGACGATGTTGTCGGGCTGTTCCTGAACACGGTGCCGGTCGGCGTCGAGGTCGCAACCGGGTCCACGAACACCGAGGTCGCCGACGCGGCCAATTCGGCGGTCGCCATGGCGCTTGCGGCACGCGTCTGTCCCACTGGCGACGATCGCGGCCGCCCGTCGTCGGGCCGGCTCGACACCCCCGGCCGTCAACGTGCTGCTTGCGTTCGAGGGCTGGGCACCGTGCCGACTCGGCTCGGCGGACGTCGACCACGAAGTGCTCCCGACCGGTTCTCCCGTCGCCGACGCGACGTTCTTCGTACAGCTGTACGGCGATCGAGTCGAGCTCAGCGTCGAGTACCGATCGGCGGTGCTCGGGGAGGAGCTCGCCGGCGAACTCCTTGATGGGTTCGAGCGAGCCATCCGTGCGGCCATCGAGCGACCGAGGTCACGGGTCACCCCAGCCGGCTCCGAGATGCGCGACTCGATCGTCGCCGGTCCGGCCGCCGCTCCCGACGACCGGACGCTCCACGCCGTCATCGATGAACAGGTCCGTCGCGACCCCGCCCATCCCGCCGTTCGTTTCGGGGACGACACCCTGACCTACGGCGACCTCGATGCCCGGTCCAGCCGGGTGGCCCACGAGCTGCATTCGCTCGACGTCGGACCCGGCGACGTCGTCGGCGTCCTCGGTCATCGGTTGCCCGACACGGTCGTCGCGATCCTCGCGGTGCTGAAGGCCGGAGCAGCCTACGTGGCCATCGATCCCGGATATCCCGCCGACCGCATCGCTCACATCGTCGACGACAGCGGTCTCACGGTGGTCCTGGCGCCGTCGGCCGGCTTCGACCTCGCCGACGTCGCCGGTGATCCGCCTCAGATCGTCGCGCTCGATGCGATCGAGCTCGATCGGTGGCCGACGACTGCGCCCGAGGTGTCGGTCGGCTCCGACGATCTGGCGTACCTGATCCACACCAGCGGCTCCACGGGCCGGCCGAAGGGCGTCATGGTCCGGCATCGCAACATCGTGGCGTCGACAGCGGCTCGATCGACGGTGTATCCCGGCGACGTCGAACGATTCCTGCTGCTGTCGTCGTTCTCGTTCGACAGCTCGATGGTGGGACTGTTCTGGACACTCACCACCGGGGGCACGCTGGTGCTGCCTCCGGACGGAGACCACGAGGACATCCTCGAGATCGCTTCGCTCGTCGAACGCCGACGGGTCACGCATCTCCTCGCGCTGCCGTCCGTCTACCGGTTGGTGCTCGCGGAGGCCGAACAGGAGCAGCTCCGCTCGCTGCGAACCGCGATCGTCGCCGGCGAGGCGTGCCCGTTCGACGTCGTCTCGATGCACCGCACGACCTGCCCTGGCACCATGCTGTCCAACGAGTACGGGCCGACCGAGGGCACTGTCTGGAGTCACGTGTACCTGGTGGACGACACGCTCACCGCTGACCCCGTTCCGATCGGGTTGCCGGTTCCGGGGGTGGCCCACGTCGTGCTCGACGAAGCGGGGAATCCTGTGACCGATGGATCGCCTGGCGAACTCCTCATCGGCGGTTCGGGCATCGCCGCCGGCTACCACGGCCGTCCTGATCTCACGTCGGAACGTTTCGTCGAACTCGATGCTGCTGTCGGGGGGCCGCCGGGTCCGTGGTATCGAACCGGGGACCGGGTTCGGTCGGACGACGCCGGCCGACTGGTGTTCGTCGGTCGAGTCGACGACCAGGTCAAGGTTCGTGGGGTGCGGGTCGAACCGGGCGAGGTCGAAGCCGCGCTCCGCTCCTGTGACGGAGTGAACGACGCCGTGGTGGGCCTCGCCGACGTCGGCGGTCGTGACCAATTGACGGCGTGGTACGTGCCCGCCGCCGACCCACCACCCGACGACCTGCGTGCACAGTTGTCGGTCCGCCTGCCGGAACAGCTGGTGCCATCTCGTTTCGTCGTGCTCGACACCCTGCCGCTGGGCGCCAACGGCAAGGTCGACCGGCGGGCGCTGCCCGACCCCGACGGCACCGTCGGAGGTGCGAACGAAGCAGGTACCGCCCCGGTGACCGGTGCGAGTGGCCCGCCGAACGACCGAGCCGACGTCCTTGCGGGTATCTGGGCGGAGGTGCTGGGTCTCACGCATGTCGAGCTCGACGACAACTTCTTCGATCTCGGCGGTGACTCGATCATCAGCCTGCAGATCGTGGCTCGCGCCCGGCGCCGTGGAATCGAGTTGCGGCCCCGCCAGGTATTCGAGCACCAGACCGCACGCGAGCTCGCTGCCGTCGCTGCCGGGTCCGAAGCACCAGCTGACCGCGAGACGGTGACCGGCGACGTCGAGTTGACGCCGATTCAGCGCTGGTTCTTCGAACAGGATCACGAACGACCGGACCATTGGAACCAAACGCTCGACCTCGGTGTCGACCCGGCCACTGACCTCGATGTGCTGGTGGCGGCGCTCGACGACGTCCGAACGCATCATGAACAGCTCCGATCCCGGTATCACCTCGATCAAAGGCCGCCTCGCCAGGAACTCGTCGACGGCCCACCGCCGATCGTCGTGCAGGAGATCGATCTGGGCGCAGCGACCGATCGCGAACTCGAGGCGGCGATCGCGGCCGTCGAGGGAGCGCTCGATCTCACCGAGGGTCGCCTGGTCGGCATGCTCGCATGCCGGCGTTCGGGCCGCCTCGAGCGTGTCGTCGTGACGATGCACCACCTCGTCGTCGACGGCGTCTCCTGGTCGGCGATCGTGGAGGACTGGGCGTTGGCCCACGCAGCGCGCTCGGAGGGCCGATCACCGGTGCTGCCACCCCGTTCGGCGCCCTTCCAGCAGTGGGCGGCGGAGCTGGCGTCGTGGGCGGCGAGCGATCGATTCGCCTCCACGCGTTCGTTCTGGCACATCGAGACCGTGTCGTCCGACGCCGAACTGGCGCTGCGGCGATCGTCGGAGAATCGTGAAGGCGCGGCCCTGGCGGAGGTTCGCCGGCTCGACCGGGAGTCGACGCGGGACCTGCTTCGGCTGGCCGGCGCCGGGGAGTCGGCGCCGTCGGTCGAGGACGTGTTGCTGGCGGCTGTGGCACTCACCGTTCCGCCTCGTCTGGGGCATGGGCACCTGAGCGCAGTGCTGGAGGGTCACGGCCGGGAGGATCTGGGTGATGCCGTCGACGTCAGCCGGACCGTCGGCTGGTTCACGACCCAGTTCCCGATCGACATCCACCTCGACCCGGCAGCCAACCAGGTTGCCGCCGTCGCGGCGGTGACGGAACGACTTCGCTCGATTCCACATCGTGGCCTCGGATTCGGGGTCGACCGTTACCTCGGCGAAGCCGTTGGATCGCTCGGCGGCGAGCTGCCCGTGGTCGCGTTCAACTACCTGGGTCAGCTCGACCGGACGATGCGAGCCGTCTGGCCGTTCACCGAGATCGGCGAGCTTCGCGGATCGAACGCTCGACAGAACCGCCGGGGCCACCTGCTCGGTGTGCTCGCCGTGGTGCGGTACGACCAGTTGTCGATCACGATCGAACATCTCCCCGAACACCTCGATCCGAGCTCGGCGCGCGACCTCGCTGACGATCTCATCGCCACCGTCGTCGAGTTGGTCGATTCGTTGAGCTCCTCGACGCCAACCGTTCCGACGTTCGATCTGCTCGACCAGAGCGAGGACGACGCAGCGCAGCTCGGAGCGCTCCTCGATCAATTCGACTGATCGCGGACGAAGACGTAGTACGGCGCCGAGGCCAACAGCCCGACGAGCAGCGGTGACGTGGAGCTCCCACTCTGGTTCGTGACGGTGACGAGCCGAAGGCCGGTGGCCCGCTCGACCTCGCGGGTGATCCGTCGTGGCACGGCCTGGTGCAGCCGGAGTCCGTTCACGTCGATCATCGTGCGACGTGCGAAACGGCCGGTCAGCACGTATCGCGCCCGGACCTTGAGGAAGGCGGGCGACGTCAGACCACTCGGTGAGAGGGCCAACCCGGCCGGGTTGAAGGCGTTGAAGACGAGGGCACCATCCCGCCGCAGCGTCCGAGCCGCTTCGGCGAACGCCCGGGTACGTGCCGTCGGGTCCAGCAGGTAGTCCGATCCGTGCAGACCGATCATCACGACGTCGAACGAGGCGTCGGCGAACGGCAACGCGACCATGTCCGCGATCGCCAGATGGATGCCGTATCGCTCGTCGGTCGCCGCGAACTCGGTCATCGCCGCGGGGTTGATCTCGATCGAATGAACGACGGCCCCGGCCTCACGGAGCATGATCGCCGACCGTCCGGTGGCCGCCGTCCCGATGTCGAGCACCTGCATCCCTGGGCGCACGTGCCGTTCGATCAGCTGGTGCTCGACGGGCACGACGGGTCGGTGCCGGTAGACGTGCCGGCGTTCGTCGGAGCGTGGGCTCATCGCGCCCTGAGTTCGGTCAGTGAGCGCTCGAGCGTCACACGCACGACTTCGGCCAGCTCACTTGCGTGGGGGTCGACGATGAAGTCCTGATGCCCGCCGGGAACGATTGCGCATTGCAGGTCGGGTGCCCATGGGGCCCACCCGCGGTCGGGCCCGGCATGGGCGAACACGTCGAGCACGTCGGCGGCGGCGAACAACCGCACCCGGCCGTCGTAGCGGCGAGGGCTCCAGGCGGCGATGATCGAGAGGGTGTTGCTCACGAGCATTGGGTCGCGCAGCTCGTGCGGAACCGGTTGGCCCGGCTGACGCCGGTCATCGACGATCTGCGTGGCATTCTCGTACAGGTGTCGCCGCCGGCGTTTGCGCCGACGCTCGACGAGGTAGGCGGGTCCCTCACGGGCCAGCGCTCCGAGGTGCTCACCGATCGTTCGTCGCCGACCGCGCACCAACGGATGGAACGTGTCGAGCAACACCACGGCACCGACGTCCCGTCCCCGGTCCATCAGGCGAGCGGCCATCTCGAACGCGACGATACCCCCACTCGAGAATCCGGCCAGGAAGATCGGTCCGTCGGGCCGATCTGACTGGAGCGCCGAGATGTAGGCCTCGCACATCTCGTCGATCGATCCGTGCACCGCTGACACCCCGTCGACGCCGCTGGCCTGGATGCCGACGAGGCCCCAGTCGGGCGCGAGTGCCCGAGCCAGGTCGCGGAAGTTGAGCACGTTCCCTCCGGCACCGTGCACGCAGTAGAGCGTACGGTCGTGGTCGGCCCCCGTCGTGATGGGGACGAGATGTCGGACGTCCCCGCCGGGCTGCTGGATCGACCCCGCTGCCCGGTGTATCTCGTCGGTGAGCGTGCGCGGCGTCGCAGCGCCGTACAGGATGGCGAGCTCGAGGTTGACGTCGAAGGTCCGCTTGATCCTCGCCAAGAGTCGCATGCCCGCAATCGAGTGCCCGCCGACGTCGAAGAAATCGTCGTCCGGGCCGACGCGCTCGTTCTCGATCACCTCGCGCCAGATCTCGACCATGGTTTCGAGGTCACCGTCGTCGACATCGTCGGTGACCGGCGTGTCGGCACCGACATCGACGACACCGTTCGCCAACGCGGATCGATCGACCTTGCCCGACGGCAGCAGCGGGATCTCGCGGACGCGCGCGAGCTCGGCGGGAACCAGCGCCGACGGAACGAGCTCGGCCAGCCGACGGCGAGCGTCGGCGAGGTCGACGCCGTCATCGGTCACGAGATGCGCTCGAAGTCGCGTCGGTGCACCGGCGCTCGACACGTCGACGACCACGGAGTCGGTCACACCCGGCAGTTGCCGGACCGCCGCTTCGATGTCTCCGAGTTCGACCCTGACGCCTCGCACCTTGACCTGCCGGTCGGCCCGCCCCAGGTACTCGAGTTGCCCGTCCGGTGACCAGCGGCCGATGTCGCCCGTGGCGTACCACCGAGCATGGTGGCCATCGCCGAACGGGTTCGGCGTGATCCGTTCGGCAGTGAGGTCGTCCCGCCGCCAGTACCCCGCCATGACACCAACACCACTGATGTGGATCTCGCCGGGTACACCGACGGGTGCCAACCGCCCGGCCCGGTCGATGACGTAGACGCGTTGGTTGTCGATCGGTCGTCCGATCGGCACGGGATCCCGCGTCGCCGAGTCGGCCGCGCCGGGTGACCAGACCTCGAACGCGGTGGCATCGGCCATCACCTCTGACATGCCGTAGACGTTGACCAACGTCGCGTTCGGCACCTGCGTACGGAACCGATCGACGAGGGCCGGCTCCAGCCGCTCGCCGCTCAGCGTCCAACGCCGGAGGTCGGGCACCCGTTCGCCGAGGTCGGGAAACGCCTCCAGCAGCGCCCCGAGCAGCGAAGGCACCATCACGATGCGACGCACCCGGTGGCGGGTCAGTGCGTCCAGGAACTCGGCCGGTCGGCGAACCACTTCGTCGGAGATGATCACGACCGGCCGGCCGGCCACGAGCGGTGCCCACAGCTCGGCGACGTGGTCGACGAAGTCCGAGGTGGTCTTCTGGGCTGCCATCTCGTCGGGCTCGTGCGGGGCGACCGCGGCTTCCCAGGCGCAACGGTTCAGCACGGCCCGGTGACTGCCTGGGACGCCCTTCGGCCGCCCGGTCGAGCCGGACGTGAACACGACGAACATCGTGTCCTCCGCCGACCCGGCAGACGGCTCGCCGGGTGCATCCAGCGACCCCGTTTCGCCGGCCGACGAGCGGTCGGGCACCACCATGACCGGCACACCGAGTGCGGCCAGCGCGTCACCGTGCGGCGACGTGGTCACGGCCAGCGACGGGTGGGCGTCCTCCGCTACGGATCGAAGGCGGCTGACGGGTGTCCGGGGGTCGACCGGGACGTACGCGGCGCCGGACTGCATGACCGCGAGCATCGCGACCACGGCGTCGATCGAGCGGTCGACGGCAACCAGGACCGCATCGCCGGATGCGACGCCCTGGGCGACGAGGCGGCGGGCGAGGGCCCGACCGGCCTCGTCGAGTTCGCCGTAGGACATCGAACGTTCGCCGTCGATCAGTGCGAGGGAATCCGAGTCGTGCCGTGCGTGCGCTGCGATCTCGTCGTGCACGGTCGAGTCGAGCACGGGTCGATCGGTCTGGTTGACCTCGGTCAGCAGCCGCTGGCGTTCGGAGTCGGTCAGGGTCGACACCGACGTCGACGCCAGCCCCGGGTCGGCGACCATCCTGGCGAGTACGTGTCGGAATGCGTCGAGCAGTGCCTCGACGGTTCCGTCCTCGAATTGCGACCGATCGTAGAGGGCGAGTGCATCGAGCCGATTCCCGACGCCGACCATCACGGTGAGCGGGAACCGGGTCTGTTCGAACACCTCGTGGCGCTCGACGGTGAAGTCGCGACCGCCGTTCTCCGGTCGTGGGAAGTTCTCGAACACGAGGGCGGTCTCGAACAACGGAACACCGGCAGGGACCGCTGACTGGTGTGCGATCTCCGCGAGCGAGCTGTACTGGAACTGCGTCAGGTCCAGCTGTTGTTCCTGGACAGCCCGCCACAGGTCACGCACACTCCGATCCCGGTCGATGCGGACGCGCATCGGCAGCGTCGACAGAAACATCCCGATGATCGACTCCACACCGGCGATCTCGGCGGGCCGGCCCGACCCCGTCACGCCGAACACGACGTCGTCGTCGCCACTGAGGCAGCTCAGCGTCACCGCCCATGCCGCCTGCACGATGGTGTTGACGGTCACCCGGTCCGCCCGCGCTGCTGCGATCACCGCCCCCGTCATGTCCTCGTCCAGGCTGATCGTGGTGCGAGCCCGATCGAACGATTCGTCCTCGCCGGCTCGGCGGCCGGCCACGTGGGTGGGTTGATCGAATCCGTCGAGCAGCCGACGCCAGTGTGCATCGGCGAGCGTGTGGTCCTGAGCGTTGGTCCAGGCAACATGGTCGCGGAACGGTGGCGCTGTGGCGACGTCCTGGCCGGCGCAGCGGTCGAGGATCTCGTCGAGCACCCGAGCCGTCGACCACCCGTCGAGCATGATGTGGTGAAAGCTCCAGATCACGTGTCGTCGGTCGTGGGCGAGCCGGACCACGGTGACTCGGCTGACCGGCGGGCGGCGGAGGTCGAAGCCCTGTGAACGGTCCCGGCGTGCGAGGTCGTCGAGCGCCTCCCGCTGAGCGCCGGCCGACGTCATGTCGATCTCGGTCCAGGGCAGGTCGACGCGCTCGCGGACGACTTGGACGGGGTCGTCGAGGCCCTCCCACAGCCACACCGTGCGCAACGCGGGATGCGCGTCGATCGTGTCGTTCCACGCCTGCCTGAGCGCCGGCGCCTGCACGTCGCCGACGAGGTCGAACCGAACCTGCTCGAAGTACAACTCGGGATCCGGGTCACGGAGCGAGTCGTACAGGATGCCGAGCTGGGACGATGTCAGCGGATAGACGTCCGCAACACCTTTCACCTCATGCTCCCGCCCACCGCATTCGAACAAGTCTCGCGTACGGCGGCGCGCGGACGCGAGCCGGTCGTCGGCGTCGCGGTGCGGTTCAGGTCGTTCCGGCAGCGGCCCGGTCGTCGCTCGATCCCGGTGGGAACGTCACGGCGATGACGACGGCGGCGCCGACGTAGCACACCCCGACGAAGAGCCAGGCCCAGCGGAACTGGGTGATGTCGGGGCTGATCGACACGTCGGCGAGAAGGGCGACGACGACCGAGATCCCGAGTGCATAGAACACCTGCTGCGTGGTACGCACGGTTGCGTTCGCTGTTCCGAATTGGTTCGGGCTCACGTCAGCCAGGCCGGCGCTCGACCACGTCGCGATCGTGGCGCCGACGCCGAACCCGACGAACAGTGATATCGGGACGTACACCGACCAGGTCGCCGGCGTCTCGTCGAGCAGAACCAGGTATGCGAGATATCCGATGGCGCACGATGAACTCCCGATGGCCAGGATCCATCGGTGCCCGACGCGGTCGGCGATGCGACCGGCCACCGGTGAGATGAACGCGGCCAACAGCGGTGCCGGCACGAGCGCCAGTCCTGTGGTCCGGAGCGATTCTCCCCACATCTCCTGCAACAACAGCGAGTTGACCAGGAATCCCGAGGTGAACGCCGTCGAGTAGAACGCCAGGCCGGCATTCGTGCTCGAGAACGAGCGGAGTCGGAAGAGGTTCAACTCCAGCAGCGGTTCGGGTTGGCGCCGCGATCGCCGGATCAGCAGCGGGAACATCGACAGGCCGACCACGAACGAGGCGATGACCCTCGGGTCGGTCAGGCCCCAGGACTCGGCCTGGACGATCGCGAACATCACGAGTCCGACTCCTGCGGTACCGATCGGTACCCCGACCAGATCGACCTTGCCGGTGGCATCGGGATTCTTGGACTCGCGTAACAGTGAGGGGGCCAATGCCAGCACGAGCACCGATATCGGCACGTTGATCCAGAAAATGCCTCGCCAGGACCAGACGTCGGTGACGAAGGCACCGAGCGCCGGACCCACCACCCCGCCGAGCGCCCCCGTCGCCCCCGTCAGACCGATCACCGTCGACCGTTTGTTCGGCGGGAAGTCGGGAAGCACCACTGCGATCGCCGTCGGTGCGATGATCGCTCCACCGACGCCCTGCACGACTCTTGCCGCGATCAGGAACCCGGCGCTCGGCGCCAACGCGCTGAGCATCGAGCCGATCGCGAAGATCGCCACCCCCGGGATGAAGACCCGCTTCCGGCCCAGGCTGTCGGCGTAGCGGCCGGCGACGAGCAGCAACGACGCGACGGCGATGTTGTAGCCCGAGATGATCCACCCGAGCGTCGACTCGGGTACGTCGAACTCGTCGCGGATCGACGGGAACGCGACATTGACGGCGGAGACGTCGATGACGACGAGGAAGAACACCAGCGTCGTGACGATCACCCCCAGCCAGGGGCTGCGCGTCGGTCCAGACACAGCGGAGGTGGGCTGCACGATGCTGAACTCGCGGCGCCGTCAGCGGCACCATCCGGGCTCAGACATACGTCGAACCCTTCATGCCGTCGATGTCCTTGCGCATCTCGACGTTCACGAGCGCCGGCTTTCCGGAGGCGAACGCTCGCTCGATGGCCGGCCGGATCTCGTCGGGCTCGGTGACGTGTTCGCCGTGGCCTCCCAGTGCTTCCACGACCAGGTCGTAACGGCTGGCGGCGAGCTCGGTGGCGACGAGCCGATCGGCACCGTAGATCATCGCCTGCGGTCGCATCATCTGTCCCCATGCAGCGTCGTTGCCGACCACGCCGACGATCGGCAGACCGAACCGAACGGCGGTGTCATACTCGAAGCCGTTCAAACCGAACGAGCCGTCGCCGTAGATGATCAGGACCCGAGCGTCCGGATTCGACAGCTGGGCGGCGAGCGCGAACGGCATGCCGACGCCGAGCGTGCCCAGCGGACCGGGGTCCATCCAGGCCCCACGATCCGGAACCTTCAGTACCTTCGAGGCCTGAGCGACGATGTCGCCGCCGTCACCGATGACGATCATCCGGTCGTCGGTTGCGACGAAGTCGGCGATCTCACGGCAGAGCCGCTGCGGATCGATCGGCACCTCGGAGGAGTTCAGTTGGGCGGCCAGAACCCGTTCAGCGTCATCCTCGATCATGCGGAGCTCGGCGGCGTGACCTGCGACATCGACGGTGCCGCCGAGAGCCTCCCTGAGCGCGTCGAGGTTGGCGCCGAGATTGCCGACGAGCCCGACATCGGCCGCACGGTTCTGTCCGATCAGGCTCTGGTCGAGGTCGAGTTGCACAATCCTCGCGTCGGCAGGAATCGAACCCCCGTACTTCATACGAAAATCGAGCGGCGTCCCCGCCAGGATCACCACGTCGGCACGTGCGAGGGCGTCCTTGCGGCTCCGGTTGAAGAACTGCGGATGGCTCATCGGGAGCTGCCCGCGTCCCATGCCGTTCGTGAACACCGGGATCTTGGTCGATTCTGCGAACCGGCGGAGTGCCGGTGCACCCTCGGACCACTTCAGTGCCGTGCCGGCCATCACCATCGGTCGCTCGGCGGCGGCGATGATCGCGGCACCTTCGTCGATCAGGGCTGCTGGGGCCGTGGATGCGACGCGACCATCTCGAAACAGCGGGATCGTCACCGCGTCGAGGTCGACGGGTGCGTGCAGCACGTCCATCGGGATCTCGAGGAACGCCGGCCCCGGAACGCCCGAGAGCGCAGTGCGTATCGCCGTCTCCATGTACTCCCCGATCCGAGCTGTCGAGTAGCACGCGTCGGCCCACTTCGTGATCGGCCTCATGAGCGACACGTGGTCCATCTCCTGGAGGGATCCGCGTCGGAGGTTGTCGAACGGGCCCTGCCCGCCGATCACGAGGATCGGTGAGTTGGCACGCCAGGCATTGGCCACACCGGTGACCCCGTCCGTCACACCGGGGCCGGCTGTGAGGATCGCAACGCCGACGCGACCCGGGTTGAGGCGTGCCCAGGCGTCGGCAGCATGCGTGGCTGCCTGCTCGTGTCGGACGTCGACGACGCGGATGTCCTCGTCGATGCACCCGTCGTAGATACCCATCACGTGCCCACCGGACAGTGTGAACACGCAGTCGACACCGGCCGCCTTCAACACTTTCGCTGCCAACCGTCCACCGTGGCTCATCGCGGCCCTCTCTCGCTCGCGCACCAACCTACGGCGGGCGTCCGAACCCGACCGAAGTGGTCGTCGATCTAGGAGCTGTTCTCCGCGACCAGGCGGTCGATGTCGTCGGCGTCGGCCCATACGTTGACCGATCCGCCCAGGTTGCGCCGGGCGCCGAACCGCGGATCGGCCGCAGCCCGCTGGTCCGAGTTGACGCCGAGCACGCTGACGAAGACCTCGCAGTCGCCGAAGTCGTCGATGCCACTGATCAGGGGGAACGGCGCGGTGTACACGAACATCGGCTCGGCGCTCCGGCCACACACCTCGAACCCGTTCGCTCGTGCACGCTCGACGACGGTTGCGCCGTCACGGATCGTCGGCCGTTGGTCGAGCACGTCACCGGCACCGCCGGCGAGCGTCACGGCGATACCGATGGTCGCAACCGACCCGACGTGGCGGGGGAGCAGTGCCACGCCTCGGCCCGCGAGGTGAGCCACGATCGGAATCACCGACACGAAGAACCGGAAGTAGAGGTCGACCGGTTGCACGATCGCCCAGATGGTGGCCACGATCGCTAGAAACACGCCGCCACTCAGGCCCACCGCGAGCGCGTACCGCGGGGATCGACGAGCCAGCGTCACCACGCCGGCAATGGCGAGCGAGCCGATCAGCAGCACGGCCGGCCACTCGTAGCCCACCATCGCCCGGCCGAGATGGATCGGGAAGTCGTCGCGGAACAGCGAGCCTCGCCCGCCGAGGTTCGTACGTGTGTCGTCGAGCAGGGGGAGTTGCAGGAGGAATGCCACGGCGGCCGCGCTCGCCCACGTGACGAGGTGTGCCCTGCGGAGGCGGCCCATACCCAGCGTGGCGGCGGCGAACATCAGGAGGGCGAGTGCCGAGTAGGCATGCGTGGTCACCGCCACGATCATGGCGGCGGCCTGCAGCACGAGCCATCGTCGGCGATGATCCGACCACGACCGCTGCAACACGATGCCGGCGACGACGACACCCAGGGTCGCGAGGGAGTAGCCACGGAGTTGGCGGACCTGGTCGAGGTAGACGGGATTCAGCGCCAGCACGGCGCCGGCCGCCAACCCGGCCGTCACGCCGCATCGGCGAGCCGTGTACCAGACGACAAGCCCGACGGTGGCCGCTGCGCACACCACCGGGCCGAGTCGCTGTGCACTCTCACCGACCAAACCCAATCGCCATGCGATCGCCTGCGTTGCGGAGAACGTCGGGTGATTGTTGAACACCAACTGGGTCGTCAGCGCCCGCCGGAGTGAGCCGCCGTTGACGAAGAAGTAGTACGTGATTCCCTCGTCGTAGCCGAATGACCGGCCGATCCCGATGGCGCCCAGCACCAGGGTTGCGACGGCTGCACCGATCGCTGCCATCACGCTGACGTTCGGCGACGTCGCGTCGGGGGCGTGGTCGCTCACAGTTCGGAACGTAGCAAGCGTCAAGTGGAGATCGGTTGCAGCCGGATCCGAACGAGGTCGCCGTCCTGGAGCCCATCGGCTTGCCGCACAGCCGGCTTGACCGGACAGACGTACGAGCCGGCAGCACGGTCCGGGAACAGCGAGGTACGCCACGTCGTGGCACCGCAGCCGGCCGCGACGCGGACGGAACCGAAACCTCGCGCGGCGAACTCAGCCATTGCCGAGCAGGCGACTCGGGTCGACGAAGACCGCCACGCGCCGTTCCTCGGCCATGACGCTGTCGTACGACGCCCAGTCGTCGTGAGAACCCCCGGCGGCGCGGAACACGTCACGGAGCAGCATTCGGAGGTCGACGTCGTCGGCCGGATCATCGGGTCCGACCAACGTTGCCCGACCGGTGACACCGAGCCAGCGCCAGCCTCGCCGCACAGTCACGGTGACCTCCGAGCCGTGCCGAATATGAGCCAGGCGGGCGGCCGCGCCGGCTGAGACGAGGGCGACCGACTCTGCACCCGACACCGGGTGGGGCATGACGCCCACGTTGACGACGCTCGACAGCACGCGGCCGTCGCGCTGAACCGTGCTGAGCACGGCGAGACCGTGCTCCTCGGCGAGCAGTTGCCGGACGCCGTCGAGATCAGCCACGCGTCGATCTTCGCGCGTCCCGTCGAGATCGGTACCGTCCAAGGTGTGATCGATGACGTTCTCGCCGCCAACGACGCGTTCTACGACGCCCACGAGCGGCGTGACATCGAGGCGATGGTCGCGGTGTGGGATCACGGCGATCGAACGGTCTGCGTCCATCCCGGCTGGCCGATACTCCGGTCGTGGCCCCCGATCGAGCGATCCTGGAGGCAGATCTTTGCCGGGCCGGGCCGCAACCAGTTCATCTTGACGAATCAGGACGTGGCGATCGAGGGCGAGCTGGCCTGGGTGACCGTCGACGAGAACCTCGTGCACGGCGCGACGACCGGAACCGTGGCGGCGACCAATCTGTTCGCACGCGTCGATGGCGTGTGGAAACTGGTCATCCACCACGGTTCGCCGGTCATGACGAGGTGATTCGGGAACCGCCCCGTCGGGTCAGTCGGCCGGTGGGCACCACACGCCGAACACAGGCCGAGCCGCCCCGTCGTCCCGGCGTCGCGTAGACCGTCACGCCCGACTGCTGCAACGCGGCCAGATCACGTTCGATGGTCCGGCCGCTCACCTCGAAGCGTTCCGCGGGCCAGCTGGTCGAGCGGTAGTGGGGAGCCGCCGCCCGCAGCTCCTCCACCGTGGCGTACAGCCGGTCCATGCGGTTCACGCTGTGTCGATTTGGCGGGCCAACGTCTTGGGTGCGACTCGTCGGTACGCATCAAGGATGATGCCGTCGATCTCGCCCCAGTCGACGTCCCGATCGACGCGAACTCCGAGCCAACCCCGAACTCCGACGTTCGGTGGGCGGTGGAATCGCTCCGGTTCGTCCTCGACGATCCGCTCCTGCACCCCGGATGGCGTCTCGGTGGAAACCGCACAGCATCTTCTTGTTGCGGATGAAGAACCCGCCGCAGCGTTGTCGTGGCCCCGACGGGTGACGAGGCCCGGCCGTTCGATCGACCGGCGGGATGACGCGGCCGAGACGGCGAACCCCGGTCAGGTGGAACGATCTGCCGAGTGGTCCGTGCGATTCGACGCAGTCGAGGTCATCACGTCATAGCCGTGATCGTTGACGATGATCTCGACATCCGACGCCAGGTTGTCCCGTTGTCGCTGCTGGAGTGCCATGCCCCCGGCCATCACCGAGCCGTAGACGGTGATCATGAACACGAAGATGCCGACGGCGAAGAGGAGCGTGTTCACGATGTCATCACCTCGTCGCGACGGGGGGTTGCGCCGGCCGGTGCGTCGGTCGCAGTGACCAGCAACGTGCCGAGTGAATGGATGGACGGGACCCAGAGGCCAACGAAGATGCCTGCCATCTGCTCGTCTTGGACGAAGTAGAGCCAGACCGAGAAGAGGAAGGACAGGAAGCCGGCGACGAGAAACGGAATCTTCAGCTTGAGGGACGGTGTGAGTCGGTTCATGAGGGTGCCTTTCGTTGCTCACCCTCTTTAACATCGTTTAGTTCGATTTATTCCGGGCCGGTGCGGGTCCGGTGTCGCCTCCTCGGCCGTCAGATGAGAAGTGCGTCCGTCACGATTTCGACCAGCGCCGGGCCGGGATGATCGAGCGCCGAGCGGATGGCGTCGTCGAGTTGCGCGAGTTCGGTCACGCGGAAGCCCATCGCCCCACACAACTCCGCGAACGCTGCGAAGTCGGGATTGTGGAGTGATGTCTGCCAGACGTCCCAGTGTGCGGCTCGCTGCTCCTTGGAGATCTTGCCGAGCTCTCCGTTGTTCATCATGATGTGGGTGATGTTCATGCGGTACTTCACGGCCGTCGTGAGTTCCATCGCGTACTGGCCGAAACCGCCGTCGCCGCTCACGCTCACGACCTGGCGGTGATCTCCGACCGCCGCCCACGCTCCCATCGCTGCGGGAAGCGAGAACCCGATCGACCCGAGATAGCCCGACATCAACACGTCCTGTTCGCCGGACGACTCGAAGTAGCGACCGAACGAGTACGTGTTGTTGCCGACGTCGACGGCGATGACGGCGTCGCGATCGATCTGTGTCGAGAGGCTGGCCATCACCGCTGCAGCCCCGATGCCGCGACCGGCGTCGTCCGCCTGGCGTCGCGACTTCTCGGCCGACCAGATCGCCCGCCGTTCGAGCACCTCGGGTCGCACATCGACCACTGTCGCCTGCGTCGGGAGCCGATCGGCGATCAACTGGGCGGTCACGGCCACATTGCCCTGCAGCGGCACGTCGACGGCATGGAACTTGCCGAGCGACATCGGGTCATCGTCGACCTGGATCGTCGGCTTGTAGTCGGCGAGACCCGTGTGATTGGAGAAGCTCGCGCCGAACACGATCAGCAGGTCGCTCTCGTTCATGAACCAGCTCGCAACCGGCGTACCAGACCGCCCCATGACTCCACACCCGAGCGGGTGATCGTCGGCGATCAGACCCTTGGCCTTGAACGTGGTCGCGACGGGTGCGCCGATACGCTCCGCGAGCGTGATGACGGCGGGCATCTGCCCGCGAGCGCCGTGGCCGACCACGATCATCGGGCGAGCCGCGTCGGCGATCATCCGACCGGCCCGCTCGAGGTCGTCGGGGTCGGGCGAGATCGCACGCGAGCCGGTGCGTCCGTCGGGCGAACCGGCCGGTGTGTCGTTGGCGACCGGCATGTGCTGGACCTCGTCGGGGAACACCAGATGGGTGACATTCCGGCCGACGATCGCCGTTTTCATGGCGAGGCTTGCGAGTTCGGCATGGTCGGAGTCGGCGTGCATCGACTCGCTGAACTCGGCCACGTCGGCGAAGGCCGCCTCGAGGTCCGTGTCCTGGAAGGCGCCGCGGCCGCGCACCCTCGACGGCACCTGGCCGCTGAGTGCGAGCACGGGGGCTCGGTCCTCCTTGGCGTCGTAGAGCCCGGTCATCAGGTTCGTCGAGCCGGGTCCGGCGATGCCGAAGCAGCCGGCCACCCTGCCGGTGAGTTTGCCGAACGCCGATGCGGCGAAGGCGGCCGCGCCTTCGTGGCGGATGCCGATGTAGGTCAGATCTCCGCGTGCTTCCGCCTTGCGCATCGCATCCGCAAAACCGAGGTTGGAGTGCCCGACCATGCCGAACACGTGCGTGAGTCCCCAATTGGTGAGCGTTTCGACCACGACGTCCGAGACGGTTCGTCCTGGTTCTGGCTCGGGTGGAAGAGCGACGTATACACCGTCGTCGCGGACCTCGGTCGGGAAACACGCCGGAGCGTCGCTGAATCCTCCTGGCGGTGTGCCGGTCGTGGGCGAGTAGTCGTAGCCGTGCCAGGGACAACGCAGCCAGCCCTTCTCGATCGAGCCCTCACCGAGCGGACCGCCCTGATGGGGGCAAGCGTTGTCGAGGCACCCGTACTGGCCCTCGTACTTGGTCACCGCGAACGATCTGACGCCGACCGACACCGTGGTGACGCGGCCCTCGTCCAGTTGGTCGGGCTCGAGGATCTTGTGCCAGGTCATGTCGCTCATGGGCTGATGCCTCCGTAGGCGATGCCGGCGAGATGATGCATCTCGCGATCGAACGTGGTGAGGTCGTCGATGGTCATCTCGCCGAGATGGGAGTGTCCGCACGCTCGCGCGAGGACCCCCATCAACTCGACGGTCGCTCCGAAGAACCGGGTCAGGCGCTGTGCGGCGTCCTCGACCACGAGCCGTTGTCGGAGGCCAGGTTGCTGCGTGGCGATGCCCACCGGGCAGTTGTCGGTGTTGCAGGCGCGCATCCCGAGGCATCCGATCGCCTGCATGGCGGCGTTCGACACGGCGATCGCGTCGGCCCCCAACGCGAGCGCCTTGACGAAGTCGGTGTGGCTTCGGAGACCGCCGGTGATGACCAGCGTGACCTTCGAGTCGCATGCGTCGAGATGACGGCGCGCCCGTGCCAGTGCCGGGATCGTCGGGACCGAGATGTGGTCGCGGAAGACCTTCGGTGCGGCGCCGGTCCCTCCGCCGCGACCGTCGAGGATGATGTAGTCGACGCCGATCCCGAGCGCAGCGTCGATGTCGGCCTCGATGTGCTGAGCAGAGAGTTTGGCGCCGATGGGGATGCCGCCCGACGCCTCGCGCACTTGGCCGGCGAGCGTGCGGTAGTCGTCGATGGTCGTCAGGTCGGGAAACGTCGCCGGTGACACAGCGGGCGTCCCGACCTCCAGGCCGCGCACTTCCGCGATCCGGCCGACGACCTTGTTGCCGGGAAGGTGGCCGCCCGTACCGGTCTTGGCGCCCTGCCCGAACTTGAAGTGGAAGGCCTGGACGTCGCGCACCTTCTCGATCGACCAGCCGAACCGACCGGATGCGAGCTCGTAGAAGTACCGGGAGCTCTCGGCCTGCTCTTCGGGGAGCATGCCGCCCTCGCCGCTACAGATACCGGTGCCTGCGCGGTCGGCGCCTCGAGCGAGCGCGGTCTTCGCCTCCTGCGAGAGGGCGCCGAAGCTCATGTCCGACACGAACAGGGGAATGTCGAGCCGCAACGGCTTGGACGCCGCCGGCCCGATCGTCACGTCGGTACCGACATCGGTCCCATCGAGCAGTGGGCGACGTGCGAGTTGGGCGGTGACCAGTTGGATCGAGTCCCACGACGGGAGGTCGTCACGCGGTACCCCCATCGACGTGACCGCACCGTGGTGTCCGACGTTCGAGAGTCCGTTCGAGGCGAGCTCGCGGATCTGGGAGACGAACGGCTCGTCGGGTGTGCCGTGGGGGTCTTGGTAGGCGCCCTGATAGGCGTCGCGATTCCACGGTTGTGGGTTGACCCGTTCCCATTCCTCGATCTCGTCACGGTCGACGAACACCTGACCGTCCTCGACCCACGCCGTGAACTTGTCGATCCGCTCGTCGTTGTCGTAGGCGCTGATGCCGGTGGAGAACTGGTAGTCCCAGCCGTGCACGCCGCACACGAGGTCGTTGCCTCGGATACTCCCGTCGGCGAGCAGGGCGCCACGATGCTGGCAGCGACCGTGCAGCACGGAGATCTCGTCGTCGTAGCGGACGAGCACGAGGTCGACGCTGCCGACGAGGGCTCCGGACGGCTGGCGGTCGGACAAGTCGCTCCAGTGAGCGACGTGGTGTGGTTGCATGAGCGGTGACCTCCTGGTCGCATCACCGTAGTGACCAGGTGTCAACCCACCGAGTCGAGTGGTCTGTTCCCCGGTCGCTACCGTCGGCGCATGCCGCCCGCTCGACGATCATCTCGTGCGGGCGTCCGATGATCTCGTGGATGTCGCGGCTGCCGTACGAGCGGCAAGTGCTCGTGATCTACGTGTTCGCGATCTTCATGACCGTCATCGACGGCACGATGGTCAACGTCGCGCTCCCCACCATGGCCGAGGATTTCGGAGTCCGATCAAACGAGGTCGAGTGGATCGCCGTCGGCTACCTGCTCGCCGTGGCCACGGTGATCCCGGCCGCCGGTTGGCTGGGGGACCGGTTCGGCACGAAACGAGTGTTCGTCGTGTCGCTGGCACTGTTCACCGCGATCTCGGCGTTGTGCGGCGCCGCGCAGACGCTCGACCAACTCGTCGTGCTCCGCATCCTCCAGGGCTTCGGCGGCGGGTTGATGGCCCCGGTCGGAGGGGCGATGCTGTACCGCGCCTTTCCGATGAGTCAACGGGCCACGGCAGCCACGGCCGTGCTCAGCGTCGCCGTGATCGCCCCGGCCACCGGTCCGGTCCTCGGTGGCATCCTGGTCGATCAGGCGTCGTGGCGATGGATCTTCCTGATCAACATCCCGATCGGCGTGCTCGCACTCGTTCTCTCCGCGCGGTCGTTGCGAGAGGAGGTCCAAGACGATCCGGGGCCCCTCGACCTGACGGGTCTTCTGCTCACTGGCGGTGCGGTGGCGCTGCTCCTGTACACGTTGTCGATCGGCCCTGACGAGGGCTGGCTGTCGCCGGTCGTCGCGGGACTGGGACTCCTCGGCGCCGTCACTCTCGCCGCCGCCATCGTCGTCGAACTGCGCGTGCCACAACCGGCGCTGATGCTGCGTCTGTTCCGTGATGACCTCTTTCGCAACGTCAACGTCGCAGCCGCCTTGATCTACGCCGGATTCTTCGGACAGATCTTCATCCTGCCGATCTATCTCCAGTCGCTACGGGGCTTCTCGGCGTTCGAGAGTGGGCTCGTGCAGGCGCCACAGGCGTTCGGTGTGTTCGTGATCTCCAACCTCGTCGGCAAGCGTGCGTACCAGATGGTCGGGCCGCGTCGCCTCATGGTCGTCGGCACCGCGATCGCAGCGGCGATCACCTGCGGGTTCGCCTGGTTGACCCTCGCGACGCCGTTGACACTGATCGCCGCCATGTCGTTCGCCCGCGGGCTCTCGATGGGTCTCGTGTTCGTGTCGATCCAGACCGCGGTCTACGCCACCACATCGTTGGCCGACACCGGTCGTGCGACGTCGCTGTTCGGAACGCAACGCCAGGTCTCGTACGCAATCGGCACCGCGATCGCCGCAACCGTGCTCACCGCAAGCCTCGGTGGCTTCACCGATTCGGATCCGGCGATCGATCGGCTTGCCGCCCACCAGCATGCGTTCCTCGCAGTCGGCTTGATCATGATCCCCGGCATGTTCGTATCGACGCGGATCCGCGATGATGACGTCGCCGAGACCCGAGGGCTGGTGGCGGCCACGGCGAACGCAGGGAGATAGCGATGGACTTCGAGATCGATGACGACCACCGGGCGATCATCGAGGCCGTCGACCGGGTGTGCGCTCAGTTCGACGACACGTACTGGAGCGAGTGCGACAGCGAACACCGGTTTCCCTGGGAGTTCTACGCGGCGATGGCCGACGGCGGCTGGATCGGTATTGCCATTCCGTCGGCGTACGGAGGTGGGGGACAGGGCATCGCGGAGGCGGCGCTGGTGCTCAACCGGGTGGCCGCGTCGGGCGCCGGGATGAACGGCTCGACGTCGATCCACCTGACGATGTTCGGTCTCAACCCGGTCGCGAAGTTCGGCAACGACCGGCTCAAGCAGACCTTCCTGCCGCGAGCGGCCGTCGGTGAGCTGCATGTCGCGTTCGGAGTCACGGAGCCCGACGCCGGAACCGATACCAGCCGGATCTCGACCCGCGCGGTCGATGACGGCATGGGCGGATTCATCGTGTCGGGTCGCAAGATCTGGACGTCGAAGGCGCTCGAGTCCGAGGTGTGTCTCTTGCTCGTACGAACCGAGGATGCGACCGACCGTGACCGGTTCGGCGGACTGAGTCTGTTCCTCGTCGATCTCGACCCTGAACATGTCGACATCGCTCCGATCCCGAAGCTCGGCCGGAACGCCGTCGCATCGTGTGAGGTCGCCTATGACGAGCTCCCCGTGGAGGGCTGGCGCCTGGTCGGTGAGCGCGGCCGGGGGTTCCAGCACATCCTGCACGGGCTCAACCCAGAGCGGGTGCTGCTCGCTGCCATGTCGTGCGGCCTCGGAGAGGTCGCTCTGTCACGGGCCGTCGGCTATGCGAAGGAACGTGAGGTCTTCGACCGGCCGATCGGCGCGAACCAGGCGATCGCGCACCCGCTGGCGCTCGCCCACGTGCAGCTCCGAGCGGCGTTCCTGTCGATGCAGCAGGCTGCGTGGCGCTACGACCGGGGTGTGTCGTGCGGTGAGGAGGCGAACTCGGCGAAGTATCTGGCCGCGGAGGCGTGCTGGTTGGCGGCCGACCAGGCGATACAGACCCATGGTGGGTTGGGATATGCCACCGAGTACCAGGTCGAGCGCTACTGGCGGGAGGCCCGCCTGCAGCGGCTGGCGCCGGTGAGCCAGGAGATGACGCTCAACTTCATCGCCCAGAGCATCCTGGGTCTGCCCCGCAGCTACTGAGCGGGTCATCGGCACCAGCCGATACCTGACGCACCTTGAGGCCAACTTGAGGCCAACTTGAGGCCAACTTGAGGCCGAGAGGGTGGTCTTGTGCCGGCGGGTCGCGTAACGTCACATTCCGGGATCACGACCACACGCTGGTGTGATGCCGGCGGAGGAGCCCCCAATGATGCCAACACTCGCCACCCTGCTCAAGACGGTCGTCGGCAAGACCGTGATCGGGGTCACCGTCGTGACGATGAGCGTCGGAGCCGCAGCTGCGGCATCGGGCACCGACGTGCCTGTGTTCTCGGGCCCGGACGCCAGCGAGGAGCCGACCGAAGAAGAGCCGACCGAAGAAGCGTCGACCGAAGAAGGGTCGACCGAAGAAGCGTCGACCGAAGAAGCGTCGACCGAAGAAGCGTCGACCGAAGAAGCGTCGACCGAAGAAGAGCCGACCGAAGAAGAGCCGACCGACTGGAAGACGGTCAAGACCCGGGGCCGTGATGCCTGGCACGTTCTTCGAGACGAGAAGCATGCGGAGTGGCGCGCAGCGAAGGACGCCTGGGTCGAGATGTGCGGCGACGGCCGTGCGACGGAGGATTCCTCGGCTGAGGGTTCGACCGACGACACCGATGACACCGATGAGACGGACGACGACGGTGGGATGTCCGATGAGTGTCGGGCAGTGAAGCTCGAGCTCAGGGAACTCCACGAGGCGGGCAAGGCCGAGTGGAAACACGCGCGCGACGACGCCAAGGCCGAATGGAAGGAACAGAAGGGGGCCGAGCGCACCGAGTATCGAGCCGAGCGCGATGCGGCCAAGGCCGAGCGTCAGATGGTTCGCGATGCGGCCAAGGCCGAGCGCCAGGGAGCTCGTGAGGAAGCGAAGGCCGAGCGTGAGGCGGCTCGTGAGCAGGCAAGGGCCGACCGCGAGGGCCAGGGCGGCAAGGGCGCCACGAGCCAGGGCGGCAAGAAGAAGGGCGGCTGACGGGTGTCGACGATCCGACGAACACGTCACGGTGACCGGCGACGGCTGGCGGTCGACTCAGACTGATGTGCGGCGCGACTCCGACCAGCTGAGACCCTGCTCGACGTTGATGTCGCGTGGAAGACCGAGTACCTGCTCGGCGATGATGTTGCGCTGCACCGCGAACGTGCCGCCACCGAGGGTCAACGCCGGCGAGAACAAGTAGCCGTAGTGCCACACGGGGTCGACGTCGGAGTCGTCGCCCTCCGCGTGCGTGAAGTTGATCTCGGTCGCGCCCGTCCTGGCGCCCGGCGGCAACTCGCCGGGCGGTCCGGAGCCGGCGATCATGCCGCGGGCACCGGCGAAGTGCTTGGCGAGTTCCATCACGTGCTGGCCGTGCTCGTCGCCCATGATCTTCTGAATCGAGGC
Source organism: uncultured Acidimicrobiaceae bacterium (assembly GCA_963792905.1). Lineage (GTDB taxonomy): Bacteria > Actinomycetota > Acidimicrobiia > Acidimicrobiales > Ilumatobacteraceae > Ilumatobacter. Next base: position 76,136 of record CAWBYE010000002.1, read on the forward strand.
CTCGACACCGGGCGTCCTGCCCTGGAGGCGGGCGCTCAGCGTGCGCAGACGCCCGAGCCGGAGCACCTCGGATTCGATGTGCAGGCCGGCGAATCGTTGACGGTCGACGGGATCGCTGACGCCGCCGTTCGAACGAACGAGGTCGAGTAGATGGCTTGCGGACGGCCCGGTGCCCCACATCGAACCGGCCGAGGACAGCGAGACCCGTTCGTTCGCCAGCGTCACCTTGGCGAGCTTCCATCCCTCGCCTTCCTCTCCGACGAGATACTTCGCCGGAAGCCGAACGTCGTCGAAGAACGTCTGGTTGAACGAATATGCGGTCGTCATGTCGACGATCGGGCTCAGGGTGATCCCGGGGAGGTCCATCGGCAGGATGAAGTAGGAGATGCCCTTGTGCTTGGGCACGTCTGGATTGGTGCGTGCGATGAGGATGCCGAACTGCGAGTGGTGGGCACCGCTCGACCAGATCTTCGAGCCGTTGATCACGTACTCGTCACCGTCGCGAATCGCTCGCGTTCCGAGGCTCGCCAGGTCAGACCCCGAATCGGGTTCGCTGAACAGCTGGCACCACACCTCCTCGCTGGTGAAGATCGGCTCGAGGAATCGTTCCTTCTGCCAGTCGGTACCGGCGAGGTAGATCGTCGGTGCCGCCCATCCGACTCCGATCGCGTTCGTGGCAACCGCGGTCTTGCTCACGCCCGCACGCTTCAACTCGTCATCGATGATCAGCTGGTGCATCGGATCGGCGTCCAGTCCGTACGGAGCCGGCCAGTGCGGCACGATGTAGCCACCCCGGTGGAGCGTCTCGTTCGAGGGGTTCGGATGCTCGGTCAGCCAGGCGCGTACGTCGAGCCGGCGCGGATCGTCGTCGGCCGGCAGGTCGAAGTCCATCAGTCCGTTCCTTTCGGATCTGGGCCGGTCGTCGGGCCTCCGGCGAATGCCTGTGCCTTCGTCATCCAGTCTCGAGCGGCTTCGCCCGAGACGGCGAGATCGGTGTCGTCGACGTGGCGGCGTTGCGTGACGACGAGACAGAAGTCTTGGGCGCGTCCCGTGACCGTGTCGGTCGCCTCATCGTCGCCCCATGTCCACACGGCGTCCGACGGTGCTGTGAGCTCGACGCGTACGCCACCGTCGGGCGGCCGCTCGCCGCGTACCACGTAGCTCCAGTCGCGGGTGATGACGCCGAGCTGCGCGATGTGCCGGAGACGGTCACTGGCGGGTCGGGACGCATCGACCGCATCACAGACGTCTTGACCGTGTGCCCAGACCTCCATCAGCCGTGCGGTGAGGAACGACTTGGATCCCATCGACGGGCCGTACCACTCGACCCTGGTGTCGTTGGCGAGTGTGCGAGCAGCAGCTTCGAGATCGAGTCGGCCGTGGCGCCAGGCGATCAGTTGCTCCGCCGGTGAGAGCTCGCGGAACTCGCCGAGTGTGGCGTCGTCGACCGCGAGTGCATCGGCGAAGGCCGACATCAGTTCGGCCTTGTGGTCGGCGAACGCCCCGGCATCGTTGATGGCCAGTGCGGCCGTCGTGTCGAAGTAGGTGAGGTGACCCAACTGATCGGCGACGGTCCAGCGTTCGCTCGGTGTCGGCAGGGCGAATTGGTCGTCGTCGAGCTGACTGACCACCACGTCGAGCGCTTCCTGCTCCGAGATGAGATCATCGAGTACTTCGCTGACGTCCATGCTGCTCCTCCGGCGGTACCGCTCGGGCCTGAACGGTACCAGCAGCCCGTTCGCGCCCACGATCCCGGCCCGCCGTGCGGTACCGATTGACGGTATCTGGTACCGCGGCCTATGGTCTGCGCGGTGGGGAAGGTGCTGACATCGCGTCTCGACACGCGAAGTGACGACTATCGCGGGAACCTCGCTGCGATGGAGTCACTCTGGGCCGAGGTCGAGACGCTGATGGACTCCGTGCCGTCGATCGGTGGGCAGCGCTACGTCGACCGTCACCGCAAGCGGGGGAAGATGTTGCCGCGTGAGCGGATCGAACAGCTCGTCGACCCCGACACACCGGTCCTCGAACTCAGCCCACTGGCGGCCTGGGGGAGCGAGTTCCCGGTCGGTGCAGGCAGTGTCAACGCGATCGGCGTGGTCGAAGGTGTCGAGTGTGCGATCACGGCGTCCGACATGACGTACCGGGGCGGATCGATGAACCCGCGTTCGGTCGACAAGGGTGAACGGTTCCGCGACATCATTCGTCGCAATCGCCTGCCGTGGATCAACCTCAACGAGTCGGCGGGCGCCGACCTGCCGCATCAGGCGGACATCTTCATCCGCGGCGGAGAGGGCTTCCGCGATCAGACCCAGCTGTCGAAGCTGGGCATCCCGACGATCACGGCCTCGTTCGGGCCCAACACGGCAGGCGGCGCATACACCCCGGGGATGAGCGACTACACGATCTTCGTGAAGGGGCGCGGTACCGCCTACCTCGGTGGTCCGCCACTCGTGAAGATGGCGATCGACGAGGTGGTCGACGAGGAGACCCTGGGAGGGGCCGAGATGCACAGCCGCACGAGCGGGCTCAGCGACTATCTCGCCGCCGACGAGATGGACGCATTGCGGATGATCCGCGAGATCGTGCGGCACCTACGCTGGCGCAAGCTCGGTCCCGGCCCGTCCGAAACGGCCGACGATCCGCTGCACGACCCGCGCGAGCTGATCGGCTGTGCCTCTGCCGACGTGCGTATTCCGTTCGACATCCGCGAGATCTACGCCCGCGTGCTCGACGGTTCCCGCTTCGAGGAGTTCAAACCGCTCTACGGCGACAAGCTCGTGTGCGGCTGGGGGTCGATCCACGGCTTTCCGGTCGGCCTGCTCGGCAACAACGGGATTCTGTTCTCGGAGGAGGCGAAAAGGGTGCCCACTTCATCCAGCTGTGCAACCGCACCGACACTCCGTTGGTGTTCATGCACAACATCACCGGGTTCATGGTCGGCTCCAAGGCAGAGCAGGGCGGCATCATCCGCAACGGGGCGAAGCTGATCAACGCGGTGTCCAACAGCGAGGTACCGCACTTCTGTCTGATGGTCGGCGCATCGTACGGCGCCGGCAACTACGGGATGGCCGGCAAGGCCTACAACCCGCGGCTCATGTTCTCCTGGCCCAACCACAAGATTGCGGTCATGGGCGGCCGTCAACTTGCCGGTGTGATGGACATCGTGGCGCGCAACGCCGCCGCCGGTCGTGGTATCGATGTCGACGAGGATGAACTGAACGTCAAGAAGGAGGCGCTCGAGGCTCAGATCGAGAACGAGTCGTCCGCTCTGTACGCGACCGGGCGGGTCTGGGACGACGGCATCATCCATCCGAACGACTCCCGAACAGTTCTCGGGCTCGCACTGTCGGCGGCGCACAACAACGTCGTGCAAGGTGCCCGTGACTACGGCGTGTGGAGGCACTGATGGTTGCTCGGCCCCGCTCGTCCACTCGCAGCGCGCGGGCAGTCTCATGAAGATCTTGATCGCGAATCGGGGCGAGATCGCTTGCCGGATCGCCCGCACTGCGCATCGGTTGGGGATCCCCACGGTCGGCGTCTACTCCGAGCCCGACCGAAACGCACTCCATGTCGACTCGGTCGACGTCGCCGTGGCACTCGGCGGATCGACGCCGGCCGAGTCGTACCTGCGTGGTGATGCGATCATCCGGGCTGCGCTCGACACCGGCGCCACGGCGGTTCATCCGGGCTACGGGTTCCTCGCCGAAAACGCCGACTTCGCCGAGGCGGTGATCGACGCCGGGCTGCAGTGGATCGGACCGACCCCCGACCAGATCCGCCTGCTGGGCGACAAGGTGGCTGCCAAGCGAGCAGCGATCGAGGCGGGTGTGCCCACGACCGAGATCGTGGAGGTCGCTCCGGGGTCGATGCCGGACGGGCTCGACATGCCGGTCCTCGTGAAGGCCGCGGCCGGTGGTGGTGGACGTGGCATGCGGGTCGTCCGCGACGAGGCAGAGCTGAGTGAGGCCGTGGAGGCGGCCAGTCGTGAGGCGGCGAGTGCGTTCGGCGACGGCACCGTCTTCATCGAGCCGTTCATCGAGCGCGGCCGCCATGTCGAGGTGCAGATCCTCGGCGACCTGCATGGCAACATCGTTCACCTCGGAGACCGAGAGTGTTCGGTGCAGCGGCGCAATCAGAAGATCATCGAGGAGGCGCCGTCACCCGGCATCAGCGATGAGGTGCGCGCCCGACTCCACGAGGGTGCGCTCGCACTGGCGCGTCACGTCGGATACGAGGGTGCCGGCACCGTCGAGTTCATGGTCGGTGAGTCCCGGGACGGCGAACCGACGATCACCTTCCTCGAGGTCAATACGCGGCTCCAGGTCGAACATCCGGTCACCGAGGCGATCACCGGCATCGACCTCGTCGAGATGCAGATCGGCGTCCTGAGCGGCCATCCGTCGCCGTTCACGCAAGACGACATCACGTTCGACGGTCACGCGATCGAGGTCCGCCTCGTTGCCGAAGACCCCGCCGCCGGCTGGGTGCCGTCGACCGGCACTCTGAGCGACTTCGAGATCACCGGTGAGGTGCGGATCGACACGGGTTTTCGGGCGGGGAGCACGGTGTCGCCCGACTACGACTCGCTGCTCGCCAAGGTGATCGCCCATGACGCCGACCGGGGCGTCGCTGCCCTGCAGATCGCCCGGGCCATGCGCACGGCGCGGATCGCCGGGGTGCGCACCAACGCCCACATGCTCGCGGCTGCGATGACGGAGCCCGACTTCCGGAATCGGCGAACCTTCACGTCGTACCTCGAGGAGCATCCCGACGTGGTCGCCGATGCGGGCCCGATCGGCGACGATCGGCTCGCCCTGTTGCTCGGCGGTGTCTTTGCCGACGAGGCGCAGTCGCGGGCAGGGCTGTCGCCGACCGGCTTCGCTCCGTCGGGTTGGCGCAACCTGCGCACTCGGGGGCAGCGACGGACCTGGTTGCTGGCTGGCGAGGAGCATCAGGTCGAGTACGTCATGCGCGTTGACTGCGCCGATGTGATGATCGGTGCGTGGCCGGAGCCGCAGGCCGACGGAAGCCTGGCGGACGACGACCGGCGCCGTGCGACCGTCCGCCTGCTCGAGCGGTCGCCCGACCGCCAGGTCGTCGAGCTCGACGGACGACGCCACGTGGTCCGGATCGGTTTCGATGGCGACGTCATCCGGACCTCGAGCGCCGCCGGCAGTCTCGAATGGTCCCGGCCGCCGCGATTCATCGACCACGACGCCGACTCGGAGGGCGGTGGACCCATCTGTCCGCTGCCCGGCACGGTGATCGCCGTGCACGTCGCCGCCGGCGAGACGGTCACCGATGGCCAGCTCCTGATGGTGGTCGAGGCGATGAAGATGGAGCACAAGATCTCTGCGCATGGTGACCACGTTGTCGTCGACGTGCGCTATGCGGTCGGTGATCGGGTCGACGCCGGTGATCTGCTGGTCGTTCTGGAGTCACCGGAAGGTTGACATGACCGCACCGATCCGCATCGCCAACTGCTCCGGATTCTTCGGCGACCGGCTCTCGGGCGCCACCGACATGGTCGAGGGCGGCCCGATCGACGTGCTGACGGGCGACTGGCTCGCCGAGCTCACCATGCTCATCCTGAGTCGCATTCGGGCCAAGCGACCAGGCGGAGGCTTCGCGTCGACCTTCGTCACACAGATGGAACAGGTGATGGGCACGTGCCTCGATCAGGGCATCAAGGTGGTGTCGAACGCGGGTGGCCTCGATCCGGCCGGCTGCGCGGCCGCGGTCGAGGAGGTCGCCGTTCGGCTCGGGCTCGCTCCGACCGTGGCGTACATCGATGGCGACGATCTGCTCCCGCACATCGAGGAGTTGGCGGGTGCCGGTGCGCTCGAGCCGTTCCATGCCGATGGCGATCTCGGCGATCTGTCCCGGTACCTCACGGCCAACGCCTACTTCGGATGCTGGGGAATCGTCGACGCACTCCAGCGCGGTGCCGACATCGTGGTCACCGGTCGCGTCACCGATGCTGCTGTCACATGTGGCCCGGCCGCTTGGCACCACGGATGGGCTCGCGACGACTGGAACGAACTCGCCGGCGCGGTCGTCGCCGGCCACGTCATCGAGTGCAGCGCACAGACGACGGGCGGCAACTACTCCTTCTTCACCGAGGTGCCCGGAATGGAACGGCTCGGCTTCCCGTGGGCCGAAGTGGCCGCCGACGGTTCGACGGTGATCGGCAAGCACGACGGTACGGGCGGTCAGGTGTCGACCGGAACGGTCACGTCGCAGTTGCTGTACGAGATCGGCGGCCCTCGCTACCTGGGGCCTGATGTGACGGCCCGCTTCGACACCATCCGACTCGAGGAGGTCGGGCGCGACCGGGTACGGATCTCTGGCTGTATCGGCGAGCCCCCTCCCTCGACGCTCAAAGTTGCGATGAACGAACTGGGTGGCTTTCGGAACACCGTTGCCGTGGCGCTCACGGGTCTCGACATCGAGGCGAAGGCCCACGTGGTCGAGTCGGCGTTCTGGCGGGCGTGCCCCCACGAACCGTCCGATTTCGAGACGGTCGATTCCCGGGTCATCCGGACGGAACACGCCGACCCGACATCGAACGAGGCGGCGACGGCCCAGTGGAGGATCACGGTCAAGGACGGCGACGAGCGCAAGGTGGGTCGTGCCTTCTCGAACGCGTTCACCGAGACCGCCCTGGCGAGCATTCCCGGACTGTACGGGCTCTCCGGCGGCCCGTCGTCGGCGGCACCGTACGGCGTCTATCGGCCCGCCAGGGTGCCGCCGGACCTCGTGCCTCAATACGTTCACGTCGGTGGCGTGACCGTCCGGGTCGACTCTTCGGCTCCCGCGACCGGCGACTCCGGCGATGCAGTCGGTCGTTCGTCGCTGCCGCTCGTCGAACCCGACCGGGAGCCGACCGATCGAGTTCCGCTCGGTCGCGTCGTCGGCACGCGCTCCGGCGACAAGGGTGGCAACGCCAACCTGGGTGTCTTCACCCGTTCGGACCGATCGTTTGCGTGGCTGAGCAGTTTCCTGACCGTGGAGAGATTTCGGGAGCTCCTCCCCGAGTCGGCCACGCTCCAGGTCGACCGGCACGATCTCCCCAACCTCCGGGCGCTGAACTTCGTCGTTCACGGTCTGCTCGACGAGGGGGTGGCCGCGTCGACCCGGATCGACGCGCAGGCGAAGAGCCTCGGCGAGTGGCTGCGGGCTCGCGTGGTCGAGGTCCCCTCCCGCCTGCTCTGACCGTGCGCTGGATCATCGATGGGAACAACGTGTTCGGTTCACGCCCGGACGGGTGGTGGAACGATCGTGAACGCGCCGCAACACGATTCGCTCAGCAGGTTGCCGGATGGTGCCGAACCCACGACGACGAGGTCACGATCGTGTTCGATGCCCCCGTGGCGCGGACGACCTTCGGCCTTGCCGGCGGCAACCTCGAGGTCGTCGAGGCACCCCGCCGAGGACGCGACGCCGCTGACGATCACATCGTCGATCTCGTCGAAACGGACGTCGGCGCTGACGCTCGAAGCGACCCGGTTTGCGTCGTCACCTCCGACCGCGGTCTGCGTCGCCGGCTTCCTGACGGGGTCGAAACGATGGGCGCCGGACGGTTCCTGACGATGGTCGAGTCCCGGGAATAGATCACCGGCGATCAGAGACCCGTGCCACCCGTTCTCGTGGACGGCCGGCATCGGTCAGTGGCGGTCATGGTGCTCGGCCCTCGGCTCGGATCGCTGCGAGATCGATCCCGAGACCGCCGAAGATGACCTCTTCGGCCTCGACGACCGGCATCGGGCGTGCCGACAGGTACCCCTGCACGCGCTGCACGCCCTCGGCCTCGACAAGGTGCAGTTGGCTCGACGTCTCGACCCCTTCGGCCACGACGCCCAGCGACAGTGCGGCGGCGAGCCTCACGATCGATTCGATCACCATGGAATCGAACTCGCGATCGGGCGCACCGGCCACGAAGCTCCGATCGATCTTGACGGCGTCGAGGGGGAGCTGCTGGAGGTAGGTCATCGAGGAGCTGGGATTCGTTCGCTCCCATCGGACCAGCGCCTCGGCGCCCGCCACCTCGCCCGTCCGCACGTCGACGGTGGGCTGGAGCAAGAGCCGGAGTTCTCCGTCGGCGATGCCGTGGCGCAGCGCCAGTTCGATCTCGGCCTCGTATTCGATGGCCGCCTGGAGGTCGGCGTCGTACATTTCGACGCGGCCCCGGCCTCGACGCTTGGCGTGGTACACCGCAGCGTCGGCGTCCTCGACGACCTCGAGGGCGGTGGCGTCGGCGTCGGCGATTTCGGCTGGTCGGTGAACCGGCGGATCGAGCGGCGGACGCAACGGCATCGGGTCCGTGCAGCCGAGCAGGGTGTCGCGCCAGTTGGTCGGGTGGCGCAGTCAGTCGCGATTCCGAAGGTGACGGACGAGCTCGATGAGCGCCGTCACGCCGAGGGCCGCTCCGAAGGCGACGAGGAACGCCACCGTGTGGTTGTCCTGGAATGCCTGACCGCCGACATAGCCGAGCAGGGCTGCGTACGACGCCCAGATGACCGTGGCGATCGCCACCCAGCCCATGAACCATCGCCGGGGCTGATTGGTGATGCCGGAGGTGATCGTCAGAGCCGTGCGGCCACCAGGGATGAACCGCGCCGTGATCAGCAGCAGGCCACCTCGAGTGTGGATCTGGCTGTTGGCCCACTCGAGTCGCTGGCCCAACTTCGGTCGGACGGCGGCCCGCTGTTCGATGAAGCCGCTCATCCGGCCACCCAGCAGATAGGCCGTCGTATCCCCGAGGAAAGCGCCGACCGCGCCGGCCACGATCACAGCGATCAGGAGTTGGTCGCCCCTCCCGGCGGCGACACCGCCGATGATGACCATGGTCTCGCTCGGCACGATGGGCACGACGGAATCGAGGTAGGCCACGGCGAAGATGATCGCGAGGAAGTACCAGTTCGACGAGAAGTCCGCAAGCCAATCGGATGCATCAGTGATGATGTTGGCGAAGAGCGCGGCAGGCATGAACGCTGCACGCTACTGCCGCCGTGTGAGCTTGCGATGGAGCGGCTCAGCCTCGGTGTGCAGCGGACGGCTGGAGGCCGGCGATCGCCGTGCGCATACCGTTCTCGAACACGGACTCCCACGTGACACGCTCGTCCGCGACGGCGAACAGCTCGAGGCTGACGAGGCCGTGGCAGCTGGCCCACAGCCACGCCGCGATCTCGGTGGCCGGGTAGCTGTCGTCGGTCCGGACCGCACCGAGTTCTTGTCCGCTGTAGATGCGCTGGACGAAGACCTGCAGACCGGCGAGGGCGACCTCGGTTGCCTCGTCCGACGGCGTGAAGTCGTGGATTGCCGACCGGAACATGACCTTGTAGTAGGTCGGATGGTCGAGTGCGAACTGGCGGTAGGCGTGGGCCATCGACATCAGATCACCAGCGAAGTCGTCGGTGAGTGCCACCGAATTGATCGCTGCGAACAAGCGGTCGAAACCATCTCGGTACAGCTCGTCGACGACGCCGTCCTTGCCGCCGAACCGCGAGTACACGTTCATCGTGCTCATCCCGGCCTCGGTGGCGATTCGCCGGACGGTCAGCGCTTCCGAACCCTGTTCAGCGAGCAGGCGATGAGCCGCCTCGAGCAATGCCCTGCTGGTCTCGTCGTGTTGCTGCTGCATCTCGGTCGGGTGCCTTCGGTTGGTCGGCGGTCGGGGTGTCCACCAGCAAAACTACGCGACCGACGTCGGGTGGCCGTGACCATAACGACGTGATGACATGTTGTTCTCGCGAAACCGGTTCGGTCAACCACTCAGAGTGAACATGACCCCTTGGCGGTGACGGAGCGCACTCATTGTGACTGCAACGAACTGGCCCGGCCCGGGCTGCGGCGTCGGGCGGCAGCAGAGCGGGTGGAACCGATCACCGGAATCGCCCGGAATCCGTCCGAGTTCGCGTTCGGCGTGTGTGTTCCCCACACGTTCTCCCACACGTTCTCCCACACGTTCTCCCACACGTTCTCCCACACGTTCTCGTCGCATGCGCAGGGCGATCGCAGCCTCGAATTCGCGGTTGCGGCCGGCCGGCGCGTGGCCGGTGCCGTGTGCCGATGCGGCAGCATCTACGCTCGGGGCATGCGAGTCGAGGTGAACACTGATCTCTGCCAAGGCCACAACCGCTGTTACGCGTTGGCGCCGGAGCTGTTCGATGTCGACGACTACGGCACCGCCGTCGTCGTCGGCGACGGCACGGTCGCGCCCGAACTCGAGGAGAGGGCGCAGCTCGCGGCCGCGAACTGCCCGGAATACGCCATCATCCTCTCCGAGTAAGGGTGGCCAGGTAAGGGTGGCCAGCGCATACGGCCCTGTCACCGATTGGGCGAACGACCTGGATCACGCCGACCCCGAGTACAACAACCGGGCACACGAGCTCTGGGACGAACTCCGCGACGGAGGATACCCGGTCGCCCACAGCGATCGCTATGGCGGCATGTGGGTGCCGCTCACGCACGAACTCGTCAAAGAGGTCGCCTACGACACCGACCACTTCACCAGTCGGGGCGTCCTGGTCAACAGGGGTCGCCCCGTCGCCGAAGCACCGGTAGGCCCGGCGCCGCCGATCACGAGTGATCCGCCGTTCCATCACCATGCCCGTCGTCTGTTGCTGCTCCCGTTTGCACCGAAGGCGATCGAGCCGTGGGAGTCCGACGTCCGCGAATTGTGCGATCGACTCCTCGACGAGATGGGCGACATCACCCCAGGTCAGACGATCGTCGATGCCGCACAGCAGTATGCCCAGCACATCCCCGTCAACGTGATCTCGCAGATGCTCGGCTTCCCGCCGGACGATGACGAGTACTTCCGACGCTGCGTCCACGAGTTCCTCGAGCTGGTGAACATCCCCGTCGAGGTCCGCCGGCAGAGCGACCTCCATCTCGACGAGTACCTCGACCGTCAGATCGAGGAGCATCGCCAGGACCCGCGAGACGATCTCACGACGTACCTGTTGAATGCCGAGATCGACGGCAACAAGCTGAGCCATCAGCACGTCCGGGGCTCGATGGTGCTGCTGCTGCTCGCGGGCATCGACACGACCTGGAGCGCGATCGGCTCGTCGCTGTGGCATCTCGCCCACCATCCCGACGACCTGCGGCGACTCGTCGACGAACCGCGTCTCATGCTGTTCGCCGTCGAAGAGTTCCTCCGGGCCTACGCTCCCGTCACGATGGCCAGGCTCGTCACCGCTGACCACGAATTCCACGGTTGCCCGATGAAGGAGAACGAGTGGGTACTGCTGCCGTTCCCGGCGGCCAATCGTGATCCCGCCGTGTTCGAACGGGCCGGTGAATTCGTGATCGATCGTGAAGCGAACCGGCATGCTGCCTTCGGGCTCGGCATCCACCGCTGCCTCGGCTCCAATCTCGCCCGTCTCGAACTCAGGATCGCGATCGAGCAGTTCATCGCCCGATTCCCGACGTTCGAACCGGCCGGGGACACACGATGGAGCGTCGGCCAGATCCGGGGGCCGCGCGAACTGCCGATCCGAGTGCTCGACTGCACGTGAGCAACGAGCCGGTCGAACCGCTCCATCCGGCCGCTCGGCGATGGGCCGACCTCCTCGCAGGTTGGGGCCTGCCTGACGAGGTCCTCGAACGGGCGCCCGAGTCGCCTTGGTTCCACGACCCGCGACGATTCCAGGTCGACGACACGATCGATCGCGAGACCACGTCGAACCGATGGGCACGTGAGGTCCTGCCGCCGGTCGGCGGCACGGTGCTCGACGTGGGGTGTGGTGGCGGTCGCTCGGCGATGCCACTCGTGCCACCGGCGACCGAGCTGATCGGCGTCGACGGCAGCGGGGCGATGCTCGACCAGTTCGTCGCCGCAGCATCCCTCGCCGACGTCGCCCGGCGGACCGTCCACGGATGGTGGCCCGACGTCGCCGCACACACTCCGGCCGCCGATGTCGTGGTCTGCCATCATGTGGCGTACAACGTCGGCGATCTGCATCCGTTCCTGGTCGCGCTCACCGACCATGCCCGCCTCGCCGTGGTCGTCGAGCTGCCGACCGCGCACCCCATGTCGGCGTGGGCGCCTGCGTGGGATCACTTCTGGGGTCTGGCCCGACCTGACGGCCCGACCGCGGACGACTTCGTCGCGGTGGTTCGAGAACTGGGCCTCGACCCCGAGGTTGCCGTGAGCCGCCGCGGTCCCCCGTCATCCTCGGCAGCCGACCCCGAGTTGTTCGTGGCGACCACGCGACGGCGGCTGTGCCTGCCCGCCGATCGCGACGACGAGATCGCCGAATGGCTCGATGCGCATCCTCCGCCGTTCGCGGAGCAGGTCGTCACCGTGCGGTGGCCTGGTACGGCGGAACCGGTACCGGCGGGCGATCAACCGATCGCGTAACCGACCGCCGCTGCGGTCAGGCCGAGCACCAGGGTCGACCCGATGACGAGCGCACGGCGCTTCGGTGTCCCGTAGGAGGCTTCGAGGGCGAACGAGGAGAACGTCGTGACGTTGCCGAGCAGCCCGGCGCCCAGGACCGTCACGACGCCGGGGCTCGGAGCGGCTGCGACGAGCACGCCGAGCGCGAAGGCCCCGACGACGTTCACGACGAGCGTGCTGATCCAGCCGAGGCCCGACTGGTTGACGAGATGACGGACGAGCGCACCGGCGCCGGCGCCGGCGATGAACAACGCTGCGATCATGTCGGCGATCCGCCTGCTCGCGCGAGTTCGGTTGCAGCGAGGCCGACGATCGTGGTTGCCGCGACGTATACGAGCGCAGTCATCGGCCGATCGTCGGCGACCAAGAGCCGGGTCTCGACAGCGAACGCCGAGAACGTGGTCAATCCGCCCAGGCCACCCACGGCGAGACCGAGCCAGGCGTCGGTGCCCCGAGCGAAGTGGCGTGCAGCGAATCCGATGAGCAGGCAACCGAGGACGTTGACGATGAACGTGGCCCAGGGGAAGCGTCCGGGATCGGATGGCAGTACCTCACCGACGCTCCAGCGGACGGTTGCCCCGGCGGCGCCACCGATCATGACGAGGAGACCGGCACGCATGCCGACATTCTCACCGATGTCTCACCTGTTTCTGGTGTACTCGTATCGTGCAGGTGCTGTTGGCAGAGGACGACCGGGCGGTTCGGGAATCGTTGGTGCGGGCGTTCGCACTCGAAGGCCATGAGGTGACGGCCGTGACCAACGGCGCCGAGGCGCTCGAACACCTGCGGGAACACGACGCCGATGTGGTCGTGCTCGACGTCTCGATGCCCGTGATCGACGGTGTCACCGCCTGCCGCGTGTTGCGCTCGGAGGGGAACCACGTCCCGATCCTCATGTTGACGGCGCGAACCGACAGCAGCGATCGGGTGGCAGGGCTCGATGCGGGGGCCGACGACTACGTTCCGAAGCCGTTCGACCTCGACGAGCTGTTCGCCCGTCTTCGGGCGCTGGTACGACGCAGCGGTCTGGCGGCGGTCGAGGTCGACGACGCCACCAATCTCGCGTTGGGTGATCTGCGGCTCGACCTCGCAGGTCGCCGGGCGGCCCGCGGTGGTGCTTCGATCGAGCTCAGCAAGACCGAATTCGACCTGCTCGAACTCCTCGTCCGCAACGCCGGCGTGGTCCTCGAGCACTCGACGATCTACGAGCGGATCTGGCAGTACGACTTCGGGCCCGATTCGAAGAACCTGGCGGTGTACATCGGGTACCTGAGGCGGAAGACCGAGATCGATGATGCCCCTCGGCTGATCCACACCGTTCGTGGAGTCGGCTACGTTGCGCGCTCGGACGATCCATGAGCCTTCGCTGGAAGATCGCGCTCGCGTTGGCGGCGATCGCAGCAGTCACAGCGGTCGCATTCGGGTCGCTCAGCTACCGGTCGACACGGGATCGCCTCCTCGACGAGATCGACCGATCGTTGGTCGCGGCCGATATCAGGGCGATCAGCCGCGATCGGCTGCCTGATCGCGGACCGCTGTCGGGTCTCGATGCGCAGCTCATCGGTCCACGCGGCACCATCCGGGACACGACGTTTCCCGAGCCGCTCCCGGTGGCCGATGCCGACGTCGCCCTGATCGGTCAACGCTCAGACCGATTCGCCACCGTCTCGACGGACGCCGGTACATACCGCGTTCGGACGATCGGCTTCCCGCGGAGCGCCGTGCAGGTGGGCCGGTCGCTGGCCGAGACCGACCGGGTGCTCGCGAGCCTGCGCGCACGAACTGCGATGCTCGCTGCGCTGGTGACGGCCCTCGCTGTCGTGCTCGGCCTGTGGATCGCGGGCCGGGTCACTGCGTCCCTCCGACGCCTCACCTCGGCGGCCGAACTCGTGGAGTCGACCGGCCGCCTCGACGTCGCGGTCGACTCCGATGGCGACGATGAGGTCGGCCGCCTGGGTGCGGCGTTCGATCGCATGCTGACAGCGCTGGCCCGCTCGAAGGACGATCAGCGCCGCCTCGTCGAGGATGCGGGCCACGAACTCCGCACCCCGCTCACGAGCTTGCGGACCAACCTCGATGCGTTGCGGCGCTATCCCGACATGTCCGACCTCGACCGGGACGCGATTCTGGCCGATCTCGACGCCGAGACGCGTGAGCTGACCACGCTGGTCGACGAGGTGGTGGCCGTGGCGTCGGGTGGTGCCGCCGATGAACCGATGTCGTCATTCGATCTCGCCGATGTCGTGGTCGAGCTGGTCGAGCGCTTCGAACGTCGATCGAACCGGTCGATTCTGGTCACGGCCGAGCAGAGTCCGGTCACGGCTCAGCGGTCGGGTGTGCAGCGTGCGGTATCGTGTCTGCTCGACAACGCCACGAAGTTCGACACGACGGACGAACCGATCGAGGTCACCGTGGCCCGCGGCCAGGTATCGGTAGCGGACCGGGGCATCGGGATCGCCGATGCCGATCTCACCAGGGTCTTCGATCGCTTCCACCGTTCCGACGAGGCGCGCACGATGCCCGGTTCAGGTCTCGGACTGTCGATCGTGAGCGAAGTGGCCAGGCGGCACGGCGGCGACGTGTTCGCCGCCAACCGGCCCGGTGGCGGGGCGGTGGTCGGCCTTCGGCTCGGTGCGCCATCCGAGATGACGTGATCGTGGCGCCGCGTCTGCGCTGCCTCTTACCTTTCTCGCACCAGGCTCCGGTATTCCTCACAACCCTCGGTGTCACGCTCACCACGGTCAGATGAATCAGCCTTCGAAAGGACACACGATGAACGACACCCTTCCCGACCCGACCCCAATGGTCGAACCGTCAGGATCGCGACGCAGCTCGAGGCGCCCGGTGACACTCGGGGTAGCAGCGGGCATGCTGGCCGGTGGCGCCGTCGGCCTCGTTGCCACCACGCCTGCGTGGACCAGTGCGGCGACCGACGATGCCGCCACCGAGGTCGTGGCGCTCCAGGAGGACACCCCAGGCGATGACGACACCGGCGATGACGACACCGGCGACGGGAGCGACGAACGTCCGGGACCCGGTGAGCGGCTGCGCGACACGTTGCAGCCTCTGGTCGACGACGGGACGATCGACGCCGCGCAGGCCGATGCCGTCACCGAGCATCTCGTCGAGAACCGGCCCGAGCGCGCACGGCCCGGCCGGCGCGGCCTGGACGGACACGGACGCAACAACGCCGTCGTCGCCGACCTGCTCGGCATGGACCGCAGCACGCTGCGTGCCGAACTCGAGGCGGGCAACTCGATCGCCGACATCGCCGAAGCGAACGGGATCGATGTCCAGACCGTCGTCGACGCACTGATCGTCGATGCCGAGAGCCACATCGACCTGGCGATCGCCCATGGCCTCGACGAAGAGCGGGCGGCCGAGCGGCTCGAGCGGGTCACCGAACGGATCGAAGAAGGAGTGAACCGCACTCGCACGACCGACGGCTGAGCATCGGTAATCTGCGCCGACGGTCCTCGCGCACCAACGATTCCCAAGCCTCCGATACAGACCCCCCAACGCACAGTGCGCTCCTCTGGGAGCGCACTGTCGCGTCCCGACCGATCCGCGGCGCCCGGTGCACCCTGATGCGATCGATCCCGATTCGATGAGCGCCACCGTGACGAGCGCCACCGTATGGTGACGTCGTGATCTGCGTCGATCTCGCCAAGGTGGGCATCGCCCAGCCCGACAAGGTGCTGTTCGACGATCTGTCACTGACGATCTCGACCGGAGACCGTCTTGCCATCGTCGGCGTCAACGGCTCCGGCAAGTCGACGCTGATGAGGATGCTCGCCGGCACACAGAAACCCGACGAAGGCGACGTCCGGTTCGGCCGGGGGGTCCGCATCGCTCTGCTCGATCAGGATCCGGAACTCCCACCAGGATCGGTCTCCGAGTACCTCGGGGACTCGTGGGAAGTGGCCGCGGTGGCGACGTCCCTCGGTGTCCAACCATTGCTCTCGCGGCCGACGGATCAGTTGTCTGGTGGGCAGGCGAAACGGGTGGCGCTCGCCCGGGCTCTGGTCGGCGAGTTCGACCTGATCCTGCTGGATGAGCCCACGAACCATCTCGACCTCGAAGCGATCGAATGGCTGGAGCAGCGGCTCGCCGGCACCAATGCAGCACTCGTCATGATCACCCATGATCGTCACCTGATGGACCGGCTGACGACGGCGCGCGGGAGCGGCCGAGTCGTCGAACTCGAGCGCGGCACCGGGCACGTACATCGCGCGGACGCGGGCACGAGCGCGTACGCGACCTATCTCACGGGTCGCACGGCTCGACACGAACGGGCCGCCGGTGCCGAGGCGAGTCGCCGGATCCTCGCTCGCCGTGAACTCGAATGGCTGCAGCGCGGCGCTCAGGCCCGCTCGACGAAGCCCAAAGCCCGGCTCCGCTCGGCCCACGAGATCGTGGCCGGTGGCCCCCAGGCCGCGGGTGTACGTGGCGACGACCTGCTGCTCGACATGGGTTCGACCCGCCTCGGGAACCAGGTGGTCGAGCTGATCGGGGTCGCGCAGGCCTACGACGGCCACACCGTGTTCCACGACGTGGATCTCCTGATCGAGCCCGGTGCCCGCCTGGGTGTCGTCGGACCCAACGGTTCGGGGAAGTCGACGTTGCTCGACATCATCGCCGGTCGACGGGAGCCGGCGGCCGGAATCGTCAAGCGCGGCACCACCGTGGTGTCGGGGTACGCAGACCAGCAGACCTCGACGCTCGATCCCGACGCGATCGTTCGCGAGTTGGTCGCCGGCCCGTTGCGCGAGCCCGACTGGGAAGATCGTGTGCTGCTCGAACGCTTCTGGTTCGATGCGACCGCGGAGTTCGCTCCGGTCAAGATGCTGTCGGGCGGTGAGCGGCGTCGTCTGCAGCTCGTGATGGTCTTGGCGGCGAAGCCCAACCTGCTGGTACTCGACGAACCGACGAACGACCTCGACCTCGATACGTTGCGCGCACTCGAGGGCTTCCTCGACGAGTGGCCAGGTGCGCTCGTGGTTGCCAGCCACGATCGGATCTTCCTCGATCGAACGATCGACCATGTACTGGCGATCGACGATTCGGGCGATCTGCGGCGGGTGCCCGGCGGCGTCCAGGGATGGCTGGCGAGCAGGGCCTCCGTGCAGTCGCCGACGCCGTCCCGATCTGTGGCGGTGCCGAACCCCGAGCGCCCGCCCCGAGGAGACCGCCCCGAGGCTCGCGCGGTGAGTCCGTACACCATCGGCCGCCGTCTCCGCGACACCGAGCAGGCGATCGCCAAGGTGCAACGGCGTGTCGACCGCCTCCACGACGGTCTCGCAGCAGCCGACGGCCACGAGCAGTTGGCCGTGCTCGGTGCCGAACTCGCCGCTGCGCAGTCCGAGCTCGCCGAACTCGAGGACCGCTGGCTGGAGTTGGCCGAGCAGATGCCCAGCTGATCGGCCCTGGGCTCCCGCAGTAGGTTGGCACGATGCAGCGCGCTCAGATCGGGATGTGTTTCGACCGTGCGTTTCCGGCTGCTGCGGTGTCGGAGTACGCCCAGCGACTCGAGTCGTCGGGCATCGATCAGCTCTGGATCATCGAGGACTGCTTCTTCACGGCCGGCATCAGTCTCGCCGCCACCGCACTCGCCGTGACCGAACGGCTCGAGGTCGGCATCGGCATCCTCCCGGCCGTGGCGCGCAACCCGGCGATCACCGCCATGGAGATCGCGACATTGGCCAACATCGCCCCCGGCCGTTTCCACCCCGGAATCGGCCACGGCGTGCAGGAGTGGATGGGGCAGATGGGCGCTCGGACGCCGTCGCCGCTGACCACGCTCGACGAGACGATCACCGTGGTGAAGCGTCTTCTCGCCGGTGAGGAGGTCACGTTCGCCGGTCGGGCGGTCGATCTCGATCGCGTTCGGCTCGATCAGCCGCCGGCCGAGGTGCCGTCGATTGTCGCCGGCGTGCAGCAGGAGAGGTCGCTCGCGCTCGCCGGGCGCGTCGCCGACGGGGTGATCCTCGTGGAGGGCGCCGGGCCGACCTACGTGAACTGGGCGCTCGAACGGGCCGGGCGCCCCGAGGACTTCCGTGTCGTGACGTTCACGATGATGGCCGTCGACGCCGATCGTCGGAAGGCCTACGGGTTCGTTGCGCCATTCGTCGCGACGATGATCGCCGAGCGTCGGCCGGCACTCCGTGTGCTGCCGTTCTTCGACGAGATCGCGCAGCGGGTCGACGATGGTGGGTACGAAGCGCTGCTCGACATGCCCGCCGACTACTGGATCGAGATCGGTGCGATCGGCACCATCGACGACGCCCATGCCCACGTCGATGCGCTCGAGCGAGCTGGTGTGGCCAGCATCAACGTCTTTCCCGGCAACGAGGTCGAGGTCGCCTGGGAACAGATGCAGGGTGTCGCCGTACTCGCAGGCCCGTGAGTTCGCCCGATCCGGACGTCGGGAGCCCGCGCTGATCAGGGTCGGTGTGCCAGCGCCGCTCAAGCCGGGGCCGGAGCGTGCCGATATCGATCTTGGCCGGCAATGAAGGACACGATGGATCGCCGCGAAGCACTGAAGAAGCTGGGAGCGGGAGGCGTGTTGATCGTCGCGAGCCCGGTCATCCTGCCATCGATTCGTGTGGCCCACGCCGCGTCCCCGGGTGAGACCGGGCTGACCGGCGTACCCGCGGCGGGCGACCCGCTCCCGTACCAGCCGATCCCGTTTCCCAACAGCTCGCTCAAGAAGACGCAGGTCACCGTCGCCCCTGATCACGCTCTGGTCACCTGCGAGGACCAGAGCCCGCCCATCGTTTCGTGTGAGTGGCGAATCATCTCCGTCACGTGGCAGAAGTCGAAGGCCGCGTACCTCCGGATCACCGAGGCGGTCGCCAGCACGAGCAACCCGGTCGGGACCCAGCTCGTGGCGATGCCGCCGAGCGTTTCCGGCTTCAGCGGCCCGACCGGATACAGCGCGCCGAGCTACGCATCGGGGTTCCTGATCCGCAAGGGTTCGTCGACGGGCGACGTGAAGATCGACCAACGAGACCGCTTCGACGTCGAGGCCCGGGTGCGGTGGCATTGCGACGGCGCGACCAGCGACGTCGAGGCCGAGTACGTGTTCAGCGCCATCGGAACCGACTCGTTGACGGTCACCAACTCCACCTGGAACATCGTGCCAGCCTGATCGCCATCGGATCCGGCACGACCGCCTGACCTTCGCGATGTCGTGCGACTCCGCATCTCAAGCATCGGTCGAAGCGTGCCGATGTCGTGTGGTGGCGAGCGCACGGGTGGTGACATGAACCGCCGCGAAGCACTGAAAGAAACTCGGAGCGGGCGGTGTGTCGATCGTCGCAAGCCCCGTCATCCTGCCGTCGATTCGTGTGGCTCACGCTGCGTCGCCGGGCGAGACCGGTCTCATCGGCACTCCCGAGGCGGGCGAGTCGCTGCCATTCGCTGCGTTTCCGTTTCCCGACGACCGCAACGACTCCCGTCAGGTGAGTCTCGCGCCTGACATGACCGGCGTCACGTGTGCCGACGGTGGGACACCGCTGATCACGTACGAGTGGCGGGTCGTGTCGGTGATGTGGGGCTCTCCGTGGTGGATCCAGCAGCTCCGAGTCGCCGCGGTCACGGGCAATCGCAATGATCCGGCCGGCACCCAGTTGGCGATCACGCCCCCGAGCACCACCGGATTCAACGGGCCGACGGTGTACAGCGCTCCGAGTATGTCGCCGGCCTTCCTGGTTCGCAAACGGTATCCGTGGGGCGACGGCTGGATCCCCGCTGACGATCGATACGCCGTCGAGTCCAGAGTCAGATGGCACTGCCACGGTGCCACCGCCGACATCGAGGCCGAGTATCTGTTCGACGGAATCGGCACCGGTACCCCCACTGTCGCGAATACGAGCTGGAACGTCGTCCCTGCCTGACCGTCGTCGGCCCGGTTCCTGGCTCGTCGCCGGTCGGTCTCAGAGCCCGGCGTACCAGTCGTAACTGCGTTCGGCCCAGTAGTCGGGCGTCCGGTCGATGCTGTAGCGGATCACGCCGATTCGCTTGAGGCACTTGATGCCGTACTTGTTCGGGGTGGCGAGACGAAGCGGTGCACCGTGTCGTTCGCTGAGGGGTTCGCCGTTCTGCTCGAGCACGAGCATCGTCTGCGGATGCAGGATCGCATCGAGATCCCAGCCGACGTAGTACTCGCCGTCGGGCGTTTCGAGCCCGACATAGCTGGCGTTTCCGATCCGGTCGGCGTAGGGCTCGTGGAAGTCGCGGAAGCGTGCGCCGCGCCAATGGGTGATGTTGGACCAGCCCTCGATGCACTTGTGCTCGATGACCATGTCACGTTGCGGGAGGCCCGAGAAGTGACTGACCGGCAATTCGTCGAGGAGCGCCCCGTCGGGGCCCTCGACGCGCACGCTGTAGCCGTCGAGTTCGAGCTCCTCGCGGATGCCGACCCGGCCGTTCACCTGGATGGGCGATGCGTCGCCGATGTCGTATTCGGGCGCCGAGCGGTTCTGCAGATTCGACCAGATCGCCTCGTTCGCCTCCAGCGTGTTGCGAAGTACACCGGGAATCCCGTCGACCGGGTCGGACTTCGTCTGGACGAAGTTCCACAGGACGCCGGCGCCGACGATGCCGGCCGCGCCGGTCAGGAACGACCGTCGGGATTTCTTGCGGAACTCACCGACCGGAATCGCCGGGCCACTGCGGGCCTGTGCCGTGAGCATCTCGGCGCGTGTGGGTGCTCCGTCGGGCCCCGCCGTGATCGTGTCGGCGTCGTCGCCGGTCGGCGGGTCATCCGCCGACTCGTCGTCTGCGGGTCCGTCGGCGAGGTCGTCGTGCTCGTCGCTCATGACGACGCCTCCTCGGGTGCGACCTCGGGTTCCGCCGGATGACCGGGATACTCGATCTCGTAGCCGGTGACCATGCCGCGGAAGTTGCCCCATCCGGCGCGAAGGACCTGCAGGATGTGAACGACGAAGAACAACAGGATGCCGATCGTCATCGAGAAGTGGATGAGCCGTGCGCCCTGGTATCCGCCGAACAGGAGCGGAAGCGGGTGGAGTTGGCTCGGCTTGTAGATGGCGAAGCCGCTGACCACGACGATCGCCGCCATCGCGAGCACGACCGTGTACGAGATCCTCTGTGCTGCGTTGTAGCGACCCTGCGGCGGTGCCTCCGACGCGAGGTGGAGGTCGTGAAGCACGACGTCCTTCGCCTCCGGGACCGACTTCCGGTCGGGCACGATGTGTCGCCACTCACCGCTGTAGGCGAGGTACGCCGTGTACAGCAGTCCGTTGATCACGAACAGCCAGCCGAACGAGAAATGGAACGCCATGCCGCGTGCGAGGTGGCGGTCGAGGTCGAGCTTCTCGTAGACGACCTCGGGGAAGAACACGAACCACTGCCAGCTGCCGATGCCGAAGGCGTACACGTCCTCGGCCCAGTAGATCCGCAGCCCGCTCCAGATCATCACTGCCAGGAGTGGGAAGTTGATCCAGTGCAGCCAGCGGATCGCCCGGGGGTGCTTCAGGCGGGCGACGGGCCCGGCGTCGGGCGCGCCGGCCGGCTCGGCCGTCGCTGGTTGCTCGTCGATCGACATGGTCGCCAACCTACGCAGACGGTTCCGAGGGGTTGGTGGATGCACCATACTGTTGGGAGTTCGTTCCCGGCCCGTTTCTCGGTTCGACACATCTGCCGTCAGCGGCACCCCTCACGCCGGTCGCGTGGCACCCCATCCGTAGGATGGTCGGACGATGTCGGACCAGCCCAACCTGTTCTCGGATCGGTCGATCGACGAGCCACTCGACCAGCCGTTCGCCGACGATTCGGTTCCACATCCAGCCGACTCGGCGGTCGACACCACCAGTGATCTCGATCGGCCGGACGAGGTCGACGTCGACAGGGTCAGCGAGATCGGCCCGAACCCGTTCACCGAAGGCCTGAATCCCGACCAACTCGATGCCGTCGTGCATGCCACCGGGCCGCTGCTGGTGGTCGCCGGTGCGGGGTCGGGAAAGACGCGGGTGCTCACCCACCGAATTGCGTACCTGCTCGACCGAGGCGTTCGGCCCACGAGCATCCTCGCGATCACCTTCACCAACAAGGCGGCCGCCGAGATGCGCGAGCGGGTCGGTGCGTTGGTCGGGCCGGTCGTGCGGTCGATGTGGGTCTCCACCTTTCACTCGGCCTGCGTCCGGATCCTTCGACGCGACGGTGAAGCGCTCGGCTACCCACGCACGTTCTCGATCTACGATCAGGCCGACGCCACCCGCCTCACCGGCTACGTGATCCGCGATCTCGGTCTCGACAGCAAACGGTTTCCACCCCGCGGAACGCACAGCCAGATCTCACTCTGGAAGAACGAGCTGATCGATCCCGAACGGGCTGCTACCGAGGCCGACAACATCTTCGCCCGCAAGCAGGCCGACGTGTACGCCGAGTACCAGACTCGGCTCCGACAGGCCGGCGCGATGGACTTCGACGACCTCCTGCTCAACGTCGTTCGCCTCTTCCGCGGCCACCCCGACGTGCTCGACCATTACCGCGAGCGGTTCGAGCACATCCTGGTCGACGAATATCAGGACACGAACCAGGCCCAGAACGAGATCGTGTTGATGCTTGCCAGAGGCCATCAGAACGTCTGTGTCGTGGGTGACACGGATCAAAGCGTGTACCGCTTCCGGGGTGCTGACTTCCGGAACATCTTGCAGTTCGAGGATGCGTTCGACGACGTGACCACGATCGTGCTCGACCAGAACTACCGCTCGACGCAGACGATCCTCGACGCTGCCAACGCCGTGATCGAGCACAATCTCGAACGCAAGCCCAAATCACTCTGGACCGACACCGGCGGTGGCGAACGGATCACGCGGTACCACGCCGAGGACGAAGGCGACGAGGCGATGTGGATGGCCGGCACAGCGCAACAGCTCCAGCGCGACGACGCAACGAACTGGCGCGAGATGGCGGTGCTGTATCGCACGAACGCTCAAGCACGGGTCATCGAAGAAGCGTTCATGCGAATGGGGGTGCCGTACAAGGTGGTCGGCGGGACCCGCTTCTACGACCGCAGGGAGATCAAGGACGCGATGGCCTATCTCCGGGCGGTGATCAACCCGCTCGACGAGGTCAGCGTGAAGCGGGTCATCAACGTGCCGAAGCGGGGAATCGGCGACACGAGCATCGGTCGGCTCGACGAGTACGCCCGCGAGATGGGTGTGCCGTTCGCCGACGCGCTCCGCCACGCCGAGGATGCCGGCGTGAGCGGCCCGGCACGACGCGGCATCGCGTCATTCGTCGAGCTGCTCGACCGTGTCAACGAGATGGTCGGCCAGGATGGTGTGGGCCCGGGTGACCTGCTCCAAACAGCGATCGACGACTCCGGCTATCTCGGCGAGCTCGAGGCCGAGGACACGGTCGAAGCCCACACTCGCATCGAGAACCTGGGCGAGCTCGTCGGCTCGGCTCGCGAGTTCACGGTGCTGGACGAGTTCCTCGAACAGGTGGCGCTCGTCGCCGACACCGACGACCTCGATGACGACGACCACGTCGTGCTGATGACGCTGCACTCGGCCAAGGGGTTGGAGTTCCCGATCGTGTTCATCGCCGGCGTCGAGGAGGGGATCTTTCCCCACAACCGGGCGTTGACCGAACCGACAGAGATGGAGGAAGAGCGACGGCTCGCCTACGTCGGTATCACCCGGGCGATGCGACGGTTGTTCGTTTCCCATGCCTGGAGCCGCATGCTGTACGGCAACACGCAGTACAACCCGCCGTCCCGATTCCTCGACGAGATCCCGACCGGGCTGATCGAGTCGAAGGGCAACACGAGCGGCCGTTCGTCGTACGGTCGGCAGAGCTACCGGCAACGTGACGAACGTACCGACGACCCGCCGCCGTACCGTCGCCGCAGCGAGTGGGGCGCGGGATCCACTTCGGAGTCCGATGCCCAGGACGCCCATCGCGAGCGGGTGGTCGACGCAGCGCTTCGGGCCGCCAACGCTCCGCAGCCGACCAACTCACAACAGATCGGTCTCAAGGTCGGTGACGACGTGGCACACCCCGCCTTCGGAGAGGGCGTGATCATCGACATCTCGGGTTCGGGGGAGAAGGCCGAGGCCGTGATCAACTTCGCGGGCGTCGGCCAGAAACACCTCGCCCTGGCGTGGGCACCGCTGAAAAAGCTGTAGGTCGCAGTCAATCAGTCAGTCAGTCAGTCAGTCAGTCGTTCAAGAAGGCGTTGAGCGTGGCGGCGCAGCGCGGCAGGGTCCTGCATCATCCACCAGTGGCCGAGCCCGTCGAGTTCGGCGACGCCGGCTCCCCACTTCTGTGCCACTCGGCGGGCCAGGTCCGGGCCTCCGGTGTAGTGGTCGTCGTGAGCGATCACGACGAGCGTCTCCGGGCGGGCGTGCAGCGCGACGAACTGTTCGCCCCACAACGCCATGTTGGGCTGGATCGCGGACCGGTACAGCGTGAGGATGCAGGCGCCCATCTCCGGTCCGTTCGCCTCGGCGCACGCCCGTGCGCCGGCCTCGGTCATGCCGGCGTCCACGAGCATCGGCACGCGGTCGGCGGCCGGCATGGCGGCGACGGCGTCGACGAAGGCTTCGCCCTCGCCGGGTGTCTGCCAGACCTGCGCCATGTCGTGCCACTCGTACTGTATGTCCGCCGTGCCGGCGATGTCGGTCACGAGTCTGCGTACGAGGTCCGGCCGTGCCGTGACCGCACGCAGCGCATGCCCGGCACCCCAGTCGTGGCCGACGAGGTCGACCGGTCCGTCGAGCTGCTCGAGTTCGGTCACGAGCCAGTCGCGGTAGCCGTCCGACGTGGGCTCGAACCCGTTGGGTACCGGCGCTCCGAACCCCGGTGGCGACAGCGTGACGACATCGTCGCGGCCGATCTCGGCGATCATGTCGTCCCAGATCGCAGCTACCTCGGGCACCCCGTGGACGAGCGCCACGGTCATGACACGAGCTCCAGCAGCTGCGCACGGTCGGGACCGGGGAGTGGATCGGTCGACACCTGGTCGGCGCAGTCGATGACGCGTTGGAGGAAGCCGGGTCTCGACATCACGTCCTCCGATGTCGAGATGCAGCTGAAGACCTCGCCGAAGCCGCGGGTGATGACCGGGTCGAGCATCACGGCCGCCTGGAGGACGTCGGCGATCTTCTCCTGGTCGTTGGCGATCGGGATTCCACCGTCGCGGTAGATTCGCATGTCGTTCACTCGGCGCCGGTCGATCGCCACCGTCGCCTCGTGCCACGGCGTGATCTCCTGCTCGGACCGTTCATGGAACGCAACCGCGAGTGAGTGCGGGTCGTCGAAGTGCTCGGCAACGCAGGCCCGCATGACCTCGACATGCATCAGCCCGAGCGAGATGCCCCGCCCGAGTGAGGGGTTCGTGCACGATGCCGCATCGGCGACCGTGAGGATGCCCGTGGCGACCGGTTTGCCGTCGACGACGAACTCGCGGTGCCGATCGACCACGCCTGCCATCGACTTGAGCTCCGTGATCGGCTCTCCGTCGAGCCAGTGTGCGTGCATCGGGCACGCCCGAACGACCCGGTCGTAGACCTCCGGGTCTCGGAAACTGCGCAGTGCCTTGTCGTCCGACAACCCGTACAGCGTGACGGCCCACGTGTCGTTGTCGGCGGGCAGCGTCAGGATCGAGAAACTGCCGTACGGGGCGAGCAGCGGACCCATGACGGCGGGCATCGACCCGTCGGTGCTCCGGAAATAGCGTCCGTAGTAGGCGAAGCCGCTGTCTTCGGCGTGCTCGAGCGGCGCTTCGGCGCCGACCTCGGCCAGCCAGTCCGGCGTGGGGGAGCGACGACCGGTCGCGTCGACGACGAGGTCGGCACTGACTTCCTCACCAGCCAGCAGTCGGACGCCGGTGATGTGCGGCGGCTTGTCCTCGGAGGTCTCGGCGAGGAGACCACTGATGGCCTCGCCGCGGCGGACAGTGACACCCGGGTGTTCCTGGGCGGCGCCGGCCATCGACCATTCGATCGTGCTGCGACGTCCGGTGACCAGATCGAAACGGTCGTCTTCGGGTGAGATCTCCGCGCCTGGCATCATCGACAGCAGGTACTTGACGAGGTTGAAATGGAACCCGCCGTTCTCGTCGAGTCGCCGGTAGACGGCGGGCAGCTGATCCTCGAGGATCGTGGTCCCGCGGGCGTGGAGCCAGTGGGCGAGCCCGAACTGGGCGACGCTGCGTCGGTCCCAGTCGCCGAATGCTCTCTCCGGATCCGGTGGTGGCGGTTCGGTGTCCCGTTCGAGCACGATGACCTCATGACCGTCGTCGGCCAGCATCATCGCTGCTGCCATTCCGCATACCCCTCCACCGGCGACCACGATCTTTCCCATGGAAAGAACGTAGTTCGGCCAATCGGGCGTGTCGATGTGCCGTGCGTCACCAGGTGACGTCGCTGCACCCGCGGTGATCGCTCGGCTCGACCTGGAACGTGCCATGGTCGACGCCGTACTGCGTGGTGAGCAGGGCGCGGGCTTGATCCAGCACGCCGTGATGGTCGGTGCCGGCCGGTACGACGAGATGGGCCGACGCGGCGTCCATCTCCGAGGTGAGCGTCCAGACGTGGAGGTCGTGCACGTCGATGACGTCGTCGATCGAGCGCAGATCGTGTTCGAGCAGGCCCAGGTCGATGCGATCCGGAGCGGCCTGGACGAGGATGTGGACTGCTCGCCGGCCGAGCCGCCACGTGCGCGGCAGGATCCAGACGCCGATCAACGCCGCCACGACGGGGTCGGCCCACGCCCATCCGAACAGCTCGAGCAGGATCGCGGCAACGATGACCCCGACCGAGCCGACCGTGTCGGCGAGGACCTCGACGTACGCCCCCTCGATGTTCACGGACTCGGTCGAACCGGCTCGAAGCAGCAGGAACGCCACGATGTTGACGATCAACCCGAGCACGCCGACGATGAGCATCGGCGGGCCCAGTACCTCGGGTTCGCTCCCCAGCCGCCGCAACGCCTCGACGACGACCCAGATCGCGACACCGAACAGCAACAGTGCGTTGACGAACGCTGCAAGGATTTCCAGCCGGTACAGCCCGAAGGTGTGCGACGAGCCCTGAGTGCCGCTCCCGAAGCGGCTCGCCAGCTGGATCGCGGCGAGCGCCATGCCCAGGCCGATGACGTCGGTGAGCATGTGTCCGGCGTCGGACAACAGAGCCAGCGATCCGGTGGCGACACCGGCCACGGCCTCGACCACGAAGAAGCCGCCGATCAGCACGAACGAGATGAACAGCGGACGGCGGTGTCGTTCGCCGGCCCGAGCGAGCGCCGGCCCGTGGCTGTGCCCGCGGTCGTCGTGGTGGTCGTTCGCGTGGCTCATGTCGTGGCGGGTCCGTGCGCGAGATGCGCAGCGGCTGTTTCGAGAAGCGCTCGGACGTGTTCGTCGTCGAGGCGATAGTGGATGTGGCGGCCATTGCGACGGTTCTTCACGACGCGGGCGGCGCGCAACAGCCGGAGCCCTTGTGACACCTTCGTCTCGCTGGCGTCGATCTGTTCGGCGATCTCGTGCACACAGAGTTCGTCGGTCGAAGCGAGTGCCTCGAGCATGCGCAGACGGGTCGGATCGCCGAGCAGCCGGAACAGCGCTGCGCCTTCCTCGGCGGGGAGCAATTGTGAATATACCTGCACAGATGTGAAGATATCACAGAACCGGCTGTGTGGCCACGTACTTCTCTCCGCGACGTCGACGTGCTTGAATCGGGGGTGATGAAGGCAGCACTGCTCGTCGAGAGCCTCACTGGGAACACGTGGAACGCCGCCGAGATGATCGGCGACAAGTTGCAGCAGGAACGGTGGACGATCACCGGCACGTCGAAGGTCGGCGCTCCCGACCTGTCGTCGATCCAACGCGCCGACATCGTGCTGGTCGGCACATGGACACACGGTCTGTTCGTCGTCGGTCAGGCTCCGTTCGCCCTCGGCAACATCGCGAACCTGCCGACCATGCGCGGCAAGAAGGCCGCCTGCTTTCTCACGTTCGCACTGAATGCCGGTAAGAGCATCGACAAGCTCTCGACTGCGGTCGGACAGACCGGTGCCGACATCGTCGGCGGTCTCGAGATCAAACGCAACTACCTCGACGAGCACACGGATCTGTTCGTCGAGCGTCTGCTCGACGTCGTCGCCACGGCCTGATCAGTCGGTCGAGGCCAACGCCGCCGCCACCAGATGGTCGGGAACCGCATCGCGGTGGGACTCCGTCGCGGTGTACACACCGCGACCGGCCGTCATCGCGCGTAGGTCCATGGCATACCGAGCGATCTCCGCGGCTGGGACCTCCGCGGTGATCACCTGTTCGCCGTCGCCGAACGTGTCGCTCGACACGATCCGTCCTCGTCGTGCGCTGAGATCGCCCAGCACCTCGCCCTGCACCTCGACCGGGACACGCACGACGAGTCGGGCGATCGGTTCGAGCAGCAAGCTGCCGCCGGCGTCGATCGCCTCGAGGAACCCTGTCGACGCTGCGGTCCGGAACGCCTGGTCGGATGAATCGACCGAGTGTGTCTTGCCGCCGAGGCAGTCGACTCGTACGTCGACGACCGGGATGCTCGATGCTCCGCCGTTCGCCATCGCGTCCTCGATCCCGGCCTTGACCGCACCGATGTAGTGCTTGGGGATCGCGCCACCGACGACCGCATCGACGAACTCGAACCCGGTACCGCGTGCGAGGGGCGACACCCGCAGGTCGACCACGGCGAACTGACCGTGACCACCCGACTGCTTCTTCAGTCGACCCTCGATCTCGACGGGCCGCTCGATCGTCCGGCAGTACGGGACGCGAACGTCGTCGGTGGAGACGGACACTCCGTACTTGCGCTCGAGTCGCTCGAGCGACACCGTGAGTTGGGCGTCGCCGACCACTCGGAGGACGGCGCGTTGGCTGATCGAATCGTGCTCGACCACGAGTGACGGATCGTCCTGCACCAGCCGCTGGAGAGCCTCGGGCAGTTTGTCGTCGTCGGACTGCGTGACGGGAACCGAGCGCGACCGCGAGATGGGCCTCCGGCAGCGGCGCCGGCGGGACTTCGACGGGTCGGCCGGACGGCGACAGGGTCGTTCCGGTCGTCGTCCCGGTCAGCTTGGTGACCGCGCCGATGTCGCCGGCCACGAGTCGGGTAGCGCGGACCTGGTCGCGGCCACAGAGGTGGAGCAACCCGTGCAGCCGTTCCTCGTCGCGAGTCCGGACGTCGAGCAGAACCGTGTCGGGGCGAAGCGTTCCCGTGATGACCCGGAACACCGAGATCCGACCGACGTACTGGTCGGTCACCGTCTTGAAGACATGGAGCAACGGTTCCTCCTCGGCGTCGGCCACGACCTCGACCTCCTGGTCGCCGGCTCGAACGATCGCCGGGCGGTCGGCCGGCGACGGTCCGAGCCGACAGAGGTAATCGCCGAGGAGATCGACACCGACACCGGTCGTGCCGGACCCGACCAGCACGGGGAACTCGGTGCATGCCCGCACCTCGCCGGCGAGGGTCCGCTCCAGCTCAGCAGGGGTCAGCTCGGTGCCGTCGAGATACCGCTCGAGCATGTCGTCGTCGCCGGCGACGATTTCCTCGACGACGCGGTCGTGTACTTCGTGTTCATGCGTTCTCATCTCCGGCGGCAGTGGCTCGACGTGGCGACGACCGTCCGCGTCGTACTCGTGGGCCTCCTCCGCCAGGACGTCGGCCACGCCGTGGAACTCGGAGGCTTCACCGAACGGCAGCTCGAGTGGCGCGAAGCCGGGCCCGAACGAACTCGTGAGCGAAGCGACGACGCCCTCGAAGTCGGCGCGTTGCTGGTCCTCGCGGGTGACGAAGACCAGCCGTGGAAGGCCCAGGTCGGCGCACTTGCGCCAGGCGACCTCGGTGCCGACCTCGATCCCGTCGGTGGCGCTCACCACGAGCACGGCGAGATCCGCGACCGCGAGAGCGCCATCGAGCTCTGCGACGAAGTCGGGGTGGCCAGGTGTGTCCAGCAGGTTGATGCGGAATTCGCCGTGGTCGCCGGTCCGCCAGTCGAACGATGCGATCCCGGTCGTGACCGACGACCCACGATGGATTTCTTCGGGCTCGTGGTCGAGGACCGTCGTGCCGTCCCCGACCGAGCCGACCCGACTCGTGACGCCGGCGAGGTGGAGTAGCGCCTCGGCCAGGGTCGTCTTGCCGACTCCGCCGTGTCCGACCAGCGCGACATTCCGGATGTTCTTGGTTTCGTAGTCCTTCATTCGTCGTCCTTCATCGGCACCTCTCGACAGTCGCCGAGATCCTAGTGATCACCGGACGAACTCGTTCCTTCAGGGAGCGGTTGCGTCGGCCGCGCCCCGCAGGTCGATGATCAGCGTTGTCCGGTCCTGCACGGTCGGGAAGACGCCCTCGTCGGGCGGTGAGAGTTCGGTGACGTCGATCGCCCGGCCGTCACAGTCCACGAACTCCGAGGTGCCGACGACCTGCTCGACGACACACGTCGGGTCGCGGTCGGCGGGATAGGCCCAGTACACCCGCCATCCGTCCGCCGCCACGGCGCCATCGTGGTCCACCACGATCGATCGTGTCCCGATCGCCGTACCGAGTTCCGGGAACAGGAGGGGACCGTCGTCCTCGACCGTCGCGGCCAGCGATTCGACCTGACCGATCGTGAACGTGCTCGGAGCGAGTCGGTCGGAGGTGCCGGCGCCTCCGTCGGAGATGTCGGCCGCGATCGCCCAGGTGAAACCCGCGATGGCAGCGAAGACCAGCGCTCCGCCCAACACCGGCATCACGGCTCGGGCAAACGGGGATCGGAACTCGGGCCAGCGCACCCGATCAGTCTGCCGCCAGTGTGGTCGAGAGCGGCTGGTCGGTTGGTTCGTGTCGTGGGGAACCGCGTAGTGTCGTCGTGTCGTGAAGCGCCACTATCGAGTCGTCGTCGCCAAACCAGGGCTGGACGGGCACGATCGCGGCGCGAAGACGATCACCCGCGCCTTGCGTGACCACGGCTTCGAGGTCATCTATACCGGCCTGCACCAGACTCCAGAGCAGATCGCCGAGACCGTGCTGCAGGAGGACGCCGACGCGATCGGTCTCTCGCTCCTGTCGGGCGCTCACCTCACGTTGTTCCCGCGGGTGGTGGAGGAACTCGACTCGCGTGGCCTCGACGACGTGCTCGTGTTCGGTGGCGGGGTGATCCCGAACGCCGACGTCCGAGCGCTCAAGGAGCAGGGAATCGCCGAGATCTTCCAGCCGGGCGCGTCGCTCAGGGCGATCAGCGGTTGGCTCGAATCCGCACTCGACGAGCGTGCCCTCGAACCTGCTCCCGAATCGTCCGATTGACCCGCAACCGACCGACTGTCCCGATCACCAGCACATCACCTCCAGCACGTCACCTCCAGCACGTCACCTTCAGGAAGGCATCCCAGTGGATCTGTTCGAATACCAGGGCAAGCAGTACTTCGCTCGCTACGACATTCCTGTCAGCCCGGGCGGTCCCGCCGACACCGTCGACGAGGCCGTTGCTGCAGCCAACGATGCCGGCTACCCGGTCGTGGTGAAGGCCCAGGTCCAAGTGGGTGGACGCGGCAAGGCCGGCGGCATCAAGCTCGCCGACAACGAGGCTGAGGTCCGCGAGCATGCCGGCAACATCTTGGGGATGGACATCAAGGGCCACGTGGTGAAGCGACTCTGGGTCGAAGCAGCCTCCGACATCGACGAGGAGTACTACGTCAGCTTCACGCTCGACCGGTCCGCGAAGCAGCACCTGATGATGCTGTCGGCCGAGGGCGGGGTCGAGATCGAGACGGTCGCCGACGAGAACCCCGATGCGATCGTCCGCCTGCACATCAATCCGATCGATGGTTTGTCGGCCGATGTCGCACGCCAGGCGTGCATCGACGCCAAGTTGCCCGAGCGGGCGATCGAGGGTGCAACCGACATCCTCGTCAAGCTGTATCGCTGCTACGACGAGGGCGATTGCGACTTGGCCGAGATCAATCCGCTGATCCTGAAGCCGACCGGGGAGGTGCACGCGCTCGACGCCAAGGTCACGCTCGACGACAGCGCCGAGTTCCGTCACCCCGAGTGGGAGGAGTTCAAGGGCCTCACCGAGATGGACGAACGCGAGCTGATGGCGGCCGAGAAGGACCTGCAGTACATCGGTCTGGAGGGATCGGTCGGGATCATCGCGAACGGTGCCGGACTCGCGATGTCGACGCTCGACGTCGTCAACCAGGTCGGAGGTGCCGCATCGAACTTCCTCGACATCGGTGGCGGCGCCAACGCCGACGTCATGGCGGGTGCGCTCGAGGTGATCAACTTCGACGAGACGGTCAAGTCGATCTTCATCAACATCTTCGGCGGAATCACCCGCGGCGAGGAGGTGGCGAAGGGCATCGTCGAAGCCCTCGGTCGCGTCGAGCTGAACGCGCCGATCGTCATCCGTCTCGACGGTACGAACGCCGAAGAGGGTCGCCAGATCCTCGCCGACGCCGGCATCCATGAGTCCAAGCTGCGCTCCGAGCCGACCATGCTCGACGCCGCCCGAGCCGCCGTCGCGCTGGCGAACTGACCGAACGAGTCGAGAAGGAACCAACGACATGGCAATCTTCGTCAACGAACACACCAAGGTCATCGTCCAGGGCTTGACCGGGGGGCAGGGGAAGTACCACGGCCTCCGAAACCGCGACTACGGCACCCAGGTCGTGGGCGGCGTCACGCCCGGCAAGGGCGGCCAGGACGTCGACGGTATCCCCGTCTTCGATTCCGTCGCTGACGCGATGTCGGCCACGGGGGCCAACGCATCGTTCGTCGCGGTGCCTCCCGAAATTCGCGTCGGGAGCGATCCTGGAGGCGGCCGAGGCAGGCATCGGATTCGTCGTGTGCATCACCGAAGGAATCCCTGCCCAGGACGAGGCCAAGGTCTACAACCGGCTCGTTCGAGACTTCCCGAACACCCGGCTGCTCGGCCCGAACTGTCCTGGCATCATCAGCCCCGGCAAATGCAACATCGGTATCACCGCCGGTGAGATCGCCATGGAGCCGTCGGCGGACGGTCCCAACGTCGGCATCGTCAGCCGTTCGGGCACCCTGACCTACCAGGCGCTCTACGAACTCAAGCAGAAGGGCATCGGCGTGTCGACGTGCGTGGGTATCGGCGGTGACCCGGTACCCGGCACCAACTTCATCGACTGCCTCCGTGAATTCGAAGCCGACCCGGAAACCCACGCGATCATGATGATCGGTGAGATCGGTGGTTCGGCCGAGGAAGAGGCGGCCGAGTTCATCACGGCGAACGTGTCGAAACCGATGTCGGCATACATCGCCGGCGTCACGGCGCCGGCCGGCAAGAAGATGGGCCACGCCGGCGCCATCGTCTCGGGTGGCAAGGGAACGGCCCAAGGCAAGATGGACGCTCTCGGGGCTGCCGGCGTGAAGGTGGGGCTCAACCCGACCGAAGCCGGTGAGCTGATGGCCGAGATCGTGAGCGGCCTCTGAACCGGCCTCTGAACCGGCCTCGCGCCGACGGCGTTGCGCCGCGGCTCAGGTGGCCGGCGGTGCGCCGTGCTCGTTCGTCGCCGGATCGCCGGCCTGCACGTACCAGACGATCAGCAGGATGAACCCGACGATCGGGATCAGACCGACGAGGATGAACCAACCCGACTTGCCGGTGTCGTGCAGTCGTCGAACGGCGGCAGCGAGGCTCGGGATCAGGAGTGCCAGGGCGTACAGCATGTACACGATGAAGAAGATGCTGCCGATGTTGGCAAGGATCGCCAGGATGACGGTGATGGCGATGTTGACGGCGACGAACCGCCAGAAACCACCGACGCCGAGCCGTCCGTCGAACTTGGCGTACTTCTCGAGTGCATCGCGATAGGCCGTGATGAACTGGTCCATGGTCGATCCTCCATTCGTGCCGTCGGATCGGACGGCGTCACGAGCGTAATTGGCGGGACCGCCGCGATGGAGGACCGTCGGCGCAGACCGTGCCGCGCTGACATTTCGTTCGGACGTGAGAGATCACCCGGGCGGTCTGGCTACCGTCGTTGGGCGTGCCGACAGCGCTGCTCTCCGTGTACGACAAGACCGGGATCGCCGAGCTCGCCTCGTCGCTCCACGACCACGGGTGGGACCTCATTTCGAGTGGAGGCACCGCGGCGGCCGTGGCGGCTGCGGGCGTCCCGGTCACGGACGTGGCCGACCTCACAGGAGTGCCCGCGATTCTCGACCATCGGGTCGTCACGTTGCACCCGAAGGTGCATGGTGGCCTGCTCGCGGACCCCGGCAACCCCGAGCACCGCGCCGACATGGACGAGTACGGCATCCGGCCGATCGCGCTCGTGGTCGCCAACTTGTATCCCTTCGGGTCCGTCGAGGACTTCGAGCACGGTTCCGGCGAAGCCGTGGAGATGATCGACATCGGCGGACCTGCGATGGTTCGTGCCGCGGCGAAGAACCATGCCCACGTCGCCGTCGTCGTCGATCCGTCCGAGTACGACGCCGTCCTCACCGACATCGGCGCACACGGAGCGGTCACACCCGCCACCCGCCGGCGCCTGGCCCGCGACGCGTTCGCCCACACCGCCGCGTACGACGCCGCGATCGTCACGTGGTTCGACCGCAGCGAAGCCGAACCGGAGCCGTTGCCCCGAACGCTCCATGTCGCGCTCGAACGGACCGAGATCCTCCGCTACGGCGAGAACCCGCACCAGCAGGGCGCCCGCTACCGTTTCGTCGGAGGCGCGAGCTGGTGGGACACGATGACGCAGCACGGCGGCAAGGCGCTCAGCTATCTCAACCTCTACGACACCGAGGCCGCGTGGCGGCTCGTGCACCGCTTCGACGAGCCGGCGTGCGTCGTGGTCAAGCACGCCAACCCGTGCGGCGTCGCGATCGGCTCCGATGTGGCGGATGCGTACGTGAAGGCGAACGCATGCGATCCGGTGAGTGCCTTCGGGGGCATCGTCGCCGTCAATCGGACCGTCACCCAGACGATGGCTGAACCGCTGTCGGACGTGTTCACCGAAGTCGTCGTCGCTCCTGGCTACGACGCCGACGCTCTCGAGACGTTGCTCGCCAAGAAGAACCTGCGCGTGATCACCGCCGACGATCCCGCCGAGTGGCCGTTCGACCTCAAACCGCTCGACGGCGGCTACGTCGTCCAGCAGCCCGACCCGGTCTCGCTCGATCGCTCGAGGTGGCGCGTCGTGACCGAAGCCCAACCAACCGACGAGTTGTGGGACGACCTGGTCTTCGCGTGGGGCGTCTGCGCTGCCGTCACGAGCAACGCGATCGTCTACGCCAAGAACCGTCAGGCGTTCGGTATCGGTGCCGGCCAGCAGAACCGCCTCGACTCCGCGCGTCTCGCCGCCGACCGGTCGGCCGGCCGAGCTGAAGGTGGGGTCTGTGCGAGCGACGCGTTCTTCCCGTTCCGTGACGGTCTCGACGCAACCGCCGCCGCAGGCGTCGCCGCGGTCATCCAACCGGGCGGCAGCGTCCGCGACGACGAGGTGATCGAGGCCGCGAACGAACACGGCATCGCAATGGTCTTCACCGGAGAGCGCCACTTCCGCCACTGACGCAGTGCGGCCGATCGTCACCGTGGTGCACAGCCAGCCCGCAGCCGCCTCAGGCGTCGACGGGTTTGGCGAGGTCGTCGACGACCTCGGCACCGGGAAGGCAGGCCAGCGATGCAGCAGGCACGAGCAGCTTGCGATCGCGCGAGCCGCCACCGACGATGACGTCAGGCACGCTCATGATCCTGCTGTCGATCCACAACGGCAGGTCGGCAGGCAAGCCGTACGGGGTCACGCCACCGATCTGCATGCCGGTGATCTCCGCGGTCTCGTCGGTCGATGCGAACGAGGCCTTCTTGCGACCCAACCGTTTGCGCACCACCCCGTTGACATCGAGCCGGGAGGTGGCGAGCACGAGGCAGCAGACGTACAGCCGAGGATCGCCCTTGCCGACCACGACGATCGCGTTCGCCGATTGCTCGGGGTCATAGCCGTAGGTGTCGCAGAAGGCCGCAGTGTCGGCCAACTCAGGATCACACGGCACCACCTCGAACGGTTGTCCGGTCGCAGCGGCGGCATCGAGCACGGCATCACTCATGGCGCCGACGCTAGGCGCGCCGTCCGTATGACCACCGAATCGGGTGTGGCCAGGCGATACTGGTGTCGATGGCAGATGCCACGATCGCTCCGACGCGCCCCCGACGCGCAGCATCGAATCTGAGCAAGGTCCCCTACCTGCCCGGACTCGACGGTATGCGCGCGCTCGCCGTCGCGGCGGTGTTGGTCTACCACGCCAACCCGTCATGGCTGCCCGGCGGCTTCCTCGGCGTCGAGGTGTTCTTCGTCATCAGCGGGTACCTGATCACTCTGCTGCTGATGGCGGAGCGGGAGCGGACCGGAGGCGTCAAGATCGGAGCGTTCTGGATGCGGCGGGCACGGCGGTTGCTCCCGGCGCTGTTCCTGATGCTCTTCCTGCTGATCACGTACACCTGGATGTTCCGGGCCGAAGAACTCGGCAAGCTGCGCGGCGATGTGATCGCCGCCTTGTTCTACGTGTCCAACTGGTACCAGATCTGGGTCGGGCAGGGATACAGCGCGTCAGGAGACTTCGCGCCGCTCCGCCACCTGTGGAGCCTGGCTGTCGAGGAGCAGTTCTATCTGCTGTGGCCGATCGCCATGTTGTTCCTGCTGCGTCGGAACGGCACCCGCAATCTTGCCCTGACGGCGAGATGGCTGGTCGTTGCCGCGCTCGCGGTCGCAGTGGTGACCGCCCTCGTGTACCACCCGGGTCGGATCGGTGACTGCTCGATCAACCCCGAGGCGTACTGGATGATCGACGATCGATGCATCTCGAAGGCCGACACCCTGTACCTCTCGACCGTCACGCGGTCGAGCGGTCTGCTCCTCGGCGCTGCGTTCGCGATGATCTGGCGACCGATGGCCATCATGCGCGGGCCGCTTCGCAATGCCGGCCGGTTGCTCGACCTGGTCGCTCTCGTCGGGCTCGTGTTCCTCGGACTGTTCGTCTGGTCGATTCACTTCATCACGCCGGCCGGCGCCGACCCGTGGCTGTTCCGAGGTGGATTCGTGTGGACGGCAGTCGCCACGCTGATGGTGATCGCTGCGGTCACGCACAGCCGGACGCTCACGAGTCGAACGCTCGGCAATCCGGTGTTCCGCTACGTCGGAACCCGTTCGTATGGTCTCTACCTGTTCTCGTGGCCGATCTATCAGATCATCCGTGAGGTCGCGGGCAACGTGCTCTCGTTTCGACAGTTCGTCGTGGCGCTGGTCTTGACCGTCATCATCACCGAACTGTCGTACCGCTACGTCGAGATGCCGATCCGTCGTCGACAGGTGGCAGCGTGGTGGGAGAGCCTCCGAGTCCGTCGCGACCCCGTGCCTCGCCAGATCGCCGCCGTCACGGTCGTCGTCACGCTCTTGTTGCTGGCGTTCGGCGTGCTGCGGCTCGGGCTCGCCGAGCTCCAGGAGAACGAGAT
Organism: uncultured Acidimicrobiaceae bacterium; assembly: GCA_963792905.1. GTDB lineage: Bacteria > Actinomycetota > Acidimicrobiia > Acidimicrobiales > Ilumatobacteraceae > Ilumatobacter. The sequence goes on from CAWBYE010000002.1 coordinate 114,030, forward strand.
CGCACAGGCCCTCGACGAGGGCGAGGAGAACGTCACGTCACTCGACGAGCTTCTCGGTGGTGGCGAAGAGGGCGCGGCTCCGGCGGCCCCGACGCCGGCGGCGACAACGGTGCCAGAACCGACCGACAGCGTCGCCGCCACCGACTCGACCACAACCAGCACGACGACCACGACGACGACCACCACGCTGCCCCAGGAACCGGTCGACTACCTGGCGATCGGAGACTCGGTGATGCTCGGAGCGGCCGGTGTGCTCAGCGACCGGGGCTACACGGTCAACGCCGAGGTCAGCCGACAGATGATCGATGTCGTTCCCGTGATGGAGCAGCTGGCCGAGGCCGAACTGTTCGGTGACCCGCTCATCATCCACCTGGGGACGAACGGGCCGTTCACCAAAGAGACGCTCGACGCGTTTCTCGCCCCGCTGAGCAGCGTGCCGAACGTGATCATGCTGAACGTTCGCGCCAACCGGCCGTGGACCGCAGCGAACAACGCCCTGCTCCAGGAGCGCGACCGTCCCGGTGACAACATCATCCTCATCGACTGGCAGGCGCTGTCGCAGGGCTGCACCGGCAACTGCTTCTCGGCCGACGGCATCCATCTGTCGGCCGACGGTCGCCGGTTCTACGCCGACGTGATCGGCGACGTGACCGGACGCTGACTGTTCTGGGCGTTCCCCGGCCACGCAGGTCGCGGCGAGCTGTTCCGGGCGTTCCCCGGCCGGGCTGGCCGGGGCCGCTTGGGTGTCCAACTCCGGCGCGCGTACGATCGAGTTCATGACAACTCCAGTTCGTGTTGCGGTCACCGGCGCGGCCGGTCAGATCGGCTATTCACTCCTGTTCCGGATCGCGTCGGGCTCGATGCTCGGTCCTGACACGCCGATCGCGCTCCAGCTTCTGGAGATCACGCCGGCGCTCGGCGCCCTCGAGGGTGTGAAGATGGAACTCGACGACTCGGCGTTCCCGCTGCTGACCGAGATCACCTGCACCGACAACGCCGATGTGGCATTCGGCGACGCGGATGTCGCGCTGCTCGTGGGAGCGATGCCGCGCAAGGACGGCATGGACCGTGCCGACCTGCTGGCCGCCAACGGCGGCATCTTCAAACCACAGGGCGAGGCGCTGTCGCGGTCGGCCAAACGTGATGTCAAGATCCTCGTGGTCGGTAATCCGGCGAACACCAACGCGCTCATCGCGATGAACAACGCAGCCGATCTCGATCCCGGTCGGTTCACCGCGATGACCCGCCTCGATCACAACCGCGCGATCAGCCAGCTCGCAAATCGGCTCGAGGTGAGCGTGAACGACATCCGGAGGATGACGATCTGGGGCAACCACTCCAACACGCAGTACCCCGATCTGTTCCACTGCGAGGTGAACGGCGCTTCGGCGTATGACGCAGTCGGAGATCACGACTGGTATGTCAATGAGTACATCCCGACGGTCGCCACTCGGGGTGGGGCGATCATCAAGGCGCGCGGCGCTTCATCGGCCGCATCGGCGGCGAACGCAGCGGTCGATCACATCCGGTCGTGGACGCTCGGTACGCCGGACGGCGATTGGGTCTCGATGGGCGTCCCGTCCGACGGCAGCTATGGCGTGCCCGAAGGCATCATCTCCAGTTTCCCGTGCGTCTGCAGCGACGGCCGGTACGAAATCGTGCCGGACCTCGACATCGACGAGTTCAGTCGCGACAAGATCGACGCAACCGCTGCCGAGCTGGTCACGGAGGCCGACGCAGTTCGCGGACTCGGTCTGGTCTGAGGTCGATTCTCACTCATTCGGCCGCCTTGACCGGCCGATGGAACAGTGTGTCGAGGCGAGTTTCCGGGGCTCCACAGCGTGGCGCCCCACCCCAGGTCGACCGGCATGTGTCATTCCGACGACGCACGCGCCGACTTCGAACACTGCTCAGCGGTGTGCTGTTGCTGGCGGTCGTCATGCCGCTCATGGCGTACGTCCTGGCAAGCAGCAGCGCGGCAGAACAGGAATCCATGGTGTTGGCCGAGGAGATCGGTCCGCGGGTGGCCAAGCGAACGGCCGACAACGTGGACCCCGGCCGTGGTGGTTGCCGTGTGTGACCTCGACGGATTCAAGGCGATCAACGACCAACTCGGACATCTCGGTGGCGACGAGGTGCTCCGGGCCGTCGCCGAGGACCTCGTTCGTCGAGCACACTTCAGCGATGTCGTTGCACGCCTGGGCGGCGACGAGTTCGTCATCCTGATGGCGGCGCGAGATCGCGACGAGGCATCCGAGATACTGCATCGCTTGCGTGAGACCGTCGGCGAGACGGTCCGGGAGGCCGTCTCGCGACCGGCCACCGGATGCTCGATCGGTGCCACGATGCTCGATGCTCGATGCTCGATGCTCGATGGTCGTGAGCTCGAGCTCGCCGAGCTACTCCGAGAGGCGGATGCAGCACTCGGAGCCGCCAAACGGGGCGGCAAGGGCGCCGTCGAATGGGCCGACGCCGGTGAAGGCGTGTGCCGGTCGCTGAAACCCGAGTTGTGAGGTCGGATTTAGGGGTCTAGGGTCTCGGCCCATGAGCGACAACTGGGGCTTCGAGACCAAGCAGATCCACGTCGGCGGCGAACCCGATCCGACCACGGGCGCGCGAGCGGTGCCCATCTACCAGACGACGTCGTTCGAATTCCGCGACACCGAGCACGCAGCGAACCTCTTCGGTCTGGCCGAGGTCGGCAACATCTACACGCGCATCATGAACCCGACCCAAGGTGCGCTCGAAGCCAGACTCAATGCTCTCGAGGGTGGGTGCACCACAGCGATCGGTCTTCCCGGTGCGCTCGCGGTGGCCTCGGGGCAGTCGGCGTCCACGCTCGCGATCCTCACGCTGGCCGAGTCGGGCGACCACGTCGTCGCCTCGTCGGCGTTGTACGGGGGCACGTACAACCTGCTGCACTACACGCTGCCGAAGATGGGGATCGAGGTGTCGTTCATCGACGATCCTGATGATCTCGACGCATGGCGCGCCGCGGTTCAGTACAACACCAAGGCGTTCTACGGCGAGGTGCTCGCGAACCCGCGCAACAACTTCCTCGACATCGAGAACGTCGCAGACATCGCCCACGAGAGCGGCATCCCGTTCATCGTCGACAACACGGTGCCGACGCCGTACCTCGTCCAGCCGATCACGTGGGGCGCCGACATCGTGGTCCACTCGCTGACCAAGTTCATCGGCGGCCACGGCACGTCGATCGGTGGCGCGATCATCGACGGCGGCACGTTCGACTACGGCGCCTCCGGTCGGTTCCCGAACTTCACCGAGCCCGACCCGAGCTACCACGGTCTGGCGTACTGGCCGGCACTCGGTCACGGCTCGTTGATCCTCAAGGCGCGGCTCCAACTCCTCCGCGACATCGGGATGGCGATCTCGCCGTTCAACGCGTTCATGTTCCTCCAAGGGCTCGAGACCCTCAGCCTGCGGATGGACCGCCACTGGGAGAACGCGCAGCGCGTCGGGGAGTACCTCGACGCTCACGGGCAGGTCGAGTCGGTCTCGTACGCCGGGCTGGAGTCGAGTCCATGGCACGACCGGACCAGGGTCTACGGAGGTGGAAAGGGTTACGGCTCGATCATCGCCTTCGAGATCGCCGGTGGTGTCGAAGCCGGCAAGAGATTCGTCGAGGCGCTCGACCTGCACAGCCACGTCGCCAACATCGGTGACGCACGAAGTCTCGTGATCCAGCCCGCGACCACGACGCACAGCCAGCTCAGTCCCGACGAGCAGGCCGCGTCCGGTGTCACACCCAGTCAGGTCCGGCTCAGTGTCGGTCTCGAATCGATCGACGACATCCTCGCCGACCTCGACCAAGGGTTCGCCGCTGCGTCATAGCTGCTCGAACGGGATCGGGGTGATCGGGCCAGCCCAGCGGTCGGGTGGTGGTCAGTCGTCGTCGCGTTGGTCGCGGAGGAAGTCTTCGAACTGGGCGCCGAGGTCGTCGGCTGAAGGAATCGCCGCCTCGGCACGCTGATCGAAGTCGTGCTCGAGCATCTTGACGTACATCTGGAGCTGCACGTCGCCTTCGGTGACCTCGTCGTGCAGGCTGCGCCACTTCCTGACCTCGTCGGAGAAGTCGTCGTCCTGCTCGGGCGGATCGACGTTCAGCACATGCGCCAGGTGGGTCTGGAGCGCGGCGACCGCCTGGGGGTGCTCGGCGTTCATGAGGTAGTGCGGAATGCCGACGCGGAGCGACACCGAGGGGATACCGGCCGTCGCGAGGTCGGTCTGGATCACGCCGACGACACCGGTGACACCCTGGTAGGACGGTTGACCGATTCCGAGACGCCGAGCGAGATCGGCATCGGTCGTGCTCCCCGTGACCTGCGGCGTGCGCGTGTGCGGGACCGCCTCGGCTGCTGATCCGACCGTGACCACGGCTTCGCAGCCGAGGCGCTGGGCGACGTGGGTGATGCATGCGGAATAGGTCGGCCAGGCGAGGTGCGGTTCGACGCCGACGAGCACCGCGAGATCGCGATCACCCAGGCCCCTGACCACGTCGAACTCGTTCTCTGGCCAGCGGATGACACGCAGCTCGCCGTCGTCGAACTCGACTTGGGGTCGCTCCTGCGTGAAGTCGTAGAAGGGGTCCGGGTCGATCGAACCGATCGTGATCGCCATGTCGGCAGGGGCGAAGCGATCGAGGGCGGTCGTGGCCGCACCGCTGATGTCGAAGAGTCCGGTCAGGGCCACCAGCATCACGGGCGATCGGAGTGGCCCAAGATCGTCGATCTCGAGTTCGAGGACGTCGGCGACGTTCATCACGATCGAGTGTGTCAGGCGGACGCGTCGGCCAACGCACCGACCACGTGGTCGACGCACGCCGTCAGTGCCTGAACGTCGGCTGGTTCGATGGCCGGGAACATCCCGACGCGGAGCTGGTTGCGGCCGAGCTTGCGGTAGCTGTCGGTGTCGAGCACGCCGTTGGCGCGCAGGACGGAACTCACGGTGGTCGCGTCGATCGAGTCGTCGAGGTCGATGGTGGCGACCACCGACGAACGCTTGGCGGGGTCGGTCACGAACGGAGTCGCCCACTCGTGCGACTCGGCCCAGCCGTACATGATCTCGGCCGACCGGTCGCTGCGGCTCGCACACCACTCGAGACCGCCGCTCTCGAGCATCCACTTCAGCTGCGCGTCGAGCATCAGCAGCGTGGCGATGGCGGGCGTGTTGTAGGTCTGATCCGATCGGCTGTTGGTGAGTGCGATCCCGAGGTCGAGCGATGCCGGCCGCCACCGGTCGGTGGCGGCGATCCGTTCGATGCGCTCGATCGCAGCCGGTGAGCAGGCTGCCAGCCACAGTCCACCGTCGGCAGCGAAGCACTTCTGGGGAGCGAAGTAGTAGATGTCGACGTCGCTCGCGTTCCAGCGGAGCCCGCCGGCGCCCGACGTTGCGTCGACCGCGACGAGTGCGCTCTCGTCGGCGCCGGTCGGCCGGTTCAGTTGCATCGCGACGCCGGTCGAGGTCTCGTTGTGGGTCAGCGCATAGAGGTCGAGACCAGCGGCGGCGACGGGTTCCGGGTGATCGCCCGGGTCGCTGCTCACCACGGTGGGCGCTTCGAGATGGGGAGCCGCCGAGCAGGCGTCGGCGAACTTCGACGAGAACTCGCCGAACACCAGGTGCTGGCTTCGCCGCTCGATCAGACCGAACGTCGCGGCATCCCAGAAGACCGTCGTTCCGCCGTTGCCGAGCACGATCTCCCACCCATCGGGAAGCTCGAAGAGTTCGGTCAGGCCCGCTCGGATCGAGCCGACCAGACCCTTCACCGGTGGCTTGCGGTGAGAGGTTCCCATCGTGGTCGTCGCGCCGCTCACGATCGCATCGATCTGTTCAGGACGCACCTTCGACGGGCCGCAGCCGAAGCGGCCGTCCGACGGGAGGATGGAGGCGGGAAGTCGAATGACAGTGGGGTCCACGGCGTCAGCATGGCAGCGGCCGGTGGCACTTGCGACGTGTCGTCGTTCACGTTTCGTTTCGTACTTGGCCCGATCTGTTTCGCTGTGTCGTCTTGTTCGTTTCGCGGCGACCGCGTTGAGTTGGGGATGTCCCGAACATCACTCAGCGGGACACCGTCACGAGGAGTACATCCCATGAAGATCCGTCGCATGATCGTCGCCGCCGCCGTCGCCGGAGGTCTGGCTGCAGCGCCGACCGTCGCAGACGCGGACTTCGGAGGCCGTCAGGCTTCCTACCGCGTCACCATCGAGAACATCTCGACCGGCTTCCAGCCGCTCTCGCCCGCCGGCGTCGCGGTGCACAGCCGCTGGACGGATGTCTGGAGCACCGGCGCTCCGGCCACCACTGCCGTCGCAGCCATCGCCGAAGACGCGAACGGAGGAGTTTTCGCTGACACCTACTCCCAGGTCCACGGGGTCAAGCAGGCGTTCGTCGGAGGCGCCGCACCTGCCGGACCCGGCGGCACGATCGAGTTCGAGTTCGACGCGCGCCGCGGCGACCGGATCAGCCTGGTCAGCATGCTCGTGAACACGAACGATGCGTTCACCGGGCTCGACGCCGTCAAGCTCCGCAACGGCACCCGTGTCTACGAGGTCGGCGCCTACGACGCCGGTACCGAGGTCGACAACGAGAGCGCGAGCCACATCCCCGGCCCGGTCGGTGGCAATGCGTTCGTCCGTGACCCCGAGGGCGGAGTCATCACCCGGCACGCCGGTGTCCAGGGCGGCGCTGACCTCGACCCGGCCGTGCACGGTTGGGACGGCCCGGTCGCCCGGATCACCATCGAGCGCATCGACTGAGCTCGACAACCGCCCACCGCACCGCGGAGCCGCACCCCCAACTGCCCGCCCTGGACCGCACTCGCTGCGGCCGGGGCGGACAGTTCGTATACGGGCGGGGAAATCGCCGACGGATCTGACACGATGTGGCCTCGTGAAGCGCACCTCCGAACGACTCGCCGCCATCGCCCCGTCCGCCACCCTCGCCGTCGATGCGAAGGCGAAGGCCCTCAAGGCCGCCGGCGAGAACGTCATCGGATTCGGCGCCGGCGAGCCCGACTTCGCGACGCCGGCGCACATCGTCGAGGCGGCCGCCGAGGCGTGCCGCGATCCCCGGAACCATCGGTATTCACCGGCGGGTGGTCTGCCCGAGCTCAAAGAGGCGATCGCCGCCAAGACCCTTCGTGACTCGGGCTACGCGGTGGACGCCAGCCAGGTGTTGGTGACCAACGGCGGCAAGCACGCCGTGTACACAGCCTTCGCCGCGCTCTGCGATCCCGGCGACGAGGTGATCGTCCCGGCGCCGTACTGGACGACCTACCCCGAGTCGATCACACTCGCCGGAGGAGTCCCCGTCGTCGTCGGTACCACCGACGAGACGGGTTTCAAGGTCACGATCGAACAGCTCGAGGCAGCCCGCACGCCGCGCACCAAGGTGGTGTTGTTCGTCAGCCCCGACAACCCGTCCGGGGCCGTGTACGCACCCGCCGAGGTGCGAGCGATCGGGGAGTGGGCGGTCGAGCACGGCGTCTGGGTCATCACCGACGAGATCTACGAGCATCTCGTCTACGGCGCCAACGAATTCTCGTCGATGCCGACCCTGGTCCCCGACCTGGCCGAGCAGTGCCTGGTCGTCAACGGCGTGGCCAAGACGTATGCGATGACCGGGTGGCGCGTCGGCTGGATGATCGGGCCGAACGACGTCGTCAAGGCGTCCGCGAACTTCCAGAGCCATGCCACATCGAACGTGTGCAACATTGCGCAGCGGGCCACGATCGCGGCGGTGTCCGGGCCGCTCGACGATGTGGTGATGATGCGCGATGCGTTCAACCGTCGCGGCATCACGATGCACGGGCTGCTCAACGACATCGAAGGCGTCACCTGCCTCGAACCGGAAGGCGCGTTCTACTGCTTCCCGAACGTGACAGGACTGCTCGACAGAGAGGTCGGCGGCCAGACGGCGTCGACCACGCTCGAGTTGGCCGACCTGGTGCTCGAGCAGGCGAAGGTGGCGTTCGTGCCCGGCGAGGCGTTCGGTGCGCCCGGATACGCCCGGTTCAGCTTCGCGCTCGGCGACGACGACCTCGTCGAGGGTGTCCGCCGGATCGCCGAGCTCTTCGCCTGATCAATGACGGGGTGAGCGGCCGATCAGCGGGTCGCTGTCAGCTCACGGGCGCGACGGTGACCGGCACGCCGTTGAGCGCGATGTTGCCGCTGACCGGATCGGAGAACTCGTCATCGGTCAGGACGTTCGTGTTGACACCCCGGTACTCCTGGGCGATCCGGAGACGGACGCCTGGCCGGTTCTGACCGAATCCGTGCGGAATGCTCACGACTCCGGGCCGGATGCCGTCCGTGATCTCGACGTCGATCGTGACCTCACCCACCCGGGATGCGACGTTCGCCGGTGCGCCGTCCCGGAGGCCGAGTCGATCGGCGTCGTCGGGGTGGATCTGCATCGTGCACCGGTTCCGGCCTTTCGTGAGGGTTCGGACGTTGTGCATCCACGAATTGTTCGACCTGACGTGACGGCGACCGACGAGCACCATCGACTCCGACCAATCGCGGTCGAGCGACGCGAGGAGTCGCACCACGTCGCCCCGCATTGCGTCCGGGAAGGCCTCGATACGCCCCGATGGTGTTCGCAGGAGATCCGGGATGCGATCCGGCTGCAGCGGGCCGAGGTCCACGCCGTGCGGGGCGTCCTCGAGCTTGGCCAGTGTGAGCCCGTCGGGGTCGGCGCCGAAGCCCTCTCCGTATGGTCCGGTCCGCAACATGACGTCGAGGATTCGCTCGGGACCGGTTCGATCAGCGACGAGATCGAGCACGTCGTCGACGTCGCGGTCGTGTACTGGTCCGTGTTCGTCGCGAACCGCGGCACCTGCGACCGACCGTGCGATCTGTTCGTCGATCGCGGCCGTGTCGGGTTGGACGCCACCGCTCGACAGCAGTCCGGCGAGACGCAGCATGATCTCGCCCTCGCTGAGTTGTCCTTCGTCGAGCGGGAGCACGGCGGGGGAGTAGTTGGCGACGTTCCTGATGGCGAAGTTCAGGAGGGCCAGGTCGTAGTGCGACTTCTGGAGTGGTGACGGTGGTGGGAGGATCACGTCGGCATGCCGCGTCGTCTCGTTGATGTACGGATCGATCGCCACCATGAACTCCAGCGAGGCGAGGGCCGCATCGAGCCGATCGGCGTTGGGATTCGAGGAGACCGGGTTCCCGCCGACCGTGATGACGGCGCGGATCTGGCCGTCACCCGAAGTCTCGATCTCCTCGGCGAACGCTGACACGGGGAACTCACCGAATGCCTCGGGCCGTTCGGCGACGCGACTGACAGCCCGCCCGAAGCGTATGCCACGCCCCGAACCGGGTTGTCCCTTCGTGGACGGTTGCCCGACCGCCCCGGTCGCGAACATCGCCCCGCCGATGCGGTCGAGGTTGCCGGTGAGCAGATTCACGACGTCGACCAGCCAACTCGCAAGCGTGCCGAACTCCTGTGTGCAGGTGCCGATCCGTCCGTACACGGCCGCCGTGGGAGCTGCAGCCAGATCATGTGCGAGTTGCCGGATCGTGGAGGCGTCGATGCCGCACACCACCGCGACTGGGTCGACCCCGAAGGGTTCCAGCGCCGGATACAACTCGTCGAGACCGTTCGTGTGCTCGCCCAGTCGGCCGGCAGTCGCGAGCCCTTCGGCGAGGATGGTGTGAGCGACTGCGGCGAGCAAGTGGGCGTCGGTGCCGGGGCGGACGGCGATGTGCTGGTCGGCGTGTTCGGCCGTCTCGCTCCGGCGTGGGTCGACGACCACCACCCGCCCGCCGCGCTCCTGGATCCTTTCGAGCCGGCCGGGGAAGTCCGGCGCCGTGCACAGTGAGCCATTGGAGGCATAGGGATTGGCGCCGAGCAGGACGACGAAGTCGGTGCGGTCGAGGTCGGGAACCGGCACGGCCACCGATCCGAACATCATTGCAGCCGACATCTCCTTGGGCCGCTGATCGACGGTCGATGCCGAGAAGCGGTTGCGCGTGCCGAGCGCCTTGATCAGCGTGCGGTTGTAGAGCAGCGGAGCGAGGCTGTGGGCGCCGGGGTTGCCGAGGTAGATGGCGCCGGCGTCGCGACCGTGTTGGTCGAGGATCGGGAGCAATCGAGCCTCGATCGTGGCGAACGCTTCGTCCCAGTCAACGCCGACGAACTCGCCGTCCCGCTTGACCACCGGTCGGCGGAGCCAGTCGGGGTCGTCGTGGAGATGGCCCAGCGTGGTGCCCTTCGGGCAGAGGTACCCCTGCGAGAAGACGTCGTCGCGGTCGCCCCGGATGCGCTTCACCCGCTCGCCGGTCGGCGTCGACTCGAGCGCGATCTCGAGTCCGCAGCCCGCCTCGCAGAGTGGGCAGGTTCGGTAGGCGGTGCGTTCTCGGGGGCGCGAGGTCATCCGGCAAGCCTCGCCGGTACGCCTCTCGACCGGCGAGTCAGTCGATGCGTTCGCCTCGGAGCATCGCACGCGCGACGGGCATCGCCTCCTGCATGTCGTGACGTGCGTGCTGGTCGAACCACGCGGCGTACCGATCGGCCAGCGGCGCCGCCGTCGCGCCGTGCAGGACCACGGACGCGATGATCACCAGGACGATGACCGAGAACAGATCGTTCGGGCTCTCGAGCGTCTCGTCCTGGAGCAGGAGCAGACCGAACACCATCGACGCCAGGCCGCGAGGACCGAACCAGCCGATGAACGCGACCGTCGGGAGCCTCAACCCGCTGCCGATCAACGCGACCCACACGGGCACCATACGGCCGATGGTCAATGTGGCGATCGCGCAGAGTGCCACGGGAACGGTCAGGTCCTCCAGCGCCGGCCAGACCAGCAGCGCGCCGAACACGATGAACGTCGCGGCTGCCCCGATCTGTCCGGCGTCCTCTGCCAGTTCGGTCTGTTCGTCGACCGGCTCCCCCATGAAGGCGCGCACGAGCAGCCCGCACACGAATGCGGCGATGAACCCGTTCCCGCCGGCTGCATCGGTCGCGGCGAAACCGACCACGGCCCCTCCGAGCATGAGGAGCCGGTAGCCCTCGGCGTCCGACCAGTCGCGTCCCATCGCCAGCGTGGCGATCTTGGCCAACACGAACGCAGTGGCCGCTCCGACGAGCAGGCCCAGACCGATCTCGGCCACCGCTTCGCGGACGAACGTGGCCGGCTCGTCCAACTCGAGGCCGGCCGCCAACGACGTGAAGATCGCAACGGCAGGAACGACGAGCCCGTCGTTGAGACCCGACTCCACGTTGAGAGCCTGCCGGACTCGCGACGGCACAGCGGTGTTCGTCACGACCGCCTCGCCCAGCGCGGCGTCCGTGGGTGCGAGGATGGCAGCGACGAGCGCAGCCTCGGCCCAACTGAGATCGGTGAGCAGCAGTGCGGTGAGGAGACTGCCAAGGGCCACCGTCAAGGGCAGGCCGATCATGAGGAGCCGCGCAGGGATCACAGCCGACTCGCGCAGGCGACGCACGTCGATGCGCGAGGCATCGGAGAAGAGGAGGAGCGCGAGCGTGAACTCGGCGAGCAGTGCGACCGACTCATTCCCGAGGTCGATCGTCAGCCAGCCCAGGGCGTCCGAGCCCAGGATCATGCCGGCGGCGACGAACAGCATCGGTGCGGTCACCGGCAGCGCGGACAACCGATGACGAAACGCTGCCACGAGTGCGAGCACGGCCGCGATCACCGCAACGTCGGTCACGTCGATCCTCCGGTCGTGGCGAAAGGTTCGACGATCGGTGAAGCTCTGAAGTCGGGTGCGCCGCCGGGGGGTCGAGTGACCGAGCGGGGCACCGAGATGTCGGCGAGCAGGAGCCGACCGACGGCGGCTGTACCGCGAAGACCGCTCTTCGGCCGCGCGAGCGTCATGGTCGCGTCAGCGGTGACGAAGGCTCCGGGCGTCTCGCCGGTCGGCATGTCGACACCGCTGGGGACATCCAGCGACAGCGACGGCACACCACCGCCGAACCCGGCAGTGAGTTCGGCAGTTCGACCTCGCGGTGCGCTACGGAGCGAGTACCCGACGAGTGCGTCGACCGCCAGATCGCAGGTCACCGGCCCGTCGGCGGAGCGAACGCCCATGTGTTGCAGGATTCCGAGCTGGTGTGCCGGGACACCCGCCAGGTCGTCGGCCGGTCGGGTCGTGGTGATCGTCACATCGACGGCGGCGTTGGCGAGGTGCCGTGCCGCCACCATGCCACCACCACCATTGCCACCCGAACCCGCAGCGACCCACACAGAAGATGGATCGAGCAGGTCGATGGCCACTCGCGCGAGGTTGCGCCCGGCGTTCTCCATCATCTGCAGCAGGCTGATTCCCAGGTCGTCGATCATCGCCCGGTCGACTTCGACCATCTGCGCCTCGGTGACCCATCCGATCGAGTCCTGCGCGATCACCGCGTACGTCACGGCCGGACCGTATCGCAGCTTGCCGGTCGACGTCGTTGCGAAGGAGACTCGGACGATGTCCGACGAATCGTTCCCCGACGCTCGCGTCGTCGCGGTCCACCGCAGCGCAACGCACACGTTCTCCAAGCCGCCGGTCGACGTCGTGCCAGTGCGGGCATCGACATCTTCGATCTCCCGACCGGCACGGTGCTGCGGCTGGGCGACGATGCACTGATGGTCCTGACCGGCCTCCGGAACCCGTGCGGTCGCGACCCTGCAACCCGACTCGGGTCTCAAGTACCTGAGCGGAGGGCTCTACCGCTGAGGCGCCGACCGTCGCAGCAATCCTCGGAGTGCCGCAACCGTCCGGCCGGCGCCCCAGTCGTTGCGCTCCAGCGCGAGGAGCATCGCGGCGACGTTGCGGTCGCGGATGCGTTCGAGTTCGCGGACCTCGAACCGGCCCGACTGCGCGTCGGACTGATCGGCGATCCTGTCGATCAGGTCGTCGTCGAGGTCGGGGACGTCCATCAACTTCGTCCACGGCCACGAGAGGCATTCCCCGAACTGGCTGATGAAGTGCCGCATACCGCCTTCGCCCCCGGCGATCCGGTAGGTCTCGAAGAGACCCATCTGGGCCCATCGCAGACCGAAGCCGTAGCGGATCGCGTCGTCGATCTCCTCCGTCGTGGCCACGCCGTCGTCGACGAGCCACAGTGCTTCGCGCCACACCGCCTCCATCAGACGATCGGCGATGTGCGCGTCGATCTCGGCCCGCACGCGGAGCGGGTGCATGCCGAGCGACCGGTACCAGCCGAGCGCCCGCTCGACAGAGCGTTCGTCGGTCTGCTCACCGGCGACGACCTCGACCAGCGGAAGCAGGTACACGGGGTTGAACGGATGTCCGACGATCAACCGTTCGGGCCGGCCGAGCGGCTCGGCGAGCACCGTCGGTCGGAAACCCGATGTCGACGATGCGATCAGCGTCTCGGGTGCTGCCACGGTATCGATCGCCGTGAGCGTCGCATGCTTCACATCGAGTCGCTCGGGCACGCTCTCGACCACGAGTTGGGCGCCGTTGACTGCCCGCTCGATCGAATCGCAGACCGTCAGTGAACCGATCTCGTCGGGCTCCGGCTCCAGATCGAGTTCACGCCACGCGAGCAGCGCGTTGTCGTGGACGGCATCGATGATCCGTCGGGCGTCGGGTGAGGGGTCGAACGCCGTGACATCGACCCCGTTGAGTCGGAACCTGGCGATCCAACCGGCGCCGATGACGCCGCAGCCGATCGCGGCCGCGTGTCGGAGCGGCGTGTCAGCCATGCTTCGTGAGCTTCAGCTCGGAACGGACGTCGTCGGGGCCCATCACCGTGTGACCGATGCGCTCGATGATCTCGACCGCCCGTGTGACGAGATCGGCGTTGCTCGCGAGTCGGCCGCGGCCGAGGTACAGGTTGTCCTCGAGGCCGACCCGTACGTTCCCACCTGCGATCGTGGTGAGCACGACGTACTCGAGTTGTTTGCGCCCGATGCCGAACGCGCTGAACGTCCAGCCGGCGGGGATGTTGTTGACCATCGCCATGAAGGTGTTGATGTCGGTCGGCGCGCCCCACGGCACGCCCATGCAGAGCTGCACCATGACCGGATCGTCGATGAGACCTTCGTCCACGAGCGATCTCGCCTGCCAGAGATGCCCGGTGTCGAACACCTCGATCTCGGGCCGGACACCGAGTTCCTGGATCTGGCGCGCCATCTCCTTGAGCGTCGAGGTGGTATTGGTCATCACGTAGTCGCCCTCACCGAAGTTCATCGAGCCGCAGTCGAGCGTGCAGATCTCGGGCCGGAGCCGCCGGACGTGTTCGAGGCGCTCGGTCGCGCCCGCCAGGTCGGTACCGGCATCGTCCAGGGGGAGCGGCTGCTCGACCGACCCGAGCGTGAGGTCGCCGCCCATGCCGGCCGTGAGGTTGACGACGACGTCGACGTCGGACGCCCGGATCCGCTCGACGACCTCGGCGTACAGATCGGGCTGTCTGGCCGGCGCACCGGTGATCGGGTCGCGGACGTGGATGTGGGTGATCGCGGCACCGGCGCGAGCCGCCGCGATGCAGTCGTTCGCGATCTGCTCGGGCGTGAACGGCACCTTGTCGCTCTTACCGACGGTGTCGCCGCTGCCGGTGACGGCGCACGTGATGAAGACGGAACTCATGTGGGTACCTCGTTGGCTGGTTGACGGGGGCGACGCAGGACGCGCAGTCGCGAGTACAGATCGTCGTGGTCGGCGTAGCAGCCTCGCAGGTGCCGGGCGCCGTCGCCCTCGAACGCGTCCCGCCCGTGGAGGATGCGCCGGTTGTCGAACCCCACGAGATCGCCGGGCCGGAACGGGTAGCGGATCTGGAAGCGCTGGTCGCGTGCGATCGCTGCGAAGACGCGGAGCGACTCGTAGGCACGCGGCACGTCGTCGGGCGGCATGTGGGGTGCGCTGCGGACCGGGTAGAACGCCCGCAGCGTGAGCGGCTGGCGCGGCGAGCCATGGTCGATGATCGGACCGATCCAGCGGTGCTCGGCGTCGCGGGAGCGATTTGCGAACACCCACTCGAACGTCGTGAGCGCTTCGTAGGCATCGGGGTGCTCGGTCTCGAGTGCCGCGACGACTGCGAGACCGTCGCTCATACGCGACCACCCGCCCTCGACCGTGTTCTCGATGCAGTGCAGGAACTGATAGCCGGGTGGGACTTCTCGGGTGGGGAGGTCGGTGTGCTGACCGAGGTCCAAACCGGTGTTGGCCGTCGAGTCGGGCTCGACGGCCGACCGCACGCTCCACACGTGCCCGAAGTTGGTGTCGCGGATCGGTCCGACGGTGCCGATGAGCCGCCCGAGGAAGTCGGGATCGGCCGGGGTGTCGTGAAGTCGGCAGATGCCGTGCCCCACGAGTAGGTTCAGCCAGCTCTCCATCACCGATTCGTCGTCGAGGATGTTGGACCCGTCGATCGTCGGCGGCTGGGCGAAATCGCCGGCTGTCCACGGCGTGGCCGGCGGAAGTGTGCTGGCCGGCAGATGGTGGTCGTCGGCGACGTACCGGAGCCAGCCCGGGTGGACCCGGACGCGATCTCGGTCGACCCAACGGAGCAGCAGTGCACCGTCGTCATCGACGATCGCCGACACGAGTGATTCGGCCGCGGGCAAGTCGGAGGGTTCGATCGTCGACTCGCGAACACGGGGCTCGAGCCCGTAGCCGTCGGCGTTCTCCGCGAGCCACAGCGAGTACGCCTCGAACGTGGCGCCATCGGGCCACGCCAGCGTGACGAACCCGTCGTGCAGCATGGCCGACGAGAGTGGCTGCCAGGCGTGGTCGATGAAGTCGGGCGTCAACGGTTCGATCGCCATGTCAGTGTCCCCAATCGCCGACGGGCCAGACCGCGAATCTAGCCCGTCGTCGATGCCGGTCCGGGCAGGGAGCGGGTCCGACGTTCACTCCTGGCCCTTGGCTCTGGTCGCCCTGGTCGCCCTGATCGTCTGGCTGCTGTTGGTCTTCTTCCGAATCGTCGGCATTTCCGTCAACGGAGCCCTCGACGCGCTGCGTGCTGTCCTCGCACTACCCGGTCGACTGCTCCGTGTCGCCGTCGGCCGATGACGACACACCGACAGCAGCGGCGATCTTGCCGACTCCTCGACGCTCAGCACCCGGCATGAGGGCCGACGTTCCGCCACCGGCGCTGTCGTCGGTGGCGCCGTGGTCGACACCGGCATCGATCGAAGCCTTGACCGGCAGGAGCACGTTGGTCGACGGGCCGGACTTGTCCGACCTGTCCTGGGAATCGCTCGAGGACGATCTGCGATTCAGGGGCTGGTGGAGTGGAACAGGTGGAGGTCCATGTCGAGGACTCCGACGACGATGATTCGGCTCATGGCATGCCTGACAGGCTCGATGCCCGGGGGTCGAGGCGGACGCGTTCGCCTGGGTATGGTGCGACGGCCGTGAGGCCGAATCGGTCGTACAGCACGTCGATCAGCTCGGCCGAACTGGCGGGCTCTCCGTGGTTGACACAGATCAATTCGGGTGGCGGGGAGGCGCTGTGGACCCAGTCGGCCAAGTCGGTCTGGTCGGCGTGCGCGGACAGCGCGATCGACGTGACCTCGGCCCGAACGGGGTAGTAGTGGCCGAACAGCTTGACATGGCGCGCGCCGGATCGCAGGAGATCGCCCCGGGTGCCGGGAGCTTGGAAGCCGACGAGCAGCACTTCGTTGCGATGGTCGCCGATGCGACGGGCGAGATGATGGATGATCCGTCCACCCGTCGCCATGCCTGACGCCGAGATGATGATCAGTGGCCCACGTCGGGCGTTCAGATCCTTGGATTCCTGGACGGTTCGAGTCTCGGTGAGCTCGATCGAGTGGAACAGCTCGTGGCCGTGGAGTTCCGGGCGGATTTCCGGGGATCCGTTGCGGACTTCGGCCCGGTACACGTCGAGGGCACGGCTCGCCATCGGGCTGTCGACGAAGATCGGAAGATCCGGCACCTTTCCGGTTCTGACGAGTCGGTCGAGGTGCCAGAGCACGATCTCGGTGCGATCGACGGCGAAGGACGGGATGAGCACGACGCCACCGTTCCGGGCGGCCCGGTTGACCACCTCGGCGATCCGTTCTTCGGGGTGACCCTCAGGGTGGTTCTCGTCGCCGTATGTCGACTCGGTGACGATGACGTCGGCCCGGCCGACAGGTGCGGGCGCGAGCAGGAGTGGATGCGTGGAGCGACCGAGATCTCCGCTGAAGGTCACGCGTGTGTCATGGTCGGTGAGGTGGAGGCCGATCGACGCGGCGCCGAGGATGTGGCCCGCTCGGCGCCATGTCGCCTCGACCGTCGGAAGCAGTCGTCGAGGGCTGTCGAAGGGGACGGTGTCGAACTGGTCGAGACATGCCAGCGCGTCGGCGCGGGTAGAGAGAGGCAGCGCCGGATCGTGTTTGGAGAAGCCGTGCCGGTTCGCGAAATCTGCCTCCTCCTCTTGGAGATGTCCACTGTCGGGGAGCACGATCTCGGCGAGCCTGCGGGTGCCTTCGGTGCAGTAGATGGGACCGCGGAAACCCTGCTTGACGAGTCTGGGGATGTATCCGCAGTGGTCGATGTGCGCGTGCGTGAGGATGACGGAGTCGATGCTCTCCGGCGAGATCGGCAACGGTGCCCAGTTCTGCAGGCGCAGTTTCTTGCGACCTTGGAACAATCCGCAGTCGATCAGGACCCGCCCGCCAGGTGTGTCCAGGAGCGTCTTGCTGCCGGTCACGGTCTGGGCGCCACCGATGAACGTCAGCGTCGAGGCTGCTGCGAAGTCGGCCATGACATCAGCTTCTGTCGTCTCGGCTCGCCCGACTACGGCCGAAGGACCTCTGGTGACACACGCCTGGTCGCCCGCCGATTCGAGGAACGACACGTTCGCAGCCCTGCCCCGCCTCACGACGCTGGACCGGGTCGTGCGAACGCACCTCCGGGCCGAACGCCTCCCGAGTCACTTCGTCATGGTGACAGCGGCCGTTCCGGCGACCGGTCGGGGACGACGAGCACCGGGATGTCGGTGAACTCGAGCAGGTGCTCGGTCTGACTGCCGACGTACGGAGCGCCGGGTCGACGTTTGTCGGAGCGTCCCATGACGACCAGGTCGGCGCCCCAGCCTCGGGCCACGTCGAGCAGCATCTCGAAGGGATGCTCACCGTCGTGAACCGCCGTGAGGGTCGGGGTCAAGCCGGCGTCGGCAGCGAGTGAGGCAATGTGGTTGAGGATGACCTCCGGGTCGTGATCGACTTCGGTGACGGTGACGAAATTCAGCTTCGTCGATGGTGCACGGCCGAGCTCGATGGCGAGTCGCGCTGCCGCCAGGGCAGGAGGCGAGTCGTCAACGGCGACCAGGATGCGCTTCATCACGACCGTGTCGGTCCCTTCGAACTGGTGGCGACGCGCACGCGGACCGCTTCTTCCCGATCGAGCTCGTCGAGATGGAGGTCGAGTTCGTGCAGCGCCGCTTCGAGCCGAGGTTCCAACCGTTGCTCGATCGCTCGCCGGCGGCGACGGGTGGCGGC
The DNA here is from genome assembly GCA_963792905.1 of uncultured Acidimicrobiaceae bacterium. GTDB lineage: Bacteria > Actinomycetota > Acidimicrobiia > Acidimicrobiales > Ilumatobacteraceae > Ilumatobacter. The sequence continues at coordinate 132,478 of CAWBYE010000002.1, forward strand.
GAGCGCGGCGTCGAGCCGACGCACCGCCGCACTCGCGGCAGCGTGGGTCGCAGCGGCACCGAGACTCCGACGGTAGGCGTCGAGCGCCGGTCCGAGGGCTGCGGTCGACACGAGCGTCGGTGGGTCCCCCGGTGTGCACTCGACACCGGCTGGGTAGACGATGCCCATGGAGGTCTGCCAGCCGATCGTCACCGTCGCTGGTGGCGGGCCCCGATCGATCAGCCCACTGATCTCGTCGCTGGCGCCCAGAGTGCGCGCTCGCACCAACCAGGTTGCCGCCTCCTCGCATCGGCGCCGCCATTCGGTTTCGGCGCGGTGTGCATACCCTTCGAGTCGAATTCGCTCGCGCTCCAGCGCCTGTTCCTTGCTGTGGAGCAGGTCGGCGGCGTGTCGCGCCAGTTCGAGCCGGGCGACCAACCGGAGGCGACCGTCGCGGGTTCGGGTCGACGCCGACATGGTCACGGGAGCTCCTCGAATCGAGTCCGGTCATCAGGTGGTGCGCCGCCGTGTTCGCTGATCTGCTCGGTGGTGACCATGGTGAGTTCACGGAGCGGCACGATCGTCGCGATCTGCCACGCCCGGTCGAGCGTGTCGTCGAGGCTGCGGTCCTGATGTGGGCCCTGGTCGACGAAGTCGGTCTCGAACCGATGAGCGAATTCGAGATATCGCCGTTCCGTCATCGAGAGTGCATCGTTGCCGATCAGCGCGGCCAGTTCCTCGGCACGCCGGGCGAGGGCCAGGAGCGCGAGGAGCTGGGCAGCGATCTGGAGATGGTCGTCGCGGGTGCGTCCGGGACCGGCGCCTCGCCGCATGAGGCGCGAGAGCGATGACAGCACGCGTCGACCGGTGGCGAGACGGACCGGGCATACATGTCGGCGGAGAGCACGATCTGGCCCTCGGTGATGTAGCCCGTGAGGTCGGGCACGGGATGGGTGATGTCGCCGGCCGGCATCGTCAGGACGGGCAACTCGGTGATCGAACCGGGGCGGCCCTTGAGACGACCGCAGCGTTCGTAGATGCCGGCCAGATCGCTGAAGAGGTATCCGGGGTACCCCCGTCGGCTCGGAACCTCGCCCCGCGCCGCCGAGAGCTGGCGGACGGCATCGCAGTAGCTCGTCATGTCGGTGAGGATGACGAGCACGTGCTGCCCGAGATCGAAGGCGAGATGCTCGGCGACGGTCAGCGCGAGCCGAGGGGTGAGGATCCGCTCCATCGTGGGATCGTCGGCGGTGTTGATGAACAATGCCGCCTCGCCACTGCGCACGCGTTCCTCGAGTCCCTCGCGTACGAGGTCGGCGTCCGAATTGGTGACACCGATACCGGCGAAGACGACACGGAAGTCGGCGCCGTCCACGGTTGCCTGCGCTGCGATCTGGATCGCGAGTTCGAGGTGGGGAAGCCCGCCGAGCGAGAAGATCGGAAGCTTCTGACCTCGTACGAGGGTGGCGAGCCCGTCGATGACCGAGACCCCGGTCAGCACCGGGTCACGGGGGACGTCACGATGGGCCGGATTGATCGTCGTGCCCGATGCGGGACGCCGTTGCGAACCGGTGACCGGCGGACCACCGTCGAGCGGCCGACCGCGGCCGTTGCTGATCCGGCCGAGCCACCGATCCGAGACGGGGATCTCCAGCGGGGATCCGGTGAACGCGACGAGGTTGCCGGTGACACCGATGCCGTCGGTGTCCTCGAACACTTGGACGATCGCGAGGTCGTCGTCGATCTCGACGACGACCCCATGGCGGATCGTTCCGTCCGGCAGGGTGATCTCGACGTACTCGTCCCAACCGACACCCTCGACGCCGGTGACGAAGATCAGCGGCCCGTCGACGCGGTCGACCGACGTCGCCTGCACCGGGGCGAGGAGGCGCGAGATCTGTGAGACGGACGTCGAACTCATGTCGACAGCATTTCGAGTGACGTGAGGATCTCGGTGGTGATTCGACGGACTCCGTCGGCATCGTCCGGTCCGGTGGCATCCTTGGCGCGGATCAGGGGCCCGAACTCGAATCCTTCGATCACGCTGGCGGGCACGCCGGCACGCCCGAGGGACCGGGCCGCGTTCCCGATGTCGAGGACGGCCTGCGTCGAGCGCGGCCTGCTTGCCGAGCGAGCACGATGCGTCGTTGTCACTCAGCGCACTCTGCTGCAGGACCACTTCGCGGACGAGCCTCGCGATACAGCAACGCGAGGCGCTCGTCGGTCGGCAGAGCGGTGAGTCCGACGAGATCGGCGATGCCTTGGAGCCGATCGGCCTCGTTGAGGAGGGACTGGAGCTGTGCCCGCCGACTCGCCCACTCCGGATCGCCGTTCGCGGCGTACCACCGTGCCACCGCATCTCCGTCGCGTGAGAACGAACTGCGCCAACTGACTGCGGGGTAGTGGCGGGCGTACGCAAGGTCGCGGTCGAGTGCCCAGACAGCCTGGACGAATCGTTGGGTGTGGGCGGCGACGGGTTCGGTCACGTCGCCGCCGGGTGGCGAGACCGAGGTGACGATCGTGACCGTTCCGTCCCGCCCTCCGACGGTGGTGACCCGACCGGCGCGCTGGTAGAACGCGGCGAGCGACGCAGGGAGGTCGGCCGGGTAGCCCTGCTCGGCAGGGATCGCTCCTGTCCTGTTCGCCAGCTCTCTGCGAGCCTCGGCCCACCGAGAGGTCGAGTCGGCGATGATCACGGCGTGGAGGCCCATGTCGCGGAAGTATTCGGCGGCCGTCACTGCCGTGTAGATGCTGGCCTCTCTGGCCATGACGGGCATGTTGGAGGTGTTCGCGAGGATGATGGTTCGTTCGAGGAGTTGCCGGTCGGTACGGGGGTCGACGAGCTGGCTCAACTCGTCGATCAGGTCGGCCAACTCGTTGCCCCGTTCACCACACCCGACGTAGATGATGACATCGGCGTCGCCCCACTTGGCCACTTGCTCGAGCAGGATCGTCTTGCCCTCGCCGAAACCGCCGATCACGGTCGCACTGCTGCCCTTCGCGATCGGTTCGAGGACGTCGAGCGCACGTTGTCCGGTGACGAACGGCTGCCGGTCGGGGCGTCGCTCGACGTACGGGCGTGGGTGGCGGATCGGCCACTGCGTGACGATGCCGACCGAGTTGCCGGCGATCGTCGCGATCGTGTCCGTCGAGCGGTACGTGTCGGCGGTGGCGATCTGATCGAGCCGGCCCGACCGACCTCTCGGTACGAGCACCAGATGCTCGAATCCGGCCCGCGTCACGATCGATCCGAGTACGTCACCATCGGAAACGATGGTGCCCGGCTCGGCGAGGGGCTCGAATCGGTGGTCGGTGGCCGCCGGTCGAAGCATGCCGCGCGTCGGTAGGAACTCGTCGGCGTCGCCGAGAGGGCGCAGCAGACCGTCGTAGATTCCGCCGACCAGGCCGGGACCGAGTTCCACGGTCAGGGGGTGTCCGCTGGCCCAGGCTGCTTGCCCGACACACAGACCGCCGGTGTACTCGTAGAGCTGGGCGATGACCCGGTCCCGATCGATGCTGATGATCTCGCCGGGCAGACGTCGTTCTCCGACCTCGACGTACTCGAAGCGAACGACATCGTGGAGGTCGGAGATGTGCACGACGGGTCCGTTGACCCGGGTCACTCGACCGGTCGGCGCAGTCACGTCCACAGCTGGGCCGCCTCCTCCGCGATTGCGGTGACGGCCCGGTCCGCGATCGCAGGCAGGCTGTAGTCGACTCGGCGGGTCCCGTGGTCGGCGATGATCCCGCCGACTGGATCGGGGTCGCGATCGATCGTCGCGTCGTTGCCGAGCTGCGCTCGCGCCATCGACTCCAATCGATCGAGCACTTCGGGGTAGTGGGGGTCGTTCCGCAGTTCCAGCGCCTCGGCCCGCACGAGATCGATGAGGTGTCGTCGAAGCGCTTCTTGTTGATGGAGCACCACCGTGCGGGCCTCGTTCCGGGCGCGTGCGAGTGTGTTCCGCGCATGGGTACGAGCCGACGACTCGCTCCGTTGACGCACTCGTTCGATCTCTGCGTCGCGTTCGTGTTCGGCGCCTGTGATGATCGCCGCAACCTCCTGACGGGCCGCGGCGGTGATCCTGTCGGCCTCGGCCGTGGCGTCGGCAAGGAGGGCGAGTCGAACTGGTTCCAGATCCTGTGCGGTGCGTCGTGGGGCCGTGTCGTCGTGTGTGGTCGCGGTCATGGAAGCACCGCCGTCAGGACGTCCGGTTGTTCGTCGAGCCGTTCCTGGAGCGTGTGCGCCGCGATCGCGGTCAGGATCACGAGGCCCGCGTCGTCAGCACAGTCGTTCCACGCCCGCTCGATTTCGGCGTCGTTCCGGGCGCGAACGACGATCGCGCCCACCAGTGCGAAACCCTGGAGCTCATGGCTGTCGCCGATCGCGATCACGGTGCTCACGTGGCATTCACACCTTCCCCAGGATCAGCACGGCGACGATGAGGCCATAGATCGCCACACCTTCGGCGAGACCGACGACCACCATCGCCCGGCCGAACAGGTCAGGTTGCTCGCTCACCGCGGCCAGTGCTGCCGACCCGGCGTAGGCGATGGCGATGCCGGCGCCGATGGCTGACGCCGCGACCGCGATCGCAGCGCCGATGAAGGCGGATCCGCTGTCGACCGGAGTGCTCTCGACGGTCTGAACCGCCGGCACGGCCCGGTCGGATGCAACAGGGTCCGCCTGGACCCGCGTCCCCCCGGTCGCCGAGAACGCCGCGACGAGTACGACGAGCGCAACGATGAACGTAGCGGCGAGCGAACCGACGAGGAGGCGCCGCATCGTCCGGGGAGGTCGGCCCCTCGCGAGAGCGAATCCGACACCGATCGGAGCGGCGAGAATCAGAGCGAGCATCCAGGGGTTCATGGTGTCTCCAGTCGTTGTGCGGGTACGTGCCACGGTCGGAACGGGCGCCCCTGCGACACGAACAGGCGCGAGAACAACTCGTAGTACTCCAGTCGGAGTGCCTGGATCGCGCCGACGAGTGCCCCGAGCGCGAATGCGGCCAGATTGCCGATGGCGAACAACGCGACCGCCGCGATCCCCGCCAGCAATGCGGCGCGGTTCCACAGGCTGACGGCGCCGTCCCAGACGACTTCGGTGATGACGGCGTGGGTGAGTCCGAACGCAGCGAGTCGGGTGAACGACACGGTGTTCGATCCGAGCCGGAGGATCGTGTCGAACATCTCGACGACCGCTTCTGCGAGTCCTGAGGCCCCCGAGCCGGCGCCCACGAACAAGCCGATGAAGGTGAGCACGGTCCCGATGGCCGCCGTCGCCGTGCCGACCTGCCAGAGCCAGTGCGTCGATGTCGCGATGCCGATGACGACCCCTGCGAACCCGAACAGCAACAGCGCACCGGCGATGCCAGCCGCGTCGTAGAACGCAAGCGTCGGTCCGCTCTCGCGCCATCGATTGACCGACGCGGCGACCGAGGTGATCGCCAGCAGCACACCACCCACGACGAGCCCTGCCATCAGGAGCCGTTCGGGCTCGTCGAGCGGTCGCAGCCACAAGGTCGGCACCAGCCCGGTCGGACCGAACGCCTCGCCGTACAGGAACCCGAACGCAGTCGCCGCCACGCCGGCGCCGATCAGGAACGGCGCGACTCGGCGAACGTCGGGCCAGCGCTCGGACTGTGCGACGAGGGCGACAACGCCGAGCGCGACGATCGCAACGCCGTGCCCGACGTCACCGAACATCATCCCGAACATCAGCATGTAGGCGAACGCGGCGAACAACGTCGGGTCGATATCGCGATACGGCACCGTGGCGTAGGTCGTGACCAAGGGCCGGAACGCCGTGCCTGCCGCACTGTCGGCATGTGCCGTCGGCGGGACGATGCCCCGTCTGCCCGGCAAGTCGACGACGGCGCCCCCGTATGGTGCGACGGCCGCCCGGACCGACCCGATCTGGTCACTGGGGATCCAGCCCGGAAGTATCGAGCACCTGCCGGTATGTCGTACGGACGCAGCATGGCGTTCGAGTTCGGCTTCTCCGCTGAGGAGGCCCAGCTCGCCCCTCGACACCAGGTCATCGGGATCGACCGGGTCGACCGCAAGTCGAGGGCTGACATCGGTTCGTCCTGCCGCAACGCGTTCGAACACGATGTCGACCGGGCCGGGATCGGTTGCGTCGAGTGGGTCCGACTCGAACTGACCGAGGTCGGCGACCTCGACGAGCACACGGCGCAGGTGGCTGTCGGGAGCGACGATGGCAGTCCGTCGCATCGCTGTCGGGAGCAGTCTGCTACGCGACGGCATCGACAACCTCCACCCCGACCGGGCCCCGACCGGCCGCTTCGATCGACGACGTCACCCGCCACAGATCGACCAGGAGCAGCGCCATGATGGCAGCCACGGTGTTGCTGCGGTGGCGACCTGACGCAGCGATCCGATCCGCATCGCGAGCCACTCTCTGCACGATCGCGATCTCCGACCGCCACAGGTCATCGGCTGTGGTGATGCCGGAGAGCGCCCAACTCGCCGAGCCGGGGAGACGATCGGCCAGATCGGGGACCGTGGTCGCCCGCCGCCATCGACGACCGACGAGTTGGTCGATGGCGTGACCAGTGATGTCGTTGACGTCGCGGTCGAAGACGAATCGTTCGCGGGCGATCAGGCTGGCGATCGCACCGTGTCCCCAGAGTCGGGCGTCGGGCGCCACGTCGACAACACGACGTGCCCACGCCACCCGGAGGCCGAGCCGGATGGCTGTTCGGGCGGATCCACCGGAATCGCCCCAGGCCGACCGGGCCAACATGCTGCGCACCTGATCTGGAGACGTCGTGCTCGAAATCCGAGGCCATGCGGTGCCGAGCGTCCCGAGTGCGATCGGCTTCGGCGCCGGCGAGCCGGCGAGCCGGGCCAGGTGATGTTCGATGTTGGCGATCTCCACCGGCGCCACCGCCAGGCGCGCCAGGCGCGCACCTTCGAGCGGCAACCAACCAGACAGGACGCGCAGTTGCCACGTCGTCGCGGCAGCGGCTTCCCGACGGGCGGTCGCTCGATCGGCGTCCCGCGCCGAACCGGCGCCGTACATCGTCGTCACGAGCCGGTTTCGGGCGTCCGGCCAGGTGGTCGCGGTCGCGATGGCCCGTGCACCCTCGGCGCCGATGCTCCGATGCAACAGGGCTCGGCCCCGCGTGGTCGCCGCGACCCATCCGATGCTCATCTCGGTCGGCCCTGCGTCGATCGCGGCATGAGCTCCTCGCGGATGACGGCCATGGCTGTGTCGACGAGCCGCGGCAGCTCGGCGGCGCGTGCGCTGAGCCGGTCGATCTCGCCGTGGGTGTCGTGCGCGATCCGGTCCAACTCGACCTGGGTCTGGCGGGCGGAGCTTGCGGCACCGGCACCACGCGCGTCGGCTACGGCACGTGGGAGGTCGTCACGGATGCGTCGGACCTGACGTTCGGCCGTCGCACGGATCTGGTCGGCACGTTCGCGAGCTGCAGAGATCTCTTCGTCGGTCTCGGCTTCGAATCGCGTGAGGATGCGGGTGATGTCGGCGATCTCCGTGGCTGCCTGGCTGTCGCGAAGCTGGTCGCCGCCCGCCGGCGCCCCTGGTGCCCCGGTCGGGCGGATACGTTCCAGCAGCTCACTGAGACGCAGGACCACAGCAGATCAACTCTCCCGCTCCTGGGCACCGGTTCGCTCCGAGACGCCACGTGCACACGGCATCGCGCCCACCGACGTATCGGATCCATCGGTGCCCGCCGAGATCCGTTCCATGATCGACCTCCATGTCCGCTGTCATCGTGCGTCGCTCCCGGTCGGGTCGCTAGAGCCGTTGGTCGCACGGCCCGGCGTGGTGCCCTGGGCTCGGCAGTGACGTGGCCGGGTGGTCGACGCACGTCGTCACACCGGCACGATCGGTTGAGAAGCGATCGGGTGGTCAGGCGGGGAGTTCGTCGGCGATGTGCACGGGGTCGTGGTTCGTGCGCACGGCCACCAACTCGACGCCGATGACCACGGCGGCCCCGACGATCGCGAGCAGAACCGGCACAGCGACGTCGCCGCTCGGGGCCGCGAGGTCAGTGGTGTTGGTGCCGCCCGGCCACGGCCACAGCACCCTCAACGACCCGAGCATCAGTCCGACCATCGCCGCGATCACGAGGTCGTGGTGGTGATCGAGCGCCCAGGTCAGCACCGACGAGAACAGGGCCAGGCCGACGACGCATCCGGCGGCCAACGCACCGAGGGCGGCAACGTCGCGATCGTTGATTGCGCCGAGCACCTCGGTGTACATCCCGATCAGCACCAGGATGAACGAGCCGGAGATCCCCGGCAGGATCATGGCGCAGATCGCCAGCGCGCCGGAGAGGAAGAACACCCACCACGGCTCGGTGACGATCTCAGCCGTGCCCTCGGCGACCTCGGTGTCACTCTTCAGGCCGAGCACGAGGAACAGCACGACGGCCACGCCGGCGATCGTGGCGAGCTCCCGGGTACCGATCGAGCGGATCATGCGCCATGCGATCGTGGACGATCCGACCACGAGGCCGAAGAACAGGGCGGCCATCCGGATCGGGTAGTCGTGCAGCAGACCTTCGAGTATCGACGACAGCGCCGCGACTGCGAGCAGCACACCGCCCAGCAGCGACAGCAGCCAGACCCACTCGACCTGGCGCAGCATCGTTCGGAATCCGGCGAGGTCGCCGGTGACCAGCGCACGCAGCGACTGCGCGCCGGTGTGGATGTTGCGGACGAGCCGCTCGTAGATCCCGAGCACGAGTGCGACGGTGCCGCCCGATACGCCGGGCACGATGTCGGCCGCGCCCATGGCGAAGCCGCGGGTGACCTGGGCGACAGGCGTGGGAATCGGCACGGGGTCGCAGGCTACTGGCGGCTGCGCCCGACCTGCGATGCTCGGGTCGTGGATCTCGCCGAGCGCGCCGTGGCCGTACTCCGTGCGAACGACCGAGGACGCCACACCGTGCCCGCCGAGCGCCTGTATCCGCACCAGTGGGCCTGGGACTCGGCGTTCGCCGCGATCGGATGGTGTGCGATCGACGTCGACCGAGCGCTCCTCGAACTCGAGACCCTGCTGGACGGCGCGTGGCCCGACGGTCGGGTGCCTCACATCCGCTTCCACGATCTGGAGGGCCAGTACTTTCCCGGTCCCGCGTTCTGGGGAACCGTCGACCGCTCGAGCATCAGCCAGCCGCCCGTGTGGGCGGCGGCCGCACGCCGGGTGTTCGACCGTGGCGGCGATCGGACGCGGCTGGGGGCCCTGCTCGCCCCGATCGCACGATCGCACGAATGGTTCCTCGCGGCTCGCGACCCGCTCGGATGGGGGTTGGTCGCCGTCGCCCACCCGTGGGAGAGCGGGATGGACAACAGCCCGGCGTGGGACATCGCACTGAGCTCGATCGATCCCGCCGACGCGCCGCCCTTCGAGCGGGTCGACACGCAGCACGTCGCCGAGGCGTCACAGCGCCCATCCGACGACGAGTACGCCAGGTACGCGGCGGTCGTCGCGCAGATCGCGGCCGGTGGCTTCGGGTACGGGAAGTTCGCGGTGTACGACCCGGGGCTGTCGGCGATGCTGGCCTGGGCCGATGACGAGTTGGCACGGCTCGCGGACGGCCTCGGTGAGCCCGAGCTCGCTGCCGCAGCGTCGATGCGTCGTGATCGACGACACGACGCGCTCGTGGATCATCTCTGGGACGAGTCGCTCGGACGCTTCGTGATGACGGACGCTCGGACCGGGCACCGGCACGCTCCGAACGTGCTGTCGGCACATCTGCCCCTGCTCGTCGATCTTCCGATGTCGGTCGCAGAACCGCTTCGGTCGAACCTCGACCGGGACTTCGATGTGCCGTATCCGCTCCCCACGACCGCGCCGGGTGACCCGGCGTTCGACCCGGTCGCCTACTGGCGAGGTCCGACGTGGGTGAACCTGAACTGGTTGCTGGACACAGCGCTCGACGGTCGGCTTCGGTCGCCGACCCTCGACCTCGTGGAGCGCGAGGGCTTCCACGAGTACTTCGACCCCGTCACCGGTCACGGTCTCGGTACCGACGACTTCACCTGGACCGCCGCATTGGCGCTCGACTGGCTGACGGAATGAGCGTGCTCAGCCGCCGCCGACAGCGAATGCCGCGGGCAGCGTGACGTCGAGCACCTCACACTCGTCGCTCGGGGCGGTCAGGCGATAGCGCGTTCCGCCGGGGATCGCCACGCTGTCTCCATCACCGAGCACCACCGGCTGAGCGCCTTCGGCGATGAACGTCACCGAACCGGTCAACACCACCAGTTGGCTGAATTCGGTGTCGTGCACGATCGCCGCAGGATCGGCGGGCATGGGGCCGATGGGCCGCGCGACTCGGGCCCCGGCGAGCCCGGCGGTGGCGTTGCCGATACCGGTGTCCCGGTGCTCCCACCCGCTGAACCGCCAGGGTTCATATCTCGCCTCCGCGGCGACGTGGCGCACGAATCGCTGCCCGCCGAAGTCGCGATCGGGTTCGACCGACGACGTCGGCAGTTCGACCGACCAGTCGGCGATCGTCTCGTGCTCGGCCGGGCAGCCGACTTCGATCACCTCGAGGCCGGGTGAGCTCTCGAGCACCCGGTGCCTGATTTCCGGCGGTTGGAGCACGCAGTCGCCGGCGTGCATCACGAACGGAGGGCCCTGATCCTCGTACACCAGCCGAACCCAGCCCGACTTCACGAAGATCATCTGGAACCGGATCTTGTGGAAGTGCACGTAGTCGGGGACCGGTCCGCCGGCGGCAATCGTGATGTGCGACACGATGAACCTGCCGCCCCACCGGTCGGGGATCAGGTCGCGATACCGCATCCCGGCCCGCCCCACCCCGGAACTGCCGCCGGCGGTGGCGATCGTCAGTGACGGCGCGCCGTCGGGCAGGTCGTACGACGTCGTGAAGGGTCGGAACTCGAGTGTCGATCCGCCGGGAAGCGTGGTCGAACCCGTGTGTCCGTCGGACAGCAGGTGGACCCGGACCGGTGCGGCACGGCCGGAGCGCTCGAGTCGCAACCGGAGACCGTGGCCGGACACGATCGCCGTCGAGGGAGCATCGGCCGGGAAGATCGCATCGATCCGGAACCCGTGTTCGGCGATGAGCGCCGTCACGTCGTCGTCGAAGCGTGGTGAGCCGATGACGACGTGGGCGTCGCGGATCATTGGCCCCAGTAACCGCGAATGCCGGGGATGTGGCGGTGGATGCTGCCGTCGTCGGCGAACACGACGACGTGGACGGTCTGGAGCACACCGTTGTCGGTGTCGACGAGCGCGTCCCACATCAACACGTCGTCAGCCATACGAAGCTGATCGATCGATCGCAGGGCGAAGCCGGGATGCCGAACGAGGTGCCCGCGGAAGTACGAGGCGATCGCGTCGGGCGTGTCGGCGACGCCGTCATAGCGGATGACTTCGCCGTCGGCGGCGTAGAGGGCGACCACCCCGTCGACGTCGCCGGTCCCGAGCAGGGTGTAGAAACGGTCGACGAAGTCGTTGCCGGAACTCATGGCGTCATGGTAGGCGCAACGTCAGCCCCACCACGGCGACGAGCTTCCCGGAGCGGGCACCTCCGATCAGCGCCGTCAACACCTGAGCCGTCGTCGCGTGTCAGTAGTCGATGCCGCGCTTGGCGCGAATTCCCTGCTGGTAGGCGTGCTTGACCTCGGTCATGTCGGTGACGGTGTCGGCGATCCCGACCAGTTCGTCAGGGGCGTCGCGTCCGGTCACCACGATGTTGACGTGCTCCGGCCGGTTGACGATGGTGTCGATCACGTCGGACTGGTCGATCCACCCCCAACTGCACAGGTAGGTCAGTTCGTCGAGAATCACCAGCCGATGCTCACCGGCCATGATCAGGGCCTTGGCAGCCGACCAGCCCTCGTTCGCGTGCGCCTTGTCGCCGTCGAGATCGTCCGAGTCCCAGGTGAAGCCCTGTCCGAACGCGTGCCAGTCGACGCCGAGGCGACGGCCCATCTTCTCCTCGCCGACGTTCCAGTCGCCACTCTTGACGAACTGGACGACGGCGACCGGCCAGTCGGCGGCCACGGCTCGCAACATGACCCCGAACGCCGACGAACTCTTGCCTTTCCCGTTGCCGGTGTTCACCACGACCAGCGATGCCGCCGACCGGAGCCCGTCGGGTCGCGGGTCGTCTTCCAGGGCGTCGGTCGTGGAGGTCGCGTCATCAGTCATCAGGTCGGCGAGCCTATTGCGATCATCGCCAACGCGCCCCACGGTGTACAGTCACGCCCGCACGGTTCGAGCGAAGTCCGGTGAGATCCCGGCGCTGTCCCGCAACGGTGGTTCCGGCCTGTCGACGACACACGTCGATGAGGTTGGACGAGCCCGGTCGACCGTTCCGTCGCGCGATGACCAGACCCTCGAGGCAAGGGTGGTTCGCAGGTCGGCTCGCCGGCCTCTGGCCCGCTTGCCCTCCCGAAGCGGAGGAACCAACCATGAAGATCCAGAGGCTGGCCGGCGTTCTCGTCGGCTGCGCACTCGTGTTCGCAGCGTGCGGTGACGACAGCGATGCCGGCGAGGACGGCGACGAGCCCACGAACACGTCAGCCGTCGAAGCCACCGACGATGAGGCGTTGGGTCAATCCGGGGCCTCGGAGGCATCCGGGGACCAGAGTGCCGGCGAAGCGGTGCCGCAGGCGATCATGTCGCTGTCGCCGACCGCGACGGAGATGCTCTATGCGATCGGTGCCGGCGACCAGGTGCTCGCGGTCGACGACCTCTCGAACTATCCCGCCGAAGCCGCCGAGAAGATGCAGGGGATCTCGGCGTTCGAACCGAACGTGGAAGCGATCGCCGGCCTCGAGCCCGACCTCGTCATCACCGACGGCACCAACCCCGGCCTTCTCGCCCAGTTCGACACACTCGGGATCGTTCATTGGGAAGGTCCGGTCGCCGAGAGCTTCGACGACGTCTACACCCAGATCGAACAACTCGGTGTGGCGACGGGGCACATCGCCGAGGCGGCCGACCTCGTCGCGGAGATGCAGGGTGACATCGCAGAGGTGCGGGACGGTCTGCCTGCGCTCGACGAGCCGCTGACCTACTACCACGAGCTCGACGACACGTACTTCTCGGTGAGCAGCGGCACGTTCATCGGCGCCGTCTACGACGAGATCGGCCTCGTCAACATCGCCGACGCCTCCGACATCGACAGCCCGTACCCGCAGCTGAACGCCGAATTCATCATCGAGCAGAACCCCGACCTGATCTACCTGGCGTGCGTGAAGTACTGCGGCATCTCGGCCGAGTCGGTGGCCGCACGCCCGGGCTGGGATCAGCTGGACGCAGTGAGGAGCGGCGCCGTGATCGAGATGGACGACGACGTGGCGTCGCGCTGGGGCCCGCGTATCGTCGAGTACCTCGAGATCGCCGGCGCGGCCGTCGCGGAGACGGCTGCAATGAGTACGAGCGGCTGACGTGTCGGGCCTCGAGCAGACACGGCGACGTCATCGTGGGCTGGGCTGGTTCCCGGCCGCCACGCTCGCGGTGGTCCTCGCCGTGCTGCTCGGCGCCATGATCGGCCCCGCCGGGCCGCCGTGGTGGCGCGTGCCGCTCGCACTCCTCGATCACCTGCCGCTGATTTCCGTCGACAGTGGTGTGAGCGAGCGCGAGTGGTCCATCATCTGGGACATCCGGATGCCGCGCGTGGTGCTCGCCGGCCTGGTCGGCGCAATGCTGTCGCTCGGCGGAGCGAGCTACCAGGGGGTGTTCCGGAACCCGCTCGTGGATCCGTACCTGCTCGGAGCGGCCGCCGGCGCCGGGCTCGGTGCCACGCTCATGATCGCGGTCTGGGGCGATGTCGGCGACGGCTGGATCGTCGATCCGGTCCCGGCGGTTGCGTTCGTGTTCGCGCTGTGTGCCGTCGGGATGACGTACCTCGTCGGTGCGTCGTTCGGGGGGCTCCGAGGCACCGCGACACTGGTGCTCGCCGGTGTGGCGATGGTCTCGCTCCTGACCGCCGTGCAGACCTTCGTGCTACAGCGGAACTCGGAGGTCGTGCGCGAGGTGTACAACTGGATCCTCGGTCGGCTGTCGACAGCGTCGTGGAGCGATGTCCGGCTGGTCCTCCCGTACGTGGTGCTGAGCAGTGTCGTCCTGCTCTTCCACCGGCGGCATCTCGACCTGCTGCGTGTCGGCGACGACGAGGCCGTCACACTCGGCCTGCCCGTGACCCGGGTGCGGTTGGTGGTGGTGGTCGCGGCCACGTTGGGCACGGCCGCCGTCGTGGCCGTCAGCGGGCTGATCGGCTTCGTCGGGTTGGTCGTGCCACACATCGTGCGGTTGATCGCCGGGGCGAGCTACCGACGGTTGCTCCCACTGACGATCGCGTTCGGAGCGGTGTTCCTCATTCTGGCCGACATCCCCGGCCGGACGCTCATGGCTCCCGCCGAACTGCCCATCGGGGTGGTCACTGCGTTCATCGGCGCTCCGTTTTTCATCGTGCTGCTGCGCACACGTGAGGTCACGCGGTGAGTTCGATCGAGTTCGACCGGATCAGCGTGCGCTACGGCAAGCACGAGGTCCTGCGCGAGTTCTCCGACATCGTCAGGTCGGGGGAGTGGCTCGGGTTGATCGGACCGAACGGAGCCGGCAAATCGTCGCTGCTCAAGGCGGTCGCCGGTGTGGTGGCCTCGTCAGGCGACATTCTCGTCGACGGCGCGTCGATGGGGTTGCGGTCGCGAGCCCGGAGGGCCGCGCTCGTGGCGTACGTCCCGCAGGACCCGCTGATGCCGGCGGACATGACGGGATTCGAGTACGCCCTCCTGGGTCGAGCGCCATACGTCGGCTACTTCGGCAGCGAGAGCCGTCACGACCACGCGATGGTGGCCGATGTGCTCGAACGGCTCGAGCTGAGTGCCTTCGCCGACCGCCGTCTGGCTCATCTCAGCGGCGGTGAACGCCAGCGTCTCGTGATCGCTCGGGCACTGGCGACCGAGGCGCCGATCCTCCTCCTCGACGAACCGACGAGCGCACTCGATATCGGACATCAGCAGCAGGCGCTCGAACTCGTCGCCCGGCTCCGTCGCGACCACGGGCTCACGGTGATCTCCGCGATGCACGATCTGACGTTGGCTGGTCTGTACAGCGACCGCCTCGTGTTGCTCCACGAGGGTTCGGTGGTCGCCACCGGTGAACCGGCGACGGTACTCCACGCGGAGACGCTCGCCGAGTTCTACGGAGTTCGCGTCAGCGTGCACCGTGAACCGGATGGGACCATCGTGGTGATCCCGCGGCGGGACTCGATCAGCTCGTAGCCCGTTGGTCATCGAGGCTGCTCGCCTCGACCGGCACGGCGTAGACGACGATGTTCTGCCGATATCGGTTGATGTCGGGATTGAACGAGCCACCGCACGTGATCAAGACCAGCGTCTCGTCGCCGGTCGTCCGCCAGATGCGCTCCCGCGGGAGCGAGTCCTTGTCGTACATGGTGCGTTCGACGACTTCGTACGTGCGGAGTGCTCCGTTGTCGAGCGCCACCTCGACCTGGGCTCCCGGCTCGAGTTCACCGAGCTCGACGAAGGGACCGATCGTGCTGTTCCAGGTGACGTGGGCGGCAAACACCGTCGCGCCGCGCGGCCGGGACTCGACCCGTAGCGGTACCAGCCGATCTCGGTCTCGTCCGGGACCTCGAGTTCCCCGTTCGCCTCCAGACCGACGGCACGGACCGGCCCCCAGAGCTCGATGTCGTCGATCGTGACCGATGTCGGACGGACGCGGGGCTCGACCGCCGGCGGGATGGCCGATCCGGGAACGCCGAGCAGGTCGGCGAGGGGCGAGAGTTCGATCTCGCTTCCGGAGTTCGTGCCGGTGTTCGTGCCGGTGTTCGTGCCGGTGTTCGTGCCGCTGGTTACGGGTGTCGTTGCCGGCTCGGGGTCGACCCGGTCGACGTCGTCGCCGGCTGGCTCGACCTCCGGATCTGTCGTGTCCAGCGGGAGGGTGTCGGGTACCTGCGGTGCGCTGACCGTTGTGACGTCGAGTACGCCCGGCTCGTCGGGTTCCGACGGCCACACTGCAGCCACTGCGAGGCCGATGGCGGCAAGGACGGCGACCGAGCTGACGACGAGCAAGGCCCGACCCGCCACCGTTGGGCGGTCGGGTCGGGCGTCGCTCATGTCGTGTGGTGGTCTCGGGGGAGTGTGGTCAGCGGCTCTTGGCCGTGCGGAGTGTCAGCGCACCGGCAGCCAGGAACAGCATGCCTGCCGCCGCGGCGAGCAGCGACAGATTCACCGAATCACTGATCGGCGAGCCGGTGTTGACGGCGGTCGGCGCCGGTGTTCCATCGCCTGCGGCGGCGTCATCGGTGCCGCCGGCGGCCTCTGCGCCGACCTCGATCTCCTGGGTGTAGAACGTGAAGGTGTCGTCGTCGAGCGAGCCGACGGCGTACACGATCAGGTCGGTGCCGGCGACCAGGTTCACGGTCGGCACGTCGACGATCGGGTCGCCACCGGCCGGAGCGAGCTGGGCGCCGGCGATCTCACCGGCGGGCAGCGAGAGCTCGGCGCTGTCGCCGTTCTCGGCCCCCTCGATGGGCCGTGCGTCGCCGACCACCAGGTCGACGGCAGGAGCGGCCGCAGCGTGACGGACGGTGAGACGACCCTCGCCGTCGACGGTCAGTGCCGTGTTGTTCTCGAATGGGGTGATCGTTGGTGTGCCCTCGGCGTCGAGGTGAGCGATGACGGTCCAGTTGCCCGATGCCGGAACGGCGAGTTCGGCAATCGGACCGATGACGATGTCCTCGGTGCCGGCGAGACGAACCTCGACGTTCATCAGTGAGGTGCCGGCGAACGGCGTGAGGTCCTGGGTGGCTCCGGGCTCGAAGCCCGGCAGCAGCACCTCGCCGTCGACGGCGACGTCGACGGTGGCGCCGGGGATGCCGTGGAGGAGGGTGACGGTGGTTGTTTCCTGTGCGCCGGCTGTGCCGCCGCTCAGTGCAACGGCTGCGACCGCTGCGATTCCTGCGAGTACTCGCTTCATGGGTGGTTCCTTTCGTGTCGAGCCGGATGCTCTGAATGTCCTACGGAGCGACCGGCCACATCGGATGCAGTCGAAGCGTCGCCTTCGGCCGTAGCCTGATTTCGTGGGCGGCACCGCAACCGATCGGGCTCGGCAACGGCCGAAGAACACCGAGCGCTACACGTACATGGCGAACTTCGTCGACATCGTGCACATGCCGCTCGTCATCGGCTTGGTCGTGATGGGTGCGACGGCGTGGAACGGTCCGGTCTTCGTGGCGGTGCTGACGATCGTCATCGTCATTCAGGTTGCACTGTTGGGATGCCCCTGCATGGCGATCAGCGGCTGGCTCCGCAAGCAGCACGACCCGGACTACGAGGCCCGCTGGTCGGTCACGGTGTGGCTGTACCAGAAGTACGGCCCGGTCGCCGGGATCGCGGTCTTCGTCTTCTTCCTGCTCGCTGCGCTCGGCGTGCGGGCACTGATCATCTGACGCTCAGCCGAGCACCGTCACGATCGCGACGCCCACCAGCACCGTGGCACTGGCCAGATAGTCGGCCCGGGTGTGTCGCTCGTGCAGCATCACGTGCGCGATCGCGAACGCCATGATCAACTCGACCTGGCCGAGCGTCCTGACCTTTGCGGCGCTCTCGAGCGTGAACGCCCACGCCCAGCCGATCGAGCCGAGCAGGCTGAACACGCCGACCCAGATGGCCGGTTTCCAAGCCCGCATCGTGGCGCCGATCTCGCGCGGATCGGCAACCAGGAACCACGTGAGGTTGACGGACGTCTGGATCAGCAGGAGCATCGTCAGCGTGAAGACCGCTCGGTCGAACGACGGCGCTCCGGTCAGTGAGCGTGACGCCACGCCGATCCCGATCGCGGCACCCGCGAACCCGGCGCCTGCCGCCAGCCCCAACAGTGCGGCCGAGTCGCCACTGCTCCGCAGGAGTGACCCCAGCGAGCCCCGAGACGCCAGCGACGCCACACCGATCGTGACCAGGACCGCGCCGATCCAGCCGAGTGGTTCGAGCCCCGATCCGATGCCGACGAGCCCGAGCGCGGCGACGATGAGCACCTCGGATTTCGAGTACACCGTTCCGACCGCGAAGTCGCGTTGTCGGAACGCAGCGAGGAGGGCGATCGTCGCGAGGATCTGTGCGATGCCGGCCGATGCGATGGTCGGCCAGAACCGAGCGGGCACCTCGGGGATCTCGCGGTCCAGCATGGCGAACAGCACCAGGCTGAGTGCCAGGGCGAGCGGGGCGCCGTATACATACCGCACGAAGCCGGCGGCGTTGATCGACATCGTCGACCGCAGCTGGTGCTGCCGCGAGGTTCGCAGGATCTGGAACGTCGCAGCCGCGAGGGTGACAGGGATCCACATGCTGTCTCGGTGTTCGGGAACTCGGACCCGACAACTGAGACGAGCCGGGCACCTGGGCGCCGGTGTCGAGCCGAGCCCGGATCCCGCGTCGTTCAGTAGTCCTGGTCGACGAAGGTCTGGTCGGCCATGGGCGGCCGGATGTAGGGCACGTCCTCGCGAGCCGGGATCTTGACCGGGTCGGGTACGGACTTCTCGTACGGGATCATCTTGAGCATGTGGCCCATGCAGTTGAGGCGGGCGCGTCGTTTGCAGTCCGACGGCACGACATACCAGGGCGCCTGCTTGATGTCGGTGTACTGGAACGTGGTGTCCTTGGCCATCGAGTAGCGGACGTAGCGCCGGTGCTCCTCCAGGTCCATGTCCGAGAGTTTCCACCGCTTGAGTGGCTCCTCGTTGCGGGCGTTGAACCGCCGTTCCTGCTCCTCGTAGCTGATCGAGAACCAGTACTTGAGCAGGATGATCCCGGAGCGCACGAGCATGCGCTCGAACTCGGGGCACGTGCGCAGGAACTCGGCGTGCTGCTTCTCGGTGCAGAAGCCCATCACCCACTCGACGTTCGAGCGGTTGTACCAACTCCGATCGAACAGCACGATCTCGCCGCCGGCCGGCAGCAACGGCACGTACCGCTGGAAGTACCACTGCGTCCTCTCGCGCTCGGTCGGCTTGGGGAGCGCCTCGGTCCGGACGATCCGAGGGCTCGTACGCTCGCTGATGCGCTTGATCACGCCACCCTTGCCGGCCGAGCCGCGACCCTCGAAGATCACGAGCACCCGGAGACCCTCTTGCTGCACCCAGTGCTGGAGCTGCACCAACTCCTCCTGGAGGCGCCCCAACTCCTTCTCGTAGTACTTCTTCCGCAGGCGGCCGTCCGCGTGGTAGTTGTCGGAGCCGGCCGGCCGGTCCCACTCTGACAAATGCGGTGGCTGCAGTTCGGTCTCGACGTCCATGGCCCGATTCTTCCATCCGACAGCGGTGCGGGGCGAGTGGACGGTCGGAGCGCTTCGTGATCAGACGTGCCGTCAGCCGCTGGGCTCGTACCAGTGATCGCCGTCGTCGAGCAGCCGGTCGGCCTCGCTCGGGCCCCACGATCCACGAAAATACGGGTGGACCGGGCCCGGCTCGTCGAGCGCAGGTTGCACGATCCGCCACGTCTGCTCGACGACGTCCTGTCGCGCGAATCTTCGCGGTGACCCGGTGATCGCGTCGCCCAGCAGCCGCTCGTAGGCCCCTGACCGCTCCCCGAGCGCAGCCGCGAAGTCGACCGAGATGTCGACCTCTTGACTGTCGAGATGAGGCCCTGGCGTCTTCGCCTGGAGCGCGAACGTCACACCGTCCTGCTTGCCGAGCCGGAACCGCACCAGATTCCGCCCGGGCGGCGGTCCCCCGGCTTCGTCGAACAGCAGGCGCGGTGGTGTGTGGAACTCGATCACGGCCTCGGTCGCCGCTTGGGTCAGGGCTTTTCCGACCCGCACGTACCACGGCACCCCGGCCCACCGCCACGAGTCGATCTCGAGCTTGGCGGCGGTGAACGTCTCCACCGCCGATCCTGCCTCGACGCCCGGCTCGTCGCGGTATCCGACGTACTGGCCGCGCACGAGTTCGTCCGGCTCGATCGAGCGCATCGCTGCCATCACCTTCGCCTTCTCGTCCTGCAGGAACTGCGAGTCCGGGCCGGCCGGCGGTTCCATCGCGAGCAGGGCGACCACCTGGAGGAGGTGGTTCTGGAGCACGTCGCGGATCGCGCCGACGCCGTCGTAGAACGAACCGCGTCCTTCGACGCCGATCGTCTCCGACATGGTGATCTGGATGCTGCGCACGTATCGCCGGTTCCAGACGGGCTCGAGCAACGTGTTGGAGAATCGGAACACGAGCAGATCCTCGACGCTCTCCTTGCCGAGGTAGTGGTCGATGCGGAAGATCCGCTCCTCGGGAAACACCGATGCCAGCGTCTCGTTGAGTTCTCGGGCACTCGCGAGGTCACGTCCGAACGGCTTCTCGACGACGATCCGGCCGCGCTCGTTGAGGCCGACCGAGGCGAGACGTCGTGCGACCTCCGGGAACATCGTCGGGGGGATCGCCATGTAGTACACGGCGTTGCACGAGTCGTGCCGGTCCAGTGTCGCCCGGAGCGCCTCCCAGGTGGCCGGGTCCGCGTAGTCGCCCTGAATGAGGTCGAGCCGGCGACACAGCGGGTCGAGCGCGGCGGCATCGGCGTGCGAGTCGGCGGCAATGACCGCGTCACGGGCGTGGGCACGGAACGATTCGTCCGTCCAGTCACTTCGTGCGACCCCGATCACCGGAATGTCGAGCACGCCGTCCTGCTCGAGGTGATAGAGCGCCGGGAACAGCTTGCGCTTGGCGAGATCGCCAGTGGCGCCGAACAGGACGAGAGCGTCGGCGCGTGGTTGAGTCGTGTCGATCACCGGCTCGACTCCGTGCGCTCACGGTGCCCACCGAACCCGGCCCGCATCGCCGACAGCACCCGGTCCGCCGTGTTCGAGCGGCCTCGCGAGCTGAACCGTTGATAGACAGCAGCCGACAGGACGGGCGCCGGGACCCCCTCGTCGACGGCGGCCTGGATGGTCCATCGGCCCTCGCCCGAGTCGCTGACGTGACCCGAGTACTCGTCGAGCCCCGGGTCGGTGAGGTACGCCTCGGCGGTGAGGTCGAGGAGCCAACTCGTCACGACCGATCCCCGGCGCCACAGCTCGGTGACGGCGCCGAGGTCGATGTCGTACCGGTAGTACTTCGCGTCGTCGAGCGGTGCTGTCTCGGCGTCGGCAGCATGGTCCTCGGCCCCGATGTCGGCCTGGGCCAGAACGTTGACGCCCTCGGCGTAGGCGGCCATGAGGCCGTACTCGATGCCGTTGTGGACCATCTTGACGAAGTGGCCGGCTCCTGACGGGCCGCAGTGGAACCAGCCCTGCTCCTCAGGTGGCGGGTCGCCGTTGCGTCCGGGAGTCCGTTCGGCGGCGTCGACGCCGGGAGCCAGAGACCGGAAGATCGGCTCCAGCTCTTCGACGGCGACTCGGTCGCCGCCGATCATCAGGCAGTAGCCGCGTTCGAGGCCGTGCACGCCACCGCTCGTGCCGACGTCGAGGTAGTGGATGCCGCGATCGTCGAGCAGCGGGCCGCTCCGGTCGACATCGTCCCGATACCACGAGTTGCCGCCGTCGATGATCGTGTCGCCGGGCTCGAGGAGGGACGCGAGCTGTTCGACCGTGGCGCCGACGAATGCGGCCGGGATCATCACCCAGATGTGGCGTGGCGCGGTGAGTGCCTCGACCAGTTCCTGCATGGTGTGCGCTGCGGTGGCGCCCTCGGCGGCGAGGTCGTCGACCGCTGCCGCCTCGACGTCGTGGACGACGCACTCGTGGCCGTCGGCCATCAGCCGCCGCACCATGTTGGCGCCCATTCGGCCGAGCCCGATCATCCCCAACTGCATCGTGGATTGCATCGGACCAGCCTGCCACGTCGGGGGTAACGTCACTCACCGTGAAGGACGAAACCGACGAGCCGATCGACCGAGCGGAGCTCGACCGGGAGATCGCGTCGTGTGTCGAATCCGAGCGCTCGCTGACCGCGTACGTGGAGCGCCTCTCGGAACCCGACCCAATGGCCGCATCGAGGCTCCCCGGGTGGACGATCGGCCACGTCATGACCCATATCGCCCGCAACGGCGACGGGGTGCTTTCGGTGCTCGCCGGGCACCCGCAGTACCCGAACGGTTCGGCGGGCAGGAATGCCGACATCGAGTCCGGTGCGGCCCGGCCGTGGGACGAGTTGGTCGCTGATGTCGTCGCCTGCAGCGCGGCCGTCGTGCGCACTCTCGAGTCCTGCACGGACTGGTCCGGCACGGTCTCGATGCTTCCCGGAGAGCGACGCAGACGTCAGGTTCCCATGCTGCGTCAGCGCGAGGTCGAGGTACACGCGACCGATCTCGGTCTCGGCCGGGAATTCGCCGACATGCCCGACGACTACATCCGACGCGAACTGCGCGTGATGGGCATGCTCTGGACCGCGAGGCAACCGATGGGCATGACGCGCCTGCCCGCTGCGGCGCTCGCGGCCGACCCGGCGACTCGTCTCGCATGGTTGATGGGTCGGACCGACATCCACGGGCTCGAACCCGCCAGGCTCTTCTGACCCGACTCCGTGCTTCGAGGCTGAACCTCGGCCGTGGAGACGAACTACTGCGAGCCGGGCGCAGTCGGTGCCCAGAAGCACTCCAGGGTGAGCCGCGTCAGCTTGATTGCGTGCATCGCCGATCGGGCCGCCGGATCGGAGCTGCGGAGCTCGTCCAGCTCGGCGATCGCGTCGTGGACTCGGGCACTCGGCGGCCCGTGGTCTCCAGCACGGATGTCGGGTTCAGGTCCAGTGATCATGCGGCCGCCTGTTGTGCCGCGTCGAGCTCGGCGGCTCGCTCACGGAATCGCATCGCCGTGATCCGGAGTTCGTCGGCGGCTCGATGCAGCTGATGCAGATTACGTTGCAGCATCGCTTCGCACATCCGCCCGTGGTCGGCCGACCGTGATGAATCGTCGGTGGCGGGGCTCGACCCCGATTCGACGAGGGTCATGACGAGCGTCCGCTCGATCGATCGGGCGAACTCGCACAGTTCGTCGGCCCGGCGGCGTAGGTCCGGGGAGTACGACGATCCGGCGTTCGGTGCGGCTGCTGTTGGTTGCTCCACGTGGTGAGTGGAGGGATCGTCGGCGCCCGAGCGGAAACCGTCGGCACCGCGGTCAGACGAACCGGATGATGTCGCGATGCGGGAGCCCCGTCGTCAGGTCGATGTAGACGTCGCCGCGGGTCTCGAAGCCGTGTCGCTCGTAAAACGTCAGGGCAGGCACCCGCGCCCGTGCCCAGACCACGCTCGAGCCGGCGGCGGCGCAGCGACGCAGGCCGTCGTCGAGGACTCGAGCGCTCACTCCCGAACCACGCGCCTCGGCACGTGTCGCCATGCCGCGAAGCTGATGTCCCGGATGGTCGGGGAGGTCGGGGTAGCGTCGCAGCATCCAACTGGAGATCGTGACCAGTGCCCCGTCGATCGTGGCGCCGAGGTGGAACGTGGTCGGCAGGTCGTCGCCGTCGAACTCCACACGATCGTCCGGTGTGTCGTTGCGGAGCAACGCCCGCCGGAGCGGATGGGTTCGGGTCGCGGTGAGCTCGACGACCTCGATCACGATCCCGACGATAGCCACGAGGGCTCAGGGGCGGCCGAGGTGCAGCGTTCGATCGGCGACCTCCGCCGCCTCCGTCGTGTCATGGGTGACCCAGACGGCGGTCGTCGACGTCGCCCGGAGCACGGCGGCGATCTCGGCGCCGACCAGGGACTGGAGATCTCGGTCGAGACCCGAGAGCGGTTCGTCGAGCAGCAGCAGGCTGGGTGCGGGGGCGAGCGAGCGCACGAGCGCGACCCTCTTTGCCTCGCCCCCCGACAACCGGTCGATCGCTCGGTCTGCGAACCCGTCCAGCCCGACGAGATCGAGTAGGTCGTCGACCCGCTCTCGCCGAGTTGCCGGCTTGACGCCGGCCATCTTCAGGCCGAACTCGACGTTGCCGAAGACGTCGAGGTGGGGGAACAGTTGCTCGTCCTGGAACACCATGCCGACGGAACGGCGGTGGGTGGGGACGTCGGTAACGTCCTCGCCCCCGATCGTGACCCGTCCATGGTCGGGGCGAACCAGACCGGCGATGACGCGCAGCAGTGTGCTCTTTCCGCTGCCGGACGGCCCGAGGAGCGCAACGATCTCGGCGTCGGCGACGTCGAGCGAGACCTCGTCGAGCGCCGTCGTGGTGCCATAGGAGACGGAGATCTCACGAACCTCGAGCATGCTCACCCCCGCGGTCGACGAGCATCACGATGGCTATCGTGGCGGCCGCCAGGATCGTCGAGAGCGCGAACGCCTGTGCCTGGAACAGCCGACCCGTGCGCCCGAGGAGACGCTCGATCGCGATCGGGAGGGTCTCGCCACCCGAGCGACTCAGAAAGCTCGTCGCCCCGAACTCGCCGAGCGAGATGGCGGCCGCCAGACCGGCACCCGCCGCCAACGGCCGCCTCAGCACGGGCAGGGCCGTGTGCACCCAGGCGCGAATCGGTGACGCCCCGAGGGTCGCGGCCGCGGCTGCCTGGTCCTGAGGAATCGTGCGGATCGCCACGAGTGCGGTACGAACGACGAATGGCGCTGCGATCAGCGCGTGCCCGACCGGAACGAGCCACCACGCTGCCCGCCAGTCGACCGGCGGTGTGTCGAAGGTGATCAGGATGCCGAACCCGATCGTCACCGCCGACGTGCCGAGCGGCAGCATCAGGCCGATGTCGAGCACGGCGCCCACCCGACCCGAGCGCGCTGATCGCAGCGACCGCTGCCGTGCCGATGAGCACCGCGAACAGCGTCGCCCACAACGCGGTCACAGCCGATCGCTCCAACGCACCGAGTGGATCGACGCCGAGCCGCAGGCCCGGCCGGATCTCCTGGTTCCCGAGAGATCGCCACGCCGTCAACGAGTAGCCATCCTCGAACCGCAACGACCGTTCGACCAGGGCGATCAGCGGCGCCGCCACGATCACCGCTGTCACCGCCACCGCGATGGCGACACCCCAGCGCTCGGCGCCGACAGGTCGGCGTCGGCCGGAGTCTCGTGCGATCACGAATCGATGTGAGTGGTGCCGCTGCTGTCGCGACGTCCAGCCCACGAGCAGACCGAGCACGGCAAGCTGAACGATGGCCAGTGTCGCGGCCCCACCGATGTCACCGAGCTGGGTCGCTCGGCGCCAGACTTCTACTTCGACCGTCGTCCGGTCGGCGGTACCCAAGACTCTGATCACCCCGAAGGAGGTGAAGGTGAACAGGAAGACGATCGCTGCGGCAGCGGCGATCGCCGACCGGAGCAGCGGCAGCGTCACTGATCGGAACGTTCGCCACGGCCCGGCACCGAGCGTTGCCGCAGCGTCGTCGAGGTCGGTGGGAATTCGTTCCCACGAGGCGCCGACGGTGCGGACGACCACGGCCAGGTTGAAGGCCACGTGTGCGCCGAGGATTGCCCACACGCTCCGGTCCAGGGCGTCAGGCAGGATCGCGACGAAGGCGGCGCCGACCACGACCGTCGGCAACACGAACACAGCGGTCAGCGTGCTCGTCAGCAACCGTCTGCCGGCAAAGTCGAATCGAGTCACGGCCCACGCTGGGGCCAGGCCGATGACGATCGTCAATACCGTGCTGACAACGGCTTGCCAGGTGGTGAACCACAGCACCCGCCACGTGTCCGTTCGGCCGAGCGTCGCACGAAGCGAATCACCGCTCAGACCGCGCAGGAGCAACGTCGTGAAGGGCCACCCGTAGAACAGCAGGAGGAACACCGTCGGCGGGACGGCGACCGTCGCGACGAACCAGCGCGGCAGCCGATTCAGCGAAGGACGGCGGCGTTCCACCGTTCGATCCACTCGGTGCGGTTGGCGTCGACCAGCGTCGGGTCGATCGTGATCGGTTCGTCGGGAATCGTCGCGAACTGGATGAACTCGGGTTCGAGTTCGACCTCTGAGTTGGCGGGAAACACGAACAGGCCGAGCGCGACCTCTCGCTGGAACCGTTCGCTGATCAGGAAGTCGATCAGCTGCCCTGCGTCGTTGGCTGCGTCGGTGCCTCGCAGGACCCCTGCGAACTCGACCTGCCGATAGCACGTCTGCTCGACGACTCCACTCGCCGCCTCCGCCATTGGTTCCTCGGCGAAGAGCACCTCGAACGGTGGGCTCGAGCCGTAGCTCACGACGAGCGGGCGATCACCACCGGCGCGGCTGAAGTCGCCGTAGTAGGCCTCGGACCATCCATTGGCGACCAACACGTCGTTGGCGCGCAGATCCCGCCAGTACTGCTCCCACCCCTCCTCGCCGAACGTCGCGATCGTGGCGAGCAGGAACGCGAGGCCTGGCGACGACAGCGCCGGGTTCTGCACGACGAGCTTGCCGGCGTACTCGGGTTTGGTCAGGTCACCGAACGACGTCGGCGGTGCCAGTCCGTCATCCGCGAACGCCGAGATGTCGTAGTTGACGCAGACGTCACCGAAGTCGACCGGCGTCGCGTCGAAACCGGGGACGAGCGCCGTGAGTTCTTCGGGGATCGCTTCGAGACCGTTGGCCTCGTACGGCTCGAAGATCTCTGCGTCGATCGCCCGCGACAGAAAGGTGCTGTCGATGCCCCACATGACGTCGGCTTCGGGATTCCCGGCCGTCAATGCTGCGCTCGACACCATCGTGCCCGTGTCGGCGGACTTGATGATCTCGACGTCGATCCCCGTCTCGGCGGTGAACTCCTCGAGTGCGACGACCACCGGCTCGCCGTCGCCGCTGGGGAACGAATCGTAGGTGAGCAGGGTGAGCGATGGCGGTTCGTCAGAGCTGCACGCAGCGAGGGCGACGAGGGAGGCGGCAATGGCCAGGCGTTTCACGAATCCTCCGATTCGGACAGGGGGCGGGGTTCGAGGTGGGAGTTGACGAAGATGGTCAGTACGCCCGACGTGACGGTCACATCGATCGCGTCATCGGTGACCTCGTTGCTGATGCCGAGCCCGACCGCTGGCGCGAGGTCGGCGCCGTCGAGCGGCCAGCGAACGCCGCCGATCGTGACGCCACCGCAGCCACCGTGGAGTGCGATGAGGGAGATCGTCGTGCCGACCGGCAGTGCGAGGCGTGCGCGCCCAGGGCCGTGCACCACGGTGAGTTGCTGCGCTCCCCACCACCCCTCGATGAGCGGCACGCTGGTCAAGGACGGGTGGCCCAGGGCACCGATCGCAGCCAGCGTGTGGTCGAGTCGGTCGCCGCCGCCTGAGATCAGTACCAGCCGCGCCGGGTTCAGGTCGACCGCCGTTGCGAGCGCGAGTTCGGTATCGGTGTGTTCCTTGTCGGGTGCGTGTTGCTCGATCGTGGAGTGGGACCTGGCCCATTCCAGACCGTCGGCCGACACCGAGTCGAGGTCTCCGACGAGGGCGGCCGGTTTCAGCGCCGCTTCGAGTGCGTGGTCGAGCGCGCCGTCCGCCGCGATCACGATCGCCTCCTGCGGGATCGCCGCGAGCGCCCGCTCGTCGAGCGGCGCGTCCCCGGTGATCACGATCACGATCTCGTTCATCCGTTCCCTCCGCCGGCATTACCCGGATCAGGTTCTCGGGTCGGTGGTCAGGCCACCCTCTCAGCCCGCCGATGCGAGCTCCCCGTGCGATGCACCCTACCGCTCCTCGACCGCTCCCGTCTGTCGGAGGAACGTGAGACTGTCCCACACGTCGGTTCGCTCGGCCACGAGGTCGTCGGCGACCCGGAAGAGCATGACGCCGGGGATGTCGATCGGATGTCCCTGGAAGTTGGCCGTCATCCGGTACCGCACCGCGACGCGGTCGGCTTGAACGATGACGTCGATGACCTCGTAGTGCAGCGCTGCGAACTGGGC
This sequence comes from uncultured Acidimicrobiaceae bacterium, assembly GCA_963792905.1. GTDB lineage: Bacteria > Actinomycetota > Acidimicrobiia > Acidimicrobiales > Ilumatobacteraceae > Ilumatobacter. The sequence continues at coordinate 160,241 of CAWBYE010000002.1, forward strand.
AAGGAACTCCGGCAGACGCTCGGCGTATGCGGCACGGCCCCGCAGACCGGAGCCGAGTTCGCCGGTGTGCTCGTTCACGAAATCCTCCGTCACGAGGGCCGCAGTGCGCTCCACGTCGGCGGACGAGAGTGCTGCGAGGTATCGCTCGACGGTGGCGCGGGCGTCCATGTGTCGCACGGTAGCCGGATCATGACGAGTGTCGACCGTCGCTGTGTGGTGTGATGGTCCTGGTGGACCAGCGCCCCGAGCCGCAGCGCGTCGAGATCGAGCTCACGAGCCACGAGCCATCGGCTCGTCGCTCGCGCATGGCAGGTATGGGGCACGAGCAGGCTCGTGGTGGGGCCGAACCGGAAGCCGTGTCGGCGACCGGCTCGTCGGTGACACCTGAGGCCGAGCGACATCGACTCCTGCTCGGCGGTTCGCTGATCGTGGTGGTGGTGGTGTTGATCGCCGGTGTGATCGTCGGCCGACTGGGAGATGCGCAGTCGAGCGGCACCGACGGCGAGGCGGTGGCCAGCGAGACGAGGGCGCCCACCCCGGCGAGGTCGGCACCGGTCGAACGCGGCGAGATACCGCCCGCCGTCGACACCCCGGTCGCGCCCTCGCCACCGACGGTACGAACCGACCCGAGCGAGGTCGGCGAGTCTGGTCGGAACGGTGACTCCGACGTGGTCGTCGAGCGACGCATCGACGTGCATCCAGCGGTGTCGGCGGTCGGGGTCGAGGTGGTCGCGCTCACGAGCCGAGGTGAGGCGGTTCGCATCGACACGGCAACGGGGGCGATCGTCTCCGTCGACGTGGCCGGGGCACAGTTCGGGCCGCCGACGGTGTTCGCGGGCGACGGTTGGATCCTCGTCCCGAGCTCTGACGGCGTCCGGGGATCGACGGTGCTGTTCGACGACGGGACGCGATCGTCGATCGACACGGGTTTCGCCTGGACGCTCCTCACGACCGGTGAGGGCGACACGTTCTGGCGCGGTGATGTTTCGCCGGGTGGGGCGCTTCCGGACCGGCTCGTCGAGATGGCGATCGACGGCAGCCGGACCGGATCGGAGATCGATCTGAGAGGTTTCATCCCGCGAATGCTCGATCCACTCGGCGGCGTGGTGGTCGACGCACCCGGCGGTTCGTACGTGCTGACCGCGGAGTCGGCGACCCGGCTGACCTCCGGCCGCGCCCTCGCCGTCGGCCGACAACGTCAACTCGTACACGAGTGCGATGAACTGCTGGATTGTGGGTACTTCGTGGTCGAGCGGGCCACCGGCGAACGTCGTGCGTTGACGCTCGATCCCGAGCTCGAAGAGTTACCGACGTTCGAGCTGACCGCCGGGCGGGAGTTCCAGAGTCCGTGGAACGGACCGGAGGACGCCGTGCTGATCCTCGGCCGGAGCCCGGCCGGCAGCGGCACGCAGTCATACTGGTTGCTCGACCTCGTCGACGGCGGATACACCGAGATCGGCGAGACGGGCGACGTGCCGACGGCGCGATGGAGCGACGATCAGAGCCTCTTCTGGCTCGATCGAGGTCGGCTGCGCTGGTTCGACCGGGCGACCGGGGAGTCGGTGCTGTTCTCCGAGGAGTTGGGCAACTTGAACGCCTTCACGCTTCGGTTCACCCCCGACGGCTGACTCGCGGTGATCGCCGCCGATGGTCGAGACTGACCACAGTGGGAGTATCGGACGAGCGTGCACGCGTCGAGGTCGAGCTGGTCGCCGCCACCGACGACTCGCCGTTCGCCCGTCCGGCCGACGTCGGCGGGCAGGCGACGACCGGATCACCTGGCGATCACGACCACCGTCGGATGGTCGTGATCGCAGCGGCCGCCGCAGTGGTCGCCCTGGCGCTCGGCTGGATGCTGGGAAAGTCGGCGAACGACTCGGGGCCCGACCCTTGCGGTCGCGGCGACCGCAACGACCGTCGCGAGGTCGGCGGCCGAACCGATCGAACCCGCCGGCAGCCCGGTGGACCAACGCACGGGTCCGGCCGCAACCGAACCGTTCGCCGAGCCGGAGGCGGTCGAGACCGGCACGCTCGCGGGCGACCAGGCAGCCGATCCGCCCGTGACGGAGCAGGTCGTGGTCGCGACGGCCGTCGCCGGCCTACCGATCGAGCTCGTGACCTACGGGAACGGTCGGCTGCTCCAGCGCCTCGATCTGTCCGACGGCAGCCTGATCACGCAGCCGGTTCGGCGACAGCCCTTCGGCCGGCCGCGGCTCGTCGTCGGCGACGTCTGGTTGATGCTCCCGACACCAGACCCGGAGTTTCCGTCGATCGTCGTATCCGACGACGGCGAGGTGAGCGACGGATCATTCGGTCCGACCTGGCAGGTGCTCGGCACCTCGGACGGTTCGGGGCTCTGGGTGATGTCCGCCGAGCTCGCCGACGGTGGTCAGGGAACGATCGAGCGTGTGCCCATCTCGTCCGGTGGGACCGAGCTGCTGTTGCTTCCCGGACCGCCCAGCCGGTTCGATCCGCAGGGCGGCTTCGTCGTCGACGTTCCCGGCGGCTCCTCTCGCGTCTCGACCGACGGCGCCACGCAGATCACCGACGGAGAGCTGATCGCGATCGGTCATGACGTCGCCGTCGCCGAGGAGTGTGACGCTCGACTCTCGTGCGCCGTCATGGTGATCGACAGGTCGTCGGGCGATCGGCGGCCGCTCGGGCTCGATCGTCCGCTCGACGACTCACGCCTCCGGTCTGTCGCGATCGTCGGCGACGAGTCGGTCACCGCCGATGGGAACCGGGCGATGATCCGCGTCGTGAATCCCACCGACTCCTCGTCGGGCCAGGCAACGCTCGGCGTGATCGACCTGATCACCGGCGAGACCGTCGAGATCGGGCCTGTGCAGGACATCGACCAGTCGACCTGGTCACCGGACGGACGATTCCTGTTCTACAACCGCGGCGGCACGGTGGTGGCCTTCGAACCTGCGACCGGCGACGTTCACGTGGTCGCCGACGAACTGATCGCCGTCGACGCGTTCGGGATCCGGTCGATCAGCGACCCGTCGTGACCGGGGGATCGCCGAACCGATCGCGCAGCGTGGCGTAGACGCCCTGGTCCCACGAGAACTCGACCATGTTCCCGTCGGGGTCGCCCACCATGCAGATGTAGCCGATCGGCGGCGGCATCATCGTCGGCGGCATGGCGAGGCAGTCGGCGGCGGCCGCACGCTCAGCGATGTCATCGACCGCCTCCTTGGTCGGGAGTTCGATGCCGAGGTGGGCGAACGGGGCGAGCACTTCCTTCGGCGCGTCGGCGAACGGGTCGGAACCCTCCACGAACTGGGCGACGACCAGGATGAAGGGGTTGTTCGTGGCGCCGGGCATGCCGAGCCACGCCCCGAAGCCCTGGTCGTCCTGGCGCTTGTCGATCAACTCGAGTGGTGTCATCGACGTGTAGAACGCGATCGTGGCGTCGATGTCGTCGACGCGGAGTGCGACATGGGTCCAGCGAGCCTCGCCGGGATGGATCTCGTACGTGGATTCCTGCATGTCAGCCTCCGTGCTCGCGAGTGCGACCCTAGTCTCCGGTCCGACGGTCTGACCAGATGAAGGGTGCGGTACGCATCGATCTCAGGGCGGACCCGATCGCCCGCTGCGGTCCACCCCGGCGCTACGCTTGGTCCAGTGGTCGGACCATCGGCCCAAAACGAGGCGAGGAGCGTCCGTTGTCCGATCAGGTGATGTTCGACCCGGTGTCCCGGCGGACCGTGAGCGCGCAGATCCGAGAGCAGCTGCTCCAGAGGATCACGACCGGCGAACTGGCGCCCGGCGCCCGCATCCCATCGGAACGAGAGCTGAGCGACCAGTTCCAGGTTGCTCGCACCTCGGTTCGCGAGGCAATCCAGGGGCTCCTGTCGCTGGGTGTGATCGAACGGCGCGGCAACCGCACCTGTGTCGCCGAACATCTGCCCGACGTCACCGTCGAGCACGGTGACCACCGCAAGTCGTTCGTCACCGAGCTGTTCGAGACGCGCCGGGTGCTCGAGGGCCCGATCTTCGCGTTGTCGACCCAACGTGCCGACGACACGGCGCGAGCCGCCGTTGCCGCCCTGATGTTGAGATTCGACGGCGACCTCGAGATCGACGACTTCCGGCGTCTCGACCGCGAGTTCCACACCACGATCGCCTCACACTGCGGTAACCCGCTGTTGATCGAGTTGTACGGCAAGGTGCTCGACCAACTCTTCAGGTCACACGATTTCGATGCGCTGCTCAGCGATGAGCAGAACCGGCCGGAGGTGACGCGGATCGTGGCCAACGCGATCGACGACCATCGCCGAATCGCTGCCGCGTTCGAGTCGGGCGACGCCGAGACGATGGCGTCAGCAGCCAGTCGGCACATCGACAGCATCGAGCATTCCATGGTCGACGACCTGCGCTGAACGGGTGGTTCGCGACGAGCGCTCCGCTCGATGGCGCTCGCAGCGACCGACTATGGTCAGATGGTCTGACCACACAGATCCGCTGACCGAGCAGATCCGCTGACCGAGCAGATCCGCTGACCGACCAGATCTGCTGACCGAAAGGGGACACCGATGACGGCGTTCGTGCACAGCGAGGCGGTCCGGGCGGCGTGGCACCCGATTGCCGAGTCGGGCGACGTGGCCGACGATCCGCACGGCTTCACACTGCTGGCCGAACGTTTCGTCGCTTGGCGGACCGTTTCGGGTGCGGTCGCCGTCGCCCCGGACCGGTGCCCACATCGGCAGGCGCCGCTCTCTGCCGGCACGGTCACCTCGGGTGTGCTCGCCTGTCCGTATCACGGGTGGTCGTTCGGTGACGACGGGCGATGTGTGCTCGTGCCGTCGTCCGGCGAAGGTGCGAGCGTGCCGCCGGCCGCGCATCTCGAGCGCGCCCACGTCGAGGAGCGATACGGACTGGTCTGGGTGTGCATCGGGGAGCCATCAGGCGAGCTCCCGGTCATCGCCCACGACGACGATCCGGCGTTTCGGCGAATCAACAGCGGTCTGCAGACCTGGAACGTGTCGGCGCCGCGCATGGTCGACAACTTCTGCGACATCAGCCACTTCCCGTGGGTGCATGTCGGGACGTTCGGCGGTGGTCAGAGTCCGCTCGTCCCGCGCATCGACCTCGATGATCTCGGTGACGGCTGGCACGGCTACACCTACGAGGTCGACGCCAACAATCCCGATCTGGCCGAGGCGACCACGGGCACCGACGATGCAGTCGTGCACCGGCGGATGACCACCGGGTTCCATCTGCCGCTCACGGTTCGCAGCACCATCGAGTACGAGTCGGGACTCCAGCACATTCTGCTGCTGTGTTCGACGCCGGTCGACGATCTGTCGTCGATGTTCACGTTCGTGGTGTGGCGCAACGATGACCACAGCACCGACCCGGAGGAGATCATCGCGTTCGACCGCGCGATCGGGGCCGAGGACCAGCGCATGCTCGAACAGTTGGAGGGCACGATGCCGCTCGGACGAACCGATCTCGTCAGCGTGCAAGCCGATCGCTGCTCGGTGGAGTGGCGACGTCGGTTCAATGCCCTCGTGGCCGGCGAGTGACGTGATCGCCGTCTTGACCGTGCGCGATCTGTCACGTTATGGTCTGACCATCAGTCCAGAAAGCGAGTGAGGATGACGATCCGGCAGCTCAACCACGCCGTTCTGTACGTTCGTGACGCCCAACGTCACCGCCGGTTCTATGCCGACGTGCTCGGGTTCGACACGATCATCGACGGCCCCGGCCCGTTCGTGTTCATGCGGGCACCCGGCTCGGCCAATCATCACGACATCGCGTTCTTCACCGTCGGTGATGACGTCGGGGACTCCGAAGCCGGCCGCCGCACCGTCGGCATGTACCACCTCGCGTGGGAGGTCGCGACCCTCGACGAACTCATCGAGATGCGCGACCGCCTCACCGCCGCCGGGGCACTGGTCGGCGCATCCGATCATCACGTCAACAAGAGCCTCTACTGCCGAGACCCGGACGGCCTCGAGTTCGAGGTGATGTGGCTCAATCTGCCGGAGAACTGGGGTACCAAGGAGCACGACGCGATCGTCGAGCCGCTCGACCTCGAAGGCGACCGCGAGCGGTACGGAGGTTCCGCGAGCGTGTTCGTCGACGCCGCCCGGGGAAGCGGCTCGTGAACATCGGAGCGAAGTACTGCTACTTCTTCGACGAGGAAGAGTTCCGCGAGACCGACCGGCCGGGCTTCCGTCGGCGGGTGATCACCGGCGAGCACCTGCAACTGTGCTTCTGGCGGATCCAGGGCGGTGCCACGGGATCGTTCCTCCACAAGCACGACGCGCACGAGCAGCTCGGCGTCGTCGTCCGTGGCGCACTCGACTTCCGGATCGGCGACGACGACCCGGACGAACGTGTCGTGCTGACCGACCACGAGGCGTACCTTGCCCCGCAGTCGGTCTGGCACGGCGACAGCGTCTTCGTGGGCGACGACGAGTACGACGAATGCTGGATCCTCGACGTCTTCTCGCCACCCCGCGACGATCTGAGGGGTGGCTGATGGCCGCGTCCGATTGGCGACTGGCCGTCGACATCGGCGGCACGTTCACCGACGTCGTGCTGTTCGACGCCGCCTCCGGTCGGATCGTCGTCGACAAGACACTGACAACGCCGAGCGCGCCGCTCGAGGGTGTCCGCTCCGGAGTGACCCAGCTCCTTGCCAAGGCTGGCGTGGCGCCGCACGAGATCACCGCGCCGATCGTGCATGCGACGACGTTGATCACGAATGCGTTGATCGAGGGCAAGATCGGTCGCAGCGGGCTCGTCACCACACGGGGTTTCGGCGACACGCTGCTCATCCGTGACGAGCACCGGTACGACATGTACGACCTCCAGATCGAGTTCCCGGCGCCGCCGATCCCGCGTGAGTTGACGTTCGAACTCGACGAGCGGGTGAACGCCGACGGCGACATCATCGTCGATCCGTCGGACGAATCGCTCGCCACGCTCGTCGACCAGCTGAATGTCGCCGATGTCGACTCGGTCGCGATCTGCCTGCTCAACAGCTACGTCAACCAGGACAACGAGCGCAAGGTCGCCGCACACCTGCCGCGAGGAACTGGGCGTGCCAGTCTGTATCTCGGCGGAGATCTCACCTCAGATTCGCGAGTACCCGCGAATGATCACGACGGCGTGCAATGCGGCCACGATGCCGGTGATCGGGCCGTATCTCGACGAGTTGCAGAAGTGGCTCTCGTCCGAGGGATTCGGTGGCTCGGTCCTGATGATGCTGTCGAACGGCGGTGTGGTGTCGGCCGACGAACGCGGCGCGGGCGCCGATCCGGCTCGTCGAGTCGGGTCCGGCGGCAGGTGCCCTCGCCGGCACGTGGTTCGCCCGTCGTCTCGGGGAGGACCGTCTGCTGTGTTTCGACATGGGGGGTACCACCGCCAAGGCGTGTCTGATCGACCATGGCGAGCCGGAGTTGACGAATACGTTCGAAGTGGCCCGCGCGTATCGCTTCAAGAAGGGTTCCGGCTTCCCGGTCTCGGTGCCGTCGGTCGATCTCGTCGAGATCGGCGCCGGCGGCGGCAGCCTCGGTCGGGTCGATCAGTTCGGCCTGCTCAAGGTGGGACCGGAGTCGTCGGGTGCCGAACCCGGTCCCGCGAGCTACGGCCGTGGTGGCACCGAACCCGCAGTGACCGACACCGACATCCTGCTCGGGTTGCTCGACCCGGATGCGTTCCTCGGTGGCGACATGCGGCTCGACGCTGCGCTGGCGGAAGATGCCGTCGGGCGCGTTGCCGGGCAACTCGGGTTGACCACGATCGACACGGCTGCCGGCATGCACGAGATCGTGAACCAGAACATGGCAGCCGCGGCGCGGATGCACAGCGTCGAGATGGGGATCGATCTGCGCGGAGTCACCGTGATCGCGTTCGGCGGGGCGGGGCCGGTGCACGCCTGCGGCGTCGCCGAGCTGCTCGAATCGGATCGGGTGATCTTCCCGGTCAACGCCAGTGTGCTGTCGGCCTTCGGCACGCTCGTGTCTCCGGTGCGGATCGATCTCGCCCGGTCGCTGCCGCGGATGATCGATGCGATCGACGAGGCCGAACGCGACGAATTGCTCGATGCGCTCCGCTCCGAGGGTCGGCGGGTGCTCTCGGCGGCCGGCGTACCCGACGGAGCCGTACGATTCCGATACGGCATCGACGCCCGCTACGCCGGGCAGGGCAACGAGATCACGATCTGGGTCGGCGAGGGTGAATCGTGGCCGGCGACACCCGAGCAGGTCACGGTGGCCTTCGAGGAGGAATACCGACGGATCTACGGTCTGACGATTCCGGACGTCGAGGTTCAGGCCGTCACGTGGCGTCTCTCCGCTTCGGCCGTCACGAACATCGTCGAACCGTCCACCGAGGTTGCGCCCGCAGCCGGCGCTCCGACGCCGGTCGCACATCGGCCGATGGTGTTCGGACGGTCGACCGACTCCGTTTCGGCGCCGGTGTACCGCCGCACCGAGCTGGGCGCGGGCGCCGCGTTCGACGGTCCGGCGGTGGTCGAAGAGCGCGAGACCACGTCGGTGATCCGTCCTGGCTGGTCGGTCGAAGTCGCGGCCGACGGGAGCCTGATCGCCAGCCGGCAGTTCGATCGGCGCGCCAAGGAGTCGATATGACCGTCACCGAACGCGACACAGCCCGAACGTTCGACGCCGTCGAACTCGAGATCCTGTGGCAGTCGCTGATCGCAACCGTCAACGAGCAGGCACGAGCGTTGCAGCGGGCGGCGTTTTCTCCGAATTGTGCGTGAGGCCGGCGATCTCGCGAACGCCGTCTTCGACCGCCGGGGGCGCATGGTTGCGCAGGCCGTCACCGGAACGCCCGGTCACATCAACTCGCTCGCGATCGGTGCTGCCAACATGCTCGACGAGTACCCGCTCGACACGATCGAGCCGGGTGACGTGTTGATCACCAACGACCCGTACAAGACGGCGGGCCAGCTGCTCGACGTGACGGTGCTCGTCCCTGCGTGGCGGCGCGGCAAGCTGATCGCCTTGTTCGGCTCGACGATCCACCACACCGATGTCGGTGGGTACGGCATCGGCGCAGGTGGCCGCGACGTGTTCGAGGAAGGTCTGTGGATCCCGATCTGCAAACTGATGAAGGCCGGCGAACGCAACGAAGACGTGTGGAAGTTCATCCTGTCGAACGTTCGGCAACCCGACCACATGGCCGGCGATCTTCACGCCCAGCTCGCCTCCGGCGAGGTCGGTGCGCAGCGACTCGCAGCACTGTGCGACACGTTCGACCTCGACGACATCGAAGCCCTCGCCGACGAGATCATCGACCGATCCGAGGCGGCGACGAGGGAGAGCATCCGGCAGCTGCCGGCAGGGAGGTACGAGGCCTCGGCGGTGCTCGATCTCGCCGACGGCGACCGTATCGACATCGTGTGCGCGGTAGAGGTCGATCCCGGCGCCGGTGAGATCACGGTCGACTACGAGGGCACGTCACCGGCAAGCCCGTGGGGTATCAACGTGGTCAAGAACTACACGCACGCCTACACGACGTTCACCGTCCGGTCGGTCCTGAATCCCGACATCCCCAACAACCACGGCAGCCTCGGTCCGATCAAGGTGGTTGCGCCAGAGGGCACGATCGTCAACGCGGTATTACCGCAGCCGGGCACCGCTCGGCACGTCGTTGGCATGTTCCTGCCGAACGCGCTCCTGAAGGCGCTTGCCCAGGTGCGGCCCGACGATGCGATGGCGGAGGGCTCGGGTGCAGTCTGGACGATGCAGGTCAACGGCAATTACGACGACGGATCTCCGTTCATCACGGCGATGTTCACGTATGCAGGGGGCGTGGGGGCCCGCTTCGCCAAGCCGGGGCTCGATGCCTGCTCGTACCCGACCGGCGTCTCTGCCGTTCCGATCGAAGTGGTCGAGGCGTCCGCTCCGATCCGGTTCCACGAGAAGTCGCTCCGCCGCGGCTCGGGCGGCGCGGGCCGCCAACCGGGCGGACTCGGTCAAGTCGTCGAGTTCTCGGTCGACACGTCGAAGTCGTGGCAGCTCAACGCGGTCACGAGCCGTCTGGCCGAACCGCCCCAGGGTGTCTTCGGGGGCGAACCGGGCGCGGCGGGCAGCTTTCGGGTCAACGGCGAATCGGTCGTCACCCAGGCGCGCCTGACGTTGCAGCCCGACGACGTGGTCCGACTCGAACTGCCCGGCGGTGGCGGATACGGCCCGCCCGACGAAGGTGAGGGCTGAACCTGTGGCCGCATGGCCCGACGCCGTCTCCTTCGCCCGATGCCGCGCCGACGCGGGCGGACGACGGACCGGTGTCCTGCTCGCCCGCACGATCCACGAGTTGATGTTGAAGGAGTCCGTGATGGAGGAGTCTGCGAAGTGATCGATCTGAATCCTGACCTGCTGGCATCACTCGATGCCTCCGTCGACTCGGTCGAGGCCGCCTCGACGCTCCCACCCGTGCTCTACACCTCGAACGAGGTGTTCGCCTTCGAGAAGGAGGCCGTGTACACCCGCGAGTGGTTGTGCGTCGGCCGCGCCGAGCGGATCCCGAACGCCGGCGACTGGTTCACGGTCACGATCATGGATGAGCCGTTGATCGTCGTTCGCGACAGAGAACTGCAGGTGCGCTGCATGTCGGCGGTCTGCCAGCACCGCGCGATGCAGGTGTGCGAGGGCGCTGGCAACGACTCGACGTTCAAGTGCCCGTACCACCACTGGAACTACGCACTCGACGGTCGATTGCTGGGTGCGCCGGCGATGGAGCGGACCGATGACTTCGACAAGGCCGATTGGGGACTGCCGCGACTGCAGGTCGAAGAGTGGATGGGCTTCGTCTTCGTCAACTTCGACCCGGATGCGGTACCGCTCGCGCCGACGCTCGAGCGGTACACGCCGTACCTCGAGCACTACGACCTCGAACACGCGGTGTGCCCCGGCACGTTCACGCTGGAAGCGATGCCGTGGAACTGGAAGGTGATGTTCGAGAACTTCAACGACGGATACCACGCGAACCGGTTGCACCAGTACGTGCAAGACTTCTGCCCGTCGAATCTGTCGGCGTTCCCCGAACCATGGAACGACGACTCCAATGTGATCTTCCGAACGTCGGGCTACACCCACATCGACGGCGGATTCAATGCGACGCACCGCGTGATCATGAACGTCTTCCCTGATCTCACCGACGAGGAACGAACCCGCTCGACGTTCGCGTTGATTCCGCCGACGCTGTGCTTCGGCACCGCTCCCGATCAGTGCTTCTTCTTCCTCGTACGACCGACCGGGCCACAGACGATCGACGTGGAGATCGGCTACATCTTTCATCCGAGTTCGCTCGACGATCCGCTGTTCGAGGAGAAGGTGGCGTTGTCCGATGCCGGAGTCCAGGTGTTCGTCCGTCAGGATCAAGACGCCACGACCAAGGTTCAGAACGGACTCAACTCACGGTTTGCGCCGCGTGGCAGGTACTCGTGGCAGGAAGAGAGCCACGTGCAGTTCAACCGCTGGCTCGTCCAGCGCTATCGCTCGGCATGGCCGGGCGGACCACAGACGTCGTCGCAGCTGAGCGGCGATCCGGTGGCACTCGAATGAGGGTCGTCGTCAACTCGTCAGCAATCCCGGGGGGAAGATCAACCATGTCCAGAAGGTCCAAGCAACTGAGTGCGCTCGTGATCACGTCAGCGCTCGTCGTGGCCGCGTGCGGAGGCGACGACGACACTGCCACGGAGTCGACAGCTTCGACGACGGAGGCCACCGAGGAGTCGTCGGAGGAGATGACCGGGGAGTCGTCGGAGGAGATGACCGGGGAGTCGTCGGAGGAGATGACCGGGGAGTCGTCGGAGGAGATGACCGGGGAGTCGTCGGAGGAGATGACCGACGAGTCCCTGGAGGAGCCCGAAACCGATGCGATCGTCGCCGCGTTCGACGCCAACGGCGACGGCACCGTCACCATCGGCGTGGCCGCGGCCGGCCCGCGCGACGACAACGGCTACTACCAGTCGCTGGTGAACTTCGCCGAGGAGTTCTCGGCCGACAACGGGTTCGCACCTCCGATCGTGAGCGACAACATCGGACCGGCCGAAGCGGCACAGTCTCTGTCCGACCTCGCACAGCAGGGTGTCGACATCTTGATGGTCGGCGCCAGCGAGATCGCAGAACCACTGCCCGACCTGACCGAGCAGTTCCCGGAGATCTTCTGGTACTGCAACTGCGGCGCCGGGTTCCAGGAGCTCCCGGGTCTGGCCCAGGCCACCGACTGGGGTGCGGCGATCCACTACACCGCGGGCGTTGCCATGGGTGCGATCCTGCAAGAGCAGGGAAGCACCAGTGCGGTCTTCCTCGGATGCTGCGACATCAACTTCGAGGTCGAGGCGTACGAGGCCACGCGGTACGGGCTCGAGTCCGTCGACCCGAGCTTCACGATGGAGTACGTCGGCACCGGCGACTTCGAGTTCGACTTCGACAACTCGGCGAATGCCACTGCCGCGCTCACGAACGCGCAGGCGAACGGTGCGACACTCGCCTACCCCTACCTCGGGGGTGCGCTCGACCCGGTGGGTCAACTCGGTTCCGACGAGGGCATGGCGGTCTTCGCCGCCGGCCCTGCCGACGTGTGCGATCGTGAGATCCCCTGGACCGGCGGCGTGGTGTTCGACGGCGGTGTGTACGCGTCGCAGGCGTTGCGCCTCATCATCGCAGGAGAGCTGACCGAGGGTGCGACGTACCAGTTCCCGACCGAGCAGGGCCTCAACGGCGCGGTGCTGTGCGGAGCGTCCGCCGAGGCTCAAGCCGTCGTCGACGAAGCGTTCGGGTTGCTCGCCTCGTTCGACGAGACGCTCTACAACGACCTGGGAGCGATCTCCGGCGCCGCTTACGGCGGCTGATGGACACTGGTGACACCGACCCCGTCGGTGCGGATCCCGAGTCGGGGTCGGCACCGGCGGTCGAACTCCGCAGCATCACGAAGCGCTACGGCAGCGTCATGGCTTGTGATGCCGTCGACCTGACGCTCCGACGCGGCCGGATCCACGGCATCCTCGGCGAGAACGGCGCAGGGAAATCGACGCTGATGAAGATGCTCATCGGGCTCGTGCTCCCCGACGAGGGGTCGATCCACATCGACGGCACCCGGCAGCAGATCCACAGCCCGCTCGCCGCTGCCTCGTTGGGCATCGGCATGGTGCACCAGCACTTCAGCCTCGTCGACGCGCTCACCGTCTGGGAGAACGTTGCACTCGGGGAAGCGGGTCGGCTCGACCCGGCGGCCATCCGAAATCGGATCGGTGAGATCGCTGACCACTATGGTCTCGTGATCGAGCCCGACGCACGGGTCGGCGAGCTCACCGCCGGTCTCCGCCAACGTGTCGAGATCATCAAGTGCCTCCGGCGAGATCCCACCATCGTCATCTTCGACGAGCCCACCTCGGTGCTCACGCCGGAAGAGTCGGTGCAGCTCTTCGCGTCGTTGCGTCAGGTCGTCGCCGCCGAAGGGCGCGCAGTCGTCCTCGTCAGCCACAAACTCGATGAGGTCCTGCATGCCACCGACGACATTTCGATCATGCGCCAGGGCAAGGTCGTCGATCGGCTGCTGGCCAGGGAGGCCGATGCCCCGACACTCGCGCGGGGGATGGTCGGCCGCGATGTCTCGCTGCGATCCGAGAGCGCCGCGCTCGGTGTCCTGGTCATCGACGAAGAGGATGCGCGAGACGGCGTCGAGGTGGTACCCGCTTCGCCCGTCTCTGCCGCCGACAGTGGCGTCCCGGTGCTCAGGATCGATGCTGCGACGGTGCGCGGGGTCGGTGGGGTCTCGGCGCTGGACGACTTCACCCTCGAACTCCGTGCCGGCGAGATCGTCGGGGTGGCCGGCGTGGAGGGCAACGGCCAGCGCGAGTTGGGTGACCTGCTGTCGAGCCTGGTCGCGTTGGAGTCGGGAGTGGTCGAGATCGACGGCGAGCGAATTGCCACCGGTCGCTCGGGAGCGATGGCTCGGGCGGGTATCGGTGTGATCCCCGAGGATCGGCATGACAGCGGCATCGTGCTCGACATGACCCTCGCCGAGAACCTCGTGCTCGTCGACCAGTCGGCGGTCGCCAGGCGCGGCGTGATCGATCAGAGCGCACTCGACGATCTTGCGATGCAGATGATCGATCAGTTCGGGATCCACTGCAGCGGGCCCGACGCGCCGATGTGGTCGTTGTCGGGTGGCAATCAGCAACGTGTCGTACTCGCACGAGAACTCGCTCAACGCCCGAAGGTGTTGGTGGCCGCCCAACCGACGCGGGGTCTCGATGTGGGCGCCATCGAGTACATGAGCGATCGGCTCAGGGCCGCGGCCGCTGATGGCGTAGCGGTCCTGTTGATCTCGAGCGAGCTCGAGGAGATCCTCGACCTCTCGAGCCGCATCGTCGTGATGCACTCCGGCCGCATCGTCGGAGGGATGGATCGCTCCGACGTCGACCTCGAGGAACTCGGGCTCCTGATGGGCGGCGCCGCTCCGTGACCACCGCTACCGCTCCCGGCCAAGGTGCCCGCTTGGGTGAATGGTTGGTGCTGTACACGCTGAGTGTGCTCGCAGCGTTGCTGCTGTCGGCGATCCTGGTGGAAACGACCGGCGGAGACTGGCGATCCGTCGTCAGCGCGCTGCTCGACGGCAGCGTCCGCAATCCCGGGCGGTGGGGAGAGACCCTGGGAACGGCGGCGCCGATCCTGCTCGTCGCCGTCGGCACGATCGTGTCGGGCAGAGCCGGCCTGATCAACATCGGCCAGGAGGGGCAGCTGTTCGTCGGAGCTGCATCGGCCACCTACTTCGGCTTCCTCATCGGCGGGCCGGGTCATCTCAACCTGGTGTTGATTCTGGTCTTCGGCGCCATCGGTGGTGCACTGTGGGCCGGTATCGCCGCCCTGCTGAAGTTCTGGCGCAACGTGCCCGAGGTGCTCTCGACGTTGCTGCTGGTCACCGTCGGCGGACAAGTCGTCGCCTATGGGCTCAGTCAATCGTGGCTGCTGCTCGCCCCGCTCGCAGATCGCGGGAATCGCAACCAGGTCAGCAGCCAGCTCGCGGATGACAACCGCCTCCCTCGGCCCGCGATCTTCGGCAACGAGATCCCGTTCGCAGTCGGTTTGTCCGTCGTCTTGGCGGTGGCGGTGAGCCTCCTCCTCGCGTGGACGATCTGGGGATTCCGCCTTCGCATGCTGGGGCTCAACCCGCGTGTTGCGCAGCGGTCAGGAGTGGCACGGACCGGCTACGGCGCGACCGCGCTGATGATCAGCGGGGCGTTCGCCGGGCTCGCCGGAGCGGTCATGTTGGCAGGCGGGGGGTTCGCTTTCGGCAACTACCAGCTCGTTCCCGGGTTCGCCACGAACATCGGCTGGACCGGGCTCCTCGTCGCGCTCGTGGCCAGGGAGAAGGCGCTCGTCGCAATCCCGGTCGCCGTCGTCTTCGCGGGTCTCCGGACCGGGTCCAGCTTCGTCGGTGCGACCGGAGTCGAAGGCCGCATCACCGACGTGATCCAGGGCTTCCTCGTGCTTGCACTGCTCATCCCGCCCGCCGTGATGTTCCTTCGTGATCGCCGCCGGGCCCGAGCAGCAGCGATGGACCGGGTGTAGCGATGGCCGGACTCCTCGAAGCTGTTGTCGACATCTTCTCGAGCGAATCGACGTACATCAACGGCGCCCTGTTCGCGGCGTTGTTGGCATTCGCCGCCTCTGGTGAGTTGGTGGCCGAACGCGCCGGCACGCTCAACATCTCGGTCGAAGGCATGTTGCTCGGGGGTGCGTTCACCAGCGCCGTCGGCTACGACATCACCAGCTCGACGACCGTCGCGATGTTCGCCGGTGTTCTGGGTGGGCTCGTCGTGGCGACCGTCCAGGCAGAGATGAGCCATCGCCTCACCGCCGACCAGTTCGTCGTCGGACTGACGCTCAACATCTTGGTGTTCGGCCTCGCCGGCTTTCTCGACAACGAGTTGGAACCGGCTACGCAACTGGCCGGGCGGTGGGAGATACCCCTGCTCAGCGACATCCCCTTGATCGGCCAAGCCCTGTTCGGTCAGCGCTGGCCCTTCTATCTCCTGTACCTGCTCCTGCCGGTGACGGGGTGGGTCCTGTATCGCACGCGATGGGGCCTGGAGCTCCGGTCGGTCGGTGAGAACCCGCAGTCGGCCGACGTGTCGGGCATCGACGTCAACAGGCGCCGACGCCAGAGCATCTACTACGCCGGCTTCACGTCAGGCCTGGGCGGTTGGTTCCTGATCTTCGGGCAGGTGGGCCTGTTCGAGGACTCGGTGGTCGGCGGGCGCGGCTTCATCGCCATCGCGGCGGTGATCTTCGGCGGTTGGACGCTGCGTGGCACGGTCGCCGGTTGTGTGATCTTCGCCGGCGCGTTGTCGTTCCGCCTGTCGGTCCAAGGGCTCGGCTACGAGGTCAACAGCGAGTTGCTGCAGTCGCTGCCGTTCCTGGTGACACTGCTCGGCATGGCGATCTTCGCACACCGAGTCCGTCCGCCGGCCGCGCTCGCCCGGCCCTTCGTGAGAGGCCTGAGGTAGCACATGGAGTACCGCACCCTCGGTCGGTCGGGGATCAAGGTCAGCCGGTTCGGCCTGGGCACCATGGTGCTCGGTGCGTGGGGCAACACCGACCTCGACGCGTGCCATCGCATCATCAACTCGGCACTCGATGCGGGTATCAATCTGGTCGACACCGCCGACATGTACGGCGAGGGCGAGAACGAGACGATCGTGGGCGCGGCGATCCGTGATCGGCGCGACGACGTGGTGCTGTGTACCAAGTTCCACCACCCGGTCGGTGACCATCCAGATCCCAATCGGCGAGGGAACAGCCGGCGCTGGATCATGACGGCCGTCGAAGACAGCCTGCGGCGCCTCGGCGTCGACCACATCGATGTGTACCAGGTCCACCGGCCCGACCCGACCGTCGCCATCGATGAGACGGTCGCGGCGCTCTCCGACCTCGTGCGGGCCGGCACGATTCGTGCGTGGGGGACGTCGACGTTCCCGGCGGAGGATCTGGTGGAAGCGCACTGGGCGGCCGAGCGCCACGGTGCGATCGGTCCACACACCGAGCAGCCGCCCTATTCGATCCTGTGTCGCGGCATCGAGAACGATGTGCTGCCGACGGTGCGGCGTCACGGTATGGGCACGCTCGCGTGGAGTCCGCTCTCGGGTGGGTGGCTCACCGGCAAGTACCGCCGCGGCGAGCCGTCGCCGTCGGGGAGCCGGGGTGACACCAACCCCGACCACTTCGACGCGGACAACGAAACAAAGTACGCAGCGGTCGAGCACCTGCAGGCCATCGCCGACGGTGCCGGCCTGTTGCTCGCTCACTTGGCGCTCGCATTCGTCGTCGAACATCCGGCGGTGACCACGGCGCTGATCGGGCCGCGCACCGACGAGCAGCTCGCCGAGCTGTTGCGTGGTTGCGAGGTGGAGCTCAGCACCGATGTGCTCGACGCGATCGACGCCGTGGTGCCACCCGGCATGACGATCAACCCAGCTGACATCGGCTGGGTCGCCCCGGGTCTCGCACCCGATCATCGTCGCCGCTGACCGGCCTCCGAGATTGCCGCCGCGAGCAACCGCCCGTACCGCCAGAATGTCGTCGTGAAATCGACGACGGCGTTGCGGCTCGCGGTCGCCCAGCCGTATTCGGTTCTCGGCGACGTCGAGTTCAACGTCGCCGAGCATGCACAAACGGTTCGTCGGGTGCAAGCGCGGGTCGTGGTGTTCCCGGAACTGTCGTTGACGGGGTATGGGATGGACGTTCCGACCATCAACCTGGGCGACCCGGTCCTCGAGCCGTTGATCGATGCGTGCGCAGCTGTCGGCTCGGTGGCATTGGCCGGAGCTCCAACTCGCGAAGGTGAGGCCGGTCAGCCTCGGATTTCGATGCTGCGCGTCGATCAGTCAGGAGTCTCCGTGGTGTACAGCAAGATGCACCTCGGTGGCGACGAGCCCGACCACTACTGGCCCGGGAAGACCCCCGCCGTGCTCGAGACCGATGGTTGGCGACTCGGGCTCGCAATCTGCAGGGACAACGGACAGGCTGAGCACGCCGCTGCAACCGTGGTGCTCGGAATCGATGCCTACATCGCTGGTGCGTGCGAGACCGAGGATGATCGAAACGTCCAGCCGGAACGTGCTGGTCGGGTCATCGACGAGCACCGAGTCTGGGTTGCGTACGCGAACTTCGCGGGTTCGACCGGTGGCGGCTTCGTCGAGACCGCCGGCCGATCGGCGGTGCGTGACCCGAACGGAACGGTCCGCTTGCAGCTCGGACGGCATGCCGGTCAGTGCGGTTGCACGACGCTCAGTCGTCCGTAGTTCCGACCGGATGGTCTGTCACGGGTGTTCCGGCGGACGGAGTCGCTGGTTCTCGTCGCGTGCGGCGTCGAGGCCGCGATCTCGATAGGGGACGGCCGTAGGACACGGTGACCTTCGTGTCGCGCGACTTCGCCTCCGTGTCGCGGCGACTTCGCCTCGTGCCAACAAGTTGACGGCAGTTGCTCCGATCACCCTGGCGACGCGATTTCGTGGATGCATCGGGGCCGCACCCTCGCGAGCGGCTCAACCGAAACAGTGATTCTGCGGGCCGAAGTGTGCGGCCCGATGGTGGGTCGGTCGGCGGTCACACGTCAGGTCACGAGGCCTGAGCGGTGAGCGATAGCGGCAGCTTGGCCTCGATTCGATACGCCGAGCTTGCGGATCACATTGGAGACGTGAACGCTGGCAGTCTTCTCGCTGATGAACAAGGCCGCTGCGATCTGGCGGTTGGTGTCGCCGGCGCTCAATCGCTGTAGTACCTCGTGCTCGCGTTTCGTCAGGGCCGGGTGACGGTCCGACTGTGTCGTTCCGAGCTCGAGTCGGCAGCGTCGAGCGAATGCCTCGATCATCAGCTGGAGCGGGGCGGCGCCGAGTGAGGAGGACACCCCATGTGCCTCCATCAGAAGCTCGCTGACGCGATCGCGTTCGGCTGCAACCGCGCTGGCGGCTTCGGCCTGCCGGAACCGTGTGTAGGCGCCGTGATACGGCATGTTCATGTCGTCCCAAGCAGCGGTCACGGTCGCCCATGCAGTCGGGTCCTCGATGCCGCTGGCTCGGAGCAACTCGGCGTCACACTGCAGACGGAGCGCTCCCACCTCACGCTTCCAACCCTCGGCCGGCCCAGGACGTTGCATCAGCGTGGACATGTGGTCGACGAACGACTGGGCCCGACTGTTGGCATGTTCCTCCTCGGCGGTGTGGTCGTAACGCCGTGCGTGCTCTGCGACGTCGGCCTCGCATCGGCACCCGATGGCGAGCGCGTATGCCGTCGCGATCGGCGACTCGGTGCTCGCAGTGATCTCCAGCGCTTCATCGACGGCCAGCCGAGCGGCATCGTGATGACCCTGCCAGTTCTCCAACGCAGCAAGGTGAACCAGCGGCCATCCCTGTTGCTCCCGGTCCGTGAAGACCCGTCGCGCCAGACGCGCACCGATGAGTTCGCGCGCCGTGTCGAAGTCGCCGCGCTCCACCAGCAGCTCCGACAGCACCGGCACGTCAGTTCCGTCGGTGAACCGCGCTCGAGCCTCGTCGATGATGGCTTGGGCTTCATCCCACCGGCCGAGCCGCAACAGGATGTCCGCCGCATTGGCGAACAGGTCGGGAAGGAGGTGCCCCAATCCGAGCCGCGGGAGCTGCGCATCTGCCTCGTGGAACGCGACCAGCGCACGTTCCCATTCTCCGGCATCCGACAAGCACGACACAGCGTTCCAATAGCTCCGCATCTGCTGGTGAGGATCCCCGCTCTGCTCGGCCAACTCGCGGGCGGTCCGGATCAGCGTGATACCGAATTCGACGTCGTCGATCATCGTGGCCAGAACGCCGAGCGTGTTGAGGGCATCGGACTCGGCGAGCACTGAATCGCACACGCGGGCCATCTCGGCAGCCTCGGCCGCCAACCGCCTGGCTTCGATGTACTGCCCGTCGGTCATCAGTTGGCCGGCCAGACCGGCGAGCACACGTGCGCGATCGGTCGACGGTGGGTCCGACGGCACCAGGTCGACGGCGCGCCGCACCAGTTGCAGCGCCTGGTCCGCGTCGGCCGTGTCCCGAACATACCGTGCCAACCGTTCGTGGAGCACCCCGGACCGGCGCGGGTCGTCCAGGGCGTCGACGAGCTCGATCGCGTCCCGTGCGAGAGCGCTCGCAGTGTCCGCAGATCCGGCCATGAAGGCGTCCTCGGCGCCACGAGCGACCACCTCGTCGTAGTCGGAACCGACGAGCGTTCGAGCCGACGGTTCGCGGTTCCAGTTCGCGATGATCCTCGAGAGGTGGTGATGGGCTTCGGCGAACGCGAAGATCGCCTCGGCGGCGGTTGCCGCCATGCTCCACGCCTGCAGTGCTCCAGCCATGTCACCGGCACCGGCCCGGTGATGGGCCAGCAAAGCCAGGGACCCAGCTCGGTTGCTGGCGAACCGGTCGACTTCGGCGGCGAGCATGCTCGCCAACGCGGCGTGGTACTCGGCGCGTTCGCCAACGAGGAGATCGTCTTGCAGCACCTCGCGCAGCAACGCGTGGGCGAACCGGGTTCCCGTCGCGGTCGGCACGAGGAGGCGACGATCGATCGCCTCACGTACGTGCTCGCGCACGTCATCGAGCGGCTGCTGGGCGACGAGGGCCAGCGATCGATCATCGACCTGCGAATCGGCGAGCGCGAGGATCCGCAGCGTCCGCCGAGCGTCTGCCGACAACACATCGGCTCGCACCAGGAGCAGCTCCCGCAACGAGGCCGGAAGGGTGCCGCCCGCGAACGCGTCGGCTGCCGCGAGCTCCTCGATGAAGTACGGATTCCCTTCCGTGCGCTGCATGACCACATCGACCAGAGCCGACGCAGGTTGCGCGCCGGTCAGGTTCGCGATGTGTGCGGTCGCGAGCCCGCGGTCGAACGGCGGGACGTCGAAGTGTTCGACCGACGGGTTCCGCTGAAACTCCGCCAACGTCGGTCGCAACGGATGGTCGCGGTGCACGTCTTCGGTGCGGTACGTCATGATCACGAGCAGCGGCTCGGAGCGCAGGTTCGGGATCAGGAACGACAACAGGTCACGCGTCGATCGATCGGCCCAATGGATGTCTTCGATCACCAAGACGGTGGACCCCGACCGGGCGAGCCGGGCCAACAGCGCGAGCACCGATTGGAACAGCTGGGCCCGGTTCGTCGGTTGGGGCAGTCCGTCGCGACCGCCGGTTCCAGACTGCCGAGCCCTGCCGGAAAGAGCGCCGCGTGACGTGGGTCGGACTCCATGGAACGAAGAACCTCGACGATCGGAGCGAACGGCACCCCGTGCTCGCCGAGGGGGAGGCACGAACCGACGAGCGGTGGCATTCCGGCACGGCACGCGAACTCGTCGAGCAGGCTCGACTTGCCGACACCTGCGGCGCCCGCGATCAGTGCGAACTGGGCAGTTCCGTTCACCGCGCGATCGAGCAGTACACGCAGTCGCACCAGTTCGTCGCTCCTGCCGATGAATCGGCGCCGACCCGGGGCTCGCGGCATCCGCCAAGTATCGCGCCGCCGCCGAACCGAAGCGTCGCCGTTTCTCCCGAGAATACGGCATTCTCCCGATGTCTCAGGTGGGGCCTTAGGCGCAGGTTGGACCACATGGAACACGACACGAAACACGACACGAAACACGACACGAAACACGACACGAAACACGACACGAAACACGACACGAAACACGACACGAAACACGACACGAAACACGACACGATCCGGCAGCCGACCTGTGCGCCTCACCCTGTGAGCCCACGATGATCCTCCAGCTTGCAGCGGCCGTGGGCACCGGCCCGACCGAGTTGGCGGCGTTCGACGACGCCTTGTTGCAGGTGGGCGCGGCCAACTTCAACCTCGTCCGGCTCAGTTCGGTGATTCCACCTGCTTCGCGCTTGACCGAGTGCGACGGCGCGATGTCGTCACCGGGCGGATCGTGGGGCGATCGTCTCTACGTCGTGTACGCCGAACAGCGGGCGAGTCGACCGGGCGAGCAGGCATGGGCCGGCGTCGGCTGGACGCAAGACGAGTCGGGCAAGGGGCTCTTCGTGGAGCACGAGGGCCCGTGCGAAGGCGGCGTGCGCGACCAGATCGACGCGAGCCTCGACCACCTCCAGCACGGCCGCAGCCTTCGACTCGGGCCATCGCGTCGACGTCTGATCGGAGGCACGGTGGTCGATCGACCGATCTGCGCGCTGGTGCTGTGCGCCTACCAGACCGAGGCCTGGCATCCGGGAACGACCACCGCCCGCCGGTTGCTGCTCGCTGACCAGGAGCTCCAGTCGTGCTGAACCTGCCCCACGACGTGAGCGAGGTCGCGGCGACCGACGCCCACCGATCGGTGGTCCCGGTGATCGCAGCGATGATCGCACTCGCCGGACTCGACCTGATCGGGGCCATGTTCGCACGCTCGTGGGCGGACCACCGATCGATCGTCTCGATGGTCGGGGGCATCGTCGTCTTCGGCCTCCTCTTCGTGGTCTACGGAAAGAGCCTCGACTACGTCGAACTCAGCACGGTCACGATCGGGTGGGTCGTCCTGCTCCAAGTGGGCGTCATGGTGATCGACCGCCTGCACGGTGCCGTGATTTCGGCGCCACGGCTGGGTGCCATGGGCCTGATCCTGATCCTGCAGGCCTACCTCACCGTGAGCGGACTCGCGGACTGACCACGCCGTCAGGCCAGCGAAATCCGATCACGCTCGCGTTCCGGATTCGACAGCGAACACGCAACAGTGAGATCGTCATTGCACACAAGCCCCCGCCAAGGAGTACAGGGTGCTCGGGCTGGGCATTGCGACGCAGCGTTGGACGGGCGGCTGGCGCGGTTCTGATCCGCCGATGTCGAGTCGGTGGATCGACCGGCGCTGCCCTGCCTGGCTCATTTGCCTTCGAGCGTCGTGGCCTGGGCGCTGGTCGGCCCGCCTGGTCTCGGCGGGCTCAGGTCGATGCTGATCGTGTGGGCGGTGGGTGGCGGTAGATGCGCTGGAGCAGTGGTCCGGTGATCGCGGTCGTGGCGAGTGCCATGACCACGATGATGGTGTATGCCGTTGGGCCGATGACCTGGAGCGAGAGGCCGACGGTCGCGACGACGATCTCCAGTGCGCCACGTGCATTCAACGTCGCGCCCAAGCCGAGCGAGTCGCGCGGCGTGAGACGTCCGAGTCGCCCACCGGCGTACGAACCAGCAAGCTTGGCTGCCGTCGCTGCGACGGTGACGATCATCGCCCATGTGGCGACGGAACGATCGGCGAGTTCGGCGAGGTCGACGCGGATACCGGCGACGGCGAAGAACAGTGGAGCGAAGATGCCGTTGGTGAGCGCTTCGAGCGACGAGAAGCCCGCGCTGTGCCGCAGGCGGCTTGCACCGATGGCGATCCCGGCAATGAAGGCGCCGATGACGACTTCGATCCCCACGGCGTGGGTGATCGTGCCGACCGCGACGACGGTCAGCGTCAACAGACTGATCTCGGCCGCCGGGCCGCCCTGGCGACGTACGAGTTCGTCGGTGAGCCGGTCGAGCAGGCGGGGCCCGTAGCGCAAGACGACCCAAGTGGTGGCCGACACCACCGCGACCGCGATGCCGAGGGGGCCGACTTCGATCGTTCCGGATTCGGCGACGCCGACAACCACGCCGAGCAGCAACCAGCCGACGATGTCATTGACGGTCGCGACCCCCAAAGCAAGATGAGCGATCGGGCGGTGCATCAAGCCGAGGTCGCTCAAGATGCGCGCAGCGACCGGCAGCGACGAGATCGCGAACGCAACGGCGAAGAACAACACGAACACCATGCGCGACGATTCACCGAGAAACCCCTGCGGGAGCTGCGAGCCCACGACCGCTCCGACAACCAACGGCAGCACCAAGCTGCCGACAGCCGCCGTCGTCGCGGCGCGGCCCTGTCGACGGATCGTCGAGATGTCGATCTCGGCGCCGGTGATGCCGAGCAAGAACACGATGCCGACCCACGCCAACCCGAGCAGCAAGCCCGCTTGGCGCTCATTCGCCGGGAACAACCACTCGAACCCTGCAGGCCACACTTGACCCAGCAACGACGGACCGAGCACGACACCCGCCAGCAGCTCGCCGATCACCCGAGGCATCCCCACACGTCGAGCGGCGTACCCGCCGACGCGGGCCAGGCCCAGAACGATCAGCAACTGACACCAGAACACGAACAGCGAGTGCTCATCGAGCGGCGGAAGCGGCGCAACCCCACCCAGAGCCATCGCAGAGACTACGCACACCCGACAGCGTCAACCACCACCAAACGCAGCAACGCCTCCGTGCGCCCCGAGGCAACACCCTCGCGGGGATGGAAAGCCGGGCGGCGGACCGCCCAGGGTGCACGACAGCCGAGGTCTACTCGACGGTCCAGCCCTCGGGGACCGTGAACTCGCCGACCACCTGGTGCGTGTCGTCGTCGGTCTCGGCGTCGGGGAGATGCTGCCAGAGCATCAGCTGGTTGCCCCACGGATCCATGAACGAGGCGTTGGCACCACCGAACTCGGTCCAGAAGTGGTTGCGCCACAACTCGGTACCTCCCAGCCGGACGGCGGCATCGAGGATGCGTTCGACCGAGTCGTCGTCACTGACCATGATCCATGCTCGGATGGCGCGCCCGCCCGGGTTGAGATGGGTCGGCTCGCTCGGAGCGCTGGGCGGACGAGGACGCATGTCGGCAGCGTTCGAGATGCCCATGTGGAGGTTGCCGCTGGGTCCCTGCGACCCGTCGTCGATCTTCTGGTTCTGGCCGGGGACGATACGCGCAAACGTGTCGGCAATTCGATCCTCGACCTCCCAGTCGAAAACCTCGGCGTAGAACGCTCGTGCGGCGTTCACGTCGTCGGACGGGAAGTCGACGAAGACGAGTGTGTTCGGATACGACATGGTGCCCCCTTGAACGGTTGTCGGCACCGAAACTAGCTTTCGGTCTGATGGTCCTACCACTGGAGGTCGTTCTCCACGTGGCTGATCGAGCGTGTCGAGGCCGCCGCATGGCAGGAGCGGTCACTCGTCGCCGGGTCCGACGAGGGCCAGATCACGGAGGAACGACCGCGAATCTCGATCGATATCGGCCCGTCTCGGACCGATCGCCGATCGCGACCGCGTCGTAGCAGCCGTCGAGCGGATGATCCTGCACCGTCAGGACGGCCTTGTTCGACGAATCGTGTGCGGTGGACTGATGGTCTTACCATAGGGTTCGCTCGAGACTGTCGGCGAGGCAAGGGGAACGCATGAAGGCGATGCTGTACAGGGAGTTCGGGGGACCAGAGGTCTTCCGGTTCGTCGATGTCGACGACCCGGCGCCCGGCCCGGTCGACGTCATCGTCGACGTCGCTGCCACCGCCCTCAATCGGCTCGACGTCGTACAGCGGAACGGTTGGTTCAACATGCCCGGATTTGCGCTGCCGCACATTGCGGGGATGGACGTCGCCGGCGTCGTGGCGGCGATCGGTGACGAGGTCACGTCGGTGACGGTCGGGGACCGTGTCGTCGTCGACCCGTCGCTCGCAGGTGTCGACGAGCGCTCGAAACTGGCGGGGAGGGGCGACCTGTACGGCGAGCTCGGAATCATCGGCGCGACGGTCGACGGCGGATACGCCGAGAAGTGCCTCGTGCCCGCATCCCACGTGTACCCGATCCCCGATCACATCACGTTCGAACAGGCGGCCCCGTTCGCAACCTGCTTCGTGACCGCGGCGCACGCCTTGTTCGACGTCGGCGGACTGCAGGCCGGGGAGACCGTGATGATCCACGCCGCAGGAGCGGGCTTGTCGACGGCTGCGATCCAACTCGCCAAGCACGCCGGTGCCACGGTGCTCGCCACGGCCGGCACCGACGTCAAGTGTGAGCGGGCGCTCACGCTGGGCGCCGACCACGTGCTCAACAACCGCACCGGCGACGTGACGGGCTGGGCCCGCGGCGTGACCAACGGCGCCGGTGTCGAGATGGTGCTCGATCACGTCGGCACTGCGTTGTTCGGCCAGTCGCTGTTCGCGATCGGTGTCCACGGTCGCCTGGTCAACTGTGGCAACGCCTCGGGTGACGAGGCGACGATTCCGTCGCTGGGCTATCTGTTCCACTCCGGTATCTCGATTCTCGGTTCCGACCCGTACCGCCCGGAGGAGTTCGGACCGGTCTGGGAGAACTTCTGCGCCGGCCACTACGACGTCGTGATCGACTCGGTGTATCCGCTGGAGCAAGCAGCCGAGGCGCAGCACAAGATGATCTCGAACGACTTCTTCGGCAAGATCCTGCTGACACCGTGACCTGATGATGTTCGAGCCCCGCGACACTCCCTACCCGGAGCTGAAGAAGACCCACACGATGGCCCACACGGGTCGCCCCTGGACCGACTACAAGCCACCTCCTGCGGCGCCGGTCTGGGCAGCCATCGAGGGGCTCGGGCGCTACTACATCCTGCTCGCGGCACTCGAACTCGACGTGTTCGACACCCTCCAACGTCTCGGGCCGTCGACGGTCGAGTCCGTCGCCGAGGCACTCGACGCACCGGTCGACCATGTCCGGTCGCTCCTCGACGGCGTCGTCGCGCTCCAGCTGCTCGATCAGGTCAACGATGTCTACGACCTCAATGATGCGGCGAAGCGATACCTGGTCACGGACGGCCCGGCGAGCATGGCCGACCTGATCCCCGTGGCACCCGGACCGCACGAGAACTGGTCGCGCCTCGCCGACACGGTCCGTCGGGGTCGCCCCGCCACGCCGATCGAGGACGATCCGGCTGCGTTCTACGTGCCGCTCGTGCAGGGCACCTTCACCACGATGTTCCGATGCGCCACCCGCGCCGACCTCAAGATTCGCTATTCGGCGATGCGTTCGCCGAGGATCCTCGATCTCGGCGCCGGCGGTGCTCCGTGGGCGATCGCGATGCTCGGCGCCTGCGTGGACGGAACTGCGGTGGTCAACGACCTGCCCGTCGTGATCGACGTCGCCATCGCCAAGGCCGCCGAACACGGCGTCGCCGAACGGTGTGAATTCCGCCCCGGCGACTTCCACACCGTCGAGATCGAACCCGACCACTACGACGTCGTCATTCTGGGTCACGTCTGCCGAGCCGAAGGTGCCGACGGTGCACGGCACCTGATCGAACGTGCCTTCGCAGCGCTCGCACCCGACGGCCGACTCGTCCTCGCTGACTACTTCACCGACATCGAACGCAAATCCAACCCGCACGCGGTGATCATGGGCACCACGATGATGGCGAGCACCGAGAAGGGCTTCTGCTTCACGCACCAGGAGTTCTCCGAGTGGATTCGTGCGGCCGGTTTCGCCGACCTTCGCCTCGTCGAACCGATCGGATTCCAACAGAGCTTCGTCGCGAGCAAGCCGCGACAGAGAAAGGACACGTGATGCCGGAACGCATCGACACGATCGTCAACGGTTGGCAGGTCGTCACCATGAACGAGGCCCGCGACATCATCCGCGACGGTGCGGTCGCCGTGCACGACGGTCGGATCGTGGCCGTCGACAAGATGAGCGCGATCGAGGCCGACTACGAGGCGGATCGGGTGGTCGGAGGTGATCGTTTCGTGGTCACGCCCGGCCTCGTGAACAGCCACATCCACATCACCGGCGAGCCGTTGACGCGAGGGTACGTCCCCGACGACACGCCGTTCGCGGAGAACGTCTTCATGTGGTTGTGTCCCCTCTACTCGGTCTACACCGCCGACGAGGAACGGCTGTCCGCCCAGTTGGCGGCCGTCGAGATGCTGAAGTCGGGCACGACGTCGTTTCTCGAGGCGGGCACGATCCGGTTCCTCGACGAGGTCGTCGACGGGCTCCACGAGGTCGGCATCCGCGGCCGTGTGGGGAGGTGGGTGTGGGATCTCCCACCGGAGCCGTCCGTGTACCAGCAGCGAACCGACGAGGCGATCGCCCATCTGGAGCGACAGCTCGATCAGTACCCGTCGGGCGCCGACGACCTGGTCGGCGCCTGGTCGATACTCGTCGGTCACACGACGTGTTCGGACCCGCTGTGGACGGCAGCTCGAGGATTGGCGACCCAGCGTGGGACCGGCATGAGCTTCCACATGTCACCGGCGACGCTCGACCCGGACGGGTTCATCGCCGAGTTCGGTCAGCGGCCGATGGTCCATCTCGCGGAGCTCGGTGTGCTCGGCCCCGATGTGGTGATGACCCACTGTGTCCAGGTCGACGATCGCGAGGTGGCGATCATCGCGGAGACCGGCGCCCAGGTGGCGCACTGCCCGACCACGGCGCTGAAGGTCAGTTACGGTATCACGCAGGTCGGCAAGATGCCGGAGATGGCGATGGCGGGGATCAACCTCGGGATCGGCACCGACGGCAACAACGCGTCCAACTACTCGGATCTCATGCGGGCGACGTATCTCGTCGCCGGTCTGTTCAAGGACGCCAGGCAGGACCCGCAGATGTTCCCGGCCGAGAAGGCGTACGAGATGGCGACGCTGGGTGGTGCATCGGTGCTGCAACTCGACGACCACATCGGCTCACTGGAGGTCGGCAAGCACGCAGACCTGGTGCTGCACGACACCGAACGCCCCGAGTGGCGGCCGCTGTTGAACGTGATGAATCAGTTGGTGTGGTCGGCCGACGGCCGTGGCGTCCACACGGTGATGGTTGGCGGACGAATCGTCGTCGAGGACGGGGCGATGACGACGATCGACGAGGGCCGACTCTACGCCGCCGCGCAGACCGCCGGGGAGGCGATCACGACTCGTTCCGGGTTGCCCGACAAGGCGAAGTATCCCATGCGCTGACGTATCCCATGCGCTGACGTATCCCATGCGCTGAGGTCACCCTCGGCGTCGGATCACTCGGCGCAGGACGAGTTGTCGTAGGCCACGCGGTACGAGGCCTCGAGTTCGATGGCGCCGATGGTGACCGCCGAGCGGACTTCGTCACTCACTTCCGAGAGCGGCACGTCCTCCAGACCGTCGAGGTCGGACCGAAGGGTGTCGAATGCGCTCTCGACGTTGTTGACGTCCTCTTCGCCGAGGTCCTCACGAGCGGCGCGGAGGTCGTCGACCGAGCTCTCGAGATCGTCGAGTGCGGCGCGGTACGTGTCGGCGGACTCGGTCGTCGGGTCGAGCGCGGCGAGCGCTGCCAGATCGGCGAGCACGGTCTCCTGCGACTCGCACACAGAGCTCAGGGCATCGGATGTCGAGTCGCTGTCGCTGCACGCAGCCGCGAGCAGGACGATGGCAACACTTCCAGCAATGATCTTGTGCATGTTCAGGTTCCTTTGGATCCGGGGGGTTGATCGCGCACGACGCTATCGGGTTCCCCCACCTGATGGCTCCGGCGACGATGCCGGACCCGGACTCCCAGCCGTGCACCGAGCCGACGGCATGACAGGATCGGGACATGCGACGGCGACCTGCAGGTACCTGGCCATCTCCTGTGACCGCGGCATCCCTGGTCGGTGGTGCGGTGAGCATCGCCGAGGTGGTGCCCGACGGCGACGACGTCTGGTGGGCGGAACAGCGACCCGAGGAGCAGGGGAGAACAGCGCTCGTGCGTTGGCGTGCAGGCACGGCCGTCGACATCACCCCGCCCGATGCCAACGTGCGCACCTCGGTCCACGAGTACGGCGGTGGTCCGTGGTGGGTTGCCGATGGTGTGGTCTACTACGTGGAATTCGGCGACCAGCGGCTCCGCCGTCTCGAACCGGGCGGGGAGCCGTTGTTGTTGACGCCCGAGCCACCTGAGCCCCGGGCGCTCCGGTTCGCCGACGGTCGGGTCGCCTCCGACGGCAACTGGTTCGTCTGTGTACAGGAACGGCACGCGTCCGATCTCCCAGAGGCCGAAAACACCCTCGTCGCGGTTGCGACCGACGGCTCGCACCAGATCATGCCGATCGCAAGCGGTGCCGATTTCTACGCCTCGCCCCGAGTCTCGCCCGATGCCTCCCAGGTCGTCTGGGTGCAGTGGATGCATCCTCAGATGCCGTGGGACTCCACGGAGCTCTGGATCGCGGACCTCGACCGTGGCCGCGGGGTCAACCATCGAAAGTTGGCCGGGAACGGAGATGAGGCGCTCCAGCAACCGGAGTGGGGTGCCGACGGTTCGTTGACCGTCGTCACCGACCGCACCGACTGGTGGAACCTGTATGACGTCGACCTCGCAACGGGCACGCTGACGCATCGAGCGGGTGCCGACTACGACATCGTCGAACCGCATTGGACGTTCGGCGGATCGCGCTACGCCGACGAGGTGCACGTGGTGGCCGGCGCGACGGGTGATCGGCTCAACCTGTCGGTCGATCTGCCGTACAGCTCGATCACGTCCCTGCGACGGGCCGGTGCGTCCCTCGTGTTCGTCGGTGCATCGTTCTCGCAGGAGGCCGAAGTCGCCCGCCTGACCGGCGACCGTCTCGAGGTGCTGCGCCCGGCGCGCGATCTCGGCCTCGACGACGGATTCATGCCGACACCCGAGTTCCTCTCGTTCCCGACCACCGACGGTGCGACCGCCCATGGGCTCTTCTATGCGCCGGCACATCCGGAGAACGAGCTGCCGGCCGGCGAGCGACCACCGCTGGTGGTCTTCATCCACGGTGGGCCCACAGCGTCGGCCGTGCGCGAGTACGCGGCGCGGCTCGGCCACCGCTACTGGACGAGTCGCGGGTTCGCCGTCGTCGATGTCGACTACCGAGGCAGCACTGGCTACGGACGCTCCTATCGCAATCTGCTGCGGGGCAACTGGTGTCGCGTCGACGTCGACGACGCTGTCGCCGCCGCGACGTTCCTCGCCGACCGTGGCGACGTCGACGGCGAACGCCTGCTCATCCGTGGCGGGAGCGCGGGCGGGACGACCACCTTGCTGGCATTGGCCTGGCACGACGTGTTCGCAGCAGGCACCGATCTCTTCGGTGTTGCCGACCTCGTCGCACTCATATCCGACGACCACAAGTTCGAGTCTCGCTACTCGGTGTCGCTCGTCGCCCCCTGGCCCGAGGGCGCCGACGTGTACGCCGATCGCTCACCGATCAACCATGTCGATGCGATCTCGTCGCCGCTGCTCGTGTTGCAGGGTTCGGTCGACACCGTCGTCCCACCGTCGCATTCCGAGAAGATCGTCGAGGCGATGCGGGCCAACGGCCTGCCCGTCGGCTACATCGAGTTCGAGGGTGAAGGTCACGGGTTCCGTCGTGCCGAGAATCTGGTGCGCGCGATCGAGGCCGAGCTCTGGTTCTACGGCCACGTACTCGGCTTCGAGCCGGCCGACGAGATCGAGCCGGTCGAGATGTCCACCGGACCAGCGTGAACGATCACCGTCGGAACTGACCAGCCTGACGAGGTGATCACGCGTCGAGTCGCCGGCCCGATCGGGAGGGGAGAGGTTTCTTGGCCGGTTTGGGAACCGCATCCCGGCCGAGCAGCGATGCGTTCGTCGTCGTGACGCCTGGCGTCGGCGTGCGTCGGACCGAGTGCGTCGGCCGGAGCGCCGCTCTGCGGACGTCGACGAGCAGGTTGCGCGTGGCCGTGACGACGGTTCTCGTGAACATGATCGGATGGCGCCAGAGCCAGAGATGGCGGCGTGCGCCGCGGCACGGATAGGCGAGCTGTCCCATGAGGTTGGACGGGAGCGGCTCGGACACGCCGTAGCGGGCAGGACGGCGGCCGGTGATCCGCTTCGGCATGAAGAACGTGCCGAACACGAGATCCCACCACGGAAGCGCAGCGCCGTAGTTGTGGCCCACGGCGTCCGCCTCGGAGGAGTGGTGCCAGTGGTGGAACTCCGGGTTGGCGACGAACCGATCGAGCAGCTGCCAGCGAACCCGCACGTTGGCGTGGAAGAAGAGGCCGAGGACGATTTGGAGGATCGCGAAGATCCCCGCCAGCTCGGCATCGAAACCCGCCCCGATCAAGAAGAAGAACGCCGGAGCGATCACGACGCCGTCGAACGGGTGCACGCGGAATCCGCTCACCCAGTCCATGTGCTCCGGCGAGTGGTGCACCGAATGGAACCGCCACATGAACGGCACCTCGTGCGCGAACCGATGGGTCCAGTACGCGACGAAGTCGAAGACGACGAATCCGACGAACGGCAGGGCGGCGGCGGGCAGGAGGGGGATGAGCGGCCGTACGGCGAGGCCGGGCAGCCAGAACAGGCTGAGGCCCCCGATCACGATGATCGCGGTGATCCCGGCGACGTTCAGGAGTGGCCCGAGCAGCGCGAAGCTGAGGTCGGTACCGACCATCGGTCGGCGCAGCCGCTGATCCTTCTGGCGCGGGTACATCTTCTCGAACGGAACCACGAGCACGAACAGCGCGATCACCGCTGCGAAGATCCCACCATCGATCCGGTATGCGAGGCCGAGGGCGGCGGCGAGCACTGCCAGCCGGGCGGCTCGGGCGACCGTACGCGGGGTTCGGCCGTCACCCCGAGGCCTCGGTGCCGCAGGGCGCATCGGCGTCGGCGGAGGGAGTGCGCCGGCCGTCGGTGGCGGCAGTGCGGCCACGGTGGGAGCAGGGAGGGTGTCCATGTCCACTTTGTCGAGCTGATCGACCCGTTCGGTTCATCGCCGCGTCGACGTACTCGATCAGCCGGTCGATCAATCGATCAACTGGTGGAGCGCCGACTCCGCGGCGCTCATGTCTGAACGCGGTTCCGCCTCGAGTCGCGTGAGGTACGACACAGCGACCCGGCCGCGTTCGATGGCGCCACCGTCGGTGTGCTCAGGCAGGTCGATGGGCTCACCCCAGCTGACGTCGACGTCGAACTCGTCGGGCTCGCCCGACCGGGCGATGAGCGCAGCCTTCGACATCGCGCGGGGAGGCAGTTGACCGACATCGGTGATCGACCACCCTCGAAGGTCGCCCAGCTCCAGGTTGGGAACGTTGATGTTCGCGATCACCACGTCGGTCGGCGGATCCGCGAGGAGCCCACCGACGAACGCGCTCGCCACCGCGGCCGCAGTGTGCCACTTCTGGAGCTTCACCGCCTCTTCCCACGCCTGGCCCTCGACTCCCCACCCGGATGCCGCCTGGCTCACGGCGACGCCGGACCAGCCTCCGTTGCGTCCGGACAGGCAGGCGCCGACCGTTCCCGAGTGGTACACCGACCGGCCGACGTTGGCGCCCGGGTTGATCCCCGACACGACGAGGTCGAACGGCTCGCCGAAGGCGCCGAGTCGTGCGTACATCACCGCCAGGGCCGGAGGTCCGTTGACGGCCCAGGCCGAGTCGATGCCGTCGAGCCGGTGCCGGGTCACGTGGGGAACTCGTTCCCAGATCGCGCCGATGGCCGCGCCGGCGCCCGAGTACTCGGTGTCGGGGGCAATCACGGTGACATCGCCATGCTCGGTCATCGCCTGGGCGAGTGGGAGGATGCCGGGGGCGAGGATGCCGTCGTCATTGGTCACGAGGATGCGCACCACACTTGGATACCAGCGCTCGGTGCATTTGGTGCGCTTCGGCGGCGAGCGATCGGTGATCGACGGTCACGCACGCGCCGTCGTGGACGACCACTCGACCGGATGTGACGACGTCTCGGACGGCCCGTCCGTCGCTCGCCCAGGCCAGCGCCATCGTCGGATCGGCAGCGTGCGGCGTCCATTCCGGTCTGCTCGTGTCGATGACGACGACGTCGGCGCGTTTGCCGACCTCGAGCGAGCCGATCTCGTGGCCCATCCCGAGTGCGTGGGCGCCGCCGATCGTTGCCAGACGAAGCGTTTGACGCGATGACATCGCTCCCGGCTGGCCGGCTGTGTCCTTCGTCAGCCCCGCGAACAGCCGCGCCGCAAGCAGGATGTCGATGGCGTCGCCGGCGTTCTCGCTGTCGCAACCGAGGGCGATGCGTCCTCCGTGGCGGAGGAGCCGCGGGTGATGGAACGACCTGGTCACCCCTTGTCCGAGCCGGAGGTATGCCCATGGGCAGGAGGCGACGGCCACGTCGTGATCGAGGACCACGTCGAGCTCGGCGTCGTCGATGTGGACGGCGTGGGCGACGAGGACGTGATCGCCGAGCGCCCCGAGCGACGCAAGGTGGACGAGCGGGCGTCGGCCGGTGCGTTTGCGGTACGACCTCGCATCGGCATCGCTCGGCGACATGTGGAATGTGATGCCCGTGTCGAGTGAGCGGGCCAGATCACTTGCCTGCATCACGAGTTCGTCGCTCATCAGATCGTGCCCGACCAACGTGACCCAACCTTCCACCCGCGGGTGACCCTCGGCGAGCTCGATCGATCGGCGTTGCCGCTCGAGTACCTCGTCGACGTTGCCCGCATGGACCCCACCGTCGATGTCCCATCCCCACGAACCGAGCGTGCCGCCGACGCCGACGGCGTCGAATGCAGCCAACACACGATCGGGGTGTGCGACCGTTCCGGCTTCGACGGTGAACGTGATCCCGTTCGTGACGGCCTCGATCAGCGACAGCGTCGCCGACACCTCGTCCATGTCGCCCGTGTGGGCTGCGTGCGACGGGAGGGCCCAACGTTCGAGTGCCAGGTCGAGCCCCAGGTCGTCGGGAATCGTCGAACGAATCAAACGGTCTCCAGTGAGGTGCTGGTGACCGTTGACCAAGCCGGGGATGACGACTGTTTCGGCTCCGCCGAGCCGGGTCGCCGGCTCGAATCGGGCAGCGGCGTCGGCAGCGGTCGTGACGGCCACGATTCGGTCGCCGTCGATCACGACGGCGCCGTCGGACAGTTCGCCTCTTTCAGTCCGGTCGTCGGACATCGTGATGACGACGCCACCGCGGACCACGAGGTCGACGGCCTGGGTCACGGCGCTGTCTTCACCGTGCCTTCCGGCCGCGTTCGGTCACGTGACAAGGTTGGCACATGTCGGCCGGACCGAAGCACCTCTCTGGCAGGATCGCGCTCGTGACGGGCGGCGGCCGTGGCATCGGCCGGGCGATCAGCGAGCAGTTGGCCGCTGCCGGGGCGTCCGTGGCGGTCAACTACCGCAGGGATGCCGATGCAGCTGCGGCCACCGTGTCGGGGATCGAGGCGGACGGCAGGGTCGCGAGGGCGTATGCGGCGTCGGTCGTCGACGCCGACGCCATGGCGAAGATGGTCGACGAGATCACGGTCGACCTCGGGCCGATCGACCTCCTCGTCTGCAACGCAGGTATCGCTTCACGTGGTCACGCCGTCGCCGACACCGATCCGGACGAACTGCTGCGCGTGCTGCACACACACGCAGTCGGAGCGCACCACGCGTGCCGACTCGTGCTGCCGGGGATGCGCCGGGCCGAGCGAGGCGACATCGTCATGATCTCGTCGGTTGCGGCTCACAGCCATGGTGCGAATGGCGCGCCGTACAGCATGGGGAAGGCTGCGATCGAGTCGCTCGCCTACACCCTCGCCAAGGAGGAGCTCACCAACGGTATTCACGTCAACATCGTGGCGCCCGGTCTCGTCGAGACCGACATGGGGGTTCGCCTGGCGCGTGCCATCTTGGCGAAGAGCGACATGGATGATCTTCGTGGGCTCGATGCGAGCTTCCCGTTCGGTCGGGTCTGCCAACCGTCGGACGTCGCCGACGTGGTCAGCTATCTGTGCAGTGACGGCGCCGGCTACCTGACCGGGCAGCGGATCGTCGTCGACGGCGGTGCCGGCAGCTCACGCCCACGATGAGCTGCGTCAGCCGATCGTGATCGGCTCGGTGCGCAGGCCCTCGATCTCGATGACGATCGAATCGGGCACGTCGACGGTCGAGCAGGCTGGGTCGGCGCCCCCGCTGGTGAACACGAACGCATAGCGGGCTCCGCTCGAGAATTCGCAGGTCCACCCCATCGGGTGGGTCGCCCACCCGTCGATCGTGAAGCCGACGACGACGCAATCCGGTCCGGAGCTGCACGGGCCCCGGTACGGGGTGACGGTGATCGACTGACCGGCATCACCGACGACCGTGGTCGGCTCGAGGCCACTCTCCGTCGGATCCGATTCCGGTGTCGTCGTGCTGGTCGTCGCGGGAGCAGCAGTCGTGGTCGTCGTCGCGGGAGCAGCAGTTGTCGTCGTCGTCGCCGTGGTGGTGGTCGTCGTGGTCGCTGGCGTGGTGGTCGCCGTGGTGGTGGTGGTGGTGGTGGTCGTTGTGGTCGCAGTCGTGGTGGTGGGCGTCGTGGTCGCCGGCTCCGTGGTGGTCGTCGTGGGTGCGGTCGTCTCCGGCAGCGTTGTCGACGGGGTCGTCGGCGCGTTGGAGATGGTGGGCAGCGTCGTCGGCGGATTGGAGGTGGTGGCCAGGGTGGACCCGATCGTGTCGACCGGTGCGGTGGTCGCCGTGAGCGACACCTCGACGGTCCTGTCCGGGTCGTCGTCCGAGCCGGGCAGGAGGAGTGCGGCGATCACCGCGATCCAGATGGCGACGCCGAGCGCCAGCAACAGCCATGCCGGAACCCCGGCGATCCGCTGTGACCACCAGGGTCGTTCCGGCTCCTCGGAGGGGTCGGGTGGCTCCGACGGTGGTTCGCCGCCACCGGCTCCCGATCCTCCGCCGGCGCCGGTTGCTCCGGGATCGGCATCGGGTGATGCCGACGTCGGAGCGTCGGCCGACACCGAAGGAGGCCTCTCGTCCCAGATGTTCACACGTCGGAATGTACAGGGGTCGCGCGCCCTGCGGCTGGACCCTCACAGTGAGAGCCGGTCGGTCGCGCGTTTACATGCCCGCGACCGAGAGCCAGTCGGCCAGGATCTGTTCGTCTCCGACGGTGTCGAGCTCATTGGTTCGACCCGTCTCCCGACCCCACAACTCGAGCAGCATCGCTTCGGCCGGGCCTCGGAGCGCTGCGTCGCCCTTCTGGTGCTCACGGATCATCCGATAGCCGGTTTCGTCGGTCCAGACGAGCCATTCGCCATCGATGTCGGTGCAGTGAACGTGCAGGCTGCCCGTCGGTAGCGCGAGCCCTCGACGCTCGACCAGCCGCGGGATGGCGAGCTCGAAGTACTCGTCGATGCCATCGCTCGCCAGTTCCGCATCGATCCTGGCGGCGACACCCACTGCCTGCTCCGCATCCCAGCGATGGATCACGGTCTCGAGTGCCTGGCGGCGCGGCCACACCATCGCCGTTCGTTCGACGGGGAAGGGGTTCCACGGCGGGCAACCGGCGTCGATTCTGCTCAGCGTCTCGATGAGGCGGCCGGCGCCCTCACGCAACCAGTCTGCGGCACGGTCGGCCTCGAACGACTCCGAGCGCGGCCGACTCGTCATCGGTCGGCGGGCGGTCGTTCGATACGCAGAAGGCCGCCCACCGGTGGATCTGCCCGAGGTGTTCGGCGAGCCGGAGCACATCCCAACCAGGACACGCCGCGACCGGTTCCGTGGTCGCTGACGTCTCCAGCATCGAGGCGAACCGCTCGGAGTCGGCAGCCAGGTGCTGTAGGTAGGTATCGGCGTTCATCACGCTCGACGGTAGCCTCCCGATCATGAGTCCGCTCGAAGCATTGGCATCCGGCAGTGACGACGGCCGGGCAACCAGCCGTCCGATCATCACGGTGACCGATGCGGCCCTGGGCAAGCTGCTCGAGATGCGGGCCGACGAGACCGATGCCGAGCAACTCGGGCTTCGGCTCGCGATCGCATCCGGCCCGGGGAAGACTTCCGCTACGACCTGAGCTTCGACGAGTACCTGAAGGCAGCGTTCACCGACGAAGTGCGCACCCACGAGGGCGCCGGTGGTCGATCGATCAAGGTCGTCGTGCCCGACTCCGACGTCGAGTTGCTGCGTGACGCGACCCTCGACTTCACCGAGTCGCAGGGGCTCGTGATCCGCAATCGCAATCGTCCACAAGCCCCCGACATCGACGGTCTGACGAACGACGACGAGTTGTCGGCCGAGATCGAGGCACTGGTCTCGTCCGAGGTCAATCCTGCTCTTGCGGCGCACGGCGGGTTCGTCACCTACGTCGGCCACGATGGCGAGGGCACCGCGTACATGACGATGGGCGGTGGCTGCCATGGTTGCTCGATGAGCAAGATGACCATGCTCGAAGGTGTGCAGACGATGCTCAATGAGCAGATTCCCGCTGTGCAACGCGTCAAGGACCTCACCGACCACTCGACCGGCGAGAATCCGTTCTACAGCTGACTCCTGTCACGGCTGATCCGGCCAGCGCTCGCGACGCGTTCGGCCCGAGCATCATCGACACCGTCGAGTAGCGGCTCCGTCGCCGCTGGCCGGAATCAGGTCAGGGCGAGCTCGAAGTCCGCGAGCACATCATCAGCGTCTTCGAGCCCCACGCTGACGCGGCATGAGGCCGCTCGTGACCCCGGCGTCGGCCTGTTCTGCTGGGGTGAGTCCGGCATGCGTCGTGGTCATCGGGTGGCAGATCAGGGTCTCGGGTCCGCCCAGCGATGTGGCACAGCGAGCGAGTTCCAGCCGATCGATGAGATCGGCGGCCGCGCTCCGGCCGTCGGCCAACTCGAACGCCAGCACGGTGCCCGGGTACCGCATCTGACGTGTTGCCAGTTCGTGCTGCGGGTGGGAGGCGAGCCCCGGGTAGTGGACGGCGGCGACGGCTTCGAGTGAGTCGAGCACTCCTGCGAGATGCTGGGCCGTGGCCGACTGATGAGCCGTCCGTACGGCCAAGGTGCGAACACCGCGGAGCGCGTTGAGCGAGTCGAAGGGTGAGGCCGTGGCCCCGTGCAACACCGCGTAGGCCCACACCGCATCGACCAGCTCGCGCTCGCCGGCGATGACACCGAGGGTCGCGTCGTTGTGCCCGGCGATGCCCTTCGTCGCCGAGTGGAGCACGAGGTCGACGCCGTGAGTGGCTGGCTGTTGGCCCACCGGGGTCGCAAACGTCGAGTCGACAACGGTGAAGGGGCCCGCGATCGCACCGATCTCGTCGAGATCGCACAGCTCGAGCCTCGGGTTCGACGGGGTTTCGGCCATGACGATCATCGTGCGGCCGGGATGTACCGCCGCCGCGAAAGCTCCGGGTTGGGTACCGTCGACGAAACTGACGTCGATCCCGAATCGTGCACACGGGCCGTGGAGGAAGGCCAAGGTGCCTGCATACAACTGTCGGGAGGCGACGATGTGGTCGCCGGCCGAACAGAGTGCGAGCACGGTCGACGCGATCGCTCCCATGCCGCTACCGAATGCGAGCGCATCCTCCGTGCCCTCCAACTCGGCGATCGCCTGCTCGAACGACCGCACCGTCGGGTTGCCGTACCGGCCGTAGAACTCGTCGCCACGAGTGGCAGTGGCGCGTCGATGCGCATCGTCGAGCGATGTCGACTCCCACACACTCGACGCCCACAGCGCCGGTGCGAGCGACGCACCTGAGGTGCCGCGGCCGGCGCGGATGGCGACGGTCGCCGGCGCGGCCCGGCGATCAGGTGACACAGAACTCGTTGCCTTCGGGGTCGGCCATCACCATCCACCAACCACCTTCCTCGTCGACGCGACCCAGCTCGGTCGCTCCGGCCGACACCAATTGGGCGACCATGGCGATCCTGGCGTCGTCGTCGCCGCCGACGCGGATGTCGAGATGCAGCCGATTCTTGACCGTCTTCGGTTCCGGAACGCGGAGGAAGAGAACGCGCGGTCCGACGCCTTCGGGGTCGACGATCGCACTGATCGAGCCGACGGGCGGGATCGGCAGGTCGTTCGCCCGCAGGAACGCTTCCCATGATTCAGAGCCCGGCGGTGGTGGCTCGACGACGTAACCCAGGGCCGTCGACCAGAACCGGCTCATGGCCTCGGCGTCGGAGCAATCGACCGTGATCTGGAACGGCGTGGCCATCCGGCGTACGGTACCGCCATGCCCATCGGCTCCCTGCAAGCGATCGTCGTGGACTGTGCCAACCCCGAGGCGCTCGCGCGGTTCTGGCAAGCGCTGATCGGTGGCG
Organism: uncultured Acidimicrobiaceae bacterium; assembly: GCA_963792905.1. Lineage (GTDB taxonomy): Bacteria > Actinomycetota > Acidimicrobiia > Acidimicrobiales > Ilumatobacteraceae > Ilumatobacter. The sequence goes on from CAWBYE010000002.1 coordinate 200,052, forward strand.
ACGTCGATGTGGGTGATCCCGACTGGGTCGGGCTCGACGGCGACGACGACGGGTTCTACCTGGCATTTCAGCGGGTACAGGAACGCGGACCCGGAGGCAACCGGATCCACATCGATGTCGAGGTCGACGACTTGGCGAGCGCAGCCGACGAGGCCGAGCAGCTCGGCGCCCGCAAGATCGGGGGTGTTGTCGACGACGAGGACGGCGGTGCCCTCCAGGTGATGGCCGACCCGGGCGGCAACGAGTTCGTGTTCTTGTCGAACTGACGGGCTAGCGCCGGAGACGCTCGATCACCCGTTCGTGCAGGATGCCGTTGCTGCTGATCGCCGACGGGTGCTCGTGGGTGCGGGCACCGAGCCGATCGGTGAACGTGCCGCCCGCCTCTTCGACGATGAGGCGCACCGCCGCCAGGTCGTAGGGTGCGACTCCGACGGCATCGATCGCGAGGTCGAGCGCACCCTCGGCCACGAGGCAGTGCTGCCAGAAGTCACCGAAGCCGCGCGCCCGCCGGGCCTCGTGCGCGATCGCGACCAGCTCGCCGGTCAACCCGAGATCCTGCCAGCCACTGCTGAACGTCACGCTCACCTGCGCGTCGGCGATCTCATCGACGTCGGAGACCTGGCACCGCTCGCCGTCGGCGAAGGCGCCGACCCCGCGAGCGGCCCACCAGCGTCGCGGCAGCGCCGGCGCCGAGACCACCGAGACCACGACACCCTCGTCGGCGTGCGTGAGCGCGATCAGAGTGGCCCAGACCGGGATGCCGCGTACGAAGCCGGAGGTGCCGTCGATCGGGTCGACGACCCAGCGCCACGGGCCGTCGGTGTCACCTTGAAGCCCATGTTCCTCACCGAGGAATCCGTGTTCCGGCCGTTCGGCGAGCACCCGGGCTGCGAGGAGCGACTCGGCATCACGATCGGCCTCGGTGACCTCGGACCGGTCGTCCTTCCAGCCGAGCGTGAAGTCGGCCTGCTCGAACCGGCCGAGCGTGAGGGCGTCGGCGTCGTCGGCCAACGAGAGTGCGAACTCCAAGTCCGCTGTGGGTGCCGGGGTCATCCAGCCGAAGCGAGCAGGGCCCGGGCAGTCGTCGCGATCCCTGGACCGTCGAGGCCGAGTCGGGCCATGATCTGCTTCGGTTCGCCGTGCGGCAGGAACTTCGTGGGCACGCCGAGCACCTGCACGGGAACAGCGGGTTCGATGTCGCCGATCTGGTCGAGCATCGTCATCCCGATGCCGCCTTCGCGAATGCCGTCCTCGACCGTGATCACGGCTGCATGGCCGGCCGCGTCGGCGATCATGACGGGATCGAGCGGAGCACACGACCTCGGATCCCACACCGTGACGTCGATGCCGTCGTCGGCGAGCTCGTCAGCGGCACGCAGCGCAGGCTCGAGCATGCGACCGACCGCGAGGATGCAGAGGTCGCTGCCGCGTCGTGCCAGACGGGCGTCGAGGCCGCGACCGACCTCGGCCTCGTCGACCTGGCGGGCCGAGCCGCGGGGATATCGGATCGCGACCGGGCCGGAGTCGGCCAGGGTCACTGCGTCATCGAGCATCTGGTGCAGCTCCTGCGCGCTCGACGGTGCGAGGACACGCATGCCCGGGACTTTCGACAGCAGGGCCATGTCGTACACCCCGTGATGGCTGGCTCCGTCGGGGCCGGTGATGCCGGCACGATCGAGGCAGAACACCACGGGCAGCCGGTGCATCGCCACGTCGTAGACGACCTGGTCCCAGGCCCGTGACAGAAATGTCGAATACACGGCCACGACCGGTCGCAAGCCCGACATCGCCATGCCGGCGGCGCTGGCGACGGCGTGCTGCTCGGCGATGCCGACATCGAAGAGTCGGTCGGGGAAGTGCTCCTGGAACGGGATCAGCCCGGTCGGCCCGGGCATCGCCGCCGTGATCGCCACGATCCGTGGGTCGCGCTCGGCGACCTTGATGACACCTTCGGCGAACGCCTGCGTGTAACCGGTCGGGACTGCCTTCGGCGGACCGACGATCGGATCGAACACGGGCGCGTCGTGGAGGTGTTTCTCGTCGTCGTCTTCGGCCGGCGAGTACCCACGACCCTTTTGCGTGAGTACGTGGACGACGATCGGTCCCTCCACGGAGAGCTGCTCGGCGTTCCGGAACGCCGCCTCCATCTCTTCGATGTCGTGTCCGTTGAATGGTCCGACGTACCGCACCCCGAGCGACTCGAAGAACGCGGGCGGCTGCAGGAATTCGCGTACGCCGGCTTTGAACCCCTCCATGGCCTTCTCGGCCTGGGGACCGATCGCTGGCAGGTTGGCGAGGAACTCCTCGAGCCTCCGCTGGCGACGCACGTAGACCGGGTTGAGACGGATGTCGGTCAGTGCGTGTGACAGCTTGTCGGTCAGCTTCGACGAGATACTCGGATGGTTTTCTCGGCCGTCGGCACCTTGACTGTTGGCGGACAGGTTCGACACGGTCGGTGCGTAGCTCCGGCCATTGTCGTTGAGCACGATGATCACGCGGCGCTTGCTGTGGCCGAGGTTGTTGATCGCCTCGTAAGCGAGTCCGCCCGTCATCGCACCGTCGCCGATCACGGCGACGATGTGCCGGTGATCGTCGACCTCGGCGTCGCGGGCGACGGCCATGCCGTACGCGTAGCTGAGCACCGTGGATGCGTGGCTGTTCTCGATGTGGTCGTGTCGGCTCTCTTCACGGCTCGGGTAGCCGGAGAGCCCGCCGGCTTGGCGCAGCGTGTCGAACTGTGCTCGGCGCCCCGTGACGATCTTGTGCACGTACGCCTGATGCCCGGTGTCCCAGAGGATCGCATCGGTTGGCGACTCGAACACGCGGTGCAGAGCGATGGAGAGTTCAACCGCTCCGAGGTTCGATCCGAGGTGTCCACTGCTCTTCGACACGGCTTCGACGATGAAATCGCGGATCTCACCGCAGAGCGCGTCGAGATCCTCGTACGACATGTCGCGGAGATCGGCGGGCTCGTTCACACGTTCGAGGAACATCTCCCCGGGCACGCTACCGGTGACGGATGAGGGTTCGGTACTCGGCCTCGGCGCGGGGACTCGGCGGGTCAGACGCCGTAGAGCCCGGCGATGTCCGGCACCCCGCTCGCGGAGTTGGGGTTCGGGCACGGGTCATCCGGCGTCCCGCCAGGCACGAACGGAGCAGTGCAGGGACGTTGGTCGAGGTGTGCGATCCAGCGACCGATGTAGTCGGCGAGCCCGAAACCGCCTCTCGGGTCGAGGTGGACACCGTCGGGCGCCATCCACCCGACCGATCGGGAATTGTACGTGCGCCAATCGGCAACGACCAGATCCGGATGCCGGGGCGCTGAGGTCCAGAGGTCGCGGGTGTTCTGTGCGTAGGCCGCGATCGCCGACACGCTCGAGCCCGGTCGCCGTCCCTCGCTGTACGTCAGCCAGACGACCTGGCGGGCGCCCTTCGATCGTGACGCGGCCATGATCGTGTCGACGAACGTGCCGAACGGATCGTTCCAATCGTTGTAGCCCGCCATGACGACGACGACGTCGACGACGCCCGCCGTGCCGAGAATCGCCTCTTCGACCGTGTTCGGTCGGCGGAGGTCGGTGTCGCTGAAGCAGGACGTCCAGACCAGACGACGACAGCCCTGAGCGTCGAGCACCGGATCGAATCCGACGAACAAGTCCTGGGTCTGTGGCATGTTGCGGACGACGGCGAGTGTGGAATCGCCGACCATCAGGACGCGGCGGGGCACCGGGCGGTTGGACGCGACCGGAAGCGTGGCGGGCACGGGTCTCCCCACGAAGTAGCCGTTCAGGTCAACGACGAGATCGGTGCTGACCGACGAGTACATGGCCACGCCGCGTGTGGAGACCGGCGTGATCGCCGCGTTCGGGATCGTGTGGTCGCGGTGAGACGCATTGACGGCGGACACGACGCCTCGACGGACGCCGGCCTCGTGCGCGGTGATGAAGCCCGGGCCGTCGGTCAGGGTCATCGTGATGTTGGTCACCAGGGCCGCAGCTTCCGGGAACGGTGAGGGAATCTCGGTCGATCCGGCCGCCCACACGCGGGTGGGGACCAGGCGCGTGTCGAGCAGACGGGTGGGGGTCGTCGCCACGAACAGACCATCGCCCGACGACCGTGCCGACGGACCCGTGAAGTAGCCCGTGAGATCGATCACGAGTCGGCCGCCCGACGTGTTCGTGATGGTGATCCCTGATGTGGAGACCGGCAAGATCAGCGCGGCTGCGACGGGGGCGCCGCTCCCGTCGGGGTTGAGGAACGACGTCTCGGGTCGGTCGCCGCCTGCTGCGAATCCGGCGAGGAAGCCGGGCCGCACCGCCTCGACACTCGTGACGTTGACGGAGACAGCGGTCGCATCGGCCGGCACGGACCTGGGCATCGGGATCGTTGCCGACGAACCCGGCGCCATCAGACCGATGACCGCTCCCGGTTCACGTCCGTCGAGCACACGCCGGGGTGTCAATGCCACGAACCGTCCACTCGTCGCCCTGTCCGTCTCGACGAACACGCCGGTCACGTCCACGATCACATGGGCCACCGAGCTGGTGAACACGTCGATTGCGCCCCTGTTGCCGACGCGGATGATCGTCGAATTCGCAGCGGTTGCCCCGCCGAGGAAGTTGACGGTCGATGCGAGCGGTCGGCTCGACCCGCTCGGATACACGGTCGCGTAGCCGGCGGCGACGGGCTCGGTGACGGTGATGGTGACCGCTGCGGCAGTGATCTCAGCGGGAACGCCTGGTGTTCCGGCGACCTCGATGCGGATCGTTCGACCGTCGAGCCGCCGACAGGTGCACGTGGGTTCGCGAGTGTCGGCGAGGCGCACGGGCCCCACCGGCTCGAAGGCCGACGGGACGCCGGACTCGATCGGAGCTGCCTGCGCACCGGGGTCGACGCCCCGGTGTGCGTCGAGGCCGACCATTGCCAGCACGATCACCACTGCGATCACCGCGATCGCTCGCGCCTTCCCCGACCGTCTGCATTCCATACGGCTGTTCTCCATACGGCTGTTCTCCATACGGCTGTTCTCCATACGGCTGTTCTCCATACGGAACCATCGTCGCGCACGGCGGAACGCTTGAATCTCGGGTCGCCGTCGCTGGTGGACTGCTCGACTCCGGGCTACTCCTCCTGGGCAGCGGCGAAGTCGATGCAGTCCGAGTCCGGCGCTGGTCGCAAGGTGTCATCGACCAGTCGCCACATCGTGACCGGCTCGTCGAAGTCGCCTTCGGCGTCGGCGAACGTGTCGGGTTCGATGCCTTCTCGGTTGGCGTATCGGGCGGCACCAGCGACCACGACGGCGAGCTGGCGAGCGCATTCGGTCCCACCGACCGCTGCGATGTCCGCGTCGTCGAGCGTTGCGAGGACGTCGCTCACGCTGAGGACGCCGGCCGCATCGTCGGTGATGATCTCGGCCGCCGGCACTGTGACGGGAATGTCGCCGCATCCCGGGTCTTCGGCGACGAGTCGACCGTCGACGACGTCCCACAGTTCGGACTCGGCTCGGAGCAGTCCGGCATCGATCAGTGCCTGTTCGTCGGCGGCCGGCTCCCCCTCGACGATCTCGTAGGCTTCGAGCGCGGTCCTGAAGCTCGACGCCTCCGACCCACACGCCTGCGTCGACGCGTCGTCGATCGCAGTGATTCCGGGTTCGATGACGTTCTCCCGGATCGCTCCGCGTTCAGTGCCGTCGACGCCGGCGCACGCGGTCGACAATACGATCACCGCCGCCGCAGCGACCGTCAGTCGGCCGGGCAGCATTTCGACATGAACTTGTCGACGTCGATCGTCACGCGGGTGACCTTGCCGGCGGCAACGAGTCCACCGGAGTCGGATGCGGTCACGGTGAACTTGAGCCGACGTCCCTCGATCTTGTCGAGGGTGGCTTCGACCACGACCTCGGCACCGACGGGGGTGGGCTGCAGGTGATCGATCTGGACACGCATGCCCACCGACGACTGTCCGTCCTCCATGACACCTCGTAGCGCGTCGACCGTCGCCTGCTCGAAGAGTGCGACCAGGCGGGGGGTACCGAGCACGTCGACATCGCCCGAGCCGAGGGCGATCGCCGTGTCGGCATCGCCGACCACCAACCTCGCCTCTCCTCTGAGTCCGACCGCGGTGTTCACGGAGCGTCACGTTAACGCCCCATTGCCATGGAGTGGCGGCCGGGTCGCGTGACGGTCGTGTGACGTTCCCGTAACCCGTGCCCCTAGGCTGAAATTCGTGATCGACCAGGATGTCATCGAACGCACGTTGTCTGTCGCATTGCGCACCGGCGCCGACTTCGCGGAGGTGTATGCCGAGGACAAACGCAACACCTCGGTGGCGCTCGACGACGGTCGAATCGAGCAGGTCACCTCCGGTCGGGACCGGGGCGCCGGTATTCGCGTCATCAACGGGGAGACGACCGGTTTCGCGCACTCGAGCGACCTGAGCGAATCCGGCCTGGCCGCAGCGGCGCGTGCGGCGGCGGCCGCCGCGAGCCAGGGCGACGGCGACACACGAACGGTGCAGGTTCGGCCGACGTCGGCGCGATCGGTCAACACGGTCGGTGTTCTTCCGGAGTCGGTGCCGAAGGTGACCAAGGTCGAGATGCTGCAGCGCATCGACGCGGCCGCTCGCAGCGCCGGCGACGAGGTCGTCCAGGTCTCGGCCGGGTACGGCGACAGTCGCAAGCGCGTGCTCGTCGCCAACAGTGAGGGCGTGTACGTCACCGACGACATCGTTCGGGTACTTGCTCGCATCAGTGTGGTGGCGGACGGCGACGCCGGGATGCAGACCGGCTTTCAGTCGATGGGTCACACGATCGGGTGGGAGGTGTTCGATCCGGCGAACGACCTGTACGTCGACGTTGATGCGCTCGCCCGCGACGCGGCCCGGCAGGCGATCGTCAAGCTCAACGCGCGGCCGGCGCCCTCCGGCGCAATGCCCGTGGTGATCAAGAACGGCACCGGCGGCGTGCTGTTCCACGAGGCGTGCGGTCACGGCCTCGAGGCCGACCACATCCAGAAAGGTGCCTCGGTCTACGCAGGCAAGACGGGTGAGCTCGTGGCCTCACCGCTCGTCACCCTCGTCGACGACGGCACGATGGCGGGAGAGTGGGGGACCCTTGCGATCGACGACGAGGGGCACGCCACGCAGAGAAACGTGCTGATCGAGAACGGGGTGCTGACGGACTACATGTGGGACCACATCCGATCTCGCAAAGCCGGCAGAAGCCCATCGGGCAACGGCCGCCGTCAGAGCTACATGCACCTGCCGATGGTGCGCATGACCAACACGTTCGTCCTCGACGGCCCCGACGACGCCGACGACATCGTGGCATCGACCGAGCACGGGGTCTACGTGAGTCATCTCGGTGGCGGCAGCGTGAACACGGCCACGGGCGATTTCGTGTTCGGCATGAACGAGGCCTATCTCATCGAGAACGGCGAGATCACCGAGCCGCTCCGGGAGGGCAACTTGATCGGGAACGGGCCGCAGGTGCTCCGCGACATCGACATGCTCGCCGGCGACTTCGCGATGGGCAACCCCGGTACCTGTGGCAAGGACGGTCAGGGAGTACCGGTCGGCGACGGCCAACCGACCCTCCGCGTGAAGTCCCTCACCATCGGCGGAACCGCGGCGTGAGTGTGCGAGTGAGGGAGCGCCAGCGAGCGAGTGGTCAGTATCGGCCTGCGTGGCCGGGGAACGCCGAGACGGGAACCGCGGCGTGAGCGACGATCTCTTGGCGATCGTCGACCGAATCGTCGCCCAGGCGCAGCCGGGCGAGCACCTCGAGGCGTTCGTGTCGCGCGGTGGTGAGACCGAGGTTCGCGTGTACCAGGGCGAGGTCGAGCACTTCGTCGATGCGCAGGCCGAAGGAATCGGGATTCGTGTGTTCCGCGACGGCCGGACCGGCTTCGCCTACGCCGGGACACTCGAGGATGCTGCGATCGACGAGGTCCTGGCCGACGCACGCGACAACGTCCAGTTCGGCACGGTCGACGAATGGGCCGGGCTGGCGGAACCCGATGGAGTTCCCGTGACCGACCAGCCGCTCTGGAGCGACGAACTCGCCGAGTACCCCACCGACCAGAAGATCGACCTGGCCAAGAAGCTCGAGCGACTGACGGTCGCTGCCGACACGCGGGTGCGCATCGACGACGCGAACTACTCCGACGCGTACGGAGAGGCGGCGGTCGCCACCACGAGCGGTATCCGGCAGTGGGGCCGCGAGAACGGCTGCCACGTCACGATCTCCACGCTCGCGGACGACGGCGACGAGACGCAGACGGGGTTCGGCTTCAGTGTCGGTCGGACTCCCGGAGTGCTCGATCTCGAGCGGGCCGGGCGGGAGGGCGCAGAACGCGCAACTCGCTTGCTGGGCGCCACGAAACCCGAATCGGCCCGCACCACGGTCGTGCTCGACCCACTCGTCACCGCACAGTTCCTCGGGATCATCTCGTCGACGCTCAACGGTGAAGCGGTCGTGAAGGGACGAAGCCTGTTCAAGGACCGTCTCGGTGACGCGGTCGCCCCGTCGTTCGTGCACCTGATCGACGATCCGACCAACCCGCTCGCCTACACGGCGGTCGACGTCGACGGTGAAGGCCTCGCAGCCCGCCGGAACGCACTGATCGACGGCGGCGTGCTGAGCATGTTCACACACAACTCGTACTCGGCTCGACGCGCCGGCACGGTGTCGACGGGCAATGCGACCCGCGGTGGGTTCGCCGGTACCCCGGGTGTCGGCGCCCTCGCGTTGTCACTGGAGCCCGGCTCGCGGTCGCAGGCCGACCTCATCGCCGACATCGACCACGGTGTGCTGGTGCAGAGCGTGACGGGGATCCACTCCGGCGTCAATCCGATCAGCGGTGACTTCTCCACCGGTGCGGCCGGCCTCATGATCCGCCACGGCGCAGTGGCCGAGCCCGTGCGGGAGTTCACGATCGCATCGACTCTGCAACGAATGCTCCTCGACATCGTCGAGGTCGGTGCCGACCTCGACTGGCTGCCGATGCGCGCGGCAGGCGTGAGCCTCGTGATCAACGATGTCACGATGAGCGGCGAGTGACGACCTGCGAGCGATGAGCGGCGAGTCCGCCCGCTCACATCCAGTCGACGGGTCCGCGGACGCCGAGGCCGAACGACCGGGCGAGTCCTGAATCGAGCACGACCCTCGACGGGCGGCTCAGACCCGACTGGGCGATCGTCGAGAACCGGAGCTTGTGGGCATCCCATCCGTGGCGTTCGGCGGTCATTCGGGCGAGCTCGGCGCGGCTCAGGGCGTCGGGGCCGCCGAGGTGCAGTGCCCCGGTGATCTCCGGCACTCGAGCCAGATCGACCAGTGCCGCGGCGAGGTCACCTGCCAGCACGGGACTGCGGATCTCGTCGGTGAAGAACCTCATGTCGGCGTCGCCCGAGACAGCGGCGAGAACTGCCTGCTCGTGGCCGGAGAGCTGGTCGGTGCCGTAGATCAGCGACGTGCGCACCATCACCGCCGACGGATCGGTGGTCGCCACGGCCACTTCCGCGTCTGCCTTGTCGCGGCCGTAGTCGTGCACGGGCGACGGATCGTCGAATTCGGTGTACGCCTCGGTACGGCCTGCGAAGAGGGCATCGCTCGACACGTGGACCAATCGTGCGCCGACGGCGATGGCTGCGTCAGCGATGTGCTGGGACGCGTCGACGATCGAGCGCCGGTCGCCTCGGCGATACGCGGTGTGAATGATCGCCGACGGTTTCCAGTCGCTGACAGCGGTCATGACGGCCCTGCGAACGCGCAGGTCGAGCGCGTTCGACCCAGGTGCAACGACCTCCCATCCCTCGGTCGCCGGGCCGCTGACGATGTGCCGTCCGAGGAATCCGGTCCCACCCGTGACGAACAGGCGCCGTGGCCGCCTCCGTCGGATCGACATCTTCGCGATGCTACGGCGATACCGTCACTCGGCGATGTCGGTCCTGCAAGCGATCGTTCTGGGTCTCATCCAGGGGTTCTCCGAGTTCCTGCCGATCTCGTCGAGTGGCCACCTGGTGTTGACTCGGTGGTTCCTCGGCTGGGAGGAGCAGCCCGCCGACATCGACAAAGCATTCGACGTGGCACTGCATTTCGGTACGTTCGTGGCGGTCGTGCTGTACTTCCGACACGATCTCGGGCGCTACGTGCGTGAGGGTGTTCGGCTGATCTGGAACCGCGAACGGCCGATCGATCCGGACGGCCGGATCGCGTGGTTGCTCGTGGTCGCCACGATCCCGGCGGCGGTGGTCGGGGCACTGTTCGAGGACGTGATCGACGATCGGCTCGGCACACCCACGATCATCGGGGTCTCGCTGATCCTGTTCGGTGTGCTGCTCTGGTGGGCAGATCGCAGGGAGGGGCGACGCCCGATGACCGACCTCCACATGCGTGATGCCCTGACCGTTGGTGCCGCCCAGGCGTTGGCACTGAATCCGGGAACCTCCCGCTCGGGAATCACCATGACGGCGGCGCGCCTGATCGGGTTCGACCGAGAGGCCGCGGTCCGACTGAGCTTCCTCATGAGTTTGCCCGTGATCGCCGGCGCCGTCGTGTTCAAGGTCGGAGGCCTGTTCGTCGACGGTGTTCCCGAGGGGCTGCTCACTCCGATGATCGTGGGCGTGATCACGAGCTTTCTCGCGGGGTGGCTGGCGATCTGGGGAACGCTCCACATCGTGAAGACGTACAGTTTCACGCCCTTCGTGGTCTACCGGATCGGGCTCGGCATCTTGGTACTGGTCGTTGCGGGCGCCGGCTGGCGCTGAACACGAGCCCGATCAGGGCACGAGCAACAGCGTCAGGCCGCCGGCATCCGCCGCGGCCGGGATCGCCGGTGCGGTATCGCTCGGGACCGCGACCAACGTCACGTCATCGTGTCTGCCCACGACGAGACCGTCTGGGCTGACGACGAAGCCGTCGCTGACGATGTGCACACGGTCGCCGAGCCGGGCTCCCGATGTCGGCGATTCGCTGATGGGCACGGCGAGCCAACCCGCTGGGATCATCGCCTGCGGCCCCGACATCGCGACGATGTCGACGTCGTGCACGACCTCACCGGCGGCGATGCTCTGGCGTGCCGATCGATCGGCGACATCGGTTGCCGCCGAGTCGGCGACCATCGCGGCCGGAACGTCGAGCGGCGCGGCCATGAGCGGGTCGCCCGGTGCGTGGTCGACCGTGGCGACCCAGACGGCGCGTGTCTCACCCCATGCGTCGCGAGCGGTGTCGATGCCGTCGGATCGGCCCAGCAGCGATGCCGAGGCGCCGAGCGCAGCGGTCACCGCGAGCGCCCAGTAGATCCATGGTCGTTTGACGAGCATGCGCCGTACGGTGACGGCGGCGGAAGCAATGGGGGACATCGAACCCTCCCTGATCGGTGACAGGTGGAGGGGAAGTCGGTGTGGTCACGCTATCGCCGGAATCGCCTCCGCGAGGACGGTGCGGAGGTGCTCGATGTTCGAGTTCATCGTGCGCATGACGGCGCTCATCGTGACGGGTTCGTGGCCGTCGACGCCGGCGTCGTAGTCGGTGACGAGCGCCACCGTTGCGTAGGGCATCCCGGCCTCTGCAGCGAGCACGGATTCCGGGTAGCCGGTCATGTTGACGATCGTCCACCCCATCGTCCGGAACCAGGCGCTCTCGGCTCGGGTGGAGAAACGCGGGCCGTTGATGATCACCATCGTGCCTCCGTCGTGCACCGTCTGACCGGCCGTGCGCGCAGCACGGACGAGCACGGCACGGAGATCGGCGTCGTACGGCTCGGCGAAGGGCTGATGGTGGACGGATCCCTCGGCGCCCGGTGTGCCGTCGGGCGCTCCGACGTCGTGGAACGTGTCATGTCGACCCGTCGTGCGATCGACGAGTTGATCGACGACCACGAAGTCGCCAGGGTGCACGTCGGGCTGCAGCGAGCCGCACGAGCAGGGTCCGATCAGCGACCGGACGCCGAGGGAGGCGAGCGCCCAGATGTTCGCTCGGTACGGCACACGATGCGCGGCGTACTCGTGGTGTCGGCCGTGACGGGGCAGGAACGCGACGCAGCGATCACCGAGTCGACCGACGGTGATCGGCGCAGCCGGGCCGCCGAACGGCGTATCGATCTCGACGTCGACCCCGTCGGTCAGCAGCTCGTAGAAGCCGGAGCCGCCGATGATCCCGATCTCCGCTCCCAGCTCGGATGCACGATCGCTGAGCGGGATCAGCACCGCGTGCTCAGTCCTTCGACGACGAGGACGATGATCCCGACGACGATGAACCCGACGACGATGAACCCGACGACGATGAACCCGACGACGATGAACCCGACGACGATGAACCCGACGAGGTGCCCGATCCCGACCCGGAGCCGGCTGCGTCCGAGCTCGTCGTCGATGACGAGGAGGACGGGGACGAATCGGACGACTCGGACGACGAGCCGGTGTCACCGTTGCTGCTCGACGAGGACTTCTTCTTGCCCGCTCGGTTGTCGGTCTTGTAGAAGCCGTCGCCCTTGAACGTGACCCCGACCGGCAAGAACACCTTCTTGACGGGCATCGTAGCGCCGGTCGCCGGATGGGCGTACTCGGTCAGGGTGTCGTCGGTGAACGACTGCTGGACCTCGATGGTCTCGTCGGTGTCGATGAATTTGTAGACGTACGTCGGCATGGCAGTGCACCAAGATATCGCCCCGGACGCCCCGGATCACCCCGAACGGGCGATCCTTCTCGCCCTCCCTCCCGAGGCGCCGACAGGCCGGTAGCGTCGTCGGGATGCAGGTTCGTAGCGCCGTGATCCCAGCTGCAGGAATGGGTACCCGTTTCCTGCCGGCCACCAAGGCAGTTCCCAAGGAGCTGATGCCGATCGGCGACACACCTGCGATCCAGATCATCATCGACGAGGCGCTCGGCGCCGGGATCGACCACATCGTGGCGGTGAGCAGCCGGAGCAAGCCGGCCATCGAGCACTACTTCGCCCCCGACCAGCAACTCATCGACGCACTCAAGGAGAAGGGCAAGGACGACGTCGCCGAGCGGCTGGCGAGCATCGGCCGCGACTGGCGTGTCACGATCGTGTACCAGGACGACCCGCGCGGGCTCGGTCACGCGGTGGGGTGCGCCCGGGAGGCGGTCGGCGACGAACCATTCGCGGTTCTGCTGCCCGACGAGCTGATGGGGGACTCGTCGCTGCTCGCGCAGATGAACGGCGTGTGTTCCAGCACCGGCGGCAGCGTCGTCGGCGTCAAGCAGGTACCGCGCGATCAGGTGAGCGCCTACGGCGTGCTGGCGCCGTCGGGCCCGATCGATGCCGACGGCGTGATCCCGGTCGCCGACCTCGTCGAGAAGCCTCCGGTCGCGGAAGCACCGAGCGACTACATCCTGATCGGACGCTACGTGCTGACCCCCGACGTGTTCCGCGAGATCGAGAACCTGACACCGGGCAGTGGCGGAGAGCTCCAGCTCACCGACGCGTTGCGGGCGCAGGCTGCACGATCGCCGTTCTCCGGCGTCTTGTCGCGCACCGACCGCTACGACACCGGAAATCCCGTCGGCTTCCTCGAGGCAGCTATCGCCTTTGCTCTCAAGCATCCCGAGATGTCGGGGCCCGTACGCGAACACCTCGCCACGCTGTAGTCGGCCGCTGGAGGTGGCTCTCGGCGCTACCGCCGCCGGAACCGATCGCCGAGATCGAGCGGGATGCCGAACTCGTCGACATCGAAGTCGGTCGTGGTGCCGTCGTGCGTGTGGCGCCACCGGCGGTCGCCGAGTCGTTCGTATCGAACCGGTGCGGTGACCACACCGAGCGTCTGTACGTCGACGTGGAGCATCGAGAGATCGGCAGCGTGGCCGATCCCGAGCGGGAGCCGTCGGATCGGCACGGTGTGGACGAACGGGGTACCTGCGAGTGCGATGTCGGTGCCGCCGTCGAGATCGGTGCGGTGGGCGCCGCCGACCTCTCCCCAGCGACCGTTCCCGTCGGTGCCGAGCCACAGGTCGGCCTCGTCGAGGTCGCGGAAGAGCAGGAACTGGCTGACCTGCCACTGGGCGGTGATCCGTAGGACGTACTCGACGCGCTCTGCCTCCACGACGCCGGTCGCGGTCCACGCTTCGTTCTCCCACCGGAGCGTCAGACGATCGGTGTTCGCGTTCGAGTCGCCGTCGGATTCGTCGCCCGAATGCCTGACCGACGACCAGCTCGCCGTGAACCCGTCGGCCGGGAGTGCTCGGTGGCCGGTGACGTCGCTGGTCATCCCGCCAGTCTGCCGTGGGGCCTTCCCGACCGGTACCGTGCCGATCGTGACACCACTCGAGGATGCCCAGTCGTTCGTGATCGGAGCCTGTTCGCCGCTGACGCCGCAAGATGTGTCGTTCGTCGATGCCGAAGGTCTCGTACTCGCCGCTGACGTCGTGGCGGCCGAGCAGGTTCCGCCCTTCGACAACTCCGCCGTCGACGGATACGCAGTGCGAGCCGCCGATACGAAGTCCACCCCCGTCGAGCTGCCGGTGGTCGACGAGGTCGCGGCCGGTGCGGCGAGCGACCACCTGCTGCAACCGGGCGAGACGATCCGGATCATGACGGGTGCTCCGATGCCGGCCGGTGCCGACGCGGTCGTGATGGTCGAGGAGACGGACCGGCTCGGCGACGATCGGGTCCGCATCAATGCCGGGGTCGAGTCGGGTGCCGCTGTGCGACGAGCCGGCGATGACGTGCAACCCGGCGACCTGTTGTTCCCGGAGGGCACGGTCGTGACTCCGGCGATCGTCGGGGTGTTGGCGAGCATCAACGCGGCGACCGTGTCCGCGTACCCGCGAGCGAGGGTGGCGGTGCTGTCCACAGGCGACGAACTCGTCGAGGACGGCCGGGCACTCGCTCCCGGCGAGATCCGCGAGAGCAACCGCAAGATGTTGGCGGGCCTGCTGCGCGACGCCGGCTGCGAGGTGGTCGACATGGGCACTGTTCGTGACGACGAGGACGCGCTCGAGGTCGTGCTCCGGCAGGCGGCGGCCGAGTGCGATGCGATCGTGTCGAGCGGCGGCGTGAGTATGGGCGACTACGACGTCGTCAAGGCCGTGCTCGGACGCATCGCCGACATGACCTGGATGCAGATCGCGATCAAGCCGGCGAAGCCGTTTGCGTTCGGCACCCTCGACGGCACCCCGATCTTCGGTCTGCCCGGCAACCCGGTGAGTTCGATCGTGAGCTTCGAGATGTTGGCGCGGCCGTCACTGCGCCGGATGACGGGCCATCACCGGCTCGCCCGTCAGAGTCTCGTGGCGATCACCGATGACGATCTCGACCGACGGCCCGACGGGAAGGTGCATCTGATGAGGGTGTTGGCCGACTTCGGCGACGACGGCCGGTGCCACGTTCGCTCGGCCAGGGCACAGGGCAGCCATCAGCTCGCCGCCACGGCGATGGCCAATGCGATCGCTGTCGTGCCCGACGGCGAAGGCCTCTCCGCAGGTTCCGAGGTCGCGATCGTCATGATGCAGGGCTGACGCGTAGGCTGACACGATGACGAACCCGGGGCGTGATCTGGTCGACCCCTATGGTCGCGTCGTCCGCGACCTGCGGATCTCGGTGACCGATCGCTGCAACTTCCGCTGTACGTACTGCATGCCCGAGGAAGGCATGCAGTGGATGCCACGCTCGGAGATCCTGACATTCGAGGAGATCGAGCGGCTCGCGCGGATCTGCGTGCAGCACTACGGCTTCGACGGCATCCGCCTCACCGGTGGGGAGCCGACGGTCCGGGCCCACATCACGACGTTGGTGGCGAAGCTGGCGACGCTGGGCGTCGATGTTGCGATGACCACCAACGGGGCGACGTTGCGGAACCTTGCGCACGATCTGCGTGCCGCTGGGCTCAACCGCATCAACATCAGTCTCGACACGCTCGATCGCGAGAAGTTCGCGCGTCTGACTCGCCGCGACGAGCTCGACAACGTGCTGCTCGGCATCGAGGCGGCGAAGAGTGCCGGGTTCTCGCCGGTCAAGATCAATGCGGTGGTCGAGCGCGGCGCCAACGACGATGAGCTGATCGATCTCGCCCGTTTCGGTCGCGACGAGGGCATCGAGGTCCGGTTCATCGAGTTCATGCCCCTCGATGCGAGCGACGAATGGCAGCGAGGCAAGGTGGTCGGTCAGGACGAGATCGTCGCCCAGCTGGCCGAGGTCTGGCCGCTCGAGTCGGTGCCGGCGCGCGGTGCGGCCCCAGCGGATCGGTGGCGCTACCTCGACGGCGCCGGAACGGTCGGAGTGATCCCGACCGTGACGAAACCGTTCTGCGGCGATTGTGATCGTGTTCGGCTCACCGCGGACGGTCAGTTCCGCACGTGCCTGTTCGCGAACGACGAGTTCGACCTGCGCGACGCGCTCCGAGCGGGCGAGTCCGATGTCCAGATCGCCGCTCGCATCGCAGCTGCCGTCGGCACCAAGTGGGCCGGCCACCAGATCAATCAGGTCAACTTCGTGCGCCCGAACCGCACCATGAGCCAGATCGGCGGCTGATCGATGCGCCGCAGTGCGCTCGTGCTGGGTGTGGCCGCCGGCCTGCTGTCGGCCGGTGTCGCGACTGCGGCCATCACCTCGATCGACGAGCCCGCGACCGTCTCCGAGCCGGCGGAGCGAGTGGGAACGTCGGGCCCGTCGGTCGGCGGATGTGACGTGTTCCCGGCGGACAATGCCTGGAACCAGCGGGTCGACACCGCTCCGCTGCGGTCCGACTCCGCCGGGATCATCGCGACGATCCAGTCGATCGGCGGCACCCGACTGCACCCGGATTTCGGAGAGAATCCGCGCTACGGCATCCCGTACGTGGTCGTCGGGCCGGGCCAGCCAGAGGTCCCGATCGAGTACCGGGCGTACGGCGACGAGAGCGATCCCGGCCCGTTTCCCGTGCCGCTCGACGCTCCCGTCGAGGGCGGGTCGGACGCGGACGGCGATCGGCACGTGCTGGCCATCCGGTCGGGAACCTGCGAACTGTTCGAGCTCTACCGGGCGTTCAGGTCAGGCGGTGGCTGGCGTGCCGACAGCGGTGCCCGCTTCGACCTCTCGTCGAACGCCCTTCGGCCGCTCGGCTGGACGAGCGCCGACGCGGCAGGTCTGCCGATCCTGCCTGGGCTGGTCAGGTACGACGAGGTGGCTCGAGGCTCGATCGATCATGCGATCCGAGTCACGTTCGCGCGGACGCAGAACGGGTACATCCTGCCGGCGACCCATTTCGCGTCGAGCCGGTCCGATCCGACGCTGCCACCGATGGGCCTCCGGTTGCGTCTGAAATCGTCGTTCGAACTGGGCACATTGTCCGGACAGGCGCGTGTGATTGCCGAGGCGATGCAGCGGTACGGCCTGATCGTCGCCGACAACGGATCGAATTGGTTCTTCCAGGGTGCACCGAGCCCGTTCTGGGACGATGACGATCTCGGGCAGCTGAAGTCGGTCGGTGGTGACTGGTTCGAGGTCGTCGACACCGGGCCGATCCGGCGGTGAGCGCACCGAGTACGGTGGGCGACGCATGAGCGATCTCGAATTCACCCATCTCGACCCGATGGGTCACGCCCGCATGGTCGATGTCACGCCGAAGGAACCGACGCATCGTCGTGCGGTGGCGCGCTGCAAGGTGTTCATGAAACCGGAGACGACGGCGGCGATCGCCAATCGTGAGGTCAAGAAGGGCGACGTGCTGGCGGTGGCACGAGTTGCCGGCATCCAGGCGGCCAAGCGAACCTCCGATCTCATCCCGCTGTGCCACCCGCTGTTGGTCGGAGCGGTTTCGGTGAGCTTCGACATCGGAGACGATCACGTCGGTGTCGAGGCGTCCGTCGACACGGTCGATCGCACGGGCGTCGAGATGGAGGCGTTACATGCCTGCTCGACTGCGGCGCTGACGATCTATGACATGTGCAAGTCGGCCGACCGGGGCATGATGATCGGCGACCTGGCGCTGTGGGAGAAGACCGGTGGCCGCTCCGGTACCTACCGTCGGGTCGAGGACTGACGCTCGGTACTCTGGGAGCATTTCACCGTTATCGACTTGGTGACCAATGCCACGGCCAACGTTGCCGTGTGTGTTACAAATGTCGTAGAATCGTAATGAAACGATGTTCTCGTCGGGCTGATGCCCGCCGCGTCCGTCGCAGACCTGAATCATCCGCCAACGAAAAGGAACGTGTAACACATGGGCGAACTCGTCCTGCTGGTCGTGGCAGCCGCTTGGGCCGCCGTTCTGATCCCACCGCTCCTTCGTTCCCGGATCGAGAACCGACCGAACTCGTCGGTCACCGATTTCCGCCGTCAGCTCAATCGGCTCCAGAGCACGGTGCCCGAACCGGGCCGCCGGCTCGATGCGCGGTGGCATGGCCCGTCCGCTGGCACAGTCGCCGTTGCACCGCCCGGCCGCTGCCGGTCGACCCGGTATGCGTTCGGCTCAGTTGCGTCGCACCGGCACCCGCACACATGGTGGCCGCGGCTCGACCACCCCGGCGCCCCGCGGCTCGACCACCACGGCGCCCCGCGAGTCGGTGGCGCCCGTCGTCGGTCGCACGGCGATCCGACCGGCGGTTCCCCTCGCCCGCAGCAGCACCGGCAGACACAGGTGACGCGTCAAGAGACGTCGTCGGTCACCGGCCAGACCCGGCGTCGCCGGTCGAACGTGTTGTTCATGCTCTTGTTGGCGTCGGGCAGCACGCTCTTCCTCGCTGCGACCACGAAGGAAACCGCGATGCTCTATGTCTTCGCGGCCTGCTTCCTCGGGCTCTGCGGCTACGTGTACATGCTTGCCCAGGCCCGTCAGCGCGAAGCCGGCTCGTGGGGCAACGAATGGATGCAGACCGACACGCGACACGACGCCCGATACGGTCGCTGACGCCGTCGACGGCCGGTACACTGCCGTCCGCACTACGGGGCTGTAGCTCAGTTGGCAGAGCGTGTCGTTCGCAATGACGAGGTCAGGGGTTCAATTCCCCCTCAGCTCCACTCGTAGCATCCTGCTCGGACTGTGGCCCTCTCGAACGGCCCGGTCGAGCCGGACGCAGGTCCGACAACTCGGCGCAGGTCCCGTTCATGACAGGCTGGACGTCATGAACGACGACACGGCCAGCGACGACACGGCCAGCGACGACACGGCCAGCGACGACACGGCCAGCGACGGTGCGACCACTGGTTCGGCGAGCGTGCGAATCGCTGCGACGCCTGATGCGGTGTTCGCAGCGCTGACCGACCTCGACGTACTCCCGACGTTCAGCCCTGAGAACCAGCGGTGCGAATTCCTCGACGGGGCAACCGAGATCGCGGTCGGTGCCACGTTCCGTGGCCACAACAAGGCCGGCGACTACGAGTGGCACGCCGACTGTGTCGTGACCGAGTTCGAGCCCGGCCGCTCGTTCGCGTACCAGGTGCCGCCCAGGTTCGAGCACACGACCACGTGGCGCTACACCGTCGAGCCCGACGGCGACGGGTGCATCGTGACCGAGTCGTTCGACGCACCGATGCTGGCGCTCCCAACCGTGTACCCCGGTCGCATCGAGGGGCGCCGCGACAACCTCGAGAAGGGCTGCCGAATCACGATGGCCCAGCTGAAAGCGGCGCTCGAAGCCTGATGGCCGACGTCATCGTCTTCCACCACGCACAGGGCCTCACATCAGGGGTGCAGGTGTTTGCCGACCAGCTGGGCGCGGCCGGGCATCGGGTGATGGTTCCTGATCTCTATGAGGGTGACACCTTCGACTCGATCGACGACGGTGTCGCCCACGCCCAGGCGATCGGATTCGACACGGTCATCGACCGCGGAGCGGCGGTGGCGTCGGCGCTCGACGGTCCGTTCGTGGTCGTCGGCTTCTCGCTCGGTGTGCTGCCGGCCCAGAATCTGGCCCAGACCCACTCACGAACCAGCGGTGCGGTGCTGTGCCATGCGGCGATTCCGCTGGGCACGTTCGGGGAACGTTGGCCGGCGGGCGTGGCGCTCCAGATCCATGCCGCGGAGCGTGACCCGTTGGGTGACTTCGCCGACGCCATCGAACTGGCGGCCGCCGTGCCCGACGCCGAACTGTTCGTGTACGACACCGATGCGCACCTCGTCGCCGACTCGAGCCTGACCGATCACGACCCGGTCATTGCGGCGCAGATTCTCGACCGCACGCTCCGACTACTCGCTGAACGCTGACCGTCGGCGTCATCGACGGTGGTGCGGGTGGTCGAGCACGGCAGAGGCCGGCTCGGGTGGCCGCCCACCGTTGTTGTCGATCGCAGCCTTGGACTGTTCGTAGGCACGATCGATCAGCTCGCGGGCCCGACCGAAATCGGTCGGCCCTACGTCGACCGGGCACAGCGGAGGCAGCACTCGGAGATCACGGTCGCTCTCGAGCGCATCGACGTCGCGCTGGAGGCGACGATTGACGAGCACGCTGATGGCCTGCAACGCGATCGCCAAGGCGCTGCTCGGCGCTTCGTCGAGGCCGCAGGCCGTGCCGGCCGGAAGCACCCAGATCGTCGTGGCACCCAGTTCGGCGGCATGTGAGATCGGAGTGTTGTCGACCACTCCGCCGTCGATGAACGGCTCGCCGTCGATGACGATCGGTGGGAAGATGGCCGGGATCGCTGCGCTCGCCACGATCGTGTCCTCAGCGGGGCCGGTGGAGAATCGTCGGTCGAACCCCGTGAGCAGGTTGGCGGCCACGACGTGGAGTGGGAGCGGAGCGTCCTCGAGTCGGTCGAACTCGAGCTCGCGGCGGATCAGGCGGCGGAGCCCGTCGTTCGTGACCAGATGATCCGATCGGCCGATGAAACCCAGGAATCCGCCGATGAGCCGAGCCGGGAAGATGTCGCGGCGACGTAGCGAGGTCCACACCTCGTCGAGACCGGCCACACCGTCGGCATTCCATCGGCTGGAGATGTAGGCGCCGTTCAGCGCTCCGACCGAGGTGCCGACGATCAGATCAGGCACGACCTCGTGCTCGAGGAGCGCCCGGAGCATGCCGACCTGAACCGCCCCGAGGTTCGCTCCGCCCGACAGCACGATCGCGGTGGTCATGCGCCCAACCGTAGAGCGCGTCAGCCGCGCTCGTACCTCGCGAGCGCGTCGGCAACCCGCTCGCGGTATTCGGCGATGCGGCGGGTCTTGAGGGCTTCGTAGCCCCGGATCAGGTCGGGCAGCCCGGCGATCTCAACGGCCGCCGCGAGCCGATCGGGGGTCAGCGATCGATACACCGTCGCCATCGAGGTGAGGAACTCGTCGGGCAGCGCCGCCTCGGTGCGCCGCATCTCGGTTCGCCCGAACGGGTCGAGACGGGTGCCTCGGAGGCGTTTGCCGCGCCTGAGGGCGGCGAACGCCGGCTTCGACCAGGTGCCGAGCTCGATCTTCGAGTCCATGCCGAGTGCTTTCAGCATCGGCGGGTGGAGGTGCCAGTTGACCTGCGCGTCGGGCCCACCCACCGCCATCGCGGCCGCTTCGCCCTCCGGCAGCAGAAGCAGGCGAGCGACCTCGTACTCGTCCTTGTAGGCCATCAGCTTGTGGAGACTGCGAGCGACGGCCGCGGTCAACTCGGTCGACCCTGGGGCGACGAGGTGCTCGTGCTCGGCGGCGACCGCCACCGCATCCACGAAACGTTCGGCAGACGCTTCGTTCTGGAAGCCGACGAGGTCGGCAGCGAGCATGGCGAGCTCATCGCGGAGCGGACCGGGCTCGGCGACCGTCGACACTCGTCGCTCAACCTGATCGGGGAGGTCGGGCACGGTGACGGTCGGCCGGCCCGGGGCCGTTGCGTGGTGCTCGGCGACCGACTCGACAGCGTCTGCGTCGTGGGCCCAGCGGCGGCCCCAGTCGAACGCGGCCAGGTTCGCATCGACGGCCACACCGTTGAGCTCGATCGCCTCCTCGATCGCAGGCACCGAGACCGGTACGAGTCCCGCTTGCACCGCCACGCCGAGCAGGAGCACATTGGCCTGGGCCTCGCTCCCCGTCAGCGCTGCGGCGAGCCGCTGCGCATCGACGAACCGGGTCGTCCTCGTCGCTGCGGCGAATCGTGCCTCGATCGAGTCGTCCGGGTACTCGATGTCAGGGTGGGAGATCATGCGGCCGGTCGGCGTGCGCGCCAGCGATGCCACCACGGCGGTGCGTCGCTGGTCGGCCGACCCGATGGAGGCGTCGCTCGACGCCACGAGCGCGTCGAAACCGAGGATCAGATCGGCGTCACCGCGGCCGACGAGGTTGGACGAGCCGTGGCCGTGGCGGGAGAGCACCACGTCGCTGATCACGGGTCCCGCCTTCTGGCTCAGTCCGGTCTGGTCGAGGCCGCGCACGTTCCATCCGTCGAACATCGCGGCGGTCGACAGGATCTGTGCGACGGTCACGACGCCGGTGCCGCCGATTCCGGCCAGCCGGAGCCGGACGAGGTTGGCACTGCGGTCGATCTCGGGTTCGGGCACCGTTCCGTCGGCCTCGCCGGCGCGCGTGCTCGTGCCGCCCGTTCGAGCTGTCGGATCGACCTCGACCGTCATGAATGCGGGGCAGTCGCCCTTCATGCAGCTGTAGTCGAAGTTGCACGAGGCTTGATCGATGGCGGTCTTGCGACCCAGCGGCGTCTCGATCGGTTGCACCGACAGGCAGTTGCTGACGTCGCCGCAGTCGCCGCACCCCTCGCAGATTCGATGGTTGATGACGACCCGCGTCGTCGGCATGGTGAGCTTGCCGCGCTTGCGCCCCCGGCGCAGCTCGGCAGCGCAGAACTGGTCGTGGATCAGCACCGTCACGCCTGGCGTGGCGGCGAGATCCTCCTGCACGGCGATGATCTCGTTGCGATCGTGAACGTGTACGTCGCCCGGCAGTTCGATGTCGTCGTACCGATCGGGGTCCTCGGCCGTGATCGCCACCTTGCTCGCACCGTGCGCGAGCAGGATCGTGACCAGCTCGGGCACGGCGATCGGTGCCGTCGAGTCCTGCCCACCCGTCATCGCGACGGTGCCGTTGTAGAGGATCTTGAACGTGATGTTCATCCCGGCACCGATGCAGTACTGGAGCGCCAGCTGCGCCGAGTGGAAGAACGTTCCGTCGCCGTAATTCTGGAAGATGTGTTCGGCCTCTACGAACGGCGCCATCCCGATCCACTGGGCGCCTTCGTTGCCCATGGCCGTGATGCCGATCGTCTCGCCGACGCGGTCCTCGTCCATCAGGAGCGACATGCCGTGGCAGCCGGTGCCGGCCCCGACGAGCGCCCCCTCGGGCACCTTCGTGCCCCAATTGTGCGGGCAGCCAGAACAGAAGAACGGCGTGCGGTTGACGGTCAGCGGGATCAGCGGCTGCGGGCGGGGAGCCGTCGGCTCCGGCGCCAGCCGGTCGGCCAGCCGTGCCCCGAGTCGACGGCGGAGGCCCGGCATCATGGCGTCGGCGTCGAGCCGGCCCCAGGCCCGCATCAGCAGCTCGCCGTCCTCGTGTGTCTTGCCGACCACGGGCGGTTGGTGGCCACGTCCGTACAGCGCGTCCTTGATCAACCACTCGAGCGTCGGGTTCTTCTCCTCCACGACGACGATCTCGTCGAGGCCCCGTGCGAAGTGCCGAACGAGTTCGGCGTCGAAGGGTACGGGCATCCGGAGCTGCAGGATGCGGACACCCGCCGCGGTGAGTTCGTCGTCGCCGTCGAGCCCGAGGCGGCGGAGGGCGTCGAGCATCTCGTAGTACGTGAAGCCGGTGGCGACGAGCCCGATCCAGGCGTCGGCCGGGTCGACACTGATCCGATTGAGCCGGTTCTCGACGCCGTAGCGGTGGGCGAGTGGCAGGCGGACCTCGCGGAACTCGCGCTCGACGTCGAGCATGCGCTGTCCGAGGAACTTCGCGCTGGGACGGCTGACCCACGGTTTCCCATCGATCTCGATCGTTGGCATGATCGGATCCGTGCCGAGCACCGGCAGGGTGACCGTGCCCGACCCGTCGGCGACCGGGGTCACGATCTTCATCGACGACCACAGGCCGGACGCTCGCGACATCGCCACCGCGTGGAGCCCGAGCTCGATGCATTCGGCCATCGTGCCGGGGTAGAGGATCGGCATGTGCAGGTCGACCAGCGACGCGTCGGACGACGAGGGCATCGTCGACGACTTGCAGGCTGGGTCGTCACCGACGAGCACCACGGCCCCGCCGTTCGAGCTCGATCCGGCGAACACACCGTGTCGCAATGCGTCGCTGGCCCGGTCGAGGCCGGGCGCCTTGCCATACCAGAAGCCGACCACGCCATCGTGTGTTGCGTCGGGTCGTCCCTGGGCGAGCTGCGAACCCATCACCGACGTCGCGCCCAACTCCTCGTTGACGGCCGGTTGATGCACGATCGGGAGATCGGGCACCACCCGGCGGGCCCGGGCGACTTCGAGGTCGAACCCACCCAGCGGTGAGCCGGGATACCCCGAGAGGAAGGCCGCGGTGTTCAAGCCGACGGCTCGGTCACGACGGAGTTGCTCGATGGGGATGCGCGCCAGGGCCTGGATGCCCGTGAGGAAGACCGTGCCCTCCTGTCGTGTGTACCGGTCGGAGAGCGTGTACGGCTCGGCCGGCGCTTGGTGGGTCGGAATGTCGGTCACGAAACCTCCTGCAGGGTCTCATCCCATCAAACCCTCCCGCCGGGCGCAAACGGGCCGCAGCTCAGTCAGTCACCGGCGCCACGGTCGGCGGGGTCATGAACCGGCGGATCTGGTCGGTCCGCCGACGCCGATGAGCACCAGGAGTGTTCGGTTGGTTCCGAATGTGGTCAACCACTGATCGGCGATCACATGACTGACGTCGCGTTCTGGGTCGACCGCGACGGTGACGCCCTCTCCGGGAAGCAACTCGTCGGTGCTCGAGGTGAAGCGATAGCACGTCTGATTCTCGGTCGGCCTGACCAGCGGGCACTCGAACAAGGCGTCGTTGGTGTACGGGCCGAGCGGCACCGGAAGTCCCTCGACGGACCGGCTCGTGAACACGACGTCGACGGTGGCTCGACGGAGCGGCACCAATGGTCGTGTCGTGAGCGGCCGCTCCGGCCGGCTGTCTTCGAGCGTGAACCCGAGGATCGGCAGTGTCGTCGCCGGGAGCCCGTGATAGTCGCGGAACTCGTGGTCGTCGAAGACGAACGATGGATAGTTGGCGTACGTCCCCCCGTCGATCAGGCGGTGGACGTCGGTCGACGAGACGACGCGAACGGGCGGAAACCCGACGGGAAACGCGACGGGAATCGCTGCGGAGGCGGCGATCGATGTCGCGACCTGAGCCGTCGGTGACAGCGAGCCGCTGAACACGATCGGCTGACGAGATGACAAGTCCATCGCCACGACGAAGAGGTCGATGCCGGTCGCGCCGAGAATGTCCCCGAACGTCGTGGACCGCTTGTCCGGAATCGACAGGAGTTCGCGGAGTGTCTGCTCGAGCAACTATTCGAGTGCCGCCGAGTCGAACAGGCTGGATCGGTTCCAGGTGGCGAATGCCCGGGACGGGCTCGGGAGCGTCGACAACGCTGATTCCAACAGCGGTCCGAGTTCGTCTGCAGGGCAGCGACATGCCACGAGCGCGGCGGCGATGGCGCCTGCGGAGGCGCCGGCAACGGCGTCGAACTCGATCCCGGCTTCCTCGCACGCCTGGACGGCCCCTGCGTAGGCGATGCCTTTCGCTCCGCCGCCCTTGAAGACGCCGTTGACGCGACGTCGTTCCTCCAGTTCCATGTCTCCACCACCTCGTCCTGCCCACTTTCGCATCGATCCGTTCGTGCTTCCGCGGATTTCTCCTCTGGTCGTCGAGGTTTTCCTTGCACCTGACGCGACGTGAGGTCGTACCGTCGACCTCATGAGCGACGACGAGGGTCCCGTGCTCCGCAAGATCGGGGAGATAGCGGCGGCCACCGGCATGACGGTTCGAGCGCTGCGCTACTACGAGGAGATCGGGTTGATCGCGCCGACTGCCAGGTCCGGTGCCGGTCACCGGCTGTACGGCGCGGACGCGCTGGAGCAGCTGTATCGCATCTCGTTCCTGCGACAGCTCGGGCTGCCGCTCGATGGGGTGCGTGCGACGATCGGGCGCGGTGACGGCGACGTGCGTTTGCTCATGGCGGAGCACCTGGCCGCTGTCGACGACCGACTGGCGACGGAGAACCGTCTGCGGAGTCGGCTCGTGCAGTTGCTCGACACGCTCGATTCGAACGGGGGAGCAGCCGGCGACCTCCTCGACGTCTTGGAGGACATGACCATGCTCGACAACAACCTGAACCGACGGATCTCGATGCTCGTGTATCGAGACATCGCCGCCGCCCATGAGTACCTCATCCGGGTGTTCGGATTGGGGCCCGGCGAGATCACCCACCACCCCGACGGCCACGCGGTGCATGCCGAGTTGCAGGCCGGCGACGGCGAGTTCTGGCTCCACCCCGAGTCCCCCGAGTTCCACCTCGCCTCACCGGCAACGCTCGGCGGCTCGACCGGCATGATGGCGGTGATGGTGGATGACGTCGACGCACACCACGCCCGAGCGGTCGAACAGGGTGGCACGATCCGGTACGAGCCCGTCGACCAGCCCTACGGCTACCGCGAGTACAGCGCGGTCGACCTCGAAGGCCATCTCTGGAGCTTCATGAAGCCGCTCGACTGAGTGCACGTGGGGGTTCGCGTCGGTCCTCCGACACCACAGCTCGTGGCTCACGTAGCGAGTCGCCAGTGGCTGGTACGGATCGCGCGAGTCGCCCCACTCGCCCGCGGACACACGCTGGGTGTCGCAGCTATCGCACAGGGGAGAAGTGCTGATGCCCGAGGGGTCGCTCCAAAGTCGCCGAGTCAGGATCGATGACCTCGGCGGTGTGGGCGTGCCGGCACTGACGTGGTCGAGATGTCAAAGCGTAAGGTCCGTCCGTGCAGTTTCACCAAAATGGCTTTCGACACGGCGATCCCCACGTCTCCGAGGCGAGCGAGCGGGCAGGATCGAGCCCAGGAGAGGTCGATGTACTGGTCATCGGTAGTGGACCCGCCGGTCTCAC
This sequence comes from uncultured Acidimicrobiaceae bacterium, assembly GCA_963792905.1. Lineage (GTDB taxonomy): Bacteria > Actinomycetota > Acidimicrobiia > Acidimicrobiales > Ilumatobacteraceae > Ilumatobacter. Next base: position 227,010 of record CAWBYE010000002.1, read on the forward strand.
TCTGGCAGCACAGCTCGCGCAGTTCCCCGAGGTGACCACGCGAATCATCGAGCAGAAGCCCGGACCGCTGCAGATCGGGCAGGCTGACGGGGTCGCCTGTCGCTCGATGGAGATGTTCGAGGCGTTCGGATTCGCCCACAAGGTCGCAGCCGAGGCGTACTGGGTCAACGAGGTTACGTTCTGGAGGCCCGACGAGACGGCTGCGATCGGGCGCGTCGATCGCATCCAGGACGTCGAGGACGACCTCTCCGAGATGCCCCACGTCATTCTCAACCAGGCGCGGGTGCACGACTTCTTCCTCGAGGTCATGCGCAACTCGCCAACTCGGCTCGAAGTCGAGTACGAATCGCAGCTCACGGATCTACGGGTCGGTCCCGACGCCGACTTCCCCGTCGTGGCGACGGTCAACGACACCGAGACGATCCGAGCCCGGTACGCAGTCGGGTGCGACGGGGCCCGCAGCACGGTCCGTCGAATGCTCGGCAAGGAGCTGACCGGCGAGTCAGCCCGACAGCTGTGGGGCGTGATGGACGTGCTCGCCGTCACGGACTTCCCCGACATCCGGCTCAAGTGCGCAATCCAGTCGGCGAGCGAGGGCAGTGTGCTGATCATCCCCCGCGAGGGCGGGCACATGGTCCGGCTCTACATCGAGCTCGACGAGCTGCACGGCGATGAGCGGGCCGCCGATCGCAACGTGTCGCGCGAGATGCTGATCGGCAAGGCTCGCTCCATCCTCGCGCCGTACTCGTTCGAGGTTGCCGAGGTGCCGTGGTGGTCGGCCTATGAGATCGGTCAGCGGGTGACGGACTCGTTCGATGACGTTGCCGAGGGGGAGCGGGGGCGCTGAGTGCCTCGGGTGTTCATTGCCGGCGACGCGTGCCACACCCACAGCCCCAAGGCGGGGCAGGGCATGAACGTGTCCATGGCCGACGCCTTCAACCTCGGCTGGAAACTGGCTGCCGTCGTGCGAGGCGAGGCGGCAGCGTCGCTGCTGGACACCTACACCGCCGAGCGTCACGCCAAGGCCGTGGAGCTGATCGAGTTCGACAAGGACATGGCGCGCCTGTTCAGCGAGAGGCCCAAGAATGTTGATGAGGCCGCGCAGATTCCAAAGCTACTTCGAGAAGCACGGCCGCTACACCGCCGGTGTCGAGACCCGCTACGACGAGTCGGTTGTCGTCGGCACACCTGAGCACCAGTTCTTGGCGACCGGCCTCGTGGTCGGCATGCGCTTCCACTCCGCGCCGGTCGTGCGGCTGGCCGATGCGATGCCGATGCAACTCGGACACGTGCTGAAGGCCGACGGTCGATGGCGGGTGATCGCATTCGCTCCAGCGGGTGACGCCGGCGAGCCAGGCGGTCCGATCGCCGACCTGTGTTCGTTTCTGGACGACCGGTCCGGCACCGACTTGCGTGCGGTGTTCCAGCAATCGCATCGCGACATGGCCCTCGACGCATTGCCGGCTCGGCTGCTTCCGCGAAGCGGCCGGCTCCAGCTCACCGATTACGAGAAGGTGTTCTGCCCCGACCTGAAGCACGGCCACGACATCTTCGACCATCGAGGTATCGACCGAGACCAAGGAGCCCTCATCGTCGTCCGGCCCGACCAGTACGTCGCCGCCGTGCTCCCGCTCGACGCCTACGCCGATCTCGATCGCGTGCTGCTCTGAAGGACGTACTACTGGCATCGATCACGTGGTCTGCGTTGCCTCGCCGATCCGTTCTGGGCGAACGAAGGACGGGCCGGGGCGCTTCGTGAACCGCCGACGCGTCGTTTGGGTGCGTTTGAATGACATGACTCCGGGAACACGCAGTACGCCAGCCGGTCCCAATCACGAGAGGAAGCCATTCCCACGTTCTCGCGTCGTACCCGATCCATCAGCGTGTTGTCCGCCACGGTCGCACTCATCACGGCAGGGTGTGGCGGTGACAGCGAGATGTCGACTGTCACCACGATCGAATCGTCCGTCACGTCGAGCGCCGGGCCGACGACATCGACGGTCGAGTCGACGACATCGACGTTGGAGCCGACGTCGATCGCGCCACCGACAGATCCGGCGCGCCGTACGGGTGGTGCGCCGGTTTGGGTTGTCGAGCCACCGACCGAGGGTCTGCAGTTGATCGGCGAGGGGTGGAGCAACCGCTTCGTGGGCCGCGACGTCAACTGGTACGACGACAATCGGCTCGTCACCGAGATCTCGATCGTGAACGGCAACCCCGAACAGCTCACCCACGGGCCCCGGGACCGTACACCGACTCCGACATCACGATCGTCGAGGTCGACGGTGTCCCAGCCGTCGTTCAACCCATCCCGTACGGTGACGACCCGGTCACGCTCGTGCTCTGGTCACCCGAACCAGATCTCGTTGTGTACCTCGGCGTCAGAGCACCCACGGACGAAGCGATCGCGGTCGCCAGGTCCCTCCAGTCCGTCGATCAAGACACCTGGGAGTCCGTCAGCCGCCCTCCGGACGACCGGTCCGACGGATGCCGGAGCTTCCTGTGCTGAACTCCACATGCCGGGCCGGGTGGAACGTGCGTCGTAGCGCTCGAGCATTCCTCGGGCGTCACGACCCTGTTCTTGACGCTCGACGGGCTCTGCGAGAACGACAGCCGCCGACCGTCGGGCACGACCGGTGCCGATCTCCTCGGACTGATCACGCACACTCGGCGCGACACCGCCGTGAGCAGTGATCGCGTGAGCCGCAACTGGCCAACGCCCGGTCCCACGGTCGATGTCACCTTGTCGATATCGGGTACAGCCAAAGACATGGAGAGTCTGCTGGACGAACTGCTGGAACTGGAACACGCTGGATGGCGCTCGCTGTGCGACAGCACCGGCGGCCGCTTCCACGGCGACCTCATGGCCGACAACGCTCGCATGGTGCTCGCGAACGGCGTCGTGCTGTCCCGCGCCGCCGTGATCGAATCCCCGAAGATGCTCTGCCGTGGTCGTCCTGCACCATCGACGAACCGGTCGCCACCACGCTGAACAACGATGGTGTCAGAGGGCGATTCCTTGGCCGGCTTGGACGACGTGGGCAACGCGGGGTTTGAGGTCGGTGACGTCGACGTCGGTGCCGGTGAAGGCGACGAGGTCGGCGATCTTGCCGACCTCAATGGTGCCGAGTGTCGAGTCCACCCCCATCAGTTCCGAGGCGATACGCGTGGTGGACTCGAGCACAGCGGTCGGCGACATGCCGAGATCGGCCATGAGTTGCAGCTCGCGCAGGTTGTTGCCGTGGGGCATCACACCGGAGTCGGTGCCCATCGCGATCATGACCCCCGCCTCCATCGCTCGTCGGAACGACTCGTGATGCACATCGACGGCGGCCCGTGCCTTGCCGATGATCACCTGCGGCAAGTCGATGCCCTGGTCGGCGGCGTCGAGCACACCCATTGGCGCAACGAGGGTCGGGACGAGATACGTACCGGCGTCGAGCATCATCTGGATCGCCTCGTCGTCGAGGTAGATGCCATGTTCGATCGAGCGGATACCGGCACGGATCGCGTTCTTGATGCCATCGGTTGCCTGGGCATGCGCCATCACGAAGCGGCCGGCACCGGTGGCCTCCGCCACCAACACGTCGAGTTCATCAGCCTTGAAATGAGCATGCTGAGGATCGCTACGAGGAGACAGCAGGCCACCGGATGTGCACACCTTGATCACATCGGCGCCGGCCCGCACCAACTCACGCACCTTGCGGCGCATCTCGTCGGGTCCGTCGACGACATTGTCCGGCATGCCCGGATAGGGGTCCAACTCCATCGGCATGTGAGCACCACAGACATGCCAACCGTCGCCGTGCCCGCCTGTCTGCGACAGCATCGCGATCGAGATCTGCATCCGCGGCCCTTCGATCAGGCCCTTCTCCTGCGCTTCCTTCACACCCAGATCGGACCCGCCCGCCTCACGAACTGTCGTGACACCCGTGGCGAGCGTGCGCCGCATGCGCTCCGCCGCGAGGTAGAAGCGCATCGAGAACGGCGTCTCGGCATAGGTCGTCGGAGAGAAGTCCCCATCGACCATGAAGTGCACGTGGCAGTCGAAGAGACCCGGCGTGACGAGGTGACCCGAGAGATCGACTGATTCGTCGCCGTCCAGTCCCACGCCGATGTCGACGATGCGACCTTCCTCCACCGCAATGTCGGCGACAGAGGTGTCTGCGCCTGTGCCGTCGAAGACCATTCCGTTCGCCCAGATCGTTCTGCCCATGGCCGGAGCATCTCACACGTCGATGGTCGGTCGAGCAGGCGGCACCGACGATGCGACCAGGCCTGCCACGTGGTCGCGCTCGCGCGCTGGCAGTACCAGCGGTGCTTTCGTCATGGGAGGTCTGCAGGTTGTTCGAGTCGGTCGCGGCCGGCAGGTCATGCTGTCGAGCCGCCGCGACGCAAGATGTCGCCCAGCCACCCGGCGTCCATGCTCATCGTTAGTGTTCGGTTCGTGTTGGTAGAGCTGGCTGAGCACGACCCTCGATGGGCATCGATGTTCGAAGCCGAACGATCCCGCATCCTGGTCGCGCTCGGGCCTCTCGCATTGTCCATAGATCACGTGGGCAGTACATCCGTGCCGCTCCTTGCGGCCAAGCCCACGATCGACATCGCTCTGACCGTGAACGACTCGGCCGACGAGACCTCCTACGTCCCAGCGCTCGAACGATGCGACTTCAGGTTCGTCCTGCGCGAACCCGATTGGTTCCAGCACCGGCTGCTTCGTCGAGAACCGCGTCTCGTCAACCTGCACGTCTTCACCCACGGCTGCTCCGAAGTCGCGGAGATGATCGGCTTCCGGGATTGGCTGCGCGATCACGACGACGACCGAGCGTTGTACGAGCAAACCAAGAGAGCGCCTGCAACACGCAGCTGGGAAGTGCTCCAGGACTACGCCGACGCAAAGACCAGGGTCGTCGCAGAGATCAAAGCACGCGCCGGGTTGACTCATTCTCCAAACCGACCTGGCCCGATGGAACACTCCCCGGCCTCCAGGTCGAGGTGAAGACGTGGCGTCGCAAATGGGCCGCGATGCGGCGGTGCGAGTAGCGGCGCAGTCGGGCGATCGTGCGCGGATGTCGGGCAGCCTGACTTCGATCGTCGCAGTCACAGCATCGACGTCCACGTGCGCTGCAGTGTCGACATGAACGAGCGAACCCACACCGATCGGACCGAGCGCGGCCAGCGCTGTGAACTGATCGAGTAGATCCTGGGTGCTTCGGGTCTCGTCGTCGTGCCGGACATGTCGGCGTCGTGCCTCGAATCGACGAACCGCCACGAGCGGTGGGCAGTCACAGAACACCTCGACGAGATCGTCCGAATTCTCCAGCCGCCGGTCGGCGTGCCCGAGCTTCGTGAGAGCTCTGGACGTCTCCAAGACGAGACAAATAGCGCATCATCGGTTGCGAGCGCCTCGCTGATGAACTGGCCATCGGCGCGCCGGCTGAGCGCCGACCAGTTTCGGTGAGGGCCTCGGAGTCGAACAATGCCTCCAGGTAGTCGTCCTTGTCCAAGAACAACGCCAGATTGAGACGGCTTGCGACTTCGCGACCGAGAGTCGACTCGCCGCTGCCGGGTATACCAGAGCGAGTCCGCGGCGATGGACGATGTCGACCAGCGCTCGCGACGTCCTCGGCGACCAACGTGGAGGTGGCGTCAGTTCGGTTCGTAGGTCCAGTCGGGGCGTTTGCGTGATTGGGTGTCGTCGAGGACGAACCGTTCGTTGTCGACGTCGATGATCTTGGTGATTTCGAGGCCTCTGGCGGGTTGCCGTGTGAGCGGGTTGCGCATGTCAGGAAGAAGGCTGGTGATGACGCGTTGCTCCTGGGAGGGAAGGAAGCAGCGGGAGGCGTCGGTGACGCTCGCCAGACGCGCCCGGAGGTCGCCGTAAAGGGCGTCCTCTGTGATGCCGTCGAGTCCGGCGAGGATGCCCGTCACATGTTGGCATCCGAGCTTGCATGCCGAGCATTGGCCGCACGATTCGACGCCGAGAAACGTTGACACTGCGTGAGCGAGTTCTGCGGGGTCGGTGCGGTCGTCGTACACGATGAATCCACCAGTTCCCAACCCGGCGCCCACGGCCTCCATGTCCTCATAGGTCAGTCGTGTGTTGATCAGTTCGCCGTGCAGCACCGGGTTCGAAATCCCTGAGAGGACGTACTTGATGGCGCGGCCTTCAGGCATTCCGCCGCCGAGTTCGGCGATGACCGTGGAGAGTGGTGTGCCGAGTTCGAACTCGCCAACGCCGTGTCGTACCGTGTCGCCGGAGACGGTGCAGATCATGGTGCCCGGCGACTCCACGGTCCCGTACTGGCGATACCAGTCGCCGCCGTTGGCAACGATGGCAGGGATCGTCGACAGGGTCTCGATGTTGTTGACCAGGGTCGGATTCGCTGCGTCGGGCCGGTCGTCGGCCAACGTTCGCCCAGCTGACCAGCCGATCTGCGGGCTCGTGGTGAACAGTCCGTACACGTATGGTGGAAACAGTCGAGGCAGCGGCTCCTCACCCTCGATCACCTCCAACAGGGCCTTCTCCTCGCCGAACAGGTACTCATCGGGGCCCCGCACGAGGGTGATCTCGACGTCGTCTGCCCAGCCGGCTGCGGCTATCTCCGCCGAAGCCGACGCAACGAGATTGGCTTCGGACTCGAACGTTGCCTTCAACGCGATGAACACGCGACGCGCCCCGACGGTCCGAGCCGCGATCAACACGCCCTCGAGCATCAGGTACGGGTTGTGGCGCAACAACGTCCGGTCCTTGAACGTGCCGGGCTCACCCTCGGCCCCATTCGCAACCACGAAACGTTCCCCGGCGACTTCACCACCGGCCAGAATCGACCGCCACTTCGTCGCCGTCGAGAACCCGGCCCCACCGCGCCCACGCAAACCTGACCGCTCCAGCTGTTCGAGCACGCGGTCGGCACCAACATCGACCGCGACACGCCAACCTGCGCCACCGCCGCGCTCCACGTACTCGTCGAGCGAGGAGACCCGTGCACCATCGAGCAGAACCATCACCGTCACCTAAGCAGACAACGCTGCAACCCGACGATCCGCAGACACTGCGATGACACCAATGCGCATGTGCGCAACCTGAACGGGTACACGCCAGCCGAGGCACGCTGGGGGATCGCTAGGTCGGACTGGCGGCGACTGGATCGACGGCGTCGTGGTCGTCGCCGAGCGCGGCGATCAGTTGTTGGTCGTGCTCGGATGCGGCGGGTCCGAACCCGGCGACGATCACCCCGCGAGTGCCACAGGCTGGGCAGCTGAATCCGAACACGTACATCATGTCCTGGGGATCGGACGCACCTTCGAGCCGATGCGTCGCGTCGATCTTGATCAACCCCGCTGCGATGGTGGCGTTGCAGTTGCCGCACCGCACACCACCATTGGGTACTGCGAGATGATTCGCGGACCAACCAGCCTGATGGAATCGGTCGAGTACCTCCACCAATGGCGCGTCCGCCGCAGTCATCGACTCGTTCGCATCCGCTGCGTTGCTCATAATCTCCAACGTAGCTGGAGTCGCCTTGTGGCGACGCGCGGCGACCAGGACGACGGGAATCGAATTTCGCTGAACAACGGGCCTGATCGGTGGGGATGGTCGAACCGGCGTCGCGGTTTGAATCCATTGCGGGGTGGGGTATCCCTGGATTGTCAGCTAGTCACGAGGAGGCTCGCCGCGATGAAGCTCCTGATTGGAGTCGATGACTCGTCGGAGTCCCGTCATGCCATCGACGTCGCATTCGCCTTCTTCGGTCCGCGTGCCGAGTACACGGTGGCCAGTGTTGGCGAGACCCGCCCAGTGTTCAGCTCCGCGTACGCCGGTGGCAGCTTCGTGTCCGCGTCCGATCTCACCGACCGCTTCGATACTGCCGAACGAGCGGCACGTGAACGAGCACAACACGCAGCAGAGTCCCTGCCCGACGATGCCGACGTCGATGCCGCCGTCGCCGTCGGACCCCCAGGGAACTCGCTGTGCGACCTCGCGAGCGAACTCGACGTCGATGCGATCATCATCGGATCCCACGACAAGAACGCCTGGGAACGGCTCCTGAACCCCTCGACCGGCCGATATCTGATCGACCACGCCCCCTGCCCGGTGGTCATCGTTCGATGAGCACCACTCGGGACTCAGCGGTTTCGGACCGCGACAACGAGTCGCCGTCGGAGATGACCCGCGATCTCGAATCGACTGCCCTCGTCCGGGCCGAACGTGACTCCCTCGGATCCGTCGACGTCTCCGCTCACCGTCTCTGGGGTGCCCAGACGCAGCGCAGCATCCACAACTTTGCGATCGGCCGCGACCGGTACGTGTGGGGACGGACCGTCATCGAAGCAATCGGCGCCGTCAAGAAGGCAGCAGCGCTCGCCAACGCCGACACCGGAGCCCTCGACCCAGACATCGCCGAACTCGTAGCAGCTGTCGCCGACGAAGTGATCGCCGGGCGACACGACACCGAGTTTCCCCTCGTGGTGTTCCAGACCGGGTCCGGCACCCAGACCAACATGAACGCCAACGAAGTGATCGCGAACCGCGCCACCCAACTCGCCTCCACGACGTCCGACACCACCACGCTCGACACCGCCAAGGTGGTCGTGCATCCGAACGACCACGTCAACGCGTCGCAGTCGAGCAACGACGTGTTCCCGACGGTCATGCACGTCGCAGTCCTGCTCGAACTCCGCCGCCACCTCTACCCGGCGCTCGACCAACTCGTCGACACCCTCGACGAGTTCGGCCGGAAACATCGCGGTCTGGTCAAAGTCGGACGCACCCACCTCCAAGACGCCACCCCGATCACGCTCGGCCAAGAATTCGACGCGTGGGCCGCACAGATCCGATCCGCCACCGCCGCGGTACGACACCTCGAACCCACCCTGCACAAGATCGCCCTCGGCGGCACCGCAACCGGCACCGGTCTCAACACACCACCCGGCTACTCCCGTGCGGCCACAAGTCGACTCTCCGACGTGACCGGCATTGCGTTGATCGAGACCGACAACCACCTCGCCGCGACTGCCGCCCACGACACCATCGTCAACATCCACGCCGCCTTGCGGACCCTCGCCGACGCTCTCATGAAGATGGCCAACGACATCCGCTGGCTGGCGTCGGGGCCACGGGCCGGCATTGGCGAGATCAAGATTCCGGCCAACGAACCCGGCTCCAGCATGATGCCCGGCAAGACCAACCCGACACAGGCCGAAGCGCTCACCATGGTCGCAGCCCACGTATTCGGCAACGACGCAACCGTCGCGTTCGCCGGCACCCAAGGCAACTTCCAGCTCAACACCTACAAGCCCATCATGCTCCACTGCACCCTCGACAGCATCGAACTCCTCGCTGACGCCATCACCTCGTTCCACGACCGCTGCCTCACGGGAATCGAAACCAACCGGGCCCGCATCGCCGAACACCTCGACGCCAACCTGATGATCGTCACCGCCCTCACCCCACACATCGGATACGACCGCGCGGCCGAGATCGCCGAAACGGCCCGCGACACCGGACGCAGCATCCGTGACGTCGCCCACACACTCGGCCACGTACCCAACGAGCTGTACGACGAATGGGTCGACCCACTCGCGATGACCCAACCATCGAAGCCCACCAACGAACCCACCGATCCATGAGCACACACACCGCCCAACCACCCACAACGCACGTCGTGATCATCGGCCACGACGACCACGACACGTCCGCGATCGCCGGAGCACTCGCTCGACGACTTCAACGACCCCTCCTCGACCGAACCCAACCACGCGAGTCCGGTTCCACCGACGCAGCGGACCGCACCGACAACGACGCTCAACACGATGCGCTCGCCTGGTATCAACAGACCCTCCACACCGGTTGCGACTCCGTCATCGCCGCACCAAGCATCCTCCTCGACCAACTCCAACCACCCGCCCGCCCGACAGGCGTTTGGACCGTCTGGCTCGACGATCCCACCAACCCCGACAACCTGATCGCTGCCGGCGACCGAACCAGCAGACGAAACGCCAACGCCCGCCAACTCTGCGACATACGCGTCGACACCAGCGACGACGACATCGACCGCATCATCGACGACATCGCCAACCAGTGGGAGCACAAACAGCACACCCCACGAAACGAACAGCATCATGTCCGGTGAGCCCTACGTCATCACCTCACCCTGCCTCGGCGGGAACGATGCCCCACGGACATCGAGGGATCGGAGAGGTTGCACGATGATGATCGAGAAGGCATGGAGCGGGGCCACGCTGGACGGAGAGCTTCATCAAGTGCTCTTCGACTGGCGGTAGCAAGCCCAGGCTCTCGACACCAACTTGCTCGCCATTCTCAGCGCCGGTGAGCGCTACCTGTGGCTCTGCTCAACCGATCCGAACGACGCCCCAAGCTGCAACGCAATCTCACTCGCGAAGGGATCATTCGGTCGGTGAGTCCGTCTTCCCGAACGAGCGATGATCCCGAGTAGCGAGCCCCGTCCTCGCGCTGCATCGCCCGTTGCAGTGATGCTCATGGCTCGGCCCAAGGACTCGAGTCTGCGGGTCTACCTGTATCCCGAAGGAGTCGACAAGTCGGCGCGTCGCGTCTGTTGGTTCTTCGTGGACGCACTGGTCGAGACCGACAACGTCGCACAGGGATCGGAGTGCATCGTCACCGGGCATCTGGCGCCCGGACGAGCGGCATCCGTGTCCGTTGGTGATGTTGACATGCTGTCGACCTCACCTCTGCGAAATCCGTTGCGCGGCCCGAAGCTGGGCCGCTACGGGACTGCACAGTTCGGTCCTCCGGCGCGGGGCCCTCACTGCGCTGTCACGTGCTCGGCGGGTGAGGCCGACCTCGGGCCCTGGCGGCAGCCCGTCTTCGCTGGAGTTCGTTGGGGTGGATCCAGCTGCCGCCGACCCAGCGGTAGTCGATTCGCCCGCCGATCGGGGGTTCGTACGGTCGGGCCGGCGGATCAGGCGCTCGGTTCGGCACGGCCGGTCGGCCGCTGGGACCGATCGCCCGGCCCACCGAGTCGGTGAAGGCGACGCCGAGCTCATCGTCGGCGTTGCCGGCGATGCCGAGCTCGCCCTGATGGTGCAGCCGGTGGTGCCGCGCACAGAGTGAAATCAGGTTCCAGGTGTCGGTCGCGCCACCGTTCGACCAGTGGATGATGTGGTGGATCTCCACGAACCGGTCGGCGGTGCAGCCCGGAACACGACAGCCCCGGTCGCGCCGCTCGATCATGCGGCGGGTGCGCTCGGGAACGATGCGTTGCGACCGCCCCACGGAGAACGGCGCGCCGTCGCGCTCCCACACCGGCTGGACGACACCGTCGCACAGCAGCCGGTCACGAACCGTCATCGGGATACGCCAGCCGTCGGTGGTCGTGGCCGAACCATTCGAGACGTCGACGTGCAACCACGTGCGGTAACGATCGCGACGGTTCTCGGAAACCACGGCGCCGAGTGCCGTCTCGGCGACCTCGAGGAGTGCGTCGGCCCACGTGGCGGCGGCGTCGCCACGTTCGAACATCGAGTCCTTCGCCTCGGTCAGCGCGGCTTCGACGCGGAGGCCGGCGTCGAGGTCGAACTCGCCGTTGATCCGCCAGCGCGACTCGCCGGTCGGACCGAACGTCAACCGGTCGGTCGGTTCCGCGACGACGGGAACAGGATCGGGTTCGTCGGGGTCGCCGTCGAAGAACTCCGACCGCATCGTGCGTCGGAGCTGTGTGACCGTCGCGATCTTCGCGAAGTCGAGCACCTGCGCGCCGGCCCATGCCGGTGCCTTGACGACCTCGGCGACTTGATCGAGCGTCAGCTCGCCCGCTTCGAACGCCTCGACGACCTCGGGGAAGGAGTTGCGTCGTTCGGCGACCCGCACGATGAGTCGGGCGCGAGCCGGTGAGATTCCGGCCCGAAGTGCCAGCCATTGGGCGGGCGTGTGGATGCCCTGGCCGAGCCAATCGCCGTCGACGAGGGCCTGCTCGACGACCCGGACGAGGCGGGCGTGCTGCACGTTCAGGAACCCGGAGATCTCTGCGATCTCCGCCTCCGGATCCAGAATCGTCGCCCTCACCGCTGACATGAGATCATCGTACACATGTTCGATGTATCTGCAACATTCCAGCTCAGAGGTAGTGCAGATAGTGAGTGCCGGGCGATCGGAACCAGCGATGGGGAGCCTCGCGACGGGCCGATCGCGACGTCGTCAGGGCATTCGATCGTCGAACTCGACGACGAGTCTCGTGATCTTGCCGTCGGCGAATGTGTACGTGTCGGTGCCTCTGGCCGGACCAGGCAACGCCGGCGAGCGGCACTCCCAACGGGTCGTCGCGGTGTCGCCCCGGATCTCGATCGCGTGCACCTCGAGTTCGAGGTCGGGGAGGGGTCTCTCCCAACCGGTCCGGAGCCGAGCCAGGACGGCGTCGACGCCGACCGCCGGCTCATCCGGCGACGTGAACGGCTCGACGTAGACGATGTCATCGGCGAACACCGCCATGATGTCCGGTTCGGCCTCGGGCCCGCGTCGCATCGCCGCGTAGTAGCCGTCGATCAACGCCTTCGCGGTCTCACTCATGCCGTTGCCATCGCATGTCACCTCGTCGATCGTCGGCCTGAATCGGTCTCATTGACCGGTGGTAGGTTTCGCTCGTGCCGGAACCCGTCGTGCAGCGCCGCATCACCGACGTGCTCACCGACGTGCGCGACCGCCCGCACGAGCTTCCGGCGCGTGAGCTGGCCGCGCTCCAGGGATGCGGTGTCGATGTCGGGATCGAACGGTCCGACCGGGAATCGGTGGTGGTCGTCGAACCCCGTCCCGACGACCGGCTCACGGCCCTGTCGCCGCGTGAACGCGAGGTCGTCACCCCCGCTGCGGCCGGGATGTCGAACCAGCAGATCGCGACCGCACTGTTCGTGTCACTCGCCACGGTCCAAGGACCACATGCATTCGATCCTCAAGAAGACCGGGCTCGAGTCGCGCACCCAGGTCGTCGCGGCCTGGTACGGCGGGCTCACCGACTCCTAGCCGTTCGCCAAGCCCTTGGACCAGCGCGGCGTGGCCATGCCCATCGTGGGCTCTCCGGCCATCAGCGGGCCGACCTCGGCCAGGTAGTCGGCGAACCACGGTGCCTGGGCGTTGGCACCCATCGACGCTGCGTCCCGGTAGATCTCGAACAGGTAGAACCTGTCGGGGTCGTGCAGGTCGTCGCACCACACCACGACCTCCTGCTCGTCGTTCGCGTCGGCCCGCGGGGCCATCATCTCGTCGTAGATCGTTCGGATCTCATCTCGACGGCCCGGCCGTGCGGTACTCGTGACGACGATGGCGGTGTCTCCCATGCCGACGACCGTAGGGATGTCACCGATCGAACACCATCCATCGAAAGGTGGGTGCTGCGGTGACGCCGGCCGTGCTACCCACCCGAGAGCTGCGGTTCGAGCCAGTCGGCGAGGTCGCGAAGAACTCGATCCGGGCCACGTCGCCCGGTCCGCTGCCGTGCCGGCATCTGGGAACCCTCCGCTCCGAGCTTGGTGGCCGACGCGCCCGGATTCCAGGGCACGAGGTCCCGTCAAGTGGATCACGCCTCGTCGTGGAGGTCGATCTCGCTCACCGCGATCAGCGCGGCGTTGACGATGCTGCCGGCGTCGATGCCGACGATCTCGTGCAGGTCGGCGATCGTGCCCGACTCGCCGAAGCGGTCGACGCCGAGCGTGTACTGGCGCGTGCCGATCGCCGAGCCGATCCAGGCCAGGCTGTGGCTGGCGGCGTCGTGCACGCTCACCACCGGCCGTCGGCGTTCGTCGGCCGGAATCACCCGGTGCAGCTGGCTGGGCGCCCGCACCACCGTGGCCGACGCGGTGGCCCGGGCGAAACCGGCTCGCCAGCTGCGATACACACGGTCGGGGCTGGTGAGGTGGATCACCGACGCCTGGACCCCCTCGTCGTCGAGCACAGCGGCGGCCGCGAGCGCTTCGGGCGCCATTGCGCCCGTCGTGACCAACGTGACACCGGGCCGACCGTCGGGTGGGGCGTCGAGCAATCGATACCCGCCGGCCAGCACCTGCGACCGAAGACGATCTTCCCCGAGCCGTTCCACGGCCGCCGCGAACGGTGCCTGATCGATCGGCCGGGTCGAGAGCCGGAGATAGCTGCTGGTGCCACCGGGCTGGGAGAGCTGATCGAGCGCGTCACACAGCACCCAGTCGACCTCGGTCGCAAAGGCCGGTTCGAAGTACGTCAGATTGGGTAGCTCGGCTCCGACCGATGCCGTGATCGTCGACTGGTGTGCGCCGCCTTCGGGTGCCAGCGTCACCCCGGCCGGCGTTCCGGCCACGATGAACTTGGCGTCGTTGTACAACCCGTAGATCAGCGCATCGAGCCCACGCAGCACGAACGGGTCGTAGACCGTGCCGACGGGCAGCAGATGCCGGTCGTGGTGCTCGTGACCGAGACCGAGCTGGCCCAACAACATGAACAGATTCATCTCGCTGATGCCCAACTCGATGTGTTGACCGGAAGGCCCCGGCGCCCACCTCAGCAGACGGTCGGCGCCGCCGTGATCGTCGCGCTCGGTGTGCGAGTAGACACCACGCTTGTTGATGAACCCGCCCAGGTTGGTGGAGATCGACACGTCGGGGGCCGTCGTGACGAGCCGCTCGCCGACCCCGTCGATGTCGGCCAGGCTGGCGAGCACTCGGCCGAACGCCTCCTGTGTCGACACCGAACCGTTCGTGGTCACGGAGCGGGCCGATCTCGGTACCGGGGGAATCGGGCGCGGGGTCGGCGGGGCATTGTTGATGTCACCGCCGACCTCGCTGCACCAGCGCCCTGCAGCCGACTCGGGGTCGAAGCGGTCCCACTCGGTCGACTCGTCGAGCCCCAGCTCAGCCCGGAACTCGTCGATCTGGTCCGGCGACAACAGTGCAGCGTGATTGAGCGGATCGCCCGCCATCGGCAACCCGAACCCCTTGATCGTGTAAGCGAACAGCACCGACGGTCGGTCGGTCACGGCGTCGCACTCACGGAACGTGTCGATCAGCCGACCGAGGTCGTGCCCTCCGAGATCGGTCACGAGATGCTGGAGTGCACCGTCGTCCAGATCGGCGACGACGTCGACAACGGCCGGGTCGGCGGCCGCGAGGAACTTGGTGCGCACCTCAGGGCCCGACAGCGTGAAGAGCTCCTGGTATGCCTCGTTGGCCATCGAGTCGATGTGCGCCTCGAGGGCGTCGCCGCCCGGCTCGGCGAACGCCTTCATGAGTCGTTCGCCATACTTCGCCTCGGCGACGTGCCAGCCGGCGTCGGCGAAGAACCGCTTCAACCGCACGGCGGCGATGTCGGGAATCACCCGATCGAGGCTCTGCCGATTGAGGTCGACCACCATCGTGAAGTTGGCCAGCTCCTGGGTCGCCGGGTCGGCGATCGCTTCCCAGATGTTGCCCTCGTCCAGCTCCGCGTCGCCCACGAGCGCGATGAATCTGGCTGCCGGTTGCTCCCCGAAGTGGGAGTCGGTGTATCGACGCGTCAACGCCGAGAACAGCGGAGCGACGGCGCCCAGCCCGACAGATCCGGTCGAGAAGTCGGACACGTCGGGGTCCTTCGTCCGAGAGGGATACGCCTGGAGGCCTCCACGCTGGCGCAGTGTCGTCAGATACGACCGATCGAGCTCGCCGGTCAGGTACTTGATGGCGTGGTACACGGGCGACGCGTGAGGTTTGACCGCGACCTTGTCGTCGCCGCCGATGTGGCCGAACCAGAGCGCCGTCATGATCGACGCCATCGACGCGCTGGACGCCTGGTGCCCGCCGACCTTCACACTGGTCTCGGCTCGTCGGTTGGCGTGGTCGATGATGCGTGTCGCCAGCCACAACACCCGCCGCTCGATCTGCCGGAGCACGTCGAGATCGGGGGTGTCGGGTGGCATCAGCGCAGCGCCTCCCGGAGGGTGTCTTCGTTTCGGCTGCGAACCTCGGCGTTGACCCGTTGACGCTCGAGGATCTGTTCGAGTGTCTTGGCCGCCTGCTCGATCGGGTGCTCGGAGAAGAACGCCTGGGCCTGCGCGACATCGGCCGGCCGATCGAGTGTCTTCACGGTCTCGACGATGCGAGAGATGGTGTTGCGGGGGAACACCTCGTTGATCTGTGCCCAATTCTGTCGCACGAACTCGAAGCCTTCGCGACCGTGGTGCAGGTTGCCGATCGCTGCCCGCAGGAGGAACGGAGCGTTCTGGCTCTTGACCTCGCCGCTCATCGCGAGGTCGAGCGTGCGTGCCAACAGATCGTCACCCTCGAACTCGGCCAGGAGGTAGAGGTGACGCAACTGCACCTGCGGGGTTGCTCCGTTTCGGTACTGGTCGAGCATCCGGTCGTAGTCGTCGCCGTCACCCGTCGCCGCGACGACCGCCGTCGCGGATGCGGCCAGCTCGGCATCGACGGAGTCGGGGTCGGTGGCCCATGCGTCGTAGTACCGGCGTGCGTCGGCACGAGCCCCGTCGTCACCGCCGGTCACGGCCACCACGGTCAGCAGCAGCCCGCGCAACTTCGCGGTGAGATCGGGCTCGTCGTCGGCGGGTTCACCGAGGTCGGCCAGGACCGGCTTGCAGAGCGTCGTGACGCGCCGCTCGAATGCCGTGAGCGCACTCTGGTCCTCGATGAGCAATCGCCGGAGTCCGCGCAGGCCGATCGCGATTGCCTGCCAGACCCCGTATTCGCGCTCGGCTCCGAACCGCTCGACCAGCTCGAGGTACTCGGCCGCATCGAGTGTCTGTGCCGTGACCGAGCTCCAGGCGTCGTCGACCACGTTGTACCGCTCGAGGGTGGTCATGTGCGCGACGGCCGATGCGGTGAGCCGGGCCCGGAGGTCGTCGGAGTACGACACCCGGAAGAACCCATGACCGCCCGCGTTGACGACGACCGGACCCTCGGCGAGCGGGCGACGGATCTCGTCGCCGTCGAGCAGCACGGTCGACGTCACCTCGCCCTGCCGTACCGCGATCGGGATCGCCCACCTCGACATCGCGGCGGCCTCGGGGTCGAACGCGAATCGTCGCTGCGACAGCACCAACTCGTCGCCGTCGGTGCGGGCCTCGACGAGTGGGTAGCCGGGCTGCCAGATCCACGAGTCCATGATTCGCCTGACGGGCTCACCCGACGTGTGCTCGATCGCATCCCATAGGTCGCCCGTCTCGGTGTTGCCGTAGGCGTGCGTACGGAGGTAGTGGCTGACGCCTTCTCGGAAGCGTTCGGCACCGAGATACTGCTCGAGCATGCGGAGCAGCGCGCCGCCCTTCTGGTAGGTGAGCACGTCGAACATGCCCTCGCAGTCGGCGGGGGAGCGGACCTCGTACTCGACCGGCCTGGTGGCAGAGAGCGAATCGGTCTCGAAGGCCACGCTGCGTTCGAGACCGAACGATGTCCACCGCTGCCATTCGGGGCGGAACGCGTCGCACGCCGCGATCTCCATGAACGTGGCGAATGCCTCGTTCAACCAGATGCCGTTCCACCAGCCCATCGTGACGAGGTCGCCGAACCACATGTGGGCCAACTCATGGGCCACGACGTCGGCGACGAGCTGCCGTTCGTTCTGCGTGGCCGAGGTGGGATGCACGAGCAGGAGGTTCTCGCGGAACGTGATGCAGCCCAGGTTCTCCATCGCTCCGGCTGCGAAGTCGGGTAGCGCGAGCAGATCGACCTTGTCGCTGGGATAGGGCACGTCGTAGTACGTCTGGAACCAACGCAGACAGAACGTCGCCACTTCGATGCCGAACCCGGTGAGGTCCTCCTTGCCGGGCACATGGACGATGCGGACCGGGATGCCGTCTGCGTCGTGCCAGTCGGTGGCCTCCAGTGGCCCGACCACGAACGCCACGAGGTACGAACTCATCACCATGGTGTCGGCGAACCGGACCGTTCGTTTGCCGTCTGTCTCGGTCTCCGAGATGATGGAGCCGTTCGACACGGCCATCATCTCCGGCTCGACGACGAGTGTCACGGAGAACACGGCCTTGAAGTCGGGTTCGTCCCAGCACGGAAACGTCCGCCGACAGTCGGTCGACTGCATCTGGGTCGTCGCGATCACGTGCTCGACGTCGTCGGCGTCGCGGTAGGTGCTCCGGTAGAACCCGCGCAACTTGTCGTTGAGGATGCCGCGGAATTCCAGGTGGAGTTCGTGGTGTCCGGCATCCACGCCG
Source organism: uncultured Acidimicrobiaceae bacterium (assembly GCA_963792905.1). Classification (GTDB taxonomy): domain Bacteria; phylum Actinomycetota; class Acidimicrobiia; order Acidimicrobiales; family Ilumatobacteraceae; genus Ilumatobacter. Next base: position 245,174 of record CAWBYE010000002.1, read on the forward strand.
TCGTCGGGGCGGACGAGGAGGCGTTCGGTAGCCGGGTCGAGCTCGAACTGGGCCGGCTCGCCGTCGAACGTGCATGCGTCGATCTCGAGCTCGATCGCGTTCAGGATCAGCTCGTCGACCCGTTCGCCCGTGTCGAGCTCGATCCGTACCGAACCCCCGAACGTCGCTGCTCCGAGGTCGGGTTCGAGGACCACGTCGTACCGGGTCGGTGCCGAATGCCGGGGCAGCCGATACGGGTCGAGGGTGTCGGTCAGGCTCGCACTCACCCGCCGGATCGTATCGGGCCGAGAGCTTCGGACAGCCCGGACGACTACCGACAGCGGTGATGTCGCCACCCCCGACGAGGCTGCGCCGGACCGTGCCTGCGGTAGCGTGCCCGCCTGTGGACCTCGACCGCATGATGGAGCGAAACGATGCGCGCTACGACGTGGTCGGGATCGGAAACGCCCTCGTCGACGTGATCGCGGATGCCCCGGACTCGTTCGTCGACGAGCACGGTCTCGTGAAGGGCTCCATGGACCTCGTCGACACCGATCGCGCCGTCCAGCTCTACGCTGCGCTCGGCTCGGCGGTCGAGATGAGCGGCGGTTCGGCAGCCAACACCATGTGCGGGGTTGCCAGCTTCGGTGGGCGGGCGGCCTACATCGGCAAAGTCACCGACGACGAGCTCGGCGATGTGTTCGGCCACGATCTCCTCGCCGTGGGAGTTCAGTTCCGGCCGGGTGGCGACCTCAACGAGGTGCCAACCGGTCGCTGCATCATCGTCGTCACGCCCGATGCCGAGCGGACGATGAACACGTTTCTCGGCGCCTCCAGTCTGCTGCACGTCGGCGATGTCGACGATCGTGCGGTCGAGGCCGGGAAGCTGCTCTACATGGAGGGCTACCTGTTCGACCGCGACGAGGCCAAGGCCGCGTTCCGACATGCGGCGCAGGTGGCCCACGACGCGGGCAGCATGGTGTCGCTGACGCTGTCCGACTCCTTCTGCGTCGACCGCCACCGCGACGACTTTCGAGCCCTGGTGTCGGACGAGGTCGATTTGCTCTTCGGCAATCAGGCCGAGTTGATCTCGCTGTACGAGACCGAAACGTTCGATCAGGCGGTCGTCGAATTGCGACAGCACTGCCAGCTGGCAGCGATCACGACCGGAGCGGAGGGCTCGGTGGTCGTGACCGCCGACGACGTGGTCCGCGTGCCCGCCCAACCGGTTCGCCGCGTCGTCGACACGACGGGTGCCGGGGACCTGTATGCCGCCGGCTTCATGTACGGCTTCACGAATGGACGGCCGCTGACCGAGTGCGGGCGGCTCGGCTCGATCGCCGCATCCGAGGTGATCTCGCACGTGGGTCCTCGGCCGCTCGTCGAGCTGCGTACGCTGGCGGGGTGACGCACGACGACCCGAAGAACGCCGCCCAGCGCTGGCTCGCGGCCGAACCCGACACCGACATCAGCGAGGAGCTGCAGGCGCTGATCGAGGGCGACCCGAACGAACTGGCGGCTCGCTTCGACGGCCGCCTGCAGTTCGGCACTGCCGGGCTCCGAGCGGCTGTGGGCGCGGGGCCGCTCCGGATGAATCGGCTGGTGGTGCAGCAGGCTGCTGCCGGCTTGGCCCGCTACCTCCTCGACACCGATCCACGCAGCGCCGAACGTGGTGTGGTGGTCGGCTTCGACGCTCGACGCAAGAGCGACGTGTTCGCCGCCGACACCGCACGTGTCATGGCAGCGCACGGCGTCAGGGCGATGTTGTTCGACCAGCACGTGCCCACACCGGTCCTCGCATGGTCGATCACGGACTTCGATGCTGCCGCCGGTGTCGTCGTCACCGCATCGCACAATCCGCCGGCCGACAACGGCTACAAGGTGTATCTCTCCGACGGTGCCCAGATCGTGCCCCCGCACGACGCCGGCATCGCCGCATGCATCGACCAGGTCGATCCCACGGACGTGACCATGGCTGCACCCGACCACGAACTGATCTCATCGGTCGGCGACGAGGTGTTCGACCGGTACCTCGGCGCGGTCCCGTCGGTGCGGCGCCGTCCCGACGTGCCGGGCCCGAGGGTCGCATACACCGCGATGCACGGCGTGGGTGGAGCGACCGTCGTGCGGGCCTTCGAAGTCGCCGGTCTCCCGGCTCCGATCCCGGTTGCCGCTCAGTTCGAGCCCGACGGTACGTTCCCCACCGTCTCGTTCCCCAACCCGGAGGAACCGGGGGCGATGGACCTGCTGATCGAGACCGCAGTGGAGTCCGGCGCTGACCTGGCGATCGCCAACGATCCCGATGCCGACCGGTTGGCCGCTGCGATCCCGCAGCCCGACGGCTCTTGGCGCCGACTCGGCGGTGACGAGATCGGGTGGTTGTTCGCCGACTACCTCCTCGGCCTGGGTGAGGGTGATGACCGCCTGGTCGTGACCACACTCGTGTCATCGGCCCTGCTCGGGAAGATCGCTGCCGCGCACGGCGTGCACTCCGTCGAGACGTTCACCGGTTTCAAGTGGATCGCCCGCGAGGTGCTCGATCGCCCGGAGCTCGACTTCGTGCTGGGCTACGAGCAGGCACTCGGTTATCTGATCGCCAAGCAGCCACTCGACAAGGACGGCATTTCCGCCGCCGTCCTCTTCGCCGAGATGGCCGGAGTCGCCGCAGCCGAGGGCCGCACGATGCAGGAATGGATCGACGACATCGCCGCCCGCTTCGGCCGACACGTGCTCGCCGATGCGTCGGTGCGGATGACCCCCGACCAGGCGGCCGCGAAGGTGGCGGCGTTGAGGGCCGACCCCCCGGGCACGATCGGCGGGCGCGACGTGCTGTCGACCGAGGAGTATCCCGAGGCGAACCTGCTCCGCTTCGAACTCGTCGGCGGCGTACGTGTCCAGATCCGTCCGAGCGGCACCGAGCCGAAGGTGAAGCTCTACGGTGAAGCGGTCGACGAGGATCCGGCGCCGTTCGTCGCCGCACTCGCCGATCTCCTCGTCTGAGGGATCTGATCACCGCCCGCGGCGCGTGGGCACACGTCGGTCACGGCTCGGTGCTGTGTGACCGACTCGGTTCGTGCACGGTGGCCCCGTACAGCACCTGCTCGGCCCTCGATCGCACCACGGTCGGTCACTCAGTCGTGGCCAACGGTTCGTAGATCACGAAGCGGCTGTTCGACCAGACCTCACGGTACCCGTCGCCATCACCCCCGAGTTCGCCCGCGAGGTCGCTCTGCCGATCGACCACCACCAGGCTGATGGGCAACGACTCCGGGATTGCCCGGTAGTCGTCGACCTGGACGGCACGCCGTCGGGTCTCGAGCGTCATCGCCCGCGCCTTGGGAGCCGCGATCACGTCACCGGGATCGCTCAAGGCACCGACCGCTTCGAACATCTCGACCGCGAGTGGGTGCGTCGGACCCCACTCGATCGTCCCGTTCCGGGCGATGATCCGTGCGTGGTCGATCCGGGTCCACGCCTGGGCGACGTTGCCGGCGGCGAGCGCCGCGAGGACGACCGTCACGATGACGGGAGCTGCGTGCCGCCGGGGGACGAGGCGGGCGGCGGAAGAGATCGCAACGGCGCCGAGCAGCAGCAGGATCGGAGCGATCGAGCACACGTACCGGTTGATCGGAGATCGAAAGCTGCCGCCGATCAGCAGAGCACCGAACGCATACGCCACGAGATGAAGATCGCGGCGTCGATACACGACGATCGCCAAGACGATGCCTGCCGTAGCGGCGGTGAAGTAGGCAGCGACTGCGATCCAGCCCAGGGTGGGGCTGCCGAGCACTTCGGGAGCGTCTTGCCACGTGCGTTTCAGCCCTGCGACCTCGGCGAGGTGCTCCATGTGATCCCGGCGGAACCTCCAGACGTTGCCGACGCTGGTCCCGGAGTAGCGAGGGACCAGTGTGCTCGGGAGCAGGAGTTGTCCGAGCATGACGGTCAGCAGCGCAGTCACGTGCGGGAGGAGGAGCCGGACCGTGAGGGTTCGGTAGGAGCTCTGCGACCACGGTCGCCAGCCTGAGCCGACGAGTGCCGCAAGTTGTGCCGCCGCGATCGCACCCACGATCGCCAGGCCCTCACGCCGCACCGAGAACGCCGCCGCCGCCCCGACGCCGATGAGCGCGAGCGGCCACAGCGGTGCCCGCAGATCGACGAGCGCGTTTCGCGCCGCGAGCCGGTCGAGCCCGAGGAGGACCACCCCGCTGACGGCCAGGAACGGCCATTCCGACTGGATCAGCTCGGTCCACCCGAGCAGCAGCGGCGTCATGGTGACGGCGACCACGCCGACGAGTGCCGGCACCGTGCCCAGTCGGGGTTTCGCGAGCAGGAACCACGACCAGGAGAACACCACTGCGCAGAGCACCGGCACGACGGCCAATCGGTCGACGTCGGGGCCCACGATGGCAACGAACGGCGACAACATGATCGGAAAGCCCCACGGGTACAGCGGCGGGCTGAACGCGGCGCCTCGCGACGATTCGACGGTGAACTTGTTCTCGGCGATCACCTGACCGGGGTTCCCGTCGATCAGGCTCTGTGCCTGTCGGAGGTAGAGCGCCCAGTCATCTCCCCACCAGTGGCCGGGACGATGAGATGCGAACATTGCTGCGGCCATTGCGCCGAGCGTCAGCGCGAGGGCAGCAGACGTGAGGATCAGCGGCCAGTCGGGGCCGTTACCCGTGGCGACCTCAGGGTCAGACACCGCTGCCGAACTGACGGTCTCCGGCGTCGCCGAGCCCAGGAACGATGTAGGCGTTGTCGTTGAGGTGGTCATCGATTGCTCCGGTGAAGACGTGGAGATCGAGGCCTTCGTCGCGCAGACGTTGCAGGCCCTCCGGCGCGGCGAGCGCGCAGACCACGGTGATGGGCCCAGGCGCATCTCGCTCGACGAGCAGTTCGATCGTGCGGACGAGGGAGCCGCCGGTCGCGAGCATGGGATCGATCACGATGACCGGGCGCCCGGCGAGCGATTCGGGGAGCTTGTTGACGTATGGCTTCGGCTCGAACGTGTCCTCGTCTCGGGAGATCCCGATGAACCCCACGTCGGCGATGGGCATCAGTTCCTGAGCGGCATGGACGAAACCGAGCCCGGCTCGCAGCACGGGGACCACGACCGGCTGCACCGCCAATCGACGCACCGGCGCGGTCCTGAGCGGCGTCTCGACCGTTCCCTCGACCGTGGGCAGTGACTTGGTGGCCTCGGCGAGCAGCAGGGTGCCGATTCGTTCGAGGTTCGTGCGGAAGAGCGGATTCGGCGTGTCTCGGTCACGGATACGAGCCAGGGAATCGGCGACCAGCGGGTGCTCGACCAGTGTGACGGTGACGGTCATCGGAACGCCCTCGTGTGAGGGTCGCCGGTCGGCCGTGCGAGCGCCAGCGAGTCGGTCGAGGTTGGGGTGTGGGGGCGCAGCCCCCTCCCGTGGGCGGCGACCAGCGGGTGCTCGACCAGTGTGACGGTGACGGTCATCAGATTGCTCCCATCGAGTGCTCGGCGTTGAGGAGTGCATAGCGCGGTTTGATGAGCCCATTGATGATCTTGAGTCGTTCGGGAAAAGGTGCGAATGCGGATTTCATCGCGTTGATCGTCAACCATTCGAAGTCGGCCAGACCCCACCCGAACGCCTCGTGGAGCTTGATCATCTCACCGGTCATCGAGGTGTTGCTCATCAGCCGGTTGTCGGTGTTGACCGTGACGCGGAACCGAAGACGACGCAGCAGCCCGATCGGATGCTCGGCGATCGACCCGCACACACCCGTGTTGACGTTCGAGGTCGGGCACAACTCCAGGCAGATCCGGCTGTCGCGCACATAGGCCGCGAGCCTGCCGAGTTCCTCGTCGCCGGCCTCTCCCGTGATGTCGTCGACGATACGCACGCCATGGCCGAGCCGGGCGGCCCCACAGTATTGGAGCGCCTCCCAGATCGATGGAAGCCCGAACGCCTCACCGGCGTGGATCGTCGAGTGGAAGTTCTCCCGCATGACGAGTTGGAACGCATCGAGATGCCGTGTCGGAGGGAATCCCTCCTCCGCTCCGGCGATGTCGAATCCGACGACCCCACGGTCGCGGTGCTCGATCGCGAGCAGAGCGATCTCGAGGCTGTGCGCAGCTGTGCGCATGGCGGAACAGATCGTGTAGATCGTGAGGTCGGTGTCGGCAGATCCCCGTTCGAATCCGACGAGGACCGCATCGAGGACTTCTGCCAAGGTGAGGCCGCCTCCATGTGCTGCTCGGGGGCGAACCGCACCTCGGCGTACACGATTCCGTCGTCGGCAAGATCTCGGGCGCATTCGAATGCCACCCGCTCGATGGCGTCCCGATGCTGCATCACCCCGACGGTGTGCTCGAACGGCTCGAGATAGAGCACCAGGTCGTTGCGTTCGGCGCCACGATGGAACCACGTCGCCAGATTCGTCGACGTCGGTGGTCGGGAGTCGTTCGTACCCGAACTCGCTGGCGAGTTCCACGACCGTGGCCGGCCGGAGTCCGCCATCGAGATGATCGTGCAGCAGGACCTTGGGTGACCGCTGGATCAGCTCGTTCATCATCCCGCCACCGTATCGAGCGGGCACGTTGGAAGGTTTGCGGGTCCGGATTCGTCGGGCACTGCGCCAGCGTAGAGCGGCGACGACCCGTCAGTGGACGGTGACCTGGCCGCTGGTTCGAGTGTGGAGTCGTTCGGCGTGCTCGTTCATCCCGACCAGCTCGGCGTGAATGCCGCGCTGCTCGAACTTTGCCACGACGGCGTCGAGCGCCGCCACCGCCGAGGTGTCCCAGATCCGGGCATCGGTCAGGTCGATCTCGACCCGCTTCACTCGCACGGCGTCGTAGTCGAAGGCATGGACGATGTCGTGTGTCGAGGCGAAGAACAGTTCACCGGTGACGGCATAGAGCCGTTCGACGTTGTCGGGGTCGACCACGCTGGTCACCTTCACGAGATCGCTCACGTGGCGTGCGAAGAACACCGCTGAGAGGACGACACCAGCGGCGACCCCGTACGCAAGGTTGTGGCTGAACACGACGATCAGCGACGGTCGCCGCCATGATCACGGTCTCTGTGATCGGATGTGACTTGATCGCCGAGGGGCTGACGCTGCGCCAGTCGAACGTACCGACCGAGACCATGATCATCACGGCCACGAGCGCCGCCATCGGGATCTGTGCGACGAGGTCGCCGAGGGCCAGGATGAGCACGAGCAGGAACACGCCGGAAGCGAGCGTCGACAGTCGCGTGCGACCACCGGAACGGAAGTTGATCATCGATTGACCGATCATGGCGCAACCCGCCATGCCACCGAGGAAACCGGTCGCGACGTTGGCCACGCCCTGGCCGCGAGCCTCGATGTTCTTGTTCGAGTCGGTGTCGGTGAGATCGTCGAGCAGCTGCGCCGTCAGGAGTGACTCGAGCAGACCGACGAGCGCAAGCGTGAACGCGACCGGGAAGATGATCGCCAGCGTCTCGAATGCGAACGGCAGTTCGGGCAGTGCCACGAACGGCAGGCTGTCGGGCAGTTCGCCCATGTCGCCGACCGTCGGGACGTCGATGTTCCAGATCATCGCGGCGGCAGTGATCGCGACGATCGCGACCAGTGGCGACGGCACGGAGGCCGTGAGGCGGGGCAGGCCGTAGATGATGACGAGCCCGACCAGGATTGCGACGCCGTTGGCGAACAGCCGGTCGGTGCCAGACGCGTCGTCGCTCAGGAGGATGTGCGGTACCTGGGCGAGGAAGATCAGGATTGCCAGCGCATTGACGAACCCGAGCATCACGGTGCGCGGAATGAAGCGCATCAGCTCGCCGATGCCGAGGTAGCCCAGCCCGACCTGAAAGATGCCGGCGAGGATCGTGGCTGCGAAGAGATACTCGATGCCGTGTTCTTCCACGAGTGGAACCAGCACGAGCGCCATGGCGCCGGTGGCCGCCGAGATCATCCCCGGTCGTCCGCCCGAGAAGGCGATGATGATCGCGATCGAGAAGGAGGCGTACAGGCCGACCTTCGGATCGACACCGGCGATGATCGAGAACGAGATCGCCTCGGGGATCAGTGCGAGCGCGACGACGAGCCCCGACAAGAGGTCGGTCCGTGGCCGGCCGATCCACTCGCTACGTCGGAAGGCGCCGTCCGCGCGCGCAGCGGTGAGAACAGGGAAGGAAGAGGACATCGGTGCTTTCGGGGGGAGGGCGAACGGCAGGACGCCGCCGTTCGTGCATGTGGTCGTTCAGACGATGATCGACCAGATGGTCATCGACGCCCGCCACGACACCCTAAAGCGCCATGTTGCGAACCGTTTCCGACACATGTCACACGGCGAAGTGATGATCGCCGTGGCAAAGCCCGCTGCTCAGTCCTTGATGTACGGCTGACCGTCGGCAGCAGGTGGTCTCGCCCTGCCGACCAGGCCGGCCACGACGATGATGGTCACGATGTATGGCGCCATCGACAGGAACTCCGACGGGATCGGCGTCCCGAGGATGCCGAGCTTCTGCTGAAGGCCTCGAGCGAACCCGAACACCAGCGCCGCCCCGAGCACGCCGAACGGGCGCCAGCGACCGAAGATCATGGCGGCGAGACCGATGTAGCCGACGCCGGCGGTCATGTTCTCCTCGAATCGTCCGGTGGAGCCGAGGGTGAGGGCCGCACCGCCGAAGCCGGCGATCATGCCGGCCATGATGACGTTGCGATAGCGGGTGCGGTAGACGTTGATGCCCAAGGTGTCGGCCGCCTTCGGGTGCTCGCCGACCGACCGTGACCGCAGGCCCCAGCGAGTGTGGAACAGCCCGATGTGGATCAGCACGACCAGGAGCAGCATCCCGTACAGGAAGATGTTGTTCTTGAAGAACATGTTCCCGATCACCGGGATGTCTTCGAGGATCGGGATCGCGATCGTTGCCGAACCGCTCGGGCTCGTTGAGCTCGGGATTCGGGCCGAGCACTCGGGTCGCCAGGAACGAGGTGAGCCCGAGCGCGAAGATGTTGATGACCACGCCGGCGATGATCTGGTCGACCCGATACTTGATGACCAGCACGGCGAGCGCCGCGCCGAGCAGGGCGCCGATCGCCATCGCGCCGAACAGGCCGATCCAGCGGCCGGCCGTCGAGCCCGACGATCGTGCCGACGAACGCCGACGCGAGCAGTTGGCCCTCGATGCCGATGTTGATCACTGCGACCCGCTCGCACATCAGGCCGGTCAGGCCGCCGGCCGTCACGGGCACCGACAGGACGACCATCGACGTGAGCATGCCGACGAGGCTGAACGACTGCCCGGCGGCCGCCCACCCGAGGAACGCCAGGACGAACAGCACCATGGCGCCGCCGAGCACGACGTTGTCCCAGTTGCCCGAAGCCCCGCAGCGAGTTGGATGACGCCGAGCGCGGCGAGGATGACGCTGACGACGATCGACATCATGCCGTGGATCGAAGACCCAGTCGATCGGCTCGAACCGGTCGCGCGGGAGTGCCAGCTTGAACGTGGCGTCCATCGTGGCGTCGTCGTCGAACGCGAAGGCGAACATCACGAAGACGGACAGCGCGAAGTAGACCCCGGTGAGGATCCGAGAACGCTTCTCCTCGGGGGTGGCGCGCACCTTGGCGGACGCGAGTGCGTGGTCGACGTGGTCATGCCGACCACCCCGTCGTGATCTGCACGGCCTCGTCGTCGGTCGACTTGATGCGGTAGATCGATCGCACCAGCGCCGGTGCGGCGATGAACACGATGATCAGCGCCTGGATCACCTCGACGAGGTCGATCGGGATCCGTTCGGCACCTTGCATCTGGCGACCGCCGGCGGTGAGGGCACCGAACAGCAGATCCGGCCCAGACGACCCCGAGCGGTTTGGAGCGACCGAGCAGGGCCAGCGCGATCGCGTCGAAGCCGATGCCACCGCTGAACGCCGTCGTACCTTCGTACGGCGGCAGCCCGAGGATCTGGTTGGCACCGGCGAGGCCCGCCAGCGCACCTGAGGTGGCCATCACGGCGACGGTGAGCCACACGACGTTCATCCCGGCGTACTTGGCGGCGTCGGGGTTGGCGCCGACGGTTCGGTACTGGAAGCCGATGCTCGTGCGGTACATCAACCACTGCACGAACGCGGCCGCAGCGAGCGCGATCAGGAACCCGATGGTGACGCGATAGTCGCTCGCCGAACAGCCGGGGCAGCTGCGCCCCTTCGTTGACCGGCTTGGAGATCGGGTCGGAGCGACCCGGCTGCTGGAACACCGAGGTCTTCAGCAGCCACTGTGCGAGGAACAGCGCGATGAAGTTGAGCATGATCGTGGTGATGACCTCGTGGGCGCCGGTCTTGGCACGGAGCAGGCCGGCGATCCCCGCCCAGAAGCCGCCGCCGATGATCGCTCCGATCAGCGCGATCGGCAGCAGGACGATCGTCGGTGCGTCGAACGTGAAGCCGAGGAACAGCGCGGTCATGCCACCGATGACCATCTGGCCTTCGGCACCGATGTTGAACAGGCCGGCTTGGAAACCGATCGCGACGGCGAGCCCGGCGAGGATCAGCGGTGTCGCGGCGAAGAGTGTCTCCGAGATCGCGTTGACGGAGCCGACCGAGCCGACGAACAGCGCCTTGTACGCGCCACCGACGGCCTCGAGCGTCTGCTGGAACGCCTCGGCGGGGTCGTCGCCCCACAGGCGCAGGATGTCGACGTCGGTGAGGGCGATGATCAGCACCGCCGATCAGGAGCGCGGTGACGACTGCCAGCGCCGGGACGAGCAGCGCATCGCGCAGTCCGCCCGCCGACACCGGTGATCTGGTCCATGGTGCTGCGCTCGCTCGTCGGTGCTCGCTCCGCGTCGGTGCGTCGCGCCCTCGTCGGGTGTCGGGACATCCGCCGTCGGTGCTCGCGACCTCGTTCGATGTCGGCATCCACGACCGGCCGCCTCGTGCTGCGTCGTCGGATCTGCCGGTCGACGCGGATTGCGCGTCGCCGGAGCCGAGCATGTGCAGGCCGACCTCGGCGTTGGTGGTGGTCTTGGGGTCGAGTTCGGCGACGATCTTGCCGTCGAACATCACGAGCAGCCGGTCGGAGAGTGCCATCACCTCGTCGAGTTCGGACGAGACGATCAGCACGGCGGCGCCGCCGTCACGCTCCTCGACGATCCGGGAGTGGATGTACTCGATCGAGCCGACGTCGATCCCGCGGGTCGGCTGCGATGCGACGATGAGATCGACGTCGCGACTGAACTCGCGAGCGGCGATCACCTTCTGCTGGTTGCCGCCCGACAGCGTCGACAGTTCGACGTCGACGCCGGGCGTGCGGATGTCGTACTGCTCGACCAGTTCGACGGCGTGATCGTGAGCTGCGCTCCAGTCCATGACGATGCCGTGCGAATACGGCTCGTCGTAGTACGAGTCGAGCACGACGTTCTCGCTCACGGTGAAGCCGAGCACCAGCCCACTGCGCTGGCGGTCCTCGGGGACGTGGGCGACGCCCGCTCGGTGCATCTCGCGCGGCGACGCGGTGGTGAGGTCCTTGCCCTTGACCCTGACGTGGCCGGCGAGTGGCGTGCGGAGCCCAGTGATCGCCTCGACGAGTTCGGTCTGACCGTTGCCCTGGACACCGGCGATCCCGACGATCTCGCCGGCCCGGACCTCGAACTCGACACCCTAGACGGCCTGCTGGTTGCGATCGTCGAGCACGACGAGGTCGTCGACGTGGAGCACGACGTCTTTGGGCTGGCGGGTTCCTTCTGGACGACCAGATCGACCGGGCGGCCGACCATCAAGCGTGGCCAGTTCGTCTTCGGTGGTCTCGCTGGGAACGACTTCGGCGACGGTGCGACCCTGGCGCATCACGACGATCCGGTCGGCGATCGACGAGGACCTCTTTGAGCTTGTGGCGTGATGAAGACGATGCCCTTGCCGGTCTCTCTTGAGCTCGTCGATGATGCGCGAAGAGGTCGTCGACCTCCTGCGGCGTGAGCACGGCTGTCGGTTCGTCGAGGACGAGGAAGCGGGCGTCGCGTTGGAGCACCTTGATGATCTCGACCCGCTGCTGGATCCCGATCGGGAGGTTCTCGACGATCGCCGCTCGGGTCGAGGTCGAAGCCGTACTGCGCCGAGATCTCTCGCACCGATCGCTCGGCGCGACGGCGGTTGATGATGCCGAGCTGGCTGGTCGGTTCGTCGCCGAGGATCACGTTCTCGGCGACGGTGAACACCGGGATCAACATGAAGTGCTGGTGCACCATGCCGATGCCCGGCTGCGATCGACTCGGCCGGGGAGCCGAGGGTCGAGCGGCTCACCGTCGATGAGGATCTCGCCCTCGTCGGCGGAGTACAGCCCGTAGAGCACGTTCATCAGCGTGCTCTTGCCGGCGCCGTTCTCGCCGAGCAGGGCGACCAGCTCGCCCTCGCGGACGGTCAGGTCGACGGAGTCGTTGGCGAGCACCCCAGGAAAACGTTTGGTGATTCCCCGTAGCTCCAGCTCCACGTCGTCCTGCCCCCTTCGACGGCAGTCTCGTGGACGTTCGCCGCAGGCGAGGGGGCGCGAGCTCGCGCGCCCCTCGCCTCGGCCTGAATCACTGCTGCCGTTCGACGTGACTGCGTGCCGTCGATGATGTCGGCTCGAAGCTGCTCGACCGCAGCCTTCGTCTCGTCGCTGACGATGGAGTCGAAGTCGTGGAACGGCGAGATGTCGACACCATCGTTGGAGAGGAAGCCACGCTGGACTCCGGAGTGAAGGTGCCGTGCCGTCGGCCTGCGATCGACTCGGCGACGCCACGGCCATCTTCTTCTCGACCGAGGTGAGCCACAGGTCGGAGTACTCCGGAGCGCTGACGAACTGGTCGGTGTCGACACCGATCAGTGCACCGAACACGTCACCGTTGGCGCCCATGCCGATGTCCTCCATGGCGGCGCCCGCTCCCAGGTTGATCTGGCCGCCGACGGGCATGATCACGTCGGCGCCCTCGTCGAGCAGGCTCTGGGCCGTGGCCCGGGCGATGTCGAGGTCGGTGAAGTCACCGGTGAACAGGCCCGTGTCGGGGTTGGCCGGATCCCAGCCGAGGACCTGGACGTCGGTGCCGTTGTCCTCGTTGTAGTGCTGGACACCCCAGTAGAAGCCGTCCATGAAGATCGACACCGTCGGGAAGTTGGCGCCGCCGAACGTGCCGACGACACCCGACTCGCTGACCGATGCGGCCACGTAGCCGGCGAGGAACGCCGCCTCGTCGGTCTGGTAGGTCAGCTCGACCGACGTTGTCGAACACGACGTCGGTCGGCGGATCGGTGCTGAAGTCGAAGAAGTCGACGTCGACGATCGTCCAGTTGATGTCGGGATTGGCGGGAGCGTTCTCCTGGGTGACCGCGTCGAGCGCGAAGCCGACGGTCACGATGTGCTCGCAGCCCTGGTAGATCATCTGGTCGATGTTCGGCTGCCAGTCGGCTTCGACGTCGCTCTCGAGGAAGAACGAGTCGGGCTCGGGCAACGCGTTGCCGGCGTCGATGGCGTCGAGGACGCCCTGCCACGCGTGGCGTTGAAGCTCTTGTCGTCGATGCCGGCGAGGTCGGTGACGAGACACGTCTTGACGGCATCGCCTCGGCCTCGGCGGCGGTCGTCTTCGGCGGTGCATCTCGTCGGAGGACTCGGCGGTTATCTCGTCGGAGGACTCGGCGGTCATTTCGGCGGAGGCCTCGGCGGTCATCTCGTGCGGACGCTTCGGCCGTCGGCTCGGCTGTCGGTGGACTCCGCGTCGTCGTCGTCGCCGCCGCAGGCCGCGAGGACCAGCGTCGCGGCGAGACCTGCTGCAAGCAGGCGCTTGCTCTTGATCATGTCTCCCCCTTCATGGGAATATGTGTTGTTCACGTGAACGGCGCCAGGCTAACGCGTGCTCGACGATCTGCCGCGAGCAAACCCTGCTCGATCGGGACCTGATCGGGACGAAGGTCCGCAACGTTTGCCAGACTGCGTCCGTATGGCACTGGTACTGACCGAGATCCGCGACGGCGTCGCTCTGTTCACCCTCAACAACCCGGATGAACGCAACACGATGACGTCGCCGATGGTCGACGAGATCGTCGCTGCGGTCGACGCGTTCGAGGCCGACGAGTCGGTCGGCGCGATCGTTGTGACCGGCGCCGGCTCGGCCTTCTGCGCAGGAGCGAACCTCGGCAACCTTCAGGAAGCGACACGCGAGAGCCTCGGCAAGGTGTACGAAGGGTTCCTTCGGATCGCCCGCAGCCCACTGCCGACCTTGGCCGCCGTCAACGGCCCCGCAGTCGGCGCCGGCATGAACCTGGCACTCGGTTGCGACGTGCGCATCGCTGCACATCGAGCGCGGTTCGACACGCGCTTCCTCCAGATCGGCTTGCATCCCGGCGGCGGCCACACGTGGATGCAGCGTCGGATCGTCGGTGAGCAGAGCGCCATGGCGGCCGTCGTGTTCAGCCAGGTGCTCGACGGTCGCGAGGCCGAGCGGGTGGGGCTCGCCTATCGGGCGGTGCCCGACGACGAGTTGCTCGCGGCGTCCGACGAGTTCGCCCGCTGCGCTGCGTCGGCTCCCAGGGAACTCGCGATCATGACGAAGCAGACCATTCGCGACATGGCCGACATCGATACCCACCCCGATGCCGTGGCCCGCGAGTTCGATCCGCAGCTCTGGACGGTCCAACAGCCGTGGTTCGAAGAGCGGATCGCGGCACTCAAGGCCAAGATCTCGAGTCGCAAGAACTGAGTGTCAAGAACCTTGAAGAGACCGACCGCACACCGTGACGGCTGACATCGAGATCGTACGCAGACCGGTCGGTCGCAGGAATTCGCACACAACTGTTACCGAAGACCCTGGGAAATCCACATGACTGGTGGGCTACTGTTGGGCAAGGGGAGAGCTACACCAACCACCAACAGGAGGTAGCCAATGAGCCAGCGTCACCGCACTGCAGAAGTGCCGTTGCCGCCGAAGCAGGAAGTGCGTGCGCACGCCCACAGCGAGCGTCACCGCATCCACGTGGAGCTCAATCAGGTCGCACAGGAGGTGAGTGCGGGCCTCGATGCCGAGGATCTGCACGAGCCCGGTGCTGCATGGAAGCCGGTTCACCATCACGACGCCGAGGTCGCCAAGACCAAGGTGGCGAAGGCGAGCCGCAACCGCCGGCACTGGAAGACGAAGATGTGGAAGCGGCGCACGAAGATGCGCCAGGAGCGGGCCGAGGCCTTTCGCCTCGCCGGTGACCTGTAGCGGCACACTTCGAGGACGATCAGGGCCCGTCGGCCCGGACACCCTTCACCCGGTGATCCACCTGGCGCGGAGTTCGTCCGCGCGAACAGCCCATTCCTCCGAGGTGATCGCATACCGCACGTGGTCCTCCCACGTGCCGTTGATCTCCAGGTAACGCTCGGCGACACCCTCGCTGCGGAGCCCGAGCTTGTCGACCACGCGTCGGCTGTTGGTGTTGCGCGGCACGATGCAGATCTCGAGCCGATGCAGCTGCAACTGCTCGAACGCGTGGGCGACGATCACCACCACCGCCTCGGAGGTGTAGGCGTTGCCTGCTCGCGCCTGATCGATCCAGTAGCCGATCGTGGCTCCCTGGAGCGCACCACGCGTGACGTTGTTGAGGTTGATTTCCCCGGCCAGCTGCTGGTCGACGAAGATGCCGAACGGGTACGCATGGTCCGATGAACGTTCGCGATCTCGCGCCGAACAGCGTGCCTCGAACGCCGGACGTTCACGCGTCGGGTCAGGCAGCGTGGGCGACTTGAGCGGTTCCCAGGGCACGAGCCAGTCCTCGTTGCGAATCCTCACCTCTCGCCAAGCCGCAAAATCGTGAGCGGCGAGCGGCCGGAGCATGATGCGCCGCCCATACAACCGTGGTTGTGGTTGACGGCGGAGCATCGAGGCAGGGTGTCGCACGGTGCCTCAGTCGTCGGCCGCGGCCCGGAGCGTCACGGTGCCGAGATGGAGGTGACGCATGCATGCCTGCACGATGCAGCTGGTGGCGACGATGTACTCCACGTGCTCCGACGGTAGTCCGGGATTCTCGGCTCGTTCGCGTTCGGCCTCGGTGGCGACGAGTCGGAACACCTCCTCGCCGACCGTGCGTGGGTAGTCGACCGGACCGGTCGGCACGATGAATCCGGCTTCGAGCGATGCCAACGACGTGATCGTCGGCCCCGCGAACGTCCACGTTTCGGCATCGACCACGTCCGGGTCGAGGCGGATGAGGTCGTCGAGATGATCGGCGATGGTGCCGAGGGCGTTGGTGAGCGCGGCCGGGCGGGGCGGGTCGCCATCGCGGAGCCACCGCTCGGTGAGGCTGACGTGGCCCCATGGGATCTCGTGCACATGTCCGCCGTGACGCACGACGGTCGTGTCGGCAGAGACCACGACGGCACACGCTCCGGCCGTCGGGTCGACGGTGGGCAGCAGTTGCTCTTCGATCCATCGCCCCACCGGGTCGTCGCCTCCGGCGAGGTGCCATGCCCAGTGTGCATGGAGACACTTGACACCGACACGTGTCCCGCCGACGCCCCCGGTAGGCCTGGGGCCAACGTGGTCGGCAGGTATCGCGGCCTCACGTTCGTCGGCATAGCGGTCGTGGGCGTCGGCGAGCTGGTCGCGGTCGACCGCTGCGTCGGCCGCGGCAACGCCCCCGGCGGACTCCAACTGCCCGATCCGACGGCAGTCCGTTGCGCCCACGAGCCAGTAGCGGGTGGGCATGGGCGTGCCATCCTCGAGCAACGGTGCGTTGCGGAGCACCACGGGGTCACCGGTGTCATCACGAACCACGACCTCGAAGTCGCCGCGTGGCGCTCGTCCGAGCAGTTCGCGGACCCGCTCGAGGTCGCGGGAACTCGGGGTCACCGCCGACGTCGGAGCAGGAACAAGAGCACGAGGATGACGGCGATGACCGGGACGGCTCGCTTCAGCAGTGCCGGGCCGGCCATGTCGGCCATGTCGATCGGCTCTGCAGCTGGACCGTTGATCTTGCGCACCGCGGGGACGACCGGTGGGTCGTCGTCGGCGGAGGCCTCGGCGGCCGGTGCCACGGTCTCGGATGCAGCGGGGTCGTCCGGCTTGTCGGTGGCCGACTCGGCCGCTGGCTCCTCGATCGTCTCCGCGCTCTGCTCATCGAGCATCGTGTTCAGATTGCTCGCGAACTGGTCCATCAACTTCTTGCTGACATCGCCCATGATGCCGCGACCGAACTGGGCGACCTTGCCGGTGATGTGCAGGTCCGCCGTGACCGTGCACTTCGTGCTCGTCGGCGACAACGACTCGGCCACCGCGTGGATGTCGGCTTCGGCGTTTCCTCGACCGCCGGTGTCACGGCCCTTGCCGTGCAACTTGGCCGTGTGAGCCTCGTCGTCGCGTTCGACGAACTTGGCTTCGCCCTTGAACTGCGTGGTGACGGCGCCGAGCTTGACCTTCACGCGGCCCCGATAGACCTCACCTTCGATCTCCTCGAGCTGGGCGCCGGGCAGGCACGGAGCGATTCGCTCGACGTCGCAGATGATCGGCCAGGCCTCCTCGATCGGCCGGTTCACGGTGAATTCGTTGACGATCTGTTCTGCCATGACTCAAGGTCCTCCAAGGTGTCGATGTCGGCGGCCGACCCAGGGCAGGATATCTCCTCGACGAGTTCCGGGCGTAGGCGAATGATCGATCGTGCTCCCTCGTCGCCCGCCGCGGGAAGGAGCGGCCAGATCGAGCGGTGGAGGCGTACCGGGTTCCGTCGGCCGGCATCGTACGTGGCGATTGCGATCGGCGACTCGGAGGCAGCGACCAATCGCCAGGCGTGCGGATCGATGAACGGTTGATCCGCGAGCCCGACCACGATCGCTGCGACGCCGCGCCGTGTCGCTTCGGCGACGGCGACCTGCAGCGACGTCGCCTGCCCGTCGGCCCACGCCGGGTTGTGCAGCACGGTGATCGACGGATCGCTCTGGCCGACGGTGTCGGCGACGACATCGGCGAGATCGACGGCACCGCTCACGACGACGACCGCTCCGATGCGAGCGTCGAGGACGTGTCGGACTGCGGCACCGACGACGGTGTCTTCTCCAACGCCGGCGAAGAGCTTGTGGGTCGGTCCGGCGAATCGGGAGCCTCCTCCTGCCGCGAGCAGCACGGCCAACGTGATGTCGTCGGTGGTGTCGTCGGTGGTGTCGTCGGTGGTGTCGTCGGTGGTGTCGTCGGTGGTGTCGTCGGTGGTGTCGTCGGTGGTGTCGTCGGTGGTGTCGTCGGTGGTGTCGTCGGTGGTGTCGTCGGTGGTGTCGTCCACGGCGTGGTTCGCGGGGCTCATCGGAAGCAGTATGCAACAACCAGACGGACTCTTGATTCAGGAATCTGGTGGGCTTGTCGACATTTTCTGTGTCGATTGTGACGAAGAAGTTTCGACAACGACGTTTTGTTACGGTCGGATGACGATAACTTCAAGACTTCGATGCAGACAGTGTTGGGCTGACCGCACCGGAAGAGAGCCGAGAATGACTCCAGACCACCTCCATATCCGTTCGACCGTGCCGCGCGCCCGCCGATTCGCCACCTGCCTCGCCGCGATCGGTGGTCTGGCGGTCGCCGGCGTTGCCGTCGGCAACGACCACGCTGGTGCTGCGCCGGCGACGACGTCGACCGTGATCGCCGACGCTGCAGAGCGTGCCGTGTCGTCGCTGGAGCGTTGGCAACAGACGCAGAATCCTGCCGACTACGTCTGGTTCGTGCAGCATCGTGATCAGGTCGCATCGATGACCGAGCAAGACATCGAATTGACCGAGGGAGCGCTGCGCGACGAATGGGCACAGGTGGCGATCGCCAAGCAGCACGCACTGCTCAACGCCGTGAGCCAGTTGGGCGTGCCGTATCGGTCGCTCAAGTCGGAGCCCGGTGTCGGGTTCGACTGTTCGGGTCTGACGATCTGGGCGTTCGGAGCCGCAGGCATCGAGCTGCCGCGAATCAGCCGGGATCAGATCAACGATGCCGAGCGGGTCGATCGCGAGGAAGCCGAAGCCGGCGACCTGGTGTACTACCCGGGGCACGTGTCGATCTATCTCGGTGCCGAAACGATGGTTCATTCGCCGAACAGCGGCAACCACGTCGAGGTCAGGGCACTGCCGGGCAAGTCGCTTCGTTTCGGCGACGCCGCGTCGGCTCTTGCGGTTGTCGATGCCGAGCCGGATCTGGCTGCCGTCGAAGACGGTTCACTGATGGATGGGGCCCTCACCATCGCGGAGTGACGGCGTCACCCGGCCGGTGCGCCGGGCGATGATCTCGGCACAGATCGACACCGCCGTCTCCTCGGGCGTGCGCGCACCGATGTCGAGGCCCACCGGCGACATCAGCCGATCGAGGTCGGCCTCACCGGCCACTCCCGCCTCGGCGAGACGCTCGATGCGCTTGTCGTGGGTCGTTCGGCTTCCCATCACGCCGATGTACCCCACGCCGGTCGCCAACGCTCCCTGCACCGCCGGCACATCGAACTTCGGGTCGTGCGTGAGAATGCACACGGCGTCGCGCGTGCCGAGTTCGTCACCGCGTTCGTCGAACATCGGGGTGGGCCAGGTGACGCGAACCTCATCGGCCATGGGAAAGCGGCGGCGGGTGGCGAACACCTCGCGGGCGTCACACACGGTCACGCGATAGCCGAGCACCTTGGCCACCTTGGCGAGCGCAGCTGTGAAATCGACCGCACCGAAGATCCACATCTGGGGTGGCGGTGCCCAGCTCTCGACGAAGACACGTACGACCGGCGTGTCGACGAGATCCTCCGGCGTGGTCTCACCGGCCGGGCCATAGTGGCGGACTCCGGAGCGGCCGGCTTCCAGTTCGGCGAGGGCGTCACGATGCGCGACCCGGTTGAGTTCGTCGTTTCCGAGTGATCCGATCGGCTCCTGGTCGGGTCGGACCAAGAGTTTGCCACCGACGCCTGGGCCCTCGATCACCGCCACGAGCGCGACCGGAGCCTCGTTGCGCAGCGCCGCGGCGAGTTCGGAGTAGACGGCCGCGCTCACCAGTCGAGCTCTTCGACGAACAGCCGGATCGTGCCGCCACAGGTCAAGCCGACGGCGAACGCCTCGTCGTCGCTGTAGCCGAACGTGATCACGCCGGCGTCCCGCTCGCCCTGGAGGATCGAGAGCGCTTCGCTGACGACCGCACCCTCGACGCAGCCCCCGCTGACGCTGCCCACGACCTCGCCGACATCGTTGACGGCCATCGCAGCACCAGGGTCCCGTGGTCCTGACCCCTCGATGTCGACCACTCGGGCGATCGCGACCCGCTTTCCGTCGTGCTGCCACCGGTCGATGTCGTCCAACAGATCCTTCATGGGTCCAGTCTGCCCGAGTCGCCCCGGCGATCGTCGGCTCGAGCGCCAGGCGGCTGCACCGTGGCTGTCACGGCGTGGCTGTTTTGACGGGAGGGTCGGACGTCAGGGTTGGCTGATCTCAGGGTTGGCTGATCTCGCCGGCGAGCCGTTCGATCGCATCGATCGAGTGGCCTTCGACGAATGCATCGACGTGGGGGAGGGCAGCTGCCATGCCGCGTGCGAGCGGCGCGTACCCAGGTGTGACCTTCAGTGGGTTCACCCAGATCACCTTGTGTGCCACCCGTTGCAGCCGTTGCATCTGTTCGGCGAGTACCTCGGGGTCGCCTCGGTCCCAGCCATCGGACAGGATGACCACGATCGCGCCCCGTGCCATGCCACGCTGGCCCCACTCGTCGTTGAACATGCGGAGTCCGTCGCCGAGGCGGGTCCCGCCGCCGAAGTCGGCGACACGATCTGCCGCCCGCCGGAGCGCCTCGTCGGGATCGCGGGAGGAGAGCTCACGGGTCAGGCGGGTGAGCCGGGTGCCGAGCGCGAACGCCTCGACCTTCTGGCGGCCGGCGACCGCCGCGTGCACGAACCTGATCAGTGCCCGGGCGTACGGCTCCATCGATCCACTCACGTCGAGCAGCAACACGAGCCGTCGATTTCGTGTGGTTGGGGTGAGGTGGTGGCGCCGCACCGGTTCGCCACCCGCACGCATGGCGGCTCTGATCGTGCGACGGAGATCGGGACGGTTCGTCCCGCGTCGCGCTGGCGGTCAACCGGAGAGAACGTCGTGGCGATCCGACGAGGCGGAGGCGGTTCATCAGCTGTTGGGCCTCGATCAGCTCGTCGGCGGAGTAGTCGGCGAAGTCCTTCTCTCTGAGGACCTCGGTCGAGCTGAACCGCAGCTCGATCACCGGGTTGTCGGATTCATCGGCTTCGTCGGGGCCGTCATCGCCCTCGAGGCTGTCGTCATCGATCGCCAGCGTGAGCTCGACGGGATCCTCCTGGAGGAGATCGAGATCGCCGGCCCGAACGTGCTCCCAGAACACCGAGAACGCCCGATCGAACAGTTCGTGGTCCTCCGGGCGGCGGACCAGCGTGGCGCGCCCGGCCCAGAACGTCGTCTCCCGGTTCTCGAGCCCGGTGCAGGAGAGTGCTTCGGCGAACGCGATCGTCGAACTGGTCGGCACGGTGAGACCTGCTCCCCGCAGCACCCGGCTGAACGCGACGGCGATCTCTCCGGCGTCGCGCGTGGTGGTCACCGCCCACGCTCGGCGGCTTGTTGCACGATGGCCGCCAGGCCGTGTTGCTCGACGCGGTGGTGGTCTTCTCGGTACTTGAGCACCGTGCCGAGGGTGGTCGCCACGCTGTGCTCGTCGAGTGTCGAGACGCCGAGTTTGCCGAGTGCTGTCGCCCAGTCGATCGTCTCGGCGACGCCGGGCGGCTTGTAGAGGTTGAGATCGCGCATCGCCTCGACGGCAGCGGCCACCTGGCGAGCCAGGCTGTCGGTGCAGTCGGGTACCCGGAGTCGCACGATCGCAACCTCCCTGTCGAAACCCGGGTGCTCGACCCAGTGGTACAGGCACCGACGTTTGAGCGCATCGTGCACGTCGCGGGTCCGGTTCGAGGTGAGGACGACGAGGGGCGGCGTGGCGGCCCGGTACACGCCCAGTTCCGGCACGGTGATCTGGAAGTCGGACAGCACCTCGAGCAGGAAGGCCTCGAACTCGTCGTCCGCTCGGTCGACCTCGTCGATCAGGAGGACCGGCGGAGGGCCGTCCCCGTGCCCGATTGCACGCAGCAGGGCTCGCTTGATCAGGAAGCGCTCCTGATACAGATCGGCCTCGACACTGTCAGACGATCGTCCTTCCGTTTCGCCGGTCGCCTCGGCGGCGCGCAGGTGGAGGAGTTGGCGGGCGTAGTCCCAGTCGTAGACAGCCTGTGCCGCGTCGATGCCCTCGTAGCACTGGAGGCGGATCAGCTCGCCGCCGGTCCAGGCTGACAGCACCTTGGCCAACTCGGTCTTGCCGACCCCGGCCTCACCTTCCAGAAGGAGTGGGCGTCGCAGCTCGAGTGCGAGGAACACGGCCGTCGCCAGACCATCGTCGGGCAGGTAGCCGTGTTGTGTGAGCGCAGAACTGACGTCGCCGGGGGTCACACCGAGCGAACCTATCCGACCCGAGCCGTCGACACCGAGGTCCATCCGGCCGTGAGCTGAGGGAACGGGCGGCACCGACACCGGCGACATCGCCGCCGGCGTCGACGATCGGGGCGATCTGGATCGCATCCGGGACGTATCGGTGCTCGAACTCCGCACCGTCCACTGCTGGGCCCGGAGACTCCGTCCGGTCAGCGTGATTCAGCCGGCGGCTTCGGTGAGCGCTCGCCTGACGAGCACCTTTGCGAGGTGCTGGCGGTACTCGATACTGGCGCTGATGTCGCTCTGCGGATCGGTCTCGGCGTTGGCCTGCTCGGCCGCTTCGTCGATCGAGGCGCCCCCGGCGAGCGCGGTCGTGACGCTCGTGGCGAGCACGGGCACCGATGCCATGTTGACGAGGCCGACGCCGGATCCGGCGTCTCCGCTCCAGGCAGCGACGCCGACGATGGCCCAGTCCTGGGCGCGTCGGGTGAACTTCTGGAAACTCCAGCCCGCACCGTTCATCTTCGGCACACGAATCTCGGTCAGCATCTCGTCGGGCTCGAGCGCCGAGGTGAGAAATCCCTGATAGAAGTCGCCCGCAGCGATCTCGCGGGTGCCGTTGGCGCCCTGGACGACGTACGTCGCACCGAGGGCGAGCGTGGTGGCTGTTAGGTCGGACGCGGGATCGGCGTGGGCGATGGACCCACCGATCGTGCCGCGATGCCGCACCTGCGGGTCACCGACGTGGCTCGCAGCATGGGCGAGCAGCGGCACGTGCTCACGGAGGAGGTCGCTGTTCTCGACATCCATGTGGCGCGTGAGCGCCCCGATGGCCACGTGGTCGCCACCGTCGTTGACGTACGACAGGTCGGCGACGCGACCGATGTCGACGAGCACGGTCGGCTGGGCGAGCCGGAGTTTCATCAACGGCAGGAGGCTGTGCCCGCCGGCGAGGAACTTGGCCTCGTCACCGTGTTCGGAGATCAGGCTGATGGCTTCGTCGGCCGACCCGGCCCGGACGTAGTCGAATGCGGCGGGGATCACTGGGCACCTCCGGCAGCGGCGAGCACGGATTGCACGATGTTGTGGTAACCGGTGCAGCGGCACAGGTTGCCCTCGAGGCCGATTCGCACCTCGTGTTCGGTCGGGTCGGGGTTCTCCTTGAGGAGGCTCGTGGCCGCCATGACCATGCCAGGCGTGCAGTAGCCGCACTGGAGACCGTGGTTGTCCTGGAACGCTTGCTGCATCGGACTGAGCGTTCCATCGGCAGCGGCCATCCCCTCGATCGTCGTGAGGTTCTGACCGTCGGCCTGGACCGCGAGGAGCGTGCAGCTCTTCACGGCCTCACCATTCATGTGGATGCTGCATGCACCGCACGATGACGTGTCGCAGCCGATGTTGGTGCCGGTCAATCCGACGTGCTCGCGGATGTACTGCACCAGCAAGGTGCGCGGTTCGACGTCGCCGGTGTGCGTGACCCCGTTGACGGTGACGCTGATCTCCACTGTGACTCCCCTCGGTCTGAGACGTGGACGGTTGAGAACGTCGACAGTACCCGGTCGGGCGGAGGCGTGCTGCATCCGGGGTCCGCAGCGGACGAGCCGGCCCTGGCACACCCGCCGCGGCGTAGCGGTGGCGGTTCAGCTCGATCTCAAGAACTGCCGGAGCAGTCGCTGGTGATCCCGTTCGAAGCGGTCGTAGGTGTTCCTGACCTCGACGATCGGCCAATCGGGTGGGGTCAGCGCGGCCGGCAACTGGGGGTCGTTGCGGAGGAATCGTACGCAGCGAGCCGAGACCACGAACAGGTCGGGAATCGACGCGACGTCGTTCCAGTCGAGCCGCGTACGGCAGCGATCCATCTCGTCGAGCAGATCGCGGCCGGTCGCATCGATGGTGGACCGGTCCCAGAGGCGCTCGGCGAGCGCGTGGCTGTCGATCCCCTCGACGGGAGCGGTGATGGCGATCCAGTCGGGTTCTGCGACCGGGATCGGCAGGTTCGCCGGCCGCATCCAGATGTCGGGTCGGAGCTCACCGAACCGGTGGTTGTCCATCTGGGACCGGAAGCGTCGCCGGTCGGCGAGCTCGCGCTGGTCTGCGGCGGCGACCACGGTGTGCCAACGACCGTCCCAGGTGCCCGATGGTGGCCGCCGGCCGGTGTCCTGGGCGCGCTGGCGGTCGATGAGACGTTCGGTCAGGCGGTACTGGCCGTCATCAACCGCGATCTCGCCGTTCGCCACCGAGCGCGAGAGCGCCGTGCGCATCGTTCCGCCGGCGATGCCGAACAGCTCGGCGAGATCGACGAGTGCTCGTGCGGGCATCTCAGGGGGGTGGCTGCCGAGCATGACGGACAGGGCCAGCGACCGAGCGCTGAGGGGCCGAAGATGCCAGACCGAATCGTCACGCAACTTGCTCACAATGATCAGCGAATGTAACATACGGCCATGGCGATGAGCACGACAGCGAATGCCCGCTCGAACATGGTGCCGCCTGCCGAACAGCTCCCCGATGTCTTGCCGACCGACCGGCTGAACGCAACCGGGAAGCCGACCCGGCCGTTGCGGGACGATCTGCGCCGCATCCCCAACGCTCGCAACGCCGTAGCGGTCGTCTCGACGCTGCTGCAGTCGTACGGCGTCGTGATCGCCGCCGCGATGATCAACACCTGGTGGTCCTATCTGGTCGCATTCGCGTTGATGATCCGGGGGCACGTGTGTCTCAACATTCTCGGACACGAGGCCGCGCACCGGCTGCTGTTCTCCAATCGGCGGGCCAACGATTGGGTCGGCCGATTCCTCGCCTACTCCTCGTATCAGGCGATGCTCGCCTACCGCCGGGCGCACTTCGCCCACCATCGCGACGAGATGGGCCCGGCAGAGCCCGACGCTTCGCTGTACGCCGGATACCCGATCCCGAGGGATTCCTGGAGGCGCAAGCTGACGCGCGACGCGGTCGGCATCAGCGCATACAAGAACTTCAAGGTCCTGTTCGGTGCGATCCGGCGACGCAAGTCCGAGGCCTTGCAGATCGCGGCGCTGCACGTGGTGCTGATCGGTGCCTCGATCGCGTTCGATCGGCCGTGGGCCTACGTGGTGTGGATCCTGTCGTGGTCGACCCTCTGGCGTGTCTCCAACCGGCTGCGAGCGATCGCCGAGCACGGTGGGATGATCCGGTCGGCCGACCGGCGCGAGACGACCCATGTGATCCGGCAGTCCCTGATCGCCCGCTACTGGATGGTGCCGTATCACACCGGTTGGCACCTGGCGCACCACGTCGACATGGGCGTGCCGTGGCGGAATCTGCCGGCGTTGCACGACGAACTCGTCGCCAGTGGTTGGGTCACACCCGACATCGAATACCCGACCTACCGGGCATTCTGGAAGTCGGCGTCGTCGGGCGGCGGGGGGTCGACCAGCGAACGCGCCGATGGTGTGAGCTTCCTGGCGTTCGACGATTGAACCCCAGGCGGCAACCGCAGCGCCGAAGGATCAGCCGAGGATCTCGGCGAGGTCGCTGACGATCAGGAACATCAGAAAGCCGATCACGGCCGTGCCGATCACCGTGTAGTGCCAGCGCTTGGAGTGGTCGGCACGCCAGAACCGACGGATGCTCATCGTGATTGCGACGATCGCCAGCACGCTGATCGGCAGACCGATCCACGGCCCGACGCCGCTGGCAACGCCGATCAGCGG
Source organism: uncultured Acidimicrobiaceae bacterium (assembly GCA_963792905.1). Taxonomy (GTDB): domain Bacteria; phylum Actinomycetota; class Acidimicrobiia; order Acidimicrobiales; family Ilumatobacteraceae; genus Ilumatobacter. The sequence goes on from CAWBYE010000002.1 coordinate 271,248, forward strand.
GAGGACGAACGGGAACACGATGTACATCAGTAGGCAACGGAATGTCGCCACCAGGATCGAGGTCTGGAATGCCTTCTGGGCATCGGCCGCCGTCGCCTGTGGGCCGTCGATCGGAAGCCACAGGATGCGCCGCATGAACCGGTCGGCGTCCGACCGAGGCGCAGCCAGCGGCGGCGGGTCGCACAGCGTGAATTCCTCGGTGGGCCCGGTCTCGAGCGGTGGAGTGCTCATGAGTGATGCAAACGGTACGGCTGCCGGACGAGGTCCGCAACTTCTGCCGGCGAGTCGGCGAGCGCGACCGCTCCGGCTCCGAGGAGTTCCTCGATCGAGCCGTAGCCCCACGTGACCCCGATGCAGGCGATGCCGTGATGCATCGCTCCGCGCACGTCGTGGTCGCGATCTCCGATCATGATCACGTGATCACCGAGATCGGGGTCGGCTTGGATCTCCAGTCCCCGCAGCGCATGGGCGATGACCTGGGCCTTCGTGCGACGGTCGGAGGTGAGCGATGCGCCGGCACGGACGTCGAAACGGTCGCTGATCTCGAAGTAGTCGAGGATCGGATGTGCTGTCTGCTCGGGCTTCGCCGTGGCGATCGACAGCGACAGACCGAGATCGGCCAGTTCGTCGAGCATGTCGATGATCCCGTCGTAGAGCGTGTTCTCGTAGGCGCCGATCTCCTTGTATCGCTCGCGGTACCGGTTGACCACCCGTTCGAGCGCATCGTCGGGTATCCCGATCGAGGGCAGACCGATCTCGAACGGTGGACCGATCACCGATCGCACCTCGGCCTCCGTGGGAATGGGGAAGCCTTCCCGCTGGCAGGCCCATTGGAGTGACCGGAGAATGCCCGGCTCCGAGTCGGAGAGTGTGCCGTCGAGGTCGAGCAGCACGTGTGTACGAGGTTCGGTCACCCGCACACCCTGACCAGTTCCTGGAGGGCTTCGGCGGTGCCGACCGCAATGATCACGTGGTGAGGATGCAGCACCATGTCGGGGTCGGGATTGGTGGCGAACACGCCGTCGTCGCCGCGAAGCGCCAACACGAGGATGCCCGCCCGCTGGCGGAAGTTGGCCTCGCGGAGCGTGACACCGGCGACGCCGGAGCCGGCAGAGATCTCGACCTCGCGCATCCGGAAGTCCATCGATCGCTCGTGCATGACGACATCGACGAACTCTGCGACGTTCGGCTGCACCACGAACGACGCCATCCGCGCCGCGCCCAGCTCTTGTGGATTGACCACACGATCGGCGCCGGCGCGGCTGAGCTTCTCGACGCTGTCGTCTTGGCGTGCACGCGCCACGATGAACAGATCGGGGTTCATCTCCCTGCTCGAGAGCGTCACGAACAGGTTCTCGGCATCGCCCTCGAGCGCAGCGACCAGTCCGCGAGCCCGCTCGATGCCGGCGGCCCGCAGCGTGTCGTCGAGCGTCGCGTCACCCACGATCGTCGGCAGATCGAGGTCGTGGACCCGCTGGTCGTTGCTGTCGATCACCACCACGTCGGTATCGGCACGAACGAGATCGCGAGCGGCTGCCCGCCCGACGCGACCCCATCCACACACGACGACGTGGTCGCGCATCTCGGCGATCTTCCTGTCCATTCTGCGCCTCCCGACGAACTCGCTGAGTTGGCCCTCGACGACGACTTGCACGGTGAGGGTGAAGGTATACAACACGGTGCTGACACCTGTCACGATGATGGCCATCGTGAATGCCTTCTCGGCATTCGTCAGATCCGGCCCATTGAGTTCGCGATAGCCGACGGTCGTGATCGTCGTGATGGTCATGTACATCGCGTCGATGAAACTGAGTTCGAAGGCCATGAACCCGATCGTGCCGATCACGAAGATCGTGACGACCGTCGCCAGGGCCAATCGCAGCCGGCTGATCGTCGAAGTCACGCCGGACACCGTAGTGGTCGACGCACGGGACCTCCCGGTTTCGGATCAGCTGAGACCGCCGACCGAGAACGCGTACGTCAGCGCCCCGAAGGTCAGACCATCGGTGATCTCGCCCTCGCGTAACAGACCGCGGATCTCGTCGAAGGGAACCCAGGCGATCCGCGTTGCCTCGTTGTGGTCGATCGGCCCGCCCACGTCCGTGGCGTCTTCAGACAAGAAGATGTGGAAGGCCTGGTCGAGCAGACCATTCGCCGGATGGAAGACACACAGCTGCCTCACGGTCGACGGCTCCCAACCAGACTCTTCGCGGGCCTCGCGAACTGCAGCCTCGGCCGGGTTCTCGCCCGGGTCGACACCGCCGGCCGGGATCTCCCAGCCCCATGTATCGGTGATGAATCGATGGCGATACAGGAGCAGCACCTGCTCGTCGGCCACCATGATCGTGCCGGCTGCTGGTCGGGGCATCCGGACCACGTGATGGTCGACTTGCGTGCCGTCGGGCAACACGACGTCAGCGAGCGTCACGGTCACCCAGTCACTGGCGTAGACGGTCGACTCTCCGCGGTTGACCCAGGTGCCCTCGCGGTGTGGTCATCGCGAGCGGTCAGGAGTCGGCCGGCGCCACTGGAGGGTTCCGACGGACCTCCGCGATGCCGGAGACGATCGAGTACGGCCAACCCGCTGGCAGGTCGGTCGGCACATCCGGCAGATCGAGGATCGACTGACGGCGTTCGCCTTCTTCGACCATGCCGAGTTCCTCGCGGGCGGCTTCCCTGACCCCGTCATCGGTGCGGAGACGCTCGACCTCGGTGCGGAGATCGTCGTTGACCTGCTCGAGTTGAGCGAGTTGTTCTGCGCGCTGTTCGATCCGTTCGTTCTGTCCGAAGTAGGTCTGGACGGGCAGGATGAAGAGGGCAGCGGCAAGAGCTCCGGCGATCGCAATGGCCACGACTCCGAGCAACACCGTGCTCCGCCGCTGCGTGGTGATCCGCCGGTCGACGTGGATCGGCCGGGTCACGTCACCGAGACGGGACCGGCCGCGGTCGGCGGCGCTGCGACCTTCCGGACGCTCGATCGTCGAGGTGCCTTTCCCACTCACGCTGAACAGTGTGGCAGGTAGGACCTCGTCGTTGGTGCCAGCGCGCGACCGACTTCGTCAGAGCGGCGCAAGCGCGGCGCGGCCGCGGAACGCGGCTGCCTCGCCGAGCTCGGCCTCGATGCGCAGCAGCTGGTTGTACTTGGCGACCCGATCCGAGCGGGCGGGTGCACCGGTCTTGATCTGGCCGCAGTTCGTGGCGACGGCGAGGTCGGCGATCGTGGAGTCTTCGGTTTCACCTGATCGGTGCGACATCACCGAGGAGTAGCCGTGCCGGGTCGCGAGGCCGACGGTGTCGAGGGTCTCGGTCAGCGAGCCGATCTGGTTCACCTTGACGAGAATCGAGTTGGCGACCGACTCGTCGATGCCGCGCTGGAGGAGGCGACTGTTCGTGACGAACAGATCGTCGCCGACGATCTGGCATCGGTCGCCGATCGCTGCGGTCAGCGCCGCCCATCCTGCCCAGTCGTTCTCGTCCATGCCGTCCTCGATGGACACGATCGGATATGTGTCGACGATGCGTTTCCAGTACTCGGCCATCTCGTCGGCCGTCAGCACCTTGCCCTCGCCGTCCAGGTGGTAGGAGCCGTCGCGGTAGATCTCGCTGACCGCCGGATCGAGCGCGATCGCGATGTCGTCACCGGGTGTGAATCCTGCCGCTCCGATGGCTTCGACGAGCAGCTTGATGGCATCCTCGTTCGAGTCGAGGTCTGGTGCGAAGCCCCCTTCGTCGCCGACGGCTGTGGCGAGACCCTTGTCGTGGAGGACACCCTTCAGGACGTGGTACGTCTGCGTGCCCCAGCGGAGGGCTTCGCGGAACGACGGCGCTCCGACCGGCATGATCATGAACTCCTGGAAGTCGACGGAGTTGTCGGCATGGACGCCGCCGTTGAGCACGTTCATCATCGGCACCGGCAGGACGTGGGCATTGGTGCCACCGACGTACCGGTACAGGGGAAGGTCCAGGTGGTCGGCCGCCGCTCTGGCCACGGCCAAGCTCGTACCGAGGATCGCATTGGCGCCGATTCGTGCCTTGTTCTCGGTGCCGTCCAGGTCGAGCAACTCACGGTCGATGCCGCGCTGGTCGAGGGCGTCGAAGCCGTCGAGGACGCCGGTGATCTCGTCGTTGACGAACCCGACGGCAGTGAGGACTCCCTTGCCGCCGTAGCGGTCACCTCCGTCGCGCAACTCGACGGCCTCGTGCTCGCCGGTGGATGCTCCGCTGGGAACGGCTGCCGCGCCTCTGGCCCCCGATGCGAGGACGACCTCGACTTCCACGGTGGGGTTGCCGCGCGAGTCCAGGATCTCCCGGCCGACGATGTGGACGATCTCACTCATGGTTCGACACCGTACCGGGCCCGTCGTCGGTCGCAAGCAGGTCGTGTGGGGGTTCGGTGACCTCTGGGTCATCGAGACGCAGCTTCTCCGGCGGGGCGTCGGCCAGCACGGCGAGGTAGTCGTCGAGCACATCGAGGAGCGGAAGCTCGTCGCCGCTCCGCTCCGATTCGTACCAGCGGTGCTCGAGCAGCTGGTGGAAGATCTCGGCGGGCTGCAGCCGCTCGAACATCTCCTCGGGAATGGCGGCCATCACCGGTTCGAACACGCGATCCAGCCAGCGAACGGCGGCCACGTTCAGGGGGATCGGTCGATCGGAGGTCCGCTGCAGCCAGGCGCCATAGCTCTTGATGTCCTGGAGCATTCGGCGGGCCTGGCCTTCGCTGGCGCTCAGCCCGGTGAGGCTGGCGAGTTGTTCGGTGTTGTAGCCGTGTTCGACCACCTTGGGGATGAAGCTCACCGTCACGTCGTCGTCATTCGTGGTGACCTCCATCTCGTCGACGTCGAAGCCGAGCTCGTGGAGGCGTTCCAGTCGCCGCTGCATGGGGTGGGCATCACCGATCGGTGCGGTGGCGCTGGCGAGCAGCTCGTCCCAGAGCGCCCGGTAGCGTTCCTCGATCGCCAGGGCCACCTCGATCGGGTCGATGTCGTCGGCGAGCCGGCCGGCGGCCTGGAGGTCGAGAAGTCCGCCGGCGACGTTCTGGGTGGCGATGTCGAGGTCGAACGATCGCTGCCCATCGGTCAACACCGCATGCCGTTCGGCGGTCTCCATGTCGATGATGTACGCCTGCAAGGCGCCCGCGTCGCGCCGGAACAGCGTGTTGGACAGCGAACAGTCACCCCAGAAGAACCCGGCGAGGTGGATGCGCACGAGTAACACGACGAGCGCGTCGAGCAGCCGCTCACCGAGATACGGGATCCGGAGCCCCCGTCCCATCAGCAGTGAGCGGTACGGCAGTGAATAGTCCAGATGGCGGGTGATGATCAGGCCCTCGCCGGACGGACGCCCGGTGACCGCTGCGACCACTTCCACCGTAGGGAGGCCATCGTCGTCGAGTTCGCGGAGCAGCCGGTACTCGCGGCGAGCGAGATCGTCGGGCAGCTCTTTGACCACGTAGGAGATCTCGTCGTACTCGATCAGCTTGACGACGTGGCGGTGAAGGCCGAGCACATTGTGAACGTTCGGCATGCTCCAGGCGTCGAGCCGCTCGCGGTACGGCAGATCGACGATGGCTTGGTGTTCGGCCGGATGGGCCACCTGCACGCGCATCCGGCCAGTGTGGCAGCGGTTCGAGATGTTGCGACCCGAGCAGTGTGATCGGCGGGTCGCGCTCGTCAGAAACTCCTCAAGATCAGGGCCCGTTCGCGACGATGGGGAGGTGTGGGAGCGGACTCCGTGATGACGCCTGACCTCGAACCGCGCAGCGGTTCGACGTCCCGTCGGGAACAAGCGCGTTCCACGATCACGAAGACGACGATCAGGCCGGCGCCGGGCACCGAGGTACTGCAGGACGACGAGCCCAAGCGAAGCATGTTCGACCGCTTTCGGTCCGACGGCGACAGCAGCGACGAGCTCACTCCTGCGCGGCAGCCGATCGCTGCCGGCGCCAAGCTCCGGCTGGCGACGGCGATCATGCTGTCGGCACTGTGTCTCCTGACCGTTGCGGGTGCTGTGCTCATTCTCCTGCTGTGGCAGCAGGACCGTGCCTCCGGCGTGCTCACCACTCAGCTCGATCGCACGTGGGGCTTGTTCGACGGTCTCCGGATCATCGAGCGCTGGTTGGCGTTCGCCGTGCTGCCGGTCGCGTCGCTGTGGATCGCTGTCGCAACGATCAACGTTCGGCGGGCAACGGGCATCCGACGTAACCCGGTGGTGGCGGCCGTCAGCCTGCCGGTCGGGGTGTTCGGCGCCTGGGCGGTCGGTCGGGAGCTCGTGGCCGAGGCCGAGGACTGGGTCGGACAGGCGTCCGGGTTCGTTCTCCAGGCGGTCTTCCTCGCAGTTCCCCTCCTCGCATTGCTGCGGATCGCCCAGGCGGCGGATGCACGTAATCGTCCGCTGCGGGTGACCTACGTCATCTCCGTCGTGTACCTCGCACAGTTGCAGTTCCTCGGCGGGCTGTCGAACGTCGACCAGTCGAGCCCTCCCGACGAGTGGGCCCGCTTGGGCTCGTACCTGATCATCGGCGGGTTGATCCAGGTACTCGGGGCACTCTCGGCCAACGAGGCGGCCCGATCGATCGAAGAGGGCACCGAGAACCGGTATCAGTTGCGCAGCCGTTTCGGTGAGTCGCTGCTGGCCCAAGCCGCTCGCGGCTCGGCTGTCTAGGCCGACGCTTCGTCGCCGGACGCGACGCTGCCGTGGGTTTTTGCCTCGTCCCAGAGTGAATCGAGCGTTGCGAGATCGGCGCTGCCGAGATCGACCGAGCGTTCGCGGGCGAGGACTTCGACGAGCTCGAACCGGCGTCTGAACTTCTGACTCGCCCGTCGAAGCGCCGACTCGGGATCGACGCCGAGGTGACGAGCGACATTGACGACCGCGAACAGCAGGTCGCCGAGTTCGTCGGTGGTCGCGTCGGGGTCCCCGTCGCGGGCAGCCTCAGCGAGTTCTACGGACTCCTCGGCGATCTTGGGCAGTGCGCCGTCGACGTCCGGCCAGTCGAACCCGACCCTCGCCGCCCTCTTCTGGATCTTCTGGGCATAGGCCAATGACGGGAGTGCCGTGGGGACGCCGTCGAAGATCGAGGTCCGTCCCTTCTCGGCCTGCTTGATCTCCTCCCAGTTCGCCAGCACCTGTTCGGTTCCGTCGACGTCGATCTTCATGCCCTGCTCGTTGCCGAACACGTGCGGGTGTCGGCGGACCAGCTTGTCGTGAATTCCCGCAGTGACGTCGGCGATCGTGAACCGGCCCTCCTGCTCGGCGATCGTCACGTGGAATTCGATCTGGTAGAGCAGGTCGCCGAGTTCTTCGATGAGGAGTTCGTCGGTGGCGGGGTCGGACGGGTCGATCGCCTGGATCGCGTCGACGACCTCGTACGACTCCTCGATGAGGTAGGGAACGAGGCTCTGGTGGGTCTGCTCGATGTCCCAGGGGCACTGCTCACGCAGGGTTCGTGCCAGCTGGTGAAAGCGCACGTAGCCGTCGGCGACCGGAACGCCGAGCTGCGGGACGTACAGCGACGTGAGGTGATCGGCCTCGATCACACGGTCCATCTCGGACCAGGTCGTGTCGACGAGCGCTTCGTCGGCCGTTCCGAGCCCGACCAGCAGCGTGACCGGTGTGTGGTCGAGGCGGCCGTCGGGATCGTCGACCGCGAGCTTGATGTCGGACAGGACCCAATTCGCGTGGGTGTGGGCGACGAGGAGCGGTCCGGTCTGACCTGCTGCAGCGGCCGCGAAGTCGTGTCCGTCGACCAGCCGGACCCCCGCTTCGATCGGATCGATGCCGAGGCGTGCCCATGCGAGGTCGAGGAACGACATCGCCGGCAACACGTCGACCGCGACACGTTGATCCTTGAACAGGGTGTGCACCGAGCGCTCGAGGACGAGTGGCGAGCCGGGCACGACGTACAGCACCTCGCCATGTGCTCGCGCCGCGCCGACGAGGCGCTCGACGATCTCGTCGTAGACGTCGGCGAACCGGTCTGCCGACTCGTAGAGGTCGTCGAACGACGAGGCATCGGGCACGAGGTGCGCCGACGGGTGGCGTGCGGTTCGGAGGAACCGCCGAGGGATTCGTTCGATCGCTGCGAGGGTCTCGACCGTGATGTGTTGTTCGCCGCCGGGCCCGAGCCCGGCGACGACGATCCGGGGACGGCGCACGGTCAGCCGAGCGGGATGATTTCGGCGGTCTCGGTCCAGGAGCCGATTCCCGGGTCGACGTAGATGTCGTACCGCTGATCGAACTGTCGCACACGGAGCTGCAGGACGTCCGGGGCGGCGAGCTGGTCGAACGTGGCCCTCGTGATGACGTGGAAGCCGAACGACGATTCGACGGGGCCGCTCACCTCGTCGATGTCGAGGAGCAAGGCCCCCTCGACGAACTCGGGCACGAACGTGGTTTCGAACTCGTCGAGGGTCTGGCACCCGAGTCGACCACCATTCGCGCCCGACCCGGGATCGATCGACACCTCGGCTGCGATCTCTGCGAACGAGCGTCCGGCTTCGAGCTCGTCGATGACGGCCTCGGCCTCGACCTCGGTTTCGGTGAGGATGTGGGAGGTGCACACGACGCCGGAGTCCCCACTGCTGTAGAACGCTGCGACAGCGTCGTCGGCGAGCACGTCGACCGGCAGGCCCTGCCACGTCTCGACCACGCCGGTGAACTCCATGCGCAGCGCATCACCGATCGGGAGGTCGCCCGACAGCGGTCTCGGGAGCGTCGACGCCGAGAGCTTGCAGCTCAGCCTTCACCAGTTCGTTGGCGACGAAGAGACCCGTCACACCGCGAACAGATTCTGCGTCGTCGGTTCCCTCGGGTGAGTCGGCGAGGATCGCCACGACGTCGTCGTAGGAGAGCTCGGCGTCGCCCACCCGGGCGGCAGCGGTCTTGTCGTCGAACGTCGCGCAGCCCGACAGCGCCAGGGCGGCGAGTCCGGTGATGGCGACGATGAAAGCCTGTCGATGCACGGCGCCCAACCTACCCGTCACTCCTCATGCACCGACGGGCACCGGTGCCGGGATCAGATCCTGGAGGAATCCGACCAGGAAGGTGGCCGGGTCGTGACCGCGGGGGATCGGTACCACGAGTTGCCGCAGGTCTTCTTTGTGGATCGCGCCAGCGCGAGAGCCGCTTGAGCCGCGTGGCTGCGGAGAGCTTCAGGTCGACCGGGGCCAGGCGTGCCTGGTCGGTGGTGATCTGCAGGTCGGTGATCCCGAGGCGGTGGCATTCGGCCCGCATCCGTCCGACCATCAACAGGGCCTCGGCGGGTTCGGGGAGTGGCCCGTACCGGTCCTCCCACTCGACGCGGATGTCGTCGACCTCGGCGTGGGCGGTGACCCCGGCGAGGCGGCGGTAGGCCTCGAGCCGCAGCTCTTCCTTGGTGACGTACTCGACCGGCAGGAACGCATCGGACGGGACATCGAGCTTGATCTCCGATGGCGGTTTGATCGGTTCGCCCTTCATCTCGGACACCGCCTCGGTCACCATCTGGCAGTAGAGGTCGTATCCGACGGCCGCGATGTGACCCGACTGCGCTTGCCCGAGCAGGTTGCCGGCGCCTCGGATCTCGAGGTCGCGCATCGCGATCTTGAAGCCCGAGCCGAGCTCGGTCGCCTCGCCGATCGTCTTCAGTCGCTCGTAGGCCTCCTCGGTCAGCACCTTGTCCTGCGGGTGGAAGAGGTATGCGTAGGCTCGTGAGCCGCTCCGCCCGACCCGCCCCCGGAGCTGATGCATCTGGCCCAGGCCCAGGAGGTCGGCGCGTTCGACGACGAGTGTGTTGACCGTCGGCATGTCGATGCCGGACTCGATGATCGTCGTGCAGACGAGCACGTCGTACCTGCCCTCCCAGAAATCGACCACAACCTGCTCGAGTGTGCCCTCGTCCATGCGACCGTGAGCGACGGCGATTCGCGCCTCCGGCACGAGCTGGCGGAGTCGGGCGGCAGCTGTGTCGATCGACTGGACTCGGTTGTGGACCCAGAACACCTGGCCTTCGCGGAGCAGCTCCCGCCGGATCGCCTCGATGGCGACTCGTTCGTCGTACTCCCCGACGTAGGTGAGGATCGGCTGCCGTTCTGCCGGCGGTGTCTGCAGCAGTGACAGATCACGGATGCCGACGAGACTCATCTCGAGCGTGCGAGGGATCGGTGTCGCCGACAGCGTGAGGACGTCGACGTTCGTCTTGAACTTCTTGACTTGCTCCTTGTGCTGTACGCCGAAGCGTTGCTCCTCGTCGACGACGAGCAGGCCGAGATCCTTGAAGCGGACGTCGGCGGCGAGCAGCCGGTGCGTTCCGATCACGCAGTCGATCTCACCCGTCTTCAGGCCGTTCATCACCTGCTTGGCCTGCGCAGTCGTGAGAAAGCGCGACAGCACCTCGACACGGATCGGGTAGCCGGCGAACCGGTCGGCGAACGTGTTGCCGTGCTGGCTGGCCAGCAGCGTGGTGGGGGCGAGCACGGCGACCTGCTTGCCGTCCTGGATCGCCTTGAAGGCGGCCCGGATCGCGATCTCGGTCTTGCCGAACCCGACGTCGCCGCAGATGAGACGATCCATCGGATACGGACGTTCCATGTCGATCTTCAGTTCGTCGATCGCCGTGCGCTGGTCGGGCGTCTCCACATACGGAAAGGCGTCCTCCATCTCGTGCTGCCAGGGCGTGTCCTGTGCGAATGCGTGGCCTTCGGCGGTGACGCGCTTCTGGTAGAGCACCACGAGCTCCTGCGCGATCTCGCGTACCGCCGAGCGAACCTTGCCCTTCGCCTTCGCGAAATCGCTGCCACCCAAACGATGCAGGGTTGGTGCCTCGCCGCCGACGTACTGGCGCAGTGTGTCGATCTGGTCAGAAGGTACGTACAGCTTGTCGCCGCCCTTGTACGCCACCAGCAGGTAGTCGCGTTCGACGCCACCGATGGTGCGCTTGACCATGCCCTCGTACTTGCCGACGCCGTGCTGGTGGTGCACGACGTAGTTGCCGGACGAGAGGTCCTCGAAGGTCGTGGTGCCCTCCCGCTTCCGGGTTCGAGCCTTGCGATGAGCGCGTCGGCGGCCGGTCAGGTCGGACTCCGCGACGGTGGCGACTTTCGCATTGGGCAACGTGCAGCCGCGGTGGAGCGGTGCGACCGCGATGTACCCGCCGGGCTTCGCGACGTCGGTCTTGGCGTGGGCGATCGCGAATTCGAGGCCCTGGTCGAGCAGGATCTGACGAAGGCGAGCTGCCGAGCCGGCGCCGTCGGCCGCGACCGTGACGGCGAAGCCGTCGGCCAGCAGTTGGCTCAGGCGATCGGTGAGCCCCGAACCGTCACCGCCGATCGGCCCCCAACCGGACGCCTCGACCAGCGGTGTGTCGGGTGACTCCGGAGTCGAGTCGACCGTCCAGAAGCCCGCCGTTGTGCCCGCGAGCAGGTGGTCGGGGTCGGCATGCAGACGGGGGAACGCCTTGTCCGGGTCGCGCGCCCACGTCGAGGCGAGGGCCTTGGCCAGGTCGTCTTCTTCGGCGAGGAGGTCGGTGGCGCGATCGCGCATGCGGCGCGGCTCGATCAGCAGGGTCTTGGCCTGATCGGGGAGCACGTCGGTGAGCAGCACGTGGTCGTCGACCAGCCACGGAACCCACGACTCCATCCCCTCGAAGTGGGCGCCTTCCGAGAGCCGCTCCCACTGCTCCCGGCCCCACGGCTCGGTACCCACCAAGTCGGCGGCCCGCTCACGAACCTCCTCGGTCGGCATCAACTCGCGGGCGGGGAAGATCAATGCCTCCTCGAGATCGGCGATCGAGCGCTGGTCGTTGACGCCGAACGTCGTGAGCCGATCGACCTCGTCGCCCCACAGGTCGATGCGGATCGGCGCGTCGGCGGTCGACGGGTAGACGTCGACGATCGCACCTCTCCGGGCGAACTCGCCACGGTGCTCGACGAGCTCCTCGCGTCGGTAGCCGAACTCGACGAGCTGAGCACCGAGCCGATCGGGGTCGATGATCGCGTTCGGACGGACGGCGATCGGCTCCACCTCCGCGGCCCCGGGGCCGAGCTTCTGCAGCAGGGCCCGGACACCAGCGACGATGATCTTCGGCCGGCGGTCGCTGGTTCGCAGCCTCCACAGCACCTCCAACCGGGTCCCCATCGTCTCGACGGCCGGGCTGACCCGCTCGAAGGGCAGCGTCTCCCACGCCGGGAAATGGGCGACATCGTCGGCTCCCACGAACTGGCAGAGATCGTCGTACATCTGGCCGGCCATCGCACCGGTCGGGCACGCGACGACGAGCGGTCGGTGGTCCGACAGGTGTGACAGTGCCGCAATCGAAATCGGTCGAGCGACCTCGACGATCGCCAGACGGGCGTGCGGATCGGAGAGCGCTCGGGTCAGGCCGGGTTCGTCGCGGAGTCGGGGCGGCAGCGCCCGCAGGTCACCGGCCATGGATCTGGTGCATCGCAGCTTCGATACCGTCGGCGATGATCAGTTCGACCGCATCAGCGGCCACGGCCACCGCGACGTCGAGGACGTCGCGTTCGCGTTTCGGGACCTTGTTGAGCACGTGCCCGGCGCCGCGCTCCCTGCTCGGTGGCTTCCCGACACCGATCCGGACGCGAAGGAAGTCCTGCGTCTTCAGATGCTGGGCGATGCTGCGCAGTCCGTTGTGACCGGCGAGCCCGCCACCGTTCTTGAGCTTCACCACGCCAGGCTCGAGATCGAGCTCGTCCTGGACGACGATGATCTGCTCGGGCGACTCGATGCGGTAGCGCCGAACGAGTGACGACACCGCTCGGCCGGAGTCATTCATGTACGTGAGCGGGAACGCGAGTGCGGCGCGCTCGATGTCGCCCCGGACCGCGAAGCGGGCCTCGCCGATCAGCGAGTTGTCGCGACCGGCCTTGAGCGGGGCGTCGTGTCGCTCGGCGAGGAGACGGACGACTTCCTCGCCGACGTTGTGGCGGGTGCGCTGGTACTTGGGGCCCGGATTGCCCAGCCCGACGACGAGCCACTCGAACGGAGCGCCCTTGCCGGCACGCCGATCGAACAGGCCCATGGGTCAGAGGACGTTGCGCCGGGTCACTCGGCGTCGTCGCCGGCATCGCCGGCATCGCCCTCGTCGCCTTCGGCGGCTTCCGCTTCCGCAGCGGCCTCGGCGGCCTCGGCGTCTTCCTCGTCGAGGATCGGCGTGCGCATCGTGAGCACGGTGACGACGGCCCATTCGGGCTCACCGATGGCGGTGACGCCGGCCGGCAGTTCGAGGTCGCCGATCGTGATCGTCGAGTCCATGTCCATGTCGGACACGTCGATGACGATCTCGTCGGGGATGGTCCGCGGTGTGGTCGAGATCTCGAGGTCCTGACGGTTGAGGTCGACGAGGCCGCCCTCGTCGGACACGGCCTTCGCGTGACCAATCATTCGAATCGGCACGGAGACGGTGATCGCACTGCCCAGGTCGATCTGGATGAAGTCGACGTGTCGAACGGTGCGGCGAACCGGGTCGCGCTGCAGATCCTTGATGATCGCCGGGTAGACCGTACCGTCGACACTCAGGTCGAGGATCGTGTTCATGCCGGCGCTGCCGGAGAGGGCGACGCGGAGGTCGCGACGAGCAACGGAGATGCTGATCGGATCCATACCCCGGCCGTAGACGACGGCGGGGATCGAGTCGGTGGTCCGCTCGCGGCGAGCGCTGGCGCTGCCGGTCGCGCGGCCGGAAGTTGCGGTTAGAACGGTCTCAGACATGGTTGATCAGCCTCACGGAGCAGTGATACGAGCAGCGAGCCATGCTACCGGCGGGTTCGGAGAGCCACACCGGTTCGGTACCGGCCATCAGTTCAGGACGGGCACCTCGGCCATCGCGGCGTCGATCTGGTCCTGTGGCAGGTCGTAGTCGACCATCTCGTTCGAGAGGTATCCCTCGTAGGCGGCCAGATCGAGGTGGCCGTGGCCGCACAACGCGGTGAGGATCACCTTCTCCTCGCCGGACTCCTTGCACGCGAGGGCCTCCCGGATCGCGGCAGCGATCGCATGCGTCGGCTCGGGGGCCGGAATGATGCCCTCGGTGCGAGCGAACGTCAGTGCGCCCGAGAAGCATTCGCGCTCGGGGATCGCGATCGCCTCGGCCAGGCCGAGTTCGTAGATGTGCGACACCAACGGGCTCATGCCGTGGTAACGAAGGCCACCGGCGTGGATCGGCTCCGGGATGAAGCCGTGCCCGAGCGTGTGCATCTTCATCAACGGCGTCATGCCGGCGGTGTCGCCGAAGTCGTAGCGGTATTCGCCCTTCGTGAGGCTCGGGCAGGCCGCCGGCTCGACGCATCGGATCGTCGGATCCATCTTGCCGGCCAACTTCTCGCGCAGGAACGGGAACGCCAGACCACCGAAGTTGGAGCCGCCGCCCGTGCAGCCGACGAGCACGTCAGGTGTCTCACCGACCTTGGCGAGCTGCAGCAGGGCCTCTTCGCCGATGACGGTCTGGTGGAGCAGCACGTGGTTGAGTACCGAGCCGAGCGCGTAGCGAGCTGCCGGATCGGCGACACAGGCGGCAACCGCTTCGGAGATCGCGATCCCGAGCGAGCCGTTGTGGTCGGGGTTCTCGGCCAGCAGTTGACGCCCGAACTCGGTGACCTCGGACGGGCTGGGGTGCACGGTGGCGCCCCAGACCTGCATCATCGTGCGCCGGTACGGCTTCGACCGGTACGACGCGGCCACCTGCCAGACCTCGCACTCCATGCCGTACTGGGCGGTCGCGAACGCCAGGGCCGAGCCCCACTGCCCGGCGCCGGTCTCCGTCGTCAGACGGGTGATGCCCTCGGCGTGGTTGTAGTACGCCTGCGGCACCGATGTGTTGGGCTTGTGGGAACCCGCCGGGCTGACGCCTTCGTACTTGTAGTAGATGCGGGCCGGCGTGTCGAGTTCCTGTTCGAGCCGCGTCGCCCGGAACAAGGGACTCGGCCGCCACACCCGGTAGACGTCGAGCACTTCGCCGGGAATGTCGATGTAACGGTCCATCGACACCTCCTGCTCGATCAGCGCCATCGGGAACAGGGGCGCGAGGTCTTCGGGTCCGACCGGCTCGTGGGTGCCGGGATGCAGCGGTGGTGGCGGTGGTGACGGCAGGTCCGGAATGACGTTGTACCACGCCGTCGGCATCTCGGATTCGTCGAGGTGGATCTGGTGCTGCGGCGTGTCTCCCATGCCAGAAGAAGCTAGGCGATCGGCGGCCGGGGGCGTTCACCCTCGACCGCCGATCGTCCGATGATCAGGTGCTCAGCCGCTGGTGCACCAGCTCGCGCTGGCGCGCCGTACTCGCAGTGGTTGTGGTTGTGGATGTGGTTGTGGTTGTGGATGTAGTTGTGGTTGACGGTGATCGCCTCGCCTCGACTGGTGACGCCGATGTCGAGCGGGCGGCCGTGCGAGTCGGTCTATGCCAGGTTCTCGCCGCCGAAGATCTCGCTCACGCTGGTGTCGTCGAAGACGGCGCTGAGTGCTTCGGCGATGATCTCGGCCACCGACAGCACCTCGATCTGCGGAAGCTGCTTCTCCGGAGGAAGCGGGACGGTGTTGGTGAGGATCAACCGTTCGAGCGGAGCGTTCTTGAGGCGGTCGACCGCTGGGCCGGAGAGCACTCCGTGTGTCGCCATCGCCCACACCTCGGTCGCCCCACGCGCGAGCAGGATCTCGGCTGCGGACACGATCGTGCCTCCGGTGTCGATCATGTCGTCGGTCAGAATGCAGAGCCGGCCCCTCACATCGCCGATCACTTCCTTGGCCTCGACGACGTTGGCCTGGCCCTTCGGTCGACGCTTGTAGATGAACGCGATGTCGGCGTCGCAATCGTGCAGGTGTTGCGCCATCCGCTCGGCGACCTTGATGCGACCCGAGTCGGGCGACACGATCACGGGCGAGTCGGGCGCCTGCGATCGGATGTAGCTCTCGAGCACCGGTGCGGCCGTCAGGTGGTCGACCGGGCCTTCGAAGAAGCCCTGGATCTGTCCGGAGTGCAGATCGATGGAGATCATCCGCTTGGCTCCGGCGGCCTTGAACATGTCGGCGACCAGGCGGGCCGTGATCGGCTCGCGACCCTCGGCCTTGCGGTCCTGACGGGCGTAGCCGTAGAACGGACACACTGCGGTGATGCGCTTCGCCGAGGCACGGTAGGCGGCGTCGATCATGGTGAGCTGCTCCATGAGCGAGTCGTTCACCGAGTGGCCGTCGACGCCGTAGTGGCTCTGCATGATGAACACGTCGGAGCCGCGGACGCTCTCGGCGAATCGGGGCCGGATCTCGCCGTTGCTGAACTGGACGATGTTGGCGTCACCGACGGGCTGCGCCAGGTGCTGGGCCACCTCGTGAGCGAGGTCGGGGTGGGTGCGACCCGTATAGAGCGCAAGTTTCTTGGTGGTGACCTTTTCCATGAGTCCGCCCCTCCCCGGGCGTGTTGGTCGGTCGGGGGTCAGTCGGCGACAGGTGCAGTGTAGAACGCTCCGGTGACTGCGCCCGCAGCGACGGCGGCGCCCGGAGCGAGATACGCATAGGGGCCGACGGTCGCTCCGTCGCCGATCGTCGCGTCGTTACCGACGGTGTGGCTCACGACCGCCCCGCTGCCCACCGAGCAGTTGTCGAGTTCGGTGTCGGGACCGAGATCGGTGCCATCGCCGACCCGGGTGTCGCCGTGGAGCATCGTGCCCGGGTAGATCGTGATGTCGCGACCGAGCGTGACGGTGACGTCGATGAACGTCTGTCGGGGGTCGAGCATCGTCACGCCGTTCAGGAGCCACCGGCGGTTCGTGCGGTTGCGGAGTTCACGCTCGGCGAGAGCGAGCTGCCATCGATCGTTGACGCCCTGGGTCTCGGCGGGCGGCGCCTGGACGGCTCCGATGCGATGCCCCATGCCGGCGAGCCCGGCGATGACATCGGTCAGGTAGAACTCGCCCTGGGAGTTGTCCGTGTTGAGATTGCGCAACGCCGGTCCGAGGAGGTCACGGCGGAACGCATAGATGCTCGTACAGACCTCGGTGACGTCGAGCTCCTCGGTGGAGGCGTCACGCTGTTCGACGATCCGCAAGACCCGGCCGTCGGGAGCACGCAGCACCCGGCCGTAGCCCGTCGGATCGATCATCACACTGCTCAGCAGGGTGGCCGCATTGGAGTTCGCGACGTGGGTGGCGACGAGCTCGTCGAGCGTGTCGGCCTCGAGCAGCGGCGCATCGCCCGGCAGAATGACCACAGTGGCGTCGTCGTCGTAGTCGTCGCCACTGAGGGCACCCATGCCCGTGTTGGCAGCGTCGCCCGTGCCGTTCTGCTCGATCTGTTCCGCAAACACCACGTTCGCCCAACCGGGAGCTGCATCCTGGACCCGCTTGGTGACCTGCTCGGCACCGTGCCCGACCACGACGGCGGTGTTCTCCGGTCGGAGTCGTTCGAGTGCGTGGATGACATGGAGCACCATCGGTCGCCCGCAGATGCGGTGGAGGGGCTTCGGTCGGTCCGAACGCATCCGGGTACCGGCGCCGGCAGCGAGGACGATCGCAGAGACGCTCATCGGCAGCACACCGTAGGTCGGAGCGGCGTAGGTCCGAAAGGGGCAGCGGTGCAGCGGAATCTCATCGTTCCGGGGAGAGGATTCGAACCCCCATCGACGGCACCAAAAACCGCTGTCCTACCATTGAACGACCCCGGATGGTCGGCCGACCGGGAGTTCCCGGCCGCACACCTTCACGGTAGCGCCCTGGTCCGCACTCACCGACCCCCGATTGGGCTGCCCGAGTTGGTTCGTTGCCCGATAGCGTGACCGGCTGTATGGGATCGCTCGTCAAGAAGCGCCGCAAGCGCATGCGCAAGAAGAAGCACAAGAAGATGCTTCGCCGCACGCGCCATCAGCGCCGCAAATAGTCCAACCTGTCCGTTCGTCGCAGCCACTCGATCACCGGGTGGTCACGGCGGCGATGATCTGTGCGCCCTCGTTGCCCAATGCAGCGAGGGCGTTGCTGTGTTCGCCGTGCACGAACCACGTGGCCCCGCTTCCGGCCAGGACGGGAGATCGCCCGCATGCGTCGCCGATCAGGTCGCGCCAGCGGGCCAGTGCCGGCTCGACTGCGATCGCAGCCCGCTCGAGATCGTTGGGACCCGGTTCCGTCGGGCCACCGAGCCCATCCCATGCGGCGTAGGTGGCGGGTGTGCTGACCCGGAGCGGCGGGATGACGAGGGTCACCGTGCGTCGACGGTAGGGGAGTGGTTCGACGATCTCGCCGATTCCGCGTACCCGGGCACGGCCGCCGACGAGGCAGAACGGGACGTCAGCGCCGAGCAGCGCGGCGCGTGCGAGCGTCTCGGGCGCCGTCGACCAACCGGCCCAGCGCAGCACCGCAGCGGCGTCCGCCGAGCCACCGCCGAGACCCCCTCCGTGCGGAATGCGCTTCTCGATGCGGATGTCGGCAGTACGCCCGGTCGCTTCCAAGGCGGCGACGACCAGGTTCGATCGGTCGAGTGGCACACCATCGGCGAACGGCCCGTGTGCGGTCAGCGACGTCGGACCGTCGGAAAACGTCAGCACGTCACCGACCGACAGGGTCACCATCTCGGAGTCGATCAGGTGGAACCCGTCGTCACGCACACCGGTGATCCGCAGCGACAGCGTGAGCTTGGCCGGTGCGGCGACGACGGTCATGAGATCGCGTCGGCCAGCCGACACCATTCGTCGAGATCCAGCTGTTCGGGACAGCGCCTCGGGCGAAACCTCCGCGTTGGCGAACTGGTCGGCGTCGACGGTGCCGCGCAACGACTTGCGCATCATCTTGCGCCGCTGGCCGAACGCTTGCCGGACGAGCGGGAAGAGCACGGCCGGATCGACGCCGGGCGGCGTGGGTCGGCGGTCGATACGAACGAGAGCGGATTCGACATTCGGCCTCGGAACGAACACCGAGGCCGGCACCGTCGAGGCGACGCGAGCCTCGGCCCAATACGCCACCTTCACGCTCACGGCGCCGTACTGCTTCGAGCCGGGTGCGGCTGCCAGGCGTTCGGCGACCTCGCGCTGCACCATCACGAGCATCGAGTCGATCGCTGGAACCTGGTCGAGGAGGTCGCACACGAGCGGCGTGGCCACGTTGTAGGGAAGGTTTGCCACGAGCGTCCAGCGATCGTGTGCTTCGAGCACCGTCGACCAGTCGAGGGTCGTGGCATCAGCTTCGATCACGTCGACGTTCGCGGCTCCGGCAACGATCGTTCGCAGCGTGGCTGCCAGGCCGGCGTCGACCTCGATCGCCGTGATCGACGCGCCGGTCTCGGCGAGGGCCAGCGTGAGCGAGCCGAGACCGGCCCCGATCTCGACGACGTGATCGCCCGGTCCGATCGCGGCGATCGCGGCGATCCGGCGCACCGTGTTCGGGTCGGCGACGAAGTTCTGCCCGAGAGCCCGTCGAGGAGCGAGCCCACCGTCGCCGAGCAGTTCGTGGATCTTGGTTCTCGAGTGGGTCACCAGGAGATCTCGACCGAGAGGGGCACGTCGGTCAGATCGCCGATCTGCAGGAACGCGTCGGCGTTCATGATGACATCGTCGTCGGGTGCGGAACCGCCGATCGAAGCGATGCATTGCACACTCTGGCTGTTGTCGAGGTTGGTCACCGTGACGGAGCTGTTGAACGGGATCGAGACGAGGTCGCGGATCTGGCACGAGGCACTGTCGGAGATGTCGCGGCTGAACGTGGCAGTGCCGCGCAGCGCTCGGTTGGCTCTCGGGATTGCGATCGTCGCTGCGTCGTCGGCCTGCTCGGGGACCGTGCCTTCGATGAACTCCGGTGGCGTGGTGCCCATCGGGTCGGTGGTCGACGGCTCGGCTCGTCCGGAGGAAGTACTCTCCGTCTCGACCGCGTCGGCTTCTCCCGAGATCACGACCTCACCGACGAGTGTGCCGCTCGGTTCGGTCGCAGCGCCGTCGTCGCCTCTGTTCAACAGGAAGGTTGCTGGTATCAGGATCACCGTGATGGCGACCGCGAGAGCGACTCGTCGTCGTTGTGCGAAATCTTCGTGCATGTGGTGTTCCCGGGGGCTCTGCCCAGGCTACTGGCCGTTGCCGCCCGAACCGATCGCAGGGAAGGCGGCGAGCCCGTTCGCGAACGTCGTCTCGGCGAGTTCCGCAACCGGGACGTCACGAAGATCCGCAACGAACGCCGCGGTGCAGCCGACCCACGCCGGCTGGTTGGGCTTGCCCCGATGGGGCACCGGTGCCAGGTAGGGCGCATCCGTCTCGACGAGCAGTCGATCCGCTGGAATCAGTCGCGCCGCTGCCTGAACGTCGGTGGCCGACCTGAACGTCACGATTCCGGAGACACTGACGAACGCCCCCCGATCGACGCACTCCCGGGCCTCGCGCACGCCTCCTGTGAAGCAGTGGAACACGGTCCGGTCCGGTACGCCCTCGGCGTCGAGTATCTCGAATGTCTCCGTCCACGCTTCGCGTGTGTGGATCACCAGTGGGAGGCCGTGGTCATGGGCGAGGTGGATCTGGGCCGCGAATGCCTCGGCCTGAGCCGCTCTCGGCGAGTGCTCGTAGTAGAAGTCGAAGCCCGCTTCACCTACGGCGACCACGCGCGGATGCTCGAGCAGATCGACGATGGTGTCGACGCCGTGCACCGCCTCGTGCGGGTGCAACCCGACCGTGGCCCAGACGTCCGGGTGACGTTCGGCGGCGGCGATCGCTGCTCGTGACGTGTCCCGATCGCAGCCGACCGTGACCATGGTGGTCACGCCGGCCTCTCGGGCGGCGGCGACCGCAGCATCGGTTCCACCCGGCATCCGATCGTCGTGGACGTGGCAGTGGCTGTCGAACAGCCTCATGCGGTCAGCCGTGGGAACAAGGGGTCGCCTTTCGTCACCGTCAGCCCGCCCGGATAGCCACCCCAGGCGGCCGCCGCCGGCAGCCGCTGCTCGGAGATGTCGGACGTCAGACCGATCCGTTCCCAGATCTCCTGTGCGGTCCGCGGCACGGCGGGGAAGGCGAGGACCGAGACGATGCGAAGCGCTTCGAGCGCATCACCCATGACGCCATCGACAGCGGCGCCCGGCTCGGCCTTCCATGGTTCGTTGGCCTCGAGATAGGCGTTCGTCGCGCGCGAGACCCCACGTGGCGTCCAATGCCCTCGACGGAGCGAGCTCGCCCCACCAGCGTGAGGCACCGTCGTACGCGTGCGCAGCGGCGGCGGCCAGAGGGCTGTCGGGTCGAGGTGATGGTCCGATTCCGTCGCACTTCTTGGCGACCACCGTTGCGACCCGCGCCGCAAGATTGCCGAGGTTGTTGGCCAGGTCGCTGTTGTACTTGGCAACGAGGCCTTCATAGCTGAAGTCGCCGTCGCTGCCGAACGGGGTCTCGGCCAGCACGTAGTACCGGAACCCGTCGACGCCGACGGTGTCGATCAGATCGAGCGGGTTGACGACGTTGCCGCCGGACTTGGCCATCTTCTCCCCGTCGACGAGCAGCCAGCCGCCGATGCCCCATCCCTTCGGCAGGTCGACCCCGGCCGACATCAGCATTGCGGGCCAGTAGACACAGTGTTGGCGGATGATGTCCTTGCCGATCAGGTGGCAGTCGGCCGGCCACCAGCGCGTGTAGTCCTGTTCGTCGTCACCGAATCCGACCGCAGCGAGGTAGTTGGTCAAGGCGTCGAACCAGACGTAGGTCACATGGTCGGGGTCCCACGGGAGCGGAATGCCCCATTCGAGGCTGGTGCGGCTGATCGAGAAGTCACGCAGCCCGTTCTTGATGAGCCCGATCGCCTCGTTGGCCCGGTTCTCCGGCTTCATCGCACCCGGGTGAGCGGCATACCAGTCGAGCAGCCGATCCTCGTATCGGCTGAGACGGAAGAAGTAGTTCTCCTCTTCCAGCGTCTCGACGGGTCGCTTGTGGATGGGACAGCATTCGCTCACGCCGTCGACATCGACGAGTTCGTCGACGGTGTAGTACATCTCGCAACCGACGCAGTACTTGCCGCTGTAGGTGTCGAGTTCGATGTCGCCGGCGTCGTAGCACCGCTGGAGCAGCTCGATCACCGCCGCTCGATGCCTGGGCTCGGTCGTTCGGATGAAGTCGTCGTTCGCGATGTCGAGGCGCTCCCAGGCGTGCGCGAACTTGGGGGCGATCTCGTCGGTGAACGCCTGCGGCGTCTGACCGGCCGCCTCGGCCGCCTGCTGGATCTTCAGGCCGTGCTCGTCGGTACCGGTGAGGTAGTTGACGTCGTCGCCGAGCAACCGGTGCCAGCGCGTGAGCGCGTCTCCGATGATCGTCGTGTAGGCGTGGCCGAGATGCGGTTCGGCGTTGACGTAGTAGATCGGCGTGGTGACGTAGAACGTGCTCACGACACGGACGCTACCCACGATGATCTCGGACTCCGTGCCGGGTATCCGTCGTGTGCGCCCGGCGGTACCCGAGTCACCTGATCCAGCGGCGTCGGGCCCGTCGGGTGCCCACTTCCAAGCCGGCGGCGAACGTTCCCACTGCGAGGCCGGCCGACGCCATGCCCGCAGCCGTGCGGCGGATGACCGTCTTCGTGCGCTGACTGAAGATGACCACCGGCCAGCCGTGGCGTCGTGCGTGCCGTTCGAGCTTGCTGTCGGGGTTGACGGCAACCGGATGGCCGACCGCGCTGAGCATCGGGAGATCGCTCGCCGAATCGCTGTAGGCGTAGCACTGCGACAGATCGAGGCCGTCCCACCGGGCGAGCTCGGTGATCGCGGTGACCTTGCCGACGCCGTAGCAGAACGGTCCGTCCAGCCGCCCCGTGTACGTGCCCTCGACGACTTCGCCGACCGTCCCGATGCCGCCGCTCATGCCGAGCGATACGGCCAGGGGCTCGACGATCTCTTGTGGCGCCGCCGACACGATGTACGTCGTCCTGCCGGCATACCGGTGGATGTCGACCAGACGTCGTGCCTCGGGCCGGATCTTGCCCAGGAGGACCGGCAGCACCTGCTCGTTGAGTGCCACCAGATCGTCTTGTCGCTGGCCCTTCACGAAACCGAGGATTCGATCCCGTGCCGCATCGCTGGCGCCCGTGTCGTGGTCTCCGCGCAGCTTGAACGTGGCCGCGGTGAGTGCATCGCGGAGCAACTCGTGAGTCGGCATCATCTTCATCGATCGAGCTGCCTTGGCGAGGGCGAACGCAGACGATCCGGCGATCAGCGTTCGGTCGAGGTCGAAGAACGCAGCGCTCGGACCAGAGGCCGATACGTACTCGGTCATGTCAGGGAGGGTACGTCAACGATCAGCGATCGCGAGGGCGTACACCGTCTTCTTCGACACGCCGAGCCGGTCGGCCACGCTGGCGACGGCGTCGCGAGTCGATGCGCCGACCGCGAGTTCCGCTCGGAGGGCGCCGACGATCTCATCGTCGTCGACGGTCGGCGGGTCGGGCGAGGCACCGGCGAGCACGATCACGTATTCGCCGCGGGGTGTGCCGAGGTCGATCGATCCGATCCGTCCGCGCAGGATCGTCTCGTGGAGTTTGGTCAGCTCGCGGCACACCACGACCGGACGGTCGTCGCCGCAGGCCGCAGACAGATCGGCGATCGTCCGGATGATTCGGTGCGGTGCCTCGTACAGGACCATCGTCCGTGAGTCGGTGGCGATCGTGGCCAGCCGGCTGCTCCGTTCGCTTCCTCGACGAGGGAGGAATCCCTCGAAGGCGAATCGGTCCGTCGGCAGGCCGCTGATCGTCAGTGCGGTGATCGCAGCGACCGGTCCGGGAACCGCTGAGACCGTGTACCCCGCCTCGATGGCCGCCGCGACCAGTCGGACCCCCGGATCGGAGATGCCTGGGGTGCCGGCATCGGAGACGACAGCGACGTCTCCGCCGTCGCCGAGCACAGCGACCACATCAGCGATGCGCCCGAACTCGGTGTGGTCATTGGTGACCGCAAGGCGCTCGGCTCGGATGCCGGCGTGTCGCAGCAGTTGACCGGTGCGCCGGGTGTCTTCGCAGCACACGAGAGCGGCGGAGCCGAGGATCTCGACCGCTCGAGGTGGCAGGTCCCCGAGGTTGCCGATCGGGGTGGCCACCAACCAGAGTGTTCCGCCCGTCATGGCTCCCTGATCTCGATCACGTCTCCGACGCGGAGCCCCCATCTCGAGAACGCCCCGGCCTCGGCCTCGATGACGGTGTTCGCCCCCCACACGGGCACGCCGACCCGTCGCCGGAGCATCTGCATCGTCTTCACCACGACACCCTGGTCGTTGACGAATGCGACGTCGATCGGGAAGCGCATCCCGATCGTGTGAACCCACCGGCACGGCCGGAGCACGATGGCTCCGTCCAGGCCGTCCCGGCCGATCAGGCCACGACGGCGCGCCGATCGTGCGTCGGCCACCTCGACCGATGCGAGGACACGAGCGTCATCGGTGACCAACCACGGCACGCGAGGAAGTGTGCCACGCGAGCACACCATCTCTCATCACTGCGCTGGGCACGGAGACCGAGGTCGGTGACCGGGTGGACGGCTTCAGCGGATGCTGATGTCGTCCCGGTGCCAGGTGAAACCGGCCGGCGGACCGTCTTTGGTCGGCTGGAAGTTGTGATCGGTGAAGTAGACCTCGAACTGCTCGGGAAGGACCCCTGGATAGGTGTACGTCTGCCCGAAATAGGACACGCCCACGGTGCCGTCGAGGTTGTCGGTGACAGAGAACTCCCGAAGCACGTCTTTCGAGGCGCACGCATCGGGATCGATGTCGCAGATGGAGTTGAACCCGATGGGACGACGGCTGACGCTGTTGGTGACGATGTTGCCCTGGTTCCCGAACGGACCGGAACCGACGACGATGACGGTTGGGTCGTACGGATCGATGTGCGCTGCAGACGACAACCAGTCAGCAGTCGTCAGGAACGGTCCGCCTGCTGGCACGATCACGACCTCCCACCACTGTCGACGACCGAGATCGGTCGCGGAGACGGACCAGGAAACGGTGTCCTGCTTCGTTCGGTCGAACGTCGCGTCCGGGGTGAACCATGCGATCGAATAGCCGGACGTGTCGCCGACACTCGTGTGGACGTGTCCGTCGCACGCGTAGAACGAGCTCGAGGGGTCGTCGCGTCGAACGGTGCGATGCGTACCCGACGGTCCACACGAGTTGTCGTGGTCACCGCCGCCGGACAGCGCGAGCGTCATCGCATTGTCGAGCTACGGCAGCCGGTGCTCGCGAGTGTTGGAGCGCCATGGTCAGCTACGCTCGACCTCGGTGGTGGCGGTGAACCGGGTCCAGCGGCGTGTCTCGATGGCAGCGCTTGTGTCGATGTTGTTGATGTCGTGTGCCTCGGGTTCGGACCTTCCCGACAGCGCCCCCGGCACCGGCGCCGACACCCCCACCACCCCGACCCCCGCCCCCACCACTGCGGACACTTCTGCTCCCGAGGTCTCGGCTGCGCCCACGACCGCCGAGACGTCGGGCGACGCATCGGCGATCGTCATCGATGTCTCGGGCCCCGGCAAGGAAATCGACGACCGGGTGTTCGGTGTCAATGTGCCGGCGTGGCTCGGACCCGAGCGGTTCGAGGACCCACTGTTCGTCGCCCGAGCCCAAGAGTCGGGAGCCACGATCGTCCGGATGCCAGGGGGGAGCTGGAGCAACGGGTATCGATGGGAGGCATGCGAGCTGCGAGACGAGAGCAGGTGCTTCTGGCCCTGGGCATCGCGACCCAGCGACTTCATCGGCTTCCTCCGAGCCTCCGGGCTCCCGGGCATGTGGACCGTCTCGATCAACGAGACCGCGCAGAGCGCGGCGGCCGCCGTGGCGTTCTTCAATGGAGAGGTCGGCGACCAGACGGTGATCGGGGTCGACCGGAACGGCGTCGACTGGGGGAACGTGGATCGCTGGGCGTCCATACGCGCCTTTGGTGGCCACCCGGAGCCCGTCGGCCTGCAGCTGTGGGAGGTCGGGAACGAAGTCTTCGGCGGCCGACCTGAAGCCGGGGGAGAGGAGTGCGCCTCGTTCGGTTGGGAGGACGTGTGGACGTGCGACGGTCGGGAGTACGTACTCGGTGACGAGGAGTACGACGGCTATCTGGCGATTCGATCGGCCATGGTCGAGATCGATCCGACCATCGAGGTCGGCGCCGTTGGTGTGAGCCAGCCGAGCGAATGGTCGGGCTGGGGTGATGAGGTCATCGAGGAGAGTGGAGATGCGCTCGACTTCTACATCGTGCACGCGTATGGGTTCGACTCGTCTCCGTCGGGCGACGAGGCTGTCGATCGCGTGGTCGAGCTGTGGCCACGAGAACTCGGACCGATCACCGATCGGCTCGGCGAGATTCCCGTAGCGATCACCGAGTACAACCTCGTGTCCTTCGAGTCGGGCGATACCGAACTGACGATGACCAAGGCCATGAACGCGCTGTACATCGCCGACACGTTGGGGCAACTCGTCGAGCACGACATACCGATCGCGACCATGTGGACATTGGCGAGCGGTAGTTGCCTGTCCGATTGCCTCCCCTCGTGGTCCGGCACCGACTACGGGATGGTCCGCCAGGACGGCTGGGAGACGCTGCCCTCGTTCGAGGCCTTCCGGGCGTGGAAGCGGGCCGGTACACATCGCGCCGACGCCGTCATCGACGGTGATCTTCGCTTCTACCCGACTCGCGACGAGACCGGTCGAGTGGCGGTGATCGTCCTGAACACGCGCGGGCAGGTGACCGTTCCGGTGGTCCTCGAGGGGGTGAGCCCTGGCAGCGCGGCGACGTTGTCCGGAGTGACCGCCGACTCGCTCGAGGCCGAGCAGATGTCGGAGTTCGACGCGGTGCCGGTGGAGATCGGTCCCGACGGAGCGGTCGTCCTCGATCTGCCGCCGCATTCGATCACGGTCCTCGAGGTCGCCGCGTGACGGCACCCTCGGTGCTCCTGACCGTCTCAGGGGCGATCCCGCCCTCCCTCGACGCCGACGTTGCCGCTGGTCGACGGCCGCGGGCGGACTACCGCGTCATCGCCGAAGCGCTCGGCGCGGATGTGGTGGACTCGCCGGCCGCGGTCGAGCGGAGCGGGCGTGCCGGTCGCCTCATCCAACGCTTCCTCGGAGCCGGAGCGGTGCTCGGGTGGTACTGCTTTCGGCGACGCCGGGACTATGACGTGATCCTCAGCGACGGTGAGCAGGTCGGCCTCCCGTTCGCATTGCTGTCGAGATTCGTGCGGTCCAGGGGTGCCCGGCACGTGATGATCGTGCACATCCTCTCGATCCCCAAGAAGTCGCTGCTGATCCGAGCGACACGAACGGCGTCTCTGATCGACCGATACGTCGTCTACTGCAGCGCGCAGCGCGACTTCCTGACCGACACGCTCGGGGTGCCGCCCGAGCGTGTCGTGCTCTCGACGTTCATGGTCGACACCGAGTTCTTCGACTCGGCTGTCGTGAATACGGCCCGGCGTCGCATGATCTGCTCGGCGGGTCTCGAGCGGCGTGACTACCCGACCCTGATGCGCGCGGTCGACGGTCTCGACCTCGATGTCGTGATCGCCGCGGCGAGCCCGTGGTCGAAACAGGCAGACTCGTCGAGTGACGAGGTGGTTCCGTCCAACGTCGAGATCCGCCGCCTCGATCTGTTCGAGCTACGAGAACTGTACGCCGCCTCAGCCTTCGTGGTGATGCCACTCGACGATGTCGACTTCCAAGCGGGGATCACGACGATCCTGGAAGCCATGTCGATGAGTCGGGCGGTCGTGTGCACGCGGACCAGCGGTCAGACCGACACCATCGAAGAGGGCGTCACCGGTCTCTACGTTCCGGTCGGTGACGTCGATGCGATTCGGGCTGCGATCACTTCGCTCATCGACGACCCGGAGCGGGCGGAGCATTTGGGCGCTGCGGCGCGGGATTGGGTGGTGGCGAGCGCTGACGTCGACCGCTACGCCGAGGTCCTCGCGACCGTCGTGGCCGACACCTCGGCTGCCGACGCCTGAGAGGCTGTCGGCTCGGGCGGCATCGGGAACGCGCAGATGGCCGCGGCGAGCCCGAGGAACACCATGTTGCGAGCATCCCAGGAGATGTCGACGTAGGTGAACACCGTGAACATCACCACGAAGAGCAGACCGAGTTGAGCGATGGTGACGTCGATGCCGTCGGGAAGTCGTCGAGCTCGGTTCGCACCCAGCATCACCATCTTGCCGATCATGTAGAACATCACGGCGAATCCGATGAAGCCGGTCTTGATCCAGAACCACAGAATCGAGTTGTGCGGTAGGTAGGCGCTCAGCTCGAACGCACTGATCTCGGGAAGTGGAATGGGACGGTAGAACGGTCGTCCGAAACCGAGCCCGAGCAGGGGATCGGTCCGGATGGTGAAGTAGAGGTCGAACGACTCGATCAGGCGGTACATGTCCGAGTTCTGGTCCGTCGTGCTCGCCGAATCGGATGCGACGATCGACTTGATCGCTTGAGCGGGGAAGGCGAGCGCCGAGGCCGAGTTCCAGAATGCTCCCAGATAGCCGACGGTGACGACTCCCGTGATCGGTGCGACCACCCAGAAGCGTTGCCGCCGACGCCAGAACAACAGCACCAACATCATGAGCACGCCGATGGCGAGGGCCGCGACACCGGCTCGGCGCTGTGCGAGGAGGTAGACGGCGAAGGTGGGAACCACGGCTGCGATGAGCAGGAGTCGTTGTTTGCCGGCCCTGGCCCGGAACAGCAGGAGGCTGAGCACCGCCAGTATCAACAGATTCTGACCGAGCGCGGACCCGTGCTCGTTGAGACTCTGCGTGGATTCACGTGATGCCGGGTCGAGGCCGAGGAAGTACTCGACCGACAGGAGCGACTGGATCAGTACACCGGCGAGCAACCACCAGACCGCTGCGCGAAGGTGACGGCTCTCGGTGCAGATGTTCGTCGCGATACCGAACACGAGGATCAGATAGAAGAGTGCTCGACCTTCGAGGACCGAGATCCTGATGTCGCTCCCCTGGAGGAGCACGCCGCGCACGAAGCCGTACATGACGAACGCGGTGAAGACCAGGATCGGGCGGAGCATCGGGGAGGGCGCGATGATCCGGCCGGTCGCGGCGTATTGACGGATCCCGGTCACTGCGAATCCGACCGCGAGCGAGATGTCGAGTGGACTGATCGTCAGGGCGTCGGCGATGAACCCGATCGATTCACGACTCGAGAAGTTCTTGACGAAGGGGAACCAGGCGACGGTGACGGCGTCGCTGATCGCTGCCAGGCCGATCGTGACGTACAGCGCGACGCGTGGACGGATCAGCCATCCGAGCAGGATGAGGAGGAACAGTCCGAGCGTCAAGCCGATGAAGGGCTCGGCGATCCGACGGCGGGAGAACGCCGCAAGCAGGAAGCCACCGCCGACCACGAGCAGGTAGCCCACCCACCACAGCTGGCGAGACTGTCGGATCTCCGACGTCGACGTCCGGAATTCAAGGCTCACAACACGACCCGCAGGCTGTAGTAGCTCGCCGCGACCATGGTCGTGAAGCCCGCAAGGATCAGTGGATGCTCCCTGACCCGTCGTCCGGCGTTGGCGCCGCCCACGATGAAGCAGACCGCCAGGAAGAAGATGAGCATCTGCACGGAAGGACCTCGCTAGTCGCCGAGCAGACGGCGGAGCCGTCGTGGGATGCTGCTCCGATACTGGTTCAGCACGACGCCGAGATTCGGTGTGGGGAGCGTGGCGTCCATCGCTTGTTCGAACTGTGCGATCGACGTGGACCGTTGCCGAACGACGAGCAGCGATGCATCGGAGCGGCGAACGAGCGCCAAGCCGTTTGCGTTCTGAAGCACCGGGGGGATGTCGAAGATGACGTGATCGAACTCGGCCGTCAGCACGTCCAGCAGCTGGTCGAACTCCGGTGACCGAGCGATCATGTTGCGCTTGGATTCGTCGACGTATCCGGGGCTGAGCGTGATCAGCTGGGGAAGATCGGGTACCGCCTGGAACGCCGAGAGCACCTTCGACCGGTCAGCGAGGATCTCGATCAGTCCGGGGCGGCCATCAGGGGCCGCGGCCGGGCGATCTCCGGCGAGCCAGCTGCAGTCCACCCAGCAGACGTAGCGGCCCATCTCCTGGGCGATCAGGGTCGACAGAGCCTGTGACACGGTCGTCGTTCCCTCTCCCCGGAGTGCCGCCGTGACGGAGATCGACGTCGGAAGATGCTCATCCCGGCGGAGTTCGTGACGGTTGACGATCCGGCGGAGGGCCTCGGCGAGGGCGCCGGGGATCTCGTTGTAGCTCAGCAACCCTGGATCGTCCGGTTCGTCGATCGTTGCCAGTGATTGTGAGGTTGCCTCGTCGGTGGCTTCGGGTCCGCGTCGCTGGGTTCGAGTTCGCGCCACGGTCAGACCCCTGCCCGCTCAGAGGTGGCGTCGGCGTCGGCGTCGGCGTCCTGAGCGACCGGCGTGTCGCCCGTCGCTTTTCGACTGCCGCGACTGCCGCGGCTGCTGCGTTTCCCACGGCTGCTGTGGTTCTCACGTTTCTGACGGCGCCGTCCCCGGCCGGACGGTCCGTTGAGCGTGCGGAGGACCGGAACCGCTGCCACGAACGAGACGCCGGTGAGCGCGACGAGATCGCGCTCTGACACGATCGACCGCTCGAGCACGGTGCTGACGAGCAGGGCGGAGATGCCGATGACCAGCCCGAGCACGGTGTACGAGACGATGGTCGACAAGCGCTCGATGATCGTTGACTCCGGTGCAACCGGCAGCAGCGGGGCGTCGATCACGGTCAGGCTTCGCCCAGCGTCGCTCTCGGCAGTGCGGACGCTCAACTCGGCAGCCTCGATCTCGTCTTCGGTCGCCTGGACCTTGGCTTCGGCGTTGGTGAGAGCTGTGGTCAGGCGTTCGAGTTCGAGCGCGTCGATCAGGCCCACTTCTTCGCCGTCGTCGAGGACCGGGAGGTCTGCGACGTAGGCGCTCAGGGTTGTCTGAGCAGCAACAACATCGGCTTGGAGCGATGCGAGTTGCTCGGAGTAGAAGTCGACTGCCTCACGCGAATCGCTCGCCACTGTTTCGGTGATGTATCCCTGATACCCGGTGATCGTCGCTTCGACGAGGGCGAGAGCGGTCGCCGGGTCGTCCCACGTGGCGCTCACCGTCACGAGCGAGCTGCCGCTGGTGGAGGTCCAGACGCTCGATCTGATGATGCCGACGTCGAGCAGCCCGTTCTCGATCGCGTACATGAGATTCGCTCGGACCGCGATGTCCTCGACGAAGGAGTCGGTCAGCAGTTGCTCGTCGAGCATTCGGCTCGTGATGTCAGAGGGTGTGTCCCAGAACGTTGCGGGCGCAGCACCGACGAATGCGTCAGGCACGAGTGGGTTGCCGGTCGCGTTCAGACGACCGTCTGCCCGATAGACCTCCAGCGTCTTGGTCGACTGGAATGCGCCGATTCCCGCGAGCAGGATCACGGGGAGCAAGAACAGGTACCAACGCCGGAACGCATTGTCGGTCAGACGCCACCAGAACGCCGACGCGGGGGACGTCTGCGGGTCAGGAGGTGGTTGGACGTCGACGGACATGACCGCCATCCTACTGGACCCGTCGGCCTCGGTTCTCTCAGTTCCTCTCAAGAGTCGGGTGGTGCGAACGCGGTGCGTCACGGGCTCGCCACGGCGCCGCGCTCGTGCTCACTCCAGGGCCCACATGGCCGGCGACACCCCGAGTCGGCCGAGATCTGACCGCAGTTCGGGCGTTGGCGGTACGTTCCACGTCACCGGCGAGTCCGTCGCCCGGGCGAGGCTGACGAGACCGGCCACCGCCGCTGCGGCCCGGTCGGTCACCGTGGTGGCATCCCCTGCTCGGAACTCGATCGGTGCCCCGGCCGCGATGCGAGCGGCTGCATCGGAATAGTCGTCGGCCGAGAGCGGTCCGGCGGCTCGCAACGACACGGTGACGGAATCGCCGGCCGTCACGTGAACGTTCGCTCCGCTCGAATGCCGCCGATGTGCTCGCCACGCCCGAGCGACCTCCGGTGCCATCACGCGGATGTCGTGGGCATATCGGGTGCCGAGCCGCCGTGGTTCCTGTGCAGCCCGCGCGATCCACTCCAGACCCGTGCGTTGCATCCACTCCGGGGCACGTTTGCGTTCGCCGACCAGCATGTCGAACGTCCCGCCGATTCCGATCATCACGGGAACACCGAGATGTTCGCGATGGGCGCGGATGAAGTACTCCTGTTTGGGATTGCCGAGCGCCACGCAGAGGATGTCGGCGTCCATGTCGACGATCGATGCGAGGCATTCGGGGTCAACGGCTCGCACGTCACGAATCATGGGGCCCGGGTCGATCGTCACCGCGGCGCCGGGCCAGCGCTCGGCGATGAGCGCCAGCGAACGGGCGGCGACGTCAGGACTCGACCCGAACACGTGGATTCGCCATCCCTCGTGCTGCGAGCGGTCGATGAGCTCGGGAACGAGATCGGCGCCGGCCACTCGCTCCCGGAGTTCCATGTCCAGCAACCGTGCGACCCAGAGCAGCGGCATCCCGTCGGCGATGCAGAGGTCGGCCGACTGGAGGATCTCGAGCAGTTCCGGTTCGGCGAGAGCGTTGGTGAGAAAGTCGACGTTGACCGTCGAGACCTGGTGCGTGCGCTGCCGTTGTCGGCCATCGCGGACCAGTCGACCGATCTCATCGACGGTTTCCGCCATGTTGACGTCGGCGATCGGGACGCCGAGTACGAGTGCCGGTGGCCGGCTCACCTGTCCGACTCCGCGCTGTCCGGTCGATTCCGTTCCGTTCGTGTCCATGTGACCTCCTCGCCACGCACGAGCACCGACAGCCACAGCCTGACCTTCCAGACAACGATGCCAGGGGCTCGCAGGAGGGCGATCACGTGGTGGCGGGGTGCGCGCACACTGTAGAGGCCGGCGAGGACGTGCCCGATGATCGCGCCTGCGGCGAGCGCGTGCATGCGCGCGGCGGATCTGGTCCCAGGGATCTTGGCGACGGCGCCGACTCCGGCGAGCCCGGCGACCGCGAGGTGAGCCGCCATGAGCGCCGACAGCGGTGGCACGAGGTGATCGGCGACGGCGTCGGCGAACTGCACCCGTCGCCCGGGACTGCCGGGCAGTCTCCGGAGCAGCGTCGGTACGAAGCGTCGGACCAGTTCGATCCGGCCCCGCTCCCACCGCTCGTTCTGCGATGTCGCCTGATCGAGCGATGTCGGCATTTCGGCCAACACGAGTGCACCGGGTACGTATGCGACATCATGACCGTCGAGCAACAGGTCCATCTGGAACTCGGCGTCCTCCACGAGGTGGCCGGACCACCGCCGCCCGACGATCAGGGGACGAAGAAACACCATCCCGTTGCCGTACAGCCCGCTCGACGCACCGAGTCGGCATCGGCCGAGCGGACGGAGATGGTGACGACAAGCGAGCGCCGCCCACCGGAACGACACCGCAGGACTTGCCTCCACCTCACGAACCGAGTAGCGACCTTGCGCTGCCGTTGCTCCGTTCGCGAGCGCCGCAGACATCTGACGGAGGAACTGGTCGTCGACGATCGTGTCCGCATCGATGACGACCACGGCGTCGAACTGCTCGTCGCGGGCGACGAGACGGTCGAGGAGCCAGTTGAGCGCCGGTCCCTTACCGGGGGCTTCAGGATCGATCCGCTCGTGACCTTCTGCACCGCATCGTGCCGCGATGGTGAGCGTGTCGTCGCTGCAGTTGTCGGCCACGACGTGCACGCTGAACCGGTCTGCGGGATAGTCGAGCGCGGTCATCGAGTCGAGTGCCGATGCGATTCCGGCGGCCTCGTTGTCCGCGGGCATCAGGATGACGAATCGGTGGTCGGTGCGCCCGGTCGGCGTCGAACGTGGCCGCGGGAGCCCGGCGAGCGTGATCATGGCCAGATATCCGGTCGGCAGCGCCGCCAACAGGCTGGTTCCCTGCACCGCAAGTTCGAAGCATCGCCGCACGGGGAGCCGGCTCATCGATCAACCGTTGTCGGGACGGCGACGGAGTGCACGCGTCGGAATCTAGCCTGGCTGTCCGGTCGGCCGGTCGTCGGCAACGCGGCACTCACGGAGGACGCCTACGTCTCGCGGACGATCTGCCACAGCTGCGTCGTGGAACCGAGTTCGTCGACGACCCCCGAGAAAAACTCGATCGCATAGATGGCGCTCAATGCGGCGCTGGTCGTCGGGGTGAGCCTGTCGATGCGGCGGACGACGCTGGTCAGCGCCGACAGCGAGACGCGTTTCAGAAGCGGCACGCTCAGTACGGCGCGCAGCAACAGTCTCGACCGCGATGTTCTGCCGCCGGTACTTCTCACCGACACCCCATGTCGACGAACCCTCTCCCAACTCGCGGGTGAACACCACATCGTGGCGGCCGTAGGCGCGGGCGGCTGCGACCCACGAGTCGAAGGAGCGCTCGGCGTGGTGGAGCCCGATGGCTTCGGGCACGAACTCGAACGCGAGTCCCTGATCCTCGAGTCGGAACGCCAATTCGATGTCTTCGCCACGACGGAAGCGAGTGTCGAAGCCGCCCGCCTTCATGACGTGTTCCCGTCGAACCGAGGCGTTCCCGGTGTAGAACTGTCGGCTGGTCGCCGTGTACTGGCCGGCGTTCATCGCCTGGTACTGCTCGGCCAGCTTCACTTGTTCCCACGCGACCCATGCGGAATACGGGAAGTCGGGAGCGTTGAGCATCGGCCCGATGACGACGGTCTTGTCTCCGAGCCGCCGGTGAGCATCGAGATGTCGCCGCAGCAAGGCACGATCCGCGACCACGTCGTCGTCGATGAACAGCACGATGTCTCCACGCGCCATTTCGACGCCGAGGTTGCGCGCCGAGGCAGGGCCCTGGTTGTCCTGGAACCGGGCCAGCACCGGGATCGGCGTTGCGCCACTTCGGAGGTCGTCATCGGTTCCGTCCGACGAGCCGTCCGAGACCACTACGACTTCGAACGCCTCGTCGAGATCCTGATCGGCCAGCGACTGCAGGACCTTGTGGAGGCGTTCGCGTCGGTTGTACGTGGGAAGGACGACGCTGAGCACCGGTGTTGGGGTCATGACGAAGTGGTGCCCGGTCACGCGTGGAAGGCTGTCTGAGCCCGCCGGGTCGAGTCAGCATACCGATCGAGACGAGAGGTTCAACGGGTCGATGGCGAGCCCGTGGTGGTCGAGGAGGGGACGACCGGGGTCGTCGTGCCGGCGAACTCGATGGCTGGCTCGGACGGAATCCGGGTACTGTGGATCGTGTGGTTGGGAAAGGGCGGACGGCCCCACACGCTTCTCGCGAACGCGCGCAGGCAACGGACGGTCCACTCACCGTCGCGTTCACGATGGAACAGCACCTCGGTCACCGCACCTACTACGAGAATCTTCGTGCCCACGTCGACGCCGATGACGTGGCTCCTGTCTGGATTCCTGTGGACTACGAAACCGAGGGGTTCGCCGCGAAGCTTCCGTTCCAGGAGCCGTACGTGCGCGCCTGGTGGGGCCGGCAAACCGTCCGTCACGGGCTGGCCCGAGCCGAGGCCGACGTGCACGTCTTCAACACCCAGGTCCCAGCGGTCCTGGGAGGAGAGATCGCCCGGTCGAAGCCGTTCGTCGTGGTGACCGACGTGACGCCGGCGCAGTACGACCGCATCGCCGACGGCTACGGCCATCGTGCCGACGGACGTGGTCCCATCAGTCGACTGAAGCGCCATCTGAATCTTCGCATGATGCGCGAAGCGGCCTGGTGCGTCGGGTGGAGCAATCGGGCGGCCAATTCATTCATTGCCGACTACGGGATTCCCGCTGAGCGGGTTCGCGTGGTCCCTCCGGGCGTCGACATGGAGTTGTGGCAGCCGCCGAGCTCGAGCCACGGTGTCGACGACGGGAAGTTTCGGCTCCTCTTCGTCGGCGGCGACTTCGAGCGCAAGGGTGGGCCGCAGCTCCTCCGTGCGTTCGCCTCGCTGCCCGCGAGCTCCGAACTCGTCGTCGTCACCCGATCTCATGTGCCGACAGCCGACCGTGTCCGCGTCGTGAGCGACGCCTTCCCGAACGATCCTCGATTGATCGAGCTCTACCGGACCAGCGATGTCTTCGTCCTGCCCACCCTCGCGGAGACGTTCGGGATCGCCGCCGCCGAGGCAGCTGCCGCCGGACTCCCCGTCGTGGCCTCCGATCTCGGGGGGATTCCCGACGTCGTGCTGGACGATGTCAGCGGGTATCTGGTGCCGGCCGGCGAGGAGCCGGCCCTGGCAGCCGCGCTCCTTCGACTCCACGATGCTCCAGAACGTCGTCGAGCCATGGGGCTGGCGGGGCGGCGGCATGCGGAGCAGGCGTTCGACGCGCAAACGAACGCCAACATCCTGCTCGATCTCGCGAGGAGCGCAGCCGGCCGTTCGACGGACGTTCTGCGTTGAACGAGGTGCCGAACGGCTGGTCGTCGGAGGGTCGACGTCGATGAATGGCTCGACGTCGAACAAGTTCTCGAAGGGTCGGACAGCGTTGCGTGCTCAGTGGCACCTCCGCGCTGCCACCCATGTCGCTCCCACCGTGCGGCTCAAGGGAAAGCCCGCCATTCACAACGACGGCACGATGATCATCAAGGATCGCGTGCAGATCGTTTCGACCGTTGCCACCACGGAGCTCGCCGTCGGCGTCGGTGGGACGCTCGAGGTCGGTGAACGGACACTCATCAACTACGGCACGGCAATCTCGGCACAACAGCTCGTTCGGATCGGGCCACGCTGCCTCATCGGCACGTACTGCCTGATGATGGACAACGACTTTCACCGGATCGAGCCCGAACGGCGTCTCGAACGCCCGGAGTCGCGGCCGATCGTGCTGGGCGAGAACGTCTGGTTGGGAGGCCGCGTGATCGTGATGTCCGGAGTCTCGATCGGTGCCGGCAGCGTGGTTGGGGCCGGCAGCGTCGTCACCCGTGACGTGCCGCCCCGCACACTCGTCGCCGGTGCGCCGGCGCGGGTGATCCGCGAGTTGTGAGTGAACGCGCCCGGGTCAGGCGGCGGCGACGGCTTGTCTGAGGACCTCGACGATTCGTCCGGCGTTGGTCGCGGCATTGTGGTCCGCTTGCACCAGGGCCGATCCGGCATCGGCGAGTCGGCGCCTGAGATCGCGGTCGCCGACGAGGCGTTCGAGGGCGGCAGTCAGCGCCCCGACGTCGCCAACGGGCACGAGCAACCCGGTGTCGCCGTCACGGACGATTTCTCCGATCGCTCCGACATCCGTGCTGACGAGCGCCAAGCCGGCGGCCCCCGCCTCCGGGAGGACCATCGGGAGGCAGTCGCCGCGCGTCGGGAGGCAGAACACGTCGCACCGCTGGTAGAGGGCAATCAGGTCGGGGCTGTTCGGGGTCATGCCCGAGTGCACGGTGACGCCGGGCGCGTCGACCACGTCGGCCGGCGTGACGAGGTGCACCTCGACGCCGTCGCCGTGTCGCTCCCGCAGTGTTGCCGACGCTGCGAGGAGGTCGAACCCACCCTTCCGGGCCAGATCGCCGCCGACGAAGAGGATGCGAACGATGCCGTCATCCTCCCGGTCCGGTGCATCGGAGGGTGGGAGCCATCGTTCGACGTCGACGCCCGGGGGGATCACGGTGACCTTGGATCCGTCGATGCCGTAGTCGTCGGCGAGGCTCTGCTTGGTCCACTCGGCCCAGGTCACGAGATGTGCGGCGCGTTCGAAGCAGCGCCGGTTCAGTGACGTCTTGATCCGTTCGAGCCACTCCGGACCGATGTCGTGCGCGTAGTGCTCACCCAACTCGTCGTACTGCTTGGGGGTCGCATCCAGTGAGACCACGGTCGGAACCTCGGTGTGCCCGAGCAGCACCGCCGGCACCTGGGTGTGCACGAAGATCACATCGCGTTGGTGGTCGCCGCGGAGAGCCTGACGAGCCCGCACGCCGGCCCGGACGGTCCAGTTGCCGAAGCCTGGGATGTATCGAGTCCACGCGTCGTTGTCGTAGTCGACGGGCATGAAGTGTGGGTCGAAGCCGGCGATGTCGCTGAGGAGTCGGCGGAGATTCTGGCCGTGGGTGACGTGGCCGAGCGTCTGTTCGAGGACCACGTCGCAGGCGAGATCGTGTGTCGATGGCGGTTCGTCGGTCGATTCCGGCACGAGCGCACTCTAGCGAGCGCGTTTCGAGGGTTCGGCGAACACCCGTTATGTCAGTTCGAGGTCAAGTGTGCGATGGATCGCGTCCAACTGACCGCGAACAGTGAGATAGGACCGATGTCACAGCAGATTTCGTCCGTCGATCATGCAATTCACTGGAACTGTCAGGGACGGCGGTGATACAAGTGAAGAACACGCAAAGTGGCGGAGAACGAAGACCCTGGCCGGGTCAGAGCGGGAAAGAGCGGGCGAATACATGAATGGGCGGACGGAGACCGAGGTCCTCAAGGAACAGTTCACAGTTCCTTTGCGCGTCGATGAGGCGGAACTCGTCGACACGCCGGCAGCGGCAGCAGTTGCTCCGATGCCGGTCATGCCGGCGACAGCACGCAACCGGTTGGTGATGGCCGACGCGGTGGCGGTGCTCGTCGGAATCGCGCTGGCGTTCGCGATCCAGCGACTCCTCCGACCGGTTCCCACATGGATCATGGCCGAACAGGCATTGCTGTTGACGGTGAGTCTCCCGGGGTTCATCGCCGGCGCGCTGTTCAATCGGTTGTACCTGTCGCGGGCCAACGCTCGTCCGGTCGAGGAGGCGAAGAACGTCCTGCGAGC
Source organism: uncultured Acidimicrobiaceae bacterium (assembly GCA_963792905.1). GTDB lineage: Bacteria > Actinomycetota > Acidimicrobiia > Acidimicrobiales > Ilumatobacteraceae > Ilumatobacter. The sequence continues at coordinate 309,881 of CAWBYE010000002.1, forward strand.
CGTCGGGGTCGGGGTCGGCGTGGTCGTGGTGATCGCGTTCGGTATCCAGTACAAGGACCTGTCCCGCCTGTGGGTGTTCCTGATCGCGGCGTCGATCGCAGGCGCGGTCATCGCCGAACGTCAGCTCGCCCGTCGCCAGTTCGACCGGCTTCGCCAGCAGGGACGACTGCGGCGCCGCATCCTGATCGTCGGCACGGATCCGCACACGATCGGATTGATGCACACTTACCAGCGGAACCCCGGTCTCGGGTACGACGTCGCCGGGTTCATCGGCGACGACGAGCTGGGCGATCGCGGCGGCGTCCGGGTTCTCGGTCCCATCGACGACCTGCACACCGTCCTCGCCGAGCAGGACGTGTGCGGTGTCGTGGTGTCGCTCGGATCGGTCGGTCAAGATCACGTGAACCGTCTGACCCGCGAGTTGACCGACGATGGCTACCACGTCGTGTTGTCGTCGAGCCTGCGTGACATCGACATCACCCGCATCCGCCCCCAGGATTTGGACGGCAACACGATGATCTACGTCGAGCCGGTCATCCGAGGTGGCTGGCGGGCCATCGCCAAACGGACCTTCGACGTGGTGATGGCCTTCACGATTCTGCTGCTCTCGTCGCCGTTGCTGGTCGCAGCAGCGATTGCGATCAAGCTCGAGGACGGTGGTCCCATCCTGTTCCGCCAGGAACGTGTCGGTCGAGGTGGCCGTTCGTTCACCCTCACGAAGCTGCGAACCATGGTCGTCAACGCCGACGAGCTGAAGGCAGGTCTCCTGGACCAGAGTGAGGTCGACGGACCGCTGTTCAAGATGACGAACGATCCCCGGATCACCCGGACCGGTCGCCTGCTTCGCAAGCTGTCGATCGACGAGCTGCCACAGTTGGTGGCCGTATTGCAGGGCACGATGAGCATGGTCGGGCCACGTCCGGCACTTCCCGACGAGGCAGCTCAGTGGGATGGCGAGCTACGCGATCGCCTCCGAGTCCTGCCGGGACTCACGGGCATGTGGCAGGTGTCGGGACGGTCCGACACGAGCTTCGAGCAGTACCGCCGACTCGATCTGTACTACGTCGACAACTGGTCATTGGGCCACGATCTCCGGATCTGTGCCAAGACCGTCGGCGTGGTGTTGACCGGTCGCGGAGCGTCCTGACAACTCCGCCCGCTATCGATCTCGTCGTCTGACGCGGCCGTGGGTCCCTTCGGGGCCGGCTGCGTCGGGCGATGAAGCTGACCCGTATCGCTGCGCCGGTGTCATTGAACGGTCACGTCGAAGGTCGCCTCTCGGTCTGCGGGCACGGCCGACGAGGCCTGCGACCCGGGCCGGCGTCGTCACTGCAAGGCGTCCGGATGAGCGCCACTTTCGACACCCTGGATGATCTCGACGAGACCGTTGGATTCACCAGAGGTGGAGGGTGTGTCGCTAGACGTTGAACCGGAACTCCATCACGTCGCCGTCTTGGGCGACGTAGTCCTTACCTTCGACGCGGAGCTTGCCGGCCTCCCGGGCCTTCGTCCAAGAGCCGAGCGTCAGCAACTCATCCCACTGGATGACTTCGGCGCGGATCGAAGCCTCGCTGGAAGTCGGTGTGGATGCGGCCGGCGCACACCGGCGCAGTCGACCCCTCGTAGAACGTCCACGCACGGGTCTCCTTCTCGCCGGTGGTGAAGTACGTACGCAGACCGAGCAGGTGGTACGCCGAGCGCACCATACGAAACAGGGCTCCCTCGCCGAGGCCGAACCCCTCGAGCATCTCGGCTCGGTCGGCCGGGTCGCTGATGGAGGCAGCTTCTGCTTCGAGCTGCACGCACATGCCGATCACCTCGACGTTGTCCCCGGCGTCGTTGAACTCGGCGGTGATACGTGCCTCCGCCGCAGGAATGTCGTCCAGGTCATCCTCGCCGACGTTCACCACGGCGAGCACGCGGCGATTGGTCAGGAGAAAGTACGGCGCAAGTGCGTCCCTGACCTCGTCACTCAATCCGGCCCGGTAGAGCGGCCGGCCGTCGCTCAGTGCGTCGTTCGCCTGTTGGAGGGCGGCGATCTCGTCGCCGAGCGTCTTGTCGAGTTTCGCCTGGCGTGTGGCCTGCGTCAGTCGCTTGTCGACCGCCTCGAGGTCGGCGAGCGCGAGTTCGAGCTCGACGACGCGCAGATGTTCGAGCGGGTCTGGTGATCCGACGATGTCGTCGTTCTCGAACGCTCGGAGCACGAACACGATCGCATCGACTTCGCGGATGTTGGCGAGGAACTTGTTGCCGAGCCCCTCGCCCTTGGATGCGCCCTCGACGAGGCCGCCGATGTCGACGACCTCGACCTGGGCGTGCACGACGTTCTTGGAAGCGGACATCTCCGCCAGTCGGTCGACTCGGTCGTCGGGCACCCGGGCGACACCGATGTTCGGGTCTTTCGTCGCAAAGGGGTACGGCGCCGCCAGCGCACCACCGCCGGTGAGCACGTTGTAGAGCGACGACTTGCCCGCGTTGGGGAGTCCGACCAGTCCGAAGCGTTCCATGCGGGTCGCAGGCTACCGAGACCCGAGCCGTCGAGTGTGCGCTCAGTCAGAGGTCAAGACGGACGAACGGAACCAGTCGATCGTTCGGCCGAGGCCTTCGCGCAACTCGATCTTCGGGGACCAATCGAGCAGCTCGCGGGCCTGCGTGATGTCAGGCTGCCGGAGCTTGGGGTCGTCCGACGGCAACGGGCGGTACTCGACCGCCGACCTCGACGATGTCAGCTCGAGGACGAGCGTGGCCAGTTCGAGCATGGTGAATTCGTTCGGGTTGCCGATGTTGATCGGTCCGACGTGCGGGCCGTCGAGCAGCCTCAGGAAACCTTCGATCTCGTCGGCCACGTAGCAGAAGCTCCGCGTCTGACTGCCGTCGCCGTAGATCGTGAGCGGCTCTCCGTTGAGCGCCTGGTACACGAAGTTGGTGACCACACGACCGTCGTTGGCCTGCATCCTCGGACCGTAGGTGTTGAAGATCCGCACGATGCGTACATCGAGACCGTTCGCCCGGTGGTGGGCCATGGTCAGCGCCTCAGAGAACCGCTTGCCCTCGTCGTAGACGGAGCGTTCGCCGATGGGGTTCACGTTGCCCCAGTACCCCTCGACCTGGGGATGTACGAGCGGGTCTCCGTAGACCTCGCTGGTCGATGCCAGGAAGAATCGAGCGCCGTGTCGTTCGGCGATCTCGAGCAGGTGACGGGTGCCCGTGCTGTTGACGGCGAGGGTGTCGAGCGGGCGGCGGAGGTATTCCGGCGGCGCCGCCGGGCTGGCCAGCTGCATCACATCGGTGATCCCGGAAGCCAGCATGTCGTCGAGCCCGGTGTTGACGATGTCGAACTCCAAGAACTCGAACCGGTCGTGGTGGGCGAGGTGCTCGACGTTCTCGGCCCGGCCAGTCGAGAGGTCGTCGACGCAGATGACATGGTCGCCACGATCGACGAGGCGGTCGCACAGATGCGATCCGAGGAAACCGGCGCCGCCGGCGACGAGGACGCGTCGATCGCTCATGACCGACCGACCCCGTCATACGTGAGCCCAGCCGCCTTCACGACCTCGGGTTCGAGCAGGTTGCGGCAGTCGACGACGTGGTTGCTGCGCATCACCTCGACCATCTTGGCGAGGTCGATCTCGCTGAACTCGGGCCATTCGGTGAGCACGGCCACCACGTCGGCTCCGCTGACGGCATCGAGCACACTCGAGCGGACGTCGAACCCCGCGAGCCGAGCCTGTTGGATCTCGTCGAGTTCATCGGTGGTGGTGGGGTCGTATGCCTGGATCGTGGCCCCGCGTCGCTCCAGGTCACGAAGGATGCGCACGCTGGGCGACTCGCGCAGGTCGTCGGTGCCCGCTTTGAACGTCAATCCCAGGGCCGCGACCACGACTCCGTCGAGCCGGTCGTGGGCGAACCGGCCGGTCGATCGTGTGATCTTCGAGACCATTCGTTCGTACTGCTGCTCGTTGATGTCGATGACGCCGCGCATGAGCGAGAAGTCGTACCCGCGTTCGCGGGCGATACTCACCAGCGCTCGGGAGTCCTTGGGGAAACAGCTGCCGCCCCACCCCGGGCCCGGGTTGAGGAACTTCGGGCCGATGCGACGATCGCTACCGATACCGGCGACCACGGCAGCGACATCGGCTCCGACCTGTTCGCACATCGCGGCGACACTGTTGATGAACGAGATCTTCATGGCCAGGAACCCGTTCGCCGCGTACTTGATCGTTTCTGACGATGCCGGGTCCGTGAGGATGATCTCGGTGTCGAGCGACTCGTAGAGCGCGGCGACCTTGGCCGCTGCCGCGGGGTTCTCGGCACCGATGACCACGCGGTCGGGGTGGAGGCAGTCGTGGACCGCGGAGCCCTCCCGAAGGAACTCGGGATTCGACACGACGTCGACGTCGGTTCGGCCGAGTGCCTCGCCGACGACGTGGAATGACCCGACCGGGACGGTGGACTTGTTGACGACGACGGCACCTGGTTGGAGGTGCGGGCCGATCTCGGTCGCAGCGAGCTTGACGAAGGTGAGGTCCGCCGAGCCGTCATCGTCTTGCGGGGTCGGTACGCAGAGAAAGATCACGTCCGACTGGGCGACCGACTCGATGGAACCGAGGTGGAAGGTGAGCCGACCGGACTGTTGCCCGTCGGCCACCATCTCGGCCAGGCCGTCCTCGACGATCGGGATGACGCCTCGCTCGAGCATCTCGATCTTTCGTGGGTCGATGTCGCAGCACGCGACCCGAAAGCCGAAGTGTGCCAGTGAGGCTCCGGTCGTGAGACCGACGTAGCCGGTCCCGATGACCGCGATCCGCTGAGGTGATGTGTTCGTGCTCACGTTGTGTCCTTCTCTGTGTCCGCCAGAAGAAGGCCAGCCTACGAGCATTCCGCCCACACTCAGTGAGGCTTTCCGGTACCTTGACACCGTCAGGGCGGGTGACAGAAGCCACCCGCCCTGCGTTCCGATCGATGGGGGGACCGATCGGGGGAGCTTCTGCCCGGCGACGCTGATTTGGGGGAGGGGGAGGCGCGTCGCCGAGCGAGATCTGGTCAGTCGGCGGACGCCATTGCGTCCGACAGTTCCTTGCGTATCTCGTCCATGTCGAGTTCACGGACCTGCCGGATCAGGTCGTCGAGCGCCGACTTCGGGAGAGCGCCGGGCTGGCTGAACAGCTGGATGCCGTCGCGGAAGATCATGAGCGTGGGGATCGACATGATGCCGAGCGAGCCGGCGAGTTCTTGTTCGGTCTCGGTGTCGACCTTGGCGAAGACGGCGTCCGAGTTCTCGTCGGCCGTCTGCTCGAAGATCGGTCCGAACTGACGGCAGGGCCCACACCACTCGGCCCAGAAGTCGACGAGGGTGATTCCCTCGGCCGTGACCGTCGATTCGAAGTTGTCCATGTTCAGTGTGGTGGTTGCCACCGGTTGTCTCCTTCTTCGTTCGTACGAAAGATGAAACGCAGTGACGGGCACCTGTATTCCGCCGGAGTCGTGTGCCGGTCGTCACACCCGTTCGGCGGTGCGGGCGCGATCGAACTGTTCGACAGGTCCGGTGGCCGTCGTCGAGGATCCATGATCGCCGCAGCCGTCGGAGACCTGTCGCAGTACGGTGGTGGTGTGGCTTCCGTTGCGCCGATGACCCCCGAAGCCGCGCTGCTCCGGGTGGTTCACTGCCTCGACCGGGCGCTTGCTTCGCCGTACAAGACTCGAGCGTTCGTGAGGGCGCTCGACGTGGTGCGCACCATCGATCCGATCGAGCTCGCCGAGCGGACGAGGGATCAACGCCTGACCGAGCTCGAGGGCATCGGGGACGCCACCGCCGGTGTCATCACCGAGGCGTTGGCCGGGGTCGTGCCCTCCTACCTGCAGACCATCGAAGCCGAGTCGCAGGTCGAGATGACGGAGGCGGCTGCGCCGTATCGGGCGGCTCTGCGCGGCGACTGCCATCTGCACTCCACCTGGAGTGACGGCGGCGCCCAGATCGAGGCGATGGCGGCGACCGCGATCGATCTCGGTCACGAGTACATGGTGCTGACCGATCATTCGGCCCGTCTCACGGTCGCACACGGCTTGAACGAGGAGCGGTTGGCGGACCAGCTCGTCGAAATCGAGCGGGTCAATCGTGAGATCGCCGCCACGGGCCGCGACTTTCGGATCCTGACCGGGATGGAGGTCGACATCTTGGAGGATGGCTCGCTCGACCTCTCCGACGAGATGCTGGCCGAGCTCGACGTGGTCGTGGCGAGTGTGCATTCGAAACTCCGGATGGAATCGCAGCGGATGACCGAGCGAATGGTGATGGCGATCGCCAACCCGCACGTCGACATCCTCGGCCACATGACCGGCCGCAAGATCGGGAAGCGTCCGGAGTCGACGTTCGATGCCGACTACGTCTTCGCGGCCTGCGCCCAGTTCGCCACCGCGGTCGAACTGAACTGCCGTCCCGAACGGCTCGACCCGCCGCGGGAGTTGATCGATCTCGCGGTCGACTACGGCTGCTGGTTCTCGATCGACTCCGACGCGCACGCGACCGGACAACTCGAGTGGCAGCCGTTGGGCTGCAACCGTGCCGCAGAGCGCGGCGTGCCGGTCGAGCGAATCGTCAACACGTGGTCCGCCGACGAACTCGTGGACTGGGCCTCGGCCCGCTAGCACGCCTGGCACGTCCGGGTGTTCGAACGAGGTGCCGGTGCGCGATGTTCGGCTCCCGAGAACGTCGACGTTCGCCATCAAACCACCTCTCCGATACCCCCTGGATGCTCCGATGCATAGGGGTCGAGCCACGATGGACCCATGCCGGGCGTCCCTGATCTCAAGCAGGCACTTCGGAGATGGTCGACTTCCGCACGATTCAGACTCAATCCGAGGGTTTTCCGTTCAAGTCGCCTTGGTCGTCTGGACTTTCGATCCCGGCGCAGGACGGAACGCGATCGCACTCGTGTGGGGTCCTAATCGTTTCGACGCCGGTTGAGGAAGTAGTCCCCAGATGTACCGATCACATTGGTACCAGTCTCGTCGAGTACGGCTGGGATGATCGATCCGTGTCGCTCCATCGTCTCGTCATAGGAGATGACGCGGACGCGACCGATGCACGACCAGAACTCTGCAATCGCCTCGACGTCGTAGTACCAGTCGTGGCGGATGTCGGAGTGTGGAGCCGGGGAGTACGCACCCGGGTACTTGACCTTGTCCAACTGGTCCTCCCAACTGCCCCTCCAGTCGTCGATGTTGCGTACGCAAAGGATGACCGTGGGGCGCGCACCGCAGGCACGTAGAAGTGTCCGAACGCGAGCGCGCTCGGCTCGTGTTCTGGCGAAGCAGAGTGCCTCGGCACTGATCAGCAAGCGCGGGGAGTCGAGCTCACGCACTGCGGCACGTATGGAGAAGATCTCCGAAACGAGCTTTCGGCCGGAGTGGCCCGCAGGGAAAAGGTCGCGCGAACGGGCCCCGGTGAGAAGGTCGGGACGGAGTACGGCGTCGGCAAATCGTGCGCAGTTCGCCGAGGCTGTGCCCGGGTTCCGCACTTCGCGCACAATGCCAAGTCCAGACCGCGCCAAGCCCTGCTCGTGGTCGACCAGATAGCGCTGTAGCGACGTCGTACCTGTCCTGTGGGTTCCAATATGGACGAATAGCTGACGCGCCATCGTGCGAGAAGTTACCCGACCGACATTTGATACCTCGCGTTCTCCCAAGCCTGAGGTCCCAACTGAGCGGCGAGATACCTCGAGACCTCCACGTCGTCGAGAGGCGCCGCCTATCGCCGGGTCGAAGACAGTTCGCGACTTCGACGAGCTCGCCGCTCTCGTGCTCGACGGTTTGATCTTTGTGAGCAAGAAGCACGGGATCTCGCTCGTGCGTGACACTGCCGCGTGACTGATCGGCTCCTCGAGTTCGTCGCCGAGATCGATCGCGAAGCGGCGAGGATCGCCGGCGATGCCGAAGGCGCCGACGCATGGCGCGCCGAGCTCGTGCTCGAGTCGCTTCGGGCGGATCTCGCCGGCGTCGTGTCGACGATCCGGCGGCTCGAGAACGTGCTCGATGGCCGCTCTGTGCCGTTCCAGGCGACGATCTCACACTCCGGGCAACCCTCACCCGCGCGCGATGCGCGACGGGCGATCTGAGCGATCCGGTCTACGGTGACGCGACGGATCGACGGATCCGATGCTCTCCGGGAGGTGATCTCTGCGCACTATGAGCCCGGTATCGCTCCGGGCGCTCTCTTGTGGCAGTAGGGAGCGACCGAGAACCTGTAGCGGTAGCCTTTCGCTCATGTCGAAGAAGACCAGTCGCAAGAAGGCCAAGCTGCGCCGCAGCAAGGCGAATCACGGGAAACGGCCCAACATGGGCCGCGGCTGACCTCCAGCCGCTCCGATCCCTCCGAAGCCGTCGGTTCCGGCCGGCGGCTTCGTGCTGTTCCGCGGCACATGAGGCCCTCGACTGTGACTATGGTGCCAGGATGCATGGCGGAAATCCGCGGGCGGTGACTCCCCGCGGCGACGACGTCGACGTGTTGCACGGCGTCGAAGTGGCCGACCCGTATCGGTGGCTCGAGAGCGGTGATTCGCCCGACGTGAGGGCCTGGGTGGGGGACCAGAATCGGCGGACGCGGGAGGCACTCGACGTGCTTCCGGGTCGTGCCGAATGGCATCGCCGACTGACCTCGTTGATGAGCCTGCCCGTCGTGCAAGCGGTCGAGCCGCGCGGTGACGCGCTCGTGCTGTTGGAGCGCTCGGCCGGAGCGCAGCAGGCGAGCCTGGTGGTTCGATCGACCGAACGGCCGGAAGGCTCGTCACGCACCCTGATCGACCCCGCCGACGCGGTCGACGACGCGGCGGCGGCCATTGACTGGTATGCCACGTCCGACGACGGAGCCTTGGTGGCGTTCGGGGTGTCTGAGGGCGGCACCGAGAACTCCGAGCTCCGGATCGTCCGGACCGGTGATGGTTCGTTGCTGCGGGAACGCATCTCGAACTGTCGCGCCAGCAGCGTCGCGTGGGAGCCGGACGGGTCCGGCTTCTTCTACACCCGCTATCCGGAGGGCGATCAGTACCACCGCACGGTGCACCACCACACGCTTGGCGACGATGCGGCCGGCGATCCGGTCGTGTGGGCGCAGCATCCGACGCCCGAGACGTGGCCGACCGTCTCGGTGAGCCCGGATGGCCAGCTGCTACTCGTCCAGTCGAGTGTCGGCTGGGGTCGTACCGATGTCCAGTTGCTCGACCGCCGGTCGGAGGCCTGGCGCACGGTGGTGGTGGAGACCGAAGCGCTGTCGTGGTTCACGTTCGAGGGCGACTCGACGCTGGTGGGAGTGTCCACGCTCGACGCTCCGCGTGGACGAATCGTGCGGGTCGACCTCACGGCCGATGATCTCACCCCGCCGAACTGGTCGGTCGTCGTTCCCGAGCGTGATGCCGTCGTGAGGGCGGTTCAGCCAGAAGCGCAGGGACTCGTCGTGTCCACATCGACCGGTGGGGTCGACGCGATCGAGAGGTGGAACCTCGACGGAACGGTTCGAACCGCCGTCGACGGTGTCGGGGTGAGTTCGGTGCTGCAGTTGGTCGGCGATCGGCACCACGATCGCACCTTTGCCGTGATCGCCGGTTTCGACCGACCCGCAGCCGTCTGGCTCGTCGGGTCCGACGCCGTCCGACGGGTGCACCCACCCGTGCCGTCGGCCGACGTGCCCGAGCTGACCGTGTCACACGTCGAGTATCCGTCCAGTGACGGCACCTCGATCGGACTCTTCCTGATTCATCGTTCCGATGTCGAGCCGTCCGCTGACACTCGTACGATCCTGAACGGCTACGGCGGGTTCGCCAGCACCGAATCGCCGACCTGGTCCGCGAGCATCGCCGCCTGGTGTGAGCAGGGCGGTCTCTACGCGATCCGCAGGACTCCGCGGTGGATTCGAGCACGGCGACGACTGGCACCGCGCCGGCCGGCGCGCGAACAAGCAGAACGTGTTCGACGACTTCCACGCCGCGGCCGACTGGCTCGTCGAGACCGGGCGAACGTCGCGTGCCCGTTTGGCGATCGCCGGCGGCTCGAACGGCGGGTTGCTCGTCGGGGCCGCGCTGACGCAGCGGCCGGATCTGTGCCGAGCGGTGTGGTGCGCAGTGCCGCTCCTCGACATGATCCGATTCCCGCGGTTCCTGATCGCCCGGCTCTGGACCGACGAGTACGGCGATCCCGACGTCCCCGAGGAGTTCGAGTGGTTGATGGCGTATTCGCCGTACCACCACGTGCGGGAGGGCGTCGACTACCCGGCGGTGCTACTCACCGCGGCAGAGGGCGACAGCCGGGTCGACGCGTTGCATGCCCGGAAGATGGCGGCGCAGCTCCAGGCCGCGGGAGAGGGCGGGGGTGAGCGCCCGGTGTTCCTGCACCAGGAGGGTCGCGCCGGTCACGGCGTCGGCAAACCGGTCGGGAAGCGAGCCGACGAGCAGGCTGATGTGCTGGCGTTCCTGTCGTGGCAACTCGACGACGCATGAGTGGCGTCCGGCTTGCAGCCGTCGCGTTGCCGGGCCGAGCCGACCCCTGGCCATTGCTGGGCTTCGCGCTCGACGACGACCGCCGCGTCCGGTTCGCCAACGGTGCGTTGGTGTTCGGCGTCGACACTCCGGGTCTGGTCATCGAGAGCGACCTCGGCCTCCCGGCCGACATCGACGGCGTGCCGATCTGCGATGGGTCGGTGGTCGATGGAATCGATCATCCGAACGGGGCGCTCGAACTCGACCACGTCGTGGTGATGACCGATTCGCTCGAACGAACGTCGGCGGCCGTCGAGTCCGGGCTGGGTCTTGCTCGACGTCGTGTTCGAGAGACACCGACGGTGCGGCAGGCGTTCCACCGGTTCGACGATCAGGGTGGCACGCGAGGGTGCATCATCGAGGTGGTCGAAAACGCCCGGGTCGAGCACACGGCGCTGTGGGGTCTCGTGGTCAATGTCCGCGACCTCGACGAGATGGCAGCCGCGGCCGGCGACCTGCTCGGCGACCCGAAGCCGGCGGTTCAACCGGGCCGGAGGATCGCCACCGTCCGCGCTGCGGCCGGCCTGGACACCGCAGTGGCGGTCATGTCGACGACTCGGAGCGACTGACCCTGCTCAGGCGCGTTCGTTGTCGACGCCGGTGAGATAGGCCTGCCCCTCGCTGCACTCCGAGCTGATCGGACACCAACGGCACGAGGTGCCGGGCCGTTTGACCGGTTCGCGCCCCTCGATCTTGAGTTCGATCTCGGCATTGACGGCGTCGAGCGTGCGCCGGCTGGCGGTGAGCAGGGTCCGTTCGGTGACGTCTTCGACGACCGGCTCGCCGGCGTCGAGGTAGAACGAGGCGAGCTTGCGGGGCGGGATCTGGGTGCGAAGCGTCTCGACGAGCGCGTAGAACCGGAGGTCTTCACGGTGTCTGGGTGACACCCACCCGGTCTTGAGGTCGATGATCACTTTGCGGCTCTCGGCACCGGCAGGGCGACCGAGCGTGAGGTCGACTTTGCCCGACAGGACGATCGGGCCATCGACCGGCCAGCGCACGCTCGACTCGACCGTTGGTGCCGCTCGTCGGTCGAGCGGCGGGAAACACTCCTGGAACTTGATCAGCTTGTCGACAGCGAACCCGCGGAGGTCGGCGAGGTCGGCCTCGCTGAGCGCTTCTATCCAGTCGCCGAGGCTCGAGTCGTCGTCGGCAAGTCGCGAGATCGCCTCGTCGATGACGTCGGCAGGAGCGGGATCGCCGCGCCAGTTGACCATCAGCTGCACGGCCCGGTGCGCGACCTGCCCGCCGGCGACCGGCGGCGACCACGAGAAGTCGTCGGCTTGGAGGTGTTGAACCTCACAGCCCAGCACGCTGGTGACGCGGTGTTTGCTGAGGAACACCGACTCGTCGCCGATCCGGTCACCGAATTCGTGGAACGCTTCGTCGATGTCGTTGCGCAGCGATGTGATGAAGGCGGTGTCGAACACGATCGGCTCGGGCGCTCGGCGGAGAAGGCCGAGCGTCTTCTGCTGGAGCGGGCTGAGTTGACCGGCGTCGGGCTCCATCGCGGACATCTCGGCCGAGACTACCGACCGGGTGTCGCGAGCACGTGCGATCGCTGTTGTCGGGCGATAACCATGTCGCACCCCTCGTGCACGATGGTGCCATGACCACCTCGCCCGCTTCGGCCTCCACGGTCGACTTCGCATCGGCGGCTCGCACGCTCACGCATGAAGCGAGACGGCGCGGTCTGGTGGGCCCGAGCTTCCGGTGCCCGCCGCGGTTGGTCGGCGTGGACCGTTCGATCCGGCGTCGCGGCGACGGGGCGATCGTGTCGGTGCGGTTGCGCGGTCGACCGTGGGTGGCGGTGCTGGCCGACATGATCGAGGGGGTCATCGCTGCGAATGGGCTGACGGCCCCGCAGTCCGATCGGTTGCGCGGCGAACTCTGGGCGCTGTGCGGTGCTGACCGGTTCGACGACCGCAGCGTCGAACCGGTGGCACGCGTCGCCTGACACCTCAGGACGACGTCCGGCCACGGGTTGGCGTACCGTTCGATGCGTCGGCTTCGAACCGGAGGTACGGATGTGAGCGAACTGCGGGTGGTGTTCGGTACGGGTCCGATCGGACTCACAACGGTCGTCGAGCTGCTGGCGCTCCGCCGCCCGGACCAGATCGGTGAGCAGCCAGGCGTGGCGCGCATCACCGGCGTCGACGAACTCCCGGAGATCTCGGATGTCGAACGCTCCGGTCGGGATCGTGGCGAGAATGTCGTCGACCCGTGCCGTCGCGTCGCCGTTGGGCCTGTCGGGAGCATCCGGCACCTCCTGGTACGTCACCGCAACGGCGGTCGCAGCCGGTGCCGGAGTTGGCCGAGTCTCCGCCGCATGCTGCCAGCACGATCCCGGCGACGGGCACGAGCGTGAGTTTCATGATTCGAGAGTACGAGGGGTTCGGCACAGCCGGGAGTCGTGATCGGCGAGTTCACACATCGTTTCGCACCCGTCCAGACCGTGACCGCCCAGTAGCGTGCCGATCATGCCCGGGTGGTGGAACTGGCAGACACGGGGGGCTTAAACCCCCCTAGATCGAAAGATCTGTGCGGGTTCGAATCCCGCCCCGGGCACCATCTAGCTGGTGTTTTGTGAGTCAGCGCGCGGCTTGAGCGTTGCCGGTAGAATGCTCGGACGGTCACGAAACGGTCACAGAGTCGTCTAGTCTTCCCTCATGGCCCGGGGTTCGGTCACCAAGCGCAACGGCTCGTGGGGCTTCCGTGTCGACGCCGGCTTCGACCCTGAGTCAGGCACGCGCCGGCAGATCCGCCGGCAGGGGTTCCGGACGAAGCGAGCGGCGGAGGCCGCACTCGCCGAGTTCCAGAAGACGGTCATCGACGGCACTGTGGTGTCGGCAAGCGGCCTTCGCCTCGACGACTTCCTCGACGAGTGGCTGCAGGGCCAGGAGTCCCATCTGAGACCGACCAGTCACTACTCCTACGTCGTCGCTGCGAAACGCCTCAAGAAGCACCTCGGTCGCTACAAGCTCCAGGCGCTGACGCCGCTGCAGATCGAGAAGTTCTACGCCGACCTTGCTCGACCACGGAGGGCGCAACGGCGAGGGGCTTGCGCCGAAGACGGTGAAGAACACTCACGTCGTGCTTCGCAAGGCGCTCGCCGACGCAGAGCGCCTTGGACTCGTCGCCCGGAACGCCGCTGCGGCAGCTCGAACGCCGACGGCAACGCGGCCGGAGATGACGACGTGGAGTTCCGACCAACTCAAGACGTTCAGCGCAGCTGCGGAGGGTTCGAGGATGCGCCATGCGTTCACGCTGCTCGCCTTGACGGGGATGCGGCGAGGTGAGGCGCTCGGGTTGCGATGGAGCGACATCGATTTCGATGCGTTCCAGATCGCAATCGTTCAGACGGTGACGGCGATCGAGGGCAAGGTCGTGATGGGCAGGCCGAAGACCGCCGGAAGTCGTCGGACCGTCTACGTCCATGACGCGACGATCAAGGCGCTTCGCCAGCAGCGGCAGCTGCAGGCCGAGGAACGACTCGCGGCTGGACCCGCATGGGCGCCCGACAACGACCTCGTCTTCCGGAGCCGTACCGGCGAACCCGTGAACCCCGACCGGTTCTCCCGCCACTTCGACAAGATCGTGGCCGAGGCCGACGTCCCTCGCATCCGGCTCCACGACCTCCGCCACACGAACGCCACGCTCTCGCTCAAGGCCGGCGTCCATCCCAAGATCGTGTCCGAGCGCCTCGGCCACGCGTCGATCGCGATCACCCTCGATCTCTACTCGCACGTCACGCCCGGCATCTCGCGAGATGCTGCGGCAACCGTCGAGTCGATGATGTCGGATTGATTCGGTGGTCTGAGCGATCAACGGAACACCCGCTCCGCGGCACGCTGGCGCGAAACATCGGACGTGTGGTTGCCCGGCTCCTCCCGGTACGGAACTCGACAACCGGTGTGGTAGCAGGTGCGATTCATAGCGCAGGCACCCTGGTCAGGCGATGACGCGGCGGTTTAGATTGGCCGTCGTGCCGGCGTCTGGACGGCGGAGTCACGGCGCGCTCCTCCTCGCGCACGCATTGTCCCGGCCATGTTGGTGCGGTCGACGGGGCGGCCATGGGAGCCCATGCGAACCAGCGCCTCGCGCTCTGCGCTTAGCAGACTCGGAATCGATCAGTCGCGGGAATCGATGCTGCCCAGCAGAGGTCGCGATAGCCGAAGGTCGGGCGACGTATAGCAGCTGTAAACCAAGCCGAAGGGATTGTTGTGCCGGCGCAGCAACGTCGACCTCGCATCGAGGACCGAGCGACCTACTGAGTGTCCGAAGAAGAGTCGGCTGTAGAAGGACCGCCCGAAGTCCTTGGCGAACGAATCGGGTACAGCCACCTCCGTGCCGATGAACCCGACGTGACCGGCCCGCAGAAACATGCTCGGGACTGAGGTGAACGTCGCAGGATGAACTTCGGCGGAGCCACACGCATTCATAACGACGAGGGGTCCGACGGCGTCGCGGGGTCCGGGTTCGTTCCAGTAGCGCTGGACGTCGCCCATCCCGATCTCGAGTTCTTCCTGCCCAGACTCCTTCAGGAAGAGCGAGACGTCTTCCACGTGGGGCGGGTATCCCCGTTCGATTGTTGCGCAGTGACACGAGAAGTGGGCGATCTGATCGCTGGGCCGTCGTAGCAGGCCGCCGAACGATTTCGAGGGATCGCGCAGACGTTGGGCGAGGGTCCGGGCCGGATCCTGGTCGCTCGGCCATCCCCAAGGTCCGTCGAGGTCGACCCCGTTCGCCGCCTCCAGCACGCGTAGCTCGGACCCGGACTCGTTGAGCTGCTCGTGCGTGAATGCGACGACGTTGAGCGTCGGCTCACTCTGTAGGCGAGACTCCGATTGACCCCCAGAACCGGCGATGTAGCGCTCGACCTGCATTGAGAAGCCGGGGAAGCGCCGAGCGAGCATGAGCAGATCGTCGAGGGTCGAGACCGACGACGGACACGCGAGGTCGAACAGCGGGAGGAACTCGAACGGTGGGATCGGGAGATCGTGTTGCTGCGCGACGACCTGGAGTTGGGCTGCGCCCTGCTCGTCGGTTCGCCACGTCGGCCAGGCGGCTCTGAGGGCGGTCGAGAGGTCGTCGAGGTCCGCTCCGGATCCAAAGATGTCGTTGCAGCGAAGCGACATCTCATCGAACAGCCCGACCAACGCCTCACCACCTCGCCGCACGTCAACAGCGGGCGACCCCCTGTCCGGGTCGTCGAACCAGATGGCCTTTCGAAACGAATTGAGGTTGGGATGCAGTACGCGTCAGTGCGTTGAAGACCGCTTGCCGGGTGCTGACGGCGTGGCTGTACAGCGTCTCCTCTCCGCGCTCCAACCGGATCTCGTCCTCGAGCACTCGCAGTGTGAGCGCTACCTGCGCCTTGGGTGTGGACGTCATCGGAGCCGCAACAGAACTGCGAAGTCGACAACTGTTCGGTTGGACACACTAACGAAGAGACGAAGCGGGACGTCCTCACCCTGCAAGAAGTCCGCGGGACGCATCTGGAACTCGGCTCGATTCTGCTCCCTGGCGACCAGCGACAAGCTTGTTTTATCGAACTCGACGAAGTCAGCGTCGACGCGAAAGCGCGCTCGACGGATTTATCCGCTGGTCCATCGCCGAGTCGTAGATGACGGGCCAGCCCATGCGTGGCGACCTCGTCGAGAGCGGTCCGGACGATGAGGCGCTGCCTACCGCTAGCCGGCACCGTGACGACGTTCGTTCGATCGATCCGCTCGGTGTGGAATGCTTGACCCGCGTCGTCCGCGAACTCGACCACGATCCACACGTCGACAGACGGAAGGGGCGGGACGCGGATCGATTCTTCAAACGTGTCGCGCACGGCTGCTTCGATCCCCGCGAGGGCCTGCGAGCTGACCACGCCATCGGCGTGGCGGTACCGGACCGCTTGGTCTCGCCCACCCGCAAGCGACGCCGCGATACTGCGATTCTGCTCCCGCTCATCCTTGCTGTTCGACGGCAGCGGAAGGCGCAACGAAGCGGTGAGTTCGAAGCGGTGGAGCACGCACATTTCTTCGACGAGGTCGCAATAGTGCGTTGCCGTTCGGAGCGCCACGATTCGAAGCGAACCGGCAAGCAGCAGACCGTAGACGAACAGGAACGAGAGGATGACAGCCAAGCTGGTCGGAGCTTTCGCATCGATCACGCCGAACGAGGCCGTGACGATGACGGCTCCCGTGATCGACCCGGCTGCGGCCGCTTGCGCCGCTCTGAACGATTGCCCGACGCGCTGCAGGTCGGCCGCGTCGTCCTTCGGTATCAGCGGTGCGAGGAGCGGCCACATGAGTTTGTACGAGAACCCGAAGCGGTCGTCAAGCCGTTTCGACAGCTCCTCCTCAGGCTGTCTCAAGACCGACCGCCGCGATAACGCCGCCGAATCCAGCCAGCGCGGCGAACGGCGCCGCAGCAACGGTAATAAGCACGATGAGTAGCAGCCACACACCGAAGCTGTCGCGCCTCCCGATATCGACGTCCTCGTACAGGACACCGGACTCGGCGTCGAAGAGCCAGATGAGGGCACCCGCGGTCGCCGCCATCACGAAGACCGGGAGCAGCATCGCTATCACGACCGCGGGGTTCAGCACACCAGGTATGAATCGGGACCTCGGCGACCTGACCGCAATGCGGCCGAACAACGAGTCCGGCGCAGCCATCAGCCCGGCACCGACTTCTTGCGAAGCCCTTCCCATGCGGCGAAGACGGCGACCAACAGGCCGCCGACGAGCTTGACCCGGTCGGCTCCCTTCGTCCAGACGTCGTCGTCAGCCTTGTCGTCGAGGCCGTCAGCTGCGGCCACGGCCGCAGTCCCCGCCTGATCCAGCCTCGAGCTGAGCTCGGACAGGTCGGCTGCGACATCTCCGACATCGGCTCGGTCCCGTTCCACGATTTCCGCGGCGACGACCGGCGTCGGTTGGACCTCCGTTCCATTCAGCTGGTGTGTGACCTCGCCAAGCGGCACGACCGGTTCGGCGCTGATCTCGGTCTAGGTCGCCAGCCAGTGAATCGGCTTGGTCGGCTGTGGATGCGGACGCGTCGTCCGATCGCCGCACCTGGCCTGCGAGTTCGTCAATGACCTCGCGATAGTCGGACGTCTTCACCGAGTCAGCCACCCAGGGCAGATCATCGTAGACACCCGCGAACGCGACGAGCAGGCCGAGCGCGATGACGACCATGTTGCGCCAGCCAAGGTGCTTCAGCCGGTCGCGCCACCCGTACGTGCGCACCTGGATCGTTCCCTCGCTGACCTTCGCGAGCACCGACTGGGCGACGGCTGCGTACTCGTCGCTATTGCCTCCGCTGGTCACGACGAGCGTTGCCGTGGCATCGGTTGTCACATTCCCATCGACCGTCCGGACCACGATCCACTCGCCGGGTGTCAAACCGTAAGTACCCGGTTCCTTGAATTGGATCTCCGTCGGACCTATGGCCGGGTGGCGGGTTATCTGCACCTCCGTCGGCCCACCATCCGTGCGTCGGTCGATCGGGATCTCGAGAGCGACGAAGTCTTGCGTGCTCAACTGCCGCGAGTTCGACACGTTCCTAGTACTTCCGCCGTGTCGTAAGCGAGCTGCAGCACAGAGAGAGCACCGCTCTGATTGGCGATTCGTCCGTCGCGCAGCCCGACCTCGGGTTGCAGCGCTCTGCCAATGCAGAATGCCTTGACGGCGAGTGCGGTCGCTTCGGGGGAGACGTCGCCGCCTGGCTCCATCTGAAACCGACGGGCATCGTTGGCGATAAGCGCGCCCGTTCGGACCGCATCAGGATCCTGACCCGACTCGGCGAGATGCGTACCTGCTGCTTGCACGTCATCGCTACCGACGACAACTTGCACGGTCCTGATCGCTCGCGCCATCTTGGCAGCATCCACGGATGCCTCGTGTTGCCTGGCCTCCACGTTGAGAATCTCGAGCGAGGCGAGGCTCTGTAGCTCCGCCTCGATCTCGTCAGGGTCGCCCTTGGCCGCCGCCGCCACGGCCCGTGCCGTGCGACAAAGCGCACACTCGAATGCGGAGTATCGCGATCCGTGCGTCGGACAGGCGAGGACCCAGCACATCGAGCAAACGCCGACATCCTCATTCGTCTGGATTCTGGGATTGTCCGTTCGATACGGCTGTTCCTTCTTGCCGTACACACAGAGATAGCACGCCATATGGTCAAGTCTTGCAGACCGAACCGACGCCCGATTCACGACGACGAACTGACTCGTACC
The DNA here is from genome assembly GCA_963792905.1 of uncultured Acidimicrobiaceae bacterium. Classification (GTDB taxonomy): domain Bacteria; phylum Actinomycetota; class Acidimicrobiia; order Acidimicrobiales; family Ilumatobacteraceae; genus Ilumatobacter. The sequence continues at coordinate 328,634 of CAWBYE010000002.1, forward strand.
TTGATGTTGGCAAAATCCGAAGAGGTCGCTCGTTCAGCGTGATCCGGACGCCCGCGTGGACTCCTCTGCCGGGGCCGAGGCGATGCGCTCGGGGAGTGGCCGTGTCGCTCGTCGTGACGCGAGCGAGATCGGCACCCGCAAATGCCGGTGTCGTAGCACGAGTCCTGCCCAGATCGCCAGGGCGCGGACCAGCGTGCCGCGCTATGAGTCATGCGTCGGCGGTCGTTGCAACGCTGCGTGAGCAACTCGTCGACGACCTGTGTCGGGATGACGATCCGTCCGCCGAGGCGGAGCGCAGGGAGTTCACCGGTCCGGACGCACTCGTAGGCGGTCGTCCGCGAGATGCCGAGGATCTCGGCGGCCTGCCCGACTGACATCGTTCGGCGCTCTGTCGAGGACTCGGTTGCTTCGATCGTCGCCACCCTCATCGTCTCCTTGTACGTGTCGCTCTGGTTGGACAACGACACCCATCCGGGAAGTCGTGTGTTACACGTGGGCTCGTCGATGGTCGTTCGTACTCATGGACGTCGAGGACAGCCCAACCCACCTGAACGTCGTTGCGATCTCGGCGAGCGCTGAGGATCGGTGGCGACTGACCGACCCGTACATCGAGGAGGTGTGGTCCGAGTTCCTCGGTCCGACCGCGACGCTGGCGGCTCGTCGGCTGGGACGATTGATCGAGACCCGGCCTGGAGGCGCAACGCTGGACATCCGCGACTTCGCGAACTCGCTCGGTGTCGCACCATCGGTCGCCGTCCGAGCTTTCGAACGGCTGCATCGGTTCGAGGTCGTGCACAGTGATCTCGATCGAGGACTGGTCGGAGTGTCTGGCTACGCACCGTCGGTCGGCGATGGACGTGTATTCCGACTGTCGGAGGCCGGACGCGTCGCTCACGAGCGTCTCACGGCAGTCTCGTCCGTCGACCAGCCCGCCGTCGGACGGGCATCGAGCGTGCTCAAGTCGGCTCGCATGTCGCTGACTCATGGGGAGTTGTCCCCATCGCCCATCCGCTGATAGTCGCTCATGATCGGTGTATGGAGGAGTGGATTCTCCGGTCTGCGAGCAAGAAATCGTGTAACGGCGAACGGCTCGCTGGCCGTTCGTTGACGATGATGTGCACCAATACCGCGTCGCGTTCGCGCCTTGCGTCGCCGCTGAACGCGTCCTACCGTTGCCCCATGTCTGCGTGGCCTGGAGCCCACGCAGGGTTCGGGGTCGACGGGGCGGCGCCGGACTTGGCCCCTGCCGGGGACGCTTGGTCTGTCCTGCACGCAGAGCCGCAACTCGCAGGCCGATTACCGGCACGAACGGCGGAATTCGACGGTGGGCAGCGGCAGCGGCGATTCACGCGCGATGCGTTCGGTTGCTCACGTTCCGCGTCGTTGCTCCGACTCGCGACGGCCGGGCAGCTGGTCACCGCTGACGACGCAATCTGCTCGGTCTCGAGAGTTGTCTCGCAGACGGGTCGGCGTCGCATGGCTCTGTGCACTCGCTGCATTGACCGTGGTCCCGTCGCTCGGTGTGTCGCTGGCGACCTCGGACGAACTGAGCGGAGCCGGGCGTGCCGTGCTGCTCGTCGTTGCGATGGTCGCGGCCGTGGTCGCGATGGTCAACGCGGCCCGGCTGTACGCCGTCTCCAGACGCTGGCGGTCAGACGAACTCCCCGCATACGAGATCACGAACGTGGCGTCAGCCGCACCCGGCCGAGGGGACGCCCGGCGCCTCATCGGTGTCGTGGCCGATCGAGCCGATCGTCGCGGTGCTCGACTCTTCCTGCGGGTCGCGTCGGACAATGATCGGGCGCTCCGGCTGTATCGGTCGTGCGGGTTCCGGGAGAGTCTCCCACCCGACGACCAGGTCGAGATCGTGATGGAGCGTGAACCGCTGTTCGGGGGACGCTCGCCCGCGCCCGAGAACGGCCATGCTTGTTCTCGGCTCGCTGATGGCCAGCGCTGTCGCCCTCGTCGAGGCGACGGCGTCGCCGGATGCCGTCGTACTCGTCTGCCTTGGCGTGGCGTCTGCCGCGTTCTGTTGGGCCGCCGCCGTCGATCTGCGCAGCGGTCGCATCCCGAACTCGCTTGTTCTGCTTGCCGCTCTGGCCGGTGCGGTCGCATGCGACGCCGCCAATAGCGGGGCGGGTCCCGCTGTCGCCGGGGCAGCGATGGCGGCGATCCCGCTGCTCCTCATCCACCTCCTCGACCCGAACGCGCTCGGGTTCGGCGACGTCAAGCTCGCCGCCGCTGGAGGTCTCGTCGTCGCTGCGATCTCATGGCCGGCAGCGATCGTCGTCCCGCTGCTCGCACTCGGCGTTGCGCTCGGGGATCGATTGGTTCGGCCGGTCGGCCCACGAGCCTTCGGCCCGTCGCTCGTGTTCGCCACCGCAGGAGCGCTCGTCGCTGCCGGGTTCATGACCGTCAATGGGGTCGGAACGTGAGCCGGGTCGGACTCGCCCTGATCGCCGCAGCTGCAGTTGCGTTGGCCGCATGCAACGACTCATCGTCGGCGCCGGAGGTCACGGCACCACCGCCCGCGACGTCTGGACCGGCTGAGACCTCGACGCCGTCCAGCCCGACGCCGACCGAGTCGATCACCACCGAGTCGGTGACGCCCACCACGTCCTCGTCGACTTCGACCACCACATCCGTCGCCGCGACGACGCCGACGACGGACGTGCCCGATCGGTACCTGCCGGACGAGCTGGGGACCGTCGTTGACTCGGCGCCGGGCGTCGACTCGCCGGGCGAGGTCACCGAACTCATCGACAACGTCTGGTTCTTCGTTCCATCCGAACCCGTCGAGGGCGACGCGAACGTGGTCCCGCCACTGCCCGAGGACCGCGAGATTCTCATCGCGTACGCCGAGGCGCAGGCCGCGTACCACGAGCAAGCGTCGATGAATCCGTTGTCGGCGGAGCCATCTGACCGGCTCGCGGCGGCAGTAGCCGATGGCGGCCAGCGTCTTGCGGAGAACGTTCTGGCACCGGCGGCAGCGGCGGGTCAGCACCTCGACTTGAGTGACGGCATCGTTCTTCGGCCGGTTGTGATTGCCGATCCACGATCCGACACCGAGGCGTTCATCTTCGACTGCCAGCTCGACGGCACGGTGTTCGTCAACAGCGATGGAACGCTGGCCGACGGACAGGTTCCGGGGGTGAAGGAGTTCCCGCAGATCGCATCGGTCGTCAAGCGGGACGGGGCCTGGATTGTCGAACGGCTCACGACGGACGAGCGGGCATGCGCGTAGCGCGTCCGTTCCTGCTTGCCACTGTCTTCGTCCTGATCGCCGCGTGCCCGGCAGCGGCTGGCCCAGACGACGGCGGCGGTCCGCCGCTCATCCCCGGATCACGGCAGGTTCACATCCGAAACGGCTCCGGAGGGATCGGGGTCTACACCCAGATACCCGGCGGATCGGTCTTCTACAGCCACGGGGGTGGGCCGGCGGCCGAGTGTCGTGGCGTTGCCGAGGGAGACGATCCCGACACGCTCGACATCATCGAGAAGTATCGACCGATCCGGTCGACGAAGTGGATCTTCGCCGAAGGCTTGGTGACGCCGGACCCGCTTCCTCCCGATCTCGACATCTTCGATCCTGCCGGCGCCCGATCGCTCGACGCAACCGTTCGGACGTTCTCGGTGTGGTGCGCCGACACGTACTGGTCAGCGAACTTCTTGCGGATCATCGACGTACCAGCGACGGATCCGATGCTGGACCCGCGCCCTCGACTGACAAACCTCTACAACGGGCTCCAGCTCGAGAACCTCGTCGTGTACGAGAACGCCGTCGTCGACCGGTGGGGCGGCCTCGTCGTTCGGAACCCGGCTTGGCTCGCAATCAACGGATCGGCGTGGAAGGCGCAGCGCTCCAACGTCGAGTACTGGCGTGGTTGGGAGCTCTACCTCATCGCGCAGCCGGTCGGACTCGACTTCCTCATCGACTTCGCCCCGGACTCGGATCGACCCTCAGCTGCCTTCTCCGGCGTCGTGTCGTGTGTCGAGGTTGGCGACACGCCCGCAGTGTCCGAGCTGGTCGAGTTCCCTCAACGCCCATCCGATCTGGGCGACTTCGCCGAGCCGGGATCGAATCGCGCGTGCGAGTGGACGCCGCCGGGTCCCGGCGAGGTCACGGTCACAGCACGACAGACGTTCGCCGTGACGTTCTGGGCGTCGGGCGCAGTCGAGCCGCAGCCGGACTACGTGTGGACGTCGGAGCCCACGACGTTCACGGTCGGCGAGTTGGTGGCGGTGAACGTCAATGAGTGAGGAGACGCCATGTCGCTGACCCAACAGGCCCGTCCAGCGACGGGGCCCACGACTCACGCCGCCTCGAAGCCACGAGCACCGCGGCCCAAGGTGCGGTTGCCGTGGCTGCTCGTCGCCGCCGGTGCCTTCTTCCTGATCGTCATGATCGTGTTGTGGGCGCTGTCGTCCGCCTCGGAGCGCACCGAAACCCTCACGGTGATCGAGCCGGTGCCCGCCGGCCAGCCGATCCCGGACTCGGCGATCGGCGTGACGGGAGTGTCGAACGACGACGGCTTCGGCCGGATCTATGTGGCCTCCCAGCGGGATCTGGTGGTGGGCGCGATCGCGGTCGTGGACCTCGAGGTCGGAGATCTGCTTGGGCCGTCGATGGTGACCGGTGCTCCGGACACGCTCGACGGCGAGCGGCTTGTCGGGGCCGTGCTCCGCGCCGGCCGCTACCCGGAAGAGATCCAGCGCGGCGACGAGGCGTTGGCGGTGTCGATCGTGGATCGCGCCGCCGTCGATCCGCCAGCGATCCCGGTGCGGGTCGTGACGGTGTCGTTCTCCGAGACGGCCGAAGCCTCGGTGACGCTGGCTGTCGCAGAGGCCGATGCCGCACGCGTCGGGACGTGGGCCGGAACCGACGAGCTCGTGGTCGTGGTGCGGCCGGTCGGAGCCGAGCAATGACAGTCATCGCCGTCGGCACGTGGCGCGGGTTGGGAGCGTCTTCGACGGCACTCATCCTCGCAGCAGCCGCCGCGCAGCGCGACGCTCCTGCCTGGCTGGTCGAGGCGGACCCGGCGGGAGGCGTGCTCGCCAGTCGTGCTCCGGACCTCGCCGGCGTCGACTCGCTCGGTCGAGTGGCGTTCGCCACCGAGGACGGCCGAATGGACTTGATCCTGGCGAACGCATCGCGTCGGCTCGGCACCTTGAATGTGCTGACCGGACCGTGGGACTCGTTCCAGGCGTGGTCGGCCATCGCATCACCGCGCCGCCCATGGGCTGACGGCCTACGCCGGCTCGACGGCGTCGTGGTTCTCGACGTGGGTTCACTGCGGGGCGGGAACGTGCCGGTGTGGCCGCTGATCGAACGAGCAGACGCGCTGGTGATGGTGAGCTCACCGGAGCCTGCGGCGCTGGCCTCGACGGTCGCGTGGATGGACGCCAAGGGTCAATCAGCTCCAGGCGTTGCCGGCCTGTCGCTCGACACCGCTCGGATGGTCGTCGTCGACGGTCCCGTCGCTTCGGGCGAGCGATTCGACGCGCGGGTGGCATCGGAGTTGGGCGACCGACTGGTCGGGTGGTGGCCGTGGGATCCAAAGGTCGTCGACCATGTGTTGCGTGGCGGGTCGCTCGACCATCGCTGCGATCCGGCGGAGCGAGTTGCCTGCCGTGGCATCGGCGACTCTCGACCGACTGTTGGGCGGGACGGTGCAGTGATGGAGACGTCGCTCGATCCGTCCGAGTTGGAGGCGCTGGCCGCCGAGATCCGTCGGGACTTCGGCGACCGGTTCCCGGTCAAGGGCCGGAACGAGACCACCGAGGAGACGCAACTCCGCGAAGAGCGCACCCGTCTCGTCATCGAACGGGACGTGCTACCCGAACTCGCCGCCCGACGACGCGATCTACGGTCGACGACTCTGTCCGAGGGCGACGAGCGGGCGGTGGTCGAGCAGGTGATCGCTGCCCTCTTCACGATCCCCAAGCTGATGGGTGCGCTCAGGAACCCGAACGTCACCGACATCCTGGTGTTCGGCTCCGCGCCGGTCCGAGTCGAGGAACTGGACGGGACGGTCACCGAGTGGCCTCCGCTGGTGAGCCGCGACCGCGACCTCGAGCGGATCATCTACGACGTCGCAGTCGCGAACGGGCGGCCGTTCAACATCGAGAACCACGAGGTCGACTTCGAGCTCGAACCGGGTGTCCGGTTCCATGGCGGCGGGTTCGACCCGGTCCAGCGCCCCTACATCGCGATCCGCCGGGCTGCGCTGTTCGGCGCGTCGCTCGACGAGTTGTACGACCGGGGCGCAGCCGACGCAGGGATCGTGGAGCTGCTGCGGGCGGCGGTCGCAGCAGGTCTGGGGTTGCTGTTCGTCGGTCCAATGGGATCGGGCAAGACGACGTGGCTTCGAGCGACCATCGCCGAGATCGACGCGTCCGCGGTGATCACGACCATCGAGTCCGACTTCGAACTCAACGTGCTGCAGATGGGCAAGCACCCCTACGTCATCGCGTACCAGGAACGGCTTCCCACGACCATCGACTCGAAGGGGTACACGCCCGCCGAGGCGATGCGGCCGGCGATGCGAACACGAGCCGACTGGATCGTCGTCGGCGAGGTCCGAGGCGGCGAAGGCGCACCGCTGGTGCGAGCGATGCAGACCGGCCAGGGCGCGATGGGCACCGTCCACGGCGGCGACGCCGAGGACGCACTCGACAACCTCGTCAACCTGATCGCCTCCGACACCGGACAGTCGGCGCCGGACGTGAAGACGCAGGTGTACCGGGCGATCGACCTCGTCGTGGCGCTCGAAGGGACGAACGCCGAGGGACGGTGGGTGTCGGAGATCGCGGCTCCGTCGGTCGAGAACGCCGGCGAGCGTTTCGTCCTTCACCGGATGTACGGCGCTGTCGACGGCGCGCCCGACGAGCGAGCACGGCCGATCAACGAACCGCAGGCGGCGATGATGCGGCGGCTCCGCCGCCATGATCCGGAGTACTCGTCGCGCTGGTGGTCTCACGCTGAGGACACCTACAAGCCGCTGCAGGTCTTGGGGGACGGCCGATGACACCGCTCACGGTCGCTCTGATCTCGGGACTGCTTGGCGTCTTCGGCGTCGCAGCGGTGTGGCTCGCATTCCATCCGCTTCCGATCCCGGCGATGTCGACGAGCGTCGGATCGGGGTCGAGTCGCCTGGCACTCGTCGCAGTGCTGGCAGGGTTCGTCGTGCTGGCGTTGACTCGCTGGCCGATCGCCGCCGTTGCGGTCGGGGTGTTCGTTGGGTCGTGGCGCTGGTTGTTCTCGGTGTCGGATACCAAGCGGGAACGGGCGACGATCGAGGCCGTCGCCCAGTGGCTCGAGCAACTCCGCGACGTCGTGCGGCGATCGAGCGTCGCGATCGAGAGCGCCGTCGAGACTGGTCGCCGAGGACACGACCGGCATCCTCGCCGAGCCGATGCGCACGTTCCTGCTTCGCCGTCGCCAGGGTCGCCCGCTTCCCGATGCCTTGCGTGGTCTCGCCGACGACATCAGACACCCGACCGCCGACGCTGCGGTTGCTGCGATCGTGTTGGTGGTCGGCGGCGGTGCCGGCGGCGGCCGGATGTACGACACGTTGGACGAACTCGCGGCCGCTGCGCGGGACGAGATGCGCGCCCGTGACGAGATCGACCGAACTCGCCGGATCTTCCAGCGGGCGATGCGTCGGCTGGTCCTGCTCACGTTGCTGTTCGTCGCCGGGCTCGTGGCGTTCGCCCCCGACCTGCTCGCCCCATACCGCTCGGTTCCAGGCCAGGTCTGGTTGCTGGTGCCGTGCGGACTGTGGGCGGCGTGCCTCGTGGCACTTCGCCGCCTCACCCGGTACGACCTCGGTGGCCGCTACCGACTCCGCCTGCCCACAGAGGTGACGCCATGAGCCCGACCACGACCGCCGTCGTCGTCGGCATCCTCTTCCTCGCGTGTGCTGCGGCCGCGGTTCGGGCGTTCCGTCCCGCTCCGCTCACCTTGCGCGCTGTCCAGGCCCGCGTCACCCCCAGTCCGACCAGCCACGGGACAGCGGGAGCTTCGTGGCGAATACGGCTTGGTCGGCCGCTCGCCCGCGGGCCATTCGGTGGGTTCGTCGAATGCTCGCCTCGGCAGGGCGCTGCGCCTCACCGGACACACCGTGCCGAACGTGTTGGGCACGATTCTGATCACCGTCGTCGCCGCCGGCTTCACGACGCTCGTCGCTGTCGCGGCCCTCGTCGGCAGCGGCCGCGTTGGAGCCTCGTCGGCGGTATGGCTGCTCGTGCCTGCCGTGGCGGTCCTGTTCGGATGGCGTGTCGTGGCCGACGTGCGATCTCGGGCGAGTCGTCGTCGGACCGAGTTGGACCGGGTCGTGAACGATTTCGTCCAACTCCTCGCCGTCGCACTGACCACCAACCGCTCGGTTGAGGACGCACTCACATTCGCCGCTGACGCAGGCGACGGATTCGGGTTCGATCTGCTGCGCCAGACGATCGACACCGCCCAACCGATGGGGCTGACCGTGTGGGATGCGCTCGCAGCGATGGCCGACACCTACGACCTCGACCAACTCCGGGGACTCGCCACGTCGCTTCAACGTCAAGCGGGCGTCGGTGTGTCGGTCGCAACGACGATTCGGACCGAGGCGGCGGCGATGCGTGCGCGTCAACTCGCAGACATCACGGATCGCGCCGACCGGGCGAACGCCAACCTGTCGCTGCCGACGATGGGGATGGTGTTCGGGATGGTCCTCTTCCTCGCCTACCCGGTCATGCAGCAGATCTCCGACGCATTCACCTGACCCACAACCACAAGGAGCAACGATGAACACCGAAACGGCAAGCCCGACACGACGCCTCGACGTCGTTGCGGTCTGGCTCACCATTGCCTACGGGCATCTCCTCGACGGTGGCCGAAGCCTCGCCCAGCGAATGGCCGACGACCGAGGCGTCGAGGACTCGCCGTCGAAGCTGATCTTCCTCGCAGTGGCCGTGGCCATCGCGATCGCCGCCGGCCTGTTCATCATCGGGGTCTTCAACGACGCCCAGGACAACGTTCCCGACCCTGTCGCCCCAGCCCCCTGATCTCGACCCGATGTCCCACCTCGTCACAGCTCCGCACGCGAAGGGCGCGGTCGAATCGCGCCCGTCGTCTGCGCGGCGATCGGGGTGCTGTCGACGCCGGACTCGAGACGTTGTTCGGTGGCGTGGCGATGATCGCCCTCGTCCTGCTTGCTCGTCGAGACGGTCAGCTTCTGGCACGCCCGAAACGTGTTCGACGAGGCCGCCGCCGAGGGCGCACGGGTCGCGGCCGCGTTCGACGGCTCGTGCGGTCAGGGCACCGACACAGCCCGAGCGGTGATCGCTCGCCGCGCCGGCGGGTGGTCGTCGGGAGTGTCTGTGTCGTGTGGTGAGTCCGACGGGATCGTCACCGTCACCATCTCCGGCTCCACGCCGGGTGTGTTGTTCGACGCCGGCGGCTTCCAGGCCTCTGTCACCCAGTCCGCCCCGAAGGAGCGATGACGATGTCGTCGCAGCGTGACGCCGGATTCGTCGGAGCCGTCGAAGTCGTCTACCTCGGCATCGCCGCGCTCGTCATGGTCGTGTTCATCGGCTATCTCGGGCGACTCTCTGCGGCCGGCGTCCAGGTCACCAACTCGGCGCAGGACGCCGCCCGTGCGGCCGCGATCGCTACCGACCCCGAACAGGCGCGAACCGCAGCGTCGAACGCCCTCGACCGGTCCGGTCTTCCCGGGCGCTGTCGGGACGAACCGTCGATGTCGATGTCGTGGGAACCGTCCGAGCTCGGGACCTGGCAAGGCTCACTCGTCACCGTCACCGTGTCGTGCACGGTTGCGAACCAGACGCTCACCGGAGTGTGGACGCCTGGCGTGCGCACGGTCACCGTCACCGACCAGCAGATCGTCGACCGGTACCGCCGATGACCGTCCACGACACGCCCACCATCGCTACCGACCGCGACCGCGGATCGGTGTCTGTCGGGCTCATCCTCCTCGTGGTGATCGCCGTCGCCGGCGGGGCGCTGATCTTCGACGGCGCGCGCTACCTCGCTGCCGAACGCCACGCCAGCAACACCGCCGAGGGCGCAGCGCGCGCCGCCGTCGCCACGGGGTCACCCGCCGACGGCCTCGACGCCGACGTCGCCCGACAGGCTGCCGTCGACCACGCTGCCCGCCTTGGCGTCCCCGCCTCCGACGTCACCGTCACGTTCCCCTCCCGAGACGTCGTCGTCGTCACCGTCACCGAACGACGCGCAGCCACCTTCGTCCGCTTCACCGGCTCGGCCGACCTCGTCGCCTCCGCTCAAGGCCGCGCCCGTCTCGAGTACTCATGACGCGCCTCCAATCGATCCTCGCCCGCATCGCCGCCACAGCAGCCCTCGTCGCGCTCGTGGTCGTGCCCACCGCTGCTGGTTGCCCGGCTGATCGGTCGGCCGTACCCCGAGTGGTCGACTCTCTCGGCGGAGATCGACACCGGCGAGGTGTCAGCCGACACCGTCATGCGAGTCGCAGCGCTGCTGTTCGTCGCAATCTGGATCTGGATCGTCGCCACGATCGGAGCCGAGACCTACCGACTCACAGCCGCCCGTCGACTCCCGGGAACTCGACCGCACCGATCCACCGCCGTCCAAGCGTCCCGACGGACGACGATCCTGCACCGACTGGTACGCATCGCCGTGCTCGGCACCGTCACGACTGCGGCGACGGTGTCGACATGGCCCGCAACTGCCATCGCCACGTCGAGCCGTTCGCTCGCCCACAGCATCGATCCGCCTCCACCGGTCACCGCACCCGTCGATCCGACTGACCAACGTCCCCACGCGGCGGCGACCACGACCATCGTCGCGAACGGCCGGGCCACGCCGCTCTCGATCGCCGTCGATCTCGGCGACGAATCGCTCCGCGACGACATCATCGCCATGAACCGCTCCACCGACTGGACGGGCGGCGTGTTCCCCGACGGCATGGTCGTCACCATCCCCGTCATCGAACAACCGCGAGCGGCGGCGGCAGGAAGACGAGGCCGTCGACATCTACGTCGTGCAGCCGAACGACGGACTGTGGAACGTCGCCGAAGCCTTCCTCGGCGACGGCGCCCGACACCACGAACTCCGGAGCCTTCTCGACGGTCAGGAGGTCGCGCCCGGCGTCGTCTTCACCGCCGACACCACGGTCATTCACCCTGGCTGGACGTTCCGGAACCCGGAATCAGCACCGCTCGCAGAGTCGACCACTCACGTCGTCGCGAGCGGCGACACGCTGTCGGGCATCGCCGAGAGATATCTCGGCGACCCCGACCGCTGGCCCGAGTTGTGGGACGCCAACGGCTACCGCCTGATGCCCGACGGGCAGACGTTCGACGATCCCGATCTCATCCTCCCTGGCTGGCGTATCGACATCCCCGCGCCCGCTCGAGTCGACGTCGCAGACCCAGGCCAGACTGACGTTCCTCCCGAGGCTCCTCCGCCGGCCGAACCGGCTACGGCCGAACCCCTGCCGATGCCTGCGCCGGAGGTGATCCTCGACCACGGTCACCGCCGCAGACCGCTCCCACAACATCGACCGATTCAACGCACTCGCCGACCGACGCTCCCGACAGCAGCCCCTTCATCGGTGCCGGCCCCCACGTTGCCCTCACCATCGCCGACCGAGAACCGGTCAGCGGTCGGCGAGGACGAAGCCGACGCCGAGTGAAGGCATCTGGACCACGGTGGAGCGATCGGTGTGGCCGACCCTGATCGCAGGGTCGCTGCTCACTGCCGGCCTCGCCGCAACCGTCCGCCGCCTCCGCAACCGTCGACTCAGCCAACTCGGGGCCGGTGAGCGTCTCGCTCGCCCACCGGATGGCGTCGCCGGAACCGAACACGCACTGCGCGCCCGAGCCGACCAGCACCGGCTGGACACGCTGTCCGCCTTGCTCCGATCCTTCACCCCACACGCCGCAAGTCACCAGCGTCCGCCCGCTGTGCGAGCCGTTCAACTCGGCGTCGAGCGCATCGAGGTCCTCCTCGCCCGACCCGAACCGCTCACGCCGCGAGGCTGGACCACGATCGACGGCGGCCAGTCGTGGACGCACCGATTCGACGAACCGGTCGACGAACACCGCCAACTCCTCACACCCGCGCTCGTCACGATCGGAGCCCGCACCGACGATCACGCCGATGAGGTCCTGCTCGATCTGGAGACCGCCGGCAGCCTCGCCATCGCCGGCGACCGCACGGCCGCGATCGGACTCGCCCGTTCGATCGTGCTCGAACTCGCCACCTACCCGCTCGGCGTCTCGATGGATGTCAGCCTCATCGGCATCCACCTCGACGCCACCGAGCAGTGCGACCGGGTCTGGACCGACACGAGCATCGACCGAGCCCTCGCCGTTGCCCGCCGCCGCAACGCCCCGCGAGTCGAAGCCGGACAGACGATCACCGCCGCCCGTGCCGAACTCGACGAGGACGACGGCGGCAACGACCCCCACGTCCTCGTCGTCGACACAGAGAACGTGCTCCCCGAGCAGCAACCGCTCCTCGCCGAGCTCATCGAGTTGTGCGGAGCGTCGAGCGGCACCGCAGTCGTCGTTGTCGGCGACCACGACGCCACCGAGCGAGTAGTGATCGATGCGAACGGCACTGCTCGTTGGTCCGGCGTGGAACTCCACGCACCGGTCGTCACCGATCAGGCCAGCGAGGAGGTCGCCGAACTCCTCGACCACGTCGCCGAGGCCGAACCCGAACTCGCCGTCGCAGACGAGTTCATGACTGCCCTTCTTCACCCCGACAGGGCCATCGACCAGGACGACGAGGGCTACCACCCTCCGCCACACGACGTGCTCATCCAACTCATGGGCGAACCGCGAGCGCACGGGATCGAGCTTTCGGCCGACCAGACCGAACTCCTCGCGCTGCTCACGTGCCTCCGACACCGAACCGAGATCCACATCGGACTCGTTCACGACTCCGTCGCGCCGGACCGGGCGCGCAAGACCATCGAGAACCGGATGTCCAAGCTCCGCAAGGCGCTCGGCGTCGGCAGCGACGGCCACGACCTCCTCCCCGAAGCAGCCCCCGGACGTGGCGGACGCAGCCACTACCTCGTCAGCCCGCTCGTCCTCACGGACATCGATCTCCTCGAACACCGCTACCACGCCGCCCAGACACCTCTCGTCCGGCGACGCTCTCGAGGTGCTGCGCGACGGGCTCGACCTGCATGCGCGGACCGCTGTTCAGGTCACGCCGCGGCTACGACTTCTGGCCCCACAGCGAGGGCGTGATCGTCGCTGCAACCTCCGTCATCCAGACGTACGCCTGTCGGCTCATCGAACTCGCTGCCGAGGCGGACGATCCAGCACTCGTGCTCCGCACGACCAAGACCTGCGGTTGCGTGCTCGACAACCCGCTCGCCGAGTTCCCGATCCGTCAGGCCGAGCAGGCCTACGCCGAAGCCAGCGGCAACGACGAGCTCCTCGCATCGGTCGAACACGCCCGCGCAACGACTCCTCGAACACATCGACAACGACGACACGTTCGCCGAAGCCGGCTGATCGACCTCGATCGGTCAGTACGCCCGCGGACCCTCGGTGCTCTGCGCACCCTCCTCACCAGACACGACGTAGGAGAGTCACCGATGACGACGCAACCGACACCGAATGGCACCGCCACCACACGCACCCGCGCCGGCCACGACTTCCGGGACGCGATCTGGCTCGACGGCTACGACGACCAGTCGATCTGGGGCTACGACACCGGCGTCGGCTCGTTCTTCGCTCAGGTGTGGAGCAACGACTCGGACTCCGAGGAGCCCGACCTGTGGCTCACGCCGCCCGACCTCTGGGCGACCTGGCCGTACGTCTGGTCCCGCCGATCGTGGCCTACGTCCACGGCGAGCCGCTTGCTGTCGTGCGCGCCCTCGGCATCGCCCGCCCGGCACCCGAGCTGCGTGATCCGGATGAGCTGACCGAACGGCAGGAGAGTCTGCTCGCCGCGGACGATCACCCGTACTTCGCTGGACAACTTCGGGCCCTCGACTGGATGCTCGGCCACAACCCGACTTCGCCGTCGACGATGACTCAGAGCCGGTGCGGCGGATGCCCAAGCGCCGCGGAGATCGACGCCGAGGCGATCGTTGCGGCGGGAATGTTGACCATCACGGGTCGCACCGAGTGGGCCGGGGTGGAGGAAGGCCTGTTGGCTGCGATTCGCCGGTGACGCTGTCATTCGCCATTGGGCGATGTGGAGCCCGGTGCCTACCCGACTGTTCTCAGTACACGCTCCCCGTTGTTGCTGCACGAAGCACAGATGTTTGACCGACCGCTGTGGACGATTTCGGCGCTCGCCCCAATGTGGATACCCGCACATGCTGCAGACTTGGCGGTGCATGGGGTCGTCTTCGGATTCGGTCGACTCGCGGCGCTTGGTAAGGACCTCCTGTGCGAGAGGCGAAAGACAGAAGTGGCAGATCTCACCATTGATTCCCTTGATGATCGGTTCCCGGCGGGAACAAAAGGTGCAGAACCGGAGGGACTCGGCGCTGACGAGTTCGAGTTCGGCCCGATCTGGTGCGGGCAGGTCGTCATCTGACTCGATTGTGAACTCTGGATCAGCCTCCAGGCGGTCAAGGTAGGCATCGAGCACCGCAAAGTCTTCGTCTGTCTCATCGCTGTGCGTCGCGAGCAGCCGAAAAGCTGCCCGGATTCGCTGAACGTCCTCCGGTGTACTCGGTATTCGACCCTGTGGCATGCAGAACGGGATGTATTGCTTGCCGCCGCAACTGCCTCGGCGAGAGCGGCCGGTGGTGTCTCCTATCCGAAGCAGCGCCTCGCTTGCCGAGACTTGTGCCCGGACGAGCCACGGCGTCAACTCGTAGGCGCCATGAAATGCCTCCGCCGCTTGGCGGGCTTCGTTGAGCCAGGACTCGAACTCCTCATCCTCGGCGTGGTGCTCGCCACGACGAAGCCGGAGCACTCCCAGGTTGCGGTAGGCACCAGCCAGCGAGGACAGCATGATCGCTTCATCTAGGAGACCGAGCGTGTCTGCACGTGCCTCCTTGCCTTGTGACAACGCCCGCTCGTATTGCGGAAGGACCGCCGCCACCATCTGCTTTGCGGACGAATGAGTGTGAGCGTCCGCATTGACCTCGCGGCTGTCGACGCCGCCCTTGCTTCCAACTGAGCGGTGCGCACGGAGGAAGCCTCGGCCTCCTCGTTTGCGAGCCGATTCGCCTCCAGGGTCATTAGCAGCGCCCAAGAACGCGATAATCCTCTACCAGCTCCCTATGGGTTCGCATGAGATCGAGGGCCGGAGAAAGACGCTCGGCGTCTTCCTCTCGATACGTCCAAACTGCCCGAGAAATGAACGTAAGCAGGTCGAGCCGCTCGGTGATGGCTTCGGCCGTCAGCAATACGTGTAGCCTACTCGTTGCGGCGTCTTGCTGCCTTGGCGATTGGCTGGCAGCAGTGGATTGACATCATCAACTGGGCAATGCCTCAGTTAGATGAGGTGGCGCGTCACAAGCTATTTTTCGAAAACGCCGTTCTCCCGCCTGGACGCATGAAAAGGAATGCAAATGTCTGAAAAGGCCAGTGAGCCAAAACGAGTGCTGGTTACCGGTTCCACCAGCGCCATCGGGCAGCCCGTCTGCCAGTGGTTGCTCCAACGTGGTCATACCGTGCGCGGCTTTGCCCGACGTCCAACACCGGGTCTTCGAAGATTACATCATGGGCAATCTGATTGGATCGCGCAAAAGTACGCGCCGCCGTCGAGGGAATGGACACGATCATTCATATGGCCGCCTATCCCAACCCCGCGGACTTCATCGATGTGCTGTTGGAGCCAGAAATCTACACGGTCTGTACCATATATGCGATGCGGCGCACGAATTTGGCGTAAAGCGCCTGGTCTTGTCGAGCACGATCCAGGTTATCATGGGCTATGGCTGGCCTGAGAAGACCATCCGTATTGCCGATGGGCCGAAACCAACCAACCACTATGCCTTGACCAAGGTATGGGCGGAAGAGATCGGCGACATGTATGCCGCGCTGCTACGGACTGTCCGTGATCAGTGTTCGCATCGGCTGGCTGCCCCGCAACACGATGGAGGCGAAACAACTAGTAGAAAGCAAATTCGGTCCGGATGTCTTCTTCAGCCACGCCGATGCACAACGCTTCTACGAACGATGTGTGGAATCGCCGACACCAGGTCCATCCGAGTCTGACGTCGTCTTTGCCCTCAGCAAACCTAAAGACATTGAGCGGCTGGAATTGGAACCGGGCGCGGCGTATTTTGGGCTACGAACCCCAGGATGTGTGGCCCGAAGGGCTGCCCTTTGCTTTGGAATAGGATACAAGGGGAATCTACGATCCGGATGGGAATTAGATCGGTATTTCCGAGCACGAGCGGTAGCGTGAGAACTACTTTAGCCCCAGTCAGCATCAGATCTTCCACATAGGTTGCCGAACCGTCGCGCAACCAGCCGTATGGCTGGGCAACATCCTTCAATTGTTGCCACATGCGTGGCACTGTCACAAACTGGCAGTCTACCTCGCGCAGAGCCGTCATGTCGCCCCACAACTTTTCAAACTGGGCAACTGGATAGATGTCTTCCTGACCCTTCCCCCACCGTTTCTTCACATTCTTTAGCGTGATATAGGTGGGCATGCACGCCGCCAAGTTTCGTACGGCATCAAACACCTTTTGGGTATTGCCCAGATCGGAGCGGCTCAAGCCAAAGACTCCTAGCAGCCCGTCTATCTCTAGCCAGGTTGTGCTGGAGTTATAATAGGAAAGGTCAAATTCAACCTCTTCACGGGGCAACGCCAGCCCCTCGATCAGGCGCAGGTCTCCGTTGATCCGCGCCAGGCCGCCGCCA
>CAWBYE010000003.1:0-349511 GCA_963792905.1 uncultured Acidimicrobiaceae bacterium
GTCGTGAGTTCGACCCACGACGAGTCGTCGAGTTGATCGGCTCCGTCGCCGACGTACGGTCGATCTGAGGTCGGCGGGCGCTGAGATCGCTCCGAATTCGTGGACGACTCGCGGCACGAGTCGCGGCACCAGAAGATGTCGCACGGCTGGAGAAACCGCCGCCGCTCGCTATCCTGATCCCGCCAATCCGGGGACGTAGCTCAATTGGTAGAGCATCTGCTTTGCAAGCAGAAGGTCGTGGGTTCGATTCCCATCGTCTCCACGTGTAAAGCCCCTGGTAGCCCTGCTACCAGGGGCTTTCTCGTTGACCGACCGATGCTCTGCGTGCCATTTATCGTGCCAGTAGCAGTGGGCAAGAGAGGGTCGCCTAGGATGGGCACAGCGGAGAGGGTTTCGGGTCGGTACGGCAAGCTTCCTCTCGGGCCCGTGAGGCAGGCCCGCTTCACGCACCCGCAGACCGGGAAGCTCCCACTCCGCCCCGAGCACTTGGTTCAAGGCGAAAGCTGACGCGGGCCGGTGGCTCGGCTCGGGATGGAGACCGACCTCCGGCCGAGGAGACGCCCTCGACGGCTCGACCGTGGCAAGCAGACGTTCGGCATCTACGCCACAGACCTGGCTCGACTTCGAGAGGAGCGATCTCCGGCCGAAGACGAGTGGAGCTGTACCGGGTACTTGTTTCCGGCAATACCTCAATCCGCTGCTCTCGGCACCAGACAGGTCGGCCAGATCGACTTCGGAAGCTGGTTCGAAGCTGGTACGGCGAAGTCAGCGCCGGTTCGCCCAGAGTCGTGCGACAACTCCGCCAAGGCGTACCGACTCCTTCGGTCAGATCCTCCCAAGCGGCGGTCGATGATCGACTGCTCCGGTCGAACCCATGCAATCTGAAGGGGGCGGCGATCGAGCGCAGCACGGAACGGCCGATCCCATCGCAATCGACGATGTGCTTCGCCCTCGCCGACGCCATCGAGCCTTAGGTACCGACTCATGGTGCTCCTGGCCGGGCTGGTCGGACTCCGCCGAGGCGAGTGCTTCGCCCTCCATGCGGGGAGGATTGGGTCAGGCGAGCGTGAGCGGGGACGTTGGACCATCACGGTCGGCTCATCGATCGTCTTTGTTAAGGGGGAGCCGCGTGCGAGAACTGCCGAAGACCGAGGCCCAGGACACGCGACGACTCGCTCTCCCATCGATCGATCAGCAAGGTGTGCGCGTCACCTCGCCGACTTCGATTGTCTGTCCGGCGAGGATCTGCTCTTTGCTGATTCGCGCAGCGCCACGACACCGACCCTCACGGTCTGGCGCCGATCCTGGGACGAACCGCCGACACGCCACAGGCGTCGACTGCACGTTCCACGACCTCCGCCACCATGCCGGCACCCTCACCGCTAGCGCTGGCGCAAGCGTCCGCGAGTCGATGGCCCGGCTTGGCCACGCATCACCAGCGGGCTGCGCTGCGCTACCAACACGTCGTGGCGGAACGCGACGCTGCGCTGGCTGCCTCGATTGACGCTTGCTTCAGTAGCCAAGCGAGTTCTATCGCTGGGAGCTGTATTGCTAACCCCGACCGGCGACCTGTTCCCTCGCTTCACGTATCTGTTGCGGCCGAAATGCTGGGCGGCAGGTCGTCGTGCATGAACCTCGACGACGCTCCGTCCGCTCTCAATGTTGTTCCGATCTCGGCGAGTCCGGACGATCGATGGCGGCTGACCGATCCGTACGTCGAGGACGTCTGGTCGGAGTTCCTGGGTCCGACCGCAACGCTGATGGCCCGCCGGCTCGGGCGGCTGATCGAGGTCCGGCCGGGTGGCGCTGAACTGGATCTCCGCGACTTCGCAACCTCCCTCGGCGTTGCGCCCTCGGTGGCGGTTCGGGCACTGGAGCGGCTGCATCGCTTCGAGGTGATTCACAGTGATCTCGAGCGAGGGCTGGTCGGTGTTTCTGGGTACGCGCCGGCGGTGGGTGAGGGACGGGTGATCCGGCTGTCCGAAGCTGGGCGCGTGGCCCACGAGCGGTTCACGGCAGGGGCGTCGATCGAGCACCCGGCGCCTGGCCGAGCATCGAGAATCCTCGCACCAGTCGCCAGCCCCTCCCTGGATCGGGGACTTCTCCCCATCGCACGGTCGTAGAGCGTCGTTCACGATCAGCGGATGGGGAAGTGGGTTCTTCGGGGTCCGACAAGGAATCGTGTAACGGCGAGCGCCGTGGACGGCAGTTCGTCGTCGATGATGCTCACCAGCTCTCCCTGGAGTGCGCGCCTTGCGCGGTTGTGTGACCGCGCCTACCGTTTGCCCATGTCTGCGTGGCCTGGGGCCCACGCAGGGTTCGGGGTCGACGGGGCGGCGCCGGACTTGACCCCTGCCGGTGACGGCAGGATGGTTCCGCGCACGACCGACCGTTCGGTGACCCGTCGACGGACGGACCGGGACGATCTCGAGATGGCGCTATGCCGTCGACGTCCACGCCTCGGCGTTCGAGACCTCACGCCTGCGCTCGCTCCTCCATCTGGCCACCTCCGGCCGACTGGTCGTGTCGGGAGGAGCGATCTGTTCGCTCGGCCGAGTCCCATCGACGCGGGCGGGCCGGCTCAGCTTGGTGGTGCTGGTTGTCCTCGTCGCAATGCCAGCGGTGGCCGTGTCGATCGCACCGGGCACTCTCTCGTTGGGCGGCCGACTGCTCTGGCTCGCGTTGTCGGCAATCCTCACGGTTGCAGCGATGGTTGCCGCAGCTCGACGGTTCACCGTCTCGCGGCGCTGGGGACGCGATCGCAGCGACGGGATCGAGGTGACGAACCTTGCATCGGCGAGGAGCGGTCACGGTGACGCCGGGCGGTTGTTGGACGCCGTCGTCGATCACGCTGACCGGCGCCGGGACCAGCTCCTGCTTCGCGTTCGGCGGAGCAACGACGTGGCCCTCCACCTCTATCGCTCGCGGGGCTTCACCGCTCTGCCGAATCACGAGTCGGCCAGCGAGATCTGGATGGAGCGATCGACGCCAAGCGTTCGCGCCTTGCCTCGGTTCACGCTCCATGACATCTCGGTGCTTGCCGTCCCGATCCTCGCTGTCACAGCACTGTTGGTCACGGGTCGCACGGCGTTCCTCGTCGTCCCCACGGCGGGTGCCCTGGTCGCCCTTGCGTATGCCGCTCTCATCGACCGTCGGTCGGGGCGATTGCCCAACGCATTGCTCGCCTCCGCGACGGCGTTCGGTGTCGTGGCCTGCGATGCAGCCGACACGGGCGCGGCGGCCATCCTCGGAGCGACCGTCGCAGCGACACCGTTGCTGATCATGCACCTCGCCGAACCGTCGGCCCTCGGCTTCGGCGACGTGAAGTTCGCAGCGAGCGCTGGAGTCGTTGTAGCTGCCCAGCATTGGCCTTCGGCGGTCGGTGTCCCGCTGGTCGCACTGTTGATCGCTGCGGTAAGTCGCTTCGCCGGCGGGCAGCGCGAGCGGCCGCTCGGTCCGGCGCTCCTGGTCGGCACTGCGGTTGCGGTGGTTGCCGCTTCGTTCGTCCTGGTCACGGAGGCCGTCACATGAATCGCATCTCACTCCTGCTCGTCGCTGCGACGGCGCTCATGGCCGCTGGATGCAGCGGTGGATCCTCGGCTGAGCCTGAGGTCACGGCGCCGCCCCCGGCCACGTCCCAGGGCTCCGAGCCTGTCGTCACCGGCTCGTCGTCGACCGCATCGCCGACCGATCCGCCGCCATCGACGACCGTCGAGACCGTCGCGACGGAACCGAGCACGTCGACGTCTGCGACGTCGACGCCGCCGACCGAGCCCGACGACGATCGCTTTCTGCCGGAAGGCTTGGGCACGGTGGTCGACTCCGCACCCGGTGTGAACTCACCGGGGGAGATCACCGAGCTGATCGACAACGTCTGGTTCTTCGTGCCTTCGGAGACCGTCGAAGACGACTCGAACGTCGTGCCGCCCTTGCCCGAGGACCGCGACATCCTCGCCGCCTACGCCGAGGCGCAAGCCGCGTACCACGAGCAGGCGTCGATGCAGCCGTTGTCGGCGGAGCCCTCGGACCGACTGGCCGCGGCGATGGCCGACGGCGGTCAACGCCTGGCAGAGAACGTGCTGGGGCCGGCGGCGTCGGCGGGCCAACATCTCGACCTCACCGACGGAATCGTCTTGCGGCCGGTCGTGATCGCAGACCCGCGGTCTGACACCGAGGCGTTCATCTTCGACTGTCAGCTCGACGGCACCGTGTTCGTCAACGCTGACGGGAGTCTCGCCGACGGGCAGACGCGCGGCGTGAAGGAGTTCCCTCAGATCGCCTCGGTCGTCCGGAAGGACGGCACGTGGATCGTGGAGCGGCTCACGAGAGACGAGCGGGCGTGCACCTGAGGCGACTGCTCCTGTGCTCGACAGCGGTGCTCGCCGCAGTCGGTAGTCCGGTCCTCGCGGGTCCTGACGATGGTGGTGGACCGCCACTCATTCCCGGCTCCCGTCAGGTCCACATCCGGAATGCATCGGGCGGGATCGGCGTGCACACCAGCATCCCGGGCGGGTCCGTCTTCTGGACACACGGGGGCGGGCCGACCGCCGAGTGTCGCGGGGTCGCGACGGGGGACGACCCCGACACTCTGGATGTCGTCGAGAGGTACCGGCCGATCCGCTCCACGAAGTGGATCTTCCTGGAGGGCCTCGTGACACCGGACCCCCTCCCGGGTGACCTCGAACTGTTCGACCCGTCAGCGGCCCGGTCGCTGGAGACGACAATGCGGACCTTCTCGGTCTACTGCTCGGACACCTTCTGGTCCGCAAACTTCATGCGGATCATCAACGTGCCGGCGACCGACCCCATGCTCGATCCTCGACCTCGGCTGACCAACCTCTACAACGGGCTGCAGCTCGACAGCCTGGTCGTGTACGAGAACGCTGCGGTCGACCGCTGGGGCGGACTCGTCGTGCGCAGCCCCGCGTGGCTCGCGATCAACGGCTCGGCGTGGCATGCGCAGCGTTCGAACGTCGAGTTCTGGCGTGGGTGGGAGTTGTACCTGATCGCCCAGCCGATTGCGCTGGACTTCCTCGTCGATTTCGAGCCCGATCCTGATCGTCCGTCGGAGCCGTTCTCCGGCGTCGTGTCGTGTGTGGTCGCTGGATCTCAACTGCCGGTCGGTGAGGCAGTCGAGTTCCCGCAGCGGCCGTCCGACCTGGATGACTTCGCCGAACCGGGGTCCAACCGTGCCTGCGAGTGGACCCCGCCAGGACCGGGTGAGGTGACGATCACCGCTCGGCAGACGTTCGCAGTCACGTTCTGGGCGTCGGGCGCAGTCGAGCCGCAACCCGACTACGTGTGGTCGTCGTCGCCGACGACGTTCCGGGTCGGCGAACTGGTGGCGGTGAACGTCAATGAGTGAGGAGTCGCCATGTCCGTGACCGAGCGCAGCCGGCGTCCGTCCACCGAGGTCCGACGGGATACCCCGATCAGGCCAAAGGCGCCTCGTCCGAAGGTGCGGTTGCCGTGGTTGCTCGTGGCTGCCGGGACGTTCGTGCTCATCGTGATGATCGTGCTGTGGGCCGTGTCATCGGCGTCGGACCGCACCGACGCGCTGACGATCGTGGAGCCGGTTGCGGCCGGCGAACCGATCCCCGACTCTGCGATCGGCGTCACTGGCGTGTCGAACGACGACGGATTCGGCCGGATCTACGTCGCGTCACAACGGGAGGCGGTCGTGGGCGCCGTCGCTGTCGTCGATCTCGAGCCGGGTGATCTGCTCGGCCCGTCGATGGTGACGAACGCGCCCGACACCTTCGCCGGCGAGCGTCTGGTGGGGGCGGTGCTGCGGGCAGGTCGCTACCCGGAGGAAGTCCAGCGTGGCGATGAGGCGCTCGCCGTGTCGATCGTCGATCGGTCGGCTGCCTCGCCGCCCGTGGTTCCTGTGCGGGTGGTCGCCGTGTCGATCTCCGAGACCGACGAAGCGTCGCTGACCCTGGCAGTGGCCGATGCTGACGCCGCACTCGTCGGTGCCTGGGCGGGAACCGACGAGCTGGTGCTCGTGGTTCGTCCGTTGGGGGCTGACGAGTGACGATCGTGGCCGTCGGTTCGTGGCGCGGCGTCGGCGCGTCAACGACCGCGCTCCTGCTCGCGGCTGCTGGCGCCCTGGACGGGCGTCCTACGTGGTTGGTGGAGGCGGATCCGGGCGGCGGGGTTCTCACGAGTCGGGCTCCGGATCTGTCCGGCGTCGACTCGCTCGGCGCGGTGGCGTTCGGGCCACACCACGATCGTCCCGATCGCCTCCTCGAGTACGCGTCTCGCCCACTCGGACAGATGCGCGTCGTCACTGCACCGTGGGATTCGTTCAAGGCCTGGTCCGCTGTTGCGTCGCCTCGGCGGCCGTGGCTGGACGGCCTTCGTCGGCTCGACGGGCTCGTCGTCGTCGACGTCGGTTCGCTTCGTGGCGGTGACGTGCCGGCATGGCAGATCATCGAGCGAGCAGACGCGCTCGTGATGGTGACCTCACCGGAACCGGCGGCACTGACGTCGACGGTGGCGTGGATGGATGCGAAGGGCCAGTCGGCGCCCGGCGTTGCGGGCCTGTCGCTCGACACCTCCCGGCTCGTCGTCGTCGACGCTCCGATCCTGGCGGCTGAGCGGTTCGGGCCGTCCGTAGCGGGTGAGTTGGGCGACCGACTCGTCGGCTGGTGGCCGTGGGATCCCAAGGTCGTCGACCACGTTCACCGAGGCGGCTCGCTCGATCACCGCTCCATCCGGCGCAGCGACCTGCCGACCGCTGCACGCTCAACGCTCGATCGGCTCATGGAGGGGGTGGCGCGCTGATGGGCAGCACGCTCGACCCCACCGAACTCGAGACTCTCGCGAACGACGATCCGTCGTGACTTCGGGGACCGCTTCCCGGTCAAGGCACGAAACGAGACCACCGAGGAAACGCAACTCCGCGAGGAACGCACTCGTCTCGTACTCGAACGCGAGATCCTCCCTGAGTTGGCGGCGCGTCGTCGCGACACGCGCACGGCCCCCATGTCCGACAGCGACGAGCGCGCCCTGATCGAGCAGGTGATCTCTGCGCTCTTCACGATCCCGAAGCTGATGGGGGCACTGCGAGACCCGAACGTGACCGACATTCTCGTGTTCGGGTCCGCCCCGGTTCGAGTGGAGCAACTCGACGGAACGATCGAGGAGTGGCCACCGCTGGTCTCTCGGGATCGCGATCTGGAGCGGGTCATCTATGACGTGGCGGTGTCGCACGGGCGTCCCTTCAACATCGAGAACCACGAGGTCGACTTCGAGCTCGAACCCGGCGTCCGATTCCACGCCGGAGGCTTCGACCCGGTGCAGCGCCCCTACATCGCCATCCGTCGGGCCGCGCTGTTCGGTGCGTCACTCGACGAGCTGTACGACCGCGGCGCAGCCGATGCGGGCATCGTCGAGCTGCTGCGGACAGCGGTCGCTGCCGGGCTGGGCATCTTGTTCGTCGGGCCGATGGGATCGGGCAAGACCACGTGGCTCCGAGCGACGATCTCCGAGATCGACGCGTCGGCCGTGATCACCACGATCGAGTCCGACTTCGAGCTCAACGTCTTGCAGATGGGCAAGCACCCCTACGTGATCGCCTACCAGGAGCGCCTCCCGACGACGATCGACTCCAAGGGCTACACCCCGGCCGAGGCCATGCGCCCAGCAATGCGCACGCGGGCGGACTGGATCATCGTCGGTGAGGTCCGAGGTGCCGAAGGTGCGCCACTGGTTCGAGCGATGCAGACCGGCCAGGGCGCGATGGGCACCGTGCACGGGGGCGATGCGGAGGATGCGCTCGACAACCTCGTCAATCTCATCGCCTCCGACACCGGCCAGGCCGCCCCCGACGTGAAGACGCAGGTGTACCGGGCGATCGACCTCGTGGTCGCGCTCGAAGGCACCAACATCGAGGGTCGCTGGGTGTCCGAGATCGTCGCTCCGTCGGTGGAGAACGCCGGCGAGCGGTACGTGCTCCATCGGCTCTACGGGGCCGCTGACTTCGCACCGGACGAACGGGCGCGTCCGATCAACGAGCCGCAGGCGGCGATGCTGCGGCGCCTCCGTCGCCACGACCCGGAGTTCTCGACCGGCTGGTGGTCGTCCGGCGAGGACACCTACAAGCCACTGCAGACGATGGGCGGCCGACGATGATCTCGCCGTTGGTCCTCGCTCTCGTCACCGGCGCACTCGGTGTCGCTGGGGTCGGCTCGACCTGGTTGGCGTTCCATCCTGCGGCAAGCAGAAGTAGACGGCCTCTGCAGTCCTCCCCCGGCGACGCTCGTGCGATCGTCGTTGCGATCCTCGTGGGATTCGTCGTGCTTGCGGTAACGCAGTGGCCCGTTGCGGCAGCTGCGGCAGGGCTCTTCGCGGGGTCATGGCGATGGCTGTTCTCGGTCGACGACACGAAGCGGGACCGTCAGACGATCGAGGCGATCGCCCAGTGGCTCGAGCAGCTCCGCGACGTCGTGCGCCGTTCGAGCGTGGCGATCGAGAACGCGGTCGAACTGGTTGCCGAGGACACCACTGGCACACTCAGGGACCCGATGCACAGCTTCCTGTTGCGCCGTCGGCAGGGCAGTCCCCTTCCAGAATCGCTTCGCCGGCTGGCCGACGACATCGCCCACCCAACCGCCGACGCCGCAGTGGCAGCCATCGTCCTCGTCGTCGGTGGCGGTGCCGGCGGCGGCCGCATCTACGACACCCTGGACGAGCTCGCAGCCGCAGCACGCGACGAGATGCGTGCACGCGACGAGATCGACCGAACCCGTCGCGTCTTCCAGCGAGCAATGCGTCGCCTCGTCACGCTCACGGCATTGTTCGTGGCCGGGCTGGTCTTCTTCGCGGCCGATCTCCTGGCTCCTTACCGCAGCGTGCCCGGACAGATCTGGCTCCTGGTCCCGTGTTTGCTCTGGGCGTCGTGTCTCGTCATGCTCCGTCGACTCTGCCGCTACGACCTCGGAGCTCGCTACCGGCTCCGCCTGCCCGACGAGGTCGCGTCATGACGCCGACGACGACCGCTGTCCTCGTCGCCGCCCTCTCGATCGGAGCGGTCAGCGCCACTGTGCGGGCGTTCCGACCTTCGCCGCTCACGTTACGCGCCGTCCAGCGAGCGCGTTCGGGCAGACGTGCCGAGTCGAGCTCATGAACCGGCTTGGCCTGACCGGATCGGGCGGCCACTCGCACGCGGTCCGCTCGGAGCACTCGTCGACCATCACCTCGGCGCGGCGATACGACTCGTCGGCTACACGGTGCCGAACGTGATCGGCACGGTCGTGCTTGCGGTCGTCGTCAGTGCGTTCGCGATGACCGTCGCCGTCGCCGCTCTGATCGCAGCTGGCCTGGTTGCGGGGTCACCGCTCCCGTGGCTGCTCGTCCCGACGGCCGCGGTCCTCTTCGGATGGCGCGTGATCGCGGACCTTCGAGTGCGTGCCAGGCGTCGCAGGGCGGAGTTGCGACGTGCGGTGAACGACTTCGTTCAGCTGCTCGCAGTAGCCCTGACCACGAACAGGTCGGTCGAGGACGCTGTCGCCTTCGCCGCCGATGCCGGAGATGGATTCGGCTTCGAGCTGCTCCGCCAGACCATCGACACCGCCCAACCGATGGGGCTGTCCGTGTGGGATGCGCTCGGAGCGATGGCCGACACCTACGACCTGGACCAACTGCGGGGCCTCGCCACCTCGCTGCAGCGGCAAGCAGGCGTCGGCGTCTCGGTCGCCGCGACGATCCGAACCGAGGCGAGCGCCATGCGTGCGCGGCAACTCGCCGAGATCACCGACCGCGCCGACAAGGCGAACGCCAACCTGTCGCTCCCGACGATGGGGATGGTGTTCGGCATGGTCCTGTTCCTCGCGTACCCCGTCATGCAACAGATCTCCGAGGCCTTCACCTGACCCCAACCATCCAAGGGAGACTCCATGGACACCACCCCAGCCACAACACCGACACGACCGACACGACCACTCGACACCATTGCGGTCTGGCTTGCGATCGCTCTCACGGGCTTGCTCGACAGCGGCCGCCGCGTCGGCCGGCGACTCGCCGACGACCGCGGGGTGGAGGACTCGCCGTCGAAGTTGATCTTCCTCGCCGTCGCCGTGGCCATCGCGATCGCTGCTGGTCTGTTCATCGTCGGCGTGTTCAACGACGCCCAGAGCAACGTCCCCGATCCGGTCGCGCCCGCCCCCTGATCCACATCCGGTCCGATGGCGCTCCCCGAGCTCGACGTCCGTAGCACCAGCCCGAACACGCCTGCACCCGGGCGTCTACGGGGTGACCGCGGCGCGATCGACGGCGGGGTCGAGACCATGTTCGGAGGCGTCGCGATGATCGCACTCGTGCTCTTGCTGGTCGAGTCCGTCAGCTTCTGGCACGCACGCAACGTGTTCGACGAGGCCGCCGCCGAGGGAGCCCGCGTCGCCGCCGCCTTCGACGGCACGTGCGCCGCCGGTACCGACACCGCACGCTCACTGATCGAACGTCGCGCCGGCGGCTGGTCGTCGGGCGTTGCCGTCCAGTGCGGCGAGGTCGACGGGATCGTGACCGTCACCATCTCAGGCTCCACACCCGGCGTCCTGTTCGATGCCGGCGGCTTCCGAGCGTCGGTCACGCAGTCTGCTCCGAGGGAACGATGAAGAACCCCCACCGCGCGACGCCGGATTCGTGGCCGCCGTCGAGGTGGTCTACCTCGGCATTGCCGCACTCGTGATGGTCGTCTTCATCGGCTACCTCGGCCGGCTCTCGGCGGCGGGCGTCCAGGTCACGAACTCAGCCCAGGACGCCGCACGAGCGGCTTCGATTGCGGATGATCCAGACGAAGCAAATGCCGCCGCGGCCCGAGCCGTCGAACGATCCGGACTGCCGACTCGCTGCCAGGGGTCACCGTCAGTCGCGATGTCCTGGGAGCCGTCGGAGCTGGGGACCTGGCGTGGAGCACTCGTCTCCGTCACCGTGAGTTGCACGGTCGCCAACCAGTCGCTCACGGGTGTCTGGACACCCGGAGTTCGTACCGTCACCGTCACCGACCAGCAGATCGTGGACCGGTTCCGCCGATGAGCGCTGGCCGCAATGCATCCGGGATCGCCGGCGGTGATCGGGGTTCGGTATCGGTCGGCCTGATCTTGCTCGTCACCGTCGCACTCGCCGGAGGAGCACTCGTGTTCGACGGCGCCCGCTACCTCGCCGCTGAGAGGCACGCGAGCAACACTGCGGAAGGCGCCGCCAGGGCTGCGGTCGCGACCGGCTCGCCGTCAGACGGTCTCGACGCAGACGTCGCACGACAAGCCGCTGTCGACCACGCCACCCGCCTCGGCGTGCGCGCCGCCGACATCACCGTCGCCTTCCCCGCACGAGATGTCGTTGTCGTCACCATCACCGAACGCCGGTCCGCCACCTTCGTCCGCTTCACCGGTTCAACCGAACTGGTCGCAACCGCAGAAGGTCGCGCCCGTCTCGAGTTCTCATGACACGTCTCCGCAGCACCCTCATCCGGACCGGCGCCATCGTCGCTCTGATCGCACTCGTCGTCGGGCCACCGATACTCGTCGCCGCACTGATCGGTCGGCCGTACCCCGACTGGTCGACGCTCACGAGCGAGGTCGACACCGGACGGGTGTCCGCCGACACCGTGATGCGCATCGCAGCCCTGCTGTTCGTCGCCATCTGGATCTGGATCGTCGCAATCGTCGCGACCGAGACCTATCGCGTGACCGTCCCGCAATCCTTGACGGGAGGAACGGAGCGCAAGCTCGCGATCGGCCAACGACGACGACTCACGTTCGTGCACCGACTCGTCAGGGTCGCCCTCCTCGGCACCGTCACGACCGCGGCGACCGTCTCCTCCTGGTCCACCACGGCGATCGCAACTCCATCGACGCCGCTCGCAGCCAGCGTCGAACCGCCTCCGGCTGCAACGGCTCCAGCGGATCCATCCGCTGCAACAGTGTCGTCAGCGGCGGCCACGACGACGATCATCGCAAACGGCCGCGACACCCCGCTGTCCATCGCTGTCGACCTCGGCGACGAGACCCTCCGCGACGACATCATCGCGATGAACCGGTCCGCCGACTGGGCAGGTGGAGTGTTCCCCGACGGCATGCCGGTGACCGTCCCTATCGTCGAGCGCGCCGTCGCCGAGCCGATCGCGACGACGACTGCCGACATGTACGTCGTGCAACCGAACGACGGGATGTGGAACGTCGCAGAGGCACTGCTGGGCGACGGCGCACGACACCACGAACTGGGGCAACTGTTGGCCGGTCAGGAGGTCGCACCAGGCGTCGTCTTCACCCCGGATACAGCAGTCATCCACCCTGGCTGGACATTCCGGCTTCCAAGCGATGCGCCGGAGATCTCGTCGACAACTCACGTCGTGGTCGCCGGTGACACGCTCTCGGGCATCGCCGCCGAGCATCTCGGCGACGAGAGTCGGTGGCCCGATCTCTGGGACCTCAACGCCCGTCGAACGATGCCCGACGGCCGGACGTTCGACGATCCCGATCTCATCCTCCCTGGCTGGCACATCGAACTGCCCACTGCCGTCGCATCCAATGAACAGCCTCCTGCCGCGCCGACAACCGACGAAGCATCGGACCCGGCAGCGCCACTGGGCACGACCCCACCGCCAGCCGGCGAGTCCATTGACCTCCCCCCGCCGACGACCGGCGCTGCACCCCGACCATCGGCCGAGGGTGAGGATCAACCGGCTCCACCGACCACAGGCCCGCCCTCGGCCGACCCGACCGTCACGTCGGCATCACCGCCCGTCGACACAGCCGCAGCGCGACCGGCCACGTTGGACGAAGCGAGCGCGGCGACGGACGACGGGATCTGGACAGACGTTCAACGCTCGGTTTGGCCGAAGCTCGTCGTCGGAACGCTGCTCACCGCCGGCCTGGCGGCGGCTGTCGGCCGACTTCGAAACCGACGTCTCAGCCGACTCGTGCCCGGCCGACGACTTCCCGAACCACCGAGCGGGGTCGCCGGAACCGAGCAGGCGCTGCTGACACGGGCCAGCCGGGGAAACACCGAGACGATCAGCGCGTTGCTCCGATCGTTCACGCCGCACGCCTCTCGCCTCCCGCAGCCACCTGCGGTACGCGCCGTCCAGATCGGCGCAGCTCGCATCGAGGTTCTCCTCGCGAATCCGGAGCCGGTTCCACCGCGTGGTTGGGCCACCGTCGACGGCGGTCACTCCTGGACGCACACCTTCGGCGAAGGTGTGGAAGCGCATCGCCAACTCATTACGCCGGCCCTCGTGACCATCGGGACCCGAACCGATGCCAACAGCGACGAGGTACTCCTCGATCTCGAGACGGCCGGCAGCGTCGCGATCGTGGGCGACCGCGCCGCCTCCCTCGGCCTCGCCAGATCGATGGTGCTCGAACTCGCCACCTACCCACTCGGTGTCTCGATGGACATCAGTCTCGTCGGCCTGCCGATCGAGTCGGCCAGCCGCTACGACCGAGTTCGCGCCAACGTCGACGTCGAGCGAGCGCTCGACACGGCGCGTCGCCGCTGCGCCCGTCGAGTCGCCGCGGGGACCACGATCGTCGCGGCTCGCGCCAATCTCGATGACGACGACGGCTCCAACGATCCGCACGTCATCGTCGTCGACGTCGCATCGATCGACGCCGAGCACAGATCACACCTCGACGAAGTCGTTGCCCTGTGCTCGCGATCGAGCGGCACAGCGGTCGTACTCGTCGGCGAGCACGCCGACGCGACCGAACGAATCAAGGTCGACGCGAGTGGCAGCGCGTGGTGGTCAGGAGTCGAGCTGCGGCCACCCGACGTGCCTGACGAAGCGGAGGCCGAGATCGCCGCACTGCTCGACGACATCTGCGACGCCGAGCCCGAGCCCGTCGAAGCCGACGACTTCATGTCCGCGCTGCTGACTCCGGCGCAGCCAGAGGGCGAACCGCACGACGGCCTCGATGACCGGTACGAACCACCTCAGTACGACGTGCTGATCCAGCTCATGGGCGAACCCCGCGCGCACGGGGTCGAGCTCTCCGCCGACCAGACCGAACTGCTCGCGCTGCTCACCTGCCTGCGCCACCGAACCGAGATCCACATCGGACTTGTCCATGAAGCCGTCGGCCCCGACCGCGCCCGCAAGACCATCGAGAACCGCATGTCGCAGCTTCGACGTGCGCTGGACGTGGGAAGCGACGGGCACGACCTCCTCCCGGAAGCAGCTCCGGGCCGAGGCGGACGAAGCCACTACCTCGTCAGCCCGCTGGTTCTCACCGACCTCGACCTCCTCGAACACCGCTACCACGCGTCCAAGCACCTCTCGTCCGGCGAAGCGATCGAGGTGCTACGGGACGGGCTGGAGCTGATGCGAGGGCCACTCTTCCGAGCCCGACGCGGCTACGACTTCTGGCCGCACAGCGAGGGCGTCGTCGTACGCGCCACCAACATCATCCAGAGCTACGCGTGTCGCCTCGTCGAACTCGCCGCCGAAGCAGACGACCCGGCGCTCGTGCTCCGTGCGACCAGCACATCCGGATGCGTGCTCGACAACCCGCTCGCCGAGTTCCCGATCCGCCAAGCCGAACAGGCCTACGCAGACGCCAGCGGCAACGACGACCTCCTCGCCTCGGTCGAACGCGCCCGACGGAAGCTGCTCGAACACATCGACAACGACGACACGTTCGCCGAAGCTGGCTGACGACCCAATCGGCCACGCGCCTCGGACACCTCGGTGCTCGCGCACCCTCCACACCCATCACAAGCAGGAGGGTCCACAATGACACTGCACCGACACCGAATGGTCCCGGCACCACCGCACCCGAGCCGGCTACGACTTCCGCGACGCCATCTGGCTCGACGGCCACGACGACCAGTCCATCTGGGGCTACGACACCGGCGTCCGTTCGTTCTTCGCGCAGCTCTGGAAGAACGGATCCGAGTCCGAGGATCCAGAGCTGTGGCTCACCCCGCCACTCCTGTCGGCGACCTGGCCGTACGTGCTGGTTCCACCGATCGTCGCGTATGCCGACGAGGAGCCGCTTGCTGTCGTGCGAGCCCTCGGCATCGCCCGCCCGGCACCCGAGCTTCACGGCGAGGATGAATTGGTCGAGCGGCGGGAGCGTCTTCTTGCGGCGGACGATCACCCGTACGTCGCCGGACAGCTTCGAGCCCTCGACTGGATGCTCGGCCACAGCACGACTTCGCCCTCGACGATGACTCTCGTTCGGCGCGGCGAGTGTCCAACTGCTGCAGAGATCGATGCCGAGGCAACCTTCGCTGCGGGGATGCTGACCATCACGGGTCGCACCGAGTGGGCGGGCGTGGAAGCGGGGCTGTTCGAGGCCCTGCAGCGTTGAGCCCACGGTCCGAGCCTGCAGGGGTGGGCGTTATGGAGCGGGTCGCCGCTCGCGTACGTGACGTACCCGAGCAGGGTTGGGCGAGTCTGCGAGCGAACATTCTCGAGCGGGTCCGAGCTTCGTCGCTCCCTTGCGGCCGGCGAGCTGGAGCGGGATCTGAGCGGCTACCGGCATCAGCTGAGGGCGTTTGAAGGTGTCAGTGAGGTGGGAGCGGTTCGACGCCGGCCATCCGCATGAGGTTGGCGAAGGTGCTGGGTGCGCTCGTTCAAGATGGCCTCGCCAACGATGCCTCCCAGCAGAAGCGTCCGCGCGTCTTCGGGCGCACCCTGCTCACCGAACACTCGCAGGCCAAAGCGATCTGATTTCCCCGGCTACCGTCCCGAGAGTGGAAGCGAGGTGGTCACGCGTCGATCAGCTGCTGGCTGCCGTCGCCAGCGTCGGGATTGCGGTTAGCGGGCTCGGAACGGTCGTCGGTCCGAGGTGGCTCGTCCTGGTTGGGTCCGCCCTGGTCGCGGTTGCAGCGGTCGGGAAGCTCGTGGCGGTCGTGCAGGGACAGCGGGTCGAGCGTCAGGTCGAGCGGTCGCTACTGGGATCCGGCGTCGACTTCATCAAGCCGATTGGTCAGCTTGATGCGTTCGAACTACGCGTCGAGAAGGCGACCGCCCGAACGAACGAACCACTCCCGCGATACCAACAGCGCCTGATCGATGATGTACTCGACACCCGTCTGCGCGAAGCACTCAATGGCGCCGGCCAACCAATCGTGATGCTCGACGGGCACTCCGGAGTAGGCAAGTCTCGAGCCATCTACGAAGCGGTCCGGCGACTCGACCCAAGCCTCGTCGTCGTCAAGCCCGACGAGCACGCTGGCATCGTCAACCTGATCGCCCCGGACTGCGCACCCTCGCCGCCACGCGATCGTCGATGCGTGCTGTGGCTCGACGACATCGAACGATTCGTTGCGCAAGGAACTACTCACCTGGACCTCCTGCGCTGGTGCGACCTTCCGGGTGTGCGCATCGTCGTCGCAACGCGGGGAGGCAAAGGCGCTCCCCACATCGCTCACAACGATGGGCCGTCGATCCGTTCTGCGCTCGATGAGATCGTGGGGCGATGCGAGCCAGTCGCCATGCAGCCGATCACCTGCAACGAACTTGATCGGGCCGTCGTGTCGTCGCTCACGATGGCAGAACGAAGCACCGTCGACCGGTACGGCTACGGAGCGTTCCTGCTTGCCGTCGCCGAACTTGAGCGCACCATCGGCCAATGCCGCCACGGCAATGAGCCGCCTTCGCCAGCGGGTATGGGCGTCGTACGAGCCGCGGTCGAGTGGACCATGTGCGGGCGTCTCGATCCGTGCGACCCAGACTCGTTGTTCGGCATCTGGAGACATGCCGCTGAGCCGGGAGTCGAGGTGAGTCGGGGTGAGTTCGACGAGGCTGTGGCGTGGGCGACGAGACAGATCCGAACGACGGTCGCCCTCGTCGATCACCATCGAGGCGGATTCTCGGCTGGCGATCTCACCGTGCAGCTTCTGAGCGGCGTCGTATCGCCTTCGGGAACAGCCTGGCAACACTCTCTGGAGACTGAGAGCTCATCGACCCTGCAGGCGGTAGGAGTTGCCGCGTACCGGCGCAGCGATTACGACCGAGCGATCGTCGCTTGGAGGCGCGCCGCTGCGCTTGATCACGCCGATGCGATGTCCAACCTCGGGGTCCTGCTCGAGGAGCGTGGCGACATCGACGGTGAGGACGGAGCCGAAGCCTGGTGGCGACGCGCCGCTGCGCTTGATCACGCCGATGCGATGTACAACCTCGGGGTCCTGCTCAAGGAGCGTGGCGACATCGACGGTGAGGACGGAGCCGAAGCCTGGTATCGACGCGCCGCTGCGCTTGATCACGCCGATGCGATGTCCAACCTCGGGGTCCTGCTCAACGAGCGTGGCGACATCGACGGTGAGGACGGAGCCGAAGCCTGGTGGATGACGCGCCGCTGCGCTTGATCACGTCGATGCGATGTCCAACCTCGGGGTCCTGCTCAAGGAGCGTGGCGACATCGACGGTGAGGACGGAGCCGAAGCCTGGTGGATCGACGCGCCGCTGCGCTTGATCACGCCGATGCGATGTCCAACCTCGGGGTCCTGCTCAAGAAGCGTGGCGACATCGACGGTGAGGACGGAGCCGAAGCCTGGTGGAGACGCGCCGCTGCGCTTGATCACGCCGATGCGATGTCCAACCTCGGGGTCCTGCTCAACGAGCGTGGCGACATCGACGGTGAGGACGGAGCCGAAGCCTGGTATCGACGCGCCGCTGCGCTTGATCACGCCGGTGCGATGTCCAACCTCGGGGTCCTGCTCAAGAAGCGTGGCGACATCGACGGTGAGGACGGAGCCGAAGCCTGGTATCGACGCGCCGCTGCGCTTGATCACGCCGGTGCGATGTCCAACCTCGGGGTCCTGCTCAACGAGCGTGGCGACATCGACGGTGAGGACGGAGCCGAAGCCTGGTATCGACGCGCCGCTGCGCTTGATCACGCCGGTGCGATGTCCAACCTCGGGGTCCTGCTCAAGGAGCGTGGCGACATCGACGGTGAGGACGGAGCCGAAGCCTGGTATCGACGCGCCGCTGCGCTTGATCACGCCGATGCGATGTACAACCTCGGGGTCCTGCTCAACGAGCGTGGCGACATCGACGGTGAGGACGGAGCCGAAGCCTGGTGGACGACGCGCCGCTGCGCTTGATCACGCCGGTGCGATGTACAACCTCGGGGTCCTGCTCAAGGAGCGTGGCGACATCGACGGTGAGGACGGAGCCGAAGCCTGGTGGAGACGGGCGTGCGATCGAGGACTCGCCGTGGCTTGCGAGCGAGTGAAGGAGTTCGATGCCGGCCCATAGGTGCCTGTCACCGTGGCACAGATGCCGGACTTCGCAGCTCTCGTGAGTGTTTGAGACGGTGGTGCGAGGTCATCGTCCCGATGAGGTACCCGAACGGGTTCCGCCGCTTGGCCGCAGCTCCGAAACGGCGCAAACTCACAAGTGGGGCGGAGCGCCCCCGTCCTGGTTTCGGCAATGGCCTCGCCGAGAGAAGCACAATCTCGCTCGCGACGACGAGAACACCGTCCGGTATTGCTCGCTTGCGAGACCGGCGTGACACGAGCAATAGCCGGCATTATGCGCATGATCAGAGGTCGATAATGTTCGCCCGCCCTACCGGGTGAGCGGTGTGCGGGTGGGCTCGGCCGGGCGGTGATGGTGTGCCGGTCGGGTGTCGGTGTCAAGGTCGTTCAGCCTGCTTCGCGACGGGTGCTCCACCTTGACACCGCCGCCCGTTCCGGCTGGTGCTGCCTGTAGGCCGAACCGGTTCGACGTGCCGACGAGGGCCGTGTCCTCGTTCCAAGGACGGTTACGGTTTCGTGACTTTCTGTCGGGTTGAGCCGTGCGTAAGTGTCCGCTGGTGTCCGTGGTTGTCCGTTGCTGACCGTTGCGTCCGGTGAGTCCGGATGGCCGTGGGGGTGGGGTCTTGCGGTGTGAATGCCAGGTGTGTAGTTCTGGTCGACTATGCCGTCGTCGGAGCATGTTGTGCCGTCTGAACCGGACGTCGATCGTCCGCTGTTGACGGTCGTCGGAGGCGACCGACGTGTTACGGATCGGCCGCTCGCTCGGCTACCAGCTCGCTCGCGAATACCTGGCGTCGGGTGGCACGGCCGGGCTGCCGGTGATCCGTCTCGGTTCGCAGTGTCTGCGGGTGCCGCGGTGGGCGCTGATGGAACTCGCGACGACCGGGCGAGTCGTGCGACTGTGCGACGCCCCGGCACCGATCGACGAGGTCACCGTTGACCGCTGAGGCGTCCGTTCGGGGCCAGGTCGTGCTCGGCCCTGCAGCGCATGTGTTGCGGCGCCGGGTCGGTGCGTCGGCGTGGATGGTGCTCGAAGAGATGCTCGAGCAATCCAACATCGACGGCGACGGCGACGACAACCGGCGCGTAGCGGCCGTGTCGGTTCGCTCACTCGCCGCGTCGCTCGGCGTCGCAAAGGACACCGTGCATCGCGCCACGACACGTCTGCGCGACCTCGGCGTCATCGAGCCCCATCAGTGCCGCACAAGCAGTGGCAGCTTCTCCGCCGGCGGATACCGACTGAACATCCCGACCGCCTGCCTGTCGATCATCGACACCTCCGCTTCCGGTCCGTCGACTCCCGCTGCGAATGCTGCTCGTCGTCGCACTGCCGCGTCGTCGCAGCCCTCGGATCAGCTCGTCCTGAGCCTCGAGTCCTGAGGAGACCGTGCCGTGTTACCGCTTCCCGATTCCGGTCACGAAGAAGCTTCAGACATTTGCACTGAAGATGCAGACCCGATGGTGCGTCGTGCCACCGATCGTGTCGCCCCTCGTGCGAGCGGCCGTGTCCTCGAATCGGGGACGTTGTGTTGAGTGTCGGCAAGGTTGGTGCTGGGAACTGGCAGTACTACCAGAACTCGGTCGCCGCTGGGTTGGAGGACTACTACGCCGGCGAGGGTGAATCACCTGGCCGGTGGATGGGCCGCGCCGACCTCATCGGCGCCACACTCGGCGCCGACGTCACCGAGACCGACGCTTCGCTTCTCCTGGCGGCGAAGGTGGCGCCGGATGGGACACGGTTGGGTCGGGCGCCGTCAGCGCGGTCGGTGAACGCATTCGACGCGACGTTCTCGGCACCGAAGTCCGTGTCCGTGCTCTACGCACTCGGTGACCCCGGCGTCACGTTGGCGGTGACGCAAGCCCAGGACGCAGCGGTCGCGGCAGGGCTCGAGTACCTCGACGCGCACGCCTCCTACACCCGCATCGGCCAAGGCGGCCACGCCGTCGTTGACTCTGATGGGTTGGTCGCGGTGGCGTATCGGCATCGCACGTCGCGGGCGTTGGATCCGCAGCTCCACGATCATGTGTTGGTCATCAACGCCGTCAGAACCGAACACGACGGCAAGTGGCGCACGATCGACGGCCGCCAGTTCTACCGACAAGCCAAAGCCGCCGGGACCGTCTACCAAGCCGCGCTGCGCTCCGAACTCATGGCCAAGTTGGGGGTGCGGTTCGGACCGGTGTCCGAGCACGGCCAAGCCAACGTCGTCGGCATCAACCCCGAGCTGATCGAGGCGTGGTCGACACGGTCGACCGACATCGAAGGCCAACTCGTCGACTGGATCGCCGAGTTCGCCGAGCGGGAGGGACGCGACCCCACCCCGGTCGAGGTCGGCAAAGCACACAAGACGATCACCGTCGCCACCCGCGACACCAAGAGTTCCGATGCGTCGTTGGACACCGACACGCTCCGCCAACGCTGGACCCGCGAAGCCGACGCGCTCGGTGTCGACATCGACCTCATGATCGCCGACGCATGCTCCCATGAGGCCCCGCTCCCGCGCCGGGTCGTCGACACCGAGCAGATCACTACGGACCTCACCGACAGGCGGGCGAACTGGACCGACGCGCATCTCACCCAAGCCATCGCCGCTCACGTCGTCGGAGGATCGGCCGGTGACGTGATCGACACCGTCGAGCAGCTCCGCACCCAGATCCTCGCCAACCCCGAGATTGTCGAACTCGCCCCCGACACCATCGGCCAGGCACCGCCTTGGGACGGTCAACGTCGGCGGTCCGACAACCGACCCGTGTGGGTCGCGCCGTCGGCCGTCACCTACACGACCCGCACCCAGCTCGCGACAGAACAAGCCATCGTCGACTGGGCCACTGGCCGCTCCCCCACCCGGCACCGCGCCGTCGGCGCCGGCACACTCGACGGGCTCGACGCCGGACAGACCGCCACCGTCACCGCGCTGACCGAGCAACCAACGAACGTGGCGACCGTCGTCGGACCGGCCGGGTCGGGCAAGACCCGCATGCTGCGCGCCGCGACGGACGCCTGGCGGCGGGCGGGTATTGACGTCTACGGGCTCGCGCCGACCGCTCGCGCCGCGGACGAACTCTCCCAAGGTGCCGGCATCCGAGCCGACACGATCGACAAGCTCCTCCACGAACACCACCGGCCCGACGGCCCCCGACCCACCCATCGACTCGCACCCGGGACCGTCGTGGTCATCGACGAAGCCGGCATGGTCGACACCACCCGACTCTTCGCCTACCACCAACTCGCCACCGCGAACAGATGGCGAACCGTGCTCGTCGGCGACCACCAACAACTCGGCTCCATCGGCGCCGGCGACATGTTCGCCGAACTCGTCCACGACCCCGACGCCCTCACCCATCACCTGACCGAACTCCACCGCTTCACCCACCCCTGGGAAGCCGACGCAACACTCAAACTTCGCGACCGAGATCCGAACGTCGCAGACACCTACGACCGCCACCACCGCATCCACGCCCACCGCGACCTCGACACCGCCATCGAACGTCTCGCCCGCCACGCTGCCCGACTCCACACCCACGGCATTGACGTATTGGTGCTCACCCACACCCGCCACACCGTCGACCGACTCAACCACACCGTCACCGAGACGCTGCTCGAGACCGGCCATCTCGACGCTGCCGCCGGGTTCGATATCGACGGCCACCGCTTCTACCCCGGCCAACGTGTCATGGCGCGACGCAACGACCGGCGTATCCAGCTCACCGCCGACTGCGACGACTTCGTCCGCAACGGCGACCGCTACACCATCATCGGCCCCCACCCCCTCGGCGGGCTCACCGTCACCACGCGCCACGGCACCACCGCACCCATCCCCGCGCGCTACATCACCGAAGGGCACCTCGACATCGCCTACGCCTCCACGATCCACGCCGCCCAAGGCGCAACTGTCGATGAAACCCACACCCTCGCCAGACCATCGATGGGTGCCGACGCTCTCTACGTCGCCATGACCCGCGGCCGGCACACCAACCACGTCCATTTCCATCCGCCCACCTTCGAACCCGATCAGCAACACGGCCCGCTCCAACAACCCACCGAACCCTGGACCGCCCACCAAGCCTTCATCGACATCTGCCACAACCACAGCGACACGCTCGACACCGCCATCGACCGACGCCGCCAACTCCGCCACAACAACCTCGACCCCGCCGAACACGAACGCCGACGCCTCGCCAACCTCGATGTCAATGTCTCACTCGCCGTCGCCACCGGACACACCCACCACTCACCGCCGGGCGCTCGCCGATCCGACCACATATCGCGCACCCGGCACGACGACAGCCAGAGGCTCGCGGAACTCGTGGCCTCCCGCGAGCAACGAACCAGCAGGCGCGAACTCGAACCGCTCGAGGAGCCCATCGCCGATCACAACGTAGAACTCCGCGCCAGACTCGCCAGACTCCGCACTCCTGCGATCACCCGTCCCGACGACGGCTTCGAACTCGGTCTCTGACGGCGAAACGATGCGATCTCCGCCGGCCCGGGTTTTCCTCCCGAAGTACAGTGGACATGTGGATGCGCATGATCTCGTCGAACGGATCTCGGTGGATCCCACCGTGTGCTTCGGCAAGCCGACCGTGCGCGGCACGCGCATCTGGGTCGGGCTGGTCCTCGACCTCATCGCAGACGGAAGACTGTCGCCGAAATCCTCGACGAGTACCCGTCGCTCACCGACGATGATGTGCGGGCCTGCCTCGCAGTCGCGCGGGATTGAGAACACGCTCTGGCACGTCGTTCGCGATCGCGTCATCGCTGGCAGCGGTGCACCGACAGCAGCGCTGGTCGACGCGCCTGCGCGCCACGCAGGGGCCACATATACTTCGAAGAATGTCGTCCACTCTCCACGTGCCAGACGAGCTTGCCCGCAAACTCGAGGCCGCCGCTGCCGCACGCGGGACGACAGCTGACGAACTAGCAACCGAACTCCTCCAAGGTCACGTGCTCGACACCCCAAGCGAGCAACCGAAGCTCGCATTCGTGGGGATCGGCGCAAGCGGCGAGGGGATCAGCCATCAAATCGAGGATCTCCTCGCTGATGGCTTCGGTCAGAGCTGACGCGTGCTGATCGTCGACACCGGGCCCCTGGTCGCGGCGGCGGATCGCGACGATCGGCATCATGTGCAGTACCGCGACCTCCTCAACACAGACCCGGGGCCGTTTATCACGACCTCGATGGTGATCGCAGAAGCGGCGTATCTGCTTGATCGCAGGCTCGGGCCGAGCGCCGAAGTCGCCCTGTACGACTCCGTTCTCGATGGGGGCCTCCGGATCGAATCCCTGACGGCCGACGACTGGCGACGCGTGAGAGAACTCGTCGACCAATACCGCGACCTCCCACTTGGCGGCACCGATGCGAGTCTCGTCGCGATCGCTGAACGGCTGACCGCCGCCCGGGTCGCGACGATCGATCGAACACACTTCTCAGTGGTGCGCCCGAGCCACATCGAGGTCTTCGAACTCGTTGCTCCACCCGTCTGAGCATCGCAGGCGGCGGCCCGAACGGATCACGACTGCTGTCTCGGCAGCACAAGTGCAGCGGCAGCCGCGGCTGCTTCGGCTTGTTGGCCGGGCATGACGTGGCCGTAGGTGTCGAGGGTAAAGCTCACCGAGGCATGTCCGAGGCGCTCGCTGACGACTTTCACGTTGATGCCGGCCATCAACAGGTGCGAGGCATGCGTGTGGCGAAGATCGTGCAACCGGATGCGGGGAAGTTCGGCGGCCCCGACGAGCCGGCGGAACGCCTGGCCGATCGAGTCCGGTCGGATCGGATCACCGACCTCGTTCGTGAACACACGGTCGCTCGCCGTCGCCGTCACCCCGACCATGAGGAACAGCTCTCGCTGGCGCGCTCGATGCTGCCTCAGGAGCGACACCGTCTCCGGATCAAGGTCGATCGCTCGGCGGCTACGGCGAGTCTTGGGCACGTCAACGAACTCTTCCCCGCCGATCACGCTGGCGGCCTGGTTCACCGTCAACCGACATCCGGCGAGATCGACGTCGGACCAACGCAGTGCGACGACCTCACCGCGCCGCATGCCCGTCATCGCCAACAGCCGAAACAGCGCCTCGTTGCGATTGCCCTCGATCGACGCAAGGAACTGCGTGAGCTCGTCGGGTGACCACACCCGCATCTCCGGCCCCTTCGAACGCGCGGTCGTCAACGACGGTGCGTTGGCGAGCCTGGCGACGTTGCGCGTGACGAGCCCCTTGCGTTCGGCGTCGTGGAGCAGCTTGTTCACGACCGTGTGCAGATGATGGACCGTCGTCATCGACAGACCCTGCTTGCGTCGGCCACCGGTGCGCAGCAGGTCGGCGTACAGCGAGTCGAGATCGGAGGCGCGCAACTCCTGCAGCGAGACGTTGCCGAGTCGCGGCAACAAGTAGCTCTCGAGCGCCTTGCGGTAGCCGAGCAATGTCGTCGGTCGGCGACCCTGGTTCTCGAGGCCGGCCAGCCACGGTTCGATGTAGTCGCGAATCGGCATCCGGCTCGGTGCGACGAACGTGCCCGACTGATGGGCGGCGAGGAGCTCGGTGAGCGCCGCCTGCGCCTCCTTCTTCGTGCGGAACGATCGCTTCGCCTGACGCCGTTTTCCGCCCTCCTGCCAGGTGGCATGGGCCACCCAGGACGATGCCCCCGAGAGTGCCTTGCGGCGGTACACCGTCCCACTGGCCACAAAATCACGTTACCACAGCGTTACCACGATGCAATGCGGACCCCGACAGGCTCGGATGCACCCACTTCTACCAGGTGTTTTGTAGCGCCCCAGGTAGGAATCGAACCTGCGACGCACGGTTTAGGAAACCGACGCTCTATCCACTGAGCTACTGGGGCTGAACCGCATCGCACCAGCATGCGGCACTCGTCAGGCTACCGAGATGAAGCCTGTCGGATTGAAGAACCCTGCCTGGACGTGTCGTGGATCCGGGCGTGCAGTCTTCGGGTCGGACCGAGCCTGCCGGGCCCGATCGACGAATCAGGTCATCGCCTCGATGTCGTCGAGTAACTCCAGGGCAGGGGCCGCCGGCACGTGCCCTGGTGCTGCTGCAGCAGGGGTTACGCCGGACGACGTGCTGCGTCGTGGGACGTTCGCTGCGGGTGGACACGGCCCGAACACCTGGGGCCGTGTGGGCGAGACCCCGAGCGCCACCACGTCGTCAACGAGGCGGCGAGAACCGACGCGCGAGTCGGTGCTTCGACGACGTCTCGATCAGCCGCCGGACCATTCTGTGAACGCCGGGTCGTCGAACAGTGCGGCCATCTCATCGATGCTGCACAGGGAGGTGATCGATTGCAGGATCGAGGCGGCCGACATCAGCTGATCGACGGGCAGGTCCGTCATGGTCTCGGATTCCGACATGAGATCTCGAACCGCTTCGAGTGCAGCATCGCAGTCCTCTGGGGCGTCAGCCGAATCGACAGCGGTTCCGGACGTGTCGAACGCCGTCGACACCTCGCGGAGGAACTCGAGCCAAGCAACGGCCCCAGGGGCCTCCTGGCGAGCCAACTCGAGCGAGAGTTCAAAACCCTGCTCGTCGTCACCATCGAAGTCGATGTCGTCGCAGCCCGCCTGTTCCATCTTGACGTCCATGTCCGACACCGGTTCATCGATCGACGTGCCGAGTGCTTCGAGGTCCGACATCGTGGCGTTCCCCCAGTCGATGTCGGACACGAGCGGTTCGATGTCGCGGAGGAAGTCGCCGAGGAGGTCACGACATTCCTGTGGGATGTCGTCAAGACTGTCGATCGACACCGTGTTGCCGTCATCACCGTCGTCGTCAGCGGCGGCGTCGGCGTCGGCGTCTGCGTAGCGGCGTCTGCGTCAGCGGCGTCGTCGTCAGCGGCATCGTCGGCGTCGGCGGCCTGCGCATTGTCCTCGGCCGTGCTGTCACCGGCCGGCTCGCTTTCGGCAGTCGGCTCGTCGGCTGGTGCGGCGGTCTCCTCAGAGCTCCCGGCGGCCGGCTCGTCGTCGCTGCTCCCACACGCTGCGAGCAGCCCGATCACTACGATTGCGCCCAGTCGATGCATCTTCATAGGTGCTCCTTCGGCAGTCCCTGATGTGAACTTAACCGGCGACGGTGGACGCGTGGGCCAATTTTGGCGCCGTCGTCCTCCTGATCGAGACCGGATCTGTCACGCTCGGCCGCCGGGAGGCGGCGAGCATCCGATCCCGCCGATTCCGACCGGAGCGGCGAGACTCGCAGGAATCGATGAGGAGGCGACCCGTGACCGACACTGACGATTTGTTCGATCTGACCGGGAAGATCACGGTGGTGACCGGTGGGAGTCGAGGTCTGGGCCGCGGATGTGCCGGGCGTTCGCCGAACGCGGTGCGAGTGTCGTCGTCGCGAGCCGGAAGGCTCCGGCGTGCGAGGCCCTCGCCGCCGAACTCACCGACGCCCACGGCATCGAGGCGCTCGGCGTCGGATGCCATGTCGGCCGGTGGAGCGACTGTGATGCGTTGATCGAGACCACGGTCCGACGATTCGGTCGGGTCGACGTGCTCGTCAACAATGCCGGGATGTCACCGCTGTACCCCTCGCTCGGAGAGGTGTCGGAGGACCTCTTCGACAAGGTGATCGCCGTCAATCTCAAGGGACCGTTCCGACTGGCAGCACTGGCCGCCGAGCACATGGTCGAGCACGACGGAGGAAGCATCGTCAACGTCAGCAGCACCTCGGCCCTGCAACCGTCGCCGAACGAGGTGCCGTACGGTGCGGCCAAGGCCGGCCTCAACGTGCTGACCGTGGCGCTCGCCCACATGTTCGGACCGACCGTCCGGACGAACGGCATCATGCCCGGCCCATTCCTCACCGACATCAGCAAGTCCTGGGACATGACGGCGTTCGAGGAGCG
Organism: uncultured Acidimicrobiaceae bacterium; assembly: GCA_963792905.1. Lineage (GTDB taxonomy): Bacteria > Actinomycetota > Acidimicrobiia > Acidimicrobiales > Ilumatobacteraceae > Ilumatobacter. The sequence continues at coordinate 27,072 of CAWBYE010000003.1, forward strand.
AGCGAAAACGACGATCCCGCTCCGCCGTGGAGGCGAAGCGGGAGAGATCGTCGGAGCAGCGCTGTACCTGGCCAGTGCCGCATCGAGCTACACCACCGGATCGATCATCAAGGTCGACGGTGGCACGGCCTGGGCGCCGGCGTGACAACCGGGCCGTCGCCATCGCCGGGGGTCAGCGGTCGAGCACCTCGTCGAGGCATGACTGCACCTGATCCGGGTCGATCGACTCGAACTCGGGCAGCTCGTCGAACTGTGGGAGGGATTCGAGGAATTCGTCGATCTGCTGCTCGTCGAACAAACCACCGAGTTCACCGTCGAACTCGCCGTCGAAGATCGAGCCGAACTCACCGAACAGGTCGTCGAGATCGCTCACCGTGGCGTCGCCGTCCGTCTCGACGGTGATCTCGCCGTCTGCCTTGGTCACGGTCACGGAGCCGTTCTCACCGAGGTCGACGACCGACACACCATCGGGCCCAACCACGGTGACGCTGCCGTCGTCGGCCTCGAACGTCCCGAAGTCGCCGAACTCACCGAACAGTTCGCCCTCGAGATCTTCGAACGCTTCCAGGTCGAACGGCAGACCTTCGAGGAACTCGTCGAGATTCGGGAGCTCACCCGGCTCGAACTCACCGATCTGAAAGTCGCCGGCACCGAACGGAGGCAGACCGATGCACTCGGTGAGCCGCTCGATGTCGCCTTCGACATCGCTCAGGTCGATCACGATCGGCTCGCCCTCACCGAGGTCGAGCACGACCTGCGCGTCCGACTCGCCGGTCGGCTCGGCCGGGTCGGTCGGCGTGTCCGGCTCGGGCTCCGCCTCGTCGTCGTCGACGGGCGGCACCGTGTCGTCGGTGGGCTCGTCGGGCGCCGCCACCCCGAGCTCGGGACGATCGGCAGCGGCGAGCTGGCTGATGCCGGCGATGCCACCACCGATCAAGCCGGCCGTCAGCACCGCGACCAACACCATCCGGCCACGACCAGGGCCGGAATCCGATGGCGTCGAAGGTGGATCGAACGAGAGCGGGTCGCCGGAAGGAGGGGTGTCGAACGGATTCATGTCGAACATGATGCCGAATCGTCCTGAACCGGGGCTGAGACGACCTGAGCGGCTTCTCAGGCGAGGCTCAGGCCCACGGGGCAGACTGTGCGGGTGCGCATCCTGGTGGTCGACGACGAGGTCCGGCTCGCGGTTCGGTCGCCCGAGCGCTCAACGCCGAGGGCTTCGACACCGACATCGTGCACGACGGCAACGATGCGCTCTGGCAGGCCAGCGAGGTCGAGTACGGCGCAATCATCCTCGACATCATGCTGCCCGGCAAGAACGGGTACGAGGTGTGCCGTGATCTGCGGGCCGACGGCAACGAGACCCCCATCCTCATGCTCACCGCCAAGGTCGGTGAGTACGACGAGGCCGAGGCGTTGGACACGGGCGCGGACGACTACCTCCGCAAACCCTTCTCGCTGGTGGTGCTCCTCGCCCGCCTTCGTTCACTGCTCCGGCGAGGGCCGGTGGTGACTGCCGACGAACTGCATGTCGGCGATCTCACCATCGACCGCGGCCAGCTCGCGTGCGTTCGAGCGGACGGTGAACGGGTCGAGTTGACGCCTCGCGAGTTCGCCGTGCTCGAGCACCTCGCCCGTCGCGCGCCGGACGTGGTCGCCAAGCAGACACTGATCGATGCGGTGTGGGGCTACGACTTCGACGGTGATCCGAACATCGTCGAGGTGTATGTCGGTTATCTCCGCCGCAAACTCGGACGTGACGCGGTGCGCACGGTGCGCAATGTCGGCTACCAGCTCACCGGCGGCGGCTCGTGATCGGCTCGGTTCGCGGCCGGCTCACGCTGGCAGTCGTGGTGGTCGTCGGTGCCGTCGCCGTCATGGCCGCGCTCCTCGCCCCTCGCTCGGTCGAGTCGGCGCTGATCGACGACCGTCTGGACGCCGAGATCGCCGCCGAGCGGGCGGCCCTCGGCGTCGAGCTCGTCGCCATCTCTCCGAGTGGTGAAGCGCTCGGGTCACCCGAGCTGACGACCCTGTTCGGGCCCGACCTGGCGGCGCTGACGTCGACCCTCGACGAGTCGGGAGCGCTCGACCGTCTCCGTACGTTCCGCGACGACCGCCACCTCGTCGTCGCCCCGGTCGCCGGCGTGCTCGGCGACATCGACGAGGACGGGCGGATCCGGGTCGACGGTCGGACGCCGCTGAGCGCCGGCGGCCCGTTGATCACGGGGCGCGACTGGAGCAGTTGTCGAGCGAGCTCAATCCACAGTCGGTCTTCGCGGCGCCGTACGACATCTTCGCCGGCGGCGGCGCCTCGCTCGATGACTTCCTGGCCGAACTGGACCAGCGCATCGACGACGACATCGGCTCGCGCCTCGATCTCGGCGAGATGGGCGATTTCGGCGACTTCGACGATCTCGTCAAGATCGGCGAGGAGCTGTTCTCCGACGAGTTCTTCCGCGAACTCCAGCGCGAGTTCCTTGACGAGATCCCGGCCCCTCAAGCACCGCCCGAACCGATTCGAACGGTGGACGAGCTCATCTTCGGCACCCGAACCATCGCCGGTGTCGACGTGATCGTCACTGCGCCTGCTGACGGCATCGACCTCACCGTCGATCGGCTTCGCGCCGCACTGTGGGCTGCGGTCCCGATCGCCATGCTGCTGACCGGACTCGTCACCTGGCTGCTCGCCGGTCGGGCGCTGCGTCCCGTCAGGGTCATCACGGAGCACACGGGCCAGATCAGAGCCGGGACACTCCACGAGCGAGTACCGGTGCCGGCGTCCCACGACGAGGTCGCCGCTCTCGCGACCGAGATGAACGACATGCTCGATCGGCTCCAGCGCGAGGATCAGCGACGACGCCAGTTCATCGCCGACGCTTCGCACGAGCTGCGGTCACCGATCGCCTCGATCCACACACAGGCCGAAGTGGCGATCTCCGACGGAACCTCGAGCGCCACCACCGAACTCGCGAGCGGTGTGCTCGCCGAGGCGGAACGGCTCGGCACCATCGTCGACGACCTGCTCGCGCTCGCTCGTCATGACGAGGCCCTGGCACCGCCGGGATCGGTGGTCGACCTCGACGACATCGTCTTGGCCGCGGCCGCTCGCCCCCGGCGGGTGCCGGTGCGGATCGGTGGCGTCTCGGGCGGCCAGGTTCGAGGTCACGCCGACGAGTTGGGACGCGCCGTGACTCATCTGTTCGACAACGCCGCCCGGCACGCTGACACCGTCGTTCGTGTGTCGGTCGAGACCAGCGCCGACCGAGTCGTGATGGCTGTCGACGACGACGGACCGGGAATCGACCCGATTGACCGCGAGCGCATCTTCGAACGCTTCGTACGTCTCGACGAAGCGCGAGTGCGCGACGAGGGAGGGGCAGGGCTCGGGCTCGCCGTGGTCGAGACAGTGGTCAGCGCCGCTGGTGGCACGATCACCGTGTCGCACAGCGAACTCGGCGGTGCGCGGTTCGAGGTCGACCTGCCTGCAGCCGACTGAGATCCGCCTCGCCAGCCTCAGGGAGCGGGTCGGTGGAGCACGGCCCAGGTAGGCGCGACGTCGACGATCGCTGCGTCAACCGTCGCCACACCGTCGACGACGAGACTCATGCCGTCCGAATGATCGGCCGGTGGAAAGACCAGCGTCACGCTCGAACGCTCGGCCGCGTTGCGACACGCCCGGCCTCCACCGGCGTCGAAGCGCAACACTCGGGCCTCGTCGGACACGGCAACGACCGGGTGGAGTGCCAACAGATGTGGGCGTGCATCGTCGGACACGGTCAGCAGGTAGCAGAAACCCCAACGGTCGATGTCGGCGAACAGTTGATCGATCGGCACCTCGACGCTCATGCACGTCACCGTAGCCACCGGATCGACCGGTGGCGACAGCTGACGAGGCACGGACAGGTCGAGAGTCGTACGACCCGCAGGCGAGCGAACGAAGCGACGCGACGTTCCGACGTCGGGCGAATGTGTCCGAACTCGAAACAGCCTCGGAACGACCGCAGAACCCGACGGAACCGGGAACGAAACCACGTCGCTCCCGGTTCTGACCTGCATGCTCTCGTTCATTCGCAAACACCGCATCGGCGTCGGCGCAGGTGCCGCCGTCGTCCTCGCCGGTCTCGCCTGGCTCGCATTCGGCTTCTTCGGCGTCCAGACCCTGTTCATCGACGACGTCGTCGACGAAGCCGGCCCCGTCTTCGATGCCGAACCGGCCGCACTCGAGACGGAGTCCGCCGGATCGACCGCCGCTCCCGCAGCGGAGTCGGCAACAGATTCGGCATCGACCAGCACGGTTGCCGATCAGGGGGCCGAGGCCGACGCCCCCGCCACCACGACACCGGCCACGACCCCCGCTACGACCCCCGTCGCCGAGGCGTCGGAACCGGCCGCAGCACCCGAAGTCGTCACCGAGTTCGCCGGCGCGTTCGAGTCCGACGCACATCCGACCGCCGGGACGGCCAGTGTGCTCGGCAACGGCACCGGCCAGCGGTTCCTCCGGTTCGAGAACTTCGAGACCGACAACGGGCCCGATCTCAACGTCTATCTCGTCAACAGCTCGACCGGCGACGTCTCCGACTACATCGACCTCGGCGACCTCACGGGCAACATCGGCGACCAGAACTACGAGATCCCCGAGGGTGTCGACCTCACGGTCTACGACGAGGTGGTGATCTGGTGCGTCCGCTTCGGTGTCGGCTTCGGCGATGCCCGCCTGATGCCCGTCTGACGGAACCACGGGATCCCGTTCAGCGATCGAGCCCGAACCAGGGCTCGGACGCCAGGTCACCTTCGTAGATCGATCGATCCTGCTCGTCGGCGATCTCGACCGATGCGGCGGACCGGTAGGCATCCAGCGCCTCGTCGGTGCGGTCGAGACACGCGAGCGCACGAGCCCGAGCCTCATGTGCGTAGCCGTGGTCGAAGTCGGCAGCGTCCTCCCCCGCCCGGTCGACGAAGTGCGCCGTGCGATCGGCGTGGTGGAGCGCGACCTCGCCGTGTCCGAGCACGACGTGGGAACGCGAGACCAACCACGAGGCACGAGCCAGGTTGACCGCCGTCGAGCCGGTGGCCCGCTTCCAGTGATATGCCGCTGCGTAGGCCCGCTGGAGCAGTTCGTCGGCGTCGTCATCGGTGTACTCCCGATCGTCGAGGTACTCCCACACGGAGTTGTTCGATGTCACCGCCTGCGCCCGATGCCAGTTGCCCTCGACCACACCGGCATCGGTGTCGATCGCTTCGTCGTCGACCTCGGGAAGGGGCGCGCCGGTCTCCAGCAGCGACTTGAGGCTGTCGATGATCGCGACCCAGCCCAGCTTGACGTGCGCCCAGGTCTTCGGACTGAGCGCCAGGTCGCCGTGTCGGAGCGTGACGCGAGTGACCGATCCGTCGGCGTTCGCCGGCGTCAGTGTCCATTCGACGCGGCCGGGCGGTTCGGCTGCCATCTCGGCGTCGTAGTCCACGTGCCAGGTGATCACGAGTCGGTGTGGTGGCGAGCACGTCTCGACGACGCCATCGACCGCCAACCGTTCGCCGTCGACGATCACGTTGCGGAACGGTGCACCCGGTTCGAACGACGAGTCGAAACGCGTGCCGTGGAAGTACTGCACCGTGTCGTCGGGATCGACGAGCGCCTGCCAGACCCGCTCACGCGGCGCACGGATGAAGATCTCGTAGAGGTGGGCGGTGGCCGTCATGCTGTTGCTCCTTCTGCTCGGTCACGCAGGGCCAGCAGCCCGGCGACGACCGGTTCTCGGTATGGCGCGATCCAGCGGTCGTGGATCTCCCGGATCGGAATCGCGTTCAGGTAGTGCGACTTGGTTCGCCCCCTGCGCTCGGTCAGGACGAGATGGGCGTCTTCGAGCACCCGAAGGTGCTTCATGACACCGAACCGGCTCATGTCCGGCCGGACAGCGCACAACTCGTTCAACGTCTGACCGTCCCGCTCACGAAGCGCATCGAGCAACGCTCGCCGGCTGTCATCCGCGAGTGCCTTGAACACCTCGTCCACGGAACGCACAATATGTGACCAAATGGTCACATGTCAAGATGTGACCGATGCCGGATCGACGCCACGCTGAGCGGTCGGTACGATCTCACATGGTTCATCGGGCCTCGGTCCATGCACCATCCGACTTCAGCGAGGAGCACACCATGGCCGTCCGACTGGGTGACACCGCACCCGACTTCAGCGCACCGACCACGCAGGGAGATGTCAACTTCCACGAGTGGCTCGGTGACTCCTGGGGTGTGCTCTTCAGCCATCCCAAGGACTTCACACCCGTCTGCACGACCGAACTCGGCTATGTCGCGAAGATCAAGCCGGAGTTCGACAAGCGCAACGTCAAGGTCATCGGCCTGTCCGTCGATCCCGTCGACTCCCACGAGCGGTGGGAAGGCGACATCGAGGAGACGCAGGGCACCGCTGTCAACTTCCCGATGATCGGTGACCCCGACCGGACCGTCGCCGACCTCTACGACATGATCCACCCGAACGCCGACGACACCCTGACCGTGCGGTCGGTGTTCGTGATCGGGCCGGACAAGAAGGTCAAGCTGACCCTCACCTACCCGGCCTCGACGGGCCGCAACTTCGACGAGATCCTCCGCGTCATCGACTCATTGCAGCTCACCGCCGAGAAGAAGGTGGCGACGCCCGCCAACTGGCGAGACGGCGACGACGTGATCATCGTGCCCGCGCTCTCCAACGAGGAAGCCAAGCAGCTCTTCCCTGACGGTTGGGACGAGCAGAAGCCCTACCTTCGGGTCACCAAGCAGCCCAGCTGATCGGCGCAACGACGCCGGCCCGATCGGCAGGTGTCACCGCTTCGAAGCGAGCGCCGCCGCCAAATCGGCCCACCCGCCGGGTGGAGCCAGTCTGATGTCGTCGGCCTCGTCCGCGCCTCGACCGAGCCGACGCAGCACGTCCGAGGCGTAGGACGACACGACGACGTCCTCGAGTTGCTGCACGCTCGTCGCCAACGCATCACAACGCCGGTCGGCCTCGGCACCGCTCGCCGAGGCCGCTCCGGCGACGTGGGCCACGACGCGATCCCAGTAGCTCACCGACTGCATCGATTCGACCGCACGTACGTCGGCGAGCGCCCGGTCATGGTCGCCGAGCACCGCATTGGCCGTCGCCCGCGCCGCCAGCGCGAACGGTGACACCTCGACGTTGACATCGAGGAGCTGAGCGAGCGTGGCGTCGGCATCGCCGGCCAGGAGCTGGCCGAACGCCGAGACGACTCGGCCCTCGTCGACGTTCGCGCCCGTCGTGTCGAGCCGACCGACGGCTTCGAGGCTCAGCTCGGTCGCACGCTTGCCGTGACCCAGGTGCATCGCGGTTCCGGCTGCGGCGATCATGGGGTACGCCATCTCGCCGAAGGCGCCGGACAGGACCAGGATCTCCTCCACCGAACGATCGGCCTCGGCGGCGCGGCCCAACGCGGCGTACGCCCGATTGAGCGTGCTCAGCGCCTGGATCATGCCGAATCGATCGTCGATCCGACGGAAGCCGGCCAGCGATCGTTCCGCCGCCATCCGAGCCTCGTCCAGCTGGCCACGCCAGAGCCAGACGCTCGCCTGGAGGTTGCTCATCATCGACGAACCCCAGTCGTCACCCCACTGCTTCGCATCGGCGAGCACCTCGGCCGCGAGTGTCAGTGCCTCCTGATCGCGTCGCGTGAAGTGGTACACGTACCCGAGCAGGCCGAGCGACCAGGCCTTGCCGGACCGGTCCTCGAGTTCGGTGAAGGCATCGATCGAGTGCCAGAGACGCCGTTCCGATGTGTCGTGGTCTCCCGACAGGAACGACACCCACGCCCGGTGTTGGTAGACCCAGGCGGTGCCGCGTGGGTCCTCCACCCTTGCGAAGAGGGTCTCGGCCTCGTCGAGAAATCGATCAGCGTCCGCCAGCGACCCGCCGAACACTTCGGCGAAACCACGCGCTCGCAACGCTTCCGCGAGATGCCGTTCGTCGCCGATCTCCCGGAACTCGTCGACCGCGGCTGTCAGATGACGGCGCGCCGCGACGAGATCGCCGTCGGCCTGCTCGATCGTGCCGAGCAACCGTGAGGTCTCACCGCGCAGGATGCGATCGTTCGTGGCTTCGGCGTAGTCGGCCAACTCGCCGGCGCGGAGGCGGGCCGGCCGCATGTCGTGCAGATCGACGAGCGACTCGACCTGCAACAGGAGCAGCGTTCGGTGAGTGTCCGGGTCGGCCACACCGAGCGCCAGAGCCCGGTCGACGAGGCCGAGGCATCGACGATGAGCGCCCTGATCGGCCCAGCGGCGCGCCGCTCGCGTGAGCAGCTGCACGGCGTCGTCGGCGATGTCGTCGGGAACGTGACTGATGGTGCCGATCTCCGCGCGCAACTCGGCGGCGGTCGCCGAATGGTGCGCCCGCCGATCGATCAATCCCGGTTCGAGTGCTGCGAGATAGCGCGCGACTCCGGCGTGACGCTGTGCCCGCACCTGTTTGGTCAAGGTGTGGTAGGCGACCTCACGAACAACGTCGCTGCGGAACTGCCAACGCGAGCCCTGGCGAACGAGCAGCCCAGCGGTATCGAGAGCAGCGAGATCGTCATTGTCGAACTGTTGACCGATCTCGTTGGCGAACTGGCGCAACGCGATCACGCGGCCCTGGTTGCCGATGATCGAGGCGTTGTCGAGCACCTGGCGCTGCGTGGTGGTCAACTCGTCGAGCCGGGAAGCGATGAGTGCACGCATCGACCCCGGAAGCGCACCGGTGTCGGTCGCGTCCGAAGCCGCAGCGAGCCGAGCCAGTTCGATCAGGAACAACGGGTTGCCGCCACTGCGGCTCGAGATGCTCTCGACCACGCCCTCGCGCAGGACCTTGCCCGCCGCACGGCCGACCAGCGCGGCCGAGTCCGCGGGGTCCAACGCGTCGAGCGACAAATGCATCGTCAACGCCGGATCGATCGGCGGCGGCCAATCGATCGAGCCCTGATCGTTCGGCCGGCAGGTCGTGATGATCACGAGCGGGAGACCGGCCAGCTGCCTCGCAATCGTTTCCAACAGCTCGAGCAAGACCGGTGCGGCCCACTGGGTGTCGTCGATCCAGATGATCACCGGGGCGCGGCGAGCACGGCGGCGGAGGGCATCGACGACACCCGCCACCACGGCATCGCGCAAACTGGCCGCTCCCAAGACATCGAGACCGGAGGGTTGACCCAGCAGGTGCATGACGACGTCGACCGCACGCTCGAACTCGGGCGTGTCGGGCGGGTAGTCGTCGACCGCGGCGAGTCGCCGGGTGAAACGTCGGCGCGAGTCGTCGACCGACGCGTTGCGGTCGAGCCCGAAGCGTGCCATCAAGCCGCCGGCAACGGGCCACCACACGTTGGATTCGCCGTAGGGTGCGCACGCGCCCTCGAGCAACAGCGTGTCGGGGCGGGCCGTGAGCAACGGAGTGATCGCCTCTCGAACGAGCCTCGACTTGCCGATCCCTGCCTCGCCGGAGATCGACGCGACCGCGCTTCGGCCGGCGAGCGCGCTCGAGGTGATGGCGCCCATCATGCCGAGCTCGGCCGCACGACCGACGAACGGGACATCGGACGACCAGCGCCGAACGACGGCCGCCGTCTCCAGGTCGACGACCCGCCACGCGGTCGTCGCTTGCTCACGGCCACGCAACTGGATCGAGTCGATCCGCTCGAACCTGAGCGCAGAGCTGCACAGCTCCTGCGTCGGCTGGCCGACGAGGACGGCTCCGGGTCGAGCGACCTCCTGCAGGCGCGATGCGGTGTTCACGACATCGCCCATCGCCGTGTAGTCGGTGCCGGCCAGCGTTCCGACGAGCACTTCACCGGTGTTGATCCCGATCCGCATCGCGACGGCATCGGCCGGATTGCTCTCGCGGAACTCCCGCAGGGTCGTCTGCATTGCCCATGCAGCGCGGACGGCCCGGTCGGCGTCGTCCTCATGTGCGATCGGTGCTCCGAAGAGGGCAACGATCGCGTCGCCGAGCATCTTGTCGACCACACCACCGTGTGACTCGACGTCGCGAACGAGCTGCTCGAAAATGGTGTCGACCAGACGCTTCACGCTCTCGGGGTCGCGATGCTCGGAGAGCGCTGTGAACCCGACGAGGTCGGCGAAGAGGACGGTGACGACGCGGCGCGCCTCGGCCGCTGCGGCGTCGTCGTGCTGGGGCACTCCGCACGACGGGCAGAATCGGGCGCCGTCGGGAACATCTTCCGAACAGGAGTGACACGTCTTCAAGGGATTCGATCGTACTGGCGGGCGGCCCGAGCGGGAGCCGTGGACGTTTCCCACGGGGCTCATCCCCACGGTCCACCCAGAATCATCCAATGGTCGGATCCCTCCGGGCGTCGAAAGGCGTAGACATGGGGTCATGACGAACACCGCGCCTGCCCCTTCCGCGCTCACGGCCGCCGCCGGCGCCATCGACGCCCGTAAGACCTACGGGGTCGACGATGCAGCGGTCCACGCCCTCGACGGCGTCACGGTCTCGTTCGAGCCCGGTCGGTTCACCGCGATCATGGGACCGTCCGGCAGCGGCAAGTCGACGTTGCTGCACTGCTTGGCTGGGCTCGACTCGTTGACCGGGGGCGCAGTGTTCATCGGCGAGACCTACCTCGCCGAGTTGAACGACAAGCAGCTCACCGAGCTGCGCCGAACCCAGGTCGGCTTCGTGTTCCAGGCGTTCAACCTCATCCCCACGCTGACCGCCCGTGAGAACATCATGCTGCCGCTGATGCTCGGAGGCGATGACGGCGACACCGCTTGGATCGAGCGGGTCATCGACACCGTCAGACTCGGCGACCGCCTGAGCCACCGACCGAGCGAACTCTCGGGTGGCCAACAGCAGCGCGTCGCTGTCGCACGAGCACTCGCCAGTCGCCCCACGATCACCTTCGCCGACGAGCCGACCGGCAACCTCGACTCGAACTCGGGTCACGAGATCCTGACGTTCATGCGCGAGGCGGTGGACGAGTTCGGCCAGACCATCGTGATGGTCACCCACGATCCGTACGCGGCCTCCTTCGCCGACCGGGCAGTGTTCCTCGCCGACGGCAAGATCGTGCACGACATGTCCGACCCGAACGCCGACGGGATCATCGACCAGATGAAGCAGATGGGGCACTGATCACGATGATCGGCACCCTCGCGCGCAAGTCGCTCCGGGCCCGGCTGGGCCGCAGCATCTTCACCGGTCTCGCGATCCTGGCCGGCGTTGCATTCGTTGCCGGATCGTTCGTCCTGGCCGACAGCCTCCAGGGCACGTTCGACAACCTGATCGACGGCCTCACCGGAGAGATCGACCTCGAAGTCCGTTCCGAGCTGACCGTCGACGACCTCGACGCGGTTCGCGACCCCCTCCCGGCGGCGCTCGTCGACGACGTTGCGGCTGTCCCCGGCGTCCAGGTCGCAGAAGCCGGCTATGCGCGCTTCGCGCAGATGCTGGACGAGAGCGGCAACGTGGTCACGACCCAGGGTGCACCAACCCTCGGCGTCTCCTGGGACCCCGACAGCGGTCTGTCCGGCGTGGTGCTGAAAGACGGTCGCGCACCGGAGGGATTCGAGGAGGTCGCCATCGACAAGGCGACCGCCGACCGCATCGGGTACGACGTCGGCGACACCATCCGCGTCGTCCTCACCGACGGACAGGAGGACTTCACGATCGTCGGCCTCGTCGGCCTCGGCAACTCCGACGGCTTCGTCGGGGCCACCACGGTCGTTTGGGACCCGGACTCGGCCGGCTTCTGGCTCGACGACGAGGGCACCGTCGACACGATCGACATCAAGGTCGCTGACGACGCGGATGCCACCGTCGTCGGAGACGCGATCAGGCAGATCATCCCGGAACGCACCGAGGTCGTCACGGGCGAGCAGCTCGCCGACGAAACCAAGGATCAGGTCGGCGAGATCGTGTCGATCTTCGGGACCGGCCTGCTGGTCTTCGCCCTCGTCACGGCGCTCGTGGCGACGTTCGTGATCAACAACATCTACAACATCTCGATCAGCCAGCGACTCCGCGAATTGGCGCTGCTGCGAGCGGTCGGCGCCAGCGGCGGGCAGATCCGCCGGCTCGTGCTGAGCGAGGCCGTGATCGTCTCGGTGATCGCGACCCTCCTCGGCATGCTCGGCGGCCTGCTGGTCGCCCAGGGTCTGATCGCAGCGTTCAATGCCGCGGGAGGCGGGTTCCCACCGACCCCGCTCGTGTTCAAGCCCCGCACTGCCGTCATCGCTGCGATCGTCGGTGTCGGCGTGTCGGTGGTGTCGGTCCTGCTCCCTGCGATCCGGGCCGCCCGCATCCCACCGGTTGCGGCGATGCGTCCGGAGGTCGGCTTCGGTGCCCTCAGCCTGAGCCAACGTCTGGTCCGTGGTTTCGTGCTCGGCGGTGTCGGGCTCGCCCTTTTCCTATTCGGGCTGTTCATCCGGCCGGGCAGCGGTTCGCAGTGGGGACTGCTCACTGGTCTCGGCGCAATCCTGATCGTGTTCGGCGTCACCACGCTGAGCTCGGCCATCGCCCGTCCCGTGAGCAAGACGATCGGCGCTCCGATCGCCAAGATGCTGGGCACCGCCGGGCGGTTCGCTCGCGACAACGCTGCCCGCACGCCACGCCGTACGGCCCGCACCGCCTCGGCGCTGATGATCGGGGTCACGCTCATCACCGGCGCCGCCGTGTTCACGTCGTCGCTCCGCGACACGTTCGGTCGGATCCTCGAACAGGGCACCTCGTTCGACTACATCGTGCTCGATTCCGAGTCGTTCCAGCCGCTGACCGCCGAGATCTCGACCCGCCTCGACGCGATTCCCGAACTCTCGGCAGTCACGCCGTTCCGGAACATCCGCGCCAACGTCGGTGACTCCACCGCAACGTTCACGGCCGTCAATCCGTCCGCACTGCCGGAGCTCGCAAACCTCGACGTGACAGCCGGCAGTTTCGACGACGTGACCGCCACCGACGGAGTCATGGTGCACCGCGATGCCGCCGACGAGCAGACCGCTGTGGTCGGTGACGAGCTCGATGTCACCTGGCAGAACGGCCAGGATTCATCGGTCACGGTTGCCGGGATCTTCGACGACAACTCGCTCGGCGCCAACTGGTTCATCTCGGTCGAGCTCCTCGAGTCGGTCTCGACCCAGAGCCCCGTCGACCAGTTCGTCGTGGCCAAACGCGCCGAAGGTGTCGAGGCGGCGACCGCCCGCGATGCCATCAATTCGGCGATCAGCGAGTTCCCGCAGGCCAGTGTCCAGTCGAACAACGAGTTCGTCGAGGAACAGAAGTCGCAGATCGACACGCTGCTGTTCCTGGTCACACTGCTGCTCGCTGTGGCGATCGCCTTCTCGTTCCTGGGTATCGCGATCACGCTGGCGTTGTCGGTGTTCGAACGTACCCACGAGATCGGGCTGCTTCGAGCCGTCGGCATGAATCGCCGAATGCTTCGTCGATCGGTGCGCGGCGAGGCGGTGATCGTCACGTTGTTCGGAGTGCTCATCGGTATCGCGCTCGGCCTCCTGTTCGGGCTCGCGTTCTCGTACGCGGTGCCGAACAACGTGATCAACGGCATCACGATCCCGTTCGGCACGTTGATCTTCGTGCTCGTGTTCGCCGTGGTCGCTGCGGTGGTCGCTGCGGCCTACCCGGCCTACAAGGCGTCACGAATGAACATCTTGGATGCGATCACCACCGAGTGACCCGGCGCTCCGCAGCATGACGCGCCGACATGCGACACTTGCCGCATGGCACTCGAACTCGACCGACTCGGCGACGAGGTGCTCTCGTTCCTGCAGGAGCGCCACCTCGCCACCCTGACCACGCTGCGCGCCGACGGGTCACCACATGTGGTGCCCGTCGGTTTCGGCTACGACCCCGACGAACGAGTCGCACGCGTGATCAGCTTCGCCGGCTCACAGAAGGCGGTGAACGCGGGGCGCGGATGCCGAGCTGCCGTGTCCCAGGTCGACGGTGGGCGCTGGCTCACGCTCGAAGGCGAGGCGTATCTGGTCACCGACGCCGACGGTGTCGCTCGGGCCGTCGCCGCCTACGCCGAGCGATACCAGGCGCCCAGGGAACGTGCCGACCGGGTGGCGATCGAAATTCGTGTCGACCGCATCATGGGCCGGGGCTGACATGCCGTCGCCCGCCGGGTACGCGGGCACGCCGCTCCCGAGGAAGCTCGGTATCGCGAGCGGAACCCGCTTCGCCGTCGAGCACGCGCCCGACGACTTCTCCGACATCCTGGGCGAGGTGCCCGCCGACGCCGAATGGCGGCGTCACGTTCGTCCCGGCGTCGACGTGGTCGTGGCCTTCTACACCCGGCGAGCCACGATGCTCCGCGACTGGCCGAAGCTCACCGCCGCGGTCGCACCGAACGGAACCGTGTGGATCGCGTGGCCCAGGCGTTCGAGCGGGGTGGCAACCGACATCACCGAAGACCTACTGCGAGAAGAGTTCTCGCCGACGGGCTGGGTCGACAACAAGGTGTGTGCGATCGACGAGACCTGGAGCGGCCTGCGGTTCGCATTGCGGCGCGAGCTGCGCTGACGTCGGCGTCAGCGCAGCGCCGACATCTGATTCGGCGCCGCAGGCGACATCGAATCGCTTCGGGCCGAGACGCGGTCGACCGACCAGCCGCCGCCGTGGCCCGACCGGACGGCGATGGGTCGGGCCTGACGCGCCCGCGCTGTGGATCGGGTGATCATGGGGACGAGGATGATCGCCACGGCGATCAACATGAAGAACGAGATGAAGAACAACATGACGGTGAGTTACCCGTTTTGTTGCGCGCTCAATCATCTGTGACGGGTGTCACTCGAAGTTGATCAGGCGTCGTCGCGGGTCCGCCACGGGAGTTCGTTGAGATACTTCACGGCCGCCGGGTGCGGATCGATGTCACGCACCTCGGGCGGGAGCCGCCGGTCGAGCCGGACCTGACAACCGGGGCACCAGTACAGCATCCGGCCGGTGCGGCCGACGGGGCGGGTCTCGATGGTGTCGTGACATCGGATGCACCGCTGGCCGCTTCGACCGTACACGGCGAGGCCGCCGCTGCGTGTGTTGTGTGGTGGCACGGCGCACCCGCCCTCGATTGACCCGGAGCATCTTGGCGGCGGTGTTGACGATCAGCAGACGCGTCGTGCTGGGTCAGGTCGCCGATGTGGGCCCATGGGCTGAGCTCGGCGGCCCACAACACCTCGCACCGGTAGACGTTGCCGACACCCTGCATGACGTGCTGGTCGACGAGCACATCGCGCAGACGCGCCTCACGATCCGGATACGACAGCAACAGGTCGACCGCTTCGCTGCAGTCGACGACCCTGGTCAGATCAGGGCCGAGCCGGCCACGCCCGGGATGCCGTTCCCGATCGGGCTGACGGTACGTCTCGACGACGGGAGCGTCGAAACACACCGCCACGAAATCATCGGTCTGGATGGATGCCCGAAGCTTCTCCCACGACCGCCGCCACGGGGAACCCTGCCGATAGACGTGCCACTCGCTCTTCCCCTTGAGATGGGTGTCCAGCACGATGCCGTCGTCCCACATCACCTCGAGGTGTTTGCCGCGAGCCTCGATCGTCTCGACCATGCGGCCAGCCTGCGGCACCGGCCCGATCAGCTTCGGGGCGTCGAATCGCACCATCGGATGTCCGATCAGTGCGGTTCGCATCGCACTGGCGGTTCGAGCGATATCGGCCACGGGCATGTCACGGACAAGCTACGCGGCACGCCGATGTCGGCGGTGGATGGTTTCGAACGAGCCGTTCGATCAGGGCAGCAGACCGACGTGCGCGAGCGCCAGCCGGAGCAGTCGATCCTGGCCACCCGTCATCTGGCCGATGACCTCGGGTGTCATGACCTCGGGCGGAGTGAACCATGCGAGGTCGAGCGCTTCCTGGGTGGGCTCGCAGTCGCCGTCGACCGGCACGATGAACACCAGACTGACAGCGTGCTGCCGCGGGTCGTGATAGCCGCTGACGGTCGGATCCTGGAAATACTCGGCGACGGTGAACGGTGCCGTCGCCGGCGGGATCTGCGGGAGCGCCATCGGACCCAGATCCTTCTCACAATGGCGCATCGGCACGTCGCGAACACGCTCACCGAACTTCACCCGACCGCTCACGATCAACCGACTGATCGTCCCGTCGGCGGCTTGGCGGAGCAGGAGCCCGATCTCGGTGACGTAGCCGAGACTGTCGACGCGGACGGGGATCGCCTCGACGTAGACGATCGGGAGGTGGCCCCGAACCTGCTCGAGGTGGTCGAAGGACAGCCAGGTGGCGTCGGTGGCGGTGTCGATGTCACTCACGGTGTTCGATCTTCCCAGATTCGGGGGTGGTCGAACCACATCACCACCGGGAGGATGTTCACCGGGCGTTGTCGTGGCACCCACCGCCTGCGAGGCTGACGGCATGGCTGAAGAACTCACGATCGACATCGGTATCAGCGAAGGCGACCGCGTCGAGATCGCCGAGGGCCTCTCGAAGGTGCTCGCTGACTCGTACACGCTGTACCTGAAGACGCACAACTACCACTGGAACGTGGTGGGTCCGATGTTCAACACGCTTCACCTCATGTTCGAGACGCAGTACAACGAACTCGCCCTGGCGGTCGACGAGATCGCTGAGCGCATCCGTGCACTCGGCGAGCCGGCGCCTGCGACATACCGCGAGTTCGGCGAACTGTCATCGATCGCAGAAGACACCGACCGACCGGCCGCCGAGGAGATGATCCGGCGGCTCGTCAAGGGTCACGAGCAGACGGCGAAGACCGCACGCTCGATGTTCGACGTCGTCGAGCGCGCCAGCGACGAGCCGACCGCCGACCTCCTCACCCAACGCATGCAGGTCCACGAGAAGACTGCCTGGATGCTTCGCAGCATGCTCGCCTGAGACGGCGGCCCGCTCGCGATGATCGAGGTGCTCCCGGCCACCGAATTCGACGTCGATGTCGTCATCGACCTGGAGGGCCGGCTGTTCGCCGAGGATTCAGGCGTGCACGAACCCCACGCCGACGTCGGTTGGCCCGCCGCGACGGCGCGGCGGACTTCGCCGAACTGCTTGCGAATCCAGACGCAGTGGTGCTCCTGGCGCGCGACGGCGGCACTGCGGTCGGGCTCCTGATGGCGTACGCCGCAGCATCCGTCCCGACGAGGGTGCCGATCCGATACGCCGTACTCCGGTCGATGTACGTGACTGAAGGGCATCGCCGCTCAGGGGTCGCCCGCTCACTGATCGACGAGTTTCTCGACTGGGCGAGGCAGGCTGGCTGCGTCGAGGCACAGGTCAACCACTACGTCGCGAACGAGCCGGCGGCCGATCTGTACGAGAGTGTCGGCTTCCGAGCGCACAGCCTCAACCGCACGTTGCCGCTCTGAGGGCAGCGAGAGGAACGTACACATGCAATCCCACGATGCAACCAGCACCTACGTTCATCTGGCCGAGGGCCCCGACGTGTCCGTCATCCCGGTCACCGACGATTTCTGGGCGACCATCGACGAACGGACCGAACTCCACACCGGCCGCCTCGTGATCGCGACGACGGTCGACGTGGATTGGGACATCTGGGAGATGCACCCGGACGGCGACGAACTGATCGTGGTCACCGAGGGCCGGGTGCGGCTCCACCTGGACGACGGCCGCGCCGTCTCGCAGGTCACCGTCGATGCACCGCAGTTCGTGGTGATGCCCGCCGGCACCTGGCACACCGCGGACTCGCTCGGTCCCGCCCGGCTGTTGATCGTGACCTGGGGTGAAGGCACCGAGCACCGCGCCCGCTGAGCCGACCGAGTACGAACGAGTCCATGGTGTGATCGGTACGAGTCGCTGATCACCGGCACGATCCGGTGCCCAGGATCACCCACCCCGAAAGACGATGTCGACAGGCTCTACACGCCGATGAACCAAGCCCGACCGCGCGCTGCGCAGCCGCTGGGAATGGTGTCGCGACTGAGCAGCATGAGCGGCCGCAGTTGGAATCGAGCAGCTCGTTGTCAAAGGCGCGGCTGACCGCAGGTGTGGCGGCCTGGCGTCTACAGCGACGGCTCGGAGAGGGCTCGGTCGTACGAAGGTGTCTGGGTGCGCAGGTGCCAGGCCGTGGCGGCGACTCCGACGATGAGCGTCGACGTCGCTGCGAGCCAACCGAACTCGCCGAGTAGGGCATCGCTTCCCGCGAACGCTGGCACCTTGTCGTCCCCCTCGGTCGCTGCGAAGCTCGTTGCCACCAACGCATTCCAGGCGCCGTGTGCCATGACGCTCGGCCAGATCGACCTGGAACGCTCGGTGAGGACGCCGACGAACAGCGTGAAACCCGCGATCGCAACCGTGAACGCAGGCAGGCCGGCGACGCTGCCGTACCACCCGAACAGGATCAGTGGGACGTGATACAGCCACCACACCACTCCGATGAGCGCAGCCGCTCGCAGAAAGTCGAATCGACTGCGGACGAGCGGCCACAGGAACCCACGCCAGCCGATCTCTTCACCGAGCGCCGACACCGCTGCCGCCGTGATCGACAGTGGGGCCAGCTTCAACGCATCGACCAGCACACCAGGGTCTTCGGTGTCGAACCCGACCGCGGCACCGGCCAGGTAGGCGACAAGCGCGGCGGCGGTCGGGATCAGACCGGCGAGAATCCACCAGCTCGGGCGACCCCACTCGATCACTCCAGGGCCGAAGAACCGAGCGAGGAGCGCACCGGCGGTCGGTGCGAACATCAAGAACACGAAGATCGCCTGGTTCGGGTCGTCGTCGCCCGACGGCCAGAACGCTGCGACTGCCGCGGCGTACACCAAGATCACGCCAACGGCGAACAACACGACTCGTCGCAGATCACCCGCAGGATCGAGTCGACCCGAATCGACCGGGGGACGTTCCGCGTTGGCGACGCTCATCGCCGAGAAAATAGTGAGCGTCCCGGCTCTCGAGCGATTCGAGCCGGGCTCAGCTTCGTGGCGACGACCTTGATGAGTCGGGTTCGAGGTCGTCAGCGGGTCGACCGCCGACGAGGTCGGCCGCGCGGCGTGCCGTCGTCCCCCATCGCCGGTCGAAGCGATCGGCTCGTCCCCGCGCCCGTTCTCGCTTGTGCTCGTCGTAGTGACGGCGCGCCCAGCGCGAGTCGGGTCGGGCGAGTCGTATCGCGGCAATGCTCGCCAGGCCCGGCATGAACGCTCCGACGAGCGCCGTCCGGTACTTGCCCTTCATCACCGTGATCAGCACCAGCGTCAGGTGGGTGGCGATCGACACCACCGACCCGATCACCCCGGCGACGCCCGCCGATCCGTCGAACCGAAACGGGTTGGCGCCGATCAGGATCAGGCCGAGGCACGCGGCTGCCAGTGTGACGATCTCGACGGACACTCGTCCTTCTTCTGACCAGTAGACGTCGTCGAGGCGCAGGATCAACGCGAACTCGTCGAGCACCAATGACGTGCCGACGCCGACCAACAAACCAGCCAATTCGGCCCAGCCGGCCTGACCGTGCGCGCCGACGGCAAGGAACGCCCCGCAGATGAGGATGATCACGCCGGGCACCGCGTGATGAATGTGGAGACCCGACTCCGACACGTTGTCGCCGAACGGCCCACGCCCGGCGCGGATCGAACGAGTGATCAGCCTGGTGACCACGAACGTGATGACGAACGCCAGCAGGCACAGAAACAAGGGAAGCCGCCCGGTATCGATGACATGCTCGTCCCACCAGCCGGTCATCTCGGCCACGCTACAGCGGTTGTGGCGCTCCGGGGCTGGGCACGTGTCCGCTCCGCCTGCCCTCGTACCCACCGCGGGGAGCGAGGACGCCGTAGCGTTCGCTCTCATGTTGAGTTCAAGCAGGAAGATCATCGTCGTCGGTGGTGTCGCCGGCGGTGCCAGCGTCGCCGCTCGGGCCCGTCGGTTGTCGGAAGAGGCGCACATCATCGTGATCGAACGAGGCAGTTTCGTCTCCTACGCGAACTGCGGGCTTCCGTTCCACATCAGTGGCGAGATCGAGGATCGCGAGAGCCTGCTGGTCCAGACTCCGGAGGGCCTGAAGAACCGATTCGATCTCGACGTTCGTACTCGGAGCGAGGCGGTCGGCATCGACCGAGAGACCAGGCACGTCGAGATTCGCGACCTCGAGACGGACGAGATCTACTCGGAGCGCTACGACGACCTCGTCCTCGCTCCCGGCGCGGCCCCGTCGAGCCCACCGATTCCCGGCATCGACCGGGCCGGTCACTTCGCCCTTCGGTGGATTCCCGACATGGACGCCGTGATCGAGTGGAACAAGAGGGTTCTGCCGCGCGCACGCCACCGTGGTGGGTGCCGGCTACATCGGACTCGAGATGGTCGAGCAGCTCACGCACCTCGGCATGGCGGTCACGTTGATCGAGGCCGCCCCGCAGTTCTGGGTGCCGTCGACGAGGACATGGCGTTCTGGCCGCACCGGCAGCTGGAGGACCACGACATCGACGTTCGGGTGAACACGACCGTCGTCGGGTTCGAGGAGCCGGCCGACGGCGAAGACCGCTCGCGGCCTCGACCGTGGTGCTCGCGACCGGCTCGAACGAGTGCCGACCGACCTCGTGATCCTGAGCATCGGGGTGAAGCCCGAGGTCAGCTCGCCCGAGCAGCGGGCTCGATGTCGGCGAATTCGGCGGCATCCGGGTCAATCAGCACATGCGCACCAACGATCCGCACATCTGGGCCGTCGGTGACGCCATCGAGGTCCGCAATCCCGTCACCCAGGACTGGTCGCTGCATCCCGCTCGCTGGTCCCGCCAACCGCCAGGGCCGAGTCGCCGCCGACAACGTGATGGGGCGACCCTCGCGTTACCGCGGCACCTGGGGCACGTCGGTCGTGCGGGTCTTCGACCTCACCGTTGCCGCCACCGGGCTCAGCGAGCGTCTGCTGCGGCGGGCAGGCATCGCCTTCGAGACCGTGCACGTCCATCCCCTGTCGCACGTCAGCTACTACCCCGGCGCCGAGATGCTCGACATGAAGCTCGTGTTCTCGGCCGAGGACGGCACGATCTACGGTGCGCAGGTCGTCGGCGACGACATCGGCAGCTCGGCGCATCGACGTCCTCGCAACGGCGATCCAGGGCGGGCTCTCGGTCGACGACGTCGCCCAACTCGAACTCTGCTACGCCCCGGCCTACGGAGCGCCGAAAGACCCGGCCAACCTCCTCGCCATGGCAGCCCGCAATGTGGTGAACGACGATGTCGAGATCGCCCACTGGTTCGAAGTCGATGCGCTCGACGAGAACGACGGTGCTGCTCGACGTCCGCAGTGCCTCCGAGCACGCCGCCAGCAGCATCCCCGGCTCGATCCACATCCCGCTCGACGAGCTGCGCAACCGTATCGGCGAGCTCGATCCGCACAAGCGCATCATCGTCCACTGCTTCTCGGGCCAGCGCTCGTACTTCGCCTATCGGATGCTTCGGCTTCGCGGCTTCGACGTACGCAACCTCACCGGCGGCATTCGGAGCTGGCAGGCAGCGATCCCGACCGAGACCGCCGGACACCCTCGCCGAGTACATCAGCGCACTGGCCAACTCGCCGCTGCGTCAGCTACGTCACTCTTTCGCGACACCTCGCCATGGTCACAGTCAGAAGTGATGGCGAGAAGCCGCCCCGGTTCGGCCAAGACAGGCGACGACCTCGACCGTGGTTCCCTTCGGGGAAGGGGCGTCGCGACGATCGAGGAGCCAGGCGGTTCGGGCTTGCCGAGACTCGTGCACGACCCTCCGTGGGACGAGTTCCCGATTCAGGAGGAGTTCGAAGCGTGGCGGTCGCCCGACCTCTTCCACCCAGGTGCGCGCTTCGACACGGATGGCATTTCCGAGGCGGCGGTGTGGATTCGCCTCACAGAGACCGCCGTCATGACGATGGCAGTCTCGAGCCTGCGACGCTCGCCCTTGTCGCGGATCGGGCGCCTGGGCCGCACTCGGGTCCGAGTCGGACAGCGACCGCGGAACCCGCTCCCCGACCCCTCGTCTCATTGGAGATGACCCTGCGTGTCGACGCGGATCCGGCAACCGATTGGCTGCTGCTCCGGTCGGAGGAACGACCGCAACCGAGGCCGGTGCTTCGGCTCGACTCGTCTCGGCCACTGCGCCACTCATGATGCAGATGCTCGTGATCGATGGGAATTGTCGTACGCATACGCGCATCGTCGAATCCGACGGTTGCGACGTCGCGGTGACCTGATCGTCACGTCGCGGTAACGCTGCGGCAGGGGTGAACGCACAGCACCCGGCGCCCTCCGCGCAATGGGCTGGGCGTGCTCTGCGCTCGCGTCATGCGTGCCCAGGCGGCCGCACACTTCGCCCAGAAGATTCCGAGTGACGAGCGATCGGCTCCCGGCGTTGCGAGCGACCCGATCGCCAGGTACGACGTGCTGGTTCAGCGGGCTGCTGGTACGACGCTCACACGATGTCGAAGTGGCAGCGGGCCCCTGGCGCGTTGGCGAGTCGTTGGTCGGCGGTGGCCAGGGCGCAGCCCAGGGCTTCGGCGAGAGCGACGTAGCACGCGTCGTACGCCGGTGGCGATGTCTCGCAGCTCCCATGCACGGCGCAGGAATGGTGCGGCCGGGTAGACGATGATGGGGAGGTTCAGCAGGTCTTCGATCGCGTTGTTCGCTTGCGCTGGGGTGAGTGCACCGTTCGCGAGTTGGCGTCGGATGACCGAGACGGCCTCGACTCGGAGCAGATCGGGTGCGGCAAGTGATGCTCCCTTGATTCGTGCGCGGCATGCCGCGCCATCGGGTCCGCCGTCGGCGACCGCGGGAGCGATCACCGAGGCGTCAACGACGAGCACGTTCGTCCGTGATCGCGGTGACCGCATCGGCTCGCGACAACCGGCCCTTCGATCGGTGCTCGATCCGGGCGATCATGTCGTCGACGGTCTCAACGACTCACCGGTGGAGCTGTCCATCCACGCATGTCAGCGGGCCCAGCAGCGCCGACCGACCCACGAAGGATCGACACCTCCGCTCGACCGATTCCGCTCGGGAATGCGCTCTGGCCCCGCCGATCGAGTCCGCCGGCCGTGACGAGCCGATCGTGCCGTGGCTCGGCATTTGCCGAGCGTTCAGCCACGGTTGCTGGCAAGGACCCTCGGTGGGAACTACGTTGGCGTCATGTGTGCTGCCAGCGCCTCGGCTCGACCGCCACGGCCTGTACATCGGAGGTGCCGATGACCAGTTCGAGTGATCCCGAGTACGTGGCCATCGACGTGACGTCGAAGATGGGCGTCCTCGACGAGGCGACGTGTGTCGAGCTGCTGGAATCGACACCGATCGGCCGCATCGGGTTCTCGACCGATGGCGAGTTGCTCGTGCTCCCCGTCAACTTCAGTTGGTACGAGCACAGTGTCGTGTTCCGGACCCTCGAGGGCCACAAGCTCGCCGCTGCCGCCGAGCAGCAACACGTCTGCTTCGAAGTCGACCGCTGGGATGCCGACACGCGATCAGGCTGGAGCGTGGTGGTGCAAGGTCTGGCTCGCGAAGTCACGCACTGGGCCGAGGAGGCCCGGCTCGACGATCTCGGGCTGATCCCGTGGGCCCGGGCGGAGTGGCGGCCGATCTGGGTCCGGATCGAGCCCACCATGATCTCTGGTCGCGTCCTTCGCTGAGCGCGCCGTCTTCGAGACCGATTCATTCTCGACCCTCGTCCGCGATTTCTGCACCGGCGGTGTGAGCAACACCGCCCGCTCGCGGGCGTCGACTGCTGGACCCGCGCGCTCTCTCGCACGTACACGCTCGGCCAGGTGCTCCAGACTGTGCAGTCGACGAGCGATCTCGTCGAGGCAACCTCCCCTGCCAGATCGATGTGCGGCGAAGCCCGCCCATCGCTGCCTATTCGGGGTTCTCCACGATCAACGTTCCCCTCGTGCTCCGGCTGGCGTGGCCAGCGATGGTCGGCATGTTCCATCGGGCAGGTGTGCTCAGGATCCGCAGGGCGTCCGATCCCCACACCGCCGGCGTCTTCGGCGTGACCTCGGACTGTTCGCGCACCGACCATGTTGTGTATCATTGGTGTATGGCTCGCACCAACATCGACATCGACGAAGAACTCTGCCAGCGAGTGATGGAGCGCTACCACCTCAGGACGAAACGCGAAGCGGTGAACATGGCCCTGCGCCACGTCGCTGGCGAGCCTCTCGATCTCGACGATGCACGGTCGATGCGTGGAACCGGCTGGGACGGCGACCTCGATGAAATGCGTGCGAGCAGGGCGTGATCCTCGTCGACACGTCGGCGTGGATCGAGTTCTTGCGCGATACCGGCTCAGAGGCGTGTATCGCCGTCGACCGATTGCTCGATGCGGATCTCGCGATTTGTGACGCCGTGTCGATGGAGGTTCTCGCGGGCGCCCGGAACGAACGACATCTGATCCAACTGCGCGGTCTGCTGGCCCGCGCCACAATGCTGCCCACGACTCCCGCCGACTACGACGCAGCCGCGTCGATGTACCGATCTTGTCGAGCTCGTGGAGAAACCGTCCGAAGGCTCATCGACTGCCTGATCGGCGCAGTCGCCGTTCGCGCTGGAGCTGAGATCCTCCACGCCGACGTGGACTTCTCAGCACTCGAACGACATACCGATGTGCAACTGCACCCGGATTGCCGACGCTGAGATCTTCGCTGCAACGAGCTCAGAACATGGAGCTGATCCGCGGCGATCACCACTGCCGGACCTGCTCGGCCCGATGGCCCCAGCGGCGTGGGAGTTCCCAGGACCCGCCACCAAGTGCCACCGTGGCTGGCGATGGCCGGCCGCATCCTGCCGTCTCACCATCCTCGCTGAAGGCGTCAGCAGCCCCGTGGCGAGCATCGTGTCGAGCACGCTCTGCGCGGCATGCCAAGCACCGATGTGAACCTCGAGCCATCGGTCGACCAACTCGCGATCCGACGATTTGATCTCCGAGCTCGCCGGGAGCCGGCGTGACACGGCGGGGCGAGAGTCAGGTCCGGCGCCAGGTCCGGTGCGCGTTCATCCAGTCGGTGGCGAAGTCCACGATGTCTCGCGATCGCATCAGGCGACCGGTGCCGGCCCCGACGGGACCCGTGCGCTCGAGACCGGAGTCAGCGAACGCCTGCCCAATCTCCCCGAAGTCGCTCGGGTCGTCGTCGAGACACTCGTAGGTGACCCATCGGCGCTCGCCATCAATCATCAGCGGTGACGACTGCGGCCGCCATCGTGCGTCCGGCGGAGCAGAGCGACGCTCGGCGAGATGCAAAGAAGTGTTGTTCGTGTGGTTCACTCCGAGCAACAGCACATGGCCGTCGAGCTCGTACACCCGGCCCTGCGGCGACGCTTCGCCGAGGCCGTCGCGGAGCTCGTGGCCGGCGGACACGAACTCCGCGTTCGGGCCGACTGCGGCCGCCGACACGGTCGGATGCTCGCTGCGGATCACGCCGGGAACGTGCCGGAAGCACTCGACCACCGAACCCATCTCGCGGGTCGGCGTCATCGCACGGTCGTAGGCCGGCATCCCATCCCGGATCGGTCGCCGCCAGGCTTCCGGAACCGGCGGGTTCGACCACTCGGCCGGATCGGTGAGGTCGGTCGAATGGGTCGGCATCACCAACGTGCCGGATTCGCCGACCGCCTCGAGCAGGGCGAGCACCACCCCGAGCGCTCCGCCGGCGACATACCCGACGCCCGACAGCGAGGTATGTGCCATGACGGTCATCCCCGGCTCGACGCCCAACGCTCTCAGGTCGCCGAGTAGCGAAGCATGCGTCGCCGGCTGGGTGCTCTGGTCGATGACATCGCGTTCGGACACGTCCGCGATGGTAGGTGGCGAACGGTCGTCAGTCGGCGGGCTGGAACCGCTTGAGGCGCAGCGAGTTCGACACCACGAAGACGCTGGAGAACGCCATGGCCGCACCCGCGATCGCCGGCGAAAGGCGGCCCGACATGGCGAGCGGGATCGCCAACACGTTGTACGCAAAGGCCCAGAACAGATTGCCCTTGATCGTGGCGAGCGTTCGTCGAGACAGCCGGATCGCATCGGCCGCCGACATCAGGTCGCTGCGGATCAGCGTCAGATCACTCGCTTGGATCGCGGCGTCGGTGCCGGAGCCCATCGCGATCCCGAGGTCCGCCTGTGCCAGCGCGGCAGCGTCGTTGACACCGTCCCCGACCATCGCGACGCATTTGCCGGAACCTTGCAGTTCGGCCACGACGGCCACCTTGTCGGAAGGCATCACCTCGGCGTGGACCTGATCGATCCCGACCTGGGCGGCGACCGAACGTGCCGTTGCCTCGTTGTCGCCGGTGAGCAATACCGGTTCGAGTCCGAGTTCACGGAGCTGCGTGATCGCGGCAGCGCTGGTGGGCTTCACCGAATCGGCGACCACGAGATGCCCGAGTGCGATGTCGTCGCGGCGGAGTTCGACGACGGTCTCCCCCGGCGCGAAGTCGACGGGCACGGTCGGGCGGCCGACGACGTATTCGACGCCATCGATCACGCCGCGAACACCTCGACCGGGTTCGTTCGTGAAGTCCGTGACCTGGGCGAGAGCGGCGGTGCGCTCCGAGGCCGCAGTACTGATCGCACGTGCAATCGGGTGCTCGCTGCTTGCTTCCAGCGCGCCGGCGATGCGCAGTACGTCGCTCTCGCCGTTCCCGTGGGTCGGTCGCACCACAGTGAGCGTCATCGCACCGGTGGTCACCGTGCCCGTCTTGTCGAGCACGATCGTGTCGACCTGGCGCGTGCTCTCGAGGATCTCGGGCCCGCGGATCACGATGCCGAGTTGGGCACCACGACCGGTGCCGACGAGCAGAGCGGTCGGGGTGGCCAGGCCGAGCGCACACGGGCAGGCGATGATCAGCACCGCGACCGCGGCACTGAACGACCGCTCGGCGTCGCCGGTGCGGATCAGCCAGGCGACGAGCGTGAACAGCGAGAGACCGATCACGATCGGCACGAACACGGCGGCCACGCGGTCGGCGAGCCGCTGCACGGGTGCTTTGCCCGACTGGGCCTCCTCGACCATGCGCGCCATCTGGGCGAGCTGGGTGTCGGAACCGACCAGTCGGGCCTCGACCACGAGCCGGCCGTTCTCGTTCACCGTTGCCCCGATCACGTCGTCGCCCGGACCGACTTCGATCGGCATGCTCTCGCCGGTCACGAGCGATCGATCGACGGCGGAGTGACCTTCGACGACCCGGCCGTCGGTGGCGACCTTCTCACCCGGGCGGACCACGAACCGGTCGCCGACGTGCAGGTCCGCGATCGGGATGCGTCGCTCGGTGCCGTCGACGTCGAGCACGGCGACGTCCTTCGCGCCGAGATCGAGCAGCGCACGCAGCGCATCGCCGGCACGCCGTTTCGCGCTCGCCTCGAAGTACCGCCCGGCGAGAATGAACGCGACGACCGTCGATGCCACCTCGAGGTAGATGTGGTGGCCGCCGTCGCCGCCGCGCACGTCGAGAGACATCGACATCGTCATCCCGACGTCGCCGGCATCGGTGAACAGCAACGCCCACAACGACCACAGGTAGGCGGCACTGACTCCGACCGAGATCAGCGTGTCCATCGTCGTCTGGCCGTGACGGAGGTTGAGCACCATGGCGCGGTGGAACGGCCACGCCGCCCACGTCGCGACCGGCGTTGCCAGGACGAGGGCGACCCACTGCCATCCGTCGAACTGCAACGCCGGAATCATCGACAGGGCGAGCACCGGGATGCCGAGCACGACCGCCACGAACAACCGTTTGCGCAGGTACTCGAGTCGATCCGGTTGTTCGACATCGTCCGACGGGATGTGAGCGCCGTAGCCCGTCGCCTCGATCGTCGCGATCACGTCGTCGACCGTCATCGTCGAGGCCGCGTCGTCGGGCACTTCGACCCTGGCCTGCTCGGTCGCGTAGTTCACGGTGGCCGTGACACCGTCGAGCTTGTTCAGCTTGCGTTCGATGCGTGACGCGCAGGCAGCGCAGGTCATCCCGGTCACGTCGAGCGTGACGACATCACGCCCCGGCGAGACGAGCCCACGCTGGCGGTCGGCGGTGGACGACATCAGCGAGTGCTCCTGGCAACGTTCGATTCGACGACGCCTACGCGACGTCGAATCCGGCTTCGTCGATCGCTGCGACGAGTACGTCACGATCGAGGTCGGCACCGGTCACGGTCACGTCCTTGCTGTCGAGATCGACGGTGACGCCGGTCACTCCGGCGACCGCACCGACCTCGTGTTTGACAGCGGACTCGCAATGTCCGCACGTCATGCCGGGGACGAAGAGTGTCAACGTCTCCGGGTTCATGACTTCACCGTTCATGACTTCACCGTTCATGACTTCACCAATCGTTCGATGGCCTTGGATGCCTCGGTGATGATCCGGTCGGACTCGACGGCGTCATCAGCCTGAACGGCGTTCGTCACACAATGACGAAGATGATCGTCGAGGAGTTGCACCGCGACGCCCTGCAGGGCACGCGTGGCGGCAGACACCTGCGTCAACACGTCGATGCAGTAGGTGTCGTCGTCGACCATTCGTTGCAGACCCCGGACCTGACCCTCGATGCGCTTGAGACGCGCGAGGACCGCCGCCTTGTCATCGTGATAGCCCGGGGTTGCCACGACGTCACCATACCACCGAGCCGGTGTATACCCTACCGGGGTACCCTTCCGAGCTGCGGACGTCAGGCGTCGGGAGTGATCAGTTTCTCGGCGAGGAAGTCGAGAACACGTTGAACGCTCGGTTCGTCCCTCTGCTCGGTCAGCACGGAATGGTCACGTCTCGACGTGCTCGGCAGCTCCACGGCGATGAAGGCGTCGCCGAGCTTCTCCCGCAACGTGTCGAAGCGGGTGCCGACCATCTTGTCGTCGACGAAGCGGAGACCGAGGACCTGACAGCCATGTTGTGCCCGTTCGATGACCGCAGCTTCATCGTCGGGTGACAACCCGAGGTTGCCGCTCGCTTCCCCGCGACCGCGGGCCACCGGAAACGAATGCTGGGACAGCACCGGAGCGAGCATGATGTCGTCGACCATCATGCCCAGCGCGAATCCGCCGCTGAAGCACATACCCACCGCGCCGACACCAGAGCCGCCCACTTCGTCGTGAAGCCGCCTCGCGAGCGCTCGCAACCAGGGCGTGATCGGTGTCGTGGTGTTCAGCGCCCAGGCGGTGATCTCCTTGGACACGCACACCTTGGCAAGGCTCGCCAACGTGTAGGGCATGCTCACGGGCTTGCCCGGCGTTCCGACGAGGTCGGGCATCACCACGGTGAACCCTCGATCGACGACATCGTTCGCGAAGTCGATGACCGTCGGGGTGATTCCAGGGACCTCATGGATCACGACCACGCCGGGCCCGCTCCCCCGGCGATACGTGTCGTGCCGGAAGCCGGCGGCTGTGAACGACGCCCGCTCCCACCCGTCGAGCACGTCTGGTCGATCGGTCGCGTGGATCATGTCAATCTCCGCACTGCGTCATGAGCCTTCTCGGCCAGGTCGATGGTGCCGGTCCTGACGAGCTTCGAGCGCCTCGGGGTCGTTCTGGTCGCCCATCGCACCGTGCAGATACCTGGCGTAGACGCCCTCGCTGATCACGGCGAGTCGCCACGACGAGAAAGCCACGTAGTAGTCGATCTGTGACACGTCACGCCCCGTGCGCTGCGCATACCGCTCGACCACGTCGTGGTACGAGGCGAACCCAGGCGCGCTCGTCGGATCGTTGTGCCGGCCCTCCCCGTCGGCGCCGACCCAGTAGACGCCGAGATAGCCGAGATCAGCGAGCGGGTCACCGAGGGTGCAGAGCTCCCAGTCGAGCACGGCGGCGATCCGGCCTGATGACGTGTCGACGAGGCAGTTCCCGAATCGGAAGTCACCGTGAGCGATCGACACACCGTGTTGCACCGGGACGTTCTCGGCGAGATGTCGGGCAACCTCCTCGATCGCCGGGATCTCGCGGGTCTTCGAGTTCTCCCACTGGGTCGACCAGCGTTTGATCTGGCGTTCGACGTAGCCCTCCCGTCGCGCCAGTTCACCCAGGCCGATCTCGTCGACATCGGCAGCATGGAGGTCGGCCAGCACGTCGACCAGGTGCTCGCACGACCTGTACCGCAGGTCGTGCGGCAGCAGGTCGGCCTTCTCGGGCGAGTCGAGCACGACGCCGTCGACGAACTCCATGACGTAGAACGGCGCACCATTCACCGACTCGTCGGTGCACAGGCCGAGCGTGCGCGGCACCGGCACCTCGGTTCGCCCGACGGCGGAGATGATGAGGTGTTCGCGAGCCATGTCGTGGGCCGTGGCCAGGACGTGGCCCGTCGGTGGCCGACGGAGCACGTATCGCGCTCCGGACGCATCGGTCACGCAGAAGGTCAGGTTGGATCGCCCGCCGACGATCAGGTCGAAGTGGAAGGGAGCGGTCGCCCCGTCGACGTTCGCGACCAGCCATTCACTCACCGGTTCGACGTGGAGACCCTGCACGGCGACCGACCGTAGCTTCGGTCGTGGGTGTTCGACCAGCCGCGACGCAGCACCGACCCGAACTGGCTCGAGCCGGCGTCTCGACGTCAGATGCCGGGGTGCGCCCGGGCCGCGGCGGCGAACGCATCGATGTCGGCGTCGGTGGTTGCAAACGACGTCACCAGGCGTGTGAGCACCTCGTCGTCGCCGATCGGTTGGTCAGCGGGCAGTGCATCGGGATACCACTCGTAGATCGAGACGCCCGCAGCGAGCAACGAGTCGAACAACCGCCGATCGACGATCGCGAACGTCTCGTTGGACTGGCATGGCCACGCGATCCGCATGCCGTCGAGATCGGCGATCTCGCGGCGAAGCCGATGAGCATGCGAGTTCGCCGTGCGAGCGAGGTCGAGCCAGTGATCCTCACCGAGCCAGGCCAGGAACTGGGCGCCGTACAGGCGCGCCTTCGAAGTCAGATGCCCCGTCCGCTTGAGGCGATACCTGAAGTCTTCGGCCAGGGCTCGGTCGAAGAAGACGATGGCCTCGGCGGCGACGGCCCCGTTCTTGGTGGCACCGAGGCACAGGACGTCGACGCCCGCCTTCCAGGTGACATCGGCGGGGTCGACATCGAGCGCTGCGAGGGCGTTGGAGAAGCGTGCGCCGTCCATGTGCACGCGGCAGGCCGGAGTCAGCGGCCACGGCGGTGAGCGCAGCGATCTCGTCGACCGAGTACACCTGCCCACACTCGTTGGCCTGCGTGATCGACATCGCCCGGGGGCGCACGTTGTGGGGCGCATCGGCCGGCAACCGCCGCAGCATCGACGACACGTGGGCGGCCGTCATCCTGACGTCTCGTTCGGGGATCGGCAGCATCGCCGCGCCGCCGGTGAAGAGCGACGGGCCGGTCGACTCGTCGAGGAGCACGTGTGCCTGGTGGTGACAGACGACGCCGTCCCACGGCTGCACCATCGCCGACAGTGCCAACATGTTGGCTGCCGTGCCGCTCGACACGAAGAACGCGTCGAGGTCGGTGTCGAAGGTCTCACGGAGCTTGTCGACCGCCGCCGAGGTGTGTCCGTCCGCTCCGTAGGCGTCATCGTGGCCGCGATAGGCCTCGGCGATCGCGGCGAGTACTCGGTGAGAGGCACCTGCCTGGTTGTCGCTGCCGAAGATCATCGTCGGCCAGTCTGCCCGCCCGGACGCGGACCGGTACCACTGCAGCCCGGGCGACCGACGGCGGTGACTTTGCCCCAACTGACGCTGGCGACCTTCACGACGGAACCGGAGTTCGGCGCGTGGACGAGCTGACCGCCGCCGAGGTAGATCCCGACGTGGCTGATCGGCGAGTAGTAGAAGATGAGGTCGCCCGCTTGTGCCGCCGCAGGGGGCACACGAGGCGTCGCCGCAGCCTGAGCGCGTGAGTTGCGCGGTAGGTAGACGCCGGCCTGTCCCCAGGCGTAGTGGGTGAGACCCGAGCAGTCGAACGACTGCCCCGGCTTCGAGGTCGCGTAGACGTACTTGACGCCCTGCTGGGCCATCGCCGCGCTCACGGCGATGCCGGCGAGACCGGACACGGCCGGCGTGCTGGCCGCCGGGGCCGGCGCCGGGGCCGGTGTCGAGGATCCTCCGCCGCCGCCACTGTTTCCGCCGCCGTTGCCGCCGCTGGACTGCGTGGCAGTGCCGCCACCGCCATTGTCACCGCTGGATGATGTGTCGTTGCCGCCACCACCGCCACCACCGCCACCACCGGCTGCGGCGGCCTGCTGTGCTTCCAACTCGGCCTGCAACCGGGCGAAGGCCTCAGCGGCCCGGCGCTCTTCTTCTTCCTGGATGAGAACACCCAGCCGGGCTTCGGCCTCGGCGCGCCGCTCGACGAACTGCGCCGTGAGCTCTTCGGTCTGCTCACGCTTCTGCTCGATCGTGGCCTTCAGCGACTCGACTTGTTCACGCTTCTCTTCGAGATCCTTGCGTTCTGCGTCGAGATCGGCGACGAGCTCGTCCAGGTCGTCGGTCGTGGTCGTACCGACGGCCAGCGCGACCCGGCTGTACTGGTCTTTCGCCAACGTGTCGCCGTAGAGCTCGGCGTTGGAGAACAGCGGGCCCAAGACGTCGCCACCCGATCCCGTGAACGCCCGGATGGCGACCTCCGAGAGGTCGCCTCGCAGCGCGTTGAGTTCGGCTTCCTTGGCGGCGACACGTTCTTCTGCGGCAGCGACGTCTTTGTCGAGCTCGCGAAGGTTGTCCTCGGCCTCGGCCCAGTCCTCCGCCAGGATGTCGGCCTGCGTGTGGAGGCGGTCGAGTTCGTCGACGATCCGCTCGACCTCGCGCCGCTGATCGGCGACCGACGCCTGCGCGACCTCGGGGAAGACGGTCGGGACGACGAAGACGAGCGCTGACGCGGCGACGAGGATCTGAGAAAAACGGCGTTTCATAAGACGAGTCGAGAGTGTACCGAACATGACGAACACGTTGCGACCACACGGGAATTGTTTCGATATCTCACCGATGGGGCCGAAACCCGTTCCGGAACCGACATCTTCCCGTCACAGCGGGGGGATTCGGGCGGTGCGGCGCTATTCCCACTCGATCGTGCCAGGAGGCTTCGACGTGATGTCGTAGGCGACACGGTTGATCCCAGCCACCTCGTTGATGATGCGCTGCGACATCTTCTCCAAGAGGTCGTACGGCAGCCGAGCCCAGTCGGCAGTCATCGCGTCGTCGCTCGTGACCGCCCGGATGATGATGGGATGGCCGTAGGTGCGCTCGTCGCCCATCACACCGACCGAACGGATGTCAGGGAGCACGGCGAACGCCTGCCAGATCTCCCGCTCCAGACCGGCCCATGCAATCTCTTCGCGGACGATCGCATCGGCGTCCTGCAGCATGGCCA
This sequence comes from uncultured Acidimicrobiaceae bacterium, assembly GCA_963792905.1. Classification (GTDB taxonomy): domain Bacteria; phylum Actinomycetota; class Acidimicrobiia; order Acidimicrobiales; family Ilumatobacteraceae; genus Ilumatobacter. Next base: position 60,364 of record CAWBYE010000003.1, read on the forward strand.
CCTTCTCGCGTGTGACCTCACCGATGATCCGTACTCCGAGACCCGGACCGGGGAACGGTTGCCGCCACACCATCTCGTCGGGCAACCCGAGCTCGGTACCGAGCTTGCGGACCTCGTCCTTGAACAGGTCGCGGAGCGGTTCGATCAGCTCGAGCGTCATGTCCTCGGGCAGGCCGCCCACATTGTGGTGGCTCTTGATCACGTCGGCCGTGCCGTCGGCACCACCACTCTCGATCAGATCGGGGTACAGGGTGCCCTGCACCAGGAACTTGGCATCGGTGAGCCCGCCGGTGTGCTCTTCGAAGATGCGGATGAACTGCTCACCGATGATCTTGCGCTTCGCCTCCGGCTCGGTCTGGCCGGCGAGCACCTCGAAGTAGCGATCGCCCGCATCGACGTGGATCAGTTCGAGATGCATGTTCCGGCCGTAGGTCTCGACGATCTGGGCACTCTCGTCCTTGCGCATCAGGCCGGTGTCGACATAGACACAGGTGAGCTGGTGCCCGATCGCCCGGTGGACGAGTGCTGCGGCCACCGACGAGTCGACGCCGCCCGACAGTGCGCAGATCGCACGCTCGCCGCCAACCCGCTCGCGGATCTTGGCGACCTGCTCGTCGACGACGTTCGCCATCTTCCAGTCGGGCCGACACCCGGCCAGGTCGTGCAGGAACGTGCGGAGCACCGCCATGCCGTGAGGCGAGTGCACGACCTCCGGGTGGAACTGCACGCCCCAGATTCGACGCCCGTCGTGCTCGAGCACTGCGACCGGCGCGTCCTTGGTCGACGCCGTCGCACGAAAGCCGGGCGGGACCTCGGTGATCGCATCGAAGTGACTCATCCACACGTCGTGTTCGGCGGGTACGTCGGCGTGCAGCACGGACGAAGGTGCCGTGCGCGAGAGGTGGGCACGGCCGTACTCGCCTGCCAGGCCTCGACCGACGGTTCCACCGAGCTGCGTAGCGATCAACTGTGCGCCGTAACAGATACCGAAGATCGGCACACCGAGCTCGTAGATGTCGGGATCGAGCCGCGGTGTTCCCTCGATGTTCACGCTCGCCGGGCCACCCGACAGGATGATCGCCGACGGCGCCCGGTCACGGATCTCATCGGCGGTGACGCGGTGAGGAACGATCTCGGAGAACACGTCGAGCTCGCGGACCCGGCGGGCGATCAACTGCGCGTACTGTGCCCCGAAGTCGACCACGAACACCCTGTCGTGGTCGGGGTGGGCGTCGATCGGACGGTCAAGGGCGGCGGCGGCGTTCAAGCCTCCGATGGTAGACAGTGCGCGTGCGACTCCGCGTCTTCCTCGGCCTCCTGATGGGGATCACAGCTGTCACGGCGTGGTCGCTGCTCGTCACCCCGGATCACGCGGCGGCCGCAACCCCGGCGATCGTCCGGCCGACGACCACGACAACGCCACCCGCGACACCGCCCCCGGTGACGTTCAACGAGTTCCTGCCCGAGGAGCGAGGGCTCGGCGACTGTATCAGTGCGCTTCCACGACCAGGGTGTGGCAGCGAGGCGCGGGGTGGATGGCGTCAGACCCTGGTCTTCCTCGCGATCATCGGTGGGCTCGGAGTCATCGTCTGGCGAATCATCGCCGGGGCTCGTTCGGCCCGGTCGGGCGGCGCACCGACGACATGACAGCTTCTGTGAGCTGTGCGATCGTCGATCGATCACCGTGGGAGTACCGTCGGGCTCGTGACACCTGAGGACTTCCGCAAGCACGGCTACGAGATGATCGACCTGATTGCCGATTATCTCGAAGGGGTCGGCGATCAGCGCATCATGCCCGACATCGAGCCCGGCGACGTGCGGGCAATGCTCGCCGAACACCCACCGACCGAGCCGGAAACCTGGGAAGCAGTCATGGCCGACATCGAGCGGGTGGTCGTGCCGACGATCACGCATTGGCAGCATCCCAATTGGTTCGCGTACTTCCCGTCGAACACCACGTACCCCTCGATCCTGGGTGAATTGTTGTCGGCCGGTCTCGGCGTGCAGGGCATGAGCTGGGTGACGTCGCCGGCCTGCACCGAGATCGAGACACTGATGCTCGACTGGATGCAGGAACTGTTGGACCTGCCGGCGGGCTTCCGATCGACGAGCGAGCACGGCGGCGGGGTCATCCAGGGCTCGGCGAGCGAGGCCGCCCTGGTCGCGATCCTCGCCGCACGCTGGCGGGCAACGTCGGGCGCCGTCAATTCCACCGGCGACGCGAGCCGGCTCACGGCGTACACCACCTCGCAGGCGCATTCGTCGGTCGAGAAGGGCCTGCGCATCGCCGGAATCGGCACCGAACGAATCCGGGTCATCGACCACGACGAGCAATTCGCCATGCGTCCCGAGGCGTTCGCCGCCGCGGTCGAGCGCGACCTGCGCGACGGGTTCGTGCCGTTCTTCGTGTGCAGCACACACGGCACGACCTCCTCGCTGGCGTTCGACCCCACCGGCGAGATCGCCGATGTCTGTGATCGGTTCGAGATCTGGCTGCACGTCGATGCGGCGATGAGCGGCATCGCCGCACTGGCACCCGAGTACCGCTGGGTCAACGACGGGCTCGACCGCGCCGACAGCTACGCCACCAATCCGCACAAGTGGATGGGGGTCAACTTCGATTGCACACTGTTCTGGGCCGCCGATCGCGCCGCCGTGCTCGGATCACTGAGCATCCTGCCCGAGTACCTCCGGTCGCAAGCTGCCGAGTCGGGCCGCGCGATCGACTACCGGGACTGGCAGGTCCCGCTCGGGCGCAGATTCCGGGCACTGAAGCTGTGGTTCACGATCCGCCTCGACGGCATCGACGCGATCCGCGATCGAATCCGGCGCGACGTGTCGATGACCCAGGAACTGGCCGGCTGGGTCGCCGACGACGAGTACTTCGACATCGTCGCCCCGCACCCGCTCAACCTCCTGTGCGTCCGGGTCGCAGGCGAGGGCGACGAGGCGACCGATGCCCTGATCGAAGGCATCAACGCTGCCGGCGAGTCGCACGTGACCCGAACCGTGCTCGACGGGCGCAGTGTCCTGCGTGTCAGCATCGGTGCCCGCACGACCGAGCGCGAACACGTCGAGTCGTTCTGGAAGTCGCTCACCGGATCCGTGCGTGCAGCAGGCTGATCAGGGCTGGTCGGAGCCGGCCGGCTCCGGTTCTCGTTCTGGTGCATCCTCGTCGGCATCGTCGTCTGCCGAATGTCACCGGGCAGGTTCACCGTGAAGAGCAGCGACAGGACCGCGAGGAAGCCGACGAGCAGGAGCCCGACCTCGAGCGCGTCGAGCTGCGCCTCCCGGTACTCGTCGAGGACCGTTCACGAGTCGAAATGTCCCCGACGATCGGGCCGACGGCACCAGGTGGGTGACGCTGCTGGTCAGCTGGTCGCGACGAGCGCGCGACGGAGCAGGTCGACGAGCATGTGTGCCGTGGCACCCCAAACGGTCTCGTCGTCGAGTTCGAAGAAGTGCAGGGTGCGGTCGGTCGGTCCGACGCCCCACACCTCCGACCGGTACGTGTCCGGTCGGGTGAACTCGCGCAGCGGAACCCACAGCACGCGGTCCACCTCCATCGTCTGCGGCTCGAGCGGTATCGGCTCACCGACGGTCGCGACCTTGGGCACGATGTAGCTGCGGCTGACCACGGTGTTCAGGTGTTCGAGCTCACCTCGCACCTCGACGTGCTCAGGCACGAGGCCGACCTCCTCGTGAGCCTCTCGCAATGCGGTCTGCACCGGCGTCTCGCCCGGGTCGGTTCGACCACCGGGGAAGCTGATCTCACCCCGGTGACTCCGCATCTCCCACGACCGCCGCGTGAGCAGCACCTCCGGCCCGTCGGGCCCGGGAGCCAGCGCGATCAACACCGCCGAATGACGTGCGTTCGGGAACGACGGGAGCGACGGGCGATCGGTCTCGGGCACGGCCGCCAGCACATCGTCGAGTGATGGCGCGGCATCGAACTCCCACGGCGCCGGCGGGCCCGCCGCCCAGCGTTCGGGTCGCGGAACGATCTGGTCGCCACCGGGCCGTCGCCCCGAGGTCGCAGCCATGTCGGTGGGAGGCGTCAGCCAGTGGTGACCGATGGGCTCCAGCCGCTCTCGATGAGCTCGTTGAGTACCTCCGGCAGCCCAGCGGTCTTCAGATTGGCGAGGACTTTCCCCGGCTGCTGCTCACCGCGTTCGAACTCCTCCCAGGCGTTGAGGAGCTTCGTGAGATCTGGTGCGGGGCGCTCGAACGACATGTCCTCAGCCTACGGCGCAACGCTTCGACACAGCAGGTGATCCGGTGCCGTTTGGCGAACGTCCGACTTTTTCGTATCATTCGGCAAGTGTCGGATGATAGGCCAAGGGCCGATGATGGGCGCCTGGACTACGAACTGGCCGACGAATTGGATGTCGGCTCGCCGGCGCGATTGAAGGCGCTCGGCCACCCGCTTCGGAGCACGATCGTGGATCTCGTCCTCGAACGGGCGATGTCGGTCACCGAAATCGCCGCACGGGTGGATCGACCACGCGGCTCGGTCGCCCACCACGTGGGCGTGCTCCTGGACGCCGGCCTGATCCGGGTCGTCCGCACGCGTCGTGTTCGAGCCGTCGACGAACGGTTCTACGGCCGCGTCGCGCTCAGGTATCGCGTGCCGCACGAACCCGGCGAGGTGCCGTTCCTTCGCGATGTCACCACCGAGATCGACCTCACCCGAATGCGCAAGGACGACGAGCACGGCGTCGGAGGCGTGACCTACCGACACGCACGAATCCCAGCCGAACGCGCTGCAGAGTTCGACGCTCGGCTCTCGGGACTCGCGCTCGAGTTCGCGAACGAACCGCGCGACGGCGACACGGAGTACGGCATGTACCTGGCCCTGTTCCCCACCAAGAGAACGATCGGTCCGGGCAACCCTCCGCCGACCGACGAATCCGCTCGTGGAGCAATCGACGATGAGTGACATCGATGCGCCGACGACCGGCGAACCCGACCGCGACGGATCCACCACAGAAACGCCCGAACAGGGCGACACCGAATCGGTCAGCCGGAACGATCCCCTCGGCGCGAGCTACTACAAGCTCTTCGCCGGAACCGTGGTGTCGAATCTCGGCGACGGCATGGCCACCGTGGCGTACCCGTGGCTCGCGTCGGCGATCACCCGCAACCCGATCCTGATCGCGCTCGTCGCAGTCGCCCAGCGTCTGCCCTGGCTGCTGTTCACGTTGCCCGCAGGTGTGCTCACCGACCGGGTCGACCGCCGCAAGGCGATGGTGGCGATGGACGTGCTCCGCGGGGTCTCGACGCTCGTGATCGCCTTCGCCGTGCTCGACCGGCAGGACGTCCTCCCCGGCCCCGCCGAAGTCGAAGCTGTGACGGGCACACAATCGGGCCTGTTCCTCCTCATCCTCGCGGCAACACTCCTCCTCGGCATGGCCGAGGTGCTCCGCGACAACGCCAACCAGACGATCATGCCGAGCATCGTGCGGCCGCATCAGCTCGAGAAGGCGAACGGGCGGATCTGGAGCATCGAGGGCGTCATGCAGACGTTCGTCGGCCCGCCGTTGGGCTCGATCCTCCTGCTCGCTGCGTTCTCGGTTCCCTTCTTCGTCGATGCCGGCACGTTCTTCATCGCTGCGGCGATGGTGTTCACGATCCCCGGATCGTTCCGGGCGAAACGAGACGAGACCGAGCCGAAGCAGAACTTTCGACAGGACCTGTCCGAGGGTGTGCGTTGGTTGATGGGCCACCCCTTGCTCCGGCCGATGGCGATCATCCTCGGCCTGATGAACGCGGCCGCAATGATCCACGGCGCCACGTTCGTGCTGTTCGCGCAGGACGTCATGGGCGTCGGACCGTTCGTGTTCGGCATCATCGGGTTCGGTGGCGCGATCGGCGGGCTGATCGGTGGCTGGATCGCGCCGTCGATATCGCAGCGGTTCGGGAGCGGCACCGCGCTCGCCATGTCGGTCGGCGTGATGACCATCGTTCCGCTGCTCATCGGATTGATCGCGACGTGGCCGGTCGTTCTCGTCCTGTTCGGCGTCGAGTCGCTGTTCATCATCCTCTGGAACGTGATCACCGTCAGCCTTCGGCAGACGATCATCCCCGAAGATCTCTTGGGCCGGGTCAACAGCGTCTACCGATTCTTCGCCTGGGGAATGATCCCGTTCGGCGCCGTGATCGGGGGCACCATCGTGTGGTTGGTCGAACGAGTTGCCGATCGTGACCTGGCGCTGCGATCCACCTGGTTCGCCGCTTCGGCGATCTTCGCCGGGATCTTCGTGTTCGTCCGCACGAAGCTCACGACCGACAAGATCGAAGCCGCGCGGGCCGCCGCTACTGCGTCTTCTTCTTGATCGCGTTGAACGCATTGCCGGCCATGCGGCCGGCACTCCGGCCGACGGCCGCGCCCGTGACGTCGGCCCGTTCCAGGCGACGCTCCTTGCGACCGGGACGCTCCTCCCAGTCGGTGTAGAACCACAGAAACCCCAGCGGAACGAGCATGACGACCATGATCAGACGCCCACCGGGAGGCACCGTCGTCCAGGGCTGGACGGCGGCCACCAGGATCACGATCATCACCACGAGATCGAGCCAACGATGCATCCGCCGACCAACCCACTTGAACGCCCCGAGCGGTCCGCGTGCGATGGCGGCGTTGAGCAGCACCAGCACCCCGGCGACCGCCGGGACCACCGGATCCTTCTCCTGCAGGCCCTGGGCGATCAACGCCACGCCGATCAGGTACTCAGCGAGCTGATGGATCCAGAACGGACGCATCGCACGTTCGGCCATGTCCGCACGCTAGCGGCAGCAGCAGACGACGTTCACTCAGCCGACCTGTGCGGCACGTAGTGTCGCGAGGCCCGTTCCTCGGTTTCCGCCCACAACTGCCGGGCCATCGGTGCGCGCATCTCCTCCGCGAGGTGAGCGACCAGGCCAGCGGTCCGAGCAATCAGGACGAAGCCACGCACGAGCTCAGGGGGGAGCCCGACGTCGGTCAATGCAGCACCCGCGGCTCCGGCGCCGTTGACCGGGAGGAATCTACCGGTTGCATCGTGGTGCGCTCGTTCGATCGCCTGGAGCAGCCGCAGGTGCGGCCCGAGCACGCCGGCCTCACCGGCGATCGCATACAGGCGCGCCGTGCGCGGATCCCCCTGGCGGTGGACGGGATGGCCGAGTCCCGGCATCCGCTCTCCTGCGGCCACCCGCTCGGCGACCAAATCAACCGCAGCGACTTCGAACGCGCCGTCATCGTTGTCCGCGGCCAGCCCGCTCCGGCTGACGGCATCGGCGAGGTACACCGCGGTGTCGCCGGCGGGCCCGAGGAAGACGCTGCCGGCGCCGAGGAGGCCTGCCGCGATCGCACCCTGGACCGCCTCGGGCGCACCGGTGTACGTCAGTCGGGTCGACAGGGAACTCGGTGTGACGCCATGATCCGCGAGCGACACGAGTGCGGCGTCGGTGACTCGACACTCACCGCGGGTGGGTTCCCGCCCGACGAGGAGCAGGAAGGCGAGTTCCGTCAGGCTCATCGAACCCATGAGTTCCGTGATGTCGCGCCCGGCGATCCAGATGTGATCCCGATCGGTTGCGCCGATCGAACTCCCCAACCATTCGTCGGCGGTGTGGCGGGTCCCAGGAGTGGAGTCGTGGGTTTCAGGCATCGAAGTCGACCTCCCGGTCGTTGCGGTCGGCCGACAGTCGAGCTTTCGCAATACGACCGGTCGGCGTGTGGGGCATCTCGTCGACGATCTCGACGTAGCGCGGCACCTTGAACCGTGCGAGGCCGTCGAGGCAGTGCCGTCGCAGATCGTTCGAGTCGACCGAGGCATTTGCCGCCACGACCACGAACGCCTTGACCTCCTCCTCCGACATCGCCGACGGCACACCGATGACAGCTGCTTCCACGACGTCCGGGTGCCCCTCGAGCCTCGCCTCGACCTCGAGCGGCGAAAGGTTCTCGCCACGGCGGCGGATGACCTCCTTGCGGCGTCCGACGAACGTGGCGAGCCCGCCACCGTCGTTCACCACGAGGTCGCCGGTGTGCAGCCATCCGTCGCCGTCGATGGCGGCCTCGGTCTCCTCGGACATCTCGAAGTAGCCGCGCATGACCACGGGATTCCTGAGACGGAGCTCGCCGACCTCACCCTCGTCGCTGTCGGTTCCGTCGTCGCCGACGATCCTGGCCTCGTTGACCTGGCCGAGAACCGGGTGCTGACGCGGCCACCCGAGCGTGCCATACGGACGGGTGCCATGTCGCCAGATGAAGCCAAACGGTGATTCGCTGAGTGCGTAGCCACAGACGATCTCGATGCCGAATCGCTCTTCGATCTCCCGCTGTCGCTGTTCGGTCGGCGAGGGCCCGGTGTAGCAGCGCCGGAGCGGGTTGTCGGCGTCGTCGGGCCGTTCCGGCTGCTGCATGAGGATCTCGAGCATTGCTCCGATCGCATTGAACTCGGTCGCCCCGTGGCGTCTCGCGGCATCGATGAAGTCGGAGCCGGAGAACCGCGGCAGGAGCACGAGGCCGGTGCGCAACGCGACCGAACCGAGCACCGAATACGCCGGTGCGTTGATGTGGAACAACGGCAACGAGGTCATCAGGCGGTCGTCGCCGTCGAGCTGCATCCAGTGGGGAAACGACGTGCCGGCCCACGCGTAGGCGCGATGGGTCTGCATGACGAGTTTGGATCGACCGGTCGTGCCCGAGGTCGGGATGAAGACCGCCAGATCGTCCGCCGACACGTCGGCTCGTGGTGCATCGTCACCACTGGTCACCATGAGTTCGTCGACATCCGCGGTGTCAACCGGGCCGGCGGAGCGGGTGATCACACCACTCAGTGCGCCATCGGTGACGATCAGGCGTGGGCGGACCTGTCGGATGAAGCCGATGAACTCAGACTCCGTGCTCGCCGGGTTCAGCGGAACCTGGATCGCACCGATCCGCATCAGCGCCAACCAGCAGAACAGATAGCGCGGTTCGTTGCGGGCGGTCACGATCACCCGATCGCCCCGGCGGACACCGGAGTGGTGCAGGCCATCGGCGAGACGGGCGATGTGATCGGCCGCGGCCGAGAACGTCCAGGAGGCGGTGTCGCCGATCAGCCACTCGGTGTCCGGCGCGTCGAGCACCGCGTGGTCGAACAGGTCGGGGATCGTTTCCATCACATCGCCGGCCATGAGGACGATCGTAGGGCCAGAGATCCTTGAACCCGCAACGAGCCGAATGCCAATGTCGACGTCGATCGGGTCAGGTCGGCAGCAGTGCCTGGCACTCGCCGATGGCGGCGACGACGTCCGGATCACCGAAGTCGAGATCGCCGAGGAGCTGATCACCTGTCGGATCGGCCAATACGGCGGCGACACTCACCGGCTCGAGCGGCAGACCCTGCTCGATCAGGCAGTCGAAGAACGCCACGATCCGATCGACGTCACTCTCACCGGCGGGCACGAAGAAGTCGGTGTCGACATCGTCGGCACACATTCCACCCTCGGCCGGCATCTCGAGGTCGATGAGGTAGGTATTGACCACGTCGGCGACGCAGTCGATGCTCGTGTAGGCCGTGTGACCTTCCGCGTCGACGGAATAGAGCACGCCGGAGTCGAGCGACTCGGCCATCTCGACCGACCACTCGTACGGCGTCGCCGGGTCACCGGTCGTACCGATCACGAGGATCGGGGCGGCCCCGGTTGCAGGACCGAGCACGAGCGGGTCGACGGCGTCGTCGATCCCGAGGCACCCGGTGGACGCGCGAAGTGCGTCACCGAAGTGGCGCGAGCCGTCGGCGACCGCATCTGCCTCCTGCCACGTCGTCTCCACGTCGGGACGAGCTGCGTCGTCGGCGCAGTTGATGAACCCGTTGGCCTCGGTCTGATTGGTGTAGCTGCCGTCGAGTTGGCGACCGAGGTAGTTGTCGGCCAACACCTGGAACAGCGTGCCGTCGGCCCCGGTGTCGGCAAGATAGATCGCCTGGGCCAGGAACGGCCACGCTTCCTTGCTGTAGAGCGCCGAGATGATGCCGAGGTCGAGCTCACCGGGTGTCAGCACCCGTCCCGGATCGTCGGTGCCGAACGAACCGGTCTCCGCGATCTCGGCCCGGACACCGGCGACCACGTCGAGCGTGGCGCCGAGTTCCTGCAGGAGACAGTCGGGGTCGGCATCGCAAGCCGCTGCGAAGTTCTCGAAGGCGTTGTCGAATCCGGCGCCTTGGTCCGCGCCGAGTTGTGCCAGATCGGTCGTCGGTTTCACCGCTCCGTCGAGCACGAGTGCCCTGACCCGATCGGGGAACAGCTCCGCATAGGTCGCACCGAGCCGCGTGCCGTACGAGAACCCGACGTAGCTGAGCTGGTCGTCGCCGAGCGCAGCACGGATGAGATCGAGATCGCGCGCCGCGTTGTTGGTGCCCACCTGTTGGCTCAGCGACCCCGGCTCGGCCGTACAGGCGTCGAGGTCGGAGAGGCTCGAGGCGAGGAGCGCATCCCAGGCAGCGCGGTCGTCGTCGGCGACGAGTTCGACCCCGTCGTCGAGCGTCAGATCGCACTCGACCGACGCGCTCGCCCCGACCCCTCGCGGATCGAAGCTGACCAAGTCGAACCGATCGGCGACGTCGGCCGGGATCGCGAACACGCCGAACTCGAGGAACTCGATGCCCGAGCCACCCGGACCACCCGGATTGAACACGAGCGACCCGATCCGGTTCGTCGGGTCGGTCGCTGGTTGGCGCGCGAGCGCGATGTCGATCATCTGACCGTCGGGGTCTTCGTGGTCGAGAGGCACCTCGAGCGTGGAGCACTGCAGACCCGGGGCGTCGACGCAGGGCGACCACTCGAGCATCGCCGGTTCGTCGACCGGTTGATCGGCCGCGGTCGTCGTCGTGGTCGTCGTGGTGGTGGCCGTGTTGGTGGTGGTGACGGCTGTGGTGGTCGTGGTCTCTGCCGGCTCACCGGACGTGTCCTCGGTGGCTTCCGAGCCCGCTTCGACGGACCCTTCGGCGCCGGAGGTCGACACATCCGGACCCGTCGTCGACGAGCCCCCACTGTTGCATGCAGCAGCGATCACGGAAGCGGCCAAGATGACGGCGAGTCGGCGCATGGGGGAGAGGCTACGGGCTGGGCTCACGACTGCAGAGACGAGACGATCGTGCTGTCAGCGAGCGGCGGCGACGACATGCGGCCCCGGCAAGGAACACTCCCACCAGCGACAGCACGAGTGCGGCCCCGGATCAACGACCACGGCGAGGTCGGAGCAGCCTGAGCGAGGACGGCAACGTCCCCCGTGTCGCTCTCGATCCGATGCCGGCGTGCCGATGGGCCGGCCGGCACTCAGCTCACTCACATCATGTCGCCCCGTGCCACCAACGTGAGATGGGTGTCGATGCCACCGCCACACGCGCAACGGCCCGGGGCCGAAGCCCCGGGCCGTCAGCGAAACGTCGATGCGTTCCTCTCAGTGAGAGGAGGTCACATGATGCCGCCCATGCCACCCACGTCGAGGTCGGTGTCCATGCCGCCGGCGGCAATCAGCTCACTCACATCATGCCGCCCATGCCACCCACGTCGAGGTCGGTGTCCATGCCGCCGGCGGCAATCAGCTCACTCACATCATGCCGCCCATGCCACCCACGTCGAGGTCGGTGTCCGTGCCGCCGGCGGCAATCAGCTCACTCACATCATGCCGCCCATGCCACCCATCGGGTCCATGCCGCCGCCCATGCCGGCGCCGGCAGGCTCGGGCTTGTCGGCCACGAGCGCTTCGGTGGTCAGCACCAGCGCAGCGATCGATGAGGCATTCTGCAGCCCCGCACGGGTCACCTTGGCGGGGTCGATGATGCCGGCCTTCATGAGGTCGACGATCTCACCGGTTGCGGCATTGAGGCCGTTGGTGCCGGTCTCGTTTTCCATGGCCCGCACCATGACGGAACCTTCGAGGCCGGCGTTCTCGGCGATGTTGCGGGCCGGAGCGGTCAGTGACTCCCAGACCAGCTTGGCGCCGGTCTGCTCGTCGCCCTCGAGCGACTCGACGACCGCCTGCACCGCGGGGCGGGCACGAATGAGTGCAACACCGCCACCGGCGACCACACCCTCCTCGATTGCGGCACGAACCGACGAGACAGCGTCTTCGATCCGGTGCTTCTTCTCCTTGAGCTCGATCTCGGTCGCCGCGCCCACCTGGATGACCGCAACGCCGCCGGCCAGCTTGGCGAGCCGCTCCTGGAGCTTCTCACGGTCCCAGTCGGAGTCGGTGTTGTCGATCTCGGCCTTGATCTGGTTCACCCGGCCGGTCACGTCATCGTGCGTGCCGCCGCCATCGACGATGGTGGTGTTGTCCTTCGTGATGATGATGCGCTTGGCCGTGCCGAGCAGATCCATCGTGGCGTTCTCGAGCTTCAGGCCGACATCTTCGCTGATGACCTGAGCGCCGGTGAGGACGGCCATGTCCTGCAGCATCGCCTTGCGACGGTCACCGAAGCCGGGGGCCTTGACTGCCGCCGCGTTGAACGTGCCACGGATCTTGTTGACGACCAGCGTGGCGAGCGCCTCACCCTCGAGGTCCTCAGCGATGATCACCAGCGGCTTGCCGGTCTTCATGACGGCCTCGAGCACGGGGAGCATTGCCTGGACCGTCGAGATCTTGCCCTGGTTGAGCAGGATGTAGGCGTCCTCGAGCACCACCTCCTGGCGCTCGGGGTCAGTCACGAAGTAGGGCGACAGGTAGCCCTTGTCGAACTGCATGCCCTCGGTGAACTCGAGCTCGGTGCCGAACGTGTTCGACTCCTCGACGGTGACCACGCCGTCCTTGCCGACCTTGTCGATCGCCTCGGCGATGACCTCGCCGATCGACGAATCGGCCGCCGAGATGGTGGCGACGTTGGCGATGTCGGTCTTGTCGTCGACGTCCTTGGCCTGGCTCTGGATCGACTCGACCGCCGCGATGACAGCCTTCTCGATGCCCTTCTTGACGGCCATCGGGTTGGCGCCGGCCGCGACGTTCTTCATGCCGACCCGCATCATCGCCTGGGCGAGCACGGTGGCCGTCGTGGTGCCGTCACCGGCGATGTCGTCGGTCTTGGTGGCGACTTCCTTGACGAGCTGGGCACCCATGTTCTCGAACGGGTCCTCGAGCTCGATCTCCTTGGCGATCGACACGCCGTCATTGGTGATCGTCGGGGCGCCGAACTTCTTGTCGAGCACCACGTTGCGGCCCTTCGGGCCGAGGGTCACGCGGACGGCGTCGGCCAACTTGTTGACCCCGGCCTCCAGTGAGCGACGAGCTTCGTCGTCAAATTTCAACATCTTTGCCATTCGTCTTCAGTCCTTGTCTCTCGGTTGCGTTCGGGGGAATCAGTTCTCGACGACCGCGAGCACGTCGCGAGCGTTGAGCACGAGTACGTCGTCGCCATCGACGGCGATCTCGGTGCCGCCGTACTTGGAGTACAGGACGGTCTGACCGACTTCGATGCCGACGGGGATGACCTCACCGGAGGACTCGGCGCGCTTGCCGGGCCCAACGGCGAGAACGACACCCTGCTGGGGCTTCTCCTTGGCGGTGTCGGGGATGACGAGTCCGGACGCGGTCTGCGTCTCGGCCTCGTTGGGCTTGACCACGATGCGGTCGTCCAGCGGCTTCAGGTTCATGGGTGCATGCCTCCATTGGCGTGTCACAGGGTTGATCTGGTGCGCTCGAGGCTGTTAGCACTCGCCACGAGCGACTGCTAAGACTAGTCGGACTACCCCTCCGTTAGCAACCGGCACCCGAGAGTGCTAACGCCGAGAGTCTCGAGTGTCCACGCAGTCATCACCTGGGTGGCGTGGGCGTCACCGCAGCGACCGCACCCGTTGCCGGCTACTGCAACCCGTGGGATGCCCCGCCATCGACGGGAATCGCGGCGCCGGTGACGAATCTGGCCGAATCGGAGCACAGAACCGCAGCCAGCCGCCCGAAATCGCTGGGATCACCGACGATGCCGGCCGGAACGTCGGCGGCGGCACCGCTGAGGTCGTCGCCGTACACGGAGCGGAGCCGATCGGTCGCATGCAGGCCGGGCTGGAGCGAATTCACGGTCACCCCGTCACCGGCCACCTCACGTGCCAGCGTCTTGAGGAATCCGGTCAGTCCGGCTCGAGCGGTGTTCGACAGGATCAGCCGGTCGATCGGCTCACGCACCGAGATCGACGTGATCGCGATCACTCGACCCCACCCTCGCTCCTGCATCGCCGGGATCGCCGCCTTGCACATCGCAACGGTCGACAGCAGGTTGAGTCGCAGTGCCGGCTCGTACTGGTCGAGCTCGGTCTCGGTGAAGTTGCCGGGCGGCGGCCCGCCGGCGTTGGCGATCAGGATGTCGATGCCGCCGAGCGCGGCTTCGGCATCCGCCATCATCGCGGCGACTCCCTCGGTCGACGCCACGTCTGCAACGATGCGCACGACATCGCCGTCGATGGTGGACGCGGCGTCGGCAAGACGTTCGGCCGAGCGGGATGCGATCGCGACCTCGGCACCTTCCGCGGCGATCGACCGGGCGCACGCGAGGCCGAGTCCGCTCGACGCCCCAGTGACGAGCGCTCGACGCCCGCGGAGCCCGAGATCCATCAGTCGGTCACTACGTACTGCACGACCACACGATCGCCGATCCGCCCGGCGATCAGGTTTCGGATCCACTCCTGGTGGGTGAGATGATCTCGACACGCGGCATCGTCGGGAGTCTGAGGGTCAGCGGAGGTCTCTGCGATCCGAGCGGGGAATGCATCGTGGCCCGCGGCGAGTTCCTGCTGGTCGGCCTCGTCCGCCCCGTCGTTCGACGTGACCATCGCTGCGTACCGGGACACGCTCACGGCTCCCTCTGACCCATCGCCCGCTGGTACGTCAGGACCTCGCCGGCCCACATCCCGACTTTCTCACCGGGGATCCTCCGACGCTCGGGCCACGGTTGATCGAGATCGACCTGCGAACCCCGGCTGATGACCGCTCGGAGATTGCGGCGATCCTGCAGCACGGTGACGTCGTTCGCCGGATCGCCATCGACGAGGAGCACGTCGGCACGGGCCCCGGCGGTGATCACGCCGAGCTCGCCCTCCATCCGCATCGCGATCGCGTTGTTCTTGGTGGCACATGAAATGGCTTCGACCGGCGTGAGACCCAGTTCCTCGACGAACACCTCCATCTCGCGGGCGTGCCAGTGGCCGTACGGCGTCAGCGCAAACCCGCTCTCGGAGCCGCACAGCATCGGCACACCCTGGTCGTACGCCGTTCTCATCATCTCCGCCGTCGCCTTGATCTCACCGCGGAAGATGCTCTGCATGCCTTCGCCCGCGCCGACCCGCTCGCCGTAGTCGGCGAGGTTGGCCAGGAACGTGAACGTCGGGCAGATCGCAGCACCGGCATCGATCACCGCGCCGAGACCCTCGTCGTCGATGAACGATGCATGCAGGATCAGATCGACGCCGGCGAGGGCGGCGTCCCGCGTCGATGCGGCGTTGCGGCAATGGGCGGTGACGGGCACACCGAGTGCGTGCGACGTGTCGCACACCGCCTTCATCTCGTCGAGCGTCCAGACCTGCAGTTCGCCCTGGTGTGTGGGGATCGAGCCGGTGGCATGGATCTTGATCCAGTCGGCGCCGTTCTTGATCTGGCGGCGGGTCTCGACCACCATCTCGTCGATCGTGTTGACGACGGCCGCGTAGCCGACTTTGCCCTCGTCTGGGATCAGGCGACCCGCGGTGCCACCGACCGACGTCAGCAAGGCTTGCACGCCGGTCGAGATGCCGCGGCCCCGGGAAGGCGCCCGACTCGACGGCAGCCCGAATCTCGGGGCCGATTCCCATGACGGTGTCAGGATCCATCATCGAGGTGACTCCGGCGAGCAACAGCTTCGGCAGGTTGAACAGCGTCATCATCGCCGCCGTCGTCGGTGGGCGGTGGAAGAAGAGTTCGTCGTTCGACTGAACGTCGTCGAAGGTGATGTGGCAGTGAGCATCGATCAGACCCGGCATGATCGTGGCCCCACTCGCATCGATCACACTGGCGCCGTCGGGCACGGTCAGCGAGCCGGTCGCCCCCACCGCCGTGATGGTGTCGCCGTCGATCACGACATCGTGGCCGGCTACCGGCGTGCCACCGTTGCCGTCGATCAGCGAACCGTTCGTGATGTGCAGTGTCCTGGCCATCTGCAGCCACCTCCCGTTGTGCGGCGTCGTCAGAAGTCTAGCGACGCCCGTCGTCGCGGTTTCCACCAGCGTGCCATGCTGCGAGACATGAGGAAAGTGATCGTGACCGGAGGAGCGTCAGGCATCGGAGCTGGATGTGCCGACGTGCTGGAGCGCCACGGTTGGACGGTCGTCCGGGTCGATCGGCAGGCCGGCGACGGCGTCCGGCTGCTCGATGTCACCGACGAGTCGGGATGGACCGAGCTGATGGGCGAGGTCGGACCGGTCGACGGACTCGTCACCTCGGCGGGGATCCGGACCCGCAGCATGATCGTCGACACCGAGCTCGCCGAGTGGGAACGCCATCTCCGTGTGAACGTCACCGGCACCTGGCTGGCGATCCGGGCGTTCCTGCGCGTCATCCCGGATGGTGAGGTGACGCCGCGCGGAATCGTCACCATCGCTTCGGTCAACGCGACCATTGCGGTGCCGGGCCAGGCTCACTACGTGGCGTCGAAGGGCGCGATCGCTGCGTTGACCCGCGCCGCCGCGCTCGAGGGCGCTCCCCACGGAGTCCACGCGAATTCGATCGCACCCGGCCCGATCCGCACGCCGATGGCCGGTGAACGACTCGCCGACCCGGCACAGGTGTCCTGGTTGACCGGCCGGGTGCCGCTCGGCCGCATCGGCGAACCACGGGAGATCGGTGAGGTCGCCGAGTTCCTGCTGTCCGAGCGCGCCTCGTACATCTCCGGCGAGATCATCTACGCCGACGGAGGATGGGCAGCGAACGCTGTCTGACTGTTCTGGCGCAGACCACGATGGCGATGCTCGGCCGATCAACGCTCGAGGTGGGGGCCCGGCACAGCAGCGGGACGCGGGATGAGCGTCATCAGCGATTCGCTGACGCCGCCGTCGACGTAGATCACCTGGCCGTTCACGTACGCCGAGTCCGGTCCCGCCAGGAAGCCGACCACACCCGCCACGTCATCGGGCTCACCGAGGCGGCGAAGCGGCACCGCTCCGGCACGTACGGTCCGCACCCGCTCGTCGTCGTAGACCTCTGCGGTTCCGTCGGTGGGCACGAAACCGGGGCCGACCGCATTCGCTCGCACACCACGCGGTCCCCACTCGACGGCGGTCTGGCGGGTGAACGCCAGCACCGCCGACTTCGATGGCGAGTACGAGCCGACCATCGGGTTCGGTGAATGAGCGGCGATCGACACCACGTTCACGATCGAGCCGCCCCGGTCGAGCATCGACCGACCGAACGCCTGCGTGCAGTTGAACGTGCCGCCGAAGTTGACGGCCATCACCCGGGCGATGTCGCCGGGTGCGGCCGACTCGATCGGACCGAACTTCCAGACTCCGGCGTTGTTGACCAGCACGTCCACCGGGCCGATCTCGTCGGCGATCGCCGAGACCGCGGCATGATCCGACACGTCACAGTCGACGACGTCGTCGGTCCCGACCAGGTCGAGTCGAACCACGTCGAAGCCGTCGGCGCCCAATCGATCGGCGATCGCCGCGCCGAGGCCCCGGCCGGCTCCTGTGACGACGGCGACCGGCACTACGATCGATCTCCCATGGCATACGAGGTACGACTCGACCAGGACGAGTGCGTGAGCGCCGGGAAGTGCGTCGCGTCGGCGCCCGGCTTCTTCGTGTTCGACGATGTCGAACTGGCCACGATCGACAGCGACGGCCGGCGCCCGGGGGACGACCAGCTGCTTCGAATCGCACGAGCGTGCCCGAGCGGCGCGATCAGCGTGCTGGTGGATGGCGACCCGATCGAACTCTGAGCCGCGACAACGGCGAACCGGCCGCTCATCGGTCGAGCCGCAGGAGACGACGGGCGTTGTCGTCGTACGCCTCGACGTAGGGGATCTCGGCGCGATCGGTCGGTGCGTCCCAACCGGCGAGGTTGGTTCCGACCACGAGCCGGTCGCGACCGACCTTGCGTTCGAGCAGTGCCAGCGAATCGTCGTCGTGCACGTGGTTGTCGAACCACATTCGCTGCATCGCCGCCTGGAAGTCGACGGGCCGCTCGCGGGCCCACGGGCGGGTACGACCCTGGTGCTCGAGCCTGCCGATCATGTAGGCGCAGGCGCCACCACCGTGCGACATGCAGATGTCGAGGCCTGGGTGTCGGTCGAGCACGCCGCCGTAGACCAGGCACGACATCGCGATCGTCTCCTCGTACATGAACCCCACGGAGAGATCGAGGTCGTACTTGCGGATCCGGTCGTCGCGCAACGGTCCGTCGATACCCCACGGAGCCGGATGGATGAAGATCGGAACATCGAGGTCGACCGCAGTGGCCCAGAACAGATCGAGTTGCTCGTCGTCGAAGTCGATCCCGAAGTCGGTGCCGATGTAGGCACCGAGCAGACCGAGATCGTTGACGGCGCGGCGGAGCTCGGTCGCCGCCATCGCCGGGTGCTGCATCGGCAGTTGGGCGAACCCGCGCAGGCGGTCCGGATGACGGCCGGTGACCACCGCCATCTCGTCGTTGTGCCATCGGGCGAATCCGGCCGCGGTGTCGGCGTCGATGTGGTGGAAGTACGTGATCGGGTTCGGGGAGAGCACCTGGAGGTCGATGCCGAGCCGGTCGTTGAGCGCGAGCCGGACATCGACGTCCATGAAGGGGGTACCGGTGTAGTCGACGCCGTCGAGGACGTAGTTGCCGACCCGGAAACGGGGCCGGCCCTCGGGCCCGATACCGAGTTCGGGGCCGTAGTCACCGGCGCATCCCATCACGCCTTCCAGCACGGCGTGGGCGTGGACATCGATCATCGTGATCCCCGTCGTGTCGGCGGGCGGGTCCGGTCGGCGCGGCACGTCGGGGCGACCACTACGGTGCGGCCGTGCCGCTCGTTCTCGCCGCCGGGTCGATGCTGGACACCGACCCCGACACGCTGCTCCGCGTTGCGGCTGCCGCCGGGTTCGACGGCGTGGGTCTGCGGCTGTCGGCCGGGCACGCGGTCGACGACCCCGCTGCTCTCGGTGAACGCGCCCGGGCGCAGGGTTTGATCGTCCACGACATCGAGGTCTACCGCATCGCCGCTGACGCACTGAACCCCGAACCCCTGCTCGACGCCGCGGCCGCCGCCGGAGCCCGCCGGGTGCTCGTCGTCTCGGATCTCCCCGATCGGTCTGCGACCGTGGAGGCCCTGCACGCGCTTGCGGTCCAGTGCGGCGTCCGCGGGCTGCGCCTCGGCCTCGAGTACATGGCATGGACCAATCCGAGTTCGCCGTCGGCCGCCATCGACATCGCCGACGAAGTCGGCTGTGAGCTGCTCGTCGACGTGTTGCACCACGAGCGGGTCGGCGCCGGAGTCGCCGACCTCGACGCGATCGTCGATGCCGGGCGACTCGGGTGGGTACAGCTGTGCGATGCCCCGCTCGCTCCCCCGGACGGCCCGTTCCCGGCTGCGCTCCTGCACGAGGCTCGGCATGCCCGACTGCCGCCCGGGCGAGGCGGGTTGCCGCTCGACCGGCTGCTGGCCAGGGTCCCGGCGGGCACCACCTTCAGCGTCGAGGTCCAGAGCGACGAGCTGCTCGGTGTCGCACCCGCCGAGCGGGCCCGCTTGCTGCACGACTCCGCTCGATCGGTGCTGCACGGGCCGGATCAGTCGCCCAGGAGCACCGGGTAACGACCGAAGTACGGACGCGTGGTCGAAGGATCCATCTCCGGAGGGTCGTCTGGGTCGGGGCGCACATGGTGGTCGAACATCCGCTGCACCGCCTCGGGAACGAGGCCGAACATGTGCTCCTCCATGGTGGAGTCCTGATCGAAGACCAGACCGGCGGCGAGGTCCTGCCCGATGCAGGCGTGCATGCCGAGCCCGAACGACAACCCGTAAGCGGGGATGCGGTCCGGCAGCACCCGGTGCGGATTGAACTCCTCGGCATCGTCGCCGAACACCGAGGTGTCGCGGTTGACGGTGGCGAGATCGATCACGACCTTCGAGCCGTTCGGGATGACGGTGCCCGTCTTCAGTTCGATGTCGGCGAGTGCCCAGCGCGCCGCGGTCGGCGATGATGGCTGGAGTCGGACGGTCTCATGTGTGCAGCGCTGGACGAACAGCCGGTCCGCGCGGACGAGATCGGCGTCCTCCGGGTGATCGGCCAGCCAGGTGAAGACGTAGTGCAACACACGCGTGAACGCCGTGGCCGAGGTGTGAGCCCCCGCGAGCAGGTAGAACGCGACCTCACGCACGACCACATCGTGAGGAAGGTGCAACGAGTCCTCGTTGGCGAGGAGCACCGACAGCACATCCTTGGGCAGCTCGTCGCCGGCATCCAGCATCGCTTGGCGTCGATCGATCGACGGCGTCACGAACTCGGCATCGAACCGGTCGAGCTCACCGCGGATCTCGGCTGCCTTCTCCTCCTTGTCGCCCGTGTAGAAGCCGAGTGTGGCGCCCTCGATGAACAGCATCAGGTACCGGTACAGATGCCGCGTTTCGTCGGGCGTTCCGAGAGGACGATCGACGCCGGCGGTCAACGCCGCCAGATTCATCATCATCCGGTGACCGAGGTCGACGAGCTCGAGCGCGACCTGCAGCGATCTCGGGAGCGAGCGTGGCGTCGATGATCGGCGGGAACAGGTGACGCTCGTAGAGCTCGAACGTTTCGCGACGGAACAGCCGGTTCTCGAGCCGGCGCCGGTCGCGGTGTTCGGCCCCGTGCAGGTTCACGAGGACGTCGGCCATGATCACCTCGCCTGCGTCGTAGAGCGCCTGGCGAAGCTCCTTCTGCCGGTAGGCCTCCCGGGCCTCGTGGTAGTCGGTGATCGTGATCACCTTCGGGTCATCGCTCATCGGAACCCCCTGTTGCGTGAGTCTGATCGGTTGTCAGGCATTGGTGACGCCGAGGCCGAGTCCGCCGTCGACGGTCAGGACGTTGCCCGTCGTCCACTCGGCGCGGGCGAGATATTCGGTCGCCTCGGCGATCTCGGCAACGGTGCCGAGACGTCCCAGTGCGTGCGCTGGGGCGAGTCCGTCGAGACGCGCCTTCGCCTCGGCGTCGTCGAACAACCCGGCGCGCTGGTTGATCTCCGTGAAGACCCCGCCGGGCCTCACGCACGACACCCGTACTCCGAGTGGGCCGAGTTCGGCCGCGAGCACCCCCGTCAACGTCTCGAGCGCCCCCTTGGTCGCTGCGTACGGCGAAGCTCCCGGGAACGCCCGCTGCGAGTGCACCGAACCCATGAAGATCACGGCGCCGCGCACCGCAGCGAGATGGGCGAGCGCGGCCTTGGTGAGCATCATGCCCCCGACGACATTCGAGTGGAAGACGTCGAGCAACGACTGTTCGTCGAGCTCCGCGAGTGGACCCCGATACATGTTCCCGGCGTTGTTGACGAGCACCTCCAGCGATCCGCCTCCGAACTCGACGGCGGCATCGACCATCCGGTCCCGGTCCTCGGCGACCGTGACGTCACCCGCGACGGCGAGGCAGCGATCACCGAGGGACGCGGCGACGTCGCCGATCTTCGTGGACCGCCGACCGGTGATCGTGACGCGGGCCCCGGCC
This sequence comes from uncultured Acidimicrobiaceae bacterium, assembly GCA_963792905.1. Classification (GTDB taxonomy): domain Bacteria; phylum Actinomycetota; class Acidimicrobiia; order Acidimicrobiales; family Ilumatobacteraceae; genus Ilumatobacter. The sequence goes on from CAWBYE010000003.1 coordinate 82,027, forward strand.
GAGCAGAAGTGCCGAGCGATTCCTTCTCCGATGCCGGAGCCACCACCGGTGACCAGCACCGACATGTCCTCGATGGGCCTCATCGGTCTGCCGTCGCTTCGGGGTCGGCGCCGCGCGCCACCCAGTCGAGCGCTTGCAGGATCAGCTGTGCGTGGACCTCGTCGCCGATCGACGCCGCGTCGTGGCCGAAACCGTCGACGACGACGCGGCCGAGCCCATACGAATGCGCCCACACCACGGGCTGATCGTCATCGCCGTCGAAGCGCCGGGCCGTCGCCAGGACGTCGATACCGTCACGGAGGTCGAGGTCGCCGTACACCTCGTCATGCAGCTCGATCTTCGGCGGAAGACCGGCGACCACGGGATGGTCGGCGATCGGGTTGGCGGCAACGGGACCGTACGGGGGATGTGAGGACGTTCCCCACCGCCATGCTCCACCGAGCACGTCTCCCCACTCCGGCCAGTCGTCGAAGCTGATCGTCGTCGTGTGCATCGCCACGACACCGCCGCCCCGGCGCACGAAATCGGCCAGGGATCGTCGCGTCGACTCGGGCGGTGAGTATCCGTGGTCGTTGCGCCATGCGTCGTACGCGTCTCCATGCATGCGCCACCACAATCCGTTGATGATCAGGGCATCGACCGCGTCGCCGAGGGCCTGCGCTGCGGCATCGGGCTCGGCAACGAGGTTCACGTCGTGGCCCGCCTCGCCGACGATCGCGCTCGAGCGCGATTCCGATCGATTCGTAGTCGTGAGCGTGTGGCGACCCACCCGCGAGGACGACCACGCTGCTCATGAGCGATGACCGACCTGATCGACCGTCGACGGGCGCGGCAGGTGTGCGATCACGGAACCCGTCACGCCACCGTCGACGACGATGTTCTGGCCGTGGATGTACCCGGCCTCGTCGGAGGCGAGGAACAGCACCGCGTGGGCGACGTCGGCCGCCGTGCCGAGACGACCGATCGGCACCTTCGATTCCCGCGCCACGCGAGTCGCCGCGTCGGCATAGATCGGTTCGGACATACCCGCGTCGATCAGACCCGGCGCGACAGCATTCACGCGGATTCCGTGCCGGCCCCACTCGAGGGCCATCTGGGTCGTCATGAGTGCGACACCGGCCTTCGAGGCTCCGTAGGCTCCGGCGTTGGGTCCGGCCGCGACGCCGTTCATGGAGGTGACGTTGACGACGCACCCCGGGCGGCCGTCACGGATCCACCGCCGGGCGGCGGCACGAGCCACGATGAAACTCCCGACGAGATTGACGTCGAGCACGGTACGGAAGTCATCGACGGTGAGTTCGGCGAGCGGGCCGAACCGCACGATCCCTGCGTTGTTCACGATCACATCGGGCGTGCCGAACTCGTCGAGGACCGACTCGATCGCACCCTCGTCCGTCACCGATGCCTCGAACGACGACGGCTGGCGTTCGGTTCCGTTCGTGGCGTCGGCGGGGCCCGCGCCGACCAGGTCCACCACGCCGACTCGATACCCGGCGTCGACCGCGGCGGTCGCGATCGCCGCGCCCAGTCCGTGGGCGGCGCCCGTCACCAGCATCGAGAGTTCACGGCTCATCGATCTTCCTTCACGATCCCCAAGATCTGGGACATCCTAGTCGTGAGTGACCTAACGACGCCACTCGTTGCGGTACCGGCCTCCCGCGTTCTACGATGCGACCGAGGGGGTAGTCGTGAGCAGACTAACGACGTACCGGGACGCCCGTGACGGGTTCCGCAACCGACAACTCAGACAAGGGTTGTACGAGGCGGGACACCGGCTGATGACTGGCGTGATCGTCAACCTACACGGCCAGGAGCACATCGAACGGCGACGCCTCGAGAACCGGCTGTTCCGGCGCGACACGTTCGCCTGGTACGAGCGCGACCGGATTCCGCAGATCATCGAGTCCGTGCTCGCGGGCCCGACCGCGACCGGACAGGGCGAGCTGTCCGCGATCGCACGCCGAACGATGATGACACTGTCGATCGACGTCGCCGGCGTCGACCTCCCCACCGACGACAGCGCGGTGTTCGAGCGGCTGTACTCGCTGATGAACGACCTCGCCCGAGCGTCGACGGTTGCTCACGCGCTGGGCGACACGGCGGCGATCATCGAGGCGGGCGATCGGGCGCTCGCCGCATTCGAGTCCGAGTTCTTCGCGATGTCGCTCGATCGACGATGGCGGCTCGTCGCCCAGGTCGACGACGGCGTGCTCGCCGAGTCGGAGCTTCCTCGCGATGTGCTCACCACGCTCATCCGCAATCAGGAACAACTCGACCTGCCCGCCGAGTTCGTGCTCCGCGAGGTTGCGTACTACCCGTGGGTCGGATCGCACTCGACGTCGGCGCAGCTCGTGCACGCGATGCACCACATGTTCGAATGGATCGCCGTCCGGCCCGACGATCGGAGCGCCCTCGTCCACGACGACGAACTCCGACAGCGATTCGTGCACGAGTCCATGCGTCTGCACCCGGCCAGCCCCGTTGCCGTGCGCATTGCGACGGCCGATGTCGAACTCAAGTCCGGCATCGTCGTCGTCGACGGCGAGACGGTCACCATCGACGTCGAGGCAGCCAACCGCGACCCGGACGCGTTCGGTGCCGACTCGAACGACTTCAATCCGCACCGCACACTCGCTGAAGGCATCCCGCCCTGGGGTCTGAGCTTCGGGCACGGGACACATGCCTGCCTCGGCCAGGAGTTGGCGGGGGGCATCGAACCCGACGCAGCGCTCGACCACCATCTCCTCGGGTCGGTCACGCTCATGGCGGGCACGCTGCTCGCCGCGGGCGCCCGGCCGGACCCGGGCGACCCCCCACAGCTCGACCCGAACACGACGCGGACGGTGTGGGGTCGGTACCCGGTGGTCTTCGGTTCGTGAGCACCAATGCGACGTCGTCAACTACCGTCGGCCGCGTGAATACCGATCGAGCGCTCGACCTGCTGAAGGACGCCGGGCTGTCGGGCTACGAGGCGAAGGCCTACCTCGCGCTCCTCGCCGCCGGCGAACCGATGAACGGCTACGAGGTCGCGAAAGCCTCGGGGGTCCCACGCAGCACCGTGTACGAAACGCTGAGCAAGCTCGTGGGCCGTGGCGCTGCGTTCGAGGTGACCGCCGACGGCGACAACGTGGCGTACGTCGCGCTTCCCTCTGACGCACTGATCGGGCGACTCCGCCGCACGACCGGCGACACGATCTCCGGTTTGGAAGCCGTACTGCCGACGATCGGAAAGGCGCTCACGGCGCGGGTCGTCCAGCACCTGACGGGTCGCGATGACGTGGTCGCCCGGACGATCGACGTGATCGAGAGCGCGGAGCGCACGCTGTGGCTGTCGATCTGGCCGCAGGAGGCCACCGACTTCGCTGGTGCCGTGAACGCTGCGGTCGAACGCGGCGTCGACGTCTTCACGATCGCGTACGGCAGCATCGAGCTGCCGGGGCGGTTGTATCACCACTCGTACAGCGAACCCGAAGTCGTCGAAGACCGCCTCCAGTGTCGCCTCTCGATCGTCGTCGCCGACCACGACCAGGCGACGATCGGCAGCGACACCGGCGACAGCGTGTGGGGCATGTGGAGCGACGACCCTGCCGTCGCACTGCTCGCTGCCGAGCACGTGCGCCACGACATCGCGCTCCAGCTCACCGCCGAACACCTCGAAGCAGCCGGCCTCCACGAGTTCTGGGCGCACAACGCCGACCTCGAAGCGCTTCGCGACGCGTCGGCGGCAGCCATGGGCGCCACCGTTCCGAATGCTTGAGCCTCCGAATGCTTGAGCCTCGGGTCGGCCAGACCGGTCCCGATCCCACCCGAGGTGCGATCGCTCGCCTGCTTCGTGCGATCGAGTCGCGTGACCTCCGCACGATCGCGGCGTCGCTCGCCCCCGACGCCACCTGGCAGAACGTGCCGCACGAGCCGGCAGCGGGGCGCGAAGCGGTGGTGCGGCTCCTGGCGCCGATTCTCGGTTGGTCCGACGCCGTGCGATGGCAGGTCGTCTCGGACACGTACACCGACCGGACCGGCTGGGTCGAACGAGTCGACCGCTTCGTGATCGACGGAACCGGATACGCCGTCCGCTGCAATGGCGTGTTCGACGTCGACGTCGACTCAGGCGTCGTGGCGTCCGTACGCGACTACGTCGACCTCGACGAATGGCGGCAGCGCATCACACCGGTCCTCGACTCGATGGCGAGTCGGCCTGCGACCGCTGTGGTCGCCCGCCATCTCGACGCCGTGAGACGCGGAGACGTGATCGCCATGGTGGCGGACTACGACCTCGGTGCCGTGCTCACACGCAGCGGCGACCGGTTCGAGGGGTGGAGCGCGATCGCCGACTACTTCGAGACGGTGCCGGATCGGCTCGACGGTCGGTCGCTGACGTTCAGCGAACCGACGCCCGACGGCAACCGAATCAACGTGGCGTGGCGCATCTCGCATGACGGTGCCGAGGCGGCGACGGGCATCGACAGGTATCGAGTGGACGGCGGCCGGATCGTGGAACAGACCGTCACGCTCGGCGACCGTGACTACTGACCCGAACCGGCACCGACCACGCTTCTCGGCGACTCACCCGTCCTGTGTGCCGGTCGGCGCACGTCGTCCACGGTGACGACGACGTCACCGCGTTCGACGACCGACCGCTCGTCCACCCGCGGACGACGGGATGTCGAGCACGAGCTACCGTCGCAGCAGTGGCGTCTGAGGATCTACCTCATCAACATGCTCGGGTCGAGATCGCCGAACTCGTCGCGCTATCTGCGACCACCTCGACGCTCACGACATCGACGCTGTCGCCGGGCTGTTCACCGAGGACGCCAGCGCCGACTACGGGCCCGGGCGCGGCGGAGACGTGCACGGGCGCGCCGCAATCCGCGATCGCATCGCACGCGGCCAGTCGGCGTTTCGACGCACGCACCACCAGGTCGGGCACTCGACCATCCGCATCGAAGGCGATCATGCCTCCGGGGTGGCGGCGACTGCAGCCTCCATCATCTCGGGCGTCGACACGTCGTACATGTCATCGTCGATCGCGTGTGTGATGTCCAACAGGGCGACGTCACATCCGGCGTCCGCGAATGCTTTGGCGTGGCTGAAACCCTGCCCCTTGGCGGCTCCGGTGACGAGCACCTTCTTGCCGGCGAGACCGCGAAGTTCGATGGCCATGTCAACCTACTTTCTGAGTTGTTCCTCGGTGATGTCGGTCCAACGAGGGCTGCCGCTCGTCGGTGGATGTGAACGTGCCCTCGGCGCGCCGTCCACGATCAACACGGCCGCAACGCGAATCGTGTTGTACGAACAGCACCCCCGGACCCCGGACCACACCGATAGTAGTCAGTAGACCCACGACTATCAAGACGTGTGGCCCTCCCGACGAGCCGCGACCTTCAGGATCCGACCAACGGCACCCCACAGGAACGCAGCACACCGATGGTCTCGGCCAGCGGCAGCCCGATGACGTTCGATGCACTCCCGCTGATGCGTTGGACGAGCGTGCCACCGGCACCTTGCATCGCGTATGCGCCCGCCTTGTCACGGTGCTCGCCCATCGAGAGGTACCACGAGATACCTTCGTCGCTCAGCCGGGCGAACGTCACCTCGGTGCTCACCACCGTGGCATGCACGCCGTCGACGGTCCAGCCGAACACCGCCGTGTGCACGAGGTGGGTGCGCCCCGACATCAGAAGGAGCATCCGGCGTGCGTCACCGTCGTCCATCGGCTTGGAGAGGATGACCCCGTCGACGTCGACCGTCGTGTCGGCTGCGAGCACGGCGAGGTGATCGAGTTCGGGTCCGTGAAGCCGTGCGACCACGGCGCGCGCCTTTCGCTCGGCGATTCGCGAGACGTAGTCGACCGGTGGTTCGTCGGCGAACTCCGTTTCGTCGACGTCGGCGGGCCAGACGTCGAAGTCGAGTCCGATCGAGTCGAGGAGTTGTCGCCGCCGCGGTGACGCGGACGCGAGCACCACGCGACTCGCGATGGTCACCCGGCCGCTTGAATGGCCGACCAGACACGCTCGGACGTGCACGGCATGTCGATGTGGGTCACACCGAGGTGCGCCACGGCATCGATCACGGCGTTCTGCACCGCCGGCGTCGAGCCGATCGTTCCCGACTCGCCGATGCCCTTGGCTCCCAACGGGTTGCGAGGGCTGTCCGTCTCGGTGTTCGATGCCTCGAAACTGCACATCTCTGCTGCCGACGGAATTGCGTAGTCCATCAGATTCGACGTGACCGGATTGCCGTCCTCGTCGTAGAGCACCTGTTCGTAGAGCGCCTGTGCTGCGCCCTGAGCGATCCCGCCGTGCTGCTGGCCCCTCACGAGCAGCGGGTTGAGGATCCGGCCACAGTCGTCGACCGCTATGTGCCGGAGCATCACGACGTGACCGGTTTCGGTGTCGACCTCGACCACCGAGACGTGCGCGCCGAACGGGAACGTGGCCGTGGTGCCGTCGAAGACCAGTTCGTGACGCAGCGTTCCGGCCTCCACGCCTTCAGGGAGCTTCGCCTCGTCCTTCGACGCCGCCGCGAGATCAGCCCACGACACGTTGTTCGCCGGAACGCCGGCGACCTGCAGCCCGCCCTCGCCGACAACGATGTCGTCTACCGACGCCTCGAGCATGTGTGCCGCGATCTGCTTGCCGCGATCGAGCACCGCCTCCGAGGCCACGTGAATCGCACTGCCCGCCGTCTGGAGCGAACGGGAGCCCATCGTGCCAGAGCCCTGCGGCACACGGGCCGTGTCGGAGTTGACGAGCGTGATCTTCTCCATCGGGATGCCGAGCACATCGCTCGCCAACATCGCGAACGCAGTCTGGTGACCTTGGCCGTGCACGCTGGTGCCGGCGAACACCGTCGCCGAGCCGTCGTCGTTGACCTCACAGGCCCCCCACTCGGTGTGCAGGCCGATCGGTGCCGTGACTTCGACATACGAGGAGACACCGATGCCGAGCTGCTTCGTGTCGCCGGCGGCGCGGCGGGCTGCCTGCTCCTCACGGAGGCCGGCGTACCCGGAGCGCTCGAGGGCGGCATCGAGCGATTTCTCGTACTCGCCCGAGTCATACTCTCCGCCCGTGAGCGTGACCCGCGGGAACGTGTCAGGCTGCATGAAGTTGACACGCCGGATTTCGGCAGGGTCCATCCCGATCTGGACCGCAGCGACGTCGATCACACGCTCGATCAACTGCGTCGCCTCGGGCCGACCGGCACCTCGATAGGCACCGATGGTGGTGTTGGTGGTGAGCACCGTCTTCCCGTCGAACCGAACCTTCGGAATCTCGTAGACGCCGACGCTCATCATCTGCGTCAGCATCGGCAACACCGCACCGACAAGCGGGTAGGCGCCCCCGGCCGCGAGGACTTCGGCATCCAACCCGACGATCTTGCCGTCATTCATCACCCCGAGCTTGGCGGTCATCACGTAGTCACGGCCGTGTACCAGCGAGAGCATGTCCTCCGAGCGAGACGGGACCCACTTCACCGGACGCTGCAGAACGAGCGCCGCCTTGGCCGCGACGATGTGCTCGACGTACTCGGCGGCCTTCGGGCCGAAGCCGCCACCGACCCAGGGGCACCTGACCCTGAGCTTCTCGGGCTCCAGCCCGAGCGCCGGGGCGTACACGGCATGGATTGCGTGGGGCGCCTGGTGCGACGCCCACAACGTCAGGCCGTCGCCGTCCGGGACGGCGAGGGCACCGTTGTTCTCCATCGGCACCCCGGCCAGCCTCTGGCTCACCATCGTGACCTCGGCGACGGCGTCAGCTCCCTCGTTCGGATCGCCACCGTCCTTGCCGAACTCGGTGGCGAAGCACACGTTGGAACCGTGGTCGGGGAACAGAATCGGCGCGTCGTCGGCCAAGCCGGCGGCCGCGGTGTTCACGACCGGCAACGGCTCATAGTCGACGACGACTGCTTCGGCGGCATCGTTGGCCTGGGCAGATGTCTCCGCGACGACGGCTGCGACGATGTCACCGACGAACCGAACGCGGTCTGTCGCGAGTACCGGTCGTGCGAGCTCGGGAGGCATCATGGCGAACCCGAACGGCGCCAGCCCCAGATCGTCCCCACGCGAGTGGTAGATACCGACGACGCCGGGCATCGATTCCGCGTCGCTCGTGTCGACCGACTCGATCGTTCCGTGCGCCACGGCTGACCGCACGAACGCAACGTGGAGCATGCCGGTCTCGACGAGATCGTCGACGTACTTGCCCTCGCCGGTCAGGAGCGTCGGATCCTCCAGACGTTGAACGGCGTTCCCCAGAATTGAGCCAGCACTGGCCATGTCGCAACTCCCTGTCGATCGATCGGCGATGTTCCCCACGACGCCGCCACGATCAAGAGATCGGACGAAGTCGTGCACCGATCCTTGCCGCTCGGACAGCGGGAGTCAATTTGGGCGCCGGCCACGTGTGACCTGGGAGTTTCAGCCGCCGGACAGGGCCATCACGGCACCGTCGTCGGGCACGGTGACATCGTCGAGTTCGTCGAGGTAGCCGGCGGGCAGGGAGACCTTGCGTGGACCGTTCGTGTGGCCACGTTTGATCCGCTCGCCACCCTCGACGATCGCCAGCGACCGGTCGAGCGGCCCGAGCAGGCCGTGGAGTTCGCGGAGCGACGACACCATCGACATCTGACGGCGCACGGCCGGTCCGACCGGATAACCGGACAGGTACCAACCCGTGTGTTTCCGGAAGTCTCGCATCGCATACTGCTCCTGGTCGCCGCCACCGTGATGAGCGACCAGGCGTCGGGCGTGCTCGCTCATCGTGTCGACCACCTCACCGAGCCGACGGGTCGGCGGAACGGTGCCGCCGGACAAGACCGTGATGAGATCACCGAACAGCCAGGGCCGACCGAGGCAGCCACGACCGATCACGATGCCGTCACACTTGGTGTGGGCGATCATCGCAGTTGCGTCAGACGCCTCCCAGATGTCGCCGTTGCCCAGCACCGGAATGCCGTCGACGGCTCGTTTGAGTTCAGCGATCGCGTCCCACTGCGCCTCGCCGGCGTAGTGCTGCTCCACCGTCCGGGCGTGCAGTGCGATCCATGCGACACCCTCCTCGGCCGAGATCAGCCCGGTGGTGATGTCGGTACGCAGGTCGTCCCAGAGACCCATCCGGAACTTGGCGGTGACCGGCACGCCGTAGGGACGGGCGGCACCGACGGCCGCGCGCAGGATCCGGCGCAACAACTGCGGCTTGGCCGGCACCGCGGCGCCACCACCCTTGCGGGTGACCTTGGCTGCCGGACACCCGAAGTTGAGGTCGACGTGATCGACGAGCCCCTCGTCGCAGACCATGTGCACGGCACGGCCGAGCATCTCGGGATCACTGCCGTACACCTGGAGGCTGCGAGGGGACTCCTCCGGCCCGAACCGCATCATCTGACGGGTCTTGTCGTTGCGGTGCACCACCGCCGTTGCCATGACCATCTCGTTGACGTAGACGAGACCGGGTCCGAAGTCACGGCACATCGAGCGGAAGGCCGCATTGGTGACGCCGGCCATCGGCGCCAACACGACCGGCGCCACCGGTGTGAAGTCTCCGATCTGCAGCGGCAACATGACCCGAAACGGTATCGGAGCATCTCCCCGCACCGCACTCCGGCCAGTTCGTCCGCCGAGGGCGACCGGGAACACCGGGAATCCCACAGCATCCGGCGAACCTCGCGTCGGGCTTCATCGGTGTCGACACGTTCGAGCCACCGGCCGACCTCGAACGCAGTGGCGCGGATCGGCGCTGAACGAATGGGCCTACGCTGATCGGCACGATGTCGATCGCAGGGGCAGCCGCCGGATTCCGCGCCGACGACCTCGCGACCAAGCGCGAGATCGGGCGCACCTTCATCACCCGCGGCTCGGCCCGCGTGCTCATCGCCGCCACCGCCGTACTCGGATCGGGCAGGGCACTGGTCGGCGGATTCGGACGCGGTGACGTGATCGCAGTCGTCGTGACGTTTGCCATCACCGGGACCGTCGAGTGGGTCATCCACCGATTCCTCCTCCACGCCCCGGACGACGCATGGACGAGCCGAACGCTCGGAACCGGTGATGGGCACCGCCAGCACCATCTCGATCCCCCGGACATCGACTGGCTGATGCTCCGCGGCGGCGACGCCGCCGTGTTCATCATCGCGTTCGGGGCGGTCACCGCCGCATGGACCGTGCCGCTGATGTGGATCACCGGCTCCGACCAGCTGGGTCCGTTCCTCACCGCCTGGACGCTGGCGGCGCTCGGCCTGGTGCACTACGAGTGGGTGCACCTCATGGTCCACACGAGGTATCGGCCGACGACGGGGTACTACGAGCGACTGGCCCGCAACCACCGGCTGCACCACTTTCGCAACGAACACTTCTGGTTGGGCGTCACCAACAACTCCGGCGACCGTCTGCTCCGGACTCTTCCCGACAGCAAGAGCGACGTTCCGCTCAGCGAGACCGCACGAACGCTCGCGTCCTCTGCGGGGTCGTCACCCGCGTCGGGTGGCCCGTCGGATGCCCCCTCGGGCCGGCGCACGCCAAACGGTTGACCGCTCGCTCACCGGCCCCGCCGCCTCGTGAGTACCGCACGGCGTTCCCCGTCGATCGGTTGTCTCGCTTCGTCCGAATTGCCATCCTGGTCCGCCCGGTCCGACGACCTCGCCGAGACGACGCTGCGCCGGAACCTCGCTCCTGATCCCCACGACCGGCGGCTGCATCGGTCGCCACACTCATTCCCACCTGTGACGACGGGGATCGACAACGGCGAACCCGAAGGTCAGCCGGCGATGAGCGGCAGTTTCAGATTCGGTGTCGCGCCGCTGTCGAGTCCCGTCGGACCGTCGCTGCGCAACCGGTACCAGCCGGCGGCGGCGATCATGGCGGCGTTGTCGGTGCACATCGCCCGGCTGGGCAGGAAGCCCCGAAGCCCGTCGGCGGCACAGGCGCCGAGCATCTCTTCGCGCAGCAGGGAGTTCGCCGCGACGCCACCGCCGAGCACGATGCCCGTCGCCCCGACGAGGCCCGCAGCCCGTCGGGTCTTGCGGACGAGTACATCGACGACGGCCATCTGGAACGACGCAGCGACGTCTGCCGAGCCGACGTCGGGATGCTTGCGGACGTAGTTCATCACCGCGGTCTTCAACCCGCTGAAGCTGAAGTCGAGGTCGTCGGGGTCGTCGGTGAGCGCACGCGGGAACCGGATCGCGTCGGGATCGCCGTCGAGGGCGGCCTCGTCGATCGCCGGGCCACCGGGATAGCCGAGGTCGAGAAATCGGGCCACCTTGTCGAACGCCTCGCCGGCGGCATCGTCGATTGTCTGGCCGAGGAGGCGGTAGCGGCCATGATCCTGCATCTCGACGAGCATCGTGTGACCGCCCGACACCAACAGCACCACGAGGGGGAACTCAAGCGTCGGGTCCTCGAGGAACGCGGAGTACAGATGTGCCTCGAGATGGTTGACCCCCACATACGGGACGTCCCAGGCGAGAGCCAACATCTTGGCCGCGGACACACCGACGAGCAGAGCACCGATCAGGCCGGGACCGTTGGTGCATGCGACTGCGTCGATCCGACGCTCGTCAACGCCCGCCTCGACGATCGCCCGCGCCACGACCGGATTGAGCGCCTCGACGTGGGCCCGGCTGGCGATCTCGGGAACGACGCCACCGAAGTCGGCGTGGATTTCGATCTGGCTGGCCACCACACTCGACACGACGTCGTTGCCGCCCATCACCAGCGCTGCCGCAGTCTCGTCGCAACTGGTCTCGATACCGAGCACGAGTGTCGACTCGTCAGGTACCACCGACCGGCTCATGCCGCCAGCTCTCGAAGTCGTTCGGCGTACTCGGGTGTTTCGATGTCGTGGCACCACATCACGATGGCATCCTCACTGTTGTCGTAGTAGCGCTTCCTGATCCCGGCCGGCACGAATCCGAAGCGTCGATACAACTGCTGGGCTCCCTCGCTCGACGCCCGCACCTCGAGTGTCCAGGCAACGCACCCGCGCTCGACGATCTCGGACGCCAGCGCAATCAGCAACCGGCGAGCGATCCCCTGTCGCCGGTATTCGGATGCCACCGCGACGTTGGTGACGTGCGCCTGATCGCCTTCGGGGTCCGACACGATCCAGACGCCGGCGTATCCCACCACCTCACGACCGTGGCGAGCCACGAGGTAGCGACGTGATCCGTTTCGGGTCTGCTCGAGTTCGCTCTCGAACACGGACCGCGACCACGAGGTCGGATACGCCGCATGCTCGATCGGCATGGCCTGGCGGAGGTGGCGGCGACGCATTGGTTCGATCAACAGGTTGTCGACCGGTGTCGGCGCGGTGCGGCTCCGAAAGCGCGACACGACACTCACGGTCGACGCTCCCGAGTGGACCAGTTGATCTTCGCATCCGGTGCTCGGAGGTAGATCGGCTCGATCTCGTCGGGGCGCACCCACTCTTCGCGAAGGGCGCGGGCATGAGCGAGCTGCACGAGTGCCCCGACCGACGGGTGCACCGGCGCCGAGATCTCACACCGGTAGCCCTCCACGATCTCGTCGCCGTAGCGTGCCGCTCCGTCGCCGATACACAGCGCTTCCTGGCTTCTCGCGAGCAGGTCGGCGATGAGGTCGTCGACGGGGCCGACGGTCGGCGGCGCCACCTGCTGCACACCGCCCGGTACCTGGAGGTACATCGACGAGAAGACCTCACCTTTGCGAGCGTCGATCACCGGAACGATCACACGATCGGTGTGCCGGCACGGAAACGCGAGGAGATCGAGCGAGCTGATACCGATCGTTGGGATCCTGAGCGCCAGCGCGAGCGCCTTCGCAGCGGCGATTCCGACCCGCATGCCGGTGAACAGGCCGGGCCCGACGTCGACTGCCACGCAGCCGATCTCGTCGATTCCCACATCAGCTTGTGCACACACGAACTCGATTGCCGGCGTCAGGATCTCGGCGTGGCGGCGGCCACGGGCGACCTCGAACGTGGCGATGACGCCTTCGTGCCCGCCGATCGCAACGCCGACCTGCTGGGTGGCGGTCTCGATGCCCAAGATCAACATGACGACCTCAGCATCGGTAGTCCGCCAGTTCACTCACGACCCGATCCCAACGACCCGCCCACGAACCGCCACTGGCAGCTACCTCCACGAGTCGGCGGCCGTCGAGTCCGAAGTCATCTCCGAGATCCGCTTCGACGTGGTCGGCGGTGTCGGCTTCGCCACCGCCGGCGTTCTCGCCGTACCCCGCGCCTCAACGTGATCCGTGGTCAATCGGACCTCGAGGTGATCACCGAGCGCGCCTGCTGCGACGTCGCCCCATTCGATCAACACGATCCCTCCGAACTCGGCGAGCTCATGGAGCGCGAGATCCTCGATGTCACCCGTTCGATCGAGCCGGTAGATGTCGGCGTGGTGCAGCGTGAGCCGGCGACCCGGAACCGGATAGCTGTGCACCAGGGTGAAGGTCGGCGACGTGATCGGATCGGTCACACCGAGCGCTCGACCGAAGCCCTGAGCGAATGAGGTCTTACCGGCACCCATCCCACCAGCGAGCACGATGATGTCCCCCTGGCGAGCGAGTGCGGCCAGTGTCGCGGCGATGGCATGCGTGTCGGCGAGCGATTGAGCGCGGAACAACATGACGAGCCCGATGTTACGACGGATCGACGTCGGTGCGAACGACGCGTGGGACACGCTCCGAGATCCCGCACACGATCTCGTACGCGATCGTGCCGAGGCGCTCGGCCCAGTCGTCGGCACGGATGCGTTCATCGTGCTGCTCCCCGATCAGAACGACCTCGTCTCCCGGGGCGACCGGCACGTCGCCGACGTCGACCATGAACTGGTCCATCGTGACCACGCCGACGATGGGGCATCGCCGTCCGCCGATCAACACGTCGGCGCCCGAGCGCGTGACGCCGCCGTCCCTCAGGGTCCCGAGCCGTCGCGGCACGCCGTCCGCGTAGCCGATCGGCACGGTCGCAACCGTGGTGTCGCGATCGAACCGATGCCGCCACCCGTACGACACACTCGAGCCGGCAGCGACCCGCTTGACCAGCGACACCCGCGCCGACAGCGTGAGCGCCGGCCGGAGCTCGCCGCACAGCCGATCGACGCCCGGACCGGGCGAGATCCCGTAGATCGCAATGCCCGCACGAACGAACGTGAGGTGGGTCGCCGGAAGGGCCAGGGCGGCCGCCGAGTTCGCAACATGTCGACGTTCGACCGAGATCCCCGCGGCCCGCAACTGCTCGAGCACGAGTCCGAACCGGCTCAGCTGGTCGTCGGTGGCGGGATGGCCTGGTTCGTCAGCGCACGCGAGATGGGTGTACACCCCGTCGACGGTGACCGCCTCGGTGCGGGACCGGAGCGCCCCGATCAACGGGGCGATGTCCTCGGGTCGGGCGCCGACCCGCTGCATCCCGGTGTCGATGTTGACGTGAACGGCCACACGATCGCCGGCACGATCGGCCAGGGCATGAACGAAGTCCGGCGTGTACACCGACGGGATGAGTCGATGACGGAGCATTGCGTCGATCTGATCGATCGGCTGCTCGCTCAGGAGGAGGACCGGCGCCGTGATGCCGGCCGCGCGGAGTTGCACTCCTTCGGACACCAGGGCCACGCAGAGACCGGCTGCGCCGGCGCGCAGCGCAGCTTGAGCAGCGAGCACTGCCCCATGGCCGTATCCGTCAGCCTTGACGACGGCCCAGACCAGGGCTGGTGCGCAGTGCCGCCGGAGCACTCGTACGTTGTGCTCGATCGCACCCGGGTCGATGTCGGCTCGCGCCCAGCGGCCGGCTCCGTGGTCGTGCGACTGGACATCGTCGTTCACGTTCCGTCGCCACCCGTGTCGGATCCGGGCATCACGTTCATCGGCGCCGATGGATGGGTGCGACTCGCCTGCTCCGACGGCGCATCGGCCGGACGTCGGCGCCCCGCCGATGCCGGCACCGTGCCGGTCAGCCGACGCGCAGACGCGCCGCCGAGCGACGGGAATGCCGACCGTATCCCCACGATCACGCGTTGCGCCCTTGCTCGATCACGAGCGGGATCGTCGTGAGCAGGTCGCCGGCAATCATCCCGGCCGAGGCGATCGCAGCCGACTCGGCGTGCACCCACGCACCGGCTGCCGCAGCCTCCGGAGCGGGCGTCCCAGCGGCGAGGAAGGCCCCGATCAGCCCGGACAGCACATCACCGGTCCCGGCGGTCGCGAGGCGTTCGGTGCCGTTGGCGACGAGATAGGTCCGACCGTCGGGCGCTGCCACCACCGTCGTGGGGCCCTTCAGGAGCACGGTGGCACCCGTCATCTCCGCCAGACGATGTGCATCAGCGATGCGGTCCGTGCCCGGGCGATGCCCGGTGAGTAGACCGAACTCGCCGTCGTGCGGTGTCAACACGGTCGCGACCTCGCGCTCGATGAGGAAGCTCGGGTCTCCGTCCTCGTTCCAGGACAGCGCGAAGAGTCCATCGCCGTCGACAACGATCGGGACGACCGATTCCAGCACGGTTCGAACGAGCGAGGGCACCGTATGCTCCTCTCGCCCGAGGCCAGGGCCGAGCACGAGCGCCTGGAAGCGATGGAGGTCGGACAGGACCGCGTCGGCCCAGTCGAACGGAGGGACGCGTCGTTCGACCGCCTCGGTCGGGACCGCGGACTCGGTGCCCGGGCTCGACACCGCGACCATGCCCGATCCGCCACGCAGTGCGGCAGCTGCCGCCAGGCCGGCCGCACCCGTCATGCCGATGCTGCCGGCCACGATCCGAACTCCATGAACCCACTTGTGGGCGTCGCGGCCCCGCCGCGGTACCCAGGCTGCGATGTCGGCCCCCTCCACGAGATGCGTCGAGGTCGTTCCGGCGTCCAAGCCGATGTCGGCGACCGTCAGCTCACCGACCAGGCCGGGTCCGTCGTTGAGGAACTGCCCCGGAGAGGGCGCACAGAACGTCACCGTGGCGCTCGCGCGTCGCGTGGACGACTCGGCCTCACCGGTGGCCCCATCCAGGCCGGTCGGCACATCGACCGCCAGGATCGGGGTGTTGCCGATGTCCGGCATCCGCCATGAGCCGCGAAAGCCGCTGCCGAATGCGGCGTCGACGACGAGGTCGGCGCTCGGGAGAACATCCGGACAGTCGAGCGCGTCGAAGACCCGAACGCTCACGCCGCGTTCCCGCAACCGCTTTCCCGCGACCCGGCCGTCGGCACCGTTGTTGCCGGGTCCTGCGACGATGTTGACGATACGGCCGTACCCGCCACCGAGGAGGCGGAGCGCCGAGTGCGCCACGGCCCACCCGGCCCGGTCGATCAGTACCTCGACCGGCGTGTCGGCGCGTGCGTCGACCTCACGCATCTGCTCGGGGGTGAGGACGGGAATCATCGAGTCATCATTCTGCGACGACGTAGGCGACGGCCACCAGATCGGAATGCGTCAAGCTCACGTGCCACCGGGACACCCCCGCTTCGTTCGCCAACTCGGCCGCCCGGCCGGCGAATGCGAGCGAGGGGGCCCCGGTCTCGGCACGCTCGACCCACACGTCGTGAAAGCCGAACGAACCGAGCCCGAGACCCAGCGACTTCATGACAGCTTCGCGGGCTGCGAACCGGACCGCCAGCGAGGGCACCGGATCGGACTGCGGTGCCACGTAGGCGAGCTCGACCTCGGTGAAGACGCGCTCGCGCATCGACGGCGTCCGGGCGAGCGATCGGCGGAAACGCTCGATCTCGACGACGTCGACGCCGATCCCGATCACGGCGCTCAGCTCCGCCAGAGATCGGCGGTCTCGGAGATCGGCGCGATCAGCAGGTCGGCGACGGGCAGGTCGCCGAGCTTGCTCTGATCGAAGTCGCCCTCGGTCTCGGCGACCCAGTCGACGAGGCGGTCGAAGCGGTTGTCGTATCCCTGGAGTACGCCGCGCATCACGTCGGGGGCGAGGCGCTCGTGCAACCGGACGTGCAACAGGGTGATGCCGGTGCACGCATCGGCCTTGACCTCCGGGACGAACAGCACGATGCGATCGTCGCGCCGACCTCGAGCGACGAGCAGCTCGCGGGCCGCTGCGACACGGTGCTTCGTACCGACCAGTCGCGAATCCTCGTCGACGCGGCTCCGCAACTCGCGGGAGATCCCGCCGCGGTCGACGATCGAGATCGTCTCGCCGTCGATGCGGTAGCGGGTGAATCCGGTGACGTCGGCGACGGCGGCATCGAGATCGGCCAACGTCTTGAGCGTTCGGTAACTGAGCACATCGCGGCCGGCGCCGGCATCGAGCGTCGCTTGTACCAGTGCCCGGTCGAGAACTCCTTCGTCGCTGCGAGAGATGCCGACGGTGACGGTCTTGGCCTGGTGTTTGATCGCGTCCACCGGCCGTGTGAGCTCCTCGATCGCCTGGGTGAGCGACGCAACGAGATCATCGATGAGAGCGCTGGGGGTCCCGACCTTGCCCGACGACGCGGCATACGTCTCCACCGGGTTGACCGACAGTGCGTCTCGGAACAGCCCGGACAGACGGACGGCCGTGCTCGCTTCCAGGTGACCGTCGTAGACGTGATCGCGGAGTCCGTCGGCGAACCTCCTCGCGATCGGCGGGAGATCGGCCCGGATCGACGCGAGCACGGCATCACCGCCCTCGTGGTCGGCGACGGCGCGCTCGACCAGCTCGCGACCCTCTCGGAGCGGTCGAGCGGTGGCATCGATCGCGAGCGCGGCTTCGTAGCCGAACAGGTGTCCGACCATCGCCGACAGCACGAATCCGAGCGCCGGGTCGACGACCGGCACCGCGATCGTCGCAGCAGCGCTGAAGCGGGTCTCTCCCTCGTCGGCGATGACGATCGGCGTCGCCTTGTGGGCCCGGAAGATGGCGGTCTCCTTGGCGACGTCGTCGGCGGTGCTGCCCTGTAGTCCGGCGGCGCAGACGAGGATCAGGGGTTCGCTCGAGAGGTCGATGTGCTTCTTGTCCTCGGTGACATCGGCCGCGATCGACTTGTAGCAGAGCTCGCTGAGCTTGATCCGGACCTCTTCGGCGGCCACCTTGTTGGGCCCGTTGCCGACCACGGCCCAGTACCGCTTCGGCGGTGCGAAGCGACGAGCCGCATCGGCGATCTCCTCACGCTTGGTGAGCACCCGACGCATCGCGTCGGGGACGGTCTGGAGACCGGCGAGCAGATCATGACGGCGCTCGGCGGAGCCGACACCTGCCGCCTCGCTGATCGCACACGCGAGCAGCGCGCCGGCGGCGACCTGCGCGTAGAAGGCCTTCGTCGACGCCACGCTCATCTCCACGTCCCGGCCGTCGGAGGTGTACAGCACACCGTCGGCCTTGTCGACGAGGTCGCTGGCTCGACGATTGACGATCCCGATCACGGCAGCACCGCGACTCCGCAGCAGGTCGACGGTGCGGTTGGTGTCGGTCGTCGTGCCACTCTGGCTCACCGCGATGGCCAGCGTGTCACTCATGTCGAGTCGCAGGTGGAAGCCGGACAGTTCGGTTGCGGCGATCGCATCGACGTCGAGCTCTCCTCCGCAGAGTTCGTCGAGCAGCTGGGCAGCGCTCTGACCGGCGACGGCGGCGGTGCCCTGTCCGATCACACGGACTCGCGAGATCGCTCCGGACGCCAGGCGATCGACGATCGCGGCGGGCAACGCCCGCTCGCCCACCGACGCAGCGAGCCGGCCATCGCGCTCGACGATCTTCGAACGAAGCGTCTTCTGGAAGCTGCCCGGTGCCTCACCGATCTCCTTCAGCAGGAAGTGTGGCGCCTCACCGCGGTCGATGTCGCGAGTGGTCACCTCGGCCGTGACGATGTCCGTCTCGGTCATCGGCAGGTCGGCGCCGTCATACCCGATCCGTCGGATCCCGGCGGCCTCACCTGCGTGGGTGGCATCGAGCACGACGATCTCGCCGCCACCCTCGCCGTCCATCCGAACGTAGCGATTCGTCTCTTCGACCACGCCGTACGGCTCGCTGGCAGCGACGAAACAGTCGTCGGCGAGACCCACGTACAGGCCTTGACCACTGCCGCGCAGCGCCAGCAGCAGCGCGTCGGGTCGGTCGGCGCTCATCGCCGCCACTGCGACCGACCCCTCGAAGGCAGCCACCGTGCGGCGGAAGGCCTCGTCGACGGGGGTGCCTGACGCTGCGTGCCTCGACACGAGCGCGGGGATCACCTTCGCATCGGTGGTGATATGCGAGTGAATCCGCAACTGGTGTTCGACCCGGAGGTCGGCGTGGTTGTCGACGTCACCGTTGAGCGCGGCAATCACGTACGGGCCGGTGTCGATCACCGGCGACGGTTCCATCTCGTCGCTGTTCAACGGGTGCGTGTTCGGCTCCGAGATGATGCCAACGCTCGCCCAGCGGGTGTGGCCGAGTACGGAGGTGCGCGAGTTCGACCCGGCGAGTGCCCGACGCAGCACCTCGTCGCCGGCGACCGCGGCCCGCAGGGCGCTGGTGTTGTCACCGAGTTCACCGATCTCCGCGGCTGCCTTGTACACGAACGAGAGGACGTCCCCCGTGAGCCGGACCGAACCCGACGGATAGGTCGGGTCCTGTGCCCGGTCGGCGATCGCGGTCCGCAGGGTGGGCTCGTCGACGTCGAGATCGTGCTGGCTGACGAAGACGTGGATCCCAGCAGAATCCCGACCCCGAACCTCGAGCCGGTCGATCGCCGACAACGACTGCTGGATGGCCAGATACCCGGACAGCGACCCGGCACCGGCTTCGCGTCCGGCGAGCGCACCGACCTCGCTGGCGGTCCGCAGACGATCGTTCCTGATCGCCCAGAGTACATCGCGCAGTGCGAGCGAACGGGCGCTCATCGACTCGACGGTCTCCGGGTCGTGGCCACCGGCCTCGAGCGTGGCGTCCAGGTCGTCGGCGACGGCGTCGAGTTGATCGAGGCGAGCGACGATCGCCGCGACGGTCTCATGCTGGTCGGCGAGGGCAGCTACTCCCGGCACACCACGCAGGAGCGAATCCACATCAGCGATGGTGCGGGTCATCGCATCGACGTCACCACGTTGCTCCACCGCACGGTCGAGCAGAACGATCAGCTCGTCACGGTCAGGCACGGGACGTGTCGGCCGGCGACTGAGCACTCCGATGATGCCGCACATGACGGTCAGGCTATCGACCCTGCTCGTGCCACCGCGGGCGCTTCGGCCGAACGCTCAGGCACCAGTGACGTCCAGCAGGGACTCGCGCAGGGACTCGGCCACCCGGCCGGCGAGCTCCCGCGTGGTCGCTTCGACCATGATCCGTACGAGCGGTTCGGTACCGCTCGGGCGTACGAGGATGCGGCCGGTGTGGCCGAGCTCCAGATTCCACCTCGCGATGTCATCGGCCAGCAGCTCGGCGACGTCCGGACGGCGCTCGACGACGGGGACGTTGAGCAGCACCTGGGGAAGCTGCGTCATGGCTGCGGCCGCGAGCTCCGACAGCGGCCGGCCGGATCGCTTGACCACGTCGAGCAGCACCAGCGCCGTCATCAGACCGTCGCCGGTCGTGGCGTGGCGGGTGAAGATCACGTGTCCCGACTGTTCGCCGCCGAGTGAGTACCCACCCCGGCCAAGCGCTTCGAGCACGTACCGGTCTCCCACCGGCGTCTCGATCACATCGATGTCGGCCGCCTCCATCGCCAGCCGGAAACCGAGGTTGGTCATCACCGTCACGACCACCGTGTCGTCGTGCAGGAGGCCCCGATCGCGAAGGTCGGCGGCACAGATCGCGATGATGTGGTCACCGTCGACCACATCACCGCGTTCGTCGACGGCGATCAGACGGTCGGCGTCGCCGTCGAGGGCGATGCCGACGTGTGCGCGTTCGGCCGTCACGACGGCTTGCAGCCCGGCAGGATCGGTGGCTCCGCAACCGGCGTTGATGTTGGTGCCGTCGGGGTGGGCGTTGACCACGATCGCCTGGGCGTCGGTGCGCTGCATCACCTCGGCGACGAGGTGGGACGCGGCCCCGTTGGCTGCGTCGACGACCACCCGCAGTCCGGTCAGGCGACGGTCCTGGAGGACCGCCAACAGATGCTCGATGTATCCCTCGGCGGAAGCTCCACGGCCATGGATGGGCCCCGGATCGCCGGTCGGGTCCGCCAGCGCATCGAGAGCTGCCTCGATGCGTGCTTCCACTTCGTCGGGCAACTTCGTCCCACCGACGGCGAACAGCTTGATGCCGTTGTCGTGATAGGCGTTGTGCGACGCCGAGATCACGGCCCCCATCGCTCCGAGCCGAGCGGCTTCGAACGCCACGGCGGGCGTGGGCGTGACACCGAGGCGGTGGACCTCCACCCCTTCGGACGACAGCCCGGCGACGAAGGCCGCCTCGAGCATCGGTGTCGACACGCGGCTGTCACCACCGACGACTGCCTGCTCGGCGCCGAGGACCTGAGCGGCCGCGCGCCCGAGATCGAGGGCGAAGGCCGGTGTCAGTTCAGTGTTCGCCCGGCCGCGGACACCATCGGTCCCGAAGCGCACGAGCGTTCCCGTGCGGATCAGCGCTTGGTGAACTGCGGCGCCTTGCGCGCCTTCTTGAGTCCGTACTTCTTGCTCTCCTTCTTCCGCGGGTCGCGGGTGAGGAGACCGGCCTTCTTCAGCGGGTCACGGAGTTCGCCGTCGATGTCGACGAGCGAGCGGGCGATCGCCATGCGCAGCGCACCGGCCTGACCGCTGACACCACCACCATGAATCGAGGCATCGATGTCGTAGGACTCGAGGGCTTCGGCGACGCGAAGTGGTTCGTCGACGACCATGCGCTGGGCGTCGGTCGGGAAGTATTCCTCGAACGACTTGCCGTTGATCGTGATGGTGCCGGTGCCGGGACGCAGGCGGGCACGGGCGACCGAGCGCTTGCGGCGGCCGGTGGTCTGGGTGAGCGGAGCAGTCATCGTTGTCCTCGTTCTCAGCGCTTGATCTCGAACGGCTGGGGATTCTGGGCCTGGTGGGGATGGTGGGGGCCGGCGTACACCTTGAGCTTGGTCATCTGCTGACGACCGAGGGGGCCCTTGGGGACCATGCCCTTGACGGTGCGACGCACGGCGTCGGCCGGCTTGCGCTGCAACATCTTGGCGAACGACTCACTCTTGATGCCGCCCGGGTAGCCGGAGTGGCGGTAGAGCTGCTTGCTGTTCGCCTTGTCGCCGCTCATGATCACCTTGTCGGCGTTGATGATGATGACGTGATCACCCGTATCGACGTGTGGCGAGAACGTCGGCTTGTGCTTGCCACGCAGCAAACGTGCGACCTCGGTGGCCATACGGCCGATGATCATGCCCTCGGCGTCGACCACGTGCCACTCGCGCGTGATCTCGCTGGACTTCGGTGTGTACGTCTTCATCGAACTTCGCTCTCGCAACTCTCTGCGACCGATGTCGCAGCCAGGCGGCCGAGTACATCAGGCCGCAAATGAACCGGGTAATGATATGGCCGTGCGAGGACGCGCGGCAACGTGCCGGGCAGGAACGTGGTGGCGACCGCCGATTCGAGGGCGACGACGCTTCAGCCAGGACCCGACGGCGAGGCCGCCGAGCAGGAGATTCGTGTACTCGCGGAGCCGATCGGGCTCCTCGGAGGTGGCCGGTCCGCTCCGCTCGGACGAGCAGACGCCCAAGCCGCTCCGGGTGGACCGGGACTGCGTTCGGTCCCGGAGCCCCGCCTGGACGTAGCCGGCGAGCGAGCGAACGTACCCAGTCTTCCCAGTCCTCCCACCGCTCACCTACGTGCTCCAGGCGGCCGATGGCGTCGAGGCGGGTGACGAAGTCGACCGGGTCCGGCGGTGCGCCGGCGCGTGTCGTGAGTCGTCGCGACCGAGATCTCCCGGCGAGACAATGTCGAGCACGAGGTCGGCAGGAAGCCGATCATCAGTGCGACGATCGCGAGGCCCGTCAGTGCCTCGTCGACGGCCAACATCCGTGTTGCGAAAGTCGGCGCCGCGACGACCCCGAGCGTGGTGAGTGACGACCCGACAGTTCGATCGCCTCACGCGGTGGACCCGACGTCGGCCGCCCCGACCTGGCCGATCATGTTCGCTCCGATTCGGTAGCCCAGCAACAGGTGATCGACCACCGGTCCGACGGGCGCGACCCGAACGGACCTCTGTTGCCCAGCGCTGACATCGTTCGTCGGATCCGACGCGTCGTTGAATGGTGGAGTCGGCCGGAGCCGTCCGGTCCGATGGGAACGCCTCGGTTGCGGGCGGTCCGTCACGCACACCTCACTCGGCGGTGACGTGAACCCAATCGATCAGAACTCGGGCCTCATCCGCGCCGATCAGGGCGACGGTCTCGTGGGGCAGGCCGTAGTACGGCGACCGGACACCGTTCGTCTTGAACGGATAGGTCCCTCCGATCGCCACGTTCAGGATCAGGAACTTGTCGTCGTCGAACTCCCACGACCCGAGGAAGTCGGTCATCGGCCGTGTGACCCGATACACCACGGCGTCGTCCACGGTGAAGCGGACCTCGTCCCGGCGACGATCGACGGCGTAGACGTGCCAGTCGCCTGCGTGGTCGGGCGACGGGAAGTACCGAGCGTTGACCAACCCGGCTTCGCCGCAGTATCCGGGACCGTGCACGCCGGCACTCGTCCAACCCGGCTCGCCGACGTACTCCATGACGTCGATCTCGCCGGTGTCCGGCCACTGCCCGTACCCCATCATCCAGAACGCCGGCCAGAGGCCCGCACCGACCGGCAGCTTCATGCGTGCCGCAGCGACCCCGTACGTGAAGTGGAATCGATCCCTCGTGTCGAGGCGACCGGAGACGAAGTCGAACTGCCGACCGTCGGCGGTGCGATGGTTCGGCCGGTGTCGGGGGTGGATTGCGAGAACGTGCCCGCCGGATGTCGACGACTCGATCTGCGTGACGTACAGCGTCTCCGAGGAGTCGACGTACGCCTGCAGCTCGTCGTTCACGACCTCGCCGGTCGTTCTGATGTTCCAGTTGGAACGATCGATCGCGCCGGACGAGAAGTCGTCGAAGAAGACGGTCCGCCGATCCGGCGCAGCGGGCGGTTCTACCGTCATCCGGCGGCGTCGATCGGTTGATAGACGCGTACGAAGTCGACGTAGTACTGGATCGGGAACTCCAGATCCACCGCGATGTTTCCGCCCAGCGTGCCGCCGAGCGCCAAATTGAGGATCATGAAGAACGGCTGGTCGAACACCCACTCCCGGTCGCCCACACGTTCGGGCGGCACGTCGAAGTATTGCTCGTCGTCGAAATAGAAGCGGATGCCGTCGGCGTCCCAGTCGATGGCGAACGTGTGGAAGTCGTCGCCGATCTCGAAGTCCTGACGGTTCCACTGGGAGATCCCGGAGCCGCCCGAGTAGCCAGGTCCGTGGATCGTCCCGAGGACGAGATCGGGCTCACGACCGACGTACTCCATGATGTCGATCTCACCGACGTTCGGCCACTGGCCGGCCTCATCGGGTGCGTCCTGGTCGAATCCTGCACCGAGCATCCAGAACGCGGGCCAGGTGCCCGAACCCTTCGGCACCTTGATGCGGGCCTGGACCCGTCCGTACTGGAACTCCTGCAAGCCCTGGCTCTTGAGCCGGGCTGACGTGTAGTACGAGTCCTCGAATGGTTCCTGCCGGAGCTCGATCACCAGCAGCCCGTTCTGGGTACGGGCGTTCTCGGGTCGGTCGGTGTAGTACTGGGCCTCACCGTTGCCCCATCCCCAGCCGCCGATGTCGTACGTCCAGTTCGTTCGATCGATCGCGTCCCCGTCGAACTCGTCGCTCCAGACGAGCTCCATGCCCTCCGGCGGCTCGACCGGGATCGGCTCGGGCGTGGCGATCGTCGTCGTCGGTGCCGCCGTCGTCGGTGCCGCCGTGGTCGGTGCCGCCGTGGTCGGTGCCGGCAACGTCGTCGGTGCCGGGGTGTCGGTGACCTCGGAACCCGACTCGGATGCGCAGGCAGCGACGAGCACCAGGACGCTCAGTGCGCCGAACCGTCGCCACCTGCTCGAACCCATCATCGGTCTCCCATCTCGTCGGCCTCGAGAGATCCCTCGCCGGTCGGGCTCAGCTGCGCCGTGATGCCGCCATCGACGTACAGCACCTGACCGGTGATGTAGCTCGCGCCGTCGGACGCCAGGAACACGACCGCGGAGGCGATGTCGTCGATGGTCCCGAATCGTCGCAGTGGGATACGTCGCTCGGTGGCGCGGTACGACGGCGTGTCCGCAGTCGCGTCGGTGCGGTACGTGTGGGTGACCCCTGGCGCGACCGCGTTGACGCGGATCCCGTACTCCCCCAGATCGATCGCCATCGCTTGCGTCATGGAGTTGATCGCGCCCTTCGTGACGTCGTACGGCAGCCCCCGGTGATGGGCGCGAAGCGTGCCGACCGACGAGATGTTGACGATGCTGCCGCCACCCGATTCGGCCATGATCGCCGCTGCCCGCTGTGAGCAGAGATAGGGGCCGCGGATGTTGGCGGCCAATTGCAGATCGAGCAGCTCGACGTGCTCGTCGAGGACACGTCGACGTTCGAGGTCGGCTGCGTTGTTCACGAGGAGGTCGACCGTGCCGAACGTCGACATCGCCGTCCGGAACATCTCGTCGATGCCCTCGCCCCGGCTCAGCTCACTCGGAACCCCGACGACGGATCGGTCGGACTCCTGCAACGCGCTCACGGTCTCAGCCAACGAACCCTCGTCGTGGTCGGCGATCACGACGCGCATGCCCTCCGTTGCGAGACGTGCCGCGATTCCCTGCCCGATCCCCTTGGCAGCGCCCGTGACGACGGCGACCCTCCCGCGGAGTTCCGGATGGCTCGTGCTCATGGCCGCGCCGGGCTTCCGTCCGGGAACCTGGTCTGCGTCCACTGTTCGACGGTCTCGTCGCAGGGAGATGCCGCCGCGAGGCCTTCGTCGATGTCGATCCCCAGACCGGGGCGATCGTTCGGGTAGAGGTACCCGTCGCGAACCTCCGGCAGGCCCGGGAACATCTCGTACTCGAGCGCAGAGGGGCGGTACCACTCCTGGATCCCGAAGTTGGGCGCCCACACGTCGAGGTGGAGGTTCGCGGCGTGACCCACCGGCGAAGTGTCGCCCGGGCCGTGCCACGCAGTCCGGATCCCGTACACGTCGGCGAACAGCGCGACCGCTCGGGCAGGTGTGATCCCGCCGAGCTGGCTGACGTGCATCCGGACGAAGTCGATGAGGCGTTCGGCGATCAGGGGCCGCCATTCGTGCGGGTTGTTGAACAGCTCTCCCATCGCCAGCGGCGTTGCGCACTGGTGGCGGACCATGCGATGCCACTCGATGTCCTCCGGTGCGAACGAGTCCTCGAGGAAGAACAGGCGATACTGCTCGACGTCCTTGGCGAACTGGACGGCATCGATGGGGTGCAGCCGTTCGTGAACGTCGTGGAGCAACTCGATCTCGTCGGCCAACTCGGTGCGCACGTGGTCGATCATCGGCAGCATGGCCGACCCGTACCCCCTGGGGTCGAAGTAGTTGCCGTCCAGCGCGTGCTCCGGCCGGTGCATCGTCGACCCGGGCCCTCCGTACCCGCCCATCTGGATCCGTACGTGTCGGAACCCGTCGTCGACCAGTCGATGGGCGTTGTCGAGCACTTCGTGCCGATCGCGTCCGTCGGCGTGGACGTAGACGGCGGCTGCCTCACGGCACTTCCCGCCCAGCAGCTGGTACACCGGCATGCCGGCTCGCTTGCCCTTGATGTCCCACAGGGCCTGATCGACGCCGGAGACAGCGTTGTTCAGCACGGGCCCGTTCCGCCAGTAGCCGTGCACCATGCTCATCTGCCACAGCTCTTCGATCCGGTCGACGTCGCGCCCGACGAGAAACGGCTTGAGGTGTCGTTCAACAGCCGCCTCGACCGCGAAGATGCGCTGGGTGAAGGTGGCGCACCCGAGCCCGTACAGGCCGGGTTCCGAGGTCACCACCTTCACGATCGCCAGCCGGGACGAGCCCGGTTGCGTCAGGATCGCCCTGACATCGGTGATCGTGACGGTCACTCCGTTGCTACCCCTTGACCGCGCCCGATGTCAGTCCCGAGATGATGTAGCGCTGCAGGAACATGAACAGCACCAGCATCGGCAGCATCAGCATCAGCACGGCGGCGGCGAGCTTGGGCCAGTCGCTTCCGTAGACGCCTTCGAAGACGATCAGACCCTTGGTGATCGGATAGAGATCCTCGTTCGTGAGGTACACGTTGGCGAGGATCAGCTCGTTCCAGATCCCGATCGCGTGGATCACCGTCACCGTTGCGATCGCGGGCCGGATGAGTGGGATCAGGATCGACCACACGAATCGCACGTAGCCGCAGCCGTCCATCGCCGCCGACTCGTCGAGTTCGCGCGGGATCGACTTGATGTAGTTGACGAGGATGATCAGCCCGATCGGGTTGATGAGGAACAGCAGGATGTAGCCCTGTCGCGTGTTGAACAGGCCGAGGTTCAGGATCAACTGGAACTGCGGGATCAGCGCCGGCGGCAGGAACAGCGCCACGACGTACAGGGTGAGCAGGGCGCCGGCGCCCCTCACGTACCCCCGGGCGATCGGGAAGGCGACGAAGACCGACATGACCACGAACAACGCCGTCGCCACCGTGGTGTAGATCAGTGAGTTCAAGAGGTAGCCCGGGAAGTTGGCGAGCTCCCAGGCGTCCGTGAAGTTGGCCGTCTCGAAGCTCTCCGGGAGCCCGGTCGGGTTCTTGAAGAACTCCGGCAGCGACTTCATCGCGGCAAAGATGAGCACCAGCAGCGGGCCGACGTAGAACGAGGCGAAGAGCAGCAGGATCGCGTAGGAGCCGATCGTGCGGCGGATGCGACGCCGCTTCGCCCCACCGTCGCCCTGAATCACCGATTCGGTCGCGGGTTCAGTCATCACGCTCATCACATGTACTTCCTTTCACGCCGATTCACGAAGGCGTTGGCGGACATCCCGAGCATGAGCACGAGCACGAACAACACGATCGATGCGGCAGCGGCGTATCCCTGACGGAACGAGCTGGTGCCGGTCTGGCCGAACGCCTCGGCGTACACGACGTACCCGAGCACCTGGGTGCCGTTCTTGTAGCCGGTCAACACGAGGAACAACATCCACGCCTGGAGCGAACCAACGATGTTCAGGAGGAAGTTGGTGTTGATCGCGGGCGTGAGCTGCGGCCACGTGATGTTCTTGAAGAGTTGCCATCCGGAGGCGCCGTCGACGGCGGCCGCCTCGTAGAGGTCGGCCGGGATGGTCTGCATGCCGGCCAGGAAGATGACCATCGTGAACCCGGCATTGGCCCAGATCTGCACGACGATCACCCAGTAGAACGCGTTCGAACCGGCCAGGAACTGCGACTCCAGCCCGAACCACCCGAAGATCGAGTCCATCGGACCTCCGCCGGGCCGCAGGAACAGCTTCCACATCAGGCCCTGGACGGCGACACCCAGGATCACCGGTACGAAGAAGAGGGTGCGGAACACCAGCCGACCCCGAAGGGGCTGGTTGACGAGCAGCGCCATCAGCAGACCGACGCTGAACTGGATCACGGTCACCAGCGCCATGAAGATGAGCGTTCGCCAGAGCGCGTCGAGGTTGTCTCGCGATCGGGCGCCCTGGAAGAGGAACTCGTCGAAGTTGTCGAAGCCGACCCAGTTGATGCCGATACCCCGGATACCGGTCGCGTCGGTGAACGCATAGATCGCGGTGGCCAACGATGGCCCGACTCCGATCAACAGGTAGAAGAGCAGTCCCGGCAGGAGCATCAACCACGGTGCGAGCCGTGCGAGCCCTCCTCCCCCACCAAACAGATTCCTCGTCTTCGCTGCCATCGTTGCCCCCCGGCGCTGCAGATGTGTGTTCGATCGTCGCCGTCGACGTGTCAGTCGACGAACCGTGTGGGTGTGGGCCGCCCCCCAGGACGACCCACACCGTTCACGGCGGTGTCAGTATGTGGTCCCGATCAGAGTCCGGACTCGAGGTCGGACTGGGACGTGTTGGCGGCTTCGACCGGATCGCTGAAGGAGCCGTCGTACAGCCACAGAGCACCCATGGCGCCGTTGGCCCACTGGCCGGCACCCTTCGGCCCCACGAACCACTGCTCGTAACCGACCCCGAAGTCCCCCGCTTGGAGGATCGGGGCGGTCGCCTGACCGAGGGTGTTGTCCAGCGTCGCCGTCGGCTGGGTCGGCAGGTAGTTCGTCGCGTTCGCAAAGGCGTTGTAGTTGTCGGGCTCGGAGAACGCGGCGAGGTACGCCGTCGCGATGTCGGGCACCGGCGTGTCCGCCGCTACCGCGAAGGCCATGTCGTACTTCCCGAACAGGGTCTGGTTGTTGGCGGCATCATCGCTGCCGGGGAACGGGATGTACGTCCACTCGAAGTCGGCGCCGT
The DNA here is from genome assembly GCA_963792905.1 of uncultured Acidimicrobiaceae bacterium. Classification (GTDB taxonomy): domain Bacteria; phylum Actinomycetota; class Acidimicrobiia; order Acidimicrobiales; family Ilumatobacteraceae; genus Ilumatobacter. Next base: position 111,344 of record CAWBYE010000003.1, read on the forward strand.
CTTCGATGGGTCCGGCGTTCCATGCACCCATCGGACCGAAGGCGACGTCGCCGGCCACGTAGCGCTGGGCCGCCGAGTCGCCGGTGAGGCCGGCGGATTCGGGGTCGAGCAGGCTGGCGAAGGTTCCATACTTCTCGAACAGCTCGAGACCCTGCTCGTCGTTCCACTTGGCGTCGCCGGTCCAGAGGCCCTCGACGAGGGCCTGCTGATCGGGATAGAGCGCACCGAGCAGTCCGTAGGTACCGACGAAGACCGGCCAGCTGTCCTGGCCGCCGACGATCATGCACTTGGAGCCGGCGCTGTTGACGGCCTCGCAGGCCGACACGAACTCGTCCCAGGTCGTCGGAACCTCGACACCGACGTCTGCCAGCAGGTCGAGGTTCACGAACATGCCGCTGTAGATCGTGCGGCCAAGGTTGACCGAGTAGACCGAGCCGTCGAACGATCCGTCATCGACCGCTGCCTGGTCGTAGTTCGCGATGAACGCCTCATCGGTGAGATCCATCAGCAGCCCGGCCTCGATCAACTGCTGCCAGTACGGCGAATCGGCATCGGTCATGTACGGCTGCACCGGGTTGGCGAAGCCGGTCACACTGATCGTCGTGACGTCGATGTCCTTGGCGGTCAGACGGGTTTGGTTGGAGGTGGGGATGTCGTCCGCGTTCACGATCGTCATGTCGACCGAGACACCCGGGTTCGCCGCCTCGAACTCGGCATTGAAGTTCTCGATGAACTCGACGCCCGGGGGATTCTGGTGGATCAGCACCCGGAGGGTTCCCTCCATCCCACTTGCGGCGCCCTCGGCGGTCGACTCGTCGGCGGTCGACTCGTCGGCGGTCGACTCGTCGGCGGTCGACTCGTCGGCGGTCGACTCACCAGCTGCGGTCTCTTCCGCAGTTGGTTCGTCCGCCGAGTCATCATCACCTCCGCATGCAGCCGCGATCAACCCGATGGCGACGAAGCCGGCGATCAACTGTGATTTCCTGCTCTTCATGGTTCCTCCCCTAGGGACGACGCTGATTCGAGCCGGAGCCCGGCGTCTGTTTCGCTTTCGAACCGACGAGCGGCACGACCAGCCACATCGCGATCTCTCGGCGGCTGAGAGCGCTCCCAATTGGGAGCGCTCTCAACTTACGTCCCGGGCCGGCGGGTGTCAAGCGCTTCGTCTTGCCGATCTCGGTCGCCCGATCTAGTCTGGGAGCGCTCTCAGGTCGGCGGCTGCGCCGTTCGGGGGCACCGACGACGGCAGGCGATCGCTGACGGCACCGCGCACGCGGTCGCGCCGGCGCGATGATCTGCGCCGTTCGGACGACTCACGAACAGCTGACGAACCCCCACGACGAGGAGTGGCACATGGTGCAGGACACCGAACTGATCGACGGCGTCGAGATGATCCAGATCACCGATGTGGACGCGATGGACCCGTTCCTGATGACGGTCGTCAGCAGCTCCGATCTGTGGATGTTCATCTCGAGCACCGGCGGGCTGACCGCCGGGCGCGTCGATCGCGACCAGTCGATCTTCCCCTACGAGACCGACGATCGGCTCCACACCTTGTGCGGCCAGACCGGACCGGCGACGGTCCTCCGCGTCCGTACCGATGGCAGGGAAGTCGTCTGGGAGCCGTTCGCCGCGCGCGCCGGGAACCACCGGCGACGACTCTTCAAGAGCGTGCTCGGAGACGCGATCGTGTTCGAGGTGCGCCATCCCGATCTCGGTCTCCTGATCCGCCAGCGGTGGGCGCCCTCCGATCGGTTCGGCTGGGTGCGAACCGTGTCGCTGACCCACGACATCGACGGACCGGGCCTCGGCATCGAGGCCGTCGACGGGCTGCTCGGAGTGATGCCGTGGGGAATCGGAGTGTCGCTGCAGCAGCAGATGAGCAATCTGGCGAACGCCTACCGGCGGAGCGAGATCGTCGACCCGGATCTCGGCATCTTCACGCTGGAGGCCAGGATCGTCGATCACCCCGAGCCGGCCGAAGCGCTCCGTGCGACGACCGTCTGGTCGACCGGGCTCGGGCACGCGCAGATCGGCGTGGACGACTCGGCGATCACACGGGCACGCCGCGGTCTTCCATTCCAACCGTCGTCTCTGCGCACCGGTCGCCGCGGCTCGTACGTGGTCGGTGCCGGCCTCGAACTCGCCCCGGGGGCGACACACCGCTGGCACACGATCGCCGACGTGGCGCAGAGCCACAGCGACGTCGAGCGCCTGCGTGCGCTCCTGACATCGGGCGATGATCTCTCCGGTCTCGTCGACGACGACATCCGGCGATCGTCGGTCGCGCTGCGCAACATCATCGCGACGGCCGACGGACTCCAACTGACCGCCTCCCCCACCATGGACGCGCATCACCTCGCGAACACGCTCTTCAACGTCATGCGCGGCGGCACCTTCCTGCGCGGGTACGCCATCGATGCCGACCGGTTCAGATGGTTCGTGCACGACCGCAACCGAGCGGCCGCGAACCGGCAGCGCGAGTGGCTGAACGACCTGCCGCCGTCGATCGACGTCCGCGAGCTTCGGCGCCTCGCATCGGTGTCGGGTGACCCCGACCTGTCGCGGCTGGCGCACGAGTACCTACCACTCACGTTCTCCAGGCGGCATGGTGACCCGAGTCGCCCCTGGAACCACTTCAACATCCGCGTCCGCGACGACGATGGCGAGGCGCTGGAGAGCTACCAGGGGAACTGGCGGGACATCTTCCAGAACTGGGAGGCGCTGACCTCCAGCTTCCCTGCATTCCTCCCGTCCATCATCGCCAAGTTCCTCAACGCCTCGACCGCCGACGGGTTCAACCCGTATCGCATCACCAGCGAGGGAGTCGACTGGGAGGTACTCGAGCCGGACAATCCGTGGAGCGGCATCGGGTACTGGGGCGATCACCAGATCGTGTACCTCGACCGGCTTCTCCGCAGTCAGAACGCTCACGATCCCGAGTGGTTGGTGTCGTCACTCGCCGACGCGACCTACACGTTCGCCGACGTGCCGTACCGGCTCGCCCCTCACCGTGAACTCGTCCGCGACCCGAAGTCGACGCTCGTGTACGACGACGACGTCGAAACCGAGATCGCGAATCGGGTCGCGGTCATCGGCGCCGACGGGAAACTCGTGGCCGACCTCTCGGGCGCGCCGATCCACGTCACCTTGCTGGAGAAGCTGCTGATTCCGGCGCTCACCAAGATGTCGAACTTCGTCCCTCGCGGCGGCATCTGGATGAACACCCAGCGGCCCGAGTGGAACGACGCCAACAATGCGCTGGTCGGGTACGGCCTGTCGATGGTCACGCTGGCTCACCTCCGTCGGTACATGCAGTTGCTCGACACGACCGCAGAGGATCTCGCCGGTGACCAGCGCCTGACCGAGGATGTCGCCACGTGGCTCGCGACCGTCGCCGACGTCCTCGTCGCCCACGACCACCTCGTCGGCGCTCCCGATGTCGACGACAAGTCCCGGGCGGGCATGCTCCGCGAACTCGGCGAGGCCTTCGAGCAGTACCGCGAGCAGCGATACGCATATCGACCCGGCGGGGAGGTGCACTGCTCCTCGGAGACGCTCCGCCGGTTCACGGGTTCCGCCCTCCGCCACCTGGACGACGCGATCCGCACCGCGCGCCGCCCGGACGGCCTCTACCACTCGTACAACGTGATCAGGTTCTCGGACGACGGGCTCCGCGCCGGCGTCGATCACCTCCAGCTCATGCTCGAGGGTCAGGTCGCGGCCATCAGCTCGGGCATGCTCACACCCCGAGAGGTCACCGAGTTGGTCGAGGGCATGTACGGCTCCGAGCTCTACCGGATCGACATCGACAGCTTCGTGCTGTATCCCGCCCGGCCTCGACCGTCGTTCCTCGATCGGAATCACGTGCCGTCCGAGTCAGTCGCGGCCAACCCCCTGCTGGCGGCACTGGTCGAAGCGGGTTCCCACGATGTCATCGAGCGTGACGTCGCCGGCCGATACCACTTCAGCGCAGATTTTCAGAACGTCACCGACCTCCAGCAGCAGCTCGATTGCCTCGCCGAGACGACGATGGGCCAACTCGTCGCCGACCACCGAGCGGACACCGTCGAGCTGTTCGAGCAGGTGTTCCGCCACCACGAATTCACCGGACGATCGTCGACCATGTACGGCTACGAGGGCATCGGATCCGTCTACTGGCACATGGTCGCGAAGCTGCTGGTTGCGATCCAGGAGTGCATCCTCGACGCCTCCCCCGACGACTCCGGAGTCGTCGCCGGGCTCGTCGACCTGTACCGACGCGTCCGAGGAGGGCTCGGCTTCAACAAGTCGGCTGCCGAGTACGGCGCGTTCCCGACCGATCCGTATTCACACACGCCCGCCCACGCCGGCGCCCAACAGCCAGGGATGACCGGTCAGGTCAAAGAGGAGCTCCTGACGCGATGGGCCGAACTGGGTCTCACGGTCAGCGATGGGTCGCTCGACTTCACGACGACGCTGGTCGACGCGAGCGAATTCCGTACGCTGCCGGGCGTCCTGACGACACTCGACGTCGCGAATCGTCCCCTCAGCGTCGATGTCGAGCCCGGCGCTTTCGCGTTCACCGTGTGCCAGGTGCCCGTCGTGGTGCACTCGTCGCCCGACGGTCCGTCGATCATGATCACCGACACCGACGGCACCGAGCGGCGTCTGCCGGGGGCCGCCCTGGGACGCGAGACCTCCCGGGAGATCTTCGATCGGGCCGGTCGCATCGCCCGCCTGGACGTCTTCCTGGAGGTCTGATCCGGGCGAGCGAACCCGCGATGCCACCTCGGCGGCCACCGGCCCGCGCCCGTCCCATCCACGTCCGTCGCGGTCGTCGGTCGCAGGGCGAGCAGCAGCGAACCCCTATCGTGTCCCGCACGGCGACCGCTGGAGCGCAGCGGGCGGCGCGGGAACGACATGACGGACGCACAACGAAATCTGACCTTGGAGGAGATCGGTGAACTCGCCGGCGTCTCTCGCTCGACCGTGTCACGGGTGCTCAACGCGCATCCGCACGTTCGCGCCGAGGTCCGGACGAGGGTCGAAGAGGTCATCGAGCAGACCGGATACCTGCCGAACCAGGCAGCTCGGGCGCTCGTTTCGAACCGGACCGGCCTCATCGGCCTCGTCATGCCGGCCGACGTCGACGAGTTGTTCGGCGACCCGTACTACTCCGCGCTGGTCCACGGGATCGAGGACGGGTGCGCGGTCTCCGAGTCGATGTTCTCGATCTTCCCCGCCTACGGAGACCGCCAGACGGTCGTGCTGTCGGCGCTCGTCGCCCAGGGTTTCGTCGACGGCGTGATCGTGACGGCCGGCCCCCGCAGCGATCGATTGATCAACACGCTGCGAGACCGCGGCAAGCGGATGGTCGTCATCGGGCACCCGGACGACGATGGCGGCCTCGTCCGTGTCGACGTCGACAACCGGGCCGGGAGCGCTGCCGCCGTCACCCACCTCGTCGGGCTCGGACACCGTCGCATCGGCTATGTCGGCCCGACGTCCGAGTACGTCTTCGGCGTCGAGCGGCTCCTGGGGTACCACGACGCCCTGGGCGCCGCCGGCGTGAAGAGCGACGACCGCCTGGTACGACTCGACGAGCCGACGGCGAACGGCGGCTTCCGAGGAGCCGAGGCGATCCTCACCGAGCGGCCCGACGCCGTCCACGTCGCCACCGACACGATGGCCGAAGGAGCGCTGGCAGCGTTCAGGCAGCACGGCGTCGGCATCCCTGCCGACATCGCGGTCGTGGGTTTCGACGGTCTGCCGCGCGCACCCCACACCGAGCCGTCACTCACCACGGTGGTCCAACCCGTCAGGGATGTCGGCCGCACGGCGGTGGAGCTTCTGCGGCACGAGCCCGCCGCGCCGGGCGTGCTCATGCTGCCCACAGCGCTCCGCATCGGCGGGTCGTGCGGAGCGGCGCCGGCCGGCCCGAAGCCCCCCTGATCAACCGGCCCGAGCCCGAGCTCGGCGTCGACCGGCATCGACCGGCATCGACCGGCATCGACCGGTCTTGACCGTCTCGGAGCCCGACCGTAGGGTTCGGCGGAACTGGGAGCGCTCCCAATTCCGGAAAGGTTTCGAAGTCATGCGTCATCCAGCGGTCGGGGCAACCCCACCTGAACCGAACATCTCCGGCGTGCTCGATGACCTGTCCCTGGCCGAGAAGGTCGGCCAGATGACGCAGGTCGAACTGGGAAGCATCACGCCCGACGAGGTCGCAGCATGGTCGATCGGCTCCGTGCTCAGCGGTGGCGGCGGCAACCCGGGTGACGGCACGGCGGCGGCGTGGCGGGAGGCGGTCGACGGCTTCGTCGCCGGTTCGCGCCGGAGTCACAGCGGCATCCCGATCCTGTACGGGACCGACGCCGTGCATGGCCACAACAACGTCTGGGGAGCGACGATCTTCCCGCACAACATCGGGATGGGCGCAAGTGCGGACGCCGACCTGATGCGAGCGGTTGCGCGAGCCTCCGCGTTGGAGACGGCAGCGACCGGGGCCCGCTGGACGTTCGCGCCCTGCCTCGCGGTGCCGCAGGACATTCGCTGGGGGCGCACCTACGAGGGCTTCTCACAAGACGTCGATCTGGTCACCGAACTCGGCGCTGCCGCGGTCGAAGGATGGCACGGCGACGACCTCTCGGCGTCGGGGGTCCTGGCGTGCGCGAAGCACTTCGTCGGCGAGGGTGCGATGGCGTGGGGAACGGCTGGGAGCCATCGACACGCATGGATCGACTGGTGGGACGGTTGGGGTGACGACTGGCAGATCGACCAGGGCGACGCGCCGATCGATGAAGCCGAGTTGCGCCGTGTCCACCTGCCACCGTTCGTCGCGGCACTCGAGGCCGGTGCGCTGAGCGTCATGGCGTGCTACGGCACGTGGGTAGGGCGTCGAATCCACGAGCACCGGTACCTGCTCACCGACGTCCTGAAGGGTGAGCTCGGGTTCGAGGGCTTCGTGGTGTCGGATTGGATGGCCCTCGATCAACTCGACGCCGACTACTCCAGAGCGGTCGAACGGGCCGTGAACGCGGGGGTCGACATGGTCATGGTGCCGTTCGACTATCGCCGCTTCATCTCGACGATGCTCGAACTCGTCGCCCACGGACGGATCTCGACGAAGCGCATCGACGACGCGGTCGGCCGGATCCTGCTCGCAAAGGCGCGACTCGGACTCCTCGGTTCGTCCACGCCGCACGACGTGCCGCTTTGGGTCGTCGGATGCAGCGAACACCGCTCGCTCGCTCGCACCGCCGTGAGCGCGTCGGTGGTCGTGATCTTCGATCACGGCGCGCTGCCGGTCCCTGCGCAGACGACCGTGCTGGCCGCGGGCCAGGCACTCGACGACATCGGCATCGCGTGCGGCGGATGGAGCATCTCATGGCAGGGGTCGCCGGGCCCGACGACCCCCGGCAGTACGGTGCTCGACGGTCTCCGGCGGCACCTGGGCGACGACCACGTGCAGTACGAGCGCGACGGGCTCCTCGACTCGATGACCGCGCCCGTCGGTGTGGTGACGATCCACGAGGCCCCCTACGTCGAAGGCGGTGGCGACAGGGGCGACCTGTCGATCGACGCCGAGCAACTGCAGGTCGTTCAGACGATGCGCGACCGCGTCGAGCGACTGATCGTCGTCGTGGTCTCGGGTCGACCCCTCCTCATCGAACCCGTCGTGGACCTCGCCGATGCGGTCGTGGCGTGCTGGCTCCCGGGCACGGAGGCCGACGCCGTCGCGGACGTACTGGTCGGAGCGACGCCGGCCACCGGCCGCCTGCCGGTCGAATGGCCGAGGAGTCATCATCAGCTGGCCGGCGGCGCCGATCTCGCCGGTGTGCCGCCCGCCTGGCCGGTCGGACACACCGGCACGTCGGCGATCACGGCATCACGCCGGACGGCCTGACTCGATACCGACGGACGCACGCTCATCTTGACGGGATCCGGGTCCGCGCCTACGCTCCGGGAGCGCTCTCAGTCGTAGGACCGAGGATGGCGGACGGCGGCTCCGGGCAAGACAGACACGCCGTTCGGTGGACGACACACCACAGGAGGGGTCACCCATGAGCACGTCAGCACCACACGACTTGCACGCTCGACCGCGACGATCGACGGCCGCCATGCTCGCGGGCGCGCTCGCGCTCGTGTCCGGTCTGGTCATCGCCACGCAGTCGGCCGCCAACGCAGCGCCTGCCGTCGTGATCGATGATTTCGAGGATGGTGAGGTGTCGGATTGGGGCTACTTCGGTGGCAACAACGCCGGCGGTGGCTACGGGGTGCTCGCGGATCGTCCCCAGGAGGGCGGCTTCTACTTGAGCACCGGTTGGGGTGGCGAGGGCACCGCCAGCGGGTTCTACGGCGGGATGTTCAAGAACTTCCCCGACACCGCTCAGGTGGAGACGCCGGCCGATCCGTGGCTCAACGTGTGGGTGCTGAATCAAAGCGATGCCACCGTCGACGGTTACACGCTGGAGTTGACGATTCGTGAAGATCTCGACGGCGACGGTTGGACCAGTGGCAGCGAGGACTCGTTCAGGCTCGACACGGCGTTCACGTCGGCGTCGTTCGACGACCAGTGGACGTTGGTGAGCGCTCCGCTGAGCAGCCTCACGAACCTCGGCACCGGTGGTGACGGCACCTTCAACGGGAATCTCGACGAGATCGTCCTCGTGGTCGCCGGCGTCACCGGCGCCAACCCATCGACGGTCGAAGTCGACTTCGACCTGTTCGCCTTCAGCTCCGGCGGACCACTCGACGCGCCGCCCCCTGCCGTCGTGATCGATGATTTCGAGGATGGTGACGTGTCGGATTGGGGCTACTTCGGTGGCAACAACGCCGGCGGTGGCTACGGGGTGCTCGCGGATCGTCCCCAGGAGGGCGGCTTCTACTTGAGCACCGGTTGGGGTGGCGAGGGCACCGCCAGCGGGTTCTACGGCGGGATGTTCAAGAACTTCCCCGACACCGCTCAGGTGGAGACGCCGGCCGATCCGTGGCTCAACGTGTGGGTGCTGAATCAAAGCGATGCCACCGTCGACGGTTACACGCTGGAGTTGACGATTCGTGAAGATCTCGACGGCGACGGTTGGACCAGTGGCAGCGAGGACTCGTTCAGGCTCGACACGGCGTTCACGTCGGCGTCGTTCGACGACCAGTGGACGTTGGTGAGCGCTCCGCTGAGCAGCCTCACGAACCTCGGCACCGGTGGTGACGGCACCTTCAACGGGAATCTCGACGAGATCGTCCTCGTGGTCGCCGGCGTCACCGGCGCCAACCCATCGACGGTCGAAGTCGACTTCGACCTGTTCGCCTTCAGCTCCGGCGGACCACTGGTGCCGAATCCCGAGACGCCGACGACCATCGTCGACGACTTCGAGAACGGCGTCGCCCCGGGCACCGCCTGCGCACCGGGTGCACCGCCGCTCGGCTTCTGCACGTTCAACGGCGCCGGCAGCTCGGTCGCCGTCTCCAACCCGGCCACGCCGCCGGCACCGGAGCTGCCCGCCGTCGGCACACCCAACAGCGTGCTCCAGATGGACGTCGACGTGACCTCGTTCGCCGGCTTCATCCGGGGCTTCGAGGCCAGCGGCGAGTGGGTGAGCCAGGACTGGTCGACCAGCGAGGGCATCTCGATGTGGCTGCACGGGACGGGCTCCGGTACCGATCTGTTCATCGACATCCTCGACAACCGCAACCCCGGTTCGACCACCGACGATGCCGAGCGGTACACGGTGGCCTTCGTCGACGACTTCATCGGCTGGCAGCTGCTCGAGTTCCCCTTCAGCAGCTTCAGCCGCAAGGAGATCGGCAACGGCGCACCGAACGACGGGCTCGGCCTGTTCGAGATGCACGGCTGGGCGCTCGGCACGCTCGGCACCGGTGGACCCCGCACGTACTACGTCGACGAGGTGGCGCTGTACGGCGTCGCCGAGCCGCCGGCCGTCGCTGTCCAGTTCGCCCAGCAGAACACGTTCATCGAGGAGGGCACGACCGGCGACGTCGGCGTCAAGCTCAACCGACCGCTGGGTCCGGACGATCCGGCCCAGGTGAGTATCGACTTCGCCACCGAGCGCTCGAACGCCGTGCCCGGCGAGGACTTCACGCCCACCAGCGGCACCCTGACGTTCGTCAACGGCGGGCCGAGCGAGCTGTCGTTCCCGGTCGAGACGTTCGACGACACCAAGTTCACGGGCGACCTGCAGGTCGTCATCCGGCTGACCAACCCGGTCGACGTCGAGCGCGGTGCTCTGTTCCAGGGCTCGGTCCTGATCGACGACAACGATCCCTTCGACCCCGACCTGCTCGACGACTTCGAGCAGGGCGCATTCCTGTGGGACCGCGACGGAATGGTGGACATCGAGGTGCAACGCGTCGCCGTCGGAGACGCCGACGAGCGGCCGGGCCAGGACCCGGTCGAGAACGTCCTCGGGGTCTCCGTACCGGCGTCCGGTACCACCTTCGTCGACCGGGTCCAGGGCCTCATCGACGAACTCGAAGCACTCCTGCCGACGGCCAGCCGCTCGTCGACCCGGCGCCTCGAGCGGGCGATCGACCGGCTCGACCGGAGCATCGACCCGTCCCGTTGGGACAGCGGCTTCTTCCTCGACGAGAGCCGGGGCGGCTCGGTGTTCAACCTCCACCGCGGCGCCATCGAACAACTGCGCCTGGTTGCGTTGGCGGAGAAGCCCGCGACGCTGCGGGTGCGTGAGGCGATCGTCGCCCTCGACGGCGAGATCGCAGCCCTCATGGTCGACGTCGCCGCAGCCAACGACGCGCGCCCCGCCAGCTCGCCAAGGCACAGCAAGAGCTCGAGCAAGGTGCGGGCAAGGAGTTCTTCGAGACGTTGGCGATCCGCCACTACCGCAAGGCGTGGCGATTCGCGGTCCGGGCCATCTCGCATGTCGACGACCCCCGCCTCGGTTCGCTGGCGCGCGACTTCCCGATCGGGCAGGACTGGACCGGAACCGAGAGCCTCGACTTCTGGTTCAACGGCACCGGGAGCGGCGAGGAGATCACGGTCAACCTCAAGGACAACCGAGCACCCGACCCGGGCCCCGCAGGCTGGAGCCTGGCCTGGGCCGACGAGTTCAACGAAGCGGCGGGCACACCGCCGAACCCGGCCAACTGGGCCTACGAGATCGGCGACACCACGCCCGACGGCAAGAACGGGTGGGGCAACGATGAGCTGCAGTACTACACCGACGACCCCGACAACGCGCAGACCGACGGCAACGGCAACCTGGTCATCACCCTCGACGAGGCCGATCCGTCGCGCGAGTGCTACTACGGCCCGTGTGAGTTCGAGTCGGCCCGCCTGATCACCCAGAACAAGGCGGAGTTCGCCTACGGCCGGATCGAGTCGCGGCTTCGGGTCCCGACCGGCGGCGACGGTCTGTGGCCGGCGTTCTGGAGCCTCGGCACCGACATCACGTACAACCCGTGGCCGGGCGCCGGCGAGATCGATTTCATGGAGTACGTCAGCCGTCTCCCGAACGAGATCTTCGGCACGATCCACGGTCCCGGCTACAACGGCGGCGGCAGCTTCGGCGGCATCTACGATTTCGGTCAACCGGTGTACGACGACTATCACACCTTCACCGTCGAGTGGGAGCCGAACCTGATCACCTGGTATGTCGACGGCATCCAGTACCACCAGGCCACCCCGGCCGACGTGCCGGGGCCATGGGTCTTCGAGAAGCCGTTCTTCCTGCTGCTCAACTTCGCCATCGGCGGCAACTTCGGCGGCCCGGTCGACTCTGCGAACGCATACCCGCAGGAGTACCTGGTCGACTACGTCCGGGTGTATCAGGGTCCCGACACCGCCGAGCGCTTCGAGACCACCTTCACCGACTCCGCCCAGGGCTGGCAGCAGGTCTCGATCCCGATCACCGACTTCAGCCGCAGCGCCGACCAACCGGCCGGCGCACCGGACGACGGGCTGACGTTGACCGATGTCTGGGGCTACGGCTTCGACCTGCCCTACCCGGCTGCCGGTGACTACCGGTTCGACTTCGTGCAGCGCACACCGGTCCCGCCGCCGTCGGAGCTGGTGGTGACCAACCTCGACGACAGCGGGCCCGGCTCGCTGCGTGAGGCGCTGTCGCTGATCGCCGACGGTGGCGCGATCACGTTCGACCCGGGCCTGGCCGGCGGCACGATCAACCTGACGTCCGGCCAGCTCGCGATCAGCAGCGGGGTGACGATCGACGCATCGGCTGTCGCACCGCTGACGATCAGCGCCGGCGGGGCGTCGCGGGTGCTCCAGGTCGGGGCCGGCGTCGTGGTCGACATCAACGACGTCGTCATCCGTGACGGATCGGCCGCCCCGCAGGGAGGCGGCATTCTCAACAGCGGCACGCTGAGCCTGGACCGGGTCGTGGTGCGGGACAACACCGAGAACAGCCCCGGACCGGCATCGTTCGACCTCGGCGGCGGTGGCATCTACAACGCCGAGGGTGCGACCCTGAACCTCACCGACAGCACGGTGGCCGACAACGTGAGCCTCAACCAGCCCGGTGGCGGGATCTACGGCTTCTTCGGGACCACGGTCAACATCACCCGCAGCACCGTCAGCGGCAACGCGGCCGCCACCGACGTCGCCGGAGGCATGCGGTCGCTGGGTAACACCACCGTGATCAACAGCACCTTCAGCGGCAACACGTCGACGGCATGGCACGGCGGTGGCATCTTCCACACCGACGGCAACCTGATCGTGACGAACTCCACCTTCGCCGCGAACAACGCGCCGGCGGGAACCGCGTCGAACATCCTGGTCGCGACGTTCGGCGCACCGGCCGGCGCGACGCTGACCAACAACGTGCTGGAGGGCAACGGTGGCGCCGTCGCCTGTGCGATCGAGGGCGGCGCCGCAGCGACGATCACGTCGGGCGGCGGCAACGTCATCAGCGACCTGTCGTGCAACCCGAGCGGCACCGATCAGTCCGGCACCGATGCACTGCTGGAACCGCTGGCTGACAACGGAGGGCCGACCCTGACCCACGCGCTCGGTGCCGGCAGCCCGGCGATCGACACCGCCGACGCGGGCGCCTGCCCCGCCACCGACCAGCGCGGCGTCATCCGCCCGCAGGGCTCCGGCTGCGACGCCGGCGCCGTCGAGCAGTCGTAACGACCGTCGATACCGCCAGCCATCGGGGCGGGGAGGCCACAACCAGCTTCCCCGCCCCGTCGTGCGTGTGAGACGCTCGTTCGCGACGGCGCGAACGTGGAGCGAATACCGGCTGGCGCCCATCGAGGTCGCGGCGCCATCGAATCGTGCCCGCTATGCGACCGGTGGTCGCCAACGACCGTGACGCGCCGATTGCGGGCGATCGACGACGAAGCGAAGGCCGAGACGACGCGCTCGAAGCGACCGACCACTACTTCGACATCATTCTCCGCGAGCACTCGTTCGTCGTCACAGACGGCCGAGACGACGACGCGCCGGATGCGTTCTCGTTCGTCATGGTCATCGACGAAGTGCACGACGTGCACGACGTGGACCCGGTCGTCGTGGCGCCGTAGCGGCAGGGTTCGGGCCTCGGTGCCGGCGTCGGCCGACGCACGCTCCGATCGCTGGCGGCCGCCCCGATCGACGCGCGACCATCACCGACGGCGACGCTCCTTCCGAGAGCCTCTTCGCCCGGCTCGGCTTCCGTCTCTTTGGTCCGTGGGCGCCCCGTGAACCCGAACCCGACGGCGCCCCTCACCAGCACCCGTCGGCCGGTGGAACGGATCGGCGCGTTCGACCGGATCGTCCTCGCGGGCAGCCCCGGGAAGCGTCAGGATTCTCGGCCCGACCGACCCGGCACGACAACGACGATGCGCAGGCTGCCATGGCGTCGTCGGAGATCGGGTCGAGACCGGTCGGTCGTGATCGATCTCAAGCGTCCCAGCGGTCGCCGTCGTAGCCGACCTCCCAGAGGATCAGTCCCGTCGGCGGTGCAACTCCGCCAGCCGCCTCACGATTGCGGGCGTCGAGGATGCCGGACATCTTCGTGTGGTGGATTCGGCCGAGGCCGACGTCCACCATCGTGCCCACGATCGAACGCACCATCTGATGGCAGAACGCCGACCCGACGATCTCGAACCGGAGCATCGGCGACGTTCGTTCGTGCGAGCGATCATCGGCATCTGCCGCCTGATCGCTCGCGCGATTTGGCGGGCATCGAGTCCAGGTTGCGTCGTGGAGGATGCGGACGAGACTCGCCGGTTCCATGCCGTCCGGCACCTTCGGCTTGCGGCAGAAGGAGGCGAAGTCATGCTCACCGATCAGCGGCGGTGCCGAGGCCTGCATGGCGTCGAGATCGAGTGGCCGGGGCACGTGCCACGTGACGTCGGCCAGCAGTGGGTTGGGCGCCGGATCGTTCCAGATGTGGTAGCGGTAGCGCCGCGAAGTCGCCGAGAATCTGGCGTCGAAGTCCGGATCGGCCCACTCCATCGAACGGATCGAGATGTCGGGCGAACACATCTTGTTCACCCGCCGCTGCAGATCGACCAGATCCGTCTCCGACGGCAGGTCGCCGGAGACCACCTGCCCCCAGGCGTGCACCCCGGCATCGGTCCGCCCGGCCCCGGTCAGTTCGACGGGCCGTCGGATGACCTTGACGATCGCCGAGTTCAAGTCTCCCATGACCGTCCGCACATCGTGGTTCGGAGCGAAACCTCGGAAGCTCGTCCCCCGGTACGCCAGAACGAACCGAACCGGACGCACGTGCTGCGAGTCGTCATCCGCTCCTGTCACCACGCCGTCAGGCTAGGGCACAGGTGAGACCGGCCGGGCGCCCAGTTCGTCGACGTCGTAGTCGTCCTCCCATCGCACGGCCATCCAACCGATCGCAGCCAGCAACACAGCAACGATGAGGGAGGACACCAGCGCCACCGCCGTCGCCATTCGCTCCCGCGACCGTCGCTGCACGTTCAGATCATGCCAGAACAGCAGACGATTCGGCACGAGAGTGCCGGGTGCTTTCTGACCTGGAACTCATCCCGTTCGAGCATTCGGAGTGCTCGAACGAGGACTCCAGGACCTCGTCTGAGGATCAGATCGTTCGAGCGCAAGGCGCAGCGAGCCCGAGCTGAATTCGGTCAGCGGGCGACGAGGTGCATCGCCGCGATCGGGAGATCTGGCCGACGACTCAGACGAGTTCGATGCGGGCCATCTTGGCGGCGTCGCCGGGGCGCGGCCCGAGCTTGAGGATGCGGGTGTATCCGCCGTTGCGCTCCTCGTAGCGGGGAGCGACGTCGTTGACCAGCTTGTGCGTCATCTCACGGTCGCCGAGGTAGCCCTGGATCTGGCGGATCCGATGCACACGCATCGGGCCGTCCTGAGCCTTCTTGGCCTTGGTGATGAGCTTTTCGGCGATCGGGCGGAGCGCCTTCGCCTTCGCTTCGGTCGTGACGATTCCCTCGGCTGCGAACAGCGACGCGGCGAGGTTGGCCATCATCAGGCGCTGGTGTTGCGAGCTGCCACCGAAGTTGGTGGCGCGGCGTGGGGTTGCAGGCATGTCAGTGGTGCTTTCGAATCAGAACCGGACTCAGCCGCGCAGCGTGAGGCCGCGCTCGTCCAGCTTCTCTTTGACCTCGTCCAGGCTCTTCTGCCCGAAGTTGGTGATGTTCAACAGATCGTCCTCGGTCTTGGTGAGCAGTTCGCCCACGGTGTTGACCTGTGCCCGCTTGAGGCAGTTGCGGGGGCGCTCGGAAAGGTCGAGATCCTCGATCGGGAGGTCCAGATCGGGCGAGCTCGTGGTCGTGTCGACCATTTCGCCGAGCTCGAGACCCTTGGGCTCCTCGGTGAGCGAGGCGACGAGGTCGACCAGCGACCGCAGGGTGGCACCGGCCGAGGCCAGGGCATCGGCGGGGCTGACCGAACTGTCGGTCTCGATTTCGATGACGAGCTTGTCGTAGTTGGTCGACTGCTCGACGCGGGTCGGCTCGACATCGAAGCTCACCCGACGGACCGGACTGAAGAGTGCGTCGATCGGCACCACGCCGATCGTCCGGCTCTCGATCTCGCGCTGACTGGACGCGTAACCGCGACCCTGCTCGACGGTCAGGTCGATCGCCAAGCGTGCCTTGCCGTTGAGTGTGGCGATGTGCAGGTCCGTGTTGAGCACGTCGACGTCAGCCGGGCACTCGATGTCACCTGCCGTGACGATGGCGGGGCCTCGCACGTCGATGCGCAGGTTGACGGCCTCATCCGACTCCGATGTCAGCACGACGTCCTTGAGGTTCAAGATGATGTCGGTGACGTCTTCGGCGACGCCCGAGATCGTGTCGAACTCGTGGAGCGCCTCGTCGAAGCGGACCGTCGTGATCGCCGCGCCGGGAATCGACGACAGGAGGGTGCGACGGAGCGAGTTGCCGAGCGTATGGCCGAAACCGGGCTCGAGCGGACCGATCTCGAAGCGCTGCTGATTGTTGCTCTCCTCGCCGAGGGCTTCGACGGAGGGGCGCTGCATGACGAGCATCTGCTGCCAGGTCCTTTCTGAGAGTGCGGTGACTCTGATTCTGCGGGTGTGGTATGCGGCGGCTCACGCCGCGGCCGATCGGTGATGGGCTGCGGGCTACTTCGAGTAGAGCTCGACGATGAGGGACTCGCGCACCGGCACGTCGATGTGCTCGCGCTGGGGCAGGTCTCGAACCGTGACCTGCCTGCCGCCCTCGCCCGTCTCGAGCCAGCCGACGAGCGACCGGTCGAGCGTGTCGATGTTGTGCTGGATGACGATCATGTTCGCGGCCTTCTCGCTGAGCGAGACGACCTCACCCTTGCGAAGACGGTATGACGGGATGTCGACCCGCTTGCCATTGACCTTGATCAGCCCGTGGTTCACGAACTGGCGGGCCTGCGGCCGGGTCGATGCCCAACCGGCTCGATAGACGACGTTGTCGAGACGGGTTTCGAGCAGGATCAGGAGGTTTTCGCCCGTGGGGCCCTGCAGGCGGTTCGCCTCGTTGTACGTCTTCTTGAACTGCTTCTCGAGCACACCGTAGATGTACTTCGCCTTCTGCTTCTCCTGCAGCTGGGCGAGGTACTCACTGCCGGCGTTGCGGCGACGGGTGCGGCCGTGGGCACCCGGCGGGAATGGACGACGATCGAGCGCCTTGCGGCCCTTCTCGTTCTCGAAGATGTTGGTGGACAGGCGACGCGACAAGCGCACCTTCGGACCGGTGTAACGAGCCATGACGACCTCAGCCTCGGCGCCGCTTCGGCGGGCGGCAACCGTTGTGGGGAACCGGGGTGACGTCCTTGATCGACGTGACCTCGATGCCGGTGTTCTGGATGGAACGAACTGCGGTGTCGCGACCCGAACCCGGGCCCTTGACCTGCACTTCGACGCGACGGAGACCGTGCTCCATCGCCGCGTTGGCGGCACGCTCGGCGGCCTGCTGCGCGGCGTAGGGCGTGCTCTTGCGGCTGCCCTTGAACCCGACGGCCCCTGACGACGCCCACGAGATGACATTGCCCTGAGGATCGGTGATCGTGACGATCGTGTTGTTGAACGAACTCTTGATGTGCACGACACCTGTCGACACGTTCTTGCGGTCACGCTTGCGGGGGCGACGGCCGCCCGGCTTCGGCTTGGCCATGACTACTTCCTCACTGCCTTCTTCTTGTTGGCCACCGTGCGCTTCGGGCCCTTGCGGGTGCGAGCGTTCGTGTGGGTTCGCTGACCTCGGACGGGCAGGCCCTTGCGATGACGCACACCCTGCAGGCAACCGATCTCGATCTTGCGCTTGATGTCGTTCTGGACGTCGCGACGCAGGTCACCTTCGATGGTCAAGTTCTGATCGACGTACTGACGGATCTTGTTGACCTCGTCCTCGGTCAGGTTGGACACCTTCGTGTTCGGGTCGAGATCGAGGTCTCCGCAGATCTTCTGCGACGTGGTCAACCCGACCCCGAAGATATAGGTGAGCGAGATCTCCAGCCGCTTCTCGCGGGGGATGTCGACGCCAGCAATTCGTGCCATTCTCGTACTCTCTCTCGGATTCCTGGTCAGCCCTGGCGCTGCTTGTGGCGCGGGTTCTCACAGATGACTTGGACGCGGCCGTGCCGGCGAATCACGCGGCACTTCTCGCACATGGGTTTGACGCTCGGACGGACCTTCACGACAACGCTTTCATTTCTCGGCTCACTTGTATCGATACGTGATACGGCCTCGGGTGAGGTCGTACGGAGTGAGTTCCACCTGCACCTTGTCGCCCGGCAGAATGCGGATGTAGTGCATGCGCATCTTCCCCGAGATGTGGGCCAACACGTTGTGGCCGTTCTCGAGCTCGACACGGAACATGGCATTCGGAAGCGACTCGACGATCGTGCCTTCGAGCACGATGGCGTCGTCTTTGGGCTTGGCCAGGGGGACTCTCCTCGGATACGAACTGGGTGTTTCCCCAGATCAGCGGACTTTCTCTGCTGGTCTGCGCACAGACCGACTGACAATGCTATCGGACCGCACGACGTTCCCCAATGGCTGTATCCCCCACATTTTCGGGCACATCTGCTCTCAACAGCATCGAACGGCACCACGGTCTGCGGTCGAGCCGGGTCGGCCACCGGACCGCCTCGTCGGAACGAGCCCGACAGGTGCCGGCGGCCGAGGGGAGCCGGCTATCTGCGGGCCTCGATGGCATCGGTGAGACGTTTGAAGACGTGGTCGGGCTTGCCCACGCCATTGACCACGGCGAGCGCGCCGCGGCTGGCGAAGTACTCGATGAGCGGCGCGGTCTGGGATTCGTACAGATCGAGTCGACGATCGACGGCATCTGGTGTGTCATCGGCACGCTGCTGCACGTCGCCGCCGCAGACCTCACAGATCCATTGTGACGATTCATGCCCCGTTGCCGTGTAGTTCGTGCCACAGTCCCGACACACTCGGCGGGCCGAGAGCCGCTCGAGCACGATCTCGCGAGGCACATCGAGGTCGATCGCGACCCGGATGGGCTTGGCCACCGTCAGCGCATCGAGCGCCTCGGCTTGCGCCACCGTCCGAGGGAACCCGTCCAAGATGTAGCCGCGGCTGTCGGCGTCGGGCTTGGCGAGACGTTCGTCGACGAGACCGATCATGATGTCGTCGCCGACGAGACCACCCTCGTCCATGATCCTCTTGGCAGCGACGCCGAGCGCCGTGCCCTCGCGGACCGCAGCGCGAAGCATGTCGCCGGTGGAAATGTGCGGGACGACGTAGTGGCGCGACAAACGAACGCACTGTGTTCCCTTGCCGGCGCCCTGCCGCCCGAGAATGATGAGCCGCGCCCCAGGAATCACCGTGCTTCAGCGTTCCCCGGCCCCGTTGCCGGTCGCTCACTCGCCGGCGCTCCGTTGCGTCGCATTGCGTGACAGGTCCGATCACGTGCGGCAGCCGCCGCCGTGGCCGCTCCAGGGTGCGACGGAGTCGTGCCCGGTCCCCACGAGCCGCGCACCGGCTGCGGGAACTCGGACCGAACGGAGTGAGCGCAAGCGAACGAGTGAGGCCGAGCGCACCAGTAAGCACCAGCGAACGAGTGAGGCCGAGCGATCACTTCAGGAACCCGGCGTAGTTGCGCAGCATCAGCTGGCTGTCGATCTGACGCATCAGCTCGAGTGCCACGCCCACGGAGATGAGCACGCTGGTACCTGCGAACGCGAACGAGTTGATGTCGGCCGCCCAGAGGATCAGGTACGGCAGGATCGCGATGATGGCGATGAACACGGCGCCCGGCAGGGTGATCCGGTTCACTGCCTTGGCGAGATATGCCTCGGTCTGCGGACCGGGACGCACGCCCGGGATGAAACCACCCTGGCGACGAATCTGGTCGGCCTGACGGACCGGATCGAACGCAATCGAGTTGTAGAAGTAGGCGAACGCGATGATCAGCAGGGCGAAGATCGTGACGTACACGAGGTTCTGGCTGTTGAGGATGTACTGGTCGACGAACTCCTGCACACGCGAGCGCCAACTGTCCGGCCCACCGTTGCCGAGGAAGCTGACCATGATGGCCGGCAGCAGCAGGATCGAACTGGCGAAGATGATCGGGATCACACCGGACTGGTTGACCTTCAACGGAATGTAGGTGTTCTGGCCACCCATCATCCGCCGACCGACCACACGTTTCGCGAATTGCACCGGAATTCGCCGCTGCCCGAGTTCGACGAACACGACGGCGACGATGATGCCGAGCGTGACCAGCACCATCACGACGAACCAGAACCACTTGTTGACCTGGAGGATCGAGTAGAAGCCACCGGGCAGCGATGCCACGACGGACGCGAAGATGATCATCGACATACCGTTGCCGATGCCACGCTGCGAGATCAGCTCTCCCATCCACATCAGCACAGCGGTGCCGGCGACGAGGGTCGGGATGATCAGATAGCCGCGTGGCCAGATGCCATCGGGGAGCAGTGGCACCGACGGTGCCTGCACGGCGCTGAAGAAGGCGCCGCCGCCACCGGTGCCGAACAGGAACACGAGCACCGTGGCCTGCAGTGTCGCGAGTGCGATGGTGACATATCGGGTGTACTGGGTGATCTTGCGCTGACCGACAGCGCCCTCCTGCTGGAGTTCCTCCAGCTTGGGGATGACGACGCCCAACACCTGCATGATGATGCTGGCCGTGATGTAGGGCATGATGCCGAGCGCGAAGATCGAGAACGACTCGAACGCGCCGCCGGAGAACAGGTTGAACAGTCCGAGCGCACCGTCCTGCGCACCTTCACGCAACTGGTCGATGGCGAGCGGATCGACGCCTGGCACCCGAATCGCGGCACCGACGCGGTAGAGCCCCACGATCATGAACGTGAACAGGAGCTTGTTGCGAAGATCCGGGATCTTGAAGATGTTCAACAGATTCGACAGCACGTGCGATGTTTCCTCGTGTTCGGGGACTCGGGCAGGTTAGCTGGCGACGCGCTCGGCGAGCCGTCGCCGGTGGGCGCTCACCGGTTCGTGAACTGGTTGCCCTTGGCTGCCGGGCGGCCGGCCTTGCCCTCTTCCTTGAACGGGAGCGTGATCAGCGTGACGGATCCGCCGGCACCCGTGATCGCGGCCTCGGCGGCCTTCGACACGGCGTGGGCATGCACATCGAGCTTGCTGGTCACCTCACCGCGACCGAGGATCTTCACGAAGGCATCCTTGCGGACGACGCCGTGCTCGACGAGCAGTTCAGGCGTCACCTTCGACTCACCCAGCTGGTCGAGTGTGTCGAGGTTGACGGCCGAGTACTCCACGCGGAACGGGTTCGTGAAGCCCTTGAGCTTGGGCACGCGCTGCTTGAGCGGCATCTGGCCACCTTCGAAGCCGCGCGCGACCGTGTTGCGGGCCCTTTGGCCCTTGGTGCCGCGGCCGGCGGTCTTGCCTCGCCGTCCGCCGGTACCTCGACCGACTCGACGGGACGCCTTCTTCGAACCAGGTGCGGGTGCGAGATCATCGATTCGCATGGTCACTCAGCTCCTTCCGTGACTTCGATGAGGTGCGGCACGCGATGGATCATGCCGCGGATCTCTGGACGATCCGGGAGGGTGTTGGTGTTGCCGATCCGCCCGAGGCCGAGCGCACGCAACGTGCCGCGCGCCTTCGGCTTCTCGCCGATCGCCGACTTCACTTGCCTGACGATGATGGTGGTGCTCATTCCGCACTCCCCGTAGCGCCGGCAGCCATCTGCTTCTCGCGCTCGTTGTAGGCGTTGAGCAGACCCTTCGGCACGAAGCTCTCGGCGGGGATGCCCCGCCGCTTCGCGATCTCGTCGGGGCGCTGCAGCGACTTGAGGCCGGCGATCGTGGCGCGGGCCACGTTGATGTGGTTGGCCGAACCCAGCGACTTGCAGAGAATGTCGTGAATCCCGGCTTCTTCGAGGATGATGCGCGCGGCGCCACCGGCGATGACGCCGGTACCGATCGAGGCAGGCTTCATCATGACCCGACCACCGCCGGTTTCGCCGATCACCGGATGGATGATCGTCGTGCCTGCCAGCGGCACGGTGAAGAGGTTGCGCTTGGCTTCCTCGGTGCCCTTCTGGATCGCCAACGGAACTTCCTTGGCCTTGCCGTACCCGAGGCCGACACGGCCGTTGCCGTCACCGACCACGACGAGCGCGGTGAAGCTGAAACGACGACCACCCTTGACGACCTTGGCGACGCGGTTGATCGTGATGACGCGTGACTCGCGCAGACCGCCTTCGTTGTCACGGTCGTTGTTGTTGTTTCCCTGGTATGCCATCAGAACTCCAGACCTGCCTTGTCGTGATTGACGGTGCGGCATCGGCGATCGCCACGAACGTTGACCAGATTCAACATCAGAACTCCAGACCTGCCTTGTCGTGATTGACGGTGCGGCATCGGCGATCGCCACGAACGTTGACCAGATTCAACATCAGAACTCCAGACCTCCCTGACGGGCGGCATCGGCGATCGCGGCGACGCGACCGTGGTAGGCGAATCCGCCGCGATCGAACACGACGGCGGTGACGCCGGCGGCCTTCGACCGCTCGGCGATGAGCTCACCCACGCGGGCGGCGGCAGCGACGGTGCCGCCGCTGCTCGTGCGTAGGTCGGCCTCGTTGGTCGACGCAGCGGCGAGAGTTCGCCCGGCGTCGTCGTCGATCACCTGAGCGGTGACGTGCTTGTTGGAACGGTGGACGGCCAGACGCGGGCGCTCCGCCGTGCCGTGCACCTTCTTGCGGACGCGACGGTGGCGACGGATACGGCCCTCGCGGCGTGCCTTGGCGATGTCACTCATTACTTCTGCTCCAACTACTTCTTGCCGGCCTTGCCGGCCTTGCGCAGAACGCGCTCGCCGGCGTACCTGACGCCCTTGCCCTTGTACGGCTCGGGCTTGCGGATGCTGCGGATGTCGGCGGCCACCTGACCGACGACCTCTTTGTCGATGCCGGACACGACGACCTGCGTCGGTGCCGGCACCTCGAAGGTGATCCCGTCGGGAGCGGTCACGTTGACCGGGTGGCTGAAACCGAGGTTGAGTCGCAGGCCGTTCGGGCCCTGCGCTTCGGCGCGGTAGCCGACGCCGACGATCTCGAGTTCCTTGCGGTAGCCGTTGGTGACGCCGACGACCATGTTGTTGACGAGGCTCCGGGTGAGCCCGTGGAGCGCCTTGTTCTTGCGCTCGTCATTGGGGCGCACGAACGTGAGCGTGCCGTCGTCCTGCTGGATTTCGATGTCACCAGGAATGTCACGGCTCAAGGTTCCCTTCGGGCCCTTGACCGTGATGGTGCGCTCGGCGACCGTGACGTCGACGTCCGAGGGAACGGCGACGGGTGCATTACCGATACGAGACATGTGCGGCTCCTTACCAGACGTAGCAGAGGACTTCGCCGCCGACGTTGCGCTGACGCGCCTCGCGGTCGGTCATGAGCCCATGGCTGGTGGACAGGACAGCGACGCCGAGGCCACCGAGCACTCGCGGCACGGCGGTCGACTTGCGGTAGACCCTCAGGCCAGGCGTCGAGATGCGACGGAGACCCGAGATCGTGCGTTCACGATCATCGGAGTACTTCATCGAGATGGTCAGCACGTCACCGGGGCCCTTGGTCGACGGTGCGACCTCGAAACCTCCGATGTAGCCCTCGGATTGGAGGACCTTGGCGAGCGCCACCTTCTGCTTGGACGAGGGCATGCGCACCTCATCGTGCATCGCGGTGTTCGCATTGCGAATCCGGGTGAGCATGTCGGCAATGGGATCGGTCAGCATCTTTCTTCCTCCCTCACCAGCTCGACTTCGTCAGACCGGGAATCTCACCGGCATGTGCGAGCTCACGCAAGCAGATGCGGCAGAGACCGAACTTCCGGAAGACCGAGCGGGACCGGCCGCAACGGCGGCAGCGGGTGTAGGCGCGAACTTTGAACTTGGGCGTACCAGCCGCCTTGTTGACGAGTGCTTTCTTGGCCATGTCGTTTCTCTCTCTTGCCTACTCGTTCACTTGCCGCCGCGATACGGACCGCGGCGCCTCTTCTTGCGGGGGGCGCTGTCAGCGTCAGCACCCTTCTTGAACGGGAACCCGAACGCGTCGAGCAGTGCTTTGCCACCCTCGTTCGTCATCGCCGTGGTCACGATCGTGATGTCCATCCCACGCTGGTGGTCGACGGTGTCGACGTTGATCTCGGGAAACACGGTCTGGTCGTTGAGACCGAACGTGTAGTTGCCCCGACCGTCCCAGGCGTGGGCGGGCAGGCCTCGGAAGTCACGGATACGCGGGATCGCGACCGACAGGAGGCGATCGTAGAACTCCCACATCCGGTCACCTCGCAGCGTCACCTTCGTGCCGATCGCCTGACCCTCACGCAGCTTGAAGCCGGCGATCGAAGTCTGGGCTTTCGTCACGATCGGCTTCTGGCCGGCGATGAGCGTGAGCTCGTCGACGGCCTTCTCGAGCAGCGACGGCTGTTGCGTGGCTCGGCCGACTCCCATGTTGATGACGATCTTGTCGAGCTTCGGGATCTGCATCTCGTTCTCGATGCCGAGATCCTTGGCGAGTTGCGCCTTGATCGTGTTGTTGTACCGCGCCTTGAGTCGCGGCAGGCTGTTGGTGGCGGTTGCGGTGGTACTCATCAGACTTCCTCACCACTCGGGCGTGCGATTCGAACCTTCTCGCCTTTCTTGTTCTCGGCGTAACCGAGCCGGACGGTCTCGCCCTTGTGCACGAACATGACGTTGGAGGCATCCATCGGCATGTCCTTGTCGATGATTCCGGCCTGCTCGTTGGCGCGCTGGGCTCGCTGATGCTTGGAAGCGAAGTTCACCCCGGTGACGATCACCTTGTTGGCCTTCGGGTAGACGTGCTCGATGACGCCCTCTTTGCCCTTCTCCTTGCCCGTGATCACACGGACCAGATCTCCCTTGCGGAGTTTCATGTCAGATCACTCTCCTCAGATGACTTCCGGCGCGAGCGACACGATGCGCATGAACTTGCGGTCACGCAGCTCGCGGCCCACCGGGCCGAAGATGCGGGTGCCGCGTGGCGTCAGGTCGTCCTTGATCAGCACGGCTGCGTTCTCGTCGAAGCGGATGTAGCTGCCGTCCGGTCGACGCTTTTCCTTCTTGACCCGAACGACGACGCACTTGACGACATCGCCCTTCTTCACCCCAGCGCCCGGGATGGCGTCCTTGACGGTCGCCACGAAGACGTCGCCGATCGAGGCGTAGCGGCGGCGAGTGCCTCCGAGCACCTTGATGCAGAGCACTTCCTTGGCACCGCTGTTGTCCGCGACCCGAAGTCGCGATTCCTGCTGGATCATGCCCGTACCTCACATGATCCGTGACTCGCCGTGTTCGTGGCTCGCTCGCTTCGTTCGCTCACTGGTATCACCGTGCCCGTTCCAGGACGTCGACGAGACGCCAGCGCTTGCTCTTGCTCATCGGTCGCGTCTCCATCACGCGGACCTTGTCGCCGACACCGGCGTCGTTGGTCTCGTCGTGCGTGTAGAGCTTCTTGCTCTTGAGGACGAACTTGTTGTACTTGGCGTGCCGGACCCGGTCGGTGACGGTGACGATGATCGTCTTGTCCATCCCGGCCGACGTCACGACGCCCTCGCGAACCTTGCGGGCGCTGCGCTCCGTGTCGATCGTCGAAGCCTCCGGAGTCGTCGTCTCGGCGGACGTGCTGTCGGCTTCGACGCCAACCTCGTCGCTGGCGCTTCCCTCGGCGGCTCCTGCCGAGCTGGTGTCGGTGTCACTCATGATGCTTCACTTTCGGCCGCGGCGATCTCGCGCTCGCGGATGAGGGTGTTGATGCGTGCGATCTGACGCCGGACCTTGCCGATCTCGGCGGTGTTCTCGAGCTGCCCCGTGGCGTTCCGAAATCGCAGGTTCAGTGCCTCGTGCTTCGTCTCGCGAAGCTCTTCGACGAGCTCGGTCATGTCCATCTCTGCCAACTTGTTCCGTCGTGCCATCTCAGATCACCTCCTCACGCGTGATCACGCGTGCCTTGATCGGCAGCTTCTGGATCGCTTTGTTCATGGCCTCTTTGGCCAGCGCCTCGTCCGGATAGGACAGCTCGAACAACACACGACCGGGGCGGACCACGGCGACCCAGAACTCAGGGTTGCCCTTGCCGGAACCCATGCGAGTCTCGGCGGGCTTCTTGGTGACGGGCTTGTCCGGGAAGATGTTGATCCAGACCTTGCCGCCTCGACGGATCGACCGGGTCATGGCGATACGGGCGGCCTCGATCTGGCGGGCGGACAGCCAACCGGGCTCGAGCGCCTGGATCCCGTACTCACCGAAGTGCAGTTCGGTTCCGGCTTTCGCCGCACCCTTGGTGCGGCCACGGTGGTGTTTGCGATGTGCGATCTTGCGTGGCATCAACATGATGGATTCCTCACTCGCCGTCGCCGGTCTGGCGGGCGATCGTCTCTTCCTCGTCGAGCAACTTCTCGAGCTCGGGGTCGGCGTCCTTGATCAGCGGTTGTGTCTCGGGCTCCGGGGCGACCTGACGCTGACGGGAGGCCGACGAGACGACCTTTCGGGGACCGTCGTCGGCGGTCTGACCGGAGGTCTCGCCGACGGCCATCGCCGCTTCCCGTGCGATCTTGTCCTCGTTCGCGGCCTTGTACGGCAAGATGTCGCCCTTGTAGAGCCACACCTTCACACCGACGCGCCCGTTGGCCGTCTTGGCCTCACGGAAGCCGTAATCGATGTCGGCGCGGAGTGTGTGCAGCGGCACCCGACCCTCGCGGTACCACTCGGTGCGGCTCATCTCGGCGCCACCCAGGCGGCCCGAGCACTGGACGCGGATACCGAGCGCACCGGCGCGCTGAGCGTTCTGGACTGCCCGCTTCATCGCCCGGCGGAAGGCGATGCGGTTGGCGAGCTGGTCGGCGACCCCCTGAGCGATCAGGGCGGCGTCGAGCTCGGGCGTCTTGATCTCGACGATGTTGAGCTGGATCTTCTGGTTGCCGGTGATGTCGGTGATCATCTGGCGAAGCTCGTCGGCCTGAGCGCCGCGACGACCGATGACGATGCCCGGACGCGCCGTGTGGACGTCGACCCGGAGCTTGTCACGGGTGCGTTCGATCTCGATTCGGCTGATCGCAGCGGACTCGAGACGCTTCATGATCGCCTCGCGGATCTTCCAGTCCTCGGTGAGGTACTGCTTGTACTCACGCTCGGAGAACCAGCGGCTCTTCCACTCGGTGCTCACGCCGAGGCGGAAGCCGTACGGGTTGATCTTCTGACCCATCAGTTGTTCTCCGAATCATCGGTTTGGTCGGACGATGCGCCCGGCTTGGCGAAGCCGGCGGCTTCGGCACTCTCTTCGGTGTCGAACCAGACCTCGGCCTTGGTGACCTTGTAGTACCGGCTGTCGGAGGTGTGGTAGAGCATCGAGTCGCGGTTTCCCTTGATCGGATGCGTGTCCGGTCCGTTGCCGTCGGCATCGGGCAGCACGGCTCCCTCGAACTCGGCCGGGGCGAATCCGTCGTCCTGATCGTCGGGACCGGCGTCTGCTTCGCTGTCGCTGCTCTCGACGTCCGGCTCGTCGCCGGCGCTTCCCTCGGCAGCTTCCTCGGCGACGGCTTCGGCAGCCGTGGCTTCGAGTTCCTCGGAATCCTCGATCGCCTCATCGGCCTCGATCGCATCGACGTCGGCCTTGGCCGCCTCGGCGCGCTTGCGGCTGCGTTCGACGCGCGCCCGGCGGCTGGCGGCGGCGTTTGCACCGGCACCTTCGGAACGGGCCTGCAGGATCTCGAGGCGGTCGTCGCTCATGCGAGCGACCACGATCGTGATGTGGCACGTGCGCTTACGAATCCGGGTGGCGCGGCCCCGCGCCCGTGGCCGGAAGCGGCGAAGCGTCGGGCCCTCGTCGGCGAAGCAGGCGAGCACGAAGAGCTCGTCCGGGTCGGCGATGTACGAACCGGTGTTGTCGGGATTGCTGGCGTTGGCAACGGCGCTGGCGAGCACCTTTCGGATGTCGTGTGCGATGCCACGCTCGGTGAACTGCAGCACCTGATCGGCGCGCTGCACGTCGAGCCCGCGGATCAGGTCGAGCACGACCCGCGCCTTGTAGGCGGACGACCGCACGTATTTCGCGGTGGCCTTCGTGCCGTGGCGTTCACCGGCCAATGCGGTGGCGGCGGTGGCACCTTCGTTCAACTTCGGACCGCGCATTATCGACGGGCTCCCTTTTCCTGACCGGCGTGGAACCTGAACGTCCGCGTCGGGCTGAACTCACCGAGCTTGTGGCCGACCATCGACTCGGTGACATACACCGGCACGTGCTTGCGACCGTCGTGGACGGCGATCGTGTGGCCGACCATGTCGGGGATGATCGTCGAGCGGCGCGACCAGGTCTTGATGACCTTGCGCTCGCCCGCATCGTTCTGGGCATCGACCTTCTTGAGCAGGTGCTCGTCGACGAAGGGGCCCTTCTTGAGACTGCGTGTCATGGCTTTACTCCGGAACTCTCTCTGGCCTCAGCGGCGGCCGCGACCTGAGCGGCGACGACGGACGATCATCTTCTGACTTGGCTTCTTCTTCGAGCGGGTGCGGCCCTCGGGCTTGCCCCACGGCGACACGGCGGGGCGACCGCCCGATGTGCGGCCCTCGCCGCCGCCGAGCGGGTGATCGACCGGGTTCATGGCAACACCGCGGGTCTGGGGCTTGACGCCCCTCCAGCGGTTGCGGCCGGCCTTGCCGATCTTGACGAGTTCGTGCTCGGAGTTGCCGACTTCACCGATCGTGGCCCGGCAGTCGATCGGCACACGACGCATCTCGGTCGAGGGCATGCGCAGTGTTGCGTGGTCGCCTTCCTTGGCGACGAGCTGCACTGCGATACCGGCTGACCGGCCGACCTTGCCACCCTGACCGGGGCGAAGCTCGACATTGTGGATCGTGGTGCCCACCGGGATGTAGCGAAGCGGCATGGCGTTGCCGGGCTTGATGTCGGCGCCGTGGCCGCTTTCGACGACGTCACCGACGCCGAGTCCGCGTGGGGCCAAGATGTAGGCCTTCTCGCCGTCGGCGTAGTGCAGCAGCGCAATGCGACAGGTGCGATTGGGGTCGTACTCGATGGCTGCGACCTTGGCGGCCACGCCATCCTTCACGCGCTTGAAGTCGACCAAGCGATACCGCTGCTTGTGGCCGCCACCGCGGTGACGTGACGTCTTGCGGCCATAGGTGTTGCGGCCACCGGTCTTGGACTTCGGGGCGAGGAGCGCCTTCTCCGGCGTCGTCTTCGTGACCTCGGAGAAGTCGGACGACGTCTGGAAGCGGCGGGCCGGGCTGGTGGGTTTACGGGAACGAATCGCCATGATCCTCTTCCTCAGTTCTCGAACAGCGGGATCTCGCCCGCTGCCAGCGTGACGATCGCGCGCTTGGTGTTCGGCTTCGAACCCATACGGTTCGTGCCTCGGACTCGGGAGGTCTTGCCCTTGCGGTTGAGTGTGTTCACCTTGAGCACCTCGACACCCCAGATCGCCTCGACGGCGTCGCGGATCTCGGGCTTGCTCGCGCTCTGGTGCACCTTGAAGGTGTAGACGCCGGTCTCCATGAGCTCATAGCTCTTCTCGGAGACGACGGGCGCCACGATGATGTCGCGGGGATCCTTCATGACTCTTCGCTTTCCTCGTCGTCGGCATCGGACGTGTGGTCGTCGACGAAGTCGGTGACCGCCTCGACGGCCTCCTCGGCGATTTCGACGACCTTCTCGGTGGCCTTGGACACGGCGTCGGTGACGGTCTCGAGGGCGGATTCGGCGGCTTCGGTGGCGTGCTCGGCAGCAGCGGAGACGGCGCCGGCGACCTGACCGAGTGTGGAGTCGGCGTCTCGGCGTCGACCGGCAGGTGCGGTCGGCAGCAGGGCTTGGGTGAACACGATGTACTCGTTGCAGAGGATGTCGTAGGCGTTGAGCTCGGCAGGGGTGATCAGCTGGACCTCGGGGAGGTTCCGGAAGCTGAGCGCCGCCGTGGCGTCGTCACGGTCGACGACGACGAGCACCTTGCCGTCGATACCGAGGCCGGCGAGCGCCGACTTGGCGGACTTCGTGGACGGGTTCTCCCAACCCCACGAGTCGACGACGACGATCTTGCCCTCGGACGCCCGGTCGGACAGTGCCGAACGGAGCGCCAAGCCGATCATCTTCTTGGGGGTCTTCTGGCCGTACTTGCGGGGCTTCGGACCGAGCGCCACACCACCACCGGTGAACTGCGGCGAGCGGATCGAGCCCTGGCGTGCGTTACCGGTGCCCTTCTGGCGGTACGGCTTCGCGCCGCCACCGCGGACCTCGCTGCGTGTCTTCGTGCTCTGTGTGCCCGCCCGACGGGCGGCGAGCTGTGCGGTGACGACCTGATGCATGACGGGAACGTTCGGCTCGATGCCGAACATCGCGTCGTCGAGGTCGACTTTGCCGGTGTCTTTGCCGGCGGCATTCTTGAGGGTGATCTGCGACATGGTGATCAGGCTCCCTTCGCGCTGTTGACCGGGGCCTTGACGGCGTTGCGGACCGAGACGACGCCACCGTTCGGACCCGGAACAGAGCCCTTGACGAGCAACATGTTGCGCTCGGCGTCTGAGTCGACGACTTCGAGGTTGAGGGTGGTGACCTGCTCGTGGCCCATGTGTCCGGCCATGCGCTGGCCCTTGAACACGCGGCCGGGGAAGGAGCAGGCGCCGATCGAGCCGGGCATGCGGTGCGTACGGTGAACACCGTGGCCTTCGCCCATGCCCCGGAAGTTGTGGCGCTTCATGACACCGGCGAAACCCTTGCCTCGGCTGGTGCCGGTCACGTCCACCCGAGCGCCGGCAGCGATCGACTCGACGGTGATCTCCTGGCCGAGTTCGAAACCGTCGACCGAATCCAACCGCAGTTCGACGAGCCGTTTGCCGGGCTGGACACCAGCCTTCTCGAAGTGGCCGGCGTCCGGCTTGTTGAGCTTCTTGGCGTCTCGGTGCCCATAGGTCACCTGCAACGCGGTGTATCCGTCTCGCTCGTTGGTCTTGATCTGGACGATACGCATGGGTTCGACACGGATCACCGTGACGGGAACGACCTTGTCGTCCACCCACTTCTGCGTCATCCCGACCTTCTCGCCGAGAATCACTGTCTGTGCCATTGCGGCTGTTCCTTGCTGTTGATCGAGCCCAACGGGCTATCCACTGCTGAGTACTGACCGGTGATTTCTCACGCAAATGCTCCGCAGCCGGAGCGGCGTGCGGAGCACTCGGTCACGTTGTTGCCGTGAGGTCCCTGCCGGCGAGTCGAAACTCGCCGGATCAGGCTCACACGGACATCGATTGCGAATATGGACCGGCCCCAGAGACCTCGGGACACGGCCAGGAAATGCTATCGGTGTCACGCACCCGCAACAACCAGACGATCTCGGTCGATCGGTGGGGTTCGGCAGGCGCAGGTGACGCGGATCGATCGGGCCGCGGACCGGCCCGGGCCAGGTGGCGCCGAGTCGGGTCGGCCGACGGTGACGGCGCGCGGCCAGGTGGAGCACGCAGCCGGCGATCACGAGACCGATGCCGAGGCCGACGAGCGGTCGCGTCTCGCCGCCGGTCTCCAGAAGGGTCAGTTCGATCGGGTCGGCGATGAACAGCACGTCCGAGGTTCCGGCGGGCACCGGCCCGACGGGATTTGCGCTCCGGATACGTGTCAGCGTCGCGACGAGACCGTCACCCAGATCGGCAGCCAGGAAGTAGCCGCCAGGCCGATCCCTCCGAGCGAGAAGGCACCATCGCCGTTGCAGTGATCGGCGCGCCGGCGACCGCGACGTTGCCCGTGCCCTGCTCCGGGCAGGCGACGGCCACGTGCTGTGAGAGCGTGGCGACGCGGTAGGCCGAGTTCAGCTCGGACTCCGGCCAGTACGCGCTCGACTCACCGCCGTCGCTGTCGGCTTGCTGGATGGCGGCGAGAGATCCACCGGCGCTCGGCGCCACGATCACTGCCGGCCCGGTCCCCCTGCGACCAACCGCCGCTGCGAACCACCTGGTCGCCACGGACACCGGCATGCCCGGTGAGCCACCGTCGGACTCGGTCACCCCGGCCGTGCCGCCATCCTGGCCGAACCCGGTCAGATGCAACGTGGAGCGGATCCCGAACAAGCGGTCGTCGGTTGCGGAAACCACGACGTACGCGTCCGTCGTACCGCTGGCCGTGTGTGTCGCCATCACCGGCTCCGTCGCCGTGACCACCGCCGCGTCGGCGTTGGACGTGATGTCGGTGGTGATCGTGATCGAGGTGCCGACCGGCACGGTGACCGGGGTCGTGGTGCCGCTGTGTTCGACGCTGACGTCGGCAGCACCGAACGGAGCGTAGAACCACAGCCGGTTGACGCTCCGAGTGGTCGGAATCACGAAGTCGGTACCGGCGAATGCAATCGGCACGTAGGTGTCGACGGCGCTGCCCATGCCGCGCAGCGCCAGCGGCCCCGTCGCGGTGAAACCGAGGCTGCAGTGTGTGCGGCGCCCGGGAAGACGGTCGGCACCCGGGCGGCCCAGGATGGAGGCGGTCGTTCCGTCGCTCACGACGTTCCCGTCGACGTCACTGACGATCGACAGGTCACGTCCCGCCTGATTCGCGGCAATTGCGACGTACAGCGCCCGGGGAGAGTCGTACGTGAACGGTGCGAGCGGGGCAGTGTCGACCGGTCGGAAACCACTGCCCGGAGATCGGCGCCGGTCAGGCTCATCCGGCCGCCTGCGATGGGCGTGTCGGTGTCGCCGGGTGGTGCTACGTCTCGGGTCGATCGGTCAGCACGACCGTGACCGTGATCGTCTCGTTGCCACGAAGGATCTGGATCTCGAGTTCGTCTCCAGGTTCCTGGTCGCGCACCGCCGCGACGAGCCCGGCGCCACCGTCGATGGCCGAACCTTCGACGGCGATCACGATGTCACCCTCCTCCAGACCGGCAGCGGCGGCAGGCGTTCCTGCTTCGACCTGGGCGATGATGGCTCCTTGGCCGCCGTCTCGACGATCGTCGAGTCCGACGCCGAGGTACCCCTCGTTGCGCAGTTCGCCTTCGGCCTGCTCGCGGAACGACTCGACGATCGGTACGGCCTCTCCGACGGAGATCGCGAATCCGATGTTCGTGGCTGCGACGGTCGCGTCGCCCCTGGCGACAGCAGTGTTGATTCCGACCACTTCGCCGAGGGCGTTCACGAGCGGGCCGCCGGAGTTGCCGGACGAGATCGCCGCGTCGGTCTGGACGAGTCCGTCGAGGGCTCCACTGGACGTGACGATGGTGCGATCGAGCGCAGACACGATGCCACGGGTGACCGAAGGAGCGCCGTCGAGATCGAGAGCGAAGCCGATCGCCACGACCTCATCGCCGATGCGCATCGAGTCCGGATCGGCGAACGTGGCCGGCACGAAGTCGTCGCCCGCGATCCGCAGAAGCGCCAGATCATTGCCGGCGTCTGCAGCCAGGAGGGTCGCCGGCCGTGGCTCGGTCTCGCCGGACAGTCGGACACGGATCTCTGTCGCGTCCTCGACCACGTGTGCGTTCGTCAGGATCTCGCCGTCGGACGTGGTGATCACGCCCGTTCCGATCGATCCCCCGGAGCCGAGAGGGCCCTCGACGTCAGCGCTGATCGTGACGACCGACGGCGCCACGAAGTCGGCGACGGCAGCGATGTCGATGTCGGGCAACGCGTCGGTTCGCATGGCGCCGATGTCGAGCGCAACCTCAGATGCACGCTGCGGCGGTGTCGGATCGGCGTCGAGCCGACTCTGGAGCACCGCCCCGACGGCACCGGCGCCGACCATGGCGACGACGAACGCGAGTCCGGAAGCGACCCGCCGGGGCCACCGTCGGCGCGGCTCGGATGTGGTGGCGGATGTGGTGGAGGGTGTGGTGGACATCTCGACTGACGACGGGGGCGGGGGTGGACCGCCGGTCGGCTGTTGGGCGTGCGAGGTCAGTTCGACCGTGGTCGGTGTCGCCCAGGCCGATGGTTCCGACCGGCCGGGTCGATCGGGAGGAGGTAGCGGCGTCATGGCATCTGGTCTATCAATCTGCGAACCGGTTCGGTACCGCACGTCGGGGGGTTCTCACCAACTTCATACGATTCGAAACCGCCGAATGGATGCACACATTCCGGTGGATGCACACATTCCGGTCGAACCGGTGAGGTCGCTGTTGTGGCTGTTGTCGCTGTTGTCTGACCATGCGCAACGAAGCCCGGTGGCGGACCACCGGGCTTCAGACATCTTCAGACGTGTGGATCGAGTCGATCGGGTCAGGCCTGCTGGATCTTGATCTCGATGTCGACGCCTGCCGGGAGCTCGATGCGCTGCAGCGAGTCGATCGTCTTGGCGTTGGGGTTGACGATGTCGATCAGCCGCTTGTGGACACGCATCTCGAAGTGCTCGCGTGAGTCCTTGTCGACGTGCGGACCACGGATGACCGTGTAGCGATGCTTGTCGGTCGGCAACGGGATCGGGCCACGGATCGTGGCATCGGTCCGGTTGACGGTCTCGACGATCTTCTTCGTCGATTGGTCGATGATCTCGTGATCGAACGCCTTCAAGCGGATTCGAATGTTCTGGGCCATGTCATTGTGCTCGTTTCGTTCGAATCAGTCGGTCACTGGAGGATCTTGGTGACGCGGCCAGCACCCACGGTACGGCCACCCTCACGAATCGCGAACCGGAGACCCTCGTCCATCGCAATGGCCTTCCCCAACTCGACGGTCATCTCGACATTGTCACCAGGCATCACCATCTCCGTACCCGACGGCAACTCAATCGTCCCCGTCACATCCGTCGTCCGGAAAAAGAACTGCGGACGATAATTATTGAAGAACGGCTTGTGACGACCACCCTCCTCCTTCGTCAACACATACACCTGACCCTCAAAATTGGTGTGCGGCGTAATCGAACCAGGCTGACACAACACCTGCCCACGCTCAACATTCTCCTTGTCGATCCCACGCAACAACGCACCAATGTTGTCACCCGCCTGACCCTGATCCAACAACTTCCGGAACATCTCCACACCCGTACACGTCGTCGACTGCGTCTCACGCAACCCAACAATCTCAATCGTGTCACCAGTATTCACAATGCCCTGCTCGACTTTGCCCGTCACCACCGTCCCACGACCCGTAATCGTGAACACATCCTCGATCGGCATCAAGAACGGCTTCTCCAACTCACGCACCGGCTCCGGAATGAACTCATCAGCAGCAGCCATCAACGCCATCACCTGCTCTTGAGCCTCCGCATCACCATCCAACGCCTTCAACGCTGCTCACCGGAATCACCGGCACCTCATCACCAGGAAACTCGTACTCACTCAACAACTCACGAATCTCCAACTCCACCAACTCCAACAACTCCTCGTCATCGACCATGTCCGCCTTGTTCAACGCCACGATGATCGCCGGAACACCCACCTGACGAGCCAACAACACATGCTCACGCGTCTGCGGCATCGGACCATCCGTCGCCGCAACCACCAAAATCGCGCCATCCACCTGCGCCGCACCCGTAATCATATTCTTGATGTAATCCGCATGACCCGGCATATCAACATGCGCATAATGCCGATTCTCCGTCTCATACTCGATATGAGCAATCGAGATCGTAATCCCCCGCTGCTTCTCCTCCGGCGCCTTATCAATCATGTCAAACGCCGAAAACTCCGCCAACCCACGATCCGACAACGTCTTCGAAATCGCCGCCGTCAACGTCGTCTTCCCATGATCAATATGACCCATCGTACCGATGTTCACATGCGGCTTATTGCGCTCGAACTTCGCCTTACTCATTGCTCTCTACCTCTCGGATGTGCTTTCTACGACGACTGTCGCGGTTTGATTGAGAATGGGTTGACACGGGACGCCCGGCGATCACTCGCCGCGCACCCGCTTCACGATTTCGGATGCGATCGTCTCGGGCACTTGGGCGTACTCGGCGAACTGCATGGTGTAGGTGGCCCGACCCTGGGTCGCCGATCGGAGATCGGTGGAGTACCCGAACATCTCCGACAGCGGAACCTGAGCCTTGACCTGCTGGACGTTGCCGTTGGCTTCCATGCCCTCGATGCGACCACGACGGCGGTTGAGGTCACCGACCACGTCACCCAGGTAGTCCTCGGGAGTCACGACCTCGACGCCCATGATCGGCTCGAGCAGCACGGGACCGGCCTTGGCGGCGGCCTCTTTGAAGCCGGCCTGGCCGGCGATCTTGAACGCCATCTCGGATGAGTCGACATCGTGGTACTGGCCGTCGACCAGGCTCACCTTGACGTCGACCATGCCGTATCCCGCGAGCACGCCGGATTCGAGGCCGGCCTGCACACCTTGGTTGACCGGCTGGATGTACTCACGCGGAATGCGACCACCCGTGATCTTGTCGTCGAACTCGTAGCCCTTGCCCGGATTGGGCTCGATCGTCAGCTTCACGACCGCGAACTGACCCGATCCACCGGACTGCTTGATGTGCTTGTACTGGTACCCGTCCACGACCTTGGTCACGGTCTCGCGGTAAGCCACCTGGGGCTTGCCGACGGTCGCTTCGACGCTGAACTCGCGCATCATGCGGTCGACGAGCACCTCGAGGTGCAACTCGCCCATTCCTGAGATCACGGTCTGGCCGGTCTCTTCGTCGGAACGGATGCGGAACGTCGGGTCTTCGTCCGAGAGCGACTTGAGTGCCTTGCCGAGCTTGTCCTGGTCGGACTTCGTCTTCGGCTCGATCGCAACGTGGATCACCGGCTCCGGGAACTCCATCTTCTCCAAGATGACGTGATGATCACGATCGCAGAGCGTGTCGCCGGTCGTGACTTCCTTGAAACCGAGACCGGCGACGATGTCACCGGCCATGGCGACGTCGAGGTCTTCGCGCTGGTTGGCGTGCATCAGCAGGATTCGGCCGAGACGCTCCCGCTTCTCCTTGGTGGAGTTGTAGACCTCGTCACCCTTGTTGACCTCGCCCGAGTAGACCCGGAAGTAGGTCAGCTTGCCGAACGGGTCGGCCACGATCTTGAATGCCAGCGCCGAGAACGAGTCGTCGGTCGGGCCGCGGGTGATCTCGATCTCCTCGCCACCCTTGGTCGTGACACCCTGAGCGGGATTGACGTCGAGCGGGGACGGCAGGTAGTCGATGACGGCGTCGAGCATCGGCTGGACACCCTTGTTCTTGAACGCGGAACCGCACAGGATCGGCACGAAGTCGTTGTTGAGCGTGCCCTGGCGAATGGCCTTGCGAATCATGTCCTGCGGCACGTCCTCACCGCCGAGGTAGAGCTCCATGAGCGACTCGTCCTCGGTCGCAATCGTGTCCATCAGCGCTTCGCGGTACTCCGCGGCCTGATCCGCCATGTGAGCCGGGATCTCGACCTCGTCGTACGTCGCACCCAGGTCTTTCTCGTCCGTGTCCAGCCAGACGAGGGCCTTCATCTTGACCAGGTCGATCAGCCCGACGAAGGGCTCGTTCGACTCGGGGCCGCCGGCGCCGACCGGGAGCTGCAACACGAGAGGGTTCGCCTCGAGGCGGCTCTTCACCATGTCGACGGTGCGGTAGAAGTTGGCACCGATGCGGTCCATCTTGTTGACGAAGCAGAAGCGCGGCACGTTGTACTTGTTGGCCTGGCGCCACACCGTTTCGGTCTGCGGCTCGACGCCGGCGACCGAGTCGAACACGGTCACGGCGCCATCGAGCACTCGCAGCGAACGCTCGACCTCGATGGTGAAGTCGACGTGTCCCGGGGTGTCGATGATGTTGATGCGGTGGTCGTTCCAGACACAGGTCGTCGCCGCCGACGTGATCGTGATGCCACGTTCTTGCTCCTGGGCCATGTGGTCCATGGTGGCGGCACCGTCGTGAACCTCGCCGATCTTGTAGCTCTTCCCGGTGTAGTACAGGATGCGTTCGGTCGTCGTCGTCTTACCGGCATCGATGTGCGCCATGATGCCGATGTTGCGGGTGCGCTCGAGGGGGAACTCTCGCTTGGCCATCGTCAGATCACTTCCGTCTTTCGGGTCGAACTCTCAAGGAACTGGGGCGGTTCGGGTCGGCCGAACCGGCCACGAACACGACGAGCCAGTGTATCGGGCGCCCGGTGACAACCACCTGGAAGCGAGAGGATTCCGGCGCGTTCTCCGTGACCGAACCCAGGGTCGCAGCCCATGAACACGCGACCCGTGCCGGCTCATCGGCAGGGTCGCTGTGCCGCGCGTAGCCGAGCGAACTCCCGGCGTCTCTCGTCGGACAACGTTTCGACGTCGACGCGACTCGCGATGATCAGCGGTCGGACACTCAGATCGTCGCGTTCGAGGATCCCCAGAGCGATGTGGTGAGGCTCGATCGTGCCTGGACCGGTCGCCATCATGATCGCTCCCACGCGTTCCAGGGTCTCGCGCGCATCCGAGGAGTGGATGGCGGGTTGTCGTCGGCGCAGCGACGCTTCGGTCTCATCGGCTCCTTGCCGGCCGCCACCTCGACGGCGACCGCCGCAGCTGCCGCGGCCACCGCCTCACGGTGGGCGCTGAGTGCATCACCGTCGGGGCCGTCCAGTTGCCGCACCCGTTCCGATCCGAGCACGAGCTCGAGCAACGGGCGGCCGGCGAGGCCGTGTCGTGCGAACAGGGCTGCACGTCCGAGGTCCCAAGGCCCAGTTCCAGGAGGAAGTGGCGGCTCTCGACGAGATCGTCACCGAGACCCAGGCCTGACAGAAGACTCCCACCGCAAACTCTTGCCGCGAGTGGAGAGCCGGTACCACACGGACTCGACCCCGGACTCGACCCCGGACTCGCCGTCAGTGACCCGAGATGTACTGGCTGAGGGCCTGGTTCTCCTGTTCGAGCTCGGTCAGACGCGCCTTGACGACGTCGCCGATCGAGATGATGCCGGCGAGGTGTCCTCGATCGTCGACCACCGGCAGATGGCGAATCCGCCGTTCGGTCATCAGCCCCATGAGCCGATCGACGCCGTCGTTCTTGGCACAGGTGATCACGTCGGTCGACATGACCGAACCCACGGTGGCTTCGAGTGCAGCTGCTCCCGATCTGCCGGCCGCCCGCACGATGTCGCGCTCCGACACGATGCCCTCGATCTTGTGCCCGTCGCCGGACACCACCAGTGCGCCGATCCCGTGCTCGCCCAGCATGGCCACAGCTTCGCTCAACGTCGCTGCTTGACGGATCGTGGCGACCTCCGTCCCCTTCGTTCCGATGATCGACTGAACGTTCATTGACACTCCCGGCTCGTTCGGATCGCCCAGGGACCGAACCTAGTGCGATCGTGAATCCGACGCCAATCGAGCCGACCGGCCAGGAACGCGGAACGTCCCGCCTGCTCCGGAGGAGCCGACGGGACGTCGCCAGAAATCGTCGGGGACGGAATTCCCCGCGGCCTCACCAACGGTAGTGAGCGAAGGCCTTGTTCGAGTCGGCCATCTTCTGGATGTCGTCGCGCTTCTTCATGGCGGCGCCGAGGCCGTTGGCGGCGTCCATGAGCTCGTTGGCGAGACACTCTGCCATCGTCTTTTCGCGGCGAGCCCGGCTGAAGTCGACGAGCCAGCGGATCGCCAGCGTGGTCGAACGACGAGGGCGGACTTCGACCGGCACCTGGTAGGTGGCACCGCCGACGCGGCGGCTGCGAACCTCGAGCGGCGGCTTCACGTTGTCGACGGCTCGCTTGACGGTGTCGAGCGGCTCGTCTCCGGTCTTGGTGGCGACGATCGACATCGCGTCGTACACGATCTTCTCGGCGATACTGCGCTTGCCGTGCAGCATGACCTTGTTGATGAGCTGCGTGACGACGACCGAGCGGTAGATCGGGTCGGCAACGAGTTCTCGACGGGGGGCGGGACCTTTGCGAGGCATCGTTCAGCGCTCCTGCTTCGCGCCGTAGCGGCTGCGAGCTTGCTTGCGACCCTTGACACCGGCGGCGTCGAGGGCTCCACGGATGATCTTGTATCGCACGCCGGGCAGATCGCGCACACGACCACCGCGAACGAGCACGATCGAGTGCTCCTGCAGGTTGTGACCCTCGCCGGGGATGTAGGCGGTGATCTCGATCCCGCTCGACAGTCGGACGCGGGCCACCTTGCGGAGTGCCGAGTTCGGCTTCTTCGGCGTCGTGGTGTACACGCGGGTGCACACACCGCGACGCTGGGGCGAGCCCTTCAGTGCGGGCGTCTTGCTCTTGGTGAACTTGGAGCTACGACCCTGTCGGACGAGCTGTTGAATGGTGGGCATGCACGACCTCGTGTGTCTCCGCTCGGCGATCCGCCACTGGCGGATTCCGGGCATGTGATGAGTTGGCCGGTGTCCGAGGGGTCTCGGTCGGCCGCCGTACGAACCGGAGGGACCCGGAACGAGAGGACGAAGCAATGCTATGGGCGTGCCGAGGCTGCCACAACCCGATCGGCGGGCTCAGCGGGGTCGGGGGACCTCATCGGGCGGATCCAGCACGGCGGCGGCGGCGCGCGGCGAGGCGACCACTCAGGTCGTCGAGCTCACGGACCATGCGACGATGATGGCGTCGGGATCGGCCGTAGGGGTCGGCGATGTCGTCGGAGGGCCGACCCGGGAGCAGGTCGCTGCCCGGGCGGCCCTCGCTCAGCGCGGCGACCCAGTCGTCGAAGCCGGTCGACGTCGCCCCGGCCGCCGCCAGCGCCTCGGATCGTCGGACGAGTTCCACCAGGGTGAACGTGTGCGGCCACACCGACTCGTCGGTCGCAACGAGGTGATACACGTGTTCGCGTGCCATCGCGACGACGAGGTCGGCGCCCTCGACGTCGAGCAGCCGGCGGGTGAGGCGTCGCGACCGGTGTGTCGACACGTCGGCGCCCACGGCGGCGGCGGCGACGACCGTGTCGGGATGGACCTCGTTGCGCCCGCCCTGCGTGCCTGCCGAGGTCACCGACAAGAGACCGGTCGACGCGGGCAGGTCGCGTCGGATGAGCTGTTCGGCGACCGGGGACCGGCACACGTTCGCCGTACAGACGACGAGAACGTTCGGCGGGTGCGCCGGGATCGTCACGGTCCGATGTCGGCGCCGAGGACGGCGACGACGTCGAACTCCTGGTCGGTCGCGAGGTCGGGGACGTTCGCCATCTCGTCGAGCGCGCCGGGATCGATGAAGAGCGTCTCGGCGACGGCTGCGGCAACCGACTCGAACCCGTCGACGTAGTACACCGTGGTGACGTCGACCGGCTCCGAGTTGACCGCGGCGACGTCACCGAACCCGGCATCGGTCAGGAGCTCGGCGGCATCGCCCGCGATGCCCGGGACCCCGGCACCGTTGGCCACGGCGATCTCGGCGTCGGTCGGCACCGGCGGCACGGTGGTCGTGGTCGTGGTCGTCGTCGTGGTGGTGGTGGTCGTGGTGGTCGTGGTGGGCGGCGCCGTCGTGGACGTCGTGTCGGGAACGTCCTCGGTCGTGGTCGTCGCCGGCACCGTCGTGCTCGTGGTGCTGGTCGTGGTCGGGCTGGTCGTCGTCGTGCTCGGCAGCGGCTCGGTGGTGGACGTCGTCGCGGCGCTCGTCGCCGGTGAGAGGGTGGTCGACGTCACCGGCGTGAGCACCAGCAGTTCGGCATTGCCGCTGCTCGGCAGACCGGTGATCGCGATCCCGGCGCCGCTGGCAGCGAGCGAGACGAGCAGGTAGGCGAGCCAGGGACGTTTCATAACGAGCGGTACGGCAGGTTACCGGTCCTGCCGCGGCGGGACGGGACGACACAAGTATTATGCGCCGGTGCCCGAGCCGGAGTTCGATCCGCCAGAGATGACGCTGCGCGACTACGTCGCGGTACTGCGTCGTCGGAAGTGGTTGGTCATCCTGCCGATGGTGATCGCGCCGCTGGTGTCGCTCGGGTTGTCCCTCAGCCAGGAGAGCCGCTACCGGTCGAGCGCGGAGGTGCTGGTTCGCGAGCCGCCGTCGGCGACGGCGGTCGGCGCCCCGGAACGACCGATGCAGCAGCGGGTCCTCCAGAACGAGCTGCAGCGTGCCCGCGGGTCGGCGCTGCAGGACGAGGTCCGCCAGGTGGTGGGCCCCGAGCCGACGCTGACCGTTCGGCTCGTCGCCGACGAGGACACGGACGTCTTCACGTTCACCGCCGAGAGCGTCGATCCCGCCTTCGCGGCGCGCGCTGCGAACGTGTACGCGGAGACCTACATCGACGAACGGCGCCGCTCACTCGTCGAGGAGTTGGTCGCACGCATGTCGGTCGTCGACGAGCGACTCGAGAACATCGGGGTGGACATCGCCGCCGCCGGCAGCGACGAGGAGGTCGAGCTGCTCATGACGCAGCGAGACCAGTACGAGTTCGAGCTCGAGTCACTGCAGGTGTCGGTGGACCTGGCCGAGAGCTCGGGCACGTCGCTCATCGACGCCGCTCCGGTCCAGTCCACTCCGTTCTCGCCGCGCCCACGGAGGTCGGCGTTCCTCGCACTCGTCGCCGGCGCGCTGATCGGCGTCGCGGCGGCGTTCATCGTCGAGCACTTCGACACCACCGTGCGAGACGAGGAGG
Source organism: uncultured Acidimicrobiaceae bacterium (assembly GCA_963792905.1). Taxonomy (GTDB): domain Bacteria; phylum Actinomycetota; class Acidimicrobiia; order Acidimicrobiales; family Ilumatobacteraceae; genus Ilumatobacter. Next base: position 153,729 of record CAWBYE010000003.1, read on the forward strand.
AGCTCGCGAAGGCGACCGGCGTGCCGGTGCTCGCCGTGATCCCCAAGTTCGAGCGCAACACCGACGCGGCTGCGATCGTCACCCGGGACGACCCCCAGTCCCAGCCGGCCGAGGCGTACCGTGCGCTGCGCACGTCGATCCAGTTCATCTCGGTCGACCGCGAGTTGTCGATCATCCAGTTCACGAGCGCGAAGCCCGGTGACGGCAAGACGACCTCGTCGGTCAATCTCGCCGTCGCGGCCGCGCACGCGCCGGACAGAACGTGATCGTGGTGGACTGCGATCTCCGTCGGCCCCGCGTGCACGAGTTCTTCGGATTGGACAACCAGCAGGGCTTCACCACGGCCATGGTCGGGGCGAGTCTGGACGAGGTCGCCCACCCGATCGACGACGAGCCGACGCTCTGGGTCGTCACGTCCGGTGTGGTTCCCCCCGATCCGTCGGAGTTGCTCTCCACCGTCACCGCCAAGCGGTTCCTCCGTTCGCTCGTGCCGCGATTCGACCTCGTGATCGTCGACACGCCACCGGTCCTCGTCGTGGCCGACCCGCTCGTGGTCTCGGCGTCGGTCGACGCCGTCGTGATGGTCGCTTCCGCGAACGCCACCGATCGACGCCAGGTGCAGCAGGCCGCCGCCCAGCTCGAGCAGATCAAGGCGCCGTTCATCGGCACGGTGCTCAACGGATTCGACCTGTCGACGTCGTCGACGTACGAGTACCGCTACGCATACGGTCAGTACACACCGGACACGGCGTGAACCCGGCGCGACGGCTCCCGGCCCTCGCGCCCGACATCGAGCTCGCCGACTTCGACACCGAGATCGTCGCCCTGATCCCGGACGTCCGGCGCGCCGTGCACCTCGATGCGGGTCACGCGATCGTGCTCGACTCCTGTCGTCGAGGCGACACGGTCGACCAGGTCGTCGACGACATCGCTCGCGCGCATCGGGCGAGGAGCCAACGGCGATCGAGTCCTGGGTGGGCGATGCCGTGCAGGAACTCGCGCGGCTCGGCCTCGTCGTCGCCGGCGGAGTCACCGACGATCCGGATCGGAGCGGCGCGGAGGTGTCGGACGAACCCTCCCGACCGTCGCACGAACGTGGCCCCAGCGGGTCCGGTCGTGATGAGCGAGGTACTCGCGGCTCGGCACCGTGATCGGCGCCAGCAGCCCCGACCAGCGCCAGGGCGCGATCGCGGCGACGCCGCCCCAATGCTGTCGAGAACCGGCGAGCTCGAACGTCCCGAGCGCGAAGCGCTCGCGTCGACCCGGGCGGACCTGCGCCGCCCAGTCGCGAATCGGGTGCGACGAGAGGTCGAAGTGCTCCCACACGACATCGATCCCCCGGGCGAGCAGACCGTGCCAGCGGACGTGCCGATCGACGGCGTCGTGCCACTGGTCGCCGGCCGCTTCCAGCAGCACCGGGACGTCGCGGATCGAGTGGTAGCGGACGTGATCGGTGAACCCCGCGTGGGCGATGGCGTTGGCGAGCCGGTCGATCGGCGTGAACGCGGCCAGCTCGGTGCCGGCGACGGTGAACGTCTCCTGCTCCGCGAACCAGTCGTGATCGTCGACGAGCCCGTGGAATCCGGGGACGAGCATCCGGTGCAGGTCGAGCTCACCGCCGCTCGTGAGCGCCAGCGTCCGGTCCTTGCCGTAGCGTTCGGTCCACGACGCCCGTCGGTCCGGGACCGTCGCAGCACGGTCGATCAGCTCGTCGACGGCGCCGGTCGCCGCGGCGAGCGCGCCGTCACGCACGAGGAGGTCGACGTCGCTCGTCGACCTGAGCGCCGGGTCGGCGTAGTCGAGGTGCGCCGTCGCGCAGCCCTTCAGCACCCGGAACTCGAGACCTGCGGCGTCGAGCCGGCGCGCGATCGCGACGAGGTCGGCCTCGGCTGCGAGCGAACGGTGTAGCGACCGGAGATGACCGCGCCTCGAGGTCGGCCACGACGGGCTCCTCCACGTGGCGGGCAGCCCCCCGGTCGAGCGCGGCGAGCGCCACGCCGGCAACTCGGTGGAACTCGGCCAACGCCCCGAGCCCATCGGCAGCCCCGAGTTCGATCGGGGTCGACGGGCCGCCGGCCAGTCCCCACGACACGAGATGCCGCAGGGCCGTCAGCGGTGTCACTCGCTCCACCCCCGCGCCAGTTCGGCGAGCACCCGAACGGTGCTCGCCGGCTCTCCGGACGAGAGTCGGACCACCGGGACGGCACGCACCAGCCGGTCGAGGCCGCGGAAGACCGGCACGATGCGATCCGACGACGGCACCACGGTGTGCTCGACCAGTTCGGCCAGCGCTCGCGACGGCGGGACGTCGACGGCGCGGGCCTCGCCCACGGCGCGGTCGACCAGTGCGATGCCCAACAGCCTGCCACCGCTCCGGAGCGCATCGGGGGGAACCGGCCACGGATACACCTCGGCGAACCAGTCGGAGGCGGGAATCGACACACCGAGTGCCGAAGCTCCGCCGGCCCGCAAACCGATCGGGCGATGATAGGGGCGGACCTCGCGGTCGTCGAGGCGCACGGCGGCAACTTCCTCGGCGACGAATCCCCAGCCCGACCGCACCGCGGCCGCGCCGAGCGTCGACTTGCCGGATCCGCTCGAGCCGGCCAGCGCGATCACGCCGCCGTCGGGATGCTCGACGGCCGCGGCATGGAACGGGACCTCGTGCTCCAGCGAGTCGGCGGCACGACGGTTCAGATGCTCGAGCAGGTGGGCCACGACCCGGGCTGACGACATCGTGGACGAGTCGACCCCGTCGACCCGCATGACCCAGCCCCCGTCGACGGCGCCGGAGATCTCGATCAGTTCGGTCGCCGCCGTGGCGGGCGTCCGCGTCGCGAGCGGCGCGAGCGTCTCGCGCACGACCTCGGCCAACGGTTCGGATGATCGCACCACGAATCGGTGATCCAGTGCGGTCCCATGGGTGTCGGGCATCAGGCCACCTCGCACAGCCACCCGGCCGCGGTCAGCATCGACACGGCCTCCGCCACCGTGGACTCGTCGGCCCCGACTTCGGCGGCGAGGCCGGCCACGGTGCACGGTTCGTCAGCCCCGACCCACACGATCGCAGCGAGCCCGACGAGCTCCGCCGCGTCGTCGGTCCCGACGCGACGGACGAGCACCCGATCGCGTACGGCACGCCAGACGATGTCGGGAGCGCGGGTGACGTCGAGTCGATGGCGGTCGCTGTCCAGCTGAAGCCGTCCTCAGGGCATGTCGTCGGAGGTGCGGCGCCGAGAGACGACCACCATCACGACGAGGACGATGAGTCCCGCGAGCAGCAGGAACGGCCAGCCGGCTCGACCGCTCGAGATCTGCTCGACAGCGGCGGCCGGCTGCTCCGAACGTACGTCGAGAGCGAACGAGAGCGTGTGGCCGGAGTCGAGCAGTCGGGCCTCGCCGGCGGCCAGTCCGGACGATGCGGGCAGTGGGAGGTCGAACTCGCGCGATCCCACGCTCCGGCACGGCGCCCGGGGTGGCCTCCGGAGCATCGACGCGCTCGCAGATCGACTCGACCGTCGGCATCGACGCAACTGTGGTCCGCACGGACTCACCCACGGTGCAGTTCTCCACGGCCGCCTGTGCGGTCCCGCCGGCGACCAATTCGCCCGACACGACGATCACCGGGCCCGACGGCGGGTAGTCGGAGATTCCTGCCACCGGGCTTGCCCCGCCGAACAACAGCCACGCAACAGCCACGAGTGTCGCCGACGTTCGCTTCATGTTCATGACGACTCCCAATGATCGAATCGTAGTGCCGGGGGGGCGCCCGCCTTCCACACGTCGACGCGCCGTACCCTTTCCATCGGCACGTGCGGGTGTGAACTGCAATTCCGCGGTGCATGGCTAACCTCGCTGCCAATGCCGAAAGCCGCCACGCGCGCACCGCGCCGCGACGATCTCCTGGTCGCACTGGTCGGACTGGCCTCCGGCGTTGCAGTCGTTGCGTTGGGGGCACGGCCCACGGGCGCGCTCACCGTCGATGCGGTGCTGGTCCCGGTCGTCGTGGCCGGCGCCGTCTGGTTGTGTTCCTTCGCCCGATGGTGGGCGCTCGCGGCTCTCGGCGCGATCTCGGCGGTCGTCGCCGGCGAGACCTGGGGTACGGCGCTCGGGATCGCAGCGACGTTGGCGGCCATCGCCATCGGGTTGCAGCTGGCCGACCACCCGATCCTCCGAGCCACCGCTCCGGCAGCGTCGATGGTCGCGTTGGCCACGATCGGCGAGCTCGATCGGTTCGGTGGATCCTCGGCCGTCGCCGTGCTCGCCGTCACCGGCTGCGCCGTCGTCGGTCTCGTGGGCCTCGCCGGGACGACCCGCCGACGAGCACTTCTCGTCCTCGGCGCGGTCACCGGCGCGGTCGTGGTGGCGATCGCCGGGCTCGCCGTCGCGGCGCAATCCGCCAGAGCCGACCTCACCGCCGGGAACGACGCCGCGAACGAGGCGCTGGACTTCGTACGCGACGGCGAACTCGACGACGCCCGCGCCCGGTTCGCCGAAGCGGCGGTCCGTTTCAGAAGGGCGGCGACCGAGCTCCAACGACCCTGGGCCCAACTTCACGCGTGGTCCCGGTCGTCGCTCAGCACCGCCGCGCCGCGACCGAGTTGACCGATGCCGCCTCGTCGACGTCGAGAACTCTCGATGCCGAGCTCTCCACCGTCGACGTGGACGCGCTCCGTATCGTCGACGGCCGCATCGACATCGACGCGATCGTCGCTCTGCGGGCTCCGCTGGATCGTGTCATCGCGTCCGTCGAACGCCTCGATCGCACCCTCGCGGACAACCGATCGGGCTGGCTCGTCCCGGCGGCGAAGGACCGGGTCGACGAGCTCGCCGAGTCGGTCGCCGACCAGCGCGAGCTGGCGGCCAAGGCGGCCGACGCGCTCGACGTGATCCCGGCCATGCTGGGCGCCGATGGCGAACGGGTGTACCTCCTCATGTTCACCACTCCGGGCGAGGCCCGCGGCCAGGGTGGGTTCATGGGCAACTACGCCGAACTCACGGCGATCGACGGCGAGGTCACCCTGAGCGATTTCGGTCGACACAACGATCTGAGCAACGGTGGGGGACGACCCCGAGTCCTCCGGAGCGCCCCGGACGATTGGTTCGACCGGTACGGCCCGTTCGGGTACACCACGGGCCCCGACGACAGCGTCGGCAACGTGCCGTGGGCGAACATCACGATCTCGCCCCACTTCCCCTCGACGGCCCAGGTCGTCGCCGAGCTGTATCCGCAGAGCGGCGGCCGGGAGCTCGACGGTGTCTTCAACCTCGACGTGTTCGCGCTCGGCCAACTGGCGGGCCTCATCGGTCCGTTGGAGGTCGAGGGGGCGCCGTTTCCCCTCACCGGACGGAACATGGCGCCGTTCCTGCTCATCGGCCAGTACGAGATCGACGACTTCGACGAGCGGACCGATCTCCTCGAGGCCGTCGCGCTGGAGACGATCGAACTCATTCTGGGCGATGCGTCCCCCGACCCCGTCGAGCTGGCTCGCCGGCTCCGCCCGATGTCGCTGCAACGTCGTGCGATGGCCTGGTCGGCGCATCCGAGCGAACAGGCCGTGCTGTCGGCAGCCGGTTTTGGTGGGGAGCTGCTCGACGATCGCCAGGATGCCGACTCGTTGGCCGTGACCGTGGTGAACGCGAGCGGCAGCAAGATCGACACGTTCCTCTCCCGCCGGTTCACGTTGACCGAACAGCAGGACGGGCGGATGGAACTCCAACTCGAGTTCCACAACGACCCGGTGCTCACACTCCCCGACTACGTGGTCGGCAACCTGGTCGGCCTCCCACGCGGCAGCAGCCGCCTGTTCGTGTCGATCCACACCAGCATGCGACTCGTGGAGGCACGCGACGACGACGGCACGATCGGCCTCCAACCGTCCCTCGAGTCCGGACTCCCGGTGTACTCCGGCTATCTCGACCTCGCGCCCGACGGCACGGCCACCTGGACCGCCAGCCTGGAGGCCTCCGACGCCGACGCACTCGTCCTCCAGCCGCAGCCCTTGGTCCAGCCGGAGATCTGGACCGTCGCGATCGACGGCGTCGGGTTCCCGTGGAACGAAGGATCGGAGCTCTTCAACACGCTGCGACTGACGACCGACGACGGCTGAGCACCCGTCCCGGTCCGTCGACCTCGGCTGACGTCGACGATCACGACGGTGCGCGAGCAGCGCGGCTCGATTCGGGACGTCGGTGGCGCACACCGACATCGTGCCGGAGATCGGCGACGAGATCGAAGACGTCGAGGTAGCGGTCGGCCACCCGGTCCCACTCGTGCCGGCGGGCGACCTCCGACCGCACCGGACGAGAGAGCTCATGTCGGGCGGCGGCCCGCAACAACGTGACGAGCTGCTCGTCATCGGCCGCGAAGTGGATGCCGGCGAGGCCACCGAGCACCTCCCGGTGCGCCGGAATGTCGGAGACGATCACCGGAACCTCGAGCGCCGCCGCCTCCAGCGGTGGCAATCCGAAGCCCTCGTACGAGGAGAACGAGACGAAGGCCAGCGCGCCCGCGATGCGCCGCACGACCTCGGCGGTCTGGAGGTAGCCGAGCATGCGCACGCGCCCGCCCCGATCCGGCCCGTGGGACACGAACACGCGATCGTTGCCGCCACCGATGACCTGCAGCTCGATGTCGGGCAGGCCGCGACGGTGCGCCTCGACGAGCGCGGTCAATCGCTTGCGCGGGTCGAGGGACCCGAGCGTGACCACCGCTTGTTCGGACGACGTGTGCGTCGTCGTTGCCGTGGGAGCACGCAGGAACGGTTCACGAAGACCGTTCCCGACGACGTGGACTCTGTCTGGAGCGACGCCCAACCGCTCGACGATCCGGTCGGCGCTGAACTGCGAGACCGTGGCGACCACCGATGCCCGGCGTGACGCCGCCGCCATCGTGGTACGGGCCATGGTCCGATACGCCGGCGAGTAGTGCTCGGCGACGTCGAAGGGCGCGACGTCGTGCAAGGTGAGGACGTGGCGCCTCGCGAACGCCGGCCCGGTGTTGCACGGCGACCACAGCACACCATCATCGGCACGAACCGGGAGCACGGTCTGTTCCCATGCATGCCCGAAGATGCCGTCGGCGCAGCGTCGCGGCGGGCGGACGCGTTCGAGTCCGTGCAGCCGCCGTACGACTTCGGCGGCGTGGACATCGACGCCGGTGGCCCGACGTGACTCGAATCTCGCATTCACGAACACGGGCAGGTGCGGGCGCACCGTCGGCTCTCTGCGCTGTCGAGCTTCGTCGGAGGTCATCGCGCACCAACTCGCAGGCGGCCCGGCCCGGGGGTCGTCTGCTGGATCAGGGCGGCCACGAACAACGCGACGACCGCACGCGTCTGACCCGGGTAGAACAACCGGGGAAGTTCGAGCGCCGTCAGCACCACGACCGGACCGACGATCGCGAACACGGGAGCTCGGGGCATCGCGATCGCCCACCAGTGTCCGAGCAGGAAGAACACGCCCGCGAGCACGAGCAGCCCGATCGGTACGCCGAAGTCGGCGAGCACGCTCGTCCAGCCTCCCGGGTTGTTGAACTCCCGGTCCTCGTGCTGGTCCAGCAGCGCGACCCACGCATCACCGACCTCGACCTCGTTGCCGAGTACCGCGCTGGCGACCGGCAGGGAGAGGTAGAGCCCGTCCTCCCAGATCGGCTCCACGTAGCGCAGCGACATCGCTCCGTTGTCGCCGGCCGAGCCGTAGTAGGCCACGATCCGATCGGCCGAGTACTGGACCGGGTTCGAGGCCTCGTTGTCAGCGCGCTTGCCGGCAAAGCTCCGCGGGATCTCGGCAACACCGAAGAAGAGCAACGACCCGATGACGAGATAGACGGGCGCACGGCGACGGAGACGACGACGACGACGTTCGCGTCGGGGATCGACACGCTCGAGCGGGTTCCCGACGAAGTACGCAACGACCAACCCGATGACCATCTCGAGCGCGACGAGGCGCTCGGACAGCAACGTCGCCCTCAGGACCGTGATGACGACCAGCGCAGGGAAGAACGGCACGTCCCGCAACCGTCCGAGCCGGGCCCGTCGCGACGCCGTGCGACTCGTGAGCTTGAACGCCATCGTGCCGGCGAGGCCGAAGTAGACCACCGTCAGGTTGACGAAGAAGGTCGTCAGCAGGCTGGAGACGAAGATCTCCCGTTTGAGTCGTTCGCTCACGCCCGGGCGCAAGGTGACGAAGTCCACGATCGTGGGCAGTGTCAACCCGCGTGTCACCGCCATCGCCGTCCAGGTGACGTAGCCGAAGATCATGAGCAGGCCCACGATGCGGGTCGCCTTGACGATCGTGTGTGCCTCCCGGTCGGAGGGACGGTGCAGCGGTGCACGCCCGTGGTGGGCAGAGATCGCAAAAGCGCTCCCGCCGACGAGGACGCCTCCGAGCGTTGCGAGTGACCAGTTCGCATGATCCATCCACCACAGCTGCAGCGCCGTGCCCGCTCCCATGAGCACGAGGGGGTTGATCCAGATCGGCCCTGCAGCCCAGATTCCCCGGGCGACGACCGGTTGGCTCGTGGTCGACCGGCTCTCGATGCGGTCGGCCCCCGGCGAGCAGCTCACGGCTGGATCAGACACGCTTGCTCCGCTCGCTCGATCGTGTCACCCGGTACACGATTCCCATCGCGACGCCTTCGGCGACACCTCGCAGGCGGTACCAGCGCGGCCGTGCAGCCGGCGCGTCGCCGCGTGCCACCAGGACGAGTGATCCGATCGCCGTGCGAATCGTCGTGAAGGCCACGTACCGCCAGATCCAGGTGGACGTCGGATGGAGCGGAACGAGCGCCCCGAGCCCGCGACCGTAGGATCGTGCCTTCGCGTCCGGCGGCGAGTCGACATCGGGGTGTTCGCACATCACGATCGGCTCGTATCTGAGGGGCGCGCCGCCGGCACGGGTCAGTCGGGCCAACAACGCGGTGCCTTCCTCGGCACCGAAGTCGGAGCCCACCCCCAGCCGCTCGTCGAAGCCGCCCGCCGCACGCAGTGTCTCGGTGTCGAAGATCGTGGCGAATTCGATGAAGCACCGACCGACGGTCGTCGGGGTCAACGCAGTGGACGTGTCGAGGTGCGTGACGCGCCGGCTCGGCTGGTAGCGGACCCGCCCGGCGGTCGCCGCTGCGCCGACGCCTTCGTGCACCGCGACCAGATCGCTCAGCGTCGGAACCACCTGCACGTCGTCGTCGAGGAAGAGGACGTTGCTCGACGTCACCTCGGCGAGTCCACGATTGCGGGCGCGACTCACCCCCCGGCCGGATTGGCGGATCCAGGTCCCCGGGAAGTCGGCACCCACGGGGTAGGTCCCGACCTCGGACTGCTGCTCGACCACGATCAACTCCGTCCCGGGGAAATGTTCGGCGACCGACCGCCAGGCCCGATCACAGTCCAGTGGCCGGCCCCGGCTCGCGATCACGACGGACAGGTCGGTCATGCGATCCACTCCCTGCCGAACGGCAGCGGGAAGACGTCCGGGTGGCGCTCCGACAAGGTTCGGATCTCCGCCTGGTCGGCTGCGAAGAACTCCTCCAGCTCGGATCGGATGTCGTCGTCGACAGTGTCGGCGAGATCGGCCGAACCGGCGACGAACGCCCGGCGCACGACCGACCGGACCGGGCTCGGCCAGGCGACACGGGTCGCCCCGATCGCGTTGGCTGCCCTCAGCACGCCGGCGCCGACCACGCCTCGGGGTCGCAGCGAGACGTTGCGCTCTTCGAGTGTGGAACCGTCCGGCGTCATCGGCAGGTCGAGCGCCCGACACACCTCGGCGAGGAACGACTCGGGGTCGTCGCACATCGCGCTGTACGGGAGCACACGAACGCGCGGGATGCGTGCGGCCAACTGCCCCAGACCCCCGGCGAGCACGCCGGGCTCCAGATAGGCGGACTCGAGCCCCCATGGGTCGTTCGGTGTCCGCCATCCCGAGCGGGCGACCTCGGCGAGGAGACGGTTCTCCTGCCCGATCTTGCGTGCGTAGTTCCAGTGCGAGATGCACCTCTCGACGGGGTGGCGGTACACGATGATGGCGGCGTCGATCGGCACCTCGTATCGATCGATGTTGGCGACCACTCGCTCTGCATGCAGCACCGTCGACGTCGAGCAGTCGACTCGGCGGATCTCGGACGCGTCGGCGTAGAGGGCTTCGTAGGCCTCGATGTCGTCGACACCCGACACCGACAGCTTGGCGAGCAGGTGCGGCTCCTTGACGACCGGGACGAAGACGTCCTGGCGTCGATCGAACCAGTGGAACAGGGCGGTGGTCCCGCACTTCGGGAGGCCGGCGAGCAGCGTGTCAGGCAGCATGTTCCCCCACGCGCGGTGGCGCCTCGTCGAGTTGTCGTCGAATCGTCAGTGCCGAGGTGGCGGCATAGCCGCCTGCCATGGCGGCGAATGCGACCGTCACCGCCACGGCGCTGCCACCGATCCCGATCAGCGTCGTCACGACCGCCGTGGCGGCCATCCAGCGCTGCGTCGACCGGATGGCGCCGACACCGTCGGACACGTATCGGACGCCGGTCATCACGATGCTCGCCGCGAAGAGGCCCTGGGCGATGGCGAGCGGGACCACGACCTGGACGGCACCCGAGTATTCGGTGCCGAAGAGTGGCTCGACCACGATCAACCCGCCGATCGCGGACACCAACGTCGCGATGGCGATGACGCCGAGCCAGGGGGCGAGTCGCGAATGCCCGGACTCGGCCTGGTGGATCACGTGGGGTTGGGCGATGCGACCGAAGTTCACGGTCAACTCCGTCACGGCGAACGCGACAACCACGAATCCGATCTGGTCCTCCCCCAACGTGATCGCCCAGAGCGCGAGCACCGAGCGGCCCATCAGCTGTTGAGCGAGGGCGATCCTCACCGCCGACGGCTCGGGGGCTGTCCGTGGTGATTCCGTCGTCAGGGGTCGGTTCACGGCCACGGCTCGGACCCGGCGTATCCGCGGCGAGGCCCACGCGAGTGTCAGGGCCACGGGAATCAGCCCGGTCGCCACGAGGGCGAGCGACGGCCCGACCCGACCCCACGCGACGGCGATGACCACGACGGCTCCACCGCGGGCGAGTGACTCGACGAGGAACGACGCGGTCGCCCCCGTGTGCTGCCGGATGCCGACGAGTGTCCCGCGGACCAGGCCGAGGCCCCACGACACCACGACGATCGCCACGACGAGGCCCAGTTGGAGCGGGGACCGCGGCCAGACGACGGCGACGACCACGACCAGCCCGGCCGCAACGAGCCCGACGCCTCCGGCGAGTCGACGCATCTCGTCGAGCAGACGATTCCAGACGTCGCCGATGGGCTGACGGGCCAGTGTACGGGGGAGTCGCTGTGCGGCTCCCCCGAGGGCCAACACCGTTGCGATCGTGCGACGCGCCGAGCACTCCGGCGAGATGACCGCGGTCGTCGGGGGTCATCGACCGCGCCAGCAGCGGCGCACTGACGACTCCCACGACGACCGGGACGACGGTGGCGAGGCCGACCGACCTGATCAGCGACACCACGGGAGTGCGAAGCGACGGTGTTTCGAGACCCGCCATCACGACCACGTCCGCAAGCACGCCGCCGGCTGCACGATCCGCCCGTGCCAGGCAACGTGCGACGGTCGATCTCCATCGAAGGGACCGCCGAGACGGCGTTTCGAATTCGACATCGATCCGCTCGGATGGTCGCCGTTCAGCACCCGATCGGTGGGATCGGGACCGCCGAGGCGACCGGTCTCCCGATTCGGAGCGCTACGCACGCAGTACACTCATCATCCATCGGCGGGTGACGACCGAAACTTGAACCTTTGCAGACACTTCGGCACACGCTCCGTCGATGAATCCCCCTCCCCCCGATGCCCTCGATGAACTGACTGCGGCACGCCGCGAGATCTCCCGGATCGTCGGCGACCGAACCGTCGCGATCGCCCAGGAGTGGATCGGAGCGCGAGCGGGCTCGGAGAAGGTCTTCGAGGCCCTCGCGCGGTTGCTCCCCGACGCCGACCTGTTCGCGCTCAGCAACGATCCCGAGTGCGAACTCGCCACCGACGACCGCTCCATTCGCACCACCTTCCTGGACCGGCCCTGGTGTCGGCGCCACCGGGCGGTGACCCTGCCGATGATGCCGTTGGCCTGGCGGGTCGCCACACGGTCGCACTACGACGTCGTCGTGACGTCGGCGCACACGTTCGCCAGGAACTTCGGGCGCCACGGCGAGGTGCACCTGTCGTACGTCCACAGTCCTGCCAGGTACGTCTGGTTCCCCGAGCTCGACGCACACGCCGTCCACCCGGTGCTCGAACTGGCACAACGGCCGGCCCGGGCCGTGCTGCGGACCGCGTCGACGTGGCGTCGACCAGAAGCACGGATTCGCTGGCCGCCAACTCCCAGACGACGCAGGCGCGGATCCGGGACGTGTACGGACGAGACGCCCGAGTCGTCCAGCCCGGTCGACACCGTCTACTACCACCCGACGGCAGTGCCCCGGACGAACCGGCTGCTGGCGTTCGGTCGCCTGATCCCGTACAAGCGATTCGACGCTGCGATCGAGGTCGCGGCCCGGCTCCGCCGACCGCTCGTGATCGCAGGGACCGGGTCGGACGAAGCCCGCCTCCGCAAGCTCGCCGCGACGACGCCGCACGCCGACGTCACGTTCGTGGGCCACGTCTCCGACGACGAGGTCCGGGAGCTGTACCGCTCGTCGGCCGCGCTGCTGTTCCTCGGAGTCGAGGACTTCGGCATCATCCCGGTCGAGGCCCAGGCGTGTGGCCTTCCGGTCGTGGGCGCAGGTGCCGGCGGAACCCTCGAGACGGTCGTGGACGGTCACACGGGCGCCCACGCCACCGAACCCTCGGTCGATGCCTTCGTCGCGGCAGCCGAGCGGGTCCTCGGCGCCGGCGACGAGCGAGACGCCTGTCGGGCCAACGCCGAACGCTTCGGATACTCCGCCTTCGGTCGACGCATCGCCGCCTGGTTGGCCGACACGCTCGGCTGAGCGCCCCGACGATCTCGTCGCTCACGTCGGCCGACGACCCTCTCTCAAGAAAGGGTCTTGAGTGCAAAGCTGACCTCAAGTAGGTCGAGATCTCTGCCGTTGTACCTCCCGACCACAGACCGTGAAACCGGCCGGAGGAACTCGATGCAGACGATCACACGCCCACCTCGACAGCTCGTCGACCTGCGTGTCTCGGAAACCCTGGTCCCGTCGTCGCACCGTTCGGTCGCCCTCGCACCGCAGGTGCCGCTGGGCATCCCGACGACACCGGTTCGACTCGACGTCCTCGATCGACCCGGTCATCACGTCAAGCGAGCACTCGACATCACGATCAGCCTGATCGCTCTCATCGTGCTGGCCCCCGTGATGCTGCTCCTGGCGATCGCCGTGAAGCGCAGCAGTCCGGGCCCCGTGTTCTTCCGCCAGGAGCGGATCGGCCAGAACGGCCAGCCCTTCTCGGTGCTCAAGTTCCGGAGCATGCGAACGGGCGCCCACGCCGATCTCGTCCGGGATCCGATCGCGCACCGCCGCTACCAGGAGAACGGCTTCAAGCTCGACGCCGACGATCCCCGGATCACCCCGATCGGTCGATTCATCCGTGCCACCTCGCTCGACGAGCTCCCGCAGTTGATCAACGTGCTCGCCGGTGAGATGAGCCTCGTCGGGATCAGGCCGCTCCTCGCCGAGGAGGTCGATCTCCGGTCCGACTACGACCGGGCGTGCTACCGGGCCATGAAGCCGGGGATGACCGGACTGTGGCAGGTGTCGGGCCGGTCGTCGGTCGGGAACTGCGATCGCCATGCACTCGATCGCACGTACATCGAGACCTGGAGCCTCCACGCCGATCTCCGGGTGCTGCTGCGCACCCCGATCGCCGTGCTCCGCACCGACAACGCACGCTGACGCCCGGCGAGCCGCCTCAAGACCGGCCACCGTCACGCCGATACCCAGGTGACCGGATCGGCCGAACCACATCGAAACGAGAGGCAATGGATCGTCGCGAGGCGCAGAAGATGTTGGGAGCGGGCGGAGCGCTCGTCGTCGCGAGTCCGGTCGTCCTCCCCACGTTCAGGGTCGCGCATGCCGCATCACCCGCCGACACCGGCCTGGCCGGTCTGCCCGAACCCGGAGACCCGCTGCCGTTCGCCGCGGCGTCGTTTCCGACCAGCCGGTTCAAGCAGAAGCAGGTCAGCATCGTCCCGGACATGGGTTCGGTGCTGTGTGCGGACCAGAGCTTGCCGATCATCACCTACGAGTGGCGAATCATGTCGGTCAGTTGGCAGAAGCTCAAGGCTGCCTACCTCCGCATCACGGAGTCCTCGGCGAACGGCAACGACCCGGTCGGTGGCCAGCTGATCGCGATGCCGGTCAGCCGGTCGGGGTTCAGCGGCCCGACGGCGTACAGCGTGTCGAGCTACTCGCCGGACTTCCTGATCCGCAAGGGCAGCTCGAAGGGTGACGTGAAGATCGACCGACTCGACACGTACCGTCGAGGTCCGGGTGCACTGGCGCTGCGACGGTGCCACCAACGACGTCGAGGCCGAGTACACGTTCAGCGGTGTCGGTACGAACGCACCCACCGCGACGAACACGAACTGGAACATCGTGCCCGCCTGATCCGAGACGCGGCACGGCCCGGCGCCGAAGCACCGGGCCGTGAACGTGTTCGTCGCGGAGATCAGCTCGTCGCGGGCTGCCCTTCGTACGAACCGTGGAGGTTCGCCAGGAACGCAGCGGGATCCTCGTCTTCTACGTCGCTGGAGTAGTACGTCATCGGCTCGTATTCGGGAGCGTCGATACCGAACTCCCGGTACTTCATCATGCCCGTACCCGCCGGGATCAGCTTGCCGATGATGATGTTCTCCTTGAGGCCGATCAGGCTGTCGGACTTGCCGTCGATGGCGGCTTCCGTCAACACCCTGGTCGTCTCCTGGAACGACGCCGCCGAGAGCCACGAGTCGGTGGCCAGCGATGCCTTGGTGATACCCATGATCTCCGGACGACCCTCGGCGGGGCGCTTGCCCTCCTCGACCATGCGACGGTTCGTGTCGCGGAAGACCTTCGAGTCGACGCGCTCCCCAGGCAGGAACTCGGCCTCACCGGGCTCCTGAACGCCGATACGACGCGTCATCTGACGCACGATCAGCTCGATGTGCTTGTCGTGGATCGACACGCCCTGGTCGCGGTAGACCTTCTGGACCTCTTCGACCAGGTACACCTGCGTTTCGCGGATGCCCTTGATCTCCATGAGCTCCTTCGGGTCGGACGGGCCGTCGGTGATGAGGTCGCCGGCCTTGATGTCCTGGCCGTCCTTGACGATCGGACGAGCACCGAGCGGTAGCAGCGTCTCGTGCTCCTCACCGTCCTCGTCGACGACGCGGACCGGGATGCCCTTGCCCTCGTCCTCGCCGAGGTGCAGCACGCCGGTCGCCTTGGCGAGGCGGGCTGCACCCTTGGGCGTACGGGCCTCGAACAACTCGACGACGCGGGGGAGCCCACCGGCGATGTCCTTGCCGGCCACACCACCGGTGTGGAACGTCCGCATCGTCAGCTGGGTGCCGGGCTCACCGATCGACTGCGCAGCGATGACGCCGACGGCCTCACCGAGCTCGATCGACTTGCCGGTCGCCAGCGAACGCCCGTAGCACAACGCACACACGCCGAGTTCGGCGTCGCAGGTGAGCACCGAGCGCACGCGCACCCGGTCGATGGCGTCGTCGTCGCGGAGCCGCACGAGGTCCTCATCGCCCACGATCGTGTTGCGCGGGACGATCGTGCCGTCGGACAAGGTCAGGTCGTTGAGCAACGCCCGACCGAACAGCTTCGTCTCGAGATAGGTACGAGTGTTCGCAGTATCGACCGACACGTTGTTGATCCAGATTCCGAGCGTCGTGCCGCAGTCCTCTTCACGAACGATCAGTTCCTGCGCGACATCGACGAGACGACGGGTCAGGTAGCCGGAGTCCGCAGTTCGCAGCGCCGTGTCGA
This sequence comes from uncultured Acidimicrobiaceae bacterium, assembly GCA_963792905.1. Taxonomy (GTDB): domain Bacteria; phylum Actinomycetota; class Acidimicrobiia; order Acidimicrobiales; family Ilumatobacteraceae; genus Ilumatobacter. Next base: position 169,691 of record CAWBYE010000003.1, read on the forward strand.
CGAGGCCCTTGCGGGCGCCGGGCGTGGCAATGAAGTACTCGAGGGTCTCGAGGCCTTCGCGGAAGTTGGACTTGATCGGCCGAGGGATCATGTCACCACGCGGGTTGGCGACCAAGCCGCGCATGCCGGCGATCTGGCGCATCTGCGTCATGTTGCCGCGAGCGCCGGAGCCGACCATCATGTCGATCGGGTTGAAGCGCTGCGCCTTGAACTCTGCCTCCATTGCGGCCTGGACCTCGGCGGTGGCATCGGTCCAGATGCGGACCTCCTGCTGACGCCGCTCTCCGTCGGTGATGATGCCTCGACGGAACTGGTTCTCGACCTTGTCGGCCTGCTTTTCGTACTCGTCCATCATCTCGCGCTTCGCCGCCGGCGTCTTCACGTCATCGATCGAGACGGTCAGACCCGACTGCGACGCATACCGGTAGCAGAGGTTCTTGATGTTGTCGAGCGCCGTGGCCACCTCGACCGCGTTGTAGTTGTCGGACAGCCGCTCCACGATCACGCCCATCTCGCGCTTCTTGATCGTTTCCTGGATGTAGCCGAACTGCTCCGCATACGCCACGGGCAACGCCTCTTGGAACAGGGCGCGACCCAGGGTGGTCTCGTACGGCTCGATGCCGTTGCCCGGCCGCAGGTTGATCATCGCATGCAGTTCGAGCGTCTTCTCTTCGTAGGCCTTGACCGCCTCCCAGAGGTGGCGGAAACTCCGGCCCTCACCCTTGGCGCCCTCGACGTACTCGGTCAGGTAGAACCCGCCGATGACCATGTCCTGTGTCGGTGTGACGATCGGGCGCCCAGACTGCGGCGACAAGATGTTGTTCGCCGACAACATGAGCACACGAGCCTCGGCCTGCGCCTCAGCGCTGAGCGGCACGTGGATCGCCATCTGGTCGCCGTCGAAGTCGGCGTTGAAGGCAGTGCACACGAGCGGATGGATCTGGAGCGCCTTGCCCTCGACCAGTACCGGCTCGAACGCCTGGATACCCAGACGGTGCAGCGTCGGCGCACGGTTGAGGAGCACCGGGTGCTCCTTGATGACGTCGTCGAGCACGTCCCACACTTGTGGGCGGCGACGCTCGACCATGCGCTTGGCGGTCTTGATGTTCTGGGCCAGCTCGAGGTCGACGAGGCGCTTCATGACGAACGGCTTGAACAGCTCGAGCGCCATCAGCTTCGGCAGACCACATTGGTGCAGCTTGAGCGTCGGCCCGGCGACGATCACCGAACGACCCGAGTAGTCGACGCGCTTGCCGAGCAGGTTTTGGCGGAACCGGCCCTGCTTGCCCTTCAACATGTCGGACAGCGACTTGAGCGGGCGGTTGCCCGGCCCGGTGACGGGACGACCACGACGGCCGTTGTCGAACAGTGCGTCGACGGCCTCCTGCAGCATGCGCTTCTCGTTGTTCACGATGATCTCGGGCGCACCGAGATCGAGCAGCCGCTTCAGCCGGTTGTTGCGGTTGATCACGCGGCGGTACAGATCGTTGAGGTCGGACGTGGCGAACCGGCCACCGTCGAGCTGCACCATCGGGCGCAGCTCCGGCGGGATCACCGGCACGACATCGAGGATCATGGCCATCGGATCGTTGATCCGGCGGCCGTGCTCGTTGCGTCGGTTGAACGACGCCACGATCTTCAGCCGCTTGATCGCCTTCTGCTTGCGCTGGGCGCTGAGCGGCTTCTGGCCGTCCTGCGGGTCGATCGCTCCGCGGAGGTTGACCTCTTCCACATCGAAGTCGATGCGGTTGATCAGCTGCTTGATGGCGTCGGCGCCGGTGCCGCCTTCGAAGTAGTCGCCGTACTTGTCCTTGAGCTCACGCCACAGCATCTCGTCTTCGATGATCTTTCGGCTGTGCAGGCTCTTGAACTCGTCCCAGGCACGCTCAACGAGGTCGAGTTCGAGCTCGTAGCGCTCACGCAGCGCCTCGATCTCCTTGTCGGCCTCGCGCTTCATCTTCTTGGTGTCGGTGCCTTCCTTCTCGGCAGCCTCGGCCTCGGCCTCGAGCTCCTTGAAGCGGCGATCGACGGCGAGCTCGAGCTCCTTGCGGATCTCGTCACGCTCTTCGAGATACTCGACCTCGAGGCTCTCGAGGTCCTCGTGACGCTTGTCTTCGTCGACCCACGACACCAGGTTTGCTGCGAAGTAGATGACCTTCTCGAGCATCTTCGCCTTGAGCTCTTCCTTCGGCTCGATACCGGCGAGCAGGTAGGCGAGCCACGACCGGGTGCCGCGCAGGTACCAGATGTGGACGACGGGAGCGGACAGCTCGATGTGACCCATCCGGTCGCGACGGACCTTCGAACGCGTGACCTCGACGCCACAGCGCTCGCAGATGATGCCCTTGAAGCGAACGCGCTTGTACTTGCCGCAGTAGCACTCCCAGTCGCGGGTCGGGCCGAAGATCTTCTCGCAGAAGAGGCCGTCCTTCTCGGGACGCAGCGTGCGGTAGTTGATCGTCTCCGGCTTCTTGACTTCGCCATGGGACCAGAGGCGAATGTCTTCTGCGGTGGCCAGCCCGATCTTGAGCTGGTCGAACATGTTGACGTCGAGCATTATGAGTGGATCCTGTCTCGTGTCGTGTGAGGCGTGATGTCGTCGGATGAGGTGACCCGGGCCGGCGCGGAGAACGCCAGCGACGAGCCGGAGCGAACGCAGCACTGAGTGCTGCGACGCTGATTGTCGGAAGATGTGAGGGCGGAGCGAGCCATCAGAGCGGAGTGAACCATCAGCGAGCAGCGCGCTCGCGGGCGCGTCGCTCGTCGTCCTCGTCGGTTCCGCGCTCGGGGCGGGAGATGTCGATGCCGAGCTCTTCGGCAGCGCGGAAGACTTCGTCGTCGAGATCACGCATTTCGATCTCGCGTCCGTCGTCGCCGAGCACCTCGACGCTGATGCAGAGGGCCTGCATCTCCTTCATGAGCACCTTGAAGCTCTCGGGCACACCCGGTTCGGGGATGTTGTCGCCCTTCACGATCGCCTCGTACACCTTGACACGACCGAGCACATCGTCGGACTTGATCGTGAGCAGCTCTTGCAGGCAGTACGCCGAGCCGTACGCCTCGAGGGCCCACACCTCCATCTCACCGAAGCGCTGGCCGCCGAACTGGGCCTTGCCGCCGAGCGGCTGCTGGGTGATCATCGAGTACGGGCCGGTCGAGCGGGCGTGGATCTTGTCGTCGACCAGGTGAGCCAACTTCAGGATGTACATGTACCCACAGGTGATCGGGTTGTCGTAGGCGTCGCCGGTGCGGCCGTTGTAGAGCGTGGTCTTGCCATTGGTGGCGATGATCCGTTCACCGTCGGCAGCCTCGGGGTTGAGGTTCTCGAAGATCTGCTGGATCGTCGGGTGCCTGCCGGCCTTGTCTTCTTCGTCCCAGTTGGCACCGTCGAAGACGGGCGTGGCCACGAACGTGGAGGGCTGCGTGATGGGCCGGGTCTTGCGCTCGGTGCCGCGGATCGGCTCGTCACCGACCCGGTTCCCGGTGTTCGGGTCGGTCCAACCCCATCGGGCGCAGTAGCCGAGATGGGCCTCGAGCACCTGACCGATGTTCATGCGGCTCGGAACGCCGAGCGGGTTCAGAATGATGTCAACGGCGGTGCCGTCGGCCATGTACGGCATGTCCTCGATCGGAAGGATCTTGGAGATGACGCCCTTGTTGCCGTGGCGACCGGCGAGCTTGTCGCCCACCGAGATCTTGCGCTTCTGGGCGACGTAGACCCTCACCAGCTGGTTGACGCCGGGGGGCAGTTCGTCGCCGTCGTCACGGTTGAACACCTTGACGTCGATGACCTTGCCCGACTCGCCGTGCGGCACCTTGAGACTGGTGTCGCGCACCTCGCGGGCCTTTTCGCCGAAGATCGCTCGCAACAAGCGTTCTTCAGGGGTCAGCTCGGTCTCGCCCTTCGGCGTGACCTTGCCGACGAGGACGTCGCCCGGGCCCACTTCGGCGCCGACGCGGATGATCCCGCGGTCGTCGAGATCGGCGAGGATGTCGTCGCTCAGATTCGGGATGTCACGGCTGATCTCTTCGGGGCCGAGCTTCGTGTCTCGGGCATCGACTTCATGCTCGTGGATGTGGATCGACGTGAGCACGTCGTCCTTCACGAGCCGCTCGGACAAGATGATCGCGTCCTCGAAGTTGTAGCCCTCCCACGGCATGAACGCCACGAGCAGGTTCTTGCCGAGCGCGAGTTCGCCGTGATCGGTCGACGGGCCGTCGGCGATGATGCTGCCCTTCTTGACCTTGTCGCCCTCGCGTACGAGGGGCCGCTGGTTGATGCAGGTGTCCTGGTTCGAACGACGGAACTTCGACAGGCCGTAGACGCGCTTGCCCTCGTGCTTGTACTGGACGGTGATCGACGCGCCGGTGACCTCGATCACCTCGCCGTCGTCGTCGGCCTGGATGAGGTCGGCGGCGTCGCCGGCGGCCCGCTTCTCGATGCCGGTGCCGATGTAGGGCGCCTCGGCCCGGATCAGCGGCACGGCCTGGCGCTGCATGTTGGCGCCCATCAGCGCCCGATTCGCGTCGTCGTGCTCGAGGAACGGAATCAGCGCCGTGGCGACCGAGACGATCTGCTTCGGCGACACATCGAGGAAGTCGACCTCGACCGGCGGGACGTAGCCGATGTCGGTGGTCGCACCGAAGAAGCTCTCCTGCTCGAGCATCTTGCGGAGGTCGTCGAGGCTCGCCGCCTGCGGCGAACGGCGCACGAGCACGCGCTCGCCCTTCAGCGAGCCGTCCTCGTTGATCGGCGTGTTGGCCTGGGCGACGACGTAGTTCTCCTCCTCGTCGGCGGCCATGTACACGATCTCGCCGGTCACCTTGCCGCCCTCGACCTTGCGGTACGGCGACTCGATGAAACCGAACTCGTTGACGCGAGCGAACGTCGACAGACCACCGATCAGGCCGATGTTCGGACCCTCCGGCGTCTCGATCGGGCACATGCGGCCGTAGTGGCTGAAGTGGACGTCGCGAACCTCGAAGCCGGCACGCTCACGCGACAGGCCACCCGGTCCGAGAGCCGAGAGCCGGCGTCGGTGTGTGAGACCTGACAGCGGGTTCACCTGGTCCATGAACTGCGACAGCTGGGACGTTCCGAAGAACTCTTTGATCGCGGCCACGACCGGGCGGATGTTGATCAACGTCTGGGGCGTGATCGCTTCGACGTCCTGTGTCGTCATGCGCTCGCGTACGACACGCTCCATGCGGCTGAGGCCGATCCGCACCTGGTTCTGGATCAGCTCGCCGACGCTGCGGATACGACGGTTGGCGAAGTGGTCCTGATCGTCGAGACGGTAGCCGGGCTCCTGCTTGACGAGGTTGAGCATGTACGTGACCGCGGCGAGCACTTCGCAGCGACTCAACACGTGCTGGCCCTCGTCCGGCAGATCGAGCAACGGCTCACCCATCGCGTTCAACCCACCGAGCAGACCGAACTGCTCGCCGATCTTCGCCACCTCGGTGCCGAGCTTGCGGTTCAGCTTGTAGCGGCCGACTCGGCTGAGGTCGTAGCGGCGGTTCTCGAAGAAGGCGTTGCGGAAGTAGGCCTTGGCCGACTCCACGGTCGGCGGTTCCCCCGGGCGCGCCCGCTTGTAGATCTCGACGAGCGCCTCGTCCTGGGTCGGCGCAAGGTCGCGCTCCTTCTCCCATTGACCCTCGAGGAAGTCGAACTGGGCGACGAACCGGTCGAGGAAGCCGGGAGCGTTCTCTTCGTCGTAGCCGAGCGCACGCAGCAGCATGAAGATGCCGAGGCGACGCTTGCGGGCGACGCGGGTGCCACAGGTGACGTCCTTGCCGGGGCGATGCTCGACGTCGAACTCCATCCACTCACCGCGGTACGGATGAATCGTTCCCTTGACGAGTTGGTGCTTGGTCAGGTTGCGGAGGCGGTACCGCTCTCCCGGCTCGAAGATGACTCCGGGGCTGCGGACGAGCTGCGACACGACGACACGCTCGGTTCCGTTGATGATGAACGTGCCCTTGTCGGTCATCGCGGGCAGGTCGCCCATGAAGACCGTCTGCTCCTTGATCTCACCGGTGTTGCGGTTCATGAACCGGGCGCGCACGAAGATCGGCGCGCTGTAGGTCATGTCCTTTTCCTTGCATTCCTCCACCGTGAACTTCGGCGGCGGGCGCAGGTCCTCGTCGAACGGGTCGAACTCCAACTCGAGCTGCAACGACTCGGAGAAGTCCTTGATCGGGCTGATGTCGCGGAACGTGTTCGCGAGCCCTTCTTCGAGGAACCACTGGAAGCTCTCGCGCTGAATCGCGATCAGGTCCGGCAGTTCGAGGGGTTCGTCCAGATTCGCAAACGAATAGCGTTCACGCACGGTCGAGCGAGTAGCCACAGATCACCTCGATGTTGTTGGCACGGTCGGAAGGGCGCGCGACAACCACACCGGAATTCTGGTGAGAGACAGGACGACGCACGGCAACACACGATCCTATCCCGATTGTCACAGGATCGTCAACCGTGGCACAGAGCTATCCGGCACGGGGTCGTTCTGGATCGGATCGACGGCGGCCTCCCGGCCTCCTGCCCGAATTTGGGGCACACGGTAAGGAAATCCGGCCCGCGTGTCAAGGTTCTTCGGTCGGTTTCGCGGGAAGGCCCAGGTCAGGGGACGTGCTCGTCCGGTGCGTCGGCGACGAGACCGACGTCGGTTCCGCTCCAGCGGAACCGACGCGGTGTCACGCCGGTCTCGTCCGGCATCGTCGCCGGATGGGGCGATCGACGATCACGAGCGGTCGATCGCGAGGACCCGGCCACCCGAGAAGTCGCTGAGCAGCAACCGATCGCCGTCAGCGACGAGATGTTGCGGGCTCCCCACGTCGGTCAAGAGCACCTCACCACGGTGTGGTCGTCCGGTCTCCGTGCTCGGTACCGACACGACCTCACCCCGATTCCAGAGAGCGACGATCAGGACGTCGGGGTCCCACGGAGCAATGGCGACCGATGTCGGCGTGGCGCCAGGCTCGAACAGCGCATGCGATGGTGGCGTTCCGACACAGGTGTCGTCGTCTGCGCCGAGTTCCGCGACAGGTACGCGGTCGCCGACACAGCGCGGGTAGCCGAAGTCGTCGCCGGGGTGCACACGCACGAGTTCGTCCGGTGGCACGGCGCCGTCGAGACGCCCATCCGACATCTCGGTCGACCACAACTCACCGTCGGCATCGACGACATGCCCGTATGCATGTTTGAAGCCCGTTGCGTAGACGCGGGGTTGCGAGTCGGGCGACGTCAACGACCACAGCGTTCCGGAACCGGGTTTCAGTTCCTCCGGACAGCGATGCATCGCGGGAGCCCGATGTGTCGTAGACGATGCCGCCACCGGGCAACGCCGTCAGGGTGCCTTGTGATCGGCCGTTGAACGGAAGATCGTCGAGCACGACCGATCGGTCCGACGGGTCGTCGAGGGGCCCAACCGTGAGACGTCGCTGTTCCATCACCCACAGCCGGTCGCCGTCGACCGCGACACCTGTCGGCGTCAGCAGGTCATCGATGAGCACGGTGCGTTCGGAGGGTTCATCGAGTGAGACCGCCATGATCCGCCCGCTCCCCTCGCCTTCGCCTCCGTTCAGCTCGGCCACGAGCAACCGTCGGTCCGGTGCCACGGCAATCTGGGTGGGCCCGTCGAAGCCGACGGCCAACTCGGTCAGGTGCAGTTCGTCGCCAAGCCCAGGGTCGGCGCACCCGGTGACGACGAGCAGACCGGCGAACGCTCCGGCAACGCTCCCACGGATCACGGGTGGGTGGCCGAGCCGCCGAGTCGACGTACCAGCCCGCTGGTGAGTGAGCCGGGCCGGCGTCCGGACTCGATCTGGTCGAGCAGCCGGGTGAGCTCTCGCCCGAGCTTGATCGAGCCGTGCTTGCCCACGACGGAGATCGCTCCGGCGACGGCCAGACCCGGAATCGCCACTGCCGCGGCCGGCGCAGTCACGATCGCTGCCGTCGTCACGGCTGCGGCGCTCGTCAGTCCCGCTGTTCCGGCGGTGGTTCGGCGGACGACCGTGCGATCGGCGGACAGTCGAACGATCGAATGTGCCTCATCGATCTCCGAGACGCGTCCCTGGATCAGGCGCACCGACCCCAACGCAGCGCCGCCACCGATCATTCGGGCCCGGCGCTGCATGCCTGCGACGAGGTCGCCACGCTTGCGCCACTCACCCGACACTCCGTCGCCGAAGTCACGCCGAAGACGGTGACCGGCCGTGAACCACTCGTCGAGCCGTTCGAACGCCTCCGCCGCCGAGTACGACACGGTTCGTTCGACCACCACGGCACGCGGGCCGACCAGTCGATCGAGACGAGCCGCCTCGGGCTCGGGCCCGAGACGCTCGATCGCCAGTGATGCGTGGATCGCCTCGGGCGCGATCCCCAATTCGGTCGCCGCCTCGATGAGCGTTTCCGGTGCGACTCCTCCCTCGGCCAAGGCCGAGGTGGCATCGAGCTCGACGAGCGCGACGGACCACTCGTTGCACCGCATCGTCGTCGAGCCGGTCGCTCATCGACGCCAGTCTAGGGACGCTCCGCATCGAGGGAGTCGGCGGGCCCACCACGGCGAGACCCGTCTCCGCCAGAACGAGCCGAACGATTCCGATCGGCCCACGCGGTCGTGGTCACGACTCGGTGCCGCGACCGACGACGAACGACCAGCGGCAACCGTGACCCCGTCCTTCATCGAAGAAGAACGCGCCGTGGCATGATGCACCCCGTGCAGGCGGTCACACTCGAGCTGGAAGGCAGCCGGACGCAACGACGAATCCTCGGCCACGATCGACCGCAGGACCTCATGAGGGTGATAGCGGCCGTCATCGGTTTCGTCGTCCTGGACAGGTTGATCACCGCGAGTTCGCGTTTCGGGCGCGCGATGGCGAGCAGTCGGTGCTCGCCGCAGCCGCACTGGCCAGGAACTGGGCGCCGACGCTGGCGCTCGGGGTCGCCATGACGGTTGTCGCCGTGCTCGGAGGCCCACGGGTGATGGCCGGTTGGTCGGCCGTGGACCACGGCAATGTCTGGCGCTGGTTGACAACTCCATGGGTGGCGACCGCAGCCTGGTATCGGGCGGCGTAGCTCGCCGCCGAGGCTCGCCTGGCTCGACGCACCGGTCTCCCTGGCGGAGCGGCACGCGAGCCAGGTCGTCATCGAGCAACGACCTGCGACGAACGAGCTCGAACGCACCCTCGCGACGATCTGGTCGGACGTTCTGGGTCGTGACGACATCGGTGTCGACGACGACTTCTCCGAGTTGGGCGGCAACTCGCTCGATGCCATGCGAATGTTCGCGCGCATCGAGCGAGCGATCGGTCGCGAGATGCTGCTGTCGACGCTGTTCGAAGCGCCGACCATCGCCGAGTTCGCTGCACTGGTCGAACGGAACACGCCGACGTCGGAGCGCACGTGTCTCGTCCCGATCAAGCCGACGGGCTTCAAGCGGCCGTTCTTCGATGTACCTCCGTACGAGTGAGCGTGCTCGAGTTGGGCAAGATCGGCCGACATTTCGATTCGGATCGGCCATTCTTCGGGCTCCAACCCGCCGGCCTGGTGGCCGGCGAGCCCGTGCACGACACCGTTCCGGAGATGGCGGAGCACTACGTCGACGCGATCAAGTCACTCCAGCCACACGGGCCGTACCTCATCGGTGGTCATTGCGACGGGTCCTGGGTCGCCCACGAGATGGCGCGTCAGCTGTCGGACCACGGAGACGAGGTCGGCTACATCGCGATGGTCGACCCGGCGCCTCCACCCGACGAGTTCACGACATCGCGCGGCACCCGCCGCATCCTCGACCGTCTGCGGTACTACGCCCGCCACGGCCGACTGATCCCGGCGATTCGCTGGCAGGTGAAGCTGCGGCTCGACAAACTGCTGGTCTTGCGCTTCGGCGATCGACCTCGCCGAAGTCCGGAACGAGGCATCGGCCTCCCATCGTGGGGTCGATCTCGAACACGGCCCGTGATCATGCCCCACACGGATCGGAGCCGTCGGAAGCAGGGGCGACCCGACGAGCTCCGCTGGGGTCGAGGGCAGGCGCGCACGAGCCCCGGGTCACCCCGGGGCTCGTCGTTCGATTCAGCGTCTGACGACGCCGCGGCTCACTTGAGCTCGACGGTGGCGCCGGCCTCTTCGAGCTTGGCCTTGGCGGCCTCGGCGGCATCCTTGTCGGCCTTCTCGAGGATCGGCTTCGGTGCGCCGTCGACGAGATCCTTGGCCTCCTTGAGGCCCAGGCTGGTCAGTTCGCGCACGGCCTTGATCACCTGGATCTTCTGGCCGCCGGCCTCGGTGAGCACGACGTCGAACTCGTCCTTCTCGGCGGCGCCTTCGGCATCGCCACCACCGGCGGCCGGCGCACCGACTGCTGCGACGGCGACGGGGGCGGCCGCGGTGACTTCGAACTTCTCTTCGAAGGCGTCGAGGAGCTCCTTGAGCTCGATGACGGTCATGCTGGAAATGGACTCGAGGATCTCGTCCTTGGTTGCCATGTTGTGTCTCTCCTTGAAAGATGTCGCACCGGTCGGTGCGAGCGATTGATTGTCAGAATCGGATTGGGAAGGGTCGAAGCTGGGCCGATCAGGCGGCCTGCTTCTCGATCAGGGCGTTGAGCCCGTATGCAAAGTTGCGGGGCAACGCCTGCAACAGGCCGGCAGTCTTGACCAGCGGCGCCTGCAACGCGCCGGCGAAGCTCGCCAACAGCACGTCGCGCGACGGAAGATCGGCCAGCGCCTTGACGTCGTCAGCCGACAGCTCGGCATCGCCGAGCACGCCGCCCTTGATGACGAGCAACGGCTGTGTCTTCGACGCGTCGCGTAGTGCCTTGGCAGCACCGGCAACATCGCCGTAAACGAACGTCAGCGCTGTCGGGCCCGTCAGGTGTTGGTCGAGACCCGCGACTGCCGTGTCCTTGATCGCGATCTTGGTCAACGTGTTCTTGTAGATCACGTGCTGGGCGTCGGTCGGACGGAGCGCATTGCGGACGTCGGCCATGTCTGGCACCGACATGCCGCGGTACTCGGTCACGAACACCGCCCGCGCTTCGTTCAGCTTGGTGGTGATCTCCGCGACGATGGCCACCTTGTCGGCACACGGTTCGCGTGCGTGGGTGTTTGTCTCACTCATGTGTGCACCTCCTCTCACTCAACTCGTGGCTCGCACCCGAACGAATCGGGATGGGCGACGCCACGAGGAGCGACCGTCGGAAACGGGCGATTCTCGAAGGAACGTGCACCTCGGCTGGTGGGGCGAACCCATTCTCCGTCACCCTCATCGGGATCGGGGCCAGCGGTCTTCGGCGAGCAACCGGATATGTCAGACGGATACGATACCGGCAAGCACTCCGCTTCGGACCCGACCGGTCGTGCTTCTCCGCCTGCGTGGCCAGGGAACGCAGCGACACCCGACAGAGTCCGCCGGTCGGGTTCCGAGGCAAGTGAGAGAGCGCCAGCGAGCGAACGACCAACCACGGCCTGCGTGGCCGGGGAACGCAGCGGACCGTTGCAGCTAGTCCGATTCGGGCTTGAGACGGTTGATGTCGACCCGTACCCCCGGCCCCATGGTGGCTGACACGGTGATCTTCTTGATGTAGCGACCCTTTGCCGACGCCGGCTTGGCGCGCTGGATCTCGTCGAGCACGGCCCGGAAGTTGGCGTCGAGCTTGTCCTGGTCGAATGCAGCGCGACCGAGGCGGACGTGCACATTGCCGTAGCGATCGGTGCGGTACTCGACCTTGCCGCCCTTGAACTCCTCGACGGCCTTGCCGACGTCGGTGGTGACGGTGCCCGTCTTGGGGTTGGGCATCAGGCCGCGCGGACCGAGCACGCGACCGAGGCGGCCGACGAGGGGCATCATGTCCGGGGTGGCGATCGCGATGTCGAAGTCCATCTCGCCGCCTTCGACGGTGGCTGCCAGATCGTCGCCGCCGACGAGGTCGGCGCCGGCCTCACGGGCGGCATCGGCAGCTTCGCCGGCTGCGAACACGGCGACCTTCACGTCCTTGCCCGTACCGGACGGCAACGCGACCGTGCCCCGCACCATCTGGTCGGCCTTGCGCGGGTCGACACCGAGTCGGAACACGACGTCGAGGTTCTCGTCGAACTTGGCGCTCGCCGTCTGCTTGGCGATGCGGACGGCGTCCAAGGGACCATAGAACTGGTCCCGGTCGTACTTCTTGAGTGCGTTTGCGTACTTCTTGCCTGACATGGTGTGTCTCCCTCTGGTGAGCAGCTCCCCCGGCGAGGTCTTCCGGGGCCGAGCTGTAATTGGTTTCGGTGTGTGCTTCGGGTGTCGCTCGAAGCACTACGCAACGGCGATTCCCATCGAACGAGCGGTGCCGCGGATCTGCTGCTTGGCGGCCTCGATGTCGTTCGCGTTGAGGTCGGCCATCTTGATCTTGGCGATCTCTTCGATCTGGGCGTCGGTGATCGTGCCGACCGTCTCGGAGCCCGGGTTGTTGGCTGCCTTGTCGAGTCCGAGTGCCTTGCGGATGAGCACGGGGGCCGGCGGCGTCTTCAGGATGAAGTCGAACGTGCGGTCCTCGTAGATGGTGATCTCGGTCGGCACGACGGTGCCGGCCTGCGCCTCGGTCTGGGCGTTGTACGCCTTGACGAAGTCCATGATCGCGATGCCGTGCGGGCCGAGCGCGGTACCGACAGGCGGCGCAGGGCTCGCCTTGCCGGCCTCGATCTGGATCTTGACGATCGCAGCAACTTTCTTCTTTGCCATGACTATTCGCTCACTTCGTTCACTGGGGCCGGCAGGGAGCCGACGACTGGTACTCGGACTGGTTCGCCTGGCCGACCGCTACAGCTTGCTGACCTGGCTGAAGTCCATCTCCACCAGGGTCTCGCGACCGAAGATGTTCACCAACACCTTCAGTTTCATGTGGTCGGGGTTGATCTCGGCGACGGTACCGAGGAAGTCCGCGAACGGACCCTCCTTGACGCGCACGCTTTCGCCCTCTTCGTAGTCCAGCTTGGGCTTCGGGCGTGCGGTCTCGGCATCGGTGCCGGTGGCCTTCGTCGACAGGAACGTGCGCACCTCGCGCCGACGCAAGGGCGTCGGCTTCTGGCCACGGTCGCTCTGTCCGACGAACCCGGTGACGCCGGGCGTGTTGCGGATGCAGTACCACGACTCGTCGGTCATCCGGCACCGGACGAGGAGGTAGCCGGGAAAGACCTTGCGCTGGACCGTCTGCTTCTTGCCGTTCTTGAACTCGACGACCTCTTCCATGGGGATGACGACCTCGTAGATCGAGTCCTCCATGTTCATCGACTGGATTCGGGCATTGAGGTTCGCCGTGACCTTCTTTTCGTAGCCCGACTGAGTGTGCACGACGTACCACGAGCCGGGACGCGTCCACGGGTCGTCCTCGTCGGGCTCATCGGGAGCCTCGGCCACCGCATCCTCTTCGGAGATGACCTCGGTGTCTTCAGCTACCTCGGTGTCGGCGTCGACAACGGTCTCGGCGACATCGGCGCCGTTCCCGCTGTCGGCAGCATCGACCTCGGCAGGCGATTCGGAGTTCTCCGCGAGATCGCCGACCGGGAGCAGGTCTCCGGCTTGCACGGCATCGGCGGAGCCGAGGACCGGCACGTCGGCCTCGGTGGGTTCGGCATCGGCAGTGACGTCGACGTCACCCACGGGCAACAGGTCGGCCGCGGGCTCGGCGGTGACAGATTCGGCGTCGTTGTCGTCCGACACGCCGGTGGCCACGTCGGTGTCTTGTTCGCTCATGCGTAGAACCAATCTGCGACGTACTGGAGGCCGTAGTCGAGACCGCCCACGTAGGCGGTGTAGACGACGACGGTGGCGGTGACGATGATCGAGTACCGGACGACCTCGGGGCGAGTCGGCCAAGCGACCTTGCGCATCTCGTCGCGTACTTCGCGCAGGTACTGAACGGGACCCACTCGGTCTCGAGCCGGCTGTGTCCGAGGCGTCTTGACGGGCGCGCCCTTCTCATCGATGGCGCCCTGGCGCTTGAGCGCCCGCTTCTGTTCTCGGTTCAGGTCATCGAGTGACATGGAATCTCTCTACGAACGAGAGCGGCGAACTCACTGCGCTCGTTCCGCTCCCCTCGTTGTCTGGTGTTTCGTTGTCTGGTGTTCGGAGTCGGCCTCGCGGCGTCGTCTTGTTACATATCGTCTGGGCAGGGCAGGAGGGACTCGAACCCCCGACCGTCGGTTTTGGAGACCGATGCTCTACCAACTGAGCTACTGCCCTCGGATGGGACCGCCAGCGTACCAGCGGTCCCCGTCGGATCTGATCGCGATCCTGATGGCCCGGCTCACCTGACGGCACACCGGCCACGGGGCACCCAGACGAATCAGCGGGTCTCCTTGTGCACGGTGTGCTTGCGGTCGTTGCTGCAGTACTTGTTCATTTCCAGGCGCTCACGGTCGTTGATCTTCGACTTCATCGTGATGTAATTGCGCCGCTTGCACTCGGTGCACTCGAGGGTGATCTTCACCCGCTTGTCGGACTTGGCCATCTGCTTCGCTCGCTTCGCTCGCTGGGACCGGCACGGCGCCGGCCCACATCTGTTCCGAAACCCCCGTCAGGAGCCTCGCTGTTCGGTTCCGAGACGGCGTGCGCCGGCGCCGCTGGCGACACGCGTGTCTTCGGCATGGTCGTTCGAATCAGTCGGTCACTGGAGGATCTTGGTGACGCGGCCAGCACCCACGGTACGGCCACCCTCACGAATCGCGAACCGGAGACCCTCGTCCATCGCAATGGCCTTCCCCAACTCGACGGTCATCTCGACATTGTCACCAGGCATCACCATCTCCGTACCCGACGGCAACTCAATCGTCCCCGTCACATCCGTCGTCCGGAAAAAGAACTGCGGACGATAATTATTGAAGAACGGCTTGTGACGACCACCCTCCTCCTTCGTCAACACATACACCTGACCCTCAAAATTGGTGTGCGGCGTAATCGAACCAGGCTGACACAACACCTGCCCACGCTCAACATTCTCCTTGTCGATCCCACGCAACAACGCACCAATGTTGTCACCCGCCTGACCCTGATCCAACAACTTCCGGAACATCTCCACACCCGTACACGTCGTCGACTGCGTCTCACGCAACCCAACAATCTCAATCGTGTCACCAGTATTCACAATGCCCTGCTCGACTTTGCCCGTCACCACCGTCCCACGACCCGTAATCGTGAACACATCCTCGATCGGCATCAAGAACGGCTTCTCCAACTCACGCACCGGCTCCGGAATGAACTCATCAGCAGCAGCCATCAACGCCATCACCTGCTCTTGAGCCTCCGCATCACCATCCAACGCCTTCAACGCGCTCACCGGAATCACCGGCACCTCATCACCAGGAAACTCGTACTCACTCAACAACTCACGAATCTCCAACTCCACCAACTCCAACAACTCCTCGTCATCGACCATGTCCGCCTTGTTCAACGCCACGATGATCGCCGGAACACCCACCTGACGAGCCAACAACACATGCTCACGCGTCTGCGGCATCGGACCATCCGTCGCCGCAACCACCAAAATCGCGCCATCCACCTGCGCCGCACCCGTAATCATATTCTTGATGTAATCCGCATGACCCGGCATATCAACATGCGCATAATGCCGATTCTCCGTCTCATACTCGATATGAGCAATCGAGATCGTAATCCCCCGCTGCTTCTCCTCCGGCGCCTTATCAATCATGTCAAACGCCGAAAACTCCGCCAACCCACGATCCGACAACGTCTTCGAAATCGCCGCCGTCAACGTCGTCTTCCCATGATCAATATGACCCATCGTACCGATGTTCACATGCGGCTTATTGCGCTCGAACTTCGCCTTACTCATTGCTCTCTTCCCTTTGTCTGCGGGTGTGCTGTTGAATGATGATGTCCACACTGCTGTGTGGAGCTGGTAGCGCCGATCGGGATCGAACCGATGACCTTCCGATTATGAGCCGGATGCTCTGACCAACTGAGCTACGGCGCCGGGCCTTGCCCCCGGCCGGTTTCCCGACCGGTTGGTCGAGCCCTCTGTGGGAATCGAACCCACGACACCAGCCTTACCATGGCTGTGCTCTGCCGACTGAGCTAAGAGGGCGCTCTTGGTGTCGGAGCGCGGCAGAGCCGCGGACCGGCGAGCAAGTGTAGCGGCGCGCGGAACGATCACACCCCGCGAAACCAGGGGTTTTCGGCCACGCGAACGGTCGCGTCGGCATCGCCGAGCGGGTGACCGATGTGCCTGGCTAGTCTGCCGGACGATGGCCGACCCAGCACCGATCGCGATCCGTCTGGCCACGGCGGCCGACGCCGCCGCGATCGTCGAGATCTACAACCGTGAAGTGACCGAGACCACGGCGACATTCGATCTCGTGCCACGTACGGTCGAGGCACAGCGTGAGTGGCTGGCGGACCGCTCGGGAGCGTTCGCTGCCGTCGTCGGAATCGATCCGCCGACTCGCCAACTCGTGTCGTTCGCAGCCCTCTCCCCCTACAAGGAACGTGCCGCATATCGGACCACGGTCGAGAACTCGGTCTATGTGCATCGCGATTTCGGGGGCCGCGGTGTCGGTCGGCAGGTGCTGACGCACCTCCTGGGCGTGGCGCGCGAGTCCGGTTTCCACTCGGTGATCGCCCGCATCGAGGCGTCGAGCGGCGCCTCGCGTGCGCTCCACGCCGCCTGCGGGTTCGAGCTGGTCGGGATCGAGCGTCAGGTCGGCCGGAAGTTCAACCGGTGGCTCGACGTGGCCGTGATGCAGCACATGCTGTAGCACCGATACGTGCCCCCGCAACGCAAACAGCCCGCCAGCGCGAGCTGACGGGCTGTCGATGTGGGCCGGGAAGGATTCGAACCTTCGAAGGCAATGCCGACGGGTTTACAGCCCGTTCCCTTTGGCCACTCGGGCACCGACCCAATCTGTTCGACCCGATCCGAGCGGTCGAGTCGACCCGGAATCGTAGCGGCCGACGCCCGGATTCCCCCAGGCGCTCGATGTGATCGCCGTTCATCGTCTGCGGCATGCGGCGATCGCGTCACCGCTCCCGAGGCGGTCGTTATCCTGAGCGCATGCCAAGTTTCGATGTCGTCTCCGAAGTCGACCGCCAGGAAGTTCGCAATGCGGTCGACCAAGCCAGCCGTGAGATCGCGAACCGCTTCGACTTCAAGAACACGAACTCGTCGATCGAGTTGAACGATCTCGTGATCACGATGCACACCGTGAGCGAGGATCGCCTCAACGCGCTCCGGACCGTGCTCGAGGAGAAGCTCGTCAAGCGTGGCGTGTCCCTCCGGGGCGTCGACTACGCCGACGTCCAGGAAGCCACCCAGAACACCGTCCGACAGGTGGCGACGATCAATGTGGGCATCTCCGGTGACAAGGCCAAGGAGATCAACAAACTGATCAAGTCGGACGGGCCGAAGGGCGTGCAGAGTCAGACCCAGGGAGACACGGTGCGCGTTTCGAGCAAGAAGCGCGATCACCTGCAGGACGTCATGGCCATGCTCAAGAACGCCGAGCTGGAGATCCCGCTCCAGTTCGACAACTTCCGCGACTGAGCGGAACCGGGTTCAGTTCGTGAGACGAAGCTGCTGACGGTCGATCAAACCGTCGACCACGCCGGCATTGGGCGCCGTCGGATCGGCGGCGCCTGGGTCACACGCCTGTAGCTGGACCCGCGTGGCACCGAGAGAGGTCGCGACCGCCTGGGCGGTGACCGGTGAGTTCGCCACCCACGACTGCATCGCGGCGAGCACGGCGGCGCCACCGACGTCGTCAGACGACTGGAAGACGCCGATGAAGCACACGGTGCCGTCACGTCGAATTGGCCGATAGGAGTCGGCGACGACCTGTGTGACCAGACCGTCGACCACCGGCGCCGGCAGGCGGGCGGCCCAGACGAGCGACCAGTCGTCGATGCCGAGCGCAACGGGTTCGGCCAGCGAGACCTCACCGGGTTGGAGCAGACCGCTCGCCGTGTCGACCGGGCGGTCGTCGAGCGCACCGGTGACCGAGTCGGGGTACGGCATACCCGGAACCAAGGTCGATGGGTCGACTCCTGCGGCGATGAGGATCGGCTCGCCGAGATGGTCGACTGCCGCCACCTCGTAGGCGATCGGCACCGGCAAGGTCTCGGATGCCGGCTGGCGGGCACCGGCGTTGCCCGCCACCATGAGGTGGTCCACCGCCCGGGTTGCGATCGTGGGGAGCGGCGAGACACCGGTGAAACCACGAGCCTCGACGGTTGTGCCGATCGGGTCCACGGCGGCGGCCGGATCCGGCTCGTCGTCCGGCCCTGCGTCGTCCGATGCGGTGTCGGACACCGATGGGGTGTCGGACTGCGACTGCTGGTGGTCGAGGGCCTGAGTGAGTGCGAGTCGCAGATCGGCTTCGGGCGAGGGCGCCCCGTCGACCTGATAGATCGTCCGAGAATCCGGGTCGTAGAATGCCGACGTCGTCCCGGCGAACATGGCTCCGACGCTGTTGGCGGACACGTCACCCGTGGCGAGGCCGAGAGCGCGCCATTCCGGGACTCGGCCGACCCAGTCGGCTCCGATGGTCGCGACGCTCACTCGCTCGGCGTACTGCGCCGCCGGTACGGCGACGACCGGAACCGCCTCGTCGAACTCGACACCGCTGGTGTCCTGCAGTTCGTTGACGATCGGCGTCAGTTGTGCGTCCCAGTCGGTGGAGAACAGCAGCGACCGTCCGAAGTACAGGCCGGCACCGAGCACGCCGCCGATGAGCACGAATGCAAGCAGCGATCGACCGAACAACCGGCCCTGACGCTGCTGTCGGCTGGCCCGCATCTGCGCCGAGCGCAACGCCGTGATGTCGTTGTTGTCGGGGCCGTTGCCGGCCGGTTCGGCGACAGGCGGTGGCGCCGGGACCGCATCGGGGAGGATCGGAGCACCTCCGGCGGCGATCTGAGGAGCGCCGGTCGACGGCAGGGTCGGAGCACCCTGTCCCGACCCCCCGAGCATCGGGTCGGTGACCGATCCGATGTCCTCGAAGACCGATTGGCGCTGCAACGGTTGCGGCGGCTCGACGGTTGGCGCAGGTGCCGGCGGCTCCGCCACGGGCTGCGGAGCCTGTTGCGAGTCGAAATGGGTGCCGGGTACACGACGCGGGTAGGCGGTCGGCGTTGGGTTGTCGACGTGGGGAGCTCGAACGAGCTGTGCATCCACCGTCGACGGAGGCTCCGTCCACGACGAACCCGTTGACCGTGGCTCACGCATCGAGGAGCCAGGACCCGGGGCGCCAGTCCGGCCCGCCAGTGGATCACGTTCCGGCAGCGGCTCGTTCCACTGCGAACCAGCCCCGCCGGGAAACGAATCCGAACGACCTGAATCCGACACCGGCAACGGCTCCGTCCACGACGAACCCGGACGCGCCGCACCATTCGACGGCGAACCAGCCCCGCCGGGAAACGAATCCGAACGACCCGAATCCGACGCCGGCAACGGCTCCGTCCACGACGAACCCGGACGCGCCGCACCATTCGACGGCGAACCAGCCCCGCCGGGAAACGAATCCGAACGACCCGAATCCGACACCGGCAACGGCTCCGTCCACGACGAACCCGGACGCGCCGCACCATTCGACGGCGAACCAGCCCCGCCGGGAAACGAGCCCGAACGACCCGAATCCGACACCGGCAACGGCTCCGTCCACGACGAACCCGGACGCGCCGCACCATTCGACGGCGAACCAGCCCCGCCGGGAAACGAGCCCGAACGACCCGAATCCGACGCCGGCAACGGCTCCGTCCACGACGAACCTGAACCCGAGGGAATCTGGTGATCCGAGGACGCTGGCGGCGGCGAGCCCTGCGATACATCGCGGTTCGGTTCGGGCGGCGCAACCGCCGATGCTGCGGGGGCTGCGGGGCCGCGGCTGCGGCCGGGGCCGGCGGTGGTTGGGCGTCCCGGCCGGGACCGTCGGCACCGGAAACCGGTTCGGAGCGACCCGACGGTGAGCCGGACGATGGGGTCTCGTCCTCGTCTCCGGCGAGTCGCGCGAGAGCACCACCGAGGTCGAACTCGAACGCGGACTTGCCAGAGTCGCCACCACCGACATCGGTCGGCGTGCCACCGGCGTCGGTCACCGAGTTCCAGGTCAGACGTGGATGTCCGCCGTATCCATCAAGCACATTGGGTTCATCGGCACCGCCGCAATCGTTCTTGAGGGAGTCGAGAGCTTCGCCACCGACGGTTTCGGGCACATTCCGGCATCACCTGGACCTGGGGGTGCCGGTCAGCCGTCCCCTCCGCCATCAGCTGCCCGCCGCTGCAACTCATCGACGATCGACGAGTCGGCCAGGGTCGTGGTGTCACCGATGTTGCGGCCCTCCGCCACGTCTCGGAGGAGGCGGCGCATGATCTTGCCCGATCGCGTCTTCGGGAGATCCGGCGTGATGAAGATCGCCTTCGGCTTGGCGATCGCACCGATCTCCTGAGCGACGTGGTCACGCAGCTCGGCGACGCCGACGTCGGCCCCGCTGCGCAGGATCACGTACGCGATCACGGCCTGGCCGGTGGTCGCATCGTTGGCTCCGACCACCGCTGCTTCGGCCACGGCGGGGTGCGACACGAGAGCGGATTCGACCTCGGCGGTCGAGATGCGGTGGCCCGACACGTTCATCACGTCGTCCACGCGGCCGAGCACCCAGAGGTAGCCGTCACTGTCGAGCTTGGCGCCGTCCCCGGCAAAATACCGGCCGGGGAATCGCGACCAATAGGTGTCTTCGTAGCGCTGCGGGTCGCCCCAGATCCCGCGCAGCATGCCGGGCCACGGGCACGTGAGCGTCAGGTAGCCGCCGCCGACGGGAACCGGCTTCGCGTCGTCGTCGACCAGCTCGGCCGACACACCCGGCAGCGCGAACGTGGCCGACCCCGGCTTGGTCGTGGTGGCGCCCGGCAGCGGGCTGATCATGATCCCGCCGGTCTCGGTCTGCCACCAGGTGTCGACGATCGGACAGTTCCCGCCGCCGATCTGTTCGTGGTACCAGATCCAGGCCTCGGGGTTGATCGGTTCGCCGACCGTACCGAGCACCTGCAGCGACGAGAGGTCGTGCTTGGCCGGCTCTTCCGCGCCCCACTTCATGAACGTGCGGATCGCCGTGGGTGCCGTGTAGAACTTCGTCACCCCGTACTTCTCGACGATCGCCCAGAACCGGTCGTTGCCCGGGTGGTTCGGGACACCCTCGTACATCACCTGCGTGCAGCCGTTCGAGAGCGGGCCGTAGACGATGTAGCTGTGGCCGGTGATCCAACCGACGTCGGCGGTGCACCAGTAGACGTCGGTGTCGGGGTGCAGGTCGAACACGTACTTGTGGGTGAGCGTCACCTGGGTGAGGTAGCCACCCATCGTGTGCATGATGCCCTTCGGCTTGCCGGTGGTGCCGCTGGTGTAGAGGATGAACAGCAGGTCTTCGGCGTCCATCGGCTCGGCGGGGCAGTCGTGCGAAGCGCCATCCATCAGCTCGTGGTACCAGTGATCACGGCCGTCGACCATCGTGACCTCGTTGCCGCCACGCTTCACGACGACGACGTGCTCGATGCTCGACGTCTTGTCGACCGCTTCGTCGACGGCCGGCTTCAGCGAGAAGACGGTCCCGCGGCGGTAACCGCCGTCGGCGGTGACGACCAGCTTCGCGTCGGCGTCGTCGATGCGATCGGCCACGGACTGCGCCGAGAACCCACCGAACACGACGCTGTGCAGGGCGCCGATGCGGGCGCATGCGAGCATTGCCACCGCCGCCTCGGGGATCATCGGCAGGTAGATCATCACCCGGTCACCCTTGGCGACGCCCAAGCCCTTCAGCACGTTCGCGAACTGCTGCACCTCGGCGAGCAGGTCGGCATACGTGATGGTGCGGGTGTCTCCGGGTTCACCTTCCCAGTGGATGGCGACCTTGTCGCCGTTGCCGGCGTCGACATGGCGGTCGAGGCAGTTGTCGGCCACGTTGAGCTTCCCGCCGACGAACCACTTCGCGTACGGCAGCTGCCAGTCGAGGATCGTGTCCCACTCGGTGGTCCACCGCACGAGCTCGGCGGCCTGGCGGGCCCAGAAGCCCTCGTCGTCCTCGTCGGCCTCGTCGTAGATCGACGTGTCACGAACGAGCGCCTGTGCCTTGAACGCCTCCGACGGCGGGAACGTCCGCTGCTCGTCCGCCAGTGCTTCGATCGACTGCTCGCTCATGCCACCCATCGTAGAACAGCCCCCCGGTCGCCCGCCGAGACACGATCGACACGGGCGGCTGTTCCCGTCGTGGTCGTGCGGTCCGAGCGAGACAGCCCGCCCCCGCCGCTGCGCCGACTTCCACCACGAAGACACCTTCGACGGCCAACTCCGCAACACCGACCCCCGAGGCGCCGAAACCGTCTGGAAGTCCCCATCGACGAACGATGCAGCGTGGTCGCCAACGCCACCACTGCCGTCATCGACCTCACCGTCACCGGCGCCCCGACCTGGGCTTCGCCACTGTCCACCTCTGCGGCGACCTCCCGTGGACTCCGGCATCAACGTCGGTCCCGGCACCACCCGACCCAACGAACTCATCATGAACTCTCCGTCGACGGCACCATCTGCGTCTCCACCCTTGCGACCGTGGACGTCATCATCGACGGCGTCGGCCACGACGGCACCCCACACCCGTCTTCGGGCGGGACACCTCGATACGTTGCTGCCCGTGCGAGAGCGACTCACCGAACTGCTCGACGACGATGTCGTCGCCATGACTCGATGGTCGGGCGGCGACGTAGCGGAGTCGTTTCGGGTCCAACTCGCTTCCGGACGCATCGTTTTCGCGAAGACCCACCATGCCCCGCCACCGGGGTTCTTCACGACCGAGGCGACGGGATTGGAGTGGCTCCGCGAGGGCGGCGCGATGCCGGTACCCGAGGTGTTGGCGGTCTCGGACGGTGACCGAGGCACATCCGACGTTCCACTGCTCGCGTTGGAGTGGATCGACGAGGGGGACCGGCTCTCCGACGAGACGAGCTTCGGGAGGTCCTTGGCGCAGCTCCACCGCCTGGGCGCTCGATCGTTCGGACGGGAGGATCGCCGAACCACCGGCAGCCGCGCACTTCCCAACGAGCCGTGCGACACGTGGGTCGACTTCTTCTCGAGCCAGCGGCTCGAACCGCTCCACCGCCTGGCGGCGAACGCCCGAGCGCTCCCGGACGCAACGTTGGACGATCTCGCCACGGTCACGCGGCAGCTCGATCAGCTCGGGGTGCCGGTCGAGCCGCCGGCACGCCTGCACGGAGATCTCTGGGCCGGAAACCGCCTCGTCGACGCAACGGGCCGGTCGTGGTTGATCGATCCTGCGGCGCACGGTGGCCACCGGGAATTCGATCTCGCGATGATGCGGCTGTTCGGTGGGTTCACCGAGGTGTGCTTCGAGGCGTACGCCGACGAGTTTCCGCTCGCCGACGGTTGGGAGCAGCGCATTCCGCTGCATCAACTGGCACCCCTCGTCGTACACGCAATCAAGTTCGGCGGCGGCTATCGGGCCGCCACCGGGCGCGCACTCGACGCGGTCCTCGGCAGCTGATCAGACCGTGTCCGCTCCGACGATCACGCGACCCGCCACTCGAGCACGCGGAAGCCGCCCAGGCCGCCCGACTCTGTCAGCGCCTCCGCCTCCGACACGCGCACTGCGCATCCGGAGCGCATCGAGGTCGCCGAGCGCGGCACCGTCGGTCCACCGACGGCGCCCTCCTCGACGAGCTCGTCGATTCCGTGCTCACGCAGCCACGACGCCTGGTCGGTGGACCGGTCGGGCGTCGGCAGCTGATCGATCGGCACGTCGGTCGTGATGTCCTGCCGACCGGGGTGGGCCAGGTAGTGGCCGCCGCGCTCGTGGCCGCGGTACGTCCGCAACCAGTCGCGCCACGGCTGCTCCGCAAGCTCGCGAGTCGTCGGGACGCAGTAGTCGATCACGACCAGGGTGCCGGATGCCAGCAGCGAGCGTGCCGCGTCGATCCACGCCGCAGCGAGGTCGACCAGCGGAGCCCGCGCCCCGAGCGGTGCGCGTTCGGGCAACACGGCGGGCAGCGGATCCAGCTGCGGCCCGAGTTCTTCGACCGGGCGCCCATCGGCTTCGGTCCGCACGAGGGCCTCGCGCCATCCGTCATCGAAGACGGCGAGCCGGAACGGCAGGTTGTCGAGTAGCTCGTTCGCGATGATCATGCCGTGGAAGGGCGCCTCGGGCATCTCCGCCCGAGAGATCACGCCGGCAGGATGCGAGGACCGCTGCCGCTCCGACAGCTCGACGGCGACATACCGCAGCGCGGGTGCACACGCCGGGACAGCGGCGGCCACGCTGCGCGCCATGGTGCCCGGTCCGGCACCGGCATCGACCACGGTGAACGGATCGGGGCGACCGAGGCGATCCCATTCGGCGTCGAGGACATTGGCCACCACCGCGCCGAACAGCGGCCCGACCTCCGGTGACGTCAGGAAGTGCCCCCGCCGCCCGGCCACGCCGTCGTTGAGGTAGAACCCGTCGACGCCGTACAAGGCGTCGCCCATGAATGATGCGAACGACACCGTGTCCCGAACCGCGTCCACCCCACCGAGCGTACGGCCGCAGCCCACGGATCGGTCGTCCTCCGAGCCCCGACGCAGCGCTCGGCAACTCAGCCGGCGGTGTCGGCGAGCGGCCCGTCGATCAGATACACGACGCCGTTCGTGGCGGTCTCGACTCGCAGCACGCTCCGGCCACCGATCGTCGTGCCGTCGCCGCCGACTGCGTACTCGGTGCCCGACGCCACGGTGACCGAGCCGTCGAGCTCATCGAGGACGCCGACGTGCAGGTGCTCGCCGATCGTCAGGGCAGCGATGTCGGGGTCGGCGAACTCGGCCGACCGGGCCTCGTCCGAGAACCCCTCGTCGACCGGGACGAACAACGTGATCCCACGGCTGTTCCGCAGGACCCCTTCCTGGCCGGGTACCGCGATGAGCCACTCCTCGATCCCTCCTGCGAAGTTCCGGGCCTCGGGAAGCTCGAGGACGAGGTCTTCGACCGAGCCGTCGAAGGCGACGACGCCGGGGCGCAGAACCTCTGTCGTCGACGCACTCGAATCATCGGACGAATCCGAGTTCTCCGCGTCCGCACTGCGAACTGACGTGGCGTCGCTGGAATCGTCGGGCTGGGCGGACGATTCGTCGCCGTTGTCGGTGCAGCCGGACAGGGCGCCCAAGGTCAGCACGATCGAAACGGCGACCACGAGAGTCGGTCGGCTGATCATGACCGCAACCGCCGACGACGGCCCGCCCCGATGGCGAGCAGCAGTCCGAGACCGACGAAGAAGACGGCCGTCTCGACCAGCGGGTTGGGGTCGGCACCGGTGCGCGGTACGGATCCGGAGGTGGCGTAGCCGAAGTTGACTGCGGTGACGTTCGGATTGTCGGCAGTGACGATGACGATCGTCGCGTTGTCCAGCAACCCGTCGAGGTCGAACGTCGCATCCCTCACCGAGGCCGGCAGAGTGTTCGGATCTACGGCGACCCGAGCGGGCTGACCGAATGGCACGTTGTCGAACACGTATCCGGGGCTCGTCACTGTGGTCCGCCGAACGTCGTCGGCCGTGCCGAACCGTCCGTCGGGGCCGGCGAGCTCGAGCACCACGGTCACGCCCGAAAGTGCTGCTTCGTTCGGATCACGCACGCCGTTGCGATTGGCGTCGACCCAGATCTCACCGCTGATCGTGCCGAAGCCGACCGTGGTGACCGTCACCGTGTCGGTGATCGTTTCGGTCTGGTCGGAGTCGGCTCTCGCCGTGTTGTCGAGGACGCCGGCCTCGACGTCGTCGATCGTGACCACGTACGTACCGGTCAGCGTGCACGATGCACCCGGGACCAGAATGGCGCACGGTGCGCTTCCGCCCGTCGCCGTCAACAGTGGGTCGGAGATCGTCACGTTGGTCAGGTTGGCGGTCCCGGTGTTGGTGGCGGTGATGGTGTACGTCAACGTGTCGCCCAGGGTGATCGAACCGGATTCGTCCTCGTCGGCGTTCGAGGGCGTGGGCTTGTCGATGGAGAGGGACGGCTGCGGCACGGTGACGACGACAGAGTCTTCGACGGCCGGGGTCTGGTCGGAGTCGGCCGCCGCGGTGTTGTCGATCTGCCCATCCTCGACGTCGGCCGATGTCACGACGTATGTGCCGATCAGCGTGCACGACTCTCCCGCCGCCAGGGCGGCACACGGGGCCGTGCCTCCGGAACGGTTGAGGAGCGGGTCGGTGATCGTCACGTCGGTGAGGGTTGCGGCGCCGGTGTTGGTGGCAGTGATCGTGTACGTCAGGGTATCGTCCACCGACACATCACCACTGCCGTCCTCGTCGGCATTGACAGGCGCCGGCTTGTCGATGGCGAGGTCTGGTGTGGCGACCGGGACCACCCGTTCGGCGTCGACCGGGTCGGTCTGGTCGGAATCGGCCGTCGCCGTGTTGACGATACGACCGGCTGCAACGTCGGCAGCAGTGACGACGTACGTGCCGATCAGTGTGCACGTACCTGCGGGGGCGACGAACGCACACGGGTTGGTACCGCCGATCGCGGTGACGAGCGGATCGGCGATGACGACGTTGGTCAGGTTGGCGGCACCGGTGTTGGTGGCGGTGATCGTGTACGTCAGCGTGTCACCGACGGACACGTCGCCACTGCCGTCTTCGTCGGCATTGGTGGGGGCCGGCTTGTCGATCGACAGTTCCGGTCGAGGTGCCGGCGTCGTCTCGGTGTCTTGAACGGGGTCGGTCTGGTCGCTGTCGGCGGTCGCAGTGTTGATGATCTGCCCCGCGGCCACGTCGGCGGCGGCCACGACATACGTTCCCACGAGCGTGCACGTCTGCGCAGGTGCCATCAGCGTGCAGGGAGTCGTGCCGCCGGTCGGCGTGATCAAGGGGTCGCTCACGATGACGTCGGTGAGGCGGGCGATCCCGATGTTGGTGGCGGTGATCGTGTAGGTCAGCGTGTCGCCGACCGACACGTCACCACTGCGGTCCTCGTCCGCATTGACCGGCGTCGCCTTGTCGACGGCGAGGGCGGGCGGCGGCACCGGCGTTGTGCGGGTCGCTGTGTCATCTGGAGTCTGGACCGTGCTGACGGTCGCCTCGTTGACGACCTGACCGGCGGTCACGTCGGCGGTAGTCACCACGTACGTACCGATGAGGGTGCAGGTGTCCCCCGCTGCGACGAGTACGCAGGGGGTGCTGCCGCCGGTCGGCGTGATGAGGTCGTCGGTGACCACCACGTCGGTGAGATTGGCCCCGCCCGTGTTCGTCGCGGTGATCGTGTACGTCAAGGTGTCACCGGCCGACACGTCGCCACTGCCGTCCTCGTCCGCGTTGACAGGGGCCGGCTTCACGATCTCGACGGCCGGGATCGGTGCCGGGACATCCACGGTGTCGTCGACCGGCGCGGTCTGGTCGCTGTCGGCCGTCGCCGTGTTGGTGACGATGCCGTTCGCAACGTCGGCAGCGGTCACCACATGGGTACCGGTCAACGTGCAGGTGTCCCCGGGGGCGACGAGCGCACACGGCGTCGTCCCGCCGCTGGGGCTGATCAGATCGTCGGTGACGACGACGTTCGTCAGGTTCGCACCGCCCCCATTGGTGGCGGTGATCGTGTACGTGAGCGTGTCACCCACCGACACGTCACCCGAGCCGTCCTCGTCGGTATTCGTCGGTGCCGGCTTCACGATCTCGAGCACCGGGGTCTGTACCGGGATGCTGACGTCGTCGGTCACGGGGCCGGTCTGATCGGAGTCGGCCGTTGCCGTGTTGTCGATCGACCCTGCAGTGATGTCGGCGGCGGTCACTATGTACTCGCCGACGAGCGTGCAGGTGCCATTCGGCGCGACCGTCGCACACGGGGTGGTGCCGCCGGTCGCCGCGATCAGATCGTCGGTCACGACCACATTGGTCAGGTTCGCAAGGCCCGTGTTGGTGGCGGTGATCGTGTACGTCAACGTGTCACCGACCGACACGTCACCGCTGCCGTCCTCATCCGCGTTCACGGGTGCGGGCTTGTCGATCGCCAGGTCCGGCGACGGAACCGGGGTGGTCCGGACATCGGTGACCGGCGGGGTCTGGTCGGAGTCGGCGGTTGCCGTATTCACGATGCTGCCGGCGCTGATGTCGGGGGCCGACACCGAGTAGGTCCCGGTCAGCGTGCACGTGTCTCCCGGCACGACCAGCACGCAGGGGGTGCTGCCGCCGGTAGCTGTGATCAGGTCGTCCGAGACGACCACGTTCGTCAGGTTCGCGTCACCGGTGTTGGTGGCCGTGATCGTGTAGGTCAGCGTGTCGCCCACCGACACGTCACCACTGCCGTCTTCGTCAGCGTTGGTCGGGGCCGGCTTCAGGACGACGAGGCCCGGCGCCGGTACGGTCGTGGTCTCGTCATCGGTCGTGGGCGCCGTCTGGACGGAGTCGGCGGTCGCCGTGTTGAGGATCGTCCCCGCCGCCACATCGGCGGGGGTCACGACGTAGGTGCCGATCAGGGTGCACGTGTCCCCGGATGCGACGAGGGCGCAGGGTGTGGATCCGCCGGTCGGTGTGATCAGGTCGTCGGTCACGGTCACGTCGGTGAGGGTGGCGCCCCCCACGTTCGTGGCGGTGATCGTGTAGGTGAGCGTGTCACCGGCCGAGATGTCGCCGGATCCGTCGGCGTCGGCCGACAACGTCGGGGCCGGCTTGACGACGACGAGCGCAGCAACCGGCACGGGCGTGGTGACCGAATCGGTCACCGGGTCGGTCTGATCGGAGTCAGCCGTTGCGGTGTTGACGATGCTACCGACTGCGGAATCGCCAGCCGAGACCACGTAGGTGCCGATCAACGTGCACGAGTCGCCCGGTGCGAGCAGTGCGCACGGCGTGTCGCCGCCGGTCGGCGTGAGGCGGGGGTCCGTCACGACGACGTTCGTGAGGCCGGCGCCACCGATGTTCCGAGCTGTGACGAGGTAAGTGAGCGTGTCGCCGACGGAGACGTCGCCACTGCCGTCCTCGTCCGCGTTGCTCGGCGCGGACTTGACGATCTCGAGAGCCGGGCTCGGCACCGGCGTCACCTGGACGTCATCGACGGGAGGCGTCTGGTCGGAGTCGGCCGTCGCCGTGTTCACGATCGAGCCCGAGGTCACGTCGACGGCGGTCACCGAATAGGTGCCCACGAGGGTGCAGGTGCCACCCGGCAACACGGTGGCGCAGGGGGAGGTCCCGCCGGTGACGATGATCAGTGAGTCGGTGACCACGACATCGGTCAGATTCGACACACCGACGTTGGTGGCGGTGACCGTGTACGTCAGCGTGTCGCCGAGCGAGACGTCGCCGCTGCCATCCTCGTCTGCGTTCGTGGGCGCCGGCTTGTCGACCACGAGCGCCGGCGCGGGGAGTGGGGTCGTCTCGGTGTCATCGACCGGGCCGGTCTGATCGGAATCGGCGGTTGCCGTGTTGACGATCGACCCGGCGACGACGTCGGCGGCGGTCACCACGTAGGTGCCGACCAGTGTGCACGTGTCGCCGGGTGCGACCAGACCACAGGGTGTCGTGCCGCCCGTCGGGGTGATGAGGTCATCGGTCACGACGACGTCGGTGAGGGCCGCGGTGCCGGCGTTGGTCGCGGTGATCGTGTAGGTCAAGGTGTCACCCGCCGAGATGTCGCCCGATCCATCGGCGTCGGCGGTGTTCACCGGTGCGGCCTTGTCGATCGACAGCGAGGGCGTCGGCACGGGCGTGGTCTCGTCATCGGTCACCGGGGTGGTCTGGTCGCTGTCGGCGGTTGCCGTGTTGACGATCGAACCGGCCGTCACGTCCGCTCCGGTCACCACGTAGGTGCCGACAAGGGTGCAGGTGGCACCCGGTGCGACGAGCGCACACGGTGTGGTGCCACCGGTCGGCGTGATCAGGTCGTCGGTGACGATCAGGTTGGTGAGATTGCCGCTGCCGGCGTTGGTCGCGGTGATCGTGTACGTCAGCGTGTCACCCACCGACACATCACCCGAACCGTCCTCGTCCGCATTGGACGGCGCCGGCTTGTCGACCGCCAGAGCGGCATCGTTGACCGGTGTCGTCTCTTCGTCGGTCACCGGTGTCGTCTGGTCGGAGTCGGCCGTCGCAGTGTTCACGATCGAACCGGCCGTCTCGTCGGCCACGGTCACGACGTAGGTGCCGACCAGCGTGCAGGTCGCGCCCGGCGACAGGCTTGCGCACGGCGTGGTACCACCCGTCGGCGTGATCAGATCATCGGAGACGACGACATCGAGCAGGTTCGCCGTCCCGGTGTTGGTGGCGGTGATCGTGTACGTCAAGGTGTCACCGACCGAGACATCACCGCTGCCGTCCTCGTCCGCGTTCGCGGGCGCCGGCTTGTCCACCGACAGTTCCGGCGTCGGCACCGGCGTGGTCTCGTCGTCGGTGACCGGAAGCGTCTGAACGCTGTCAGCGGTGGCCGTGTTCACGATCGAACCTGCTGCGACATCCGCTGCCGTCACCACATACGTGCCGACCAATGTGCAGATCCCACCCGATGCGACACTCCCACACGGTGTCGTGCCACCGGTCGGGGTGATCAGATCATCGGACACCACGACGTTCGTCAGGTTCGCTGCGCCGGTGTTCGACGCGGTGATCGTGTACGTCAGCGTGTCGCCGACCGACACGTCACCCGAACCATCGTCGTCGGCATTCGTCGGGGCAGGCTTGACGATCGACAACGACGGAAAGGGCGCGACCACCGTGTTGTCGTCGGTCACCGGCGGCGTCTGGACCGAGTCGGCCGTTGCCGTGTTCACGATCGTGCCGTCGACCAGATCGGCAGCCGTCACCACATACGTGCCGGCCAGGGTGCAATTGCCTCCCGGTGCGACCAGGGCACACGGAGTCGTACCTCCCGTGGGCGTGATCATGTCATCGCTGACCACGACACTCGTCAGATTCGACCCACCATCGTTCGTCGCCGTGACGATGTACGTCAAGGTGTCGCCGACAGACACGTCGCCGCTTCCGTCCTCGTCTGCGTTGGTCGGCGCCGGCTTGTCGATCGACAGACCCGGCGAAGGAACGACGACCGTCTCGTCATCGGTCACCGGTGGCGTCTGATCCGAATCCGCGGTGCCGGTGTTGTCGATCTGACCGGCGGCCACATCTGCTGCGGTCACCACGTAGGTGCCAACCAATGTGCAACCGTTGCCGGGAATCAACACGATGCACGGCGTCGTCCCGCCGGTCGGAGTGATCAGCCCATCGGACACCACGACGTTCGTCAACGACGCCGTGCCTGCGTTCGTCGCCGTGATCGTGTACGTCAACGTGTCACCCACCGACACATCACCCGAACCGTCCTCGTCCGCATTGGTCGGAGCCGGCTTGTCCACCACCAGCGACGGGGCAGGCACCGGAACCGTCACGTCATCGGTCACCGGACCCGTCTGATCCGAATCGGCGGTGCCGGTGTTGTCGATCTGAGCCGCCGCCACATCGGCCGCCGTCACCACGTACGTCCCCACCAACGTGCACGTGTCTCCCGGTGCAACCAGCCCACACGGAGTGATGCCGCCGGTCGCGGTGATCAGGCCGTCGGTCACGATCACGTTCGTGAGGTTGGCCGTGCCGTTGTTGGTGGCGGTGATCGTGTACGTGAGCGTGTCACCGACCGACACGTCACCGCTGGCGTCCTCGTCCGCATTGGTCGGCGCCGGCTTGTCGATCGCCAAGGACGGCGACGGCACCGGCGTCGTCTCATCGTCGTCGATCGACGGTGTCTGGTCACTGTCTGCGGTTGCCGTGTTCACGATCGAACCCGCAGCGACATCGGCTGCCGTCACGACGTACGTACCCACCAAGGTGCACGTATCTCCCGGCAGGACCAGCACACACGGCGATGTCCCACCGGACGGCGTGATCAGGCTGTCGGTCACCACGACGTTCGTCAGGTTCGACCCGCCGGTGTTCGTCGCCGTGACCGTGTACGTCAACGTGTCACCCACCGACACGTCACCGCTGCCGTCCTCGTCCGCGTTGGTCGGGGCCGGCTTGTCGACTGCCAACGCCGGCACGAGCACCGGAGTGGTCTGACTGTCGTCGATCGGTGGAGTCTGATCCGAGTCGGCTGTGGCGGTGTTCAGGATCACACCGGCAGCCACGTCGGCTGCCGTCACCACATACGTACCCACCAACGTGCACGTATCTCCCGGCACCGCGGACGCGCAGGGGGTCGTGCCACCCGTCGCCGTGATCAAACTGTCGGTCACCACCACGTTCGTCAGGTTCGCCGTCCCGGTGTTCGTCGCGGTGATCGTGTACGTCAACGTGTCACCGACCGACACGTCACCCGAACCGTCCTCGTCCGCATTCGTCGGAGCCGGCTTGTCCACCTCGAGCGTCGGGGTCGGCACCGGAACCGTCTCGTCATCGGTCACCGCACCCGTCTGATCCGAATCCGCCGTACCCGTGTTCACGATCTGACCGGCAGCCACGTCGGCTGCCGTCACCACATACGTACCCACCAACGTGCACGTATCTCCCGGCACCACGAGCGCGCAGGGGGTCGTGCCACCCGTCGCCGTGATCAAACTGTCGGTCACCACCACGTTCGTCAGGTTCGCCGTCCCGGTGTTCGTCGCCGTGATCGTGTACGTCAACGTGTCACCCACCGACACGTCACCACTGCCGTCCTCGTCCGCATTCGCCGGCGCCGGCTTGTCCACCCGAGCGTCGGCGTCGGCAACCGGAACCGTCTCGTCATCGGTCACCGCACCCGTCTGATCCGGTCCGCCGTCGCCGTGTTCGACGATCTGACCGGCAGCCACGTCGGCTGCCGTCACCACATACGTACCCACCAACGTGCACGTATCTCCCGGCGCCACGAGCGCGCAGGGGGTCGTGCCACCCGTCGCCGTGATCAAACTGTCGGTCACCACCACGTTCGTCAGGTTCGCCGTCCCGGCGTTCGTCGCGGTCATCGTGTACGTCAACGTGTCACCCACCGACACATCACCCGAACCGTCCTCGTCCGCATTCGTCGGAGCCGGCTTGTCCACCGACAACGTCGGCGTCGGCACCAGTGTCGTCTCGTCGTCGGTCACCGGACCGGTCTGATCCGAATCGGCCGTACCCGTGTTGACGATCGAGCCAGCAGTGAGGTCGCCAGCCGTCACCGTGTGGGTACCGACCAGTGTGCAGGTACCACCTGGGAGCACGACTGCGCAGGGCGATGTCCCTCCGGTGACGGTGATCAGGGTGTCGGTGACCACGACGTTCGTCAAGTTGGACACACCGACGTTGCTCGCGGTGATCGTGTACGTGAGCGTGTCACCGAGCGACACGTCGCCGCTGCCGTCCTCGTCCGCATTCGTCGGAGCCGGCTTGTCCACCACCAACGACGGCGTCGGCACCGGCGTCGTCTCGTCATCGGTCACCGGACCCGTCTGATCACTGTCCGCGGTACCGGTGTTCAGGATCACACCGGCAGCCACGTCGGCTGCCGTCACCACATACGTACCCACCAACGTGCACGTATCTCCCGGCACCACGAGCGCGCAGGGGGTCGTGCCACCCGTCGCCGTGATCAAGTTGTCGGTCACCACAACATTCGTCAGGTTCGCCGTCCCGGCGTTCGTCGCCGTCACCGTGTACGTCAACGTGTCACCCACCGACACATCACCACTGCCGTCCTCGTCCGCATTCGCAGGCGCCGGCTTGTCCACCGACAACGTCGGGGTCGGCACCGGAACGGTCTCGTCATCGGTCACCGCACCCGTCTGATCACTGTCGGCCGAGCCGGTATTGTCGATCTGACCGGCTGCCACATCAGCCGCGGTCACCACATACGTGCCGATCAACGTGCACGTCGCGCCGGGTGCGACCAGCGCACACGGCGTCGTGCCACCCGTCGCCGTGATCAAACTGTCGGTCACCACCACGTTCGTCAGGTTCGCCGTCCCGGAGTTCGTCGCCGTCACCGTGTACGTCAACGTGTCACCCACCGACACATCACCCGAACCGTCCTCGTCCGCATTCGCAGGCGCCGGCTTGTCCACCGACAAGTCCGGAGTCGGAAGCAGCGTCGTCTCGTCATCGGTCACCGCACCCGTCTGATCACTGTCGGCCGAGCCGGTATTGTCGATCTGACCGGCTGCCACATCAGCCGCGGTCACCACATACGTGCCGATCAACGTGCACGTATCGCGCCGGGTGCGACCAGCGCACACGGCGTCGTGCCACCCGTCGCCGTGATCAAACTGTCGGTCACCACCACGTTCGTCAGGTTCGCCGTCCCGGCGTTCGTCGCCGTCACCGTGTACGTCAACGTGTCACCCACCGACACATCACCCGAACCGTCCTCGTCCGCATTCGCAGGAGCCGGCTTGTCCACCGACAAGTCCGGAGTCGGAAGCAGCGTCGTCTCGTCATCGGTCACCGCACCCGTCTGATCCGAATCCGCCGCACCCGTGTTCACGATCGAACCCACCGTGACATCGGCCGCCGTCACCACATACGTACCCACGAGCGTACAGATCCCACCCGGAGCGACGGTCGCGCACGGAGTCGTGCCACCCGTCGGCGTGATCAGATCATCGGACACCACGACGTTCGTCAGGTTCGCGGCGCCACTGTTCGAGGCAGTGATCGTGTACGTCAAGGTGTCTCCCACCGACACGTCACCGCTCGAGTCGGCGTCGGTCGTGAGCGTCGGGGCCGGCTTGACCACCGACAACGACGGAGCGGGAGCGACCACTGTGTTGTCATCGGTCACCGGCGGCGCCTGGACCGAGTCAGCCGTTGCGGTGTTCACGATCGTGCCATCGACCAGGTCGGCAGTGGTCACCACGTACGTACCGATCAACGTGCAGGTGCCCCCGGTCGTCACGAGCCGCGCACGGAGTGGTACCACCCGTCGGCGTGATCAAGTCGTCGGACACAACCAGGCTGGTCAGATTCGCCCCACCGGTGTTCGTGGCCGTGATCGTGTACGTGAGGGTGTCACCCACGGACACGTCACCGCTGCCGTCCTCGTCCGCGTTCGCCGGCGCCGGCTTGTCCACGGACAGACCAGGCGACGGGATGATGACCGTCTCGTCATCGGTCACCGAACCGGTCTGGTCGCTGTCGGCGGTGCCGGTGTTGTCGATCTGACCAGCCGTGACGTCGGCCGCTGTCACTACGTACTCACCGATCAGCGTGCAGGTCCCGCCGGGCAGCACGATGACACAGGGGGTCGTGCCACTCGTGGCTGTGATCAAGTTGTCGGACACGACGACGTTCGTGAGCGTCGAGGTTCCGTTGTTCGTGGCGGTGACCGTGTACGTGAGCGTGTCGCCGACCGAAAGGTCACCGGAACCGTCCTCGTCCGCGTTGGTCGGTGCCGGCTTGTCCACCGCCAACGACGGCGACGGCAGCACCACCGTCTCGTCGTCGGTCACCGGACCGGTCTGATCCGAATCGGCCGTGCCCGTGTTGTCGATCCGACCCGCCGCGACATCTGCGGCGGTCACCACAGAGGTACCGATCAGCGTGCAGGTGCCGGCCGGCGCGACCAGCGCACACGGCGTCGTCCCACCCGTCGCTGTGATCAGGCTGTCCGACACCACGACGTTCGTGAGATTCGCCGTGCCGTTGTTCGTCGCGGTGACCGTGTACGTCAACGTGTCACCGACCGACACGTCACCCGAACCGTCCTCATCGGCATTCGAGGGCGCCGGCTTGTCCACCGCCAACGACGGCGATGGCACCGGCGTCGTCTCACCGTCATCGACCGACGGAGTTTGGTCGCTGTCGGCGGTTGCCGTGTTGACGATCGAACCCGCCGTGACATCGGCAGCCGTCACCACGTGCGTACCCACCAACGTGCAGGTACCGCCCGTTCCCAGTAGACCGCACGGCGTCGTGCCACCGGTCGTGGTGATCAGGTTGTCGGTGACCACCACATCGGTCAGGTTGGAGCCACCGGTGTTGGTGGCGGTGATCGTGTACGTCAACGTGTCACCGGCAGAAATATCACCACTCGAGTCGGCGTCATCGCTGAGCACCGGCGCCGGCTTGTCGACAGCCAACGATGGTGTCGGCACGAGCGTCGTTTCGTCATCGGTGACCGGCGGAGACTGGTCGGAGTCGGCCGTGGCCGTGTTCACGACCGCTCCCGTCGCCACGTCCCCGGCCGTCACCACATACGTACCGATCAACGTGCACGTCGCGCCGGGTGCGACCAGCGCACACGGCGTCGTGCCACCCGTCGCCGTGATCAAACTGTCGGACACCACCACGTTCGTGAGGTTCGCCGTCCCGGAGTTCGTCGCCGTCACCGTGTACGTCAGCGTGTCACCGACCGACACATCACCGCTGCCGTCCTCGTCCGCATTCGTCGGAGCCGGCTTGTCCACGGACAAGTCCGGGGTCGGCACCGGAACGGTCTCGTCATCGGTCACCGCACCCGTCTGATCCGAATCCGCAGTACCCGTGTTGTCGATCTGACCGGCTGTCACATCGGCCGCGGTCACCACATAGGTACCCACCAACGTGCACGTCGCGCCGGGTGCGACCAGCGCACACGGCGTCGTGCCACCCGTCGCCGTGATCAAGTTGTCGGTCACCACCACGTTCGTCAGGTTCGCCGTCCCGGAGTTCGTCGCCGTCACCGTGTACGTCAACGTGTCACCGACCGACACATCACCGGAACCGTCCTCGTCCGCATTCGTCGGAGCCGGCTTGTCCACGGACAAGTCCGGGGTCGGCACCGGAACGGTCTCGTCATCGGTCATCGCACCCGTCTGATCCGAATCCGCAGTACCCGTGTTGTCGATCTGACCGGCTGTCACATCAGCCGCGGTCACCACATAGGTACCGATCAACGTGCACGTCGCGCCGGGTGCGACCAGCGCACACGGCGTCGAGCCGCCCGTCGCCGTGATCAAGTTGTCGGTCACCACCACGTTCGTGAGGTTCGCCGTCCCGGAGTTCGTCGCCGTCACCGTGTACGTCAACGTGTCACCGACCGACACATCACCGGAACCGTCCTCGTCCGCATTCGTCGGAGCCGGCTTGTCCACGGACAACGTCGGGGTCGGCACCGGAACCGTCTCGTCGTCGGTCACCGCACCCGTCTGATCACTGTCGGCCGAGCCGGTATTGTCGATCTGACCGGCTGCCACATCCGCCGCGGTCACCACATACGTGCCGATCAACGTGCACGTCGCGCCGGGTGCGACCAGCGCACACGGCGTCGTGCCACCCGTCGCCGTGATCAAACTGTCGGTCACCACCACGTTCGTGAGGTTCGCCGTCCCGGAGTTCGTCGCCGTCACCGTGTACGTCAACGTGTCACCCACCGACACATCACCACTGCCGTCCTCGTCCGCATTCGCCGGCGCCGGCTTGTCCACCGACAACGTC
The DNA here is from genome assembly GCA_963792905.1 of uncultured Acidimicrobiaceae bacterium. Taxonomy (GTDB): domain Bacteria; phylum Actinomycetota; class Acidimicrobiia; order Acidimicrobiales; family Ilumatobacteraceae; genus Ilumatobacter. The sequence continues at coordinate 207,064 of CAWBYE010000003.1, forward strand.
GGGGTCGGCACCGGAACCGTCTCGTCATCGGTCACCGCACCCGTCTGATCCGAATCCGCCGTACCCGTGTTGTCGATCTGACCGGCTGCCACATCAGCCGCGGTCACCACATACGTACCCACCAACGTGCACGTACCACCCGGCAGCACGGTCACACACGGTGTCGTCCCACCCGTCGCGGTGATCAGACTGTCGCTGACCACCACGTTCGTGAGGTTCGCCGTCCCGGAGTTCGTCGCCGTGACCGTGTACGTCAACGTGTCACCGACCGACACATCACCACTGCCGTCCTCGTCCGCATTCGCAGGCGCCGGCTTGTCCACCGACAGCGCCGGACCAGGAACGACGACGGTCTCGTCATCGGTCACCGCACCCGTCTGATCCGAATCCGCCGTACCCGTGTTGTCGATCTGACCGGCTGCCACATCCGCCGCGGTCACCACATAGGTACCGATCAACGTGCACGTCGCGCCGGGTGCGACCAGTGCGCACGGCGTCGAACCACCCGTCGCGGTGATCAGACTGTCGGTGACCACCACGTTCGTGAGGTTCGCCGTCCCGGAGTTCGTCGCCGTGACCGTGTACGTCAACGTGTCACCGACCGACACGTCACCGGAACCGTCCTCGTCCGCATTCGTCGGCGCCGGCTTGTCCACCGACAACGTCGGGGTCGGCACCGGAACCGTCTCGTCGTCGGTCACCGCACCCGTCTGATCACTGTCGGCCGAGCCGGTATTGTCGATCTGACCGGCTGCCACATCAGCCGCGGTCACCACATACGTCCCGATCAACGTGCACGTCGCGCCGGGTGCCACCAGCGCACACGGCGTCGAACCACCCGTCGCCGTGATCAAACTGTCGGACACCACCACGTTCGTCAGGTTCGCCGTCCCGGAGTTCGTCGCCGTCACCGTGTACGTCAACGTGTCACCCACCGACACGTCACCCGAACCGTCCTCGTCCGCATTCGCAGGCGCCGGCTTGTCCACCGACAAGTTCGGAGTCGGAAGCAGCGTCGTCTCGAGGTCGGTCACCGGACCGGTCTGATCCGAATCCGCAGTACCGCTGTTGTCGATCTGACCGGCTGTCACATCCGCCGCGGTCACCACATAGGTACCCACCAACGTGCACGTCCCGCCGGGTGCGACCAGCGCACACGGCGTCGTCCCACCCGTGGCCGTGATGAGGTCGTCGCTGACGAGGAGATTCGTCAAGTTCGCGGTGCCAGTGTTGGTTGCGGTGATCGTGTAGGTGAGCGTGTCACCGGCCGAGATGTCACCACTCGAGTCCGTATCGGCGCTGAGCACCGGCGCCGCCTTGTCGAGTGCGAGCACGGGCGTCAGAACGGGCACTGTCTCGTCGTCGGTCACCGGACCGGTCTGATCGCTGTCGGCGGCACCGGTGTTGTCGATCTGACCAGCCGCAACATCCGCAGCCGTGACCACGTACGTACCGATCAGCGTGCAGGTCCCCGCCGGTGCGACGAGCGCGCACGGCGTCGAGCCGCCCGTCGCCGTGATCAGACCGTCGGACACCACCACGTTCGTGAGATTCGCGCCACCCGAGTTCGTCGCCGTGATCGTGTACGTCAGGGTGTCACCGACCGACACGTCACCACTGCCGTCTTCATCCGCATTCACGGGAGCCGGCTTGTCCACCGACAGTGCGGGGACAGGTACCGACACCGTCTCGTCGTCGGTCGCCGGTGGCGTCTGGTCCGAGTCGGTCGTCGCCGTGTTCACGATCGAACCGGCCGTCACGTCGGCGGCCGTCACCACATACGTACCCACCAACGTGCAGGTCCCCGCCGGAGCGACCAGCGCACACGGCGTCGAGCCGCCCGTCGCCGTGATCAGACCGTCGGACACCACCACGTTCGTGAGATTCGCGCCACCAGAGTTCGTCGCCGTGATCGTGTACGTCAGGGTGTCACCGACCGACACGTCACCACTGCCGTCCTCGTCCGCATTCACGGGAGCCGGCTTGTCCACCGACAGTGCCGGGGCAGGTACCGACACCGTCTCGTCGTCGGTCGACCGGTGGCGTCTGGTCGCTGTCGGCGGTGCCGGTGTTGTCGATCTGACCCGCCGCTACATCAGCGGCAGTCACCACGTACGTACCGATCAACGTGCAGGTGCCGGCCGGTGCGACGAGCGCACACGGCGTCGAGCCGCCCGTCGCCGTGATCAGACCGTCCGACACCACCACGTTCGTGAGATTCGCGCCACCCGAGTTCGTCGCCGTGATCGTGTACGTCAGGGTGTCGCCGACCGACACGTCACCACTGCCGTCCTCGTCCGCATTCGCCGGTGCCGGCTTGTCGATCGACAGAGCCGGAGCCGGGACGACCACCGTCTCGTCGTCGGTGACCGGGGTCGTCTGGTCGCTGTCGGCGGTGCCGGTGTTGTCGATCTGACCCGCCGCTACATCAGCGGCAGTCACCACGTACGTACCGATCAGCGTGCAGGTGCCACCAGGAAGCAGGACGGCGCACGGCGTCGTCCCACCCGTCGGCGCGATCAGGTCGTCGGTCACCACCACGGTCGTGAGCGAGCTGACGCCGTTGTTCGTGGCCGTGACCGTGTAGGTGAGCGTGTCGTCCACCGACACGTCACCGCTGCCGTCCTCGTCCGCGTTCGTCGGAGCCGGCTTGTCGACGGTCAACGTCGGGGTCGGCACCAGGACCGTCTCGTCGTCGGTCACCGGACCGGTCTGATCACTGTTGGCCGTGCCCGTGTTGTCGATCTGACCGGCTGCAACATCTGCCGCCGTCACCACGTACGTACCCACCAACGTGCACGTGTCTCCTGGCACCACGAGCGCACAGGGGGTGGAGCCACCCGTGGCCGTGATCAGACCGTCCGACACGACCACGGTGGTCAGGTTCGCCGTGCCGGTGTTCGTGGCCGTGATCGTGTACGTCAGCGTGTCACCAACCGTCACACCTCCGCTGCCGTCCTCGTCCGCGTTCGCTGGAGCCGGCTTGTCGACGGTCAACGTCGGGGTCGGCACCAGGACCGTCTCGTCGTCGGTCACCGGACCGGTCTGATCACTGTCGGCGGTGCCCGTGTTGTCGATCTGACCGGCTGTCACATCCGCCGCGGTCACCACGTACGTACCGATCAACGTGCACGTCGCACCAGGTGCGACCAGCGCACACGGCGTCGACCCACCCGTCGCCGTGATCAGATCGTCCGACACCACCACGTTCGTGAGATTCGCGCCACCCGAGTTCGTCGCCGTGACCGTGTACGTCAACGTGTCACCCTCCGACACGTCACCGGAACCGTCCTCGTCAGCATTCGTCGGAGCCGGCTTGTCCACCGACAGAGCCGGAGTCGGAAGCGGCGACGGTCTCGTCATCGGTCACCGCACCCGTCTGATCCGAATCGGCCGTACCGATGTTGTCGATCTGACCGGCTGTCACATCAGCCGCGGTCACCACGTAGGTACCCACCAACGTGCACGTCGCGCCGGGTGCGACCAGTGCGCACGGCGTCGTGCCACCCGTGGCCGTGATCAGACTGTCGCTGACCACCACGTTCGTGAGGTTCGCCGTCCCGGAGTTCGTCGCCGTGATCGTGTACGTCAACGTGTCGCCCGCCGACACGTCACCGCTGCCGTCCTCGTCCGCATTCGCAGGCGCCGGCTTGTCCACCGACAACGTCGGGGTCGGCACCGGAACCGTCTCGTCATCGGTCACCGCACCCGTCTGATCCGAATCCGCAGTACCGGTGTTGTCGATCTGACCGGCTGCCACATCAGCCGCGGTCACCACATACGTCCCGGTCAACGTGCACGTCGCGCCGGGTGCGACCAGCGCACACGGCGTCGTGCCACCCGTGGCCGTGATCAGACTGTCGCTGACCACCACGTTCGTGAGGTTCGCCGTTCCGGAGTTCGTCGCGGTCATCGTGTACGTCAAGGTGTCGCCCGCCGACACGTCACCGCTGCCGTCCTCGTCCGCATTCGTCGGAGCCGGCTTGTCGACGGTCAACGTCGGGGTCGGCACCAGGACCGTCTCGTCGTCGGTCACCGGACCGGTCTGATCACTGTCGGCCGTGCCGGTGTTGTCGACCTGACCCGCCGCAACATCCGCCGCCGTCACCACGTACGTCCCGACCAACGTGCAGGTGCCACCCGGAGCGACCAACGCACACGGCGTCGTGCCACCCGTGGCCGTGATCAAACCGTCCGACACCACCACGTTCGTGAGATTCGCGCCACCCGAGTTCGTCGCGGTCACCGTGTACGTGAGCGTGTCACCCGCCGACACGTCGCCGCTGCCGTCCTCGTCCGCATTCGTCGGAGCCGGCTTGTCCACCGACAGAGCCGGAGCAGGAACGACAACGGTCTCGTCATCGGTCACCGGACCCGTCTGATCCGAGTCGGCCGTACCCGTGTTGTCGATCTGACCGGCTGTCACGTCAGCCGCGGTCACCACGTACGTCCCGATCAACGTGCACGTACCAGCCGGCGCCACCAACGCACACGGCGTCGACCCACCCGTCGCCATGATCAAGCGGTCCGACACCACCACATTGGTGAGATTCGCGCCACCCGAGTTCGTCGCAGTGATCGTGTACGTCAACGTGTCACCCGCCGACACGTCGCCGCTACCGTCCTCGTCGGCATTCGTCGGAGCCGGCTTGTCCACGGACAGGGCCGGAGTCGGCACCGGGACCGTCTCGTCGTCGGTCACCGGACCGGTCTGATCCCAGTCGGCCGTGCCGGTGTTGTCGACCTGTCCCGCCGCACATCGCCGCGGTCACCACGTACGTACCGACCAACGTGCAGGTGCCGCCAGGAGCCACCAGCGCACACGGGGTCGTGCCACGAGGCCGTGATCAGAGTCGGACACCACCAGGTTGGTCAGGCTTGCGCCGCCGGTGTTGGTTGCAGTGATCGTGTACGTCAGCGTGTCGCCAGCCGACACGTCGCCGCTGCCGTCCTCGTCCGCATTCGTCGGAGCCGGCTTGTCGACGGTGAAGGTCGGGGTCGGCACCAGGACCGTCTCGTCGTCGGTCACCGGGCCGGTCTGGTCACTGTCGGCCGTGCCGGTGTTGTCGACTGTCCCGCCCACATCGCCGCCGTGACCACGTACGTCCCGACCAACGGCAGGTACCACCAGGAGCACGACGGCGCACGGGGTCGTGCCACCCGAGGGCGTGATCAGGGGGTCGCTGACCACCACGTTGGTCAGGCTCGCTGTCCCGGTGTTCGTTGCAGTAATGGTGTACGTCAACGTGTCACCCGCCGACACGTCGCCGCTGCCGTCCTCGTCGGCATTCCGGTGAGCTCCTTGTCCACGGAGAAGGTCGGGGTCGGCACCGGGACCGTTTCCACGTCCGTCACCGGGCCGGTCTGGTCACTGTCGGCCGTGCCGGTGTTGTCGATGTCCCGCCCAGGTCGCTCGCCTTCACCACGTACGTCCCGACCAGGACGGCAGGTGCCACCCGGAGCGACGCACGCACACGGGGTCGTGCCACGAAGGCATGATCAAAGGATCCGACACCACCACGTTGGTGAGGTTGGCGTCCCCGAGTTCGTTGCAGTAATCGTGTACGTCAGCGTGTCACCCGCCGACACGTCGCCGCTGCCGTCCTCGTCCGCATTCGTCGGAGCCGGCTTGTCCACCGACAGAGCCGGAGCAGGAACGACAACGGTCTCGTCATCGGTCACCGCACCCGTCTGATCCGAGTCGGCCGTACCGGTGTTGTCGATCTGACCGGCGTCACGTCGCCGCGGTCACCACGTACGTCCCGATCAACGTGCACGTACCAGCCGGCGCCACCAACGCACACGGCGTCGACCCACCCGTCGCCATGATCAAACCGTCCGACACCACCACGTTGGTGAGATTCGCGCCACCCGAGTTCGTCGCCGTGATCGTGTACGTCAACGTGTCACCCGCCGACACGTCACCGCTGCCGTCCTCGTCGGCATTCGTCGGAGCCGGCTTGTCCACGGCAGAGGCCGGGGTCGGCACCGGGACCGTCTCGTCGTCGGTCACCGGACCGGTCTGATCACTGTCGGCCGTGCCCGTGTTGTCGACCTGACCGGCTGTCACATCAGCCGCGGTCACCACATACGTACCGATCAACGTGCACGTCGCGCCGGGTGCGACCAGCGCACACGGCGTCGTGCCACCCGTCGCCGTGATCAAACCGTCCGACACCGCCACATTCGTCAGCGTCGCCGTCCCGTTGTTCGTCGCCGTGATCGTGTACGTCAACGTGTCACCCGCCGACACGTCACCGCTGCCGTCCTCATCCGCATTCGTCGGAGCCGGCTTGTCGACGAGCAGCGACGGCGACGGCACCGGCAAGGTCACGCTGTCGGTCACCGGACTCGTTTCGTCCGCGTCGGCGGTGGCGTTGTTCACGATCGAACCCGCCGCGACGTCTGCCGCTGTCACCACATACGTGCCGGTGAGCAGACACGTTGCGCCGACCACCACCGTTGCACAGGTCGTGGAGGACGGCGAGATCAGGTCATCGGTCACGACCACGTCGGTGAGGGGCACCAAGCCGGTGTTCGTCGCAGTGACCGAATACGACAACGTGTCGCCGACCGACACATCACCGCTGCCGTCCTCGTCCGCGTTCGACGTGAGCGCCTTCGCGATGCCGAGCTCGGGTATGAGCTCGATATCGAGAAAATCGTTGCCGTTGCTGTTCGTGCCCGAGCCGTCGAGCACCACGGTGATCGTGTTGTCATTGGCCCCGTCGGCATCGGTGACGCTCGCGTATCCCGGCAGGTCGGTCTCGATGACGAGGAACTGACCGTTCGGCAAATTCTGAAAGACGTACGTACCATCGGCCAACGTGGTCGTCACGGCGATGGCCGGCCCGTCGGGGACGCCGTCGTCGTCGTTGTCCTCGTACAGCGAGATCGTCACGCCCTCGATGGGAGTGTCGTCGGGAGCGATGAGCCCGTTCCCGTCGTCGTCGTTGTAGACCGCGCCACGGATGTCGGCCAGCGTCACGCCGATCACGAGTTCGGCCGAGTCGGTGTCGTTCGTCGGGTCGAGATCGGGTTGGTCCAGGCGGGTCACGGTCGCGGTGTTCGTGATGCTGGTCCCGAAGCCGGCCGTCACCGTCGCCGTGATGGTCAGCGTTGCAGAGCTGCCGACCGTCAATCCGCTCGCGCTCCAGACACCGGTGCCGGGGACGTACGCGCCCTTCGACGGGACGTGCGACACGTAGCTCAGGCCGGCCGGGATGATGTCGGTGACCTTGATGCCCGTCGCGATCGTCGGGCCGTTGTTGGTGATCTCGATGGTGAACGTGACGGTGTCGCCGGTCGACGGCGTGCTGTCGTCGACGGTCTTCGTCAGGGCCACATCTGTCGGCGGCAGGCCACAGGTGAGCGCCTCGTAGTCGTCGCCGAGCCCGAGTGCCGTGTACGTGAGCGTATTGACGCGACCGAGCACGTCGGGGGTCTTGTCGAGGTCGTAGAAGCCGCTGTCGAGGGCCCCGCCGTTTCCGGTCGTGATGTACAGCTGACCCTGGTTGTCGAAGCTCATGCCTTCGATGTCCTGGATCTGGCTGCCGTTGTGGAACACGATGCCCACGTTGGTCGTCGCGCCCGTGACCTTGTCGATGCGGACCAGCCGCTGCGTCGACGTGGTGCCGGCGTTGGCGGCACCGTAGAGCGTCCCGTCGAGATCGATCGCGAGTGCGTCGATGTCGCCCAGCCCGCTGACCGGGACGATCTCGACGTAGTCCTCCTGCGTTCCCGGATTGCTGTCGGAGTCGAAGGCGTTCGGCACGAACGTTCCGGTCGCGGGATCGATCTGGATCAACAGGTCGGGGAGACCCGAGCGCCGGACCGAGGCGAACAGGTTCCCCGTCTGCGGATCGAAGTGCATGCCGTCGATGTCGTTGAAGTTGCCGGTCGCCGGATTGCCCGAGGAGTCGAAGCCGGTCCCCGACCCGATCGCCGTGCCGATGGCGCTGAAGGCTCCGGTCTCGAGGTCGATCGAACCGAAGATTCCGGTCGTGCCGGATTGCTCGGCCGAGTACAACACGCCGGTGACGGGGTGCATCGCCGAGGCTTCGATGTTGCTCGTGCCGGTGCCTGCGTTGCCGACCGTGATCGCCTCTTCGACGCCGGTGTCTCGATACACGCGCGTCAGCAGATCGGAGATGCCGAGTGAGCCGGGCCCGTCGGCGATCGGGTAGCAGATCGCCCCGGGCAGGCCTGGTGTGAGGGTGCCGCCGTTCGTCACGGTCACCGACACTCGATCCATGTCGTCTTCGAGGAGGTCCCCGTTCCCGGGGGTCGAATCCGGATCGACGCCGACCACGTCGATCACCTCGGCGGTGTTGTACAGGCGCCCGCCGAGGGCGACGGTCGCAACGATGTCGAGCGTCGCGGTGCCGACCGGCATCGTCGGGATGGTCCAGAGACCCTGGTCGTAGGCACCGAGCGTCGCGGTCGCGCTGTCGAAGATGAAGCCGCTCGGGAGGAGATCGTCGACGACCACGCCGGTCGCCGTGACGGGCCCGTTGTTGGTGAGCGTGAGGGTGAAGGTGACGTCGGTCAGGATCTCGACGGTCGCCGAGCCGGCGCCATTGACCTGCTTGTCGAGTTCGAGGTCGACCTGTGGAACCGCGAACGTCGCGTCGTCGGTGTCGTTCGCTGCGTTGGGGTCGGCTGCGGGCGCCACGTCGACGGTCGCCGTGTTGATGACCGTTGCGGGCAGGCTCCCCGATCCCGGGTCGAGCAGCTCGGCGTTGATGCGAAGTGTCGCCGTCTGGCCGACGGCGAGCGCACCGAACAGCCACTCGCCGGACACCGGGTCGTAGACACCGTTTCCGATCGGCGTCGTACTGTAGGTCTGGAATCCCAGCTCGGGCGGGAGGACGTCGGTGAGAACGCCACCCGAGATCGCCTCGGGACCGTTGTTCGTCACGTCGATCGTGTAGGCGACCATGTCGCCGACGCCGGCTTGGCTGACGTCGACGCTCTTGACCACCCCGACTTCCGCGGTCGGAGGAGGCGACACCGTGAAGTCGACCGTTGCATCGTCGTCTTCGCCGGTGACACCGTTGCCCGGTGTCGAGTCGGGATCGTTTGCCAGCATCGAATCGACGTCGGCATCGTTGGTGACCGTCGTCCCGACGGGGTTGGCGTCGACCGATGCCAGGACGGTCAGCACCACCGATTGACCGTTCGACAGCGCCGCAACCGACCACTCGCCGAGCACGGGGTCGTAACTGCCGGTCCCGCTGTGACTGATGTAGGTCACGCCCGCCGGGAGCTGGTCGTTCACGACGACGTCGCTGGTAGCGGCGGGACCTTGGTTCGTGAGCGTCAGCGTGTACGAGACGGTGCCACCCGCGTAGGGCGTCGGATCGGCGATCGTCTTGCTGAGTTCCACGTCGGCCGAGCGATTCAGGCCGAAGTCGAGCCCGGCCACGTTCGGTGAGCCATCGCCCCCGGACGTCGCGGTGAGCACACCGGTCGGCGGGTTGCCGAACGTCCAGTCGCCCGGGAGCGTCGCCGTGGTGTCCGCGATGTTGCTGTTGTCGTCGAGCACGACGGTGTACGTGCCGGCGGACACTTCGACCAGCTCGTAGGTGCCGGTGACGATGTCGACGGGCACCACCTGGATCACCGAGCCCGTGTCGACCAGCTTGGCGAACAGCGTCAAGCCGGTCGACGGGTCGCCCGCATCGAGGGCGCCGTTGAGATCAGCGTCGAAGTAGACGGTGCCGAGAAGCGACGGCGAGGTCACGACGGTGTGGCTCACCGTGTTGCTCGTGATGGTGGCCACCTCCTCGGTCTGGGAGTCGGCGACGTTGGTCAGCACCTGATCCTTGACGGCGGTGCCGTCGACCGTGACCTCGAAGGTGACGGTCACGGTCTCGAGGGGGGCGATCGCATAGTTGTCGGTCGACTGGACGAGCGCCGCAGGCGCACCGGCTGCCGTGCCGGCGGTGACGAGGTCGCAGGCTGCGTCGACTTCGAGATTGTCGACATAGAAGTCTCGGTTGTTGTTCGCGTTGTTGCTGTAGAAGCGCAGCTGTGCGCCCGCGACGAGGAACTGCGGAGGAACCGTCTGCGTGTAGGTCGTGTAGGTCGTGGTGCTCGACCCGGTGAAGACGGCCTGCCGGGTCCACGCGGCGCCGTCGAAGAGTTCGAGATACACCTCCCTGCCACCCGTCAGGTTGTCCTTTGGTCGCCAATCGAAGGTGACTCGAGCCGAGGCGCAACCACTCAGATCGATCGGTCGACGGATCGCCTCGTCCCGGCCCGTCACGATGAGGACGAAGTCCTCATCGGGATTCTGGTCGTTGTCGGAGTCGATCTGGATGTCACCGCCGGTCGGGCTGCCACCGTCGGTCGGCTCGACCCACGGCAAGCCGCTCCAAGCCGTGACGCCGTCAGAGTTGGTGTACTGCTCGACGTTGAACTCGTCGCGGTACTGGCGGACCTGCCGGGCACCCGTGATCGTGGACGAACCGGGCACGTACGTGACATCGGACGGCAGGGTGTCGTTGATCTCGAGGAACGTCAACGGTTCGTCACCGGTGTTGGTGACGTCGACCGAGTAGGTGATCGTGTTGCCCGGGGAGACGGTGGTGCCGTTCGCCGGAACGGCGCTCTTGGCGATCGTCATCGATGTCGCCGCTTCGGCCGCGGGCCGGCTGACGAAAGGGAAGACGACGACCTGGGCGACGGCCAACGTGGCGACGACGACGAGTCGAGTGGTGCCACGGCCGTCGAACGAGCGGCGCGACCGTCGGCGACCGCATCGAGCGCGTTCGCTTCCGATTGTCAGGGCGTGTTGCATCTCTTCCTTGGTGCTCACGACGGTTCCGACGGCACATGCGCGCGGCAGCCATCTCTGGGAGGTCATCGGCAGGGCTGATCGGATCTTTACCAGACGTTGACAAGAATCTACACAGATAGGGCGCTCAACGTGGGCAACTGGCGACACTCCGTCGACATTTCTGCAACGGCCGACCACCACCACCGTGACGCGTTCCGACCGCCGCACCGAACTCTCACCTCCAGGTTGAGGGTTCCGCGTCGGTAGCCAGTGATGTTGCGAACTCAGCGAGCGCCGGTGACCTCGCCGACCGGAGCTCGCCACTCACACACGTGGAAGCCGCCGAGACCGTTCGGTCGAGGAGCGCCTCGGCCTCGCTGACGCGACTGCGCATCTGCATGACGGCGAGACCGGGCGAGGCGACGTGGTCGCCCCAGTGGCGCCTCCCCTCCTCCACGAGGCGGTCGATGCCGTGGAGTCGGAGCTACTGCGACTGCGTCAGGACCGCATGAGGATCGGGGAGTTGGTCGATGGCGACCTCGGTCGCGATGTCCTGCGTGCCGGGGTCCGCCACGTAATGATCACCGCGCCCGTGTCCGGCGTACGTGCGGAGCCATTCACGCCACGGACGCCGCGCGAGCCCAGCCGTCGTCGCCGAGCAGAGTCGATGGTGACCAAGCTTCCAGACCGTCGAACGAGGCGGCTTTCGCGTGCCGATCCCCAGCAGCGACGGGGAATCCCCGGCGTCAGCTCGGCTGACAACCGACTCGGGGCTCGCTGGTCGCTGATCCCCCGACGCGATTCCTCGACGTCAATCGCTGGGCTCGTCTCACTGGGCTTCGACGTCACGCTGACTCGGCGCAGAGCCTCGACCGAGAGCGATCGTGCGCCACGGCCGACCGACGCGTCGATGTGTTACAAACCGAAGGCGCCGGTCAAGTCCTCGAGATCGGCGAATCGCAGGACGAGGCCGGGCAGGATGCCGAGCACGACCGTGCCGATCGAGCAGATACCGAGCGCCAACCAGATCGGCTGGGGAGTCTCGATGGGTGTGACGTCGCCGTCCGGAGCCGGCTTCATCCACATCTCGCGAAGCACCTTCATGTAGTACGCCGCCGAGATCACGGTGTTGACCGCAGCGATGACCGCCAGGGTGTAGGCCGGGGTGCCACCGGCGTCGAGCAGCGTCTTGAACGCCTGCAGCTTGGCGATCCAGAGGCCGAACGGTGGGATCCCGGTGAGCGACGCCAGGAAGAGCGTCAGCATCATGCCGAGCACCGGCGAGTAGCTCATCAGCCCACCGAACGAGGAGATCTGCGCGCTCCCGGTCTTGCGCGAGACGGCCATCACGACCGCGAATGCACCGAGGTTCGAAAGTGCATAGATCAGCAGGTAGATCACCACCGACTTGAGCGCCGACTCACCTGCGTCGCCGGTGGCGATCACGGCGAGCGGCATCAGGATGAAACCGCCCTGGCTGACCGAGGAGTAGGCGAGCAGCCGGACGATGTTGGTCTGGCGGAGCGCCAGCACATTGCCGACCGTCATGGTGAGTGCCGCGAGCACCCAGATGAACGGCTCGTACACGCCGTCGGCTCCGTACATCGCCAGGAACAGCATCGTGACCAGGCCGACGAAACCGGCCGCCTTCGACGCCACCGACAAGAACGCGGTCACCGGAAGCGGGGCACCCTCATAGGTGTCCGGTGCCCAGGTGTGGAACGGCACCGCCGACACCTTGAATCCGAACCCGACGATCACGAACACCACCGCGATCACCTGCATGGCGTTGATCGGGTTCTCCCCCAGCGACGCACCGATCTCGGTCAGCTTCGTCGATCCGGTCGTGCCGTACAGGTACGACATGCCGTACAGCAGCACGCCGGACGCGAAAACGCCGAGGAGGTAGTACTTGACGCCGGCTTCGTTCGACTTGGGATCACGCTTCTTCCACGCCGCCATCATGTAGGCGGGGATCGACAGCAACTCGAGTGCCACGAACACCGACACGAGGTCTCGGCTCGAGGCCATCATCACCATGCCGAGCACACTGGCGAGCAGCAGCACGTAGAACTCGCCCTGGTAGTAGCCGTGCTCTTCGAGCTCGGTCTGGCTCATGAGCACGATCACGTAGCCCACCAGCAGGAACAGCGCCTTGAGGATCAGTGCGTACTCGTCGACCACGTACCGGTCGAAGAACATCGACCGCACCGGCGTGTCGCCGACGACTGCGAGGGTGACGACCGGGATGAACGCACCGAGCAGCACGAAGCCGGTCAATGCGCCCATCATCCACTTCTTGGCCTCATCGAGCCAGAGATCGATGAGCAGCACCAGATTGATGCCGACGATCAGCACGAGCTCGGGCGCGAGCGCGTGCCAGTCGACGTCGGGCCTGATCCAGTCGGACCCCTGGGCGAGGATCGAAGCGATCACTTGATGCCGGCTCCGATTCGATCGACGAGCTGTGTGACGGCCGGGTCGAAGATCTTGAACATCAGCGACGGGAACACACCGAAGACGAGGATCGCGACGAGGAACGGCGTCCACGAGATCCACTCGATCGGCGTCACGTCATTGATCTCGTCGTGATGACCGTCGTCGTGGTGCTCGTTGGCAGCCGCGCTGAGCGAATGAGCCGGTTCGCCGTCCGAGGCGAACTCGGGGCTGGGCTCACCCATCGCGGTGCGCTGGAAGAGCCACAGCAGATAACCCGCCGCGAGGACGGTGCCGATCGCCGCCACGACCATGAGCGTGCGGAACAGCGGTTCGCTCAGACCGAACCCGGGGCTGTAGGCCGACAGGATCGCCGGGAACTCACCCCAGAATCCGGCCAGGCCGGGCAGACCGAGGGAGGCCATCGCACAGAATCCGAGGATCCATCCCATCCGGGGCATCTGGATCAACATGCCGGACAGGCGCTTGATCTCGAGGGTGTGGTACCGGTGTTTCACGGAGCCGGCGACGAAGAAGAGCATGCCGGTGATCAGTCCGTGGGCCACCATCCCGAACAGCGCGGCGTTGATCCCGAACGTGGTCAGCGTCGAGATGCCGAGCATCACGAAGCCCATGTGGGCGACCGAGGAGAACGCGATCAGCCGCTTCATGTCGGTCTGGGCCAGGCACCCCAGTGCGCCGTAGATGATGCCGATGACCGCGAGGATGCCGATCACCGGCGCCCACGCCTTCGCTCCCTCCGGCAGCATCGGCAGCGCGATTCGCACGAAGCCGTACGTACCCAACTTCAGCAGGATCGCGGCCAGGATGACCGACCCCTGGGTGGGTGCCTGCGTGTGGGCGTCGGGCAGCCAGGTGTGGAACGGGAACATCGGCACCTTGACGGCGAACCCGATGAACATGCCGGCGAAGATCCAGATCTGCACGTCCCGGTCGATGAACGCACCTTCGGTCATCAGGTACTCGAAGCCGAAGCTCTCGCCTCCGGCCTGGAAGAACAGCGCCAGGAACGCGACCAGCATCAACGCCGATCCGAACATCGTGTAGAGGAAGAACTTCAAGGATGCGTACTGGCGGTCTTCGCCGCCCCACACGCCGATCATGAAGTACATCGGCAGCAGCACCAGTTCGAAGAACACGAAGAACAGGATCAGGTCCTGGGCGATGAACGATCCGGCCATGCCGACCTGCAGCACGAGCATGAGCATCAGGAACGCCTTCGGGTTCCCGGCATCGGGCACGTTGTTCCAGGTGTAGATCACCACCAGGAACGTGACGGCCATCGAGAGGAAGTAGAGCGGCAGGCTGATGCCGTCGAGGCCGATCGTGTAGTTCGACCTGATCACGCTGATCCAGGTCTCGTCGACGTAGAACTGGAGCTTCTCAGCCTGGTCATAGTCGAACCGAGCGAGCGTGAAGATGCCGACCGCCAGGGTCGCCCCCGACGTCAGGATCGCGATCTGCTTGTGCAGACGCTCCTCGGTGCCGGGGACGAACATCATGATGAGCACACCCACGAGTGGGAGGAACGTGCCGACCGTGAGGAGCCAGGTGTCGTTTGTGAGAACTTCCATGGTTGCCTTAACTGCCCGTAGCGCTTAGACGTTGGTGAGGATCAGGACGATGGCGCCGACCGTGGCGGCCGCGAACAACAGCGCGCCGTACTGGTTGACCTTGCCGGACTGGACGGGTTGGAGGGCGTGGCCACTCTCGTCGGCCACGGTGCCCGATGCGTTGACCGCGCCGTCGACCACCCGCTGGTCGATGTTGCGGTAGACCCAGTCGCCGGTCCGCTTGGTGCGGCGTCCGGTTCCGTCGACGACGCCGTCGATGATGTGCTGGTTCACCCAGTACGCGGCGTCGGAGATCGGGTGGGCGATGCCACGGACGATCACCTTCTCGTACAGGTCGTCGAGATAGAGCTTGTTCACGAGGAACTGGTGGCCGGCGCGAGCCACACGGCTCCGCTGCGTGAGACCTCTGAACGGGTTGCGACGGTCGCTGTAGATGCCGAGGCACAACCACGCCGAGAGGCCGATACCGAAGGAGACGAGCGCGATCGAGATCATCGCCTTCGACCACTTGAATTCGGCGTGGGGCACCTTGGGGGCGAAACAGACCCCGTCGGTCGGTGCGTCGAACCCGCACCCGGCCAGCTCACCCTTCTCGCCGCCGGACTCGGCGGCCGGGAGAGGTGCCGCACGACCGAAGGTGCCCCCTTCGAACACGATCTCGGTCACGGCAACCGCTTCTTCGGTGTCGTCGTGGCCGCTCGCCTCACCGCTCGCGTGGAAGACCACGTCGTCCACCTCGACGCCGCGAGGCTCCACCCACTCGAGGAAGTACTCGGTCTTGAAGGGTGCGCCCGCCGCCAGCAGGTACCCGGAGAAGATCGACAGGAAGCCGAGGATCACCAGAGGTGCGGTGATCCGCCAGGGCGATTCGTGCGGACCGGCGTGATCGTCGTGGCCGTGGTCTCCGTGGTCTCCGTGGTCGTCGTGGTGGTCGTGGTCGCCGGCGCCGGCACCTGAACTGTCGAACAGGTCGGCGTCGGCGAGGGCGGCGCCGTGGCCGGCCAGGTCGCCACCCACCGTCGCCATCTCGAGCTCATGCTCCTCTGCGTGCTCTTCGTCGTCGTGGTGCTCGCCGGCCGCCGCCCCGCGCGGTTCGCCGAAGAACGTCAGGTAGGTCGCCCGCGTCATGTAGGCCGCTGTCATGACCGCGCCGGCGAGCCCGATGATGTAGAACACCGTGTAGCCGTTGTTGGCGGCGTTGTCGAGAATCTCGTCCTTCGACCAGAAGCCCGAGAAGAACGGCAGACCGCACAGCGCAGCCGTCGCGACCATCCAGGTGCCGAACGTGATCGGCATGTACTTCCGGAGCCCGCCCATGTCCTTCTTCATGTCGAAGCTGTGGTGCGACGCCGAGTGGCTGATCGAACCGGCGGCGAGGAACAGGCAGCACTTGAAGAACGCGTGGGTCCAGATGTGGAACACCGCCGGGGTCCAGGCACCGACACCGAGGGCCATCATCATGTAGCCGAGCTGCGAGACCGTCGAGTACGCCAGCACCTTCTTGATGTCGTTCTGCACGAACGCCAGGGACGCCCCGACGAGAATGGTGATGCCACCGACGACCGAGATCAGATTCACCCCGCTGTCGAGGATGTCGAGCCCGGTGAAGAACACGGGATACAGGCGCGCCACGAGGTAGACGCCGGCGACGACCATGGTCGACGAGTGCAGCAGCGACGACACCGGTGTGGGGCCGGCCATCGCGTCGGGCAGCCACGTGTGGAGCGGGAACTGCCCCGACTTGCCGATGCATGCGATGAACAGGGCGACCGAGCCCCAGAGCAGTGCGGACTGGCTGGCGTCGCTCGACATCGCCCAACCGGAGATCGCCTGGATGCTGAAGCCGTTCGACCCGCGTGCCTGCGCCCACTCGCTGGCGCCGAAGTACAGGATCGCCGTGCCGACGAGCAGCCCGACGTCTCCGACGTGTACGGTCCAAAAGGCCTTGAGAGCTGCCTCGCTGTTGGCCCGGTCCTCCCACCAGTGCCCGATCAACAGGAACGAGCAGAGTCCCATGATCTCCCAGCCGAGGATCAACATGACCATCGACTCGGCGGCCACCATCACCAGCATTCCGGCCGAGAACAGGGTCAGCGCCCCGAAGAAGTGCGTGTACCGGCGGTCGTCTTTCACGTACTCGGTCGAGTAGATCTGCACGAGGAGGGAGATGAAGCTGACGAGCAGTAGCGCCATGATCGCGAGACCGTCGATGTGGATGCCGATGGTCAGCTCGAGACCGCCGTTCTGCCACCACGTCCAGTTCCGGATCACCGGTTCGACGTAGGGCAGCGAGTGGCCACCCTCCTCGGCGGCGCGCGGCAGCACCGTCTGGGCGAAACCTCGTGCGAGGCCGATCGCGCCTTCCTCGCCGTGGCCCTCCGCCGAGTGCACTCGTTGGATCCACTGATAGGTGGCACCACACGCGAGCACGAACGACGCCGTCATCGCGGCGATCCCGACCTCCGAACCGCCTTGGGGAAGGCGTTTGCCGAAGCCGATGATGACGGCGAAGGCGATGGCCGGAATCAACGGAATGAGCCAGGCGTTCTCGAGGAACCAGCCCGATGAGAGGGCTTCTGCGGTCTCTACTGCGAGCAACATCAGCCCTTCATCTCCGACAGTTCATCGAGCGCGATCGAACGGCGGTTGCGGTAGATCATCAACACCATGCCGAGGCCGACGCCGACTTCGGCAGCAGCGACGGCGATCACGAACAGCGCGAACACTTGCCCGTCGATGTTGTCGTTCATGAGTGCGAAGGCGATCAAGTTGAGGTTGACCGCGTTGAGGATCAGCTCGATCGACATGAGCACCATCACGGCGTTCTTGCGGGCGATGACGCCGAACACGCCGAAACAGAACAGCGCCGCACTCAGGAGCAGGAAGTTGACGGCGAGCATCAGTCTTTCCTGGCGAGCACGATCGAGCCGATGGCGGCGGCGAGCAGGACGAACGAGAGCGCGATCAGTGGCACGAGGTAGTCGCCGAGATAGCCGTCGGAGATCCGCTGCGTGCTCGAGGCGATCCGTTCAGCCGGCAACTCGGTGATGACATCGTCCTCGTACTGGTCGACCAGCACCCACGCGAACATGCCGAACATCAACAGTGCGACGGGGATGCCGATGCCCCACCCCTTGTTGTTGAGATCGACGTCGTGCCCGAGCGTGGCCCGAGTGAGCATGATGCCGAACAGGAACAGCACCATGACAGCACCGATGTAGACCAGAATCTGCGAGACCGCGACGAACTCGGCAGCAGCAAGGATGTACTGCGCGGCCACGCCACCGAGCACGACGACGAGCCACAGCGCCGCATGCACGACGTTCTTGGTCGTCACGACCCGGAACGCGGCGAACAGCATCATCGCCGCGATGATGTAGAACCCGACGTTCTGGGCGACGTTGACGTCGGCTGCGATGGTCACGCCGCTCATTTCTTCTGAGCTCCTGCTTCGAGCTCCGGAGCTTCCGGCGCGGTCTCCGACAACACCCGGAGGCTGCGCCCCCGGACCCCATCGATGGTCCGCTCGCTGGCGCTCGCTCGACCACAGGAGACCACGTTCACATCCATCATTTCTTCTGAGCTCCTGCTTCGAGCTCCGGAGCTTCCGGCACGGTCTCCATCCACTCGCCGAGCTTCGTCTTGTCGTGCAGCAGGTCGGCGATGCGGGGCTCCGAGTACTCGTACTCGGGACTCCAGAAGAGCGCGTCGAACGGACACACCTCGACGCAGATCCCGCAGTACATGCAGAGCGTGTAGTCGATGTCGAAACGGTCGAGGTCGTTGACCTGACGTGGCTTACCGCCCGCACGACGCGGCGGCGCCAACTGCTTGTGCGCCTCGATGTAGATGCACCAGTCGGGACACGACCGTGAACACAGCATGCAGGCCGTGCAATTGTCGTTGTGGAGTGCGATCACGCCGCGCGCTCGGATCGGCGGCGTCTCCTTGGCGTGCGGATACTGCACCGTGTTCGCACCATCTTTGATGGTGCGACCCATGATGCCCATCGTGATACCGAGGCCCTTGATCAGACCGGGAAGCTTGGGCACAGCGACTACACCGCCACTTTCAGAATCGAGGTGATCACGATGTTGGCCAGCGACACGGGGATCAAGACCTTCCAGGCGAAACGCTGGAGTTGATCCTCGCGGAAGCGGGGGTAGGTGAACCGGACCCACATGATGATGCCGACGAGCAGCATCATCTTGGTGAACATGATGATCGGCCCGGCGACGTTCATCCAGTTGTCGACGTCGTCGAGGCCGGTCCACCCGAACCAGCTGAACGGCACACCCCAGCCGCCCAGGAACAGCACCGACGCGATGAATGCGAACACGCCTGCGGTGGCGAATTCGCCGATGAAGAACATCAGGAAGCGGAAACCCGAGTACTCGGTCATGTACCCCGAGACCAGTTCGGACTCGGCGATCGGCATGTCGAACGGCGGCTGGGTCAGCTCGGCCTGCACGGCGATCATGAACACGAGGAAACCGACGAACTGCGTGATGACGAACGGGTTGCCGATCCAGTTGAGCCCGAAGATCTCCTGCGTGTTCTGTGCGACGACGATCTGCTGGAGATTCATCGAGCCGGCCTGGATCACGACGCCCACGACGGCGAGCACCATCGGCAGTTCGTAGGCGATCAACTGGCCGCCGGCACGTAGACCACCGAGGAGCGAGTACTTGTTGGCGCTCGACCAGCCGGCGACGAGGATGCCGATCACCGACACCGAACCGATGGCGAGCGCGTAGAACACGCCCGCCTGGAAGTTCGTGAACCATGCATCGGGGCCGAACGGCACCACGACGATGAGCAGGAACGTCGACAGGAGCACGATGACCGGCGCGATCTTGAAGATCTTGGCGTCGGCGTTCTCCGGGATGATGTCTTCCTTCTGCAACCATTTGCCGACCTCGGCAATGAGCTGCATCGAGCCGAACGGTCCGGCCTCCATGGGGCCGAGTCGGCTCTGCATGAACGACATCATCTTGAACAGGAAGAGATAGACGATCCCACCGGCGGGCAGCAGCACCGCGACGATGCCCCCCAACACGCGGCAAGAGCGATTGCCCCCAGTAGGGCACCTCAACGGCGAGCAGGACGTTCACCGGTCGATGTCTCCGAGAATGAAGTAGAGCGACGCGAGGATCGTGATGATGTCGGGGACGTACACACCCTTGAGCACCCACGGGGTGATCGAGATGTTGTTGAAGCTCGCCGAGCGGATCTTGACCCGGAACGGGCCCAGGTCACCCTTGCTGGCCACGTAGTAACCCATCTCGCCGAGCGGGTTCTCCGTCGACACCCACGCTTCGCCCTCTGGCACCTTGATGATCCGCGGCACCTTGGTCATCACAGGTCCAGCGGGGATGTCGTCGATCAACTGCTCGACGATCTTGCACGACTCGCGTGTTTCCTGCAGACGAACCCAACAGCGGGCCCACGAGTCACCGTCGGGATGGGTCCAGACGTTCCAGTCGGCCTTGTTCCAGACCATCGGCAGGTCTTGGTCCCGGCGAAGGTCCCAGTCGACGCCTGATGCCCGCAGGTTGGCGCCCGACAGGCCATAGGACTTGGCGACGTCGGCGGGGATCACACCGATGCCGCGAGTTCGGCTCTGGAAGATCTCGTTGCCGAAGAGGAGATCTTCGATCTGGTCGCAGAAGCCGCGGCAGCTTCTTCATGACCTGGCGAGTCTCGTCGATCCAGCCCTTGGGCAGATCGTCCTTCAGGCCGCCGATGCGGTCGAAGTTCGGATGGAAACGGCCACCGGTGGCGCCTTCGATCAGGTTCAACACGTACTCCCGATCGCGGAACGCGAGGAACACGGGCGTCACCGCGCCCATCTGCACGCCGAGGTCACCGAGAAACAGCCCGACGTTGGCGATTCGGCTGAGCTCGAACAGGATCGTTCGGATGTACTGGGCTCGCGATGGAGCCTCGATCTCCATCAGCTTCTCGGCGGCGAGGATGAACGGCACTTCGTTGGCGAAGCTGCCGAGCCAGTCGATGCGGTTCACCAGCGTGGTCACCTGAGGGAAGGTGCGCACCTCGGTGAGCTTCTCGTACCCGCGGTGCATGTAGCCGGCAACCGGCTCGGCCCAGACCACCTGCTCGCCGTCGAGACGGGCGATGATGCGCAACGTGCCATGTGTCGCCGGGTGCTGCGGCCCGATATTGAGGGTCATGCCCTCGGTCTCGAGTTCGACGTTCAGGCGAGCGTCCGCGGCCTGACTCGCGATGTAGGAGAGCTGCTGACGCTCGTTCACCATCGTCACGAGTCGGCCTCCTCTTCGTCGAACTGGGGCATGGGCTCGACATCGACGATGCCCGGCCATGGCTTCACCATGCGCGACAGCAACGGAAAGTCCTTGCGAAGCGGGAAACCCTCGAACTCACCGGGCAGGTAGAGATTGCGGAGATCGGGATGACCATCGAAACCGATGCCGAACATCTCGTGGGTTTCACGCTCGTGCCAATTCGCGCCGGAGAAGAGCGAGATCCAGCTCGGCATGGTCAACGAGTCGGGAACGTCGGCCTTGACGGTGACACCCACGTGGCGTCTGAGGTCGGTCAGCCGAGCGACGATCTGAAATCGGGTGTCGCCACCCGCATAACCCTGCTTGATCTCGGTGTCTGGCTCGGACGGCTCGGCGTCGGGGTCGTCCTCGCCCTTCCCGTACGGCGACGGCATCCAGTCGATGGCCGACAGAAAGCAGAAGTAGTCGAAACCCTGGGCCCTGAGTGACTGCCCGGTCAGCGCCCACGACTCGGCGGTGACACGCACCCACAGATCATCTTGCGGAACGAGGTGGGTGTCGACCAGATGCTCGCCGAGGTCGGCGCGCAGCGCATCGATGATCCCCTCGCGCAGCCCGTCGCCCGGCAGCGCCTGCGGTTCGTCCTGGGTGTCGGTGTCACTCAATCGGACCACCGCCGACAACGATCGGATCGCCCGCCTGAAGTGCGGCTGTTTTCTGCAGTGACGTGTACTCCTCGCCGCGCCACTTCGCGGCCATGTCCTCGTTCTTGATCCGTTGCTGCAACAACACGATGCCCTCGAGCAACGCCTCGGGACGCGGCGGGCACCCGGGCACGTAGATGTCGACCGGAATGATCTGGTCGACGCCCTTGGTGACCGAGTACGAGTCCCAATACGGACCGCCACAGTTCGCACACGAACCCATCGAGATCACGTACTTGGGCTCGGGCATCTGCTCGTACAGCCGCTTGACCGCCGGGGCCATCTTGTCGGTCACGGTGCCCGACACGACGACGAAGTCGGCTTGGCGCGGACTCGCCGGGAGCGGAATGACGCCGAGTCTCATCACGTCATAACGAGGCGACGCAAATGCTGCGCCCATTTCGATCGCACAACACGCCAGACCCCACTGGTACACCCACAACGAGTACGAGCGACCCATGTTGAACAACTTGGTCAGCGGTGCCGGCATGCGGCCACGGTCGACTAGACCCATCGGAGGAGCCCTCGCTTCCAGGCGTAGACGAGACCGTCGAGCAGCAGCACGATGAAGATGATCATCGTGATCAGCCCGAACCAGCCGTAACGCTCCATCGCCGTCGCCCACGGGAAGATGAAGACCGCTTCGACGTCGAAGATGACGAACAACAGCGCAAACACGTAGTACCGGATCTGGCTCTGCGACCAGCCGATCCCGACGGGGTCGACGCCGGATTCGTAGGCGATGAGCTTCTGTGCGTTGGGGCGCGACGGCCTGATGGCAGCGGCGACGCCGAGCAGAAGCCCGGCCAGCAGAATCGCGGCGAGGCCGAACCAGACGACGGTGAGGTAATCGCGGAGAAACAGCGACATCGGGCAGCGAGGCTACCAGGGGTCGTGAAGCGGTTCCCAAACCCTCCTCCCTCGAATTCCCACCGGGTCAGATCACGAACGCACGAGTGGAACGATCGGACGTGCGGCTCTCGAAACGACGGCCGCTCGCCGGGTCGCCGAGAGGCCATGCCGGCCCGAACTCGCAGCGTGCAGCTCTCGATCGCGGCGCCTCGACGGGTGTACCGCCCTGGCGGACACCGGACCCGGAATTCGCCCTGAACGACGCCGAACGGTGGATCAGATCACAGGGAGACGGTCGATGACCATTCCGTCGCCCTCCGCAGATCCCGTCGCACCGAGACCGGCACCCCGGACCGGCAGTCACACAGGTCGCGAGACACCGGCAACCGTTGGCGCGCTCCAGGTTCAGCGGCGGCCGGCGGTCGTGTCGGTCGCGTTGCTGGTCTCGAGGGTACGGGGACCCATCAACTTGGCCATGAGGTGTTCGCCGGCAACAACCGCCGGGTATTTGGGTGGATGCTCGTCATCGGTGCATGTCGGCACACACTCGATCCTGGCGTCCCAGTTGCCGTCGAGGAAGAACGCCGTGCTCCGGCGTCGGGCCGGTCCGGTGCCGGGTTGGGGCACGACGCGGTGGAACGTCGACAACCACCGATCGTTCGTCCACTCGGCCGTCAGGTCACCGAGGTTCACGAGCAACGCGCCGGGCGACGGGGCCACCGCCTGCCAGCGGCCGTCGACGAAGACCTCGAGCCCGGGCGCGCCATCGGACCAGAGCACGGTGAGGATGCCATAGTCGGTGTGCGCGCCCATGCGCTGCTGACCGGGCGCCGGATCGGCGTCACCTGCTCGCCGCTCGTAGTTGATCGTTCGCATCGTGGTCGTCGATCGATCGACGAAGGGTTCGAACCACTCGTCCGGCAGGCCGAGCGCTCGGGCGAACACGTCGGTCAACGTGAGAGCGACACGACGAGCCGCTTCGAAGTACTCGACCAGTGCCGGACGAAGGTCTGGGAGACCGGACGGCCAGAGGTTCGGGGCGAACAGCCGGTGCCGTTCGGCTGCGTAGTACGGATCCGACTCGTCGACGTCGTCCTCACCCATGTTGAACGCCTCGAACAGGTCGGGCGGTGCGACCTCGCCGATGCTGTAGGACAGCGCCTCGGTCTGCGACGCCGCATAGCCGCGATTGACCGTGAGGTCGGTCGGGCGGACGTCGAGCTTGTCGGCCAACGGCAACGCGAAGAATCGATCGCTTGCAGCGACCATCGCGACGACCACCTCGTCGGGAACGCGGTGCCCGACGACCTGCGCGAAGCCGACCCTGGAGGCCGCCTCGTCGAACGTTGCAGCCACGGCATCGCGTTCCGATTCGACGCCGGTCCACCACGGTTCGAGGTCGACAACCGGCACGTCCAGCTGAGGGTCGGCCATGGGCCCGCAACGTAGCGAATCCGCAGCGGGATTCGGAAGTGCGTGACCTGTCGGCGAACGGCTACGGAAGCTCACGGAAAACGGCCACCTGCAGGCTACCTACTGGTCGGTAGGCAGCTAAGCTGGTGGCGTGTTGGACGCTCCCGCCCTGCTCTCCGAACTCGAATCGACCGCCGAGCGCCTGCTCGAGCGTCACCTCGCCACCTCGAAGGAATGGTTCCCCCACGAACACGTTCCCTACGGACGCGGCCGCGACCCGATCGCGGGCGAGGTCTGGACCGAGGACGACGCCGACCTCGACGGCGCCACGATCGACGACGCGGTGCGCTCGTCGCTGCTGGTCAACTTACTGACCGAGGACAACCTGCCGTACTACTTCCGCACGGTCGAGCGGATGTTCGGCGCCGACGACGCGTGGGGCACGTGGGTGCGACGCTGGACCGCCGAAGAGGGTCGCCACTCGATGGCGATCTATGGATACCTCATGGCGACGCGGGCGATCGACCCCCATCACCTCGAGCGCTGCCGGATGGCCCAGGTCAGCCTCGGCGAGACGCCGGACCCCGAGACCCTCCAACAGGGTTTCGTCTATCTCGCGCTGCAGGAGCTCGCCACCCGGATCGCCCACCGCTCGACAGGCCGCATGATGGGCGATTCCGCGGGATACGACGTGATGATGCGTGTCGCAGGCGACGAGAACCTCCACCAGCTGTTCTACCGCGACCTCGCGAGCGCAGCGATCGAGGTCGACCCCGACGGCATGGTGGTCGCGATGGAGGAGCAGGTCCGAACCTTCACGATGCCCGGCACCGGCATCCCCGGTTTCACCGAACACGCCAAGAGGATTGCCGCCGCGGGCATCTACGACCTGTCGGTCCACCACGAGCAGATCCTGGTGCCCGTCGTGCTCCGAACCTGGGATCTCGAGCACATCGAAGGGCTGAGCCAGACCGGCGAAGAGGCCCGCGATCGTCTGATGAAGCGGATGGCAAGAAGCGAGAAGGTCGCCAAACGGCTCGCCGCACGGCGCGAAGCCAACCTCACTCCGGCCTGAGCCGAACCGGCTCGTCGCCGGGCGCCGGTGACGGGCGTCAGCCGAGCGTCGAGTTGACGATGCGGGCCGGGCCGTTCCCCAGGTAGAAGATGCCCGGGAGACCGGCCGTCTCGAAACCGAGGCTCACATTGCCCGACAGTGTCGAGTCGGTGATCGTGAGTTGACCGGTCCGGTCGTTCGACACGAAGAAGATCGAGCCGCCGCCCTCGTTGGCCACGCTGTCGCGAATCCGGGTGTCGAATGAGTTCGAGTGTGTAGCGATTGCCGTCGAGCGCGATCGATCCACCATTGCCGCCGCCGGGGGTGCCAGGGCGCGCCGGGTTCGCACCGACACCGATCGCGCGGTTCGACACGAAGTCGGAGTCGTAGATCCGCCATGAGACGCCGATGCTCGACACCGCCCCGCCGTTCGAGCACTGATTGCCGTCGGCCCCGCCACCGCCGAACCGGCTCGACGCAACGATGACCGGCCGTCCCTCGTACTGGCTCAGCACCCGCAGCGCTCCGCCCCCGACGTCGGGTCCGACGGAGTCGCATCGGTTGCCGGTGAACTCCGACTCGATCACCTTGACCTGCCCGCCGCGCACGAACACTGCGCCACCACCGCCGCCCTCGATCGTGTTGCCGGTGCTGTTCCCGGCCGTGAACCCGATGCGTTGAATCGTGAGCCGCGGGTGGTCCTGGTTCTGGCAGTGGGGAGTCGTCCAGATCTGCGCCTCGTCGCACGTGTTCATGTAGAGGATCCGACGCTGACCGGCCCCGCTCAGCGTGACGAGGCCGCCGCCGTCGATCACGACCTCGGGCGACGTGTTGACGACTTTGGCGGTCGCGTTCATGACGATCGTGACCGGGTCGGGGCCGCAGTCGAAGGTGATCACTCCGCCCGCCGCCACCGCGGCGATCACGGCTGCCGACGTGCAACTCGCAGGGGTTCCGCCGCCGACGACACGATCGGGACGTGACGTGTCGACCGGCTGCGCCTCGGGCGGCAGCGGACCGGGGATCCGACCCGGTACACGATCTGCCTGCTCGTCGACCGTCGCCGGCCGGTCGATCCGCAACAGTCCGGCTGCAGCAGACGTCACCGACGACGCGATCCCCGACCACGCTGTGGCCGACACGGCAGCCACCACGGCGATCACCATCCATCGTCGGGCATGCACACCGCCAGTATCGCCACTTCCGACGCCGCCGGGGCGTCACCCGGAGCGCGTCTCGTTCGACACCGACACGCTCGATCGCCGATCCTGGTCGCACGGTCGTCGTCGTTTCCCGCGGAAAACTGCGCCAGACCCGGTTTCCCGCGCTCCCCAGCCACCCACTCAGGCTCGGAGGTAGGTGAGCACCGCGAGGACCCGGCGGTGCGAGCCGTCCCCAGGATCGAGGCCGAGCTTCATGAACACGTTGGAGATGTGCTTCTCGACCGCGCCGTTCGACACGACCAGCCGTTCGGCGATACCACCGTTCGACAGGCCCTCGGCCATCAGGTTGAGCACCTCACGCTCGCGAGGTGTGAGCCGATCGAGCTCACTCGTGCGGCGCGATCGCCCGAGGATCTGGCTGACCACCTCGGCATCGACGGCGCTGCCTCCGGCGGCGACACGACGCAACGACGCGATGAAGTCCTCCACGTCGATGACGCGATCCTTCAGGAGATAGCCGACGCCGGACACGTCGCCTTCGAGCAACTCACCGGCATAGTGCTCCTCGACGTACTGCGAGAGCACGAGCACCGCAATCGACGGATGCCGTTTGCGGATCTCGACCGCTGCACGCAACCCTTCATCGGTGTGGGTGGGCGGCATCCGAACGTCGACGAGGCAGAGATCCGGCTCGTGTTCGGTGACGGCGTCGAGCAGCGCATCGGCGTCGCCGACGGCGGCGACCACCTGGATCCCCGAATCGGTGAGGAGCCGCACGATCCCGTCACGCAGCAGGACCGAGTCGTCGGCCACGACGGCGCGGATCGCAGGTTCGTCGGATGGTGCCGTGTCGTTCATTGTCGTGGGATCTCCGCGATCAGTGTGGTGGGACCGCCCGGTGGCGACGAGATCGACAGGGTGCCGTCGACTGCGTTCACGCGAGCGCGGGTACCGGCGATGCCGGTGCCCCTGGTGGGGTCGACGCCGCCGACGCCGTCATCGTGAATCGTGACTCGGACGTTGGCAGCGACCTTGGTGACATGCACTGACGCAACGCGGGCGTCGGCGTGCTTCAACACGTTGGCGATCGCCTCGTTGGCGACGAAGTACACGGTCTCGCTGACATCGGTCGACAGTTCGAGGCCGGGATCGACCTGGACAGAGATCGGGATCGACGACCCGCTGACGACGGCCGACAGCGCAGCGTCGATTCCTCGGTCCTCGAGGATCGCCGGGTGCAGGCCTCGGCCGAGCTGACGGAGCTCACCGATCGAGCCCTGCACCTTCGAGCGGGCGTTGCCGATGAGCTCCTTGGCGCGTGCGGGGTCACGTTCGAGCTGCTGTTCCGCCATGCCCAGATCGAGTCCGATCGCGACCAACTGCTGCTGAACACCATCGTGGAGGTTGCGTTCGATTCGGCGTCGCTCACTGGCGACCGCGTCGAGGATCTCGCTGCGCTGTGACGACAACACGGTGACTCGTTGCTCGGCAATTGCGAGCCGGTCGGTTCCGATGAACCAGTTGCTGATCTGTGCTTTGAGTACCGCCATCCAGATCGCCACGCGTGGGATCGCGCCGGCGAAGAAGGCCGCCAGCGGTAGCGCGAGGATCCCGGTCGCTCCGATGCTGAACCCCGTGCCGATGCTGAATCCCGGACCGTTCACGACGCCCTCGCCGAAGACTGCCTGGACCACGAACGACAGCGGGAAGCTCCCGAATGCGAACAGGGCCGGTGCGAGCAGGACGTTGACGGCTACGAAGCCGACGTACCGCCATCTCACCGGATCGGTCAGCGCCATCAGTGGAGCGCGCCATCCCGAGCCATCGAGCGACCGCACCTGGCGCAGCTCGATCTCGTGACCGGCGAACGCCGCGATGTGTCGCTCGATCTTGCCGAACAACTCGACCAGCGCGAAGACCGGGACGATGAGGAAGAAGCCGACGACGATGAACAGCAACCCGAACGTGACACCGGCGGCCGCAACCATCGCTCCGAAGAGGAACGGTGAGATCACGGCACCGGCGAAGAGGTACCCCAGCGCGAGCCATCCCTCGCGGTCGGCCAGGGGCTTGAACCATCGCTCGGCGAGATCCTTCGCTCGGTCCCAGTCCCAGTCGCCGCCTGGATTCGTCGCTGCCTGGCGCGCCGGCCCAGCGGGCGCTGGGGGCACAGGGGACCCGGAGGCTCCGGGCGGGAGCGGCGGTGGCAGGTTGCTCACCTGCCCATTCTCGCGCTCGGTGAGGTTCGGGGGTGATGTAGCCATCAGGCTGCTCCTCGCAGGGTGACGGTGACCGGGCGTCGAGTGGCGCTCCGGACGATGACGACAGCGAGCATCACCAGCACGATCATCGATCCACCGACGATCGCCGGGATCGAACCGGTCGCATCGACCACGCCGATGTCGACCGCATTGCTCGACTCGAACGAGGCGATGATGCCACGGGTGCCGAGCGCCCCGAGGGCGAGGCCACCGAGCACGCCGACCGTCGCGATGGGCAACAGCTCTCGCAGGACCAGGCCACGGAGGCGACGACGACGGGCGCCGATGGCCTGGAGCGCCGCGAGCTCGTGGCGCCGTTGGAACAGGCTCACGGTCATCGACGACATCACAGCCAGTGCGGCGACCCCGGCAACGATGATCCCGATCGCACCGAAGATGAGCACGATTGCAGCCCGGCCGGCCGCGTCGTCGGCCGCGAGGTCCGTCGCGGTTGCGGTACGGACCGCGGTGTCGAACGCCACGCCGGGCGCCGCCTGATCGGACCACACCACGTTGGCGCGGTCGGGGGTGCCGAGATCGGCTGCGAGCACGTCACGGTCGACGTAGATCGTCCGTGCGAAGTCATTCGAGAGTCCGACGATGTCGTAGGACTCTGGTCCCGCGGCGAGTTCCAACGTGACCGTCTCGCCGACCGCGATGTCGTTGCGAGCCGCGAAGCCGGCGCTGAGCACGGCCTCACGTCCACCGGGCTCCAACCACGAACCGGATGTCAGCATCGGGTCGAACACGCGAGTGTCGTTCTCCAGGCCATACACGTCGACGTCCCAGTCTGCGATCTCCCCGTCGACCCAGATGCCTGCTTCGGCGCCCGGCAGCTCGTCGGCGATCGTGTCATCGAACGGCAGACCGGGTTCACGGGATTGGGTCAGCGATTCCCAGGACCAGGGCTGGTGCGCCGCCGAGTTGAAGGCATTGACCGACGACGCCAGACTCGGGATCAGGAACGCGGCTCCGACGGCGGCGGCGATCTGGACGGTCACCGCCAACGTGTGGCCGGGTCGGTGCACCGATGATCGAGCGGCGAGGCGGCCGAAGAGTCCACCAGAGGGCAGCCGCGTTGCCAGGCGGTGGGTCCAGCGACGCCCGAACGGCGAACCGTCGCGGTCGCGCAGCGCCTCGGCGAGCGGCAACTTCACGACCTTGCGAGCGGCACGCGCTGCGACCACTCGTGCGCCCAGCAGGGCGCCGACCGCACTCAGGCCCACGACCGTCCAGTTGACGGCGAGATCCGGAGTGATGCCGACGAACTCTTCGAGCACCATGCGAGCGATCAGGTTGCTGATCACGATGCCGAGCGGCAGGCCGATCAGAAGCGCAGCCGCCGTGATGCCGACGGCGATGCGCCGCAGCCGGCGCCGAAGTTGACGTGAGCGACCACCGAGCGCACGCATCACGGCGACCTCCCGGGTCCGTTCGACGATCAACGTGTTGGTGGTCGAGGCAAGCAGAACAAGTGCGACCAGGCCGGCGAACACACCGAGCAACCCGATCAGCGTGCTGATCTGGTCGATGTCCTGGTCGATCGGCGTCGAACCGTCGGGCAGGTACGTCGGGAACGTCGTGTACGTGTCGCCGTCGAGTTCGAGCGTCGTCCGGATGTCGTCGGCGATCGCTCGCAGCGACTCCTCGCCGTCGTCGACCGCGGTCACGACCAGACGATTCGTTCCCTCGTCACCGGCGACCGCTTCGATCTGCGCGTAGAGCACGTCGCTGTCGCTCCACCACAGCGTGCTGCCGTGGCCGACGACCTCGAACCGCTCCCCGTTCGCGACGACGGACGCGCCGAGAGCGCCGGCGGACGGCCAGGCGACGACTTCGTCCGGCTGCTCCGGCAGGCGACCAGCGGTCAGCTGCACGAGATCCATCGTCTGGGTCTCGAAGTCCAGCCCGATCATCCGGGTCAGGAAGCCGTCACCCAGACGCACCGCCTCGGTCGCTTCCGCCTCGGCGACGGCGACGCCGTCGAGTTCGTTGATCGTCGAGAGCTGCTCGGCGGAGAGCGGAGTGGTGTTCACGATGATGTCGGCGAGACCGTCACGGTCGACGGCCTCGTGCAAGGTGCCCTCGGAGACGGTTGGGATGGCAAGCACCCCGATGGCACCGACGGCCAGAGCGAGCGCGAACACGCTGGCGACGATGCGGCCAGGTGCCCGGCGGAATTGGCGAAGCATCGAACGCATCACACACCCCTTCGAACGGTCACGGACGCCACGCCGCCGTCGATCATCGACACGGTCCGGTCGGCGGCTCCGGCCAACGTCAGGTCGTGGGTGATGAACACCACGGTGCTCCCGGTCTGCGCCAGCCCGGTCAGGATCTCGAACACGGCGTGTCCGTTGGCCTGGTCGAGCGCCCCTGTCGGCTCGTCGGCCACGACCAGAGGTGGTTGGGTGACCATCGCCCGGGCGATGCCGACACGCTGCTGCTCACCGCCACTCATCTGGGCGGGCAACTTCCTGGCGTAGCCGCCGAGGCCGACCCGTTCGAGCACGGCCCGCGTGGCGGAGCGGCGAAGACGCCGCCCGGCTCCCGTGCCGCTCAACTCGATCGCGAGTTCGACGTTCTCGGCCGCGGTCAGTGTCGGGAGCAGGTGGAAGTCCTGGAAGACGATGCCGACGTTCCCGCCACGCCACGCGGCGAGCTGATCGACCTTCATCCGATCGATACGGGTGCCGTCGACGACGAGTGAACCCGAGGTCGGTCGGTCGATGCCGGCGATCAATGCGCCCAGTGTGCTCTTGCCCGAGCCGGACGGGCCGATGACGGCGACGATCTCACCCCGGTCGATCCGGAGATCGATGCCGGAGACACCGATCTGGGCGGCATCTCCCCTCCCCCAGATACGAGTCAGGTCGTGGGCTTCGATGAGGGCCGTGCCGACTGCGGGGGGTGCAGTCGGAGCGGCGGTGAGGAGCGCAGTCGTGTTCATGGCTCCATGGTGCGGAATCTGCGCCGGCGACGACATGGAGCGGTCCGGCGAATGCGGGGTGGGGTTAACCCCAGTGCGGTGCGCCGCCGATCAGTTCGTCGACGCGGTCGCGAGGAACACGGTGATGGTGACGACGAGGGCGAGCACCGCGCCCTCGACCGTGATCGTCGCGCGAGGCGCGTTTCGTCATGTCAGCATCGTCACCGGATCGGTCGAGAGCGGGCACGACGACGAAGTGGTTGTACGCGCCGATCGCCACCGCGACGCCCACGGCGGCCGTCTTCAGGAGGAGCAGCCGCCCCCAGTCGGTCCCCGTCAGATCGCCGAACCCATCGATGACGAACAGCGTCATCAGCGCGCCGGCGACGGCCACGACGATCAGTGCAACCGTGGCGATCGACGAGAACCTGATGATGACGGGTGCAGTCGAGACTCGCGTCGGTCGCCGCAGGAGGCCGACGATGATCAGGCCGACGATGCCGCCGAACCAGATGCTTCCCGCCGAGACGTGGGCGAGGTTCACGATCGAGTGCACGACCCGCGGCCCCTTGCTCACCGTGTGTCCGTCGAACCAGAACGACACGACCCCGAGCGCAGCACCGACGAAACCGAACGCCGACGCCGACGTCGGAACCCATCGCACAGGTGTCGTGCCGTCGTCGACTCCACCGTCTGCCCGAGGCCCGATCGGCACGGTCTGGTCGAACAGGCCGAGCAGGATCAGCAGCCCGCCGAGCAGTCGCATCATCGGTGCGGAACCGGTCGAATCCGTCAGGGCAGCCGCCCACCCGATGTCGCCGATCGTGGCGACACCGGCCACCTCGATCACCGCCCCGACGAGCAGCACCGCCCCAGCGCCGCCGATCACGCGGAGTATCACGGCGACTTCGTGATGACGGCCGCGATGGGCGGTGGCGAGAAAGACGATCAGGCCGGCGGCGAGCGTCGCCCCGTACAGCGAACCGAACAACCCGATCCGCTGAAGCAGTTCGCCGGTGTCGGTCGAGGACGTCGACTCGTTCAGGAAGTCGTCGATCGGACTCGAGCCGAACGCGGCTCTCGGCGTCACGTGCCCGAGGTTCGCGAGCGGACGAGTACGAAACCTGCGGCACCGAGTGCCACGGCGGCAGCGATCGCGATGAACACCCCGGCACCCGAACCGCCGCCGTCGAGATCGGTCGGCATGTCACCGATCGCATCCGGTGCTGCCACTGCAACCTCGTCGATCGCACCGGCCGGCGTGGTCGCGGTCGTGGTCGTGGTCGACACCGGTTCCGCGGCCGAGGCGACCGTCGTCGTGGTCTCACCTGCGGGTGAGGTGGTCGGCTGGACTGTGTTCGGTGGCGCGGTCGGTGGCGCGGTCGGCACAGCTGCAGAGGTGGGCGGTCCGGTCGTGGCCGCCGGTACGTCGACGTCGAAGACGAAGTTGCCGGTCAGCACATGGCCGTCCTCGGCGCGAACCTCGTACTTGACCGCAACGGTGCCGCCGGCGAGCGGCGGGTCGAGCTGCAGCCGGAAGACCGTCTCGTCGTCGGTGACGACCAGCGGTGCGCGTTCGTTGTTCTGTGGATCGAGCACGGCGAAACCGTTGCCGACCAACGTCACCGGCAGCGTGAACGCCACCGTGATCTCGTCGACCGGCTCACCGACCGAAACACCGTCGGTCGGCAGTGAGTAGTCGAAGTCGGTGTGAGCCTGCGCCGGCGCCGGCAGGATCAGAACCCCGACGATCAAGGCGACCGCGGCCAGAGGAAGCCGGAGGAGCACGGTCGACGACATCATTGCGGACAGCGTACCGACGTCGCCGGAGCGTACGATGGCACCGTGAACGCGTATCCGCCACTGCGGCCAGGCGACGACGAGCCGTCCTTCGACGACCCTGGGGAGGCCCGGCTGCACCGGAAGCGTCGGCTGGCTCTGGCCTACCGCTTGTTCGGGGCGATGCACTGGGGCGAGCAGGGTGACGGCCACATCTCCGCCCGCGACCCCGAACGCACCGACTGTTTCTGGCTGCTCGACTACGGCGTGCCGTTCACGGAGGCGACGGTCGATGCGCTCGTACTGGTGGGCCCGGACGGATCGGTCGTCGCTGGTGACGGCGAGATCAACCCGACCGCGTACTACATCCACATGCCGATCCACGACGCCCGACCCGAGATCGTCTGTGCAGCTCACACCCACACCAGCTCCGGCACGCCCTGGTCGGCCAACGCGAAACCGTTCAGGACGATCTGTCAGGAGGCCGTCGCCTTCCATGACGATCACGCCGTGTTCCTCGACGGTGAGGTCGACATCCGGTCCACCGACGGCGGCAAGCGCATCGCCGCCTCACTCGGGGAGACGAAGCTGGCGATCCTGCGCAGTCACGGCTTGCTGACGGTCGGGCAGAGCGTCGACGAGGCGGTCGGATGGTTCCTGATGGCCGAACGCGTCGCCGAGGTCCACGTCAAGGCGCCCCACGCCGAGCCGATCAGCGACGAGGACGCCGAACGCAGCCGAGCATCGATCGCCGATCCCGCCCAGGGGTGGAGGGCGTTCAACTGGGCGATCCGATCGCGGATTCCCGACCCGACCGTCGTCGACGGCTGACGACGAACCGGCGCCGCCCGCTCGCGCTGGGGTGGGGGTCACACGTGCCGCCGTCTCAGCGGGCGTACTGGGTCACCGTGTCGGCGGCGTCGAGCAGCCAGTTCGGCCACACGCCCACGGCGATCGTGAACGCTGCAGCCAGCACCACGGAGAGCCCCGATGCGAACGGCACGGATTCCTGCAAGGTTGCTTCATCACCGGCCTCGAGCCACGTGTTGACCATGATCCGCAGATACAGGAAGGCAGCGATCGCAGCTGCGAGCATCGCGATGATCGCAACTGCGTAGCTCTCCGCTTCCACGGCTGCCTGGATCACACCCCACTTGGCGACGAAGCCGGAGGTCAACGGAACCCCCGCCTGCGCGAGCAGGAACACGGTCAGGGCCAACGCGAGTGCTGGACGGCGGCGGCCCAGGCCCTTGAACGCATCGAGCGAGGTATCGCCACCGTTACTCCGGCCGACGAGGGCCACCACCGCGAACGAGCCGACGGTCAGCACCGAGTACAGCAGCAGGTAGGTGAGCACACTCGGCATGCCGCTGCCCATGATCGGTTCGCCCGCATCGTGGCCGGCAGCTTCGACTCCGACGAGGATGAAGCCGGCGTGGCTGATCGACGAGTACGCCAGCATGCGCTTGACGTCGGTCTGCACGACGGCGACGATCGACCCGACCGCCAGCGAGAGCACTGCGAGGACCCAGATCACCGGGCGCCAGTCGTCGCGATAGAACGGCAGCGCGACAACGAGCACACGGAGCATCGCCGCGAACGCTCCGGCCTTGCCGACCGATGCCATGAAGGCCGTCACGTTCGTCGGTGCGCCCTGGTACACGTCGGGCGTCCAGACGTGGAAGGGCACGGCGGCGACCTTGAAGCCGAGGCCGACGATCAGCAATGCGAGACCGGCGAGCACGATCGAGTCCTGCCCCTCGAGCGGCACGTTGCCCTGGAAGAACACGATGATCTCGCCGATGTTCGTGGATTGCGTGCCGCCGTAGACCAGCGCGATGCCGTAGAGGAAGAACGCCGATGCAAATCCGCCGAGCACGAAGTACTTGATGCCCGCTTCTTGACTCGTCTCGCGGTTGCGATCGGAGGCTGCGAGCACGTACAGGGCGAGTGAGAGCGTCTCGAGCCCGAGGAACAGCACGATCAGGTCGTTCGCCGCTCCCATCACCACGGCGCCCGTGGCCGCGACCAGGAACATGGCGTAGATCTCCGGGCCGTCGCGACCGACCCGCCGAAGCTCGTCAGCGGTCACCAGCGCGACCAGCGCCGTGGCGGCGCAGACCGTGATCGTGAGGTACTGGGCGAACGTGTCGAAGGCGAGCGCGCGGCTCATGATGGTCGCTGGACCGTCGTCGGTGACCGTGTCCCACTGGAACATGGCCAGTCCGCCGGCGATGCCCGCGGCCAGCACGGTGACCGCTGCATAGAGGTTGCGCGGCCAGGTCGGCGTCAATGCGCCGGCGACGAGCAGGAAGAGCGCGCCGGCAACGAGCGTGATGATCGGGCTGAGGTGCCACCACTCGACCTCGGGAGCGATGAACTCCTGGGCCAGGATGCCCGTGACACGTTCGGACATCACTCTCCCTCCTCCTCACCGTCGTGGCCGTCGTCGTCGTGGCCCTCGTCGTCACCCTCGTGTTCGATCACGACGGTCGACGGGTCGAACTCGCCGGGCTGCTCGACGGTGAAGCCGCCACGCGAGGACACGTTCTCCAACAGCGTCTCGACCGCCGGTTCGATTCGATCGAGCATCGGCTTGGGGTACACACCCGTGAACACGATGATCGCCAGGAAGGGCAGCAGGACGGCAGCCTCTTTCACCTTGAGTTCGGCGAACGTGCGGTTGTCGTCATCGGGCTCGCCGTGGAACACCCGCTGGTACGCCCACAGCAGGTACAGCGCCGCCAGGATCACACCGGTTGCTGCGATGACGACG
The DNA here is from genome assembly GCA_963792905.1 of uncultured Acidimicrobiaceae bacterium. Lineage (GTDB taxonomy): Bacteria > Actinomycetota > Acidimicrobiia > Acidimicrobiales > Ilumatobacteraceae > Ilumatobacter. Next base: position 243,075 of record CAWBYE010000003.1, read on the forward strand.
TACCAGCGAGCGGTCAGGAACGAGCCGGTCAGGATCAGGTACTCGCCGACGAAGCCGTTCAGACCCGGCACACCGATCGAACTGAGCATCACCACCATGAACCCGGCGGCGAAGATCGGCGCAACCGACTGGATGCCCGTGAGTTCGGCGATCTTGCGGGTGCGTCGCCGCTCGTAGATCCAGCCGACCATCAGGAACAGCGCGCCGGTCGAGATGCCGTGGTTGACCATCTGCATCACCGAACCGGTGATCGCCTGTGTCGTGAATGCGAACGTTCCGAGGACGATGAAGCCGAGGTGGGCCACCGACGAGTACGCGACCAGTCTCTTGAGGTCGCCCTGCATCGTCGCCACGATCGCGCCGTAGATGATGCCCACGACCGCAAGCGTGAGCCAGAGGTGCCGACTCCAGTAGGACGCCTCCGGGAACAGGTACAGCCCGAAGCGCAGCAGGCCGTACGTTCCGAGTTTGAGCATCACACCGGCCAGGACCACCGAACCGGCCGTCGGGGCCTGCGTATGGGCGTCCGGAAGCCACGTGTGCAACGGGAAGATCGGGACCTTGACGGCGAAGGCGACTGCGAAACCGAAGAACAGCCAACGCCCGGTGGACGCGGCGAAGTCGGCGTTCTCGGCGATCTCGATGAGGTCGAACGTCACCCCGTTCACGCCGTTGCGGGTTGCGATGAACGCCGTCGCGATGACTGACACGAGCATGAACGCCGAGCCGGCCATCGTGTACAAGAAGAACTTGGTCGCCGCGTACACGCGGCCCTCGTATCCCCAACCGCCGATCAGGAAGTACATCGGCACGAGCACGATTTCGAAGAACACGAAGAAGAGGAACAGATCGAGGCTCAGGAACGACCCCATCACGCCCGCCTCGAGGAGCAGCAGCCAGGCGAAGTACGGCTTGTCACGCGCCGGGTCGTCGTTGTGCGGATCGATACCCATGATCGCGAGCGGGAACAGCACGCCCGTCAGCACCACGAGGAACAGCGAGATGCCGTCGACACCGAGGTGCCAGGAGATGCCCCACTGTTCGATCCACGGATGTTTGGACACGAACTGGAAGCCACCGTCGTCGGTGTCGAACTCTGCGAGTAGCCAGATGCTCATGGCGCCGGTCGCCACCGAGGTCAGCGCGGCAACGAGCTTGACGTACTCCGGTCGCCGCTTCGACAGCAACGTGATGATGACCGCTCCGGCCGCCGGCAGGAAGATCAGCATCGAGAGAATCGGGAATGCGAGCGCCCCACCGTGTCCGGCCTCGGCCGCGATCAATGCCGTCATCGCAACTGCTCCGACCGATGCGAGGAAACGGGCGCGGACGAGCGCCCGGTGAGGCGCGGCCTGCGCGGACGGTGAACGCAGATTCCCCTCATCACAGCACGCCTCGACCGATGACGAACCAGGCGAGCAGCAACACGACGCCGAGGCCGAGGATGGCCGCGTAGTTCCGCACATTGCCCGTCTCGCTCCGGCGGATGACACCGGCACTCTTGGCGATGCCGTTGGCGGCACCGTTCACGGCGCCGTCGATGATCGTGCGGTCGAACCAGGCGATGGCTTCGAACGCCTTGCGACCGGGACCGCCCATGAAACCCGTGATCGCCCGGTCGTAGCCCCAGCCGTCGGCCAGGATCTCGGGCTCGAAAGGCTTCGCCTTGTGCTTGGCGTAGATCGCGACGGCGGCACCGATCCCGAGCAGGGCGCAGCCGATCGCCAACAGTGCGAGCAGCGCCTTGGCGTCGTAGATCGACGTCTCGGTGATCTCGGCCTCGGCGAACTCGACCACGGGATGCAGGAAGTCTTCGAGCCGGTGTCGTGCCGCCGACGGGATGAGCCCGAACGACGGCAGTTGGATGATCCCACCGAGGATCGCCAGACTCGCGAGCACCACCAGGGGAAACAGCATGATCGGCGGAGACTCGTGCGGCTTGAACTCACCGTGCGCCGTACTGGCGAACTCTTCTTCGCCTTCCGGGGCCTCGTCCGCATTGGCGTAGCTCTCCCACTTGGCTTCGCCGAAGAAGACCATGATCACCTGGCGCGTCATGTAGAAGGCGGTCAGCACTGCCGTCACCAACCCGATGATGTAGAGCGCCGGGCTGTCGACCAGTGCGAACAGCAGGATCTCGTCCTTCGACCAGAACCCGGCGAAGGGCGGGACGCCGGAGATCGCCAGCCAGCCGACGATGAACGTGGCCGCCGTGACCGGCATGAACTTGCGAAGCGCACCCATCTTGCGCATGTCCTGTTCATGGTCCATTCCGTGGATGACGGAACCGGCACCCAGGAACAGCAGCGCCTTGAAGAAGGCGTGCGTGATCATGTGGAAGATCGCGGCGACGAACGCGCCGGAACCGATGGCCAGGAACATGTAGCCGAGCTGCGAGACGGTCGAGTAGGCCAGCACCTTCTTGATGTCGTTCTGGGCGACGGCGATGGTCGCAGCGAACAGAGCGGTGATGCCTCCGACCCAGGCGATGATCGTCGACGCCTCGGGCGCTGCGCTTGCCAACATGGGGCTCATGCGGGTCATCAGGAACACGCCGCCCGTGACCATCGTGGCGGCGTGGATCAGTGCCGACACCGGCGTCGGACCTTCCATGGCGTCGGGCAACCAGATGTACAGCGGCAGCTGCGCCGACTTGCCGACCGCGCCGACGAACAGCAGGAGTGCGATTCCCGTGGCGGTCGACTCACCGATCACGCCCGCCTCGGCGGCCAGGTTCAAGTTGAGGTAGCTGACCGAACCAATCGCCTGGAACCCGAGGAACATCGCGAGCATGAAGCCCCAGTCACCGATGCGGTTCGTGACGAACGCCTTCTTGCCGGCCGTCGCCGCGGACTCGCGCTGGTGCCAGAACGAGATGAGCAGGTACGAGCAGGTGCCGACGCCTTCCCACCCGAGGAACGTGACCAGCAGGTTCTCGCCGAGGATCATCAGCGTCATCGCCAGCACGAACAGGTTCATGTACAGGAAGAACTTCGAGTACTTGGGGTCGCCGTGCATGTACCCGATCGCGAACAGATGGATCAGGAACGCGATCCCGGTCACGAACAGCGCCATCGTGACCGACAACGGGTCGGCGAGGAACGCCATGTCGACCTGGAGAGAGTCGACCGGCACCCAGGAGAACAGCGTCTCGACGTGCGCCCGGTCCTCCTCGGGCATCGACAGCAGGTCGACGTAGGAACCGACGGCCACCACGAACGAGCCGAACACCATCGCCGCCGCGAGGTAGCCACTCGCCGGATCGCCGAGTCGGCGGCCGAACAGGAGGATCAGCAGGAACCCGGCGAGCGGGAAGGCAGGGATCAGCCAGAAGACGTCGAGCATGGGTTATCCCTTGAGCTCCGCGAGGTCGTCGGCGGTCGCCCCGGGTCGCCGCTTGAGGATCGAGATGATGATCCCGAGGCCGACGACGACCTCGGCGGCGGCGACGACCATGACGAAGAACACGGCCGTCTGGCCGTCGATGTTGCCGAATCGGACAGCGAGCGCGACGAACGAGATGTTGACGGCGTTGAGCATCAATTCGACGCACATGAACATGATCAGCGGATTTCGGCGGATCATCAGCCCGGCCGACCCGATGCCGAACAGCACCGCAGACAGGATCAGGTAGTAGGTCGTCGTTGGCACGACGGCGCCCAGCAGCACCGCGCTCATGCCCCATCCCCGACGTGACGACGATGATGGAGGGAAACGAAGGGGGCGAGGCCGACGAAGGCAACGGTCGATGCAGAACGGCGACGAGTCCCGGGGAGCACGACGACGCTCATTCGGCTCCCCCATGCTTTTCTTTTCGAGTCAGGATCACGGTGCCGGCGACGGCGACGATCAGCAGGATCGATGTGAACTCGAACGCGAACACGTGGTCCTGGAACAGGTTTCTGGCCAGGGCCTGGACGTTCTGGTCGTCATCGGAAGGCAGCGCTGTGCCCTGAGCGAGCGTGTCGCGGGCCCGCACGACGGCGGCGATCACGAGACCGGAGACCGCGACCCCGATGATGACCGCCAGGGGTCGCTGGATGGGGAACGGTTCGATCGACAGGTCTTCGGCCTTGTCGACGCCGAGCAGCATGATCACGAACAGGAACAGCACGACGATCGCGCCCGCGTACACGATGACCTGGACCGCGGCCAGGAAATGCGCCTCGAGCGCCACGAAGTGCACGGCGACACCGAACAGCGTGAGCACGAGTGACAGAGCGGCGTGCACCGGGTTGGGCCGCAGGATCACGCCGAGCGCCCCGGCGATCACCATGATCGAGGCGAGGATGAAGACCAGGAGTTCCACTAGCGATCGATCTCCGCGTTCACCGATGCAAACCGAGCGCCGGTGACATCATGACTCGTGGGCATCAGGAGTCAGCCTCCGCCTGAGGCGCTTCGGGTGCACGTTCGCCGTGGCCCAGTTCGTTGCTCCAGGAGACAACACCTCGGAATGTGGCATCGCCCGACGGAGACGTCGCCCGCATCCACCCGGACGTGTTGTCGTCCTCGCCGTCGCGCCAGTCTTCCCAGGGCATCTGCTTCGGCTTGCCCTCGTCGTCGACGAGCAGCTCCTTCTTGGTGTAGATGGCATCCTGTCGATTGGTGAAGCTGAACTCGAACAGCTTCGTCTCGGTGATCGCCTCGGTCGGGCACGCCTCGACGCACAGATCGCAGTGGATGCAGCGCAGGTAGTTGATCTCGTAGACGAAGCCGAAGCGCTCGCCCGGTGACGTCGGGTTCTCGGCGTCGTTGTCGGCCCCGCGCACGTAGATGCACTTGGCAGGGCAGACGCCGGCGCACAGCTCGCACCCGATGCACTTCTCCATGCCGTCCTCGTACCGGTTGAGCACATGGCGACCGTGGAGGCGTTCGGGCTTGGGGATCTTCTCGTCGTCGCCGACGTCGGGATCGTCGCCACGACCCTGCTTCTTGGCGTAGCGGCCGCCCGAATACTCGGTGGTGACCTGCTTGCCGCCGAACAGGCGATGCTGGCGGATGGTGACCGCGAAACCGTCGAGATAGCCCATCAGTACGCCGCCCCTTCACGTTCCCGGTTGCGTTTGCTCACCACGAGTGCCGCATTGAACAGCCCGTAGGCCACGAACAGCACGGCGAGCGAGATCGCGCCGGTCAACAGGAGCGGAGCGAGGCCGTCGTAGCGGTCGCGGGCAACTTGCAGCGCGGCGAGGACGAGGAACCAGCCGAGTGCCACCGGAATCAGGAGCTTCCAGCCGAGATCCATCAACTGGTCGTAGCGAAGCCGGGGCAGTGTGGCCCGGAACCAGACGTAGGCGTACAGGAACGCGAGCACCTTGAGTGTCACCCAGATCGTGCCGCTGAACCACCCGGCCCATGCGAAGATGTTGCCGTCCTGGATGAGCCATCCGAGCTGGATGTCCCCGAGCTTGAGCGGCTGGGGTCCTCCGAGGAACAACGTGACCATCACGGCGCTCATCGTGATCACGTTCATGAACTCGGCCAGGAAGAACAGTGCGAAACGAATCGAGCTGTACTCGGTGTTGAAACCGCCGACGAGCTCTTGTTCGGCCTCGACGAGATCGAACGGTGGCCGGTTGAGCTCGGCGGTCATGGCGATGAGAAAGATGACGAACGGGATGAACCCGGTCGACACGATGTGCCAGTTCGTGACCCCGTCTTGATTGGCGACGATGCCCGACGTGGTGAGCGTGCCCGCCATCAGCAGCACGGCTGCGAGGCTCAGACCGAGTGCGGCCTCGTACGAGATCATCTGTGCGGAGGCCCTGACCGACCCGAGCAACGGATACTTCGACCCGGACGCCCACCCGGCGAGCATGATGCCGTAGACACCGATCGAGCTCAGGGCCAGGACGATCAGGATGCCCATCGGCGCGTCGATCAACTGGATGCGTGTCGTGTAGCCACCCCAGGTCACCGTGCCGTCGTTGCCGTTCGTGAAGTCGCCACCGAGGGGAATCACCGACCAGACCAGGAATGCCGGCACGAACGCCAGGAACGGGGCAAGGCGGAACACCCACTTGTCGGCCTTCTCCGGTAAGAGATCCTCCTTGAAGAACAGCTTCATGCCGTCGGCGAGCGTCTGCAGCAGACCGAACGGACCGGCCTTGTTCGGCCCGACACGGTTCTGCATGCCCGACACGATCTTGCGCTCGAACCACACCATGAACATGGTGCCGACGAGCCCCAGGACGAAGATGAAGAGCACCTTCGCCGCCACGATCGCGAGGACCTGCCACCACCAATCGTCGGTGTCGAGCAGCGGATCGGCAGCGACGAGTGAACCGAGGACCGTCACAACCGCTCCACCCGGACATCGGTCACGGCGGCGTCAGCGTCGACGATCTCGGTGATGTCGGCACCCGCCTGGTTGAACGGAGCCCAGATCGTGCCGCGCTGCACGCTGTCGTCGGCGACCAACGGCATCACGACCGACCCCTTGGCACTGATCAACTTCACCTCCGCACCCTCCGCCTCACCGACCCTCACCAGGTCGGCCGAGTGGATGTGTGCGCCGGCACCGATCGGCAAACGGGCGAGCGACGGAGACAGCGACGTCTGCACGGCGCGATCGTAGAGCTTTCGACTCACCACGAGGCGATAGTCGTAGCCGCTGGGATGTGCGTCGGAGACAGCAGGTGCGGCGAGCTCGGCGTCGAATCCGACAGCCAGCACCCCCTCCGATGAAGCGTCGACGGCGGCTGGGGTCGCATCGACATACGCAGGCACGAGCGCAGCGATCGACGTCGTCACATCGTCGTGGGAGGCGAACCCCAGATCGTGTCCGAGGTGTACGGCCAGATCGGCGGCGATCATCCAGTCGGGCCGGGACGTACCGTGGGCGGTCACCTTCTGGTTGATTCGCGAGACCCGACCCTCCAAGTTGGTCGTGGTACCCGTCTGCTCGCCGAATGCGGCAGCTGCCAGCACGACGTCGGCCAGCTGAGTCGACTCGGACATGAATGTGTCGATCGAGATGACGCGACGGGCGCCTGCCAGCGCTCGACGGGCGAGGTCTGCATCCGGGCAGTCGTTGATCGGGTCGGCGCCGAGCAGCACCAAGACATCGAGATGCCCGTCGGCAGCCGCACGAAGCGTCGACAGCGTGTCATTGCCGGTTGCACCCGGGGCGAGACCGAGCTGGAGCGCCCCGACCACGTTGCCGCGCCGGAGCGCCGGCAGCACCGTGGCGCCGGGAATGGCGTCGAGCACCGCACGAACCGCTGCCAGCCCCGTCGACTCGGAGACCGCGAGGTTGCTCCGACCGGCAACCACCACGACGTCACCTGATTCGAGCTGCTCGGTGACGTCAGGGTCGGCGAGCGTCTTGGCGATCTCGCCGGGAGCGCTGCCGGGAGCGTGGCGGACCGAACGCCACGCATACCTCGTCATGCCGGTCTGCTGCGACGAGAACTCGATCAGTTTCGTGCGCCCCTTCTCGACCGCATCGCGCAGCCGGAGGTAGAGCACCGGCAACTCTTCTTTGAGATCAGGGCCGACCAGAATCACCGTGGCAGCGTTCGAGGCGGCCTCGATGGTGGCCCGCGGAACGCTCAGGATCCCGGCCGGCAGGCCGTCGCCGACCTGGGCATCACGCCGGTCGATGCCGATCGCGTCGGCAAGGGCGGCCCACGCGAACGCATCTTCGTTCGTCCCGCGGGCACCGCCGATCAGTCCGATCGAGGGACCGCCGTCGGCCGCGGCGGCATCGCGGAGCAGCTGGGCGGTGATCGTCAAGGCGCTGTTCCACGACGTCTCGGTGAGGCCGGCTTCGCCGCGCACCATAGGGTTCGCGATTCGGTGGTCGGATTCGAGTGCTTCGAAGTTGAACCGGCCTCGATCGCACATCCAACCCCAGTTGACCGACTCGATGTCGACACCCTGGAAACGCAGCAGCTCGTCACGGCTCGAGTGCACGGAGATCCGGCACCCGACGGAGCACGTGGTGCACGTCGACTCGACCTGTTCGAGGTCCCATGGACGGGCCTTGAAACGATATGGCTTGGCGGTGAGCGCACCGACGGGACAGATCTGCACCGTGTTGCCCGAGAAGTAGGACGAGAACGGCTCGTCCGGAAACGTGTTGACCTGTGTCGCATTGCCGCGGTCGATGAAGTGGATCAGCTTGTCGCCGGCGACTTCGTCGGCGAATCGGGTGCATCGATCGCACAGGATGCACCGCTCACGGTCGAGCAGGACGTTGTCGCTGATCGGGATCGGCTTGGCGTAGTGGCGTTTCTGCTCGACGTAGCGGCTCTCGCCAGGCCCATGGCTGAAGGCCTGGTCCTGGAGCGGGCATTCACCACCCTTGTCGCACACCGGGCAGTCGAGCGGGTGGTTGGCGAGTAGGAGTTCGATCATGCCCTCCTGCGCCCGCTTCGCCTTCGGCGACTCCGTCTCGACCTGCATCTCCGGCGACACGGTGATCATGCACGACGGTTGCAGCATCGGCCCGCGACCGGTGTCGACCTCGACCATGCACTGCCGGCACATGCCGACCGAGCTCATGCGCGGGTGGTAGCAGAACCGAGGGATGTACTCACCGTGTCGTTCGGCTGCGGCGATCAGGAGCTCTCCCTCGTGCGCGACGACCTCGCGGCCGTTGAGCACGATCGGCACTGCGTTCGGTTCGGGTTCGGGTTCCGGGTCGGCGGCTGCGACATCGGCCCCGACGTCGGTCGGTTGGACCTCGGCGTCGGTCTCGGTCTCGACGGAATCAGGTACGTCCGCCAGGTCGGGTTCTGGCAGATCGTCGTTGGTCACGTCATCGCTCATGCGCCACCTCCGGCGACGGCGGGTGCCGCGATGACCGGGATCATCGTCCGAACCTGGCGGGTGGTCACGAGCGCATCGAACTCTTCGGGGAACAGCGTGAGGGCCGAGTGAATCGGCACATAGGCCGACGGACCGACGAAACAGATCGTGGTCATCTGATACGGGAACGGGCGAGCATCGAGCCCGAGGCGTTCACTCGCGGCGTGCGGCATCTCGCCGGGGCAGATCGACTCGCCGACTTCGAGGATCGTTGCCAGGTCGGCGTCGGTGCCTTCGCCGGCGACGATCCGTTCGAGGATTCGGTACAGCCAGGTCCCTCCCTCGCGGCAGGGCACACATTTTCCGCACGACTCGTGGGCGTAGAACTTGACGAGCGTGAGAGCAGCCGACGGGATGTCGGTCGTCGAGTCCATCACCATGACCGCGCCCGACCCGAGCATCGATCCGGCCTGACTGGCCTCCCTGCCCTCGAAGGGGATGTCGAGCTGGTCGGGGAGGAACCAGGGCGCCGAACCGCCACCCGGCACGAACGCCTTGAGCTCGTTGTCGTCCCGGATGCCCTGCGCGAACTCCTCGCCGTAGAGCAGGTCTCGGAACGTCGTCGACCCGTTGACGATCTCGTAGACGCCGGGGCGTTTGACGTGACCCGATACCGCGATCATGCGCGTCCCCGGTGAGGTCTCGGTGCCGATCGCCGTGTACGCCGCGGAGCCGTTCCGCGCGATGAACGGCAAGTTGGCCAGCGTTTCGACGTTGTTGACGATCGTGGGCTTGCCGTAGAGACCGACTGCGGCCGGGAAGAACGGCGGCTTGAGACGAGGCATACCTCGTTCACCCTCGAGCGATTCGATCAGTGCCGTCTCCTCGCCGACGACGTAGGCGCCGGCGCCCCAGTGGAGCACGATGTCGACGCTGAAGTCGGTGCCGAGGATGCTGTTGCCGACGTATCCATTGTCGTACGCCTCGTCGAGCGCGGCCGCGATCCGCTCGTGTGCGAGCGCCATCTCACCGCGGACGTACAGGAAACACTGGCTGAGACCGGCGGCGTAGCAGGCGATCAGGCATCCCTCGATGAGTTGATGCGGATCGAGTTCCATCAGCAGCCGGTCCTTGTACGTGCCAGGCTCTGACTCGTCACCGTTGACCACCAGATAGCGCGGCCAGACACCCTGGGGCGTGAAGCCCCACTTCACGCCAGCGGGGAACCCGGCACCGCCGCGCCCGAGCAGCGTCGACTTGCGGACCTCGTCGTGCACGTCCTCCGGCCTCGCCTCGAGTGCCGTGCGCAATCCTTCATAGCCGCCGGTCGTCAGGTATCGATCGAGCGTGTACGAGTCCTCGTATCCGAATCGCGACGTGACGATCTGAGGGCGGTCGCCGTCGTCGTAGTAACCGGCCGCCCAGGGGTACGAGCCTCGGGCAGTCATCAGCCGTCCCCTTCGGTGATCGTGATCCACGCGGGTGCACCCTGGACGTCGTCGGGATGGACCGCACCGACAGCCTTCGCGGCCGGAATCGTCTGCCGGTTGCGTCCGAGCGTTCCGTGCGGTGGGATCTCGCCGTCGAGCTTGCCATTCGCCAGGTCGTCGATCAGTTGATCGAACTCCTCGGCCGTGACGCGGAACCGGTACCGATAGTTGACCTGGAGCGTCGGCGCCTCCGTGCACGCCGCCTGGCACTCGGCGTGCTGCAGCGTGAACAATCCGTCCGGCGTCGTGCTGCCGGCCCTGACGCCGAGGCGATGCTCGGCATGGTGCATGAGGTCGTTCGCGCCCATCAGGGCACACGACATCGTGCCGCACATGTTGATGAGGTACTTGCCGGTGGGCTCGAACCGGAACATCTCGTAGAAGCTCGCGGTGCCGTAGACCTCGGCCGGCGTGACATCGATCAGTTCGGCGACGTGCCGCATCGCCTCGTCGGTCACGTACCCGTTCTGCTCCTGCGACAGGTGCACGAGCGGGATCAGCGCCGACTTCTTCTTGGGATACCGAGCGATGATCTCCTTCGCCAACGCCACATTCTGATCGTTCAATCGACTCATCGGTTCACCTGTCTACGTCTCCGAGGACGGGATCGACGGAACTGATGACAGCGACGGCGTCGGCGACGAGCCCGCCGCGCATCATGTGCGGGAGGCACTGGATGTTGGCGAAGCTCGGGGCACGCACGTGCATGCGATACGGGGTCGGCGACCCGTCCGACGCGATATAGCAGCCGATCTCACCACGCGGCGACTCGATACCGACGTAGACCTCGCCCTCGGGCACCTTGAAACCCTCGGTGAAGATCTTGAAGTGGTGGATCAGCGCCTCCATCGACTCGTCGATGCGGGCCCGAGGTGGCGGCGTCACCTTCTTGTCCTGGATCCGGTAGTCGCCCTGCGGCATCCGGTCGAGGATCTGACGCACGATCTTCATGGACTCGCGGATCTCCTGGAGCCGGATCGCGTACCGATCGAACGCATCGCCGTACGAGCCGACGATCACGTCGAACTCCATCTCGTCGTAGCGCAGGTACGGCATGTCGCGGCGAAGATCCCAGGCGACACCGGTCGATCGGAGGATCGGCCCGCACGCCCCGAGTGTGATCGCCTCGTCCGGCGTGATCACGCCCACGCCCTGCAACCGCTCACGCCAGATCGGCTGACCGGTCATCAGTATGTCGTACTCCTCGAGCCGCTCGGGGATCAGGTCGAGCAGTCGAAGCACGTCGTCGCGCCAACCAGGCGGCAGGTCGGCCGCGAGCCCGCCGGGTCGGATGAAGTTGTGGTTCATCCGCAGCCCGGTGACCTTCTGGAAGAACCGCAGCACCTCTTCACGTTCACGCCAGCCGTAGATCATCATCGACACGGCGCCGAGGTCCATGCCGTTCGTCGCCATGAACAGGAGATGGCTGCTCATCCGGTTGAGCTCGGCGAGCAGCATCCGCATCCAAACGGCGCGGTCCGGGATGTCACCGTCGATCCCGAGCAACTTCTCGGTGGCCATCGAGAACGCGAGCTCGTTGGCCATCGGGCTGAGGTAGTCCATGCGGGTCACGTTGGTGCCGCCCTGCATGAACGTGAGCTGCTCGCCGGTCTTCTCCATCCCGGTGTGCAGATAGCCGATGATCGGCTTGCATCGCAGGACGGTCTCGCCTTGCAGTTCGAGCATCAGTCGCAGCACGCCATGGGTCGACGGGTGCTGCGGACCCATGTTGATGATCATCGTCTGATCCTCGTCGGGGTCCTCCGGCAGGTCGCCGAGCTGGGCTGCCTCGGCCTCGCTCATCCGCAGCACCGACCCGACCTCACGCATCAGCTCGCGGGGCCCCAGAGCCGACCGCGCCTTCATCTCCTGCGCCCCCTCGGACGTCTGCACAGGAACCGTCGTCGGAGTCCGATCAGTAGCGGTCATCGCGCACTTCTCGTCGTCGGACCCGGCCGCCGAACTGCAGCGGGGTGGCCGTCAGAGAGCGCCAGCGAATCCGGCCACACGGACGGCGAGAGCGAAGTGAGCACCAGCGAATGGAGATCGAACCCGACCGTCATGAGTGACTTCCCTTGAACTGCACCGGGATCTGGCCGACCTCGTAGTCCTTGCGGAGCGGATGTCCGACCCAGTCCTCGGGCATCAGAATCCGCGTCATGTCGGGGTGGCCGGTGAAGGTGACGCCGAACATGTCGAAGGTCTCGCGCTCGTAGGCCTCGGTGCCGGGGTGCACGTCGAACAACGACGGCAGCGACGGGTCGGACTCGGGCACCTGGACACGCATGCGAACACGGCGGCGGTTGGTGATGTCGAGCACGTTCACGACGACCTCGAACCGCTCGGGCGACACGCCGACCGGCAGCGGTCGGTGCGGGTAGTCGAGATAGTCGACGCCACACAGGTCGATGACCATGGTGTACCCGTCGTCCGCGAGGGCCTTGACCACGTCGACATACTGTTCGCGAGTCGGATGAAGCACCGCCTGGCCATGGCTGTCGGAGGCAGGGCAACCGTACGATTCGCCGCTGTCTGCCGACTCGTCCTTGGTCGCGAGGGTGGTGTCGTCGCTCACGTCGCGCCCGTCACTTGGTCCCGAGCAGCACGGGGGTCGACGTGGCGGCGATCTCTTCGACGTGGAGGTTGGCGCCGGCACCGGTCTCGTCTCGCCGGCGCATGATCTCGCCGTCCTCGATCTGTTGGTGCAGTGTCTCGATCGCGTGAATCAGCGTCTCGGGGGTCGGGGGACAGCCCGGTGCATACACGTCGACGGGCACGACCTGGTCGACACCCTGGACGATCGCATAGTTGTTGAACATGCCGCCCGAGCTCGCGCACACGCCCATCGAGATGACCCACTTCGGTTCCATCATCTGGTCGTAGACCTGACGGAGCACCGGCGCCATCTTCTGGCTGACTCGTCCTGCAACGATCATGATGTCGGCCTGGCGCGGCGATGCACGGAAGACCTCCATGCCGAACCGGGACATGTCGTAGTGAGCGGCACCGGTCGCCATCATCTCGATCGCGCAGCAGGCCAGACCGAACGACGCCGGCCACGACGAACGTGAACGCGACCACTTGATCAGGTCTTCGAGCCGGCCGGTGATGGCGTTGTGACTCAGCCCGCCGATTCCATCAGCGAGCACATCGTCGATGACTCCCACGGCGGCCTCCTATGCAGCTTCGATCTCGGTGGACGGATCGAGGTCCAGTCGGCCTTCGAGCCCGACGCGGCGAATCGTCGTCGACGAGTCGCGCTCGGCCGACACCATCTCGGCATCCAGGTCGAGACTGCGGTAGCGATGGAGCGGACCCCACTCGAGCCCACCACGGGCGACCTCGTACACGAACGTGAGGAAGAAGATCAACGAGAACACGACGACCGAGTAGAACCCGAACGCGCCGAGCGCACCGCTGTCGACCGCATAGGGATACAGGAAGATGATCTCGATGTCGAACATGATGAAGAGCATCGCAACGATGTAGAAGCTGACCGGGAACCGATCCGGTGGCTCCCGGCTCGGCACGATACCGCACTCGTAGGGGGCGTCCTTGGCCGCCGACGGCCGCTTCGGCGCGAGCAGCCGGGATGCCACGAAACTGATCCCACCGAACGCGATGGCGAGCACCATCAGTACGACGAACGGCAGGTACTGGCCCATGATCAGCCCTGTTCCAGCGCCTTCCGGGCCCGATTCTCGGCCACGAAACGATCGCGGCGGTGCAGCAGCCAGCACAGCACGAGGAACATCAGGGTCGAACCGATCGTGATGTATGCGGCGGGCTCGCGCAGCGAACCGAGGTCGCGAATCATGTAGACGTACTGGCGCGGCTCGGAGTTGTCGACCTGCGGCGCGATCGGAGCACGACCCTCCTCGACACGGAGGTCCTGGTACGGGGCGACTTCGACGAGCGTGTAGTAGGGCTTGTGGAAGAACGCGAGCTGATCGAACTCGCCGTTGGGTCCGAGCTTGGGGTACGCCGACTCGTCGGGTGGATCGACCTCGTAGACCGCAGTCACCGCGAACTCTCCGGGCTCGAACGCATCCTCTTCTTCGAGGAAGACGCCGGCCGACGCCACCGCCTGCCCGTATTCAGGGGCCGACTCACCAACCTGATCCCAGCCCTGTGCGTCGAGTTGAGCCTGAACGGCCGACGATGCGATCTCGGCTTCGGTGCCGGAGTCGACCGTGATCGGCTCGTCGAGGACACCGGCCTGGTACAGCAGGTCGACCTCTTGGATGACGGTGCGACCCGGGACCTGGGTCCACTCGGGCACTTCGCCCTTGAGACCGATGCCGTACATCCACCACACCATGCCCATCACGGCCATCCAGCCCATGAGACCGGTGAAGGCGACGAGAAACCCGAGCCGTGCGCCGAGGTTGGTACCGAGGATCAGATAGATCGAGCCCATCCACACCGCAGTACCCATGAGCACCGTGAGGATGCCGCGAAGCTCGGGCTCCCAGTTGATGGCGAGAAGCGTGGCAAACATTTACAGACTCCGCACGTATTCGACGATGGCCTCGATCTGCTCATCGGTGAGCATCGACCCGAACCCTGGCATACGACCGCTGCCCTGACCCTGGATCCCGTATTTCTGGCCCAGGACGGACCCGTTGTCGATGAAGTCGATCATGTCCTCCGGGTTGGGGAAGGCGCTGGCAGCCTTGCCGCCCGTGAGGTTCCAACCGAACGCACCCTGACCCGACACGCCCGGTTCGCCCCAACTCCAGCCAGGAGTGTGGCATCGAGCGCAGCTGTAGGCACCGCTCGCCAGGTCGAGGTTGTAGAGCGCCTCACCGTACGAGGCGTACGTGCCGTCGTCGACCGAGGCCAGCGCGAGGGCGTCGATGTCTTCCTGGATCGCAGTCGGCAGATGACCGGACGCGCAGCTGAGTGGATCGTCCTCGCCCTCGCCGCAGCCCTCCCGCTCGATCTGGATCGAGCGCATGTAGGCGATCAGCGTGTCGATCTGCTGATCGTTCATCGGGCCACCACCTTCGAGTCCCCACGGTGACATCGGCGAGAACGGGCGACCGTAGACGAGAATGAACCTGACCTCGTCTTCGCTGAACCGGTAGAAGATCGTGTTGACGGCCGGCGCCGCCCAGCTGACGGCGGTGACGGCCCCGGTGGCCGGATCGGTCAGGTTGTACGGGGCGGCGCCGCCTCCACCGTTCATCCCGCCGTGGCAACCGGCACAGTTGAAGCCGCCGTCGGCCGTCGGCGCGAACAGGTTGGAGCCCCACTCGATGAACTGCTCCTCTTTGGCATCGGTCGCTCCGGCCAGGCGGGACGGTTCGAGGATCCAATAGAGCGGCAGACCGATCACGATGATCACGAGCAGGATCACGCCGATCCCGAGCACGCGGGTGAGGCGGGGCCCTTCGAGCTCTTCGTCGTCGTAGTACGGCTTCCGGTTGGCCGCCATCTCGACTTCGGAACCGAGCTCGTCGCGTGACTGGCGCAAGTTGAGGACGGCGTAGACGACCCAACCGCCCAGAATGACCGCGAAGATCAACCAGGCGATTGACGTGGAGGTGAGCGCGATCATCAGTTGTGTTCTACTCCGTCAGGAAGGTTGGCAAGAAACATCAGTGATCGGATGCTCCGACGCAGTGCGGCCCCTCGGCCTCCTGGCCGGTGGTGTTGGTCCCGATCGGGGCACCCTGCACGATCGTGCCGGTGTCGACCGTCACCTCACCGGCCGCCGAGAACTCGAGTGGGAAGTGGTCCATGCCGCGCGGCGCCGGGCCACCCTTCTTCTCGCCGACGCGGTTGTACTGCGAACCGTGGCAACCGCACTCGAACCACTGGCTGGAGACGCACTGCGGGACGCGGCAGCCGAGGTGCGGACACTTCTGGTAGGAGGCGATGAACCCCTCGGTGATCCCCGGCATCAAGCTCGAGGGGTAGGCCTCCTCCGCCTTCGGAACCGCGTCGGCCGGGTACTGGGTGATCCACGCGCGAGCCTCGGGTGCGTAGAAGAAGCCGTTACCGGTGCGGATGCCGGCCCGAATGTCGTCGAGGCGACCGACGGGTACCTTGCCGCCGAATCCACCTGTCTTCGTCGGCCACAGGAACGCCACGAAGCTGGCGGCCGAGAACGTGCCGATGCCGGCCGCCATGAGCGAGATGGTGGCGCGGTTGAAGAACTGGCGGCGGCTGACACCGAGTGCGTCCTCGTCGGGTGGTGTCCACGGGGCCAGCCCGGTGTCGCCCGTGACCGGAGCGAGTCCGACGCCGACCGACGTTCGAGCCTCGGCGGCTGCTGCCTCGACCTGGGCGCCCGAGGGTCCCGCGTCGGCGGTGGCGTGTTCGCTCCGGGCGCTCGCGTCCCGACGAACGGTCTCGGCGCTGAGCGCGCCGGCACCGCGCACGTCGCTGCGACGGGCCAGGGTGAGAAACGCCAGCGCGCCGAACACGACGGCGACAGCGATGGCGATGATGATGATGAGGGTTGCACTCATGATTGGTTGGTACCTCCTACGTACAGATAACGGTGCGAGACGGTCGAACGGATCCGAATCCGACGAACGTTTCGTCGCTCTTCACCACTCACAGCTCGAAGAAGAGCCCGTCGCGCCATGGCAGCGTGAAGTTGAATCCGGGACCCCGGAAGAACGAACCGATCATCACGAGCACCGCCCAGAACATCAGGTGCACGGTCATGAGGGAGACAGCGAACTTGCGGTCCTCCGGCTTGTTCGAGGGGTTCTTGTCGATGTACGGCGCAAAGATCAACACGATCAGACCGACGCCGGGAATCGTGACGCCGGCCACCATCGGGTGGAACATCGTCAGCAGTTCCTGCAGGCCGAGGAAGTACCAGGGCGCCTTCGACGGGTTGGGCGTCTGGTTGTTGTTGGCGAGCTGGAGCAACGGTGCGTTGACCCAGATCGAGAACAGGAACGTGAACGCCGTACACGCCAGCGCGGCGACGAACTCTGCGGCGAGCAGGTGCGGCCACGTGTGGACCTTGTCGACGGGTTGCGCCTTGACGTCTTGGATCGAACCTGATTTGACGACGGTCAGCAGCCGTTGCGTGTGCCCGCCGGGTCCGGCGCCGATCGGGACGCCACCGCCGGCCGGGGTGGCCTGCACGACCGAGGCGACCCTGTCGGCGACGGCAACGCCGCCTCCGCTCGACGTCTCGGCGTCGCCACCTTCGGCCTTGGCCTTGGCGGCCTTGCTGCGCTGGAGCAGGTGCTCGGGGATCCGCGAATCGCCCGCCGGTTCGGCGGCTTGCTCGGACGCCGCGGCCTCGGTGGCCGGCTCAGCCGCCGCCGACTTCTCACGCGGCTCTTTCGCCCGCTTCAGAAGATGCTCTGGGATTTCAGTCATTGCAGACCTCAGCGTTTCCCGGCCGCGCGGGCCGCGTCTGGCTGCTCGCTCGCTGGCGCTCGCTCGCTCGCATCGGGTGTGACATGTCGATCGTGTCCATCACAGCGGCCCACTGATTCCGCCGTCTTTTCGGACTCTCCAGAAGTGGATGGCCATGAAGATGACGATGATGAACGGGAAGAAGAGCACGTGGAGGACGTACCATCGCAGCAGGGTCTCGGAGCCGATCTCGGCACCACCCAACAAGACGAATCTGACGTCCTGACCGAACACCGGGGTGTAGCCCATCATGTTGGTGCCGACGGCCACCGCCCACAGGGCGAGCTGGTCCCACGGCAACAGGTAGCCGGTGAACGACAGCAGCAGCGTCATCTTCAACAGGATCACGCCGATGACCCAGTTGAACTCGCGCGGCGGCTTGTATGCACCGTGGTAGAAGACACGGGCCATGTGCAAGAACACCGAGAGCACCATGAGGTGCGCGCCCCATCTGTGCATGTTTCTGACCAGGAGGCCGAACGTGACCGACGTCTGCAGGTTCGAGATGTCGTCCCAGGCGGCCGTCGCTTCGGGGCGGTAGAAGAACATCAAGAAGATGCCCGTCACGGTGAGCAGGATGAACAGGAAGAAGCTCAGGCCGCCCAGGCACAAGGTGTAGCTGACCTTCACCGCGTGTCGCTTCACCTTGACCGGATGCAGGTGATACAGCACGGAGTTCATGACCACGTAGGAGCGGTTGCGAGGGCTGTCGCTGTACCCCTTCCGGAAGATCGAACCGGGACGGAAGATGCTCGACCAGACCTGGCCGCCCTGGACGCTGTCGGCCGCTTGCTGGGCCCGATCCTTGATCGTGGGCTTCGGACTGTCGTCGATGATCTTGGCCATCAGCCGCGCTCCCCGGCCACGCAGGCCGCCGGCTGATGCTCTGTCTGGCGCTCGTTTGCTCGCATGTCGTCGCGCACTCCGCTGACTCGTGCGTGGCCGTCACCGGCCACATGGGTGGATGGAAGGTCGGTCGTTGTCATCAGAGCCTCATGCCGTAGCCGTAGCCGTGGCTGTTGGTTCGGGTGTGGAAATCTCCGGCCGCCGTCGGCTGGCCGATCTTGCCGAGGATGATGACCCCGGTCGGGCACCGGTCGACGCACAGGGCGCATCGGGTGCAGATGTCGTCGTCGATGGTGAACATGAACGCGTCGGACGGATCGAGCCCCGGCCGTTCGGTACCTTCCGCTTCGACCACGGCGTTCGTGCTGACCATGTGGATGCACTTCCACGGACAGATGTCGACGCACCCCTCGCAGGCGATGCACTCGGACTGGTCGATGTGGATGAACTGCTTCGGCTTGACTGCTCGGGTCAGATAGTCCGCGTCGACCTCGACCAACGAGTACTCGTCGGTGAACGGCATCATCGGTGGGTTGGCGTCGGTCTTGGCCATCTTCAGCGTTCCCCGGCCACGCAGGCCGTCGATGGACACGCGCTCGCCAGCGCTCGGTCGCTCATGTCGGTGAAAAGCATCAGGTTCATCACATCAGCGTTCCCCGGCCACGCAGGCCGTCGATGGACACGCGCTCGCCAGCGCTCGCTCGCTCGTGTCGGTGAAAAGCATCAGGTTCATCACATCAGCGTTCCCCGGCCACGCAGGCCGTCGATGGACACGCGCTCGCCAGCGCTCGCTCGCTCGTGTCGGTGAAAAGCATCAGGTTCATCACATCAGCGTTCCCCGGCCACGCAGGCCGTCGATGGACACGCGCTCGCCGGCGAACGTCGAGAGATGTCGGACTCATCATGTCTTCTTCACCAGAGGGCGGCCGTAGCTGCTGGTCTCGATCTCCTTGACGCCGGCATCGTCACCGCGCTTCTGCCACCAGCTCCACATGAACAGCAGCAGACCGAAGAAATACACGTGGATGAGCACGACCACGACGTCGCGGACCGCCTCGTACTGCAACGTGATCGGATTCCAACCGCCGAGGCTGTCGGGCTTCAGGATGTCGAACGGCCCGTAGATGATGTTCGTTCGGTCCCAGCCGAGATCCTTGTCGGCGTGGTCGATCCACTGGTGCGGGACCACACCGAAGGCCAGGAACATCACGCCGAAAGCGTACGTCGAACCGAGCATCGCCTCACCCCACGAGAACGGGGTGCCCTTGGGTCGGCGCCTGCCGTACGGAATCGCGACCAGTGTGAGCACGGTCGCGGCGATGAGCGACACGATGAACGCCGTGTTGACGCCAGGTATCGCATACCCCTCGAGGGGGTTCCACCAGTTGAAGGCGATCATCTGGATCGTCGTGCCCTTTCGTGTGCGTCGATGTCGTCGTTCGGTTGGGCTCCGTACTGCGGGGAGTAGTGCTCTCGGCTTCCAGCACGGAAACCCGATCGGCCACTCGTGAATGCCTGCACGAAGTCGTCGCTGTGCACTGTAGTCGCCCGGCTCTGCTGGGCGACATCCAGTCTGGCATCCCAGTTTGGTCAGTGCGGGAGGTTGTGCATAAGTGCACGAGATCTCGGGAGAAATTCGGGAATGGCGAGCTCGGGCGTCTATCGTTTGAGCATCGTTGACCGGCCATACTCCTGCCGCCCGCGCAGAGGTCGGCCGCTCACTCGCTGGCGCTCCTTCACCCGCACCGGAGACACAACTCGATGACCGAAATCCCCGAACATCTGCTGAAGCGCAGCCGTGAACGTCGCTCTGCGATCGGTGGTGGCGACGACGACGCCGGCGACGCAGCGCCCGCCGCATCCGTTCCGGCGACGACGAGCGATGCGGCACCCACCGCTGCCGCAGATCCGAGCGGTCCGCCCGAACGCGCCGCGGCGCCCGCACCGGCCACGCCCGAACCACCGAAGCCCGACATACCCGTGGTCGCGGCGTACAAGTCACGTCGGAAGATCCCGTTCTGGGCGATGGCGGCCTTGGCGCTGCTTCCTGTCTGGGCGTTCATGTACGCCCGCGCCGTCACCACCCAAGCCGAAGAGGCCGCCGGCCCCTTGGCCGAGGGCGACCTCATCTACGGCAACTGCGCGTCGTGTCACGGCGGCGCCGGCCAAGGTGTCGCAGGCCTCGGGTATCAGTTCTCCGAGGGCGAGGTCATCGCGACCTACCCGAACATCGAGGACATGCTCCGGTTCGTCTACTGGGGAACGGCCGAGTACGCACTTGCCGAGGTCGAGATCCCTGGGAACCCCGACCGTGAGGGCGGCCCCCATATCACCGGAGTGCAGGGTGTCATGCCGGCCCAGGGCGCTGATGCCGGTGGGGCCCTGACCGACTACGAGATCCTGGGTGTGGTCTGCCATGAGCGGTACACGCTCGGCGGTGCCGCGGAGATCGACGGCTTCGAAGAGGAGTTCGAGAAGTGGTGCTCGGAAGAGTCGCCGCTGTACGAGGCCCTCGAGAGCGGCGCTTCGCTCCTCACCCTGGAAGAGGTCGACGACACGATCATCCCGATCGGCGAACCCGCGCCAGGTCAATCCGGTCGGGAGTGACCGCACACCCGTCGGCGCGTTCCGAAGCTCTGGTCATCGGCGGGGGGCCGGGCGGAGCATCGACAGCACTCCGGCTCGCACGAAGCGGTCATCGTGTCGTCGTCATCGAACAGGAACCGTCGGTGTCCACGGCAGGGGTTGCGTCGCTGCTGACGCCACGGGCGTTGCACGAGCTCGATCGGCTCGGTATCGACCCTCCCCCCGGCAATCGTGTGCCGAGCGTTCGGCTGGCGACGCGACACGACTCGAGCACAGTTGACTGGCCCGACCACCCCACGCTGCCCGGGTACGGCCTGGTGACAGCGGGTCTGCCCGTCACCTTGAGCACAGCGATCCACGAGGCCGGCGTGACCGTGCTCGCCGGCCACCGGGCGACCGCTCCCATCATCGAACGAGGATTCGTGCGTGGGGCCAGCGTGACAGCACCCGACGGCACCGAGTTCGAGGCTCGCGCCGACTACACGGTGATCGCCGACGGCGCCAACAGCCAGTTCGGCCGGGCACTCGGAACCTTCCGCGAGCCGTCGTGGCCCTATGGGCTCGCCCACCACGGCGCGTTCGCGTCGGAGGTGCACGCCTCCGCAGCCGTCGAGTTGGTGCTCGACCTTCGCGACCGGTCGGGGACGCCCATCGCCGGTCACGGCTGGATGTATCCGACCGGCGACGGCACGATCACCGTCGGTGTGATCATGATGTCGACCGCGGCGACATTCCAGGTGGTGAAGCCGGCCAACCTCTTCCACCGGCTCGTCGATCGGCATCGCGAACAGTTGGGCGATCACTGGTGGGCCGATCGAGCCGCCGATCGGTAGCCGCCTGCCCGTCGGTCTCTCCGTCGGTCCGGCCGCCGGACCGACCTACCTGCTCGTCGGCGACGCGGTCGGTGCAGCGAATCCCCTGTCGTGCACCGGGATCGAGAGCGCACTGGAAACCGGGCGCAACGCAGCCGAGATCCTGGACGAAGCGATTCGCACGGGTGACGCCGCACACCTGCAGCGGTACCCGAGAATGCTCGCCGACCGCTACGGCAGGTACTACAAGGTGGGTCGTCTGGCGACTCGGCTGCTGGGCCAGCCGGCGATCGCCAGGCGAACCGAGCGGGTCGTGACCCATCGACGCTCGTTCGCGGAGGCATACCTCCGAATCACCGCCGATTCACTGCGATCGGGTCCCCGTGTCGGAGCGCCGGAGACCGCCTACCGCATCGGTCGCGCGATCAGCACCTTCGCCCCCGACGCGTGACGCCGGGCGGTCAGACGGTGAAGTCGCGGTGGCGCCGCCGCAACGTCACGACGGACAGCGCCAGGATGACCGGATAGATCTCGAGGCGGCCCAAGAGCATCTGGACCATCGTCACCCACCGGGCGACGCGGGGCAGTTCGAGGAAGTCGTGCGTCGGACCGACTTCGCCCAGGCCCGGACCGACGTTGCCGAAGGCGGTCGCGGCAGCCGAGAACGAGGTGATGAGGTCGGCGCCGGTCAGTGCGATCGCCATGGCACCGCCGCCGAAGATCGCGAGCGCGAGAATGAGGAACCCGACGATCTTGTTGGCTGTGCGATCGGGCATGATGCCGCCACCGACCCGCACCGGCCGCACGAGCCGTGGATGGAGGTGACGAAGCGCCTCGCGGTGCGCGTAGCTCGCCACGACCAGGACGCGGATGAGCTTGATGCCACCGGCGGTCGAACCGGCCATCGCACCGATCGGCAGCAAGAGCAGGATCACCGCCTGGGCAGCGTCCGACCACGCACCGAAGTCCTCCGTCGCGTAGCCGGTCGTGGAGACGATCGTGAGCGTGGTGAAGACGCTGCCGCGTATGCGATCGTGGATCGAACCCGTCATGTCGGAGATCGCGAACAGTGCTGCAGACACCGAAGCGACGACGACGATGTAGAGATGGAACTCCTTCGAGCGCACGAGCGGGCCGGGGCTCCCGCGCAGGAGCCGGTAGATGAGCGTGAAACTGGACCCGGCCACGAA
This sequence comes from uncultured Acidimicrobiaceae bacterium, assembly GCA_963792905.1. Lineage (GTDB taxonomy): Bacteria > Actinomycetota > Acidimicrobiia > Acidimicrobiales > Ilumatobacteraceae > Ilumatobacter. The sequence continues at coordinate 266,148 of CAWBYE010000003.1, forward strand.
CATCGCCACGATGCAGATCCACTCGATGGCGGCCGAATCGAAATGGCCGAGCGATGCGTTGTACGGCGAGAAGCCCCCGGTCGACACCGTGGTGAAGCTGTGGGCGACGCCGTCGAACAGATTCATGCCGGCGACCATGTAGGCGAGCACCAGCACGATCGTGAACCCGATGTAGACGGCCCACAAGCGGCGCGCCGTCTGGCGGACGCGCGGTGTGAGGCGCTCGCCGGTCGGACCGGGTGCCTCGGCCTCCAGCAGGCTCATCCCACCCGAGCCCACGGTCGGCAGGACGGCGACGACCAGCACGATCACGCCCATCCCACCCATCCACTGCGTGAGCGACCGCCAGAACAGGATGCCGGGACCGGTGCCCTCGATCGGGCGCAGCACGGTCGCACCCGTCGTGGTGAAGCCGGAGATGGACTCGAACATGGCATCGTCGATCGCCGGGATCGAACCCGTCAACACGTAGGGAAACGCACCGACGACAGCGAGCACCAACCACGCCATCGTCACGGTCACGAACACATCGAGGATCCGGATCTGTCGCGGCAGCGTGGTCGCTCGCCACAGGGCGTAGCCGACCAGACCGACGACTCCACCGAGCAGCAGCATCACCACCACGTCGTCACCGCTGCGCAACGCGTCGACGACGCCGGAACCGGCGATGCCGGCGCCCGCCACGGCGAGCGTCAGCCCGACGATGTGACCGATGAGCGTCTCGCGCGAATCCACCCATCGCTCCTGGAGATCGCCGCGGAGCGACCCCATCATCCGATCCGACATCAGACGGCTCCCGTCACGCGCCGAACACCCGTCGAACCTCGGCGAGTGCCGTGGGCCGAGCGAACAGGACGACACTCTCCCCGGCGTGCAACTGCGTGTTGCCGCGCACGATCTCCGTGGAGCCGTCCTCACGAACGACGGCGCCGAGCAACACCGAACGTCGGACGTGCAGGTCGCGGACGAGAGCACCGTCACCGGGGCTTCCCGCCTCGATCACGAACTCATCGACCTCGACGTCGCTGTCGAGGAAGGTCGCCACCGATGACGTCCCGCCACGCAGTTGCTGCAGGACCGCGTTCGCCGACGCCGTCCGCGGGCTGAGCGCCGCGTCGATGCCGAACTGCCGCACGAGCGGCAACAGGGCCAGCCGGTGGAGCACCGCCACCGTGAACGCGTCGTCGTTCTCGGCCGCCGCGAACGCACAGGCGAGCACGTTGGCGGTGTCTTCCCCCGTGGCTGCGATCACGACGTCGGTGGTGGAGATCGATTCTTCGGTGAGGAGGTTGGTGTCGGTGATGTCGCCGTGGACGACGGTCACCTTCGTGAGCCGCTCGGCGAGTGCCTCGGCGCGCTCCGGATCTCGCTCGACGAGCACGATGTCGGCGCTTCGTGCGAGTCGATCCGCGACTCGCGAACCCACCGCCCCGCCACCGAGCACCATCACCCGTCGAACGCGCTTGCGGACTGCGTCGAGGGCTGCGAGCACCTCTTGCTGCTTGCTTGCGTTGCAGAGCACTCGGACGTGATCGCCGGCCTCGACCTGGAGGTCTCCCCGCGGGATGATCGTCTCACCGTTCCGGGTGACCGCCCCGAACAGGAACCGCCACGTGTCGACCTGGCCGATGTCGGCAAGGCTGCGTCCGACCATCTCCGAGTTCGACCCGACGACCACGCCGAGCACGACGAGCTGGCCGTCGGCCATCGGGTACACCTCGTCCGCGCCGGACACGCTGACCAGCCGGAGGATCTCCTCGGCCGTGTCGAGATCGGGGTCGATGACCAGATCGGCAGCCATCAGATCGCGGAGTTCGGCACCATCGGGGCCGCGGAGTTCGTCGGTCTGGAGCCGCACGACCGTCTGCTTCGCTCCGAGTTGCTTCGCCAGCGCCGACGCGATGAGGTTGACCTCGTCGTCCTGCGTGACGCCGGCCATCAGTTCAGCTCGTTCGACCCCGGCAGCACGCAGCGCAGACGGATGCGTGCCACTACCGATCACGGTCTGCACGTCGAGTTCGTCGCCGAGCGCCCGTGCGATCACCTCGTTCTGTTCGATCACGACGACGTCGTGGTTCTCTGCGCCCAATCGCTCAGCGAGATACCACCCGACTTCTCCGGCTCCGACGATCACGACATGCACAGGTGCACGACGCTAGTTGCTCGACGTGCCGGACCACCCGACCCGTGGCATCGCGTTGCGTCAGCCGGCTGTGGCGCTGAGCACGGTCGCCAGGAGGGCGCCCGGCGCCTCTCGAAGCGCATCGGCCGGACCACTGTCATCGAGCCGGTCGCAGGCGCTGACCGCTCGCCCGACGAAGTCGCGCGCTGCCAGGATGGCGCTCTCGATGCCCTCTCCGGACCGGACGAGTTCGAGCGCCTGATCACGCTGTACGGCGTCGAGAGGCTGACCCAGCAACCCGCGGAGCTCCTCGGCCGAGGATCGACCGGTCGCCAACGTACGAAGGACCGGCAACGTGTAGACGCCCTCTTCCATGTCGTGTCCCGCCGGCTTGCCGAGCTGTTCGGCCGTTGCCGTCAGATCGAGCACGTCGTCGACGATCTGGAAGACCATGCCGTAGGCGTTGCCGTATTCGGTGAGTGCGTCGATGGTGGCGCGATCGTGACCGGCGACGATGCCCCCGATGCGGGCCGCGGTCCCGTACAGCGATGCCGTCTTGCCGTGGATCGACGCGAGATAGCTCTCTTCGGTCCGGTTGACGTCGTAGGTGTGGCGCAACTCCTCGATCTGTCCTTCGCACAACCATCCGATCGTGCGAGCGAGCAGGCCGGCGACCTCGGTGCCGAGCGACGCAGCGATCTCCGATGCCCGTGAGAGCAGGAAGTCGCCGGCGAGAATGGCCTGCAGGTTCCCCCAACGGGCGTTGACCGTTTCGACGCCACGTCTGGTTTCCGCCTCGTCCATCACGTCGTCGTGGTAGAGCGACCCGAGATGGACCAGCTCACATGCGACACCGCCCTGCACGACGTCGTCGTCGACCGGATCGCCAGCGAGCCGTCCGGCGACCACCGAGAGGACGGGGCGGAGACGTTTCCCACCGGCCACGATCAGGTGCGACGCGATCTCGGTGAGATACGGATCGGACGTCACCACCGAGGCGCGCATCGCGGCCTCGATCCGTTCTCGGTCGCCGTCCATCCCCGGAAGGGACAACAGCGGAGACGTCGCAAGAGCGTCGGGCACCCTGGAAGGCTACGTGGAATTCGCCCGGTTGGGAATTTCGGATCGGGTCGACGGCGGCAGATCGGCTGCTGCGAGCGCCGTCTCACCGCACCGCCGGCGGACGGGGACCGCCACGGATGTTGCAGGTCGGCGACGACCTCAGGGGAGGTCGATCACGTCCCGATAGAGTGAACACACGTATTCGCCAACTCATCGAAAGGCGACACATGTTCGAACGCTTCACCGACCGGGCTCGCCGGGTCGTCGTCCTCGCTCAAGAGGAAGCGCGCCTCCTGAACCACAGCTACATCGGCACCGAGCACATCCTGCTCGGGCTGATCCACGAAGGTGAGGGAGTCGCCGCCAAGGCGCTCGAATCCCTCTCGATCTCCCTCGAGGCGGTGCGCAACCAGGTCGAAGAGATCATCGGCCAGGGCGGTTCGTCGCCGTCGGGACACATTCCGTTCACCCCGCGCGCCAAGAAGGTGCTCGAGCTGTCGCTCCGTGAGGCGCTGCAACTCGGCCACAACTACATCGGCACCGAGCACATCCTGCTCGGGCTGATCCGCGAGGGCGAGGGCGTCGCCGCCCAGGTACTCGTGAAGCTCGGCGCCGACCTCAGCCGGGTCCGCCAGCAGGTCATCCAGCTCCTCTCCGGCTATCAGGGCCCCGCCGGCAGCGGCGGGGAGTCCGGGTCAAGCAGTCGTGGGAGCTCCGAGTCGGGTGCAGCAGGCGCGAGCGTCGGCGGGTCGAAGGGTGGCGACGACGAGAAGAACAGCCAGATCCTCGACCAGTTCGGCCGCAATCTCACGCAGATGGCGCGCGAGCACAAGCTCGATCCGGTCATCGGGCGTAGTCGTGAACTCGAGCGGGTCATGCAGATCCTCTCGCGTCGCACCAAGAACAACCCGGTGCTCGTCGGCGAGCCGGGTGTCGGCAAGACGGCGATCGTCGAAGGTCTCGCCCAGATGATCGTGAACAACGATGTGCCCGACACCCTCCACGACAAGCAGCTCTACACGCTCGACCTCGGCGCTCTCGTCGCCGGGTCGCGCGTATCGGGGTGACTTCGAGGAGCGCCTCAAGAAGGTCCTCAAGGAGATCAAGACGCGCGGAGACATCATCTTGTTCATCGACGAGATCCACACACTCGTCGGTGCCGGTGCGGCCGAAGGCGCCATCGACGCGGCATCGATCCTCAAGCCGATGCTCGCCCGCGGTGAGCTGCAGACCGTCGGCGCAACCACAACCGACGAGTATCGCAAACATGTCGAGAAGGACGCCGCGCTCGAGCGCCGGTTCCAGCCGGTCAAGGTGGAAGAGCCGACGCTCGCCCACACGATCGAGATCCTCAAGGGCATCCGCGACCAGTACGAGACGCACCACCGGGTCACGATCACGGACCAGGCGCTCGTGGCAGCCGCCAATCTCGCGGACCGCTACATCTCCGACCGTCACCTGCCCGACAAGGCGATCGACCTGATCGACGAAGCCGGATCCCGGCTGCGCATCAAGCGCATGCAGACGCCACCCGACCTGCGTGAGATCGAGCGCAAGCTCGACGAGGTCCAGGAAGCCAAGAAGCGCGCCGTCGAAGAGCAGCAGTTCGAAGAGGCCGGTTCGCTGCGCGACCAGGAGAAGGCCCTGCTCGAAGAGAAGGCAGCCAAAGAGGTCGAGGTCAAGGCGACCGGAGTCGACCTGTTCGACGAGGTCGACGAAGAGGCCGTCGCCGAGGTGTTGTCACTGTGGACCGGCATCCCGGTGTACAAGCTCACCGAGGAGGAGACCGCCCGTCTACTCAACATGGAAGACGAGCTCCACAAGCGGATCATCGGCCAGGAGAACGCCGTCGCAGCCGTGTCGCAGTCGATTCGGCGCACCCGGGCCGGACTGAAGGACCCGAAGCGCCCGAGCGGCTCGTTCATCTTCCTCGGCCCGACCGGCGTCGGCAAGACCGAGCTCGCCAAGACGCTCGCCGAGTTCCTGTTCGGCGACGACAGCTCCTTGATCACGCTCGACATGTCGGAGTACATGGAGAAGCACACCGTCAGCCGACTCGTCGGTTCGCCTCCCGGCTATGTCGGGTACGAAGAGGGTGGACAACTCACCGAGGCCGTGCGCCGCAAGCCGTTCTCGGTCGTCCTGTTCGACGAGATCGAGAAGGCTCACCCCGACGTGTTCAACACGCTGTTGCAGATCCTCGAAGAGGGTCGTCTGACCGATTCGCAGGGTCGTTCCGTCGACTTCCGCAACACCGTGTTGATCATGACGTCGAACCTCGGCACCGCCGATCTTCGTAAGGCCAACGTCGGCTTCACCACCGGTGACTCCGCCATGAGCTACGAGCGGATGAAGGAGAAGGTCAACGACGCCCTCAAGGCGCACTTCCGGCCCGAGTTCCTGAACCGCATCGACGAGACGATCGTGTTCCACGAGCACCCGCTCTCGGCCGTCGTCGAGATGGTCGATCTGATGCTCAAGCGGCTGGTCGGCCAGCTCGAGGGCCAGGGCCTCGGCATCGAGGTCACCCAGGCGGCGAAGGAACATCTCGCGACCATCGGGTACGACCCGCAGTTGGGCGCCCGCCCGCTGCGTCGTGCGATCCAGCGTCAGATCGAAGACATCCTGTCGGAGAAGATCCTCTACAAGACGTTCTCGGCCGGCGAGATCATCGTCGTCGACGTGGAGCCCGACCCGGAGGACGCGACCCGCAAGGTGTTCACGTTCAACGCGGTCGAAGGCTTCGTGCCACCCGCTGCCGTCGAGCTCGCCACCACGGCGACCAACGACGACATCGCCAACACCGCCAAACCCGACGACACCTGAGTTCGTTGCGGCGCCGGTCGGTCAGCTCTCGATCGGAAACTGCTCGCAGGTCACCCGATACTCGATCGTGCGCGGCCCGAACTGCTTGCACTCCTCACGAGTGAGGTTGCGACCCGCGCACTCGCAGGCGATGTCGGCCCACGTGTCCGTGTCGTAGTTCCACAGGACCACCCGATCCCGCACCGGGACCGTGAGCACACTGCCGTCGGCCGAGAACTCGGGTGGTTGGCGAGCCACAGTCTCGATCCGATCGGTCGAGCCGTTCATCGACGACCGGAGACGGTGGAAGTAGGTCCGGACGTTGTGCTCGGCCCGATTCGGTGGTTCGCCGTTCGGCCAGATCGCGTCGACCAAACGGGCGACCGACACCACCTCGTTGCGACGGAGCGCCAATGCAGCGAGCACGCGGCGCTGGGTCGGCCCGCCGAGCGCGAGTGGTTCGCCGTCGATCGCCTCGATCTGCCCCAGCAGACGAACGTCCATCAGGCCCCCCCCGGTCCGTTCCATGCCGACACTATTGGCAGGCCCGTTCGTCATCCGTTCGAACTCATGAACGACCAGGTCACAGGTGTCCAACGAGGTTTGACACATCCGGTCTTCAGCACATTCCTCGGCCGCTGCCAACCGGCAGCGATCGCAAGGCGAACGGCTCGCGGACGCGCTCACGGAACGTCGTCCCGTGACGAAGTTCCTGACTTCACTCCCCGCAGGCGCACTCGCGCCGACGATCATGATCGTCGGCCTCGCGACGGAGCCCGCCGCTCCGGTCACCGCCGTCGAGTCACAGCCAACGCCGCCGGTGGTGACCGTGAGCCCGACCCCCGACGTCGTCGTGACCGGCGCGGACGAGAACGACCGGCGGCGGCTCGACGAAGCACTTCAGCGCTTCCACGATCATGGCCTCGATCTGCCCGACCTCGACGTCCGCTTCTACGACGACGACCAGGAGTGCCAGGGTCACTACGGACTGTTCCAGACCTCGTTCACGCCGTGGAGGGTCCGACGGAATCCGCGGGCCAGGCCGGATCCCCTTTCACAAGTTCACGCGGGACCCTCGCAGAACTCCCTCGAGAATTCCGTCCGGATTGACGGTGTGGGTCGGCGAGCGGCTGCGATGATGGGTCGCCGTGGCCCGCCGACTCGCACTCGTCTTCGTGAGCCTGCTCGCACTCAGTGCCTGCCGGCTGGACGTGACGGTCGACGTCGTGATGGAACCCGACGGCACCGGTGTCGTCACCGTGGTCGCAGTCGCCGACGCCGAGCTGGTCGCCCAGGTCCCCGATCTCGTCGACGACCTGCGACTCGAGGATGCCGTCGAGAATGGATGGGTCGTCGAGGGGCCGAACGAGGCGGCTGACGGCGGGCTGTCGCTCACACTCACGCACGACTTCACCTCGCACGTCGAGCTGGCCAACGTCCTGAACAGCATCGGACCACCGTTCACAGAAATGGCCGCAGCGCGCACGACCGAGGACGGGCAGACCACGAACGCCGTCAACGGCGAGTTGCAGCTGGCCGACGGTTTCGCCTCCTTCGCCGACGCCGACCTGGTCGCGGCCGTCGGCGGCATGCCCTTCGCCGAGGAGTTCACAGCGACCGGCGCCACGCCTGAGCAGTCGATGTCGTTCACCTTCCGGGTCTCGCTCCCGGGTGAACTCGTCTCGGCCGAGACCGGCACCGAGGTCGACGACGGCGTCATCGAACGGGTGGCGCCTCTGGACGGGTCGTCACTCAACGTGTTCACCGCCACTGTGCAACGGCCCGCGAGCGAGGGCGGGGCATGGGCATCACCCCTGTCGACGGCGGCGTTCATCGCTCTGGCGGTGTGGGTCGTGGCCGCGGCAGCGTTCATCGTCTTCGTCGCAGTCGCTCGCGACAACAAGCGACGACGTCGAGAGCGTTCACTTCGGCAACTGGGATGACCCGCTGACGCGACTCCCCCGACAGCACGAGCCGGCCACTCGACATCTCCAGCGTGGTGGCCCGAGGTGCGGCGAGCTGACTGCCGCCGGCCGTGCCGCGTCGTCGGTCACCACGTCCCGGACGAGGGCGAGTGCACGGCCTGGCGTCCCGGGGGGACCAGCGATTCTGCGTGGTAGCTTGCCCGGGATGCAACGGCGGGATGCCAACGATGACCATGTCGACACGGCGGCAGGCGAGGCGGTCGACACCGCCGCGACCGACCAGGAGATTCCGGTCGACGATGCCAAGCAGACATACTCGGGCTTCGGAGTTCGGCGATCGCTGAGCCAACTCGCCGGTGTGATCCGCAACGATCCCGCCGATCCCGAGGCCGTCAGCTCGCTCCAGGAGTGGGTGGCAGAGGATGTCGAGCGGATCGAAATCCATCTCGGTCACGAACTGAAGGATCAGCGGATCCTCGAGATCGGGCCCGGACAGGGCCTCGAGCGCGCCCATTATCTGGGGCTTCACAACACCGTCGAGGCGCTCGACATGGATGCGGCCGCAATCGGATTCGATCCCAACGGATGGCTCGCGATCTGGCGCACGAACGGCATGGGCCGGATGGTGAAGACGATCGGCCGCGAAGCGCTCGTCGCCCACCGTCTGCGTCGACGCTGGGTCGACGCCGTCGGCGGTGACGAATTCATTCTTCCCGTCCGGCACCAGGGCGACATCTGCACGTGGTCGAACGAGGGAGATCCGTTCGACGTCGCAGTGTCATGGTCGGTCTTCGAGCACGTGGCCGACCCGCGGCAAGCCCTTCTGGCCACGATGCGCGCACTTCGTCCAGGTGGCGTCGTCATGATCAGCATTCACAACTACACATCGTTCAACGGTCACCACGACATCCGGTCCTTCAGCGGATCGACCGACGAACGTTTGCTGTGGGGGCATCTGCGACCCTCGACGAGCTCGTTCATCGAGCCGAGCGCCTACCTCAACGAGTGGCGTCTCGCGGACTGGCGAGCGCTGTTCGACGAGGTCCTCCCAGGTCACGACGAGTTCCTCGGCAACCCCGAAGACCTCGCCAAATTCGAACAGGCTCTCGACGGGCCGATCGGCGATGAGCTGACCGACTACGAACGAGAAGAGCTGCTGGCGGTGAACCTCGTCTACGTCGGCCGCCGCCCGGAGACGCTCGTCGACAGCTGACGACGCCGCAGCGCTGACGCTCGGAACGCCGGCGACCCACTGCGGCCGGACACGCCGGGACACCGCCGTCCGCCGCGGCATCGTGGCTGCTCCCGGCGGGAACACACCCACCGGCACGACCGGCGATGCTCGGGGGTCAGTGGCGAGCCCGAACCGCCGTCGTTCGCACCAGGACGTCGCTCGCCGCAGAGCCCGGTTTCTGCCTCGCCGCTGCCAGGAGTGTGCGTGTCACGGCGCCCACCTGGTGTTGAGACCGACCCGCGAGAGCACCTCACCGATCGTCGCACGTTGGTCGTCGTCGATCGCGCGGAACAGCAGCACGGCGAGCGGGTAGACCACTGCGCCGACCACGGCGGGTATGAGCAGGAACTGGTCACGCAGGGCGAACGTTGCGGCGACCATGGCACCACCGGCGGCGAGCACCCTGAGCGAGCGCCAGGCCCACGACCTCGTCACGATGTAGGGGGCGAGGACCGCAAGCCCGATCACGAACTGCATGACCTCGGTGACGACGTATGCCAGGGCGCCGCCGATCGCCCCGTTGTCGTACCGGTCGGATGCCCACGGGACGAGCGCGATGTCGAGGAACACCGTCAACACTGCAGAAGCGATCAAGATGCCGGCGAGGAACCTGCTTCGGTCGGTGGCGAGCGCGAGGTAGGCGAGCAGCGTGGTGCCGAACGACAGGATCGTGACCGGCCCGAAGATCACCAGGAGTGTCCCGGTGCCGTCGAAGTCGTCGCCGAACAGCAAGGGGGCGAACGTCGGGCCCACGATTGCGGCTCCGAGCCCGATCGGCACGGCGATGAGGAGGAGCATCGAGAACGTGCGCCGCACCATGTATCGCAGGTGATCCGGATCGGTCGTGTGCAGACGACTGAACGTGGGGAACAGCGTCGACAAGATCACCGTGGTCGGGAAGAGCAACGAACCTGTGAGGGTGTCAGCGGCGGTGTACCACCCGACGTCGCGACTCCCGGCGACGCGCGAGATGACGATCACGTCGATCTGCCGGTACACGGTGAGTGCGAGCGTCACGACCATGAACGGTGCGCTGGCGACGACGACGAGTTTGACACTGCTCTTCCAACGGCTGAGGTCGAGTCGTGTGAACCGACGGAGCCTGTCGAGCAGGAATGCGAAAGCGGTGATCGCGGTGACGATGGTGACGCCGACCACGCCGACCACACCGAATCCCATTGCGAGGACGGCGATCGTCAACAGCAGGGTTGCCAGCTTTCCGGCCGCACCAACGACCGCGAGAACGGACATCCGTTCGAGTCCGGTGAACACCGCGCTGAGCACCTTGGCCCACAACACGAAGAGCGCCGCGACCCCGCTCATGATCATGATCGTGATGAACGTCGGATCGTTCTCCGCTGTGTACACGTACACACCGAGTACCGCCGAGGCGACGACCCAGGCGACGGTGCACGCCAGCATGGATGGTGCGATCAGCGACAGGCCTTCACGCTGAGCGCGTGAGATCGCCATCTGCAAGTACGTCGTGGTGCCCAGCGCGGTGAAGACCCCGGCAATGGCCCACAGGGAGATGGAGAGCCCGAGACGACCGAAGACCTCAGGCCCGAGGTATCGCGGAACGATCACCGCCGTCAACGTTGCGAGGAGCCACGTGACCAACTGCGAGCTGGCCATGTGCGCCATGTTGCGTCGGACCGAACTCCGTGCGACCAGTTCGGGTTCACCCGCTTCCGCGATCGCGTCGTCGTCGTCGACACCTTGGCCGGGTTCGCCTGCTGGTTCGATCCTGGCGACGTCCGCCACGGCGTCGTTGTCCGACAACGTGCCGTCATCTTCGCCGTCCAGGCGGTGCTCGGGGCCGGGGGGCACGCGGCTCACGGGTCGCTCACCGCCGGGACGATTGGTCCGACGACAACGCCGTTGTCCGTCGTGATCCGCTCGCGATCGATGGTCGGGTCTCCGACGTTCACCGTGTTCCGGCGACCGGCCCGCCTGGCGTCGCCGCACTCGGTGACGACCCGGAACGCGGCGGTTGTCGGACCGACACGAGATCCGATCGACACGATGCGTCGCAGGTCGCTCCCCGCCCGCGCAGCCGAAACGAGGTCGCTCGCGATGTGACGCGTCGTAGCAGCCCGCACTTGCACTGCGTGCACGCTAGTGGCTTCATCAGGCAAGTCATCCGGCACCTCCACCGGGATGAGTTCGCCCGTGTGATCACGTGCCTACCCGGCGTACCGTCGAAACGAGTCCGCCTGTCATCCGACGGCCCTGCCACGGATCAAACCCGGTTGGCGAAGCGATCGGACATCCGTGTTCTCGGCCGACCGGGAACGATCCAGCGCGTGTCAGGGTCTACCGAAAGGTCTCGCTCGGCGTGGGTCCGCTCGGCGGGTTCACGGCGAAGTGATCCCAGTGATACCGGAACGCCCGTGACCCGGCCCGGTGCTGCCAGTTCGACTGATACGCATGCCAGTCGCCGGCGATCGCCGAGTCGGGGATCTGGTACGCAGCCGGCCAGCCGGAATCCTCGAAGTACAGCGCGCCATTGACGTACAGCTTCAAGCCGTCCTTGCGCACCTCGAGACGGAACCGGTCGCGACACGCCATGTCCGGGCCGCCCGGCTCGCAGGCACGCCAGAAGCGACCGTTCGGGCCGAACTCGGCGCCGCCGTAGTTCGTGGATCCGCACTGCTGGAACCATGAGATCTCCAGCAGACGGTGCTCGCCTCGATCGTCGTTGCGGTGGCAGTTGGCGGCGTCACCGGGGATCGGTGGGACCGTCGCCATGTACGCCTGGTCCGGGGCGACCACGGCGCACACCGGACGACGACCAGATGTCAAGCGGCAGCCTGCCGCCCACTCTCCGCCGAACTGGCCGTAGGCGTACAGCGGATCGGCGATGGCGCCGGTCGGTTCGGCGGCCGTCGAGATCGTGATCTCGCCCCAGGTTTGGTCGCCGTACTCGGGAATTCCGGCGGCGAAATCACCCTCGACGACGATCCTGCCGTCCTCGAACTGGAACGAGCGATTCGGTGACAGTGAGGAACCACCGGTGAACCCACCCTGGACATCGGTCATCCAATGGTTCTGGTTGATCCAGTGCTCACCCTGGTCGGGCGGCGAGCTTCCGGTCCGATCGAACGCCCGGTACCCCATCTCGCGGTTGTCGAGCGACATCATGCTCGTGCAACCCGCCGGGGCCGGGACCGGGCACCCCACGGTGAAGTCGTCGACCCAACTGTTCGCACCCTCCACGGCCGTGCGGGCCGGAGGATCCGCGAGGTCGAAGCACCAGATCGCACCCAGCGGTTCGAAGTTGACCGCCTGCGGAGACTGCCCCAGCGGCACGACGTTGCCCTCGGCGCAGTTCGGCCGCGGCCGATACACCGACAGGAAGTCCGGAGGCGGCGGACGGGTGTCGAGGCTGCGGTCGGGGGCACCGGACGAAGTGGCCGACGAGAACACGTCCCCATCGATCGTGCCCAAGTGATCAGCGACCACATGCACCATCGTGTGCACCGAGTTCACGAAACACACCTCACCATCGGCACCGATCCGCGCCATCGCCACGTTCGGATCGACCGTACCCAGACCGAAGTTCACGTTCGACCACTCCGGCACACTCGACAGATCCGACGACACCAACGACCCGTACCCCGCCGTACCCGCCTCGACCGGCGTCACATTCACCACCGCCACATCACCAGGATCACCCGCAACCGAAAAACAACGCCGAGCGCTCGGCGCCACCATCGAACCACTCCGGGTATCGATCCGCCGGTTCGGCGCGCCATTCGCCCGAGCCGACGAGAACACGTCACCATCGATCGTGCCCAAGTGATCAGCGACCACATGCACCATCGTGTGCACCGAGTTCACGAAACACACCTCACCATCGGCACCGATCCGCGCCATCGCCACGTTCGGATCGACCGTACCCAGACCGAAGTTCACGTTCGACCACTCCGGCACACTCGACAGATCCGACGACACCAACGACCCGTACCCCGCCGTACCCGCCTCGACCGGCGTCACATTCACCACCGCCACATCACCAGGATCACCCGCAACCGAAAAACAACGCCGAGCGCTCGGCGCCACCATCGAACCACTCCGGGTATCGATCCGCCGGTTCGGCGCGCCATTCGCCCGAGCCGACGAGAACACGTCACCATCGATCGTGCCCAAGTGATCAGCGACCACATGCACCATCGTGTGCACCGAGTTCACGAAACACACCTCACCATCGGCACCGATCCGCGCCATCGCCACGTTCGGATCGACCGTACCCAGACCGAAGTTCACGTTCGACCACTCCGGCACACTCGACAGATCCGACGACACCAACGACCCGTACCCCGCCGTACCCGCCTCGACCGGCGTCACATTCACCACCGCCACATCACCAGGATCACCCGCAACCGAAAAACAGATTCGATCCCTCGGAGCGACCTCTCCGGCAGCGACAGCCGGTGAACTCGGTCCGACCACCATGACCATGGCAGCAGCCAAGAGCATCGTAGTCGTGGCGGCCAGCAACAGGGTGACGGTGAATCCGAGGCGACGCATCCACGCAACGCTAGCGATGACCGGCAAATAGAGCAACACAATCGTAAAAGTGCGTCGGCCGGACCAACGAGCCGACTCGATTCCCCCACATGCGAGCGCCATCACGCCACGTGCGTTCGATCGACTCCGAGGTGGCACCGCATCGGATGTGACCGACGAAACAGTCCCGCCGATGCGACCTCACCGTCTGATCGCACCATACTCAAGCGTTGCGGGGGCGGTTTCCCGGTGATTCCGCCATCACCGGTCGAGATCGCCCTCGCACCTCGTTCCGCATCGGGCCGCGTCACCCGACCTCGGCGAAGTCGACCAGGTAACGTCGTCAGCGTGACCGACTCCCCGCACGGCTCGCCGACGGAACAGCCGAACACCGATCCGCATCCTGCACCGCTCGACCTCGCCGAGATCGAGAGTGAGCTGGCCGCCGTCGAAGCAGCGCTTCCTCGCCTGGACGACGGCAGCTACTGGCTCGACGAAGTCACGGGTGAAGAGATCCCCGACGCCGTACTCGCCGCCGACCCGGTCGCGCGTCGGGCCTGAGGATCCAGTGTCCAAGCGAGCCGCGTCAGTCGCCGCACTCGCCGTGCTGGTCGCCGCCGCCACGACCGCGTTCGCCGCACGTGTCCGTCGCGCCGTCCCGGTGAGTCGTTTCGGTCGGTCGGCCCGCGGTCCGGCGTCTGTCGGCTCGCAACTCCACACGGTTCGCGGTGTCGAAGGTCCGCGGCGTCGGCTCGCCGGCCGAGCGCCGCGCCGAGCTGGACGCCAGATTCGCGGTGCAGACCGCCGCCGACGTGGCTCGCGAGCTCGGTGAGATGAAGGGTGTCCTGATGAAGGCCGGCCAGATGATCAGCTTCATCTTCGAGTCGTTGCCCGAGGAGGCTCAAGCCGCACTTGCGACGCTGCAGGCCGATGCGGCGCCGATGGCACCGACCCTGGCGGCAAGTGTCGTCAGCGAACAACTCGGAGACTCTCCCGAATCGGTCTTCCTCGACTGGCAGGACCTACCGGCCGCAGCGGCGAGCATCGGTCAGGTCCATCGTGCTGTCACGACGGACGGCCGCGACGTCGCCGTCAAGGTGCAGTACCCGGGAGTGCACGAGGCGATCGAATCCGACCTCGATGCGGCTGAGGTCATGTACGGCATGTTCTCGTCGGTGATGCTGAAGGGCCTCGATGCAAAGGGTCTGGTCGACGAACTGCGGGATCGAATGCGCGAAGAGCTCGACTATCGGCTCGAGGCCCGCAACGCCGTCGAGTTCGCCGAGCTGTTCGCAGGGCACCCGTGGGTACGCATCCCGAGATTGGTTCCCGAGTTGTCCAGCGAGAAGGTCCTCACGACCGAGTGGGTCGACGGCATGTCGTTCGACGGGTTCCGGACACATGCGAGTCGTGACACCAAGCAGCGCGCCGGCGAGGTCATCTGGCGGTTCGCCCAATACGCCGTCATCCAGCAGGGTGTGTTCAACGGCGATCCACACCCCGGCAACTACATCTTCCACCACGACGGCAGCGTCACCTTCCTCGATTACGGGCTCGTGAAGCGTTGGTCACCCGGCGAGTGGGAAACCTTGTATCCCACGCTCGATGCCGTGATCGTCCACCGCGACCCCGAGATGTTGGTCCGGGCGATGGAGCGCAGCGGTTTCCTGCGACCGAATCACGGTCTCGATGCCACGCACGTCTTCGACTACGTCTCCAGCCCATACGTCCCGTACCTCACCGACGAATTCACGTTCACTCGGCAGTGGATGATCGACACGATCGCCAAGATCTTCGACGTGCAGGGTCCACATGCGGACGTGATCGAGCACTTGAACGTGCCGCCCAGTTTCGTGATCCTGGATCGTGTGGTCTGGGGAGTGAACGCGATCCTCGGCAAGCTCGAGGTTGGCGGCCCGTTCCGGGCGATGCTGCTGGAGTACGTCGCCGGCGGCGAGCCGGCCACCGATCTCGGCGCCGCCGAGGCTGCATGGCGGGCGGGCGCACGCTCGTGACCGCGGCGCCGGGCCTCGGCATCGTGGAACTCGGCCACATCTGCGCCGAGTTCCGTGCCGGCAGCCTCGACCTGTTCGAGGTCACCGGTGCCTGGGTGTCGGACACCGACGACCCGGCGCATCAGCGCTGGTTCGCCGAGGCGACGCACCGCCACGCCTGGCATGCCGAGCTCTGGGCCGACCGCTCCCCGGCGATCCCGCCTGTCGACGCCGATCAGCTGGTCGAAGATCATCGAACGGAGCTCGATTCGTCACCTGGCGCCGATCGGGCCGACCGCTATCTCGGTTGGCTCGATGCGCTGCTGAGCCGCCTCGATGAGATCGGGCAACGGCTCGAGCCCGAGTTGGATCCGAGTTCGCTCCGCACGATCGCACTCACGAGAGCGGACCTCGTCGGCCTGCGCGGCCGCTCGCACCCTGGCGATCAACACCGGGATTGAACAGTCCCCCCGGACGTTCATCCGGCGACGATGATGCGGTGTCAGACGTACGACTCGGCACGGCCGTGCAGTCGGAGCAGTGGTTCCTGCCCGGCGGACCCGTAGCGGCGTCGGCGACCGACTCGCTAGATCGGTGTCGCGGCCGCGGGAGAGGCATGGCGGCTGGCGAAACTCCGCACGAGCGGCCGCCTCGGCCCGATCGAAGCTGCGAGGCCGTTGGGTGGCCAGTGGGCGTCGCGGCTGTAGGCCCAGTACTCGAAGGGGTTGAGGTAGTAGGCGCACGACTCGACCACCTTGGTCAGTGGTTCGTCTCGTCGAGCAATCGCCCAGAGCGCCGCGCCGCCGATGGCGCCGCCGATCGTCCAGCCCACATAGAGCACCGGATACAACGGGCCGAAGCCGCGCGCCTGCCAGACGTGAACGTCTTCGTGGTCCGTGACGAGCTTCGCCCGCCGGGGTGTGCTCAGGTCACCAGCCCCGTTGACCACGTTGCCGAGCGTGGTTGCGAAACTCCGCCGCGGCTGGAAACCCCGGGCGTAGACGTGGCGGTTCCGTCGGCGGCTGAGCGCCTCGGAGTATCCGGGGGCACCCCGCACGCCGCCGGCCGCATGGGCGACGAGACCGGCCATCGTGGTCGGCAGTGCCCACGTCGAGTCCAAGGCGAACGCAGCGATGCCTCGCCTCGACGTCCAGTCGTAGACGCCTCGCCAGCCGGACACGACGCCGTTGAGGCCACCGATCAGCGCCGCCGGAGCGGCGACGCCGACCAACGATCCGACGGCACCGGCGAGCGTGGCACCGACGACCCCGACCGCCACCGCCTCGCGGGTGTTGCGTTCGGTCACTGCTGGCGGAGCTTGGAGAGCAGTCGAAGCATCTCGAGGTAGAGCCACACGATCGTGACGAGCAGCCCGAAGGCAGCGACCCACTCGAAGTTCTTGTCGAGTCCCTGTTGTGCGCCGCGCTCGATGAAGTCGAAGTCGAGCGCCAGGTTGAACGCCGCCAGGCCGGCAACGAACACGCTGAACGCTATACCGAGCAGGCTGGGGCTCGACAAGAAGCTGACCGAGTCCGGCCCGGCGAACAGGCTGATGAGCAGACTGACGCCGTAGAACAGCATGACGCCGATGGTGGCACTGACCACGATCTTGCGGAACCGGTTGGTGACCTTGATGATGCGGGTGCGGTAGAGCACCAACATCACGCCGAACACGGCGATCGTGGCGCCGGCAGCTTGCACCACGATGCCGTCGTAGAACGTCTCGTACATACGTGAGATGGCACCGACGAAGAACCCTTGGGCGAGCGCGTAGAGCGGCGCGATGAACTTGGCGAACTGCGGCTTGAACATCAGCAGGAAAGCGAGGCCGAGGCCGACGAACAAACCGACCCAGGCGAGGGTCGGGATCGAGTAGTTGTAGCCGATCGAACCGTCGGACAGAACGACTTCGTCCGGGCCCCCGGTGGAGGTCCATCCGAAAGCAGCACTCGCCAGGAGCAGGACGAACAGCACTGCGGTCGCGCTGATCACCCCGTTGACGGTCATGACCTTGCGGACGAACGGACTCGTGGGACCGTCATCGACGGGCGGGAAGTACTCGGTGTCGCCCTGAGGCGGCGCCCAGGTGGTCGATGCCTTCTGAAGACTCCGTTCGTTGAGAACCGGATTCGCCATGGATTCCTCCTTCGGAACCAGCGCTTGACGAGCGCAATGGCTGACCATCTTACCGGCGTCCGAATCGTGCCGATGCTGCGGTCATGGGGACCGACTGGTCGGATCGTCGCACCACCTTCCCTTCGAGCGATGGATGCCATCTGAATTTCAGATATTGGTGCCGTCACCATACGGAACACAGTTATCCCGGCACGAAACTCGCTCGCCTGGTTGACCAATCCGGGCGTATCGGTAGGGTGAGTTTCACCCTTCAGCGAACTGGTGAATCGTGCAGCCCGCAGGGCGATCGGGAGCAGCTCCCCCTCGTCAGCACTCATCAGCCAACTGAGGCATCAGCCAGCATCGCCGGTGAATTGGCGACTCGACCAACAACGGACCCCAAGGGAGCCAACGTGGCCAAAGATCGCGTCGACCGTGACGACGAAGACCTCGTCCGCCTGTATCTGACCGACATCGGTCAGTACACACTGCTCACCAAAGACGACGAGGTCCGTCTCGCGAAAGCGATCGAAGCCGGGAAGGAAGCGATCGAGACACTCGATGCCGGTGGCAAGAGTGTCACCCCGGCCAAGAAGCGGGAGCTCCGGCGCCTCGCTCGCAAGGGCGAGGAGGCCGAACGCCAGTTCGTCCAGTCGAACCTCCGGCTCGTCGTCTCGATCGCCAAGAAGTACCAGGCCTCGGGGTTGCCGCTGCTCGACCTGATCCAGGAGGGCAACCTCGGGCTGATGCACGCCGTCGAGAAGTTCGACTGGCGGAAGGGCTTCAAGTTCTCGACATACGCCACGTGGTGGATCCGCCAGGCGATCACCCGCGGTATCGCCAATACGGGTCGCACGATCCGTCTCCCTGTGCACGCCGGCGACACGCTCGCCCGCCTGCAGAAGGCACGCTCGCGACTCGAGCTCAAGTACGGCCGGCCTGCAACGCTCGCCGAGCTGGCGAAAGAAGTCGAGATGCCGGAAGACAAGGTCACCGAGGCACTGCGCTTCGCGGCCGAACCGCTCTCACTGTCCGAGCCGCTGCGTGAGGACGGCGACGCCGAACTCGGTGACGTCGTCGAAGACCGTTCGGCCGAGTCGCCGTTCGAGGTCGCAGCGACCGCGCTCGCTTCCCGAGGAGATCAGCCGCCTGCTGGCACCGCTCGACGAGCGTGAGCGTGAGATCCTCAAACTGCGCTTCGGTCTCGACCGTGGTGAGCCCCGCACCCTCGAAGAGGTCGGTGAGCACTTCAACCTCACTCGCGAACGAATCCGCCAGATCGAGGCTCGCGCGATGAGCAAGCTGCGCCATCCCTCGAGCGACACCGGCGCTCGCGACCTCCTCGCCGTCTGAGTCCGGCCCCGGGTGACCACCTCGTCGCCCGGCCCACGCTCGAACCCAACGCAAACGCGCCTTCGATGCGCCTGGCGTCCCGCCCGTCGATTCGACAGCGCACGATGGTGTTCCATCCGTCGGGAGCGATGACCCACCGGAGAATGGCGAAGCCCGGTGAACCGGTCCGGCGCGAGCTGCCACACTGAGGCCATGACGGTCGAGATCCGGCTCGCGACACGTCGTGGACGCAGACGCGGTCACGAACGTCCAGGTCGCGTCGTGGCGAGCGGGATACGCCCACGTCTTTCCAGAGTCGGTGCTGTACGACGACGAATTCGACGCCGTACGACGCAGGTTCTGGACAGCGTGGCGGTTCGCACCCGGGCACCGGGTCGCCGTGGCCGTCGACCACGACCACGACCACGACCACGACCACGTCGTGGGGTTCTCCTCGTACGGACCAGAACGCGAACGCGCCCGTGGCTTCACCGGACGGGGAGAGGTGTGGGCGTTCTACCTCCACCCCGACGCCTGGGGACGCGGGGTTGCTACGGAACTGATGACCTTCACGGAGACCAGACTGCGGGCCGAAGGGTTCGAGTCTGCGGTCCTGTGGGTGCTCGAGGACAACCCCCGGGCACGAGCCTTCTACGAGAAGTTCGGATGGACACCGTCGGGCATCACGGCCGCTTTCGACGACTACTGCGAAGTGTCAGCGCTCGAGGTCGAGTACCGCAAGGAGCTGGGATGAGCATCGAGGTCAGGGCGACGAGACCTGACGAGCTCCGCCAAGCGGCCGAGGTGGTCACGACAACGCTGATGGCCCCACTCCCGACCGATGAAGTCTGGGAGCGACGTCGCGCCAGCTGGCTCGAGATGCCGTCACTGACGGCCTGGGACGGGACTCGTTGTGTCGGGCACGCCGGCCAGTTTCCCGTGGAGACGGTCGTGCCCGGCGGGGCGCGACTCGCGACCGCTGCGGTCACCCGTGTCGGCGTCCTCCCCACTCACCGGCGACGAGGCGTGGCGACGCAACTGATGGAGCGACTCGTCGCCGAGAGCGTCGAGATCGGCCATTGCCTGATGAGCCTTCGTGCGAGTGAGACCGGGATCTACCGCCGATTCGGTTTCGGGCTCGCCGGGGACATCGCCAACCTCGAGATCGACGTCATCCGCGCCGGCACCACTGCGGGGTGCAGACACGGCCGGTTCGTTCATGCTGCTCTCCCCCGACGAGGTGCTCGACACGATTCCCCCGTTGTACGACGTCGCCGCGTTCGGTCGAGCCGGGGTCATCACCCGACCGACCACCACGTGGTGGCGACGCCGGTTCGACGCCGTACTCGACCGCAGCAAGGCGTCGTTCGTCGTGGTCCATCTGGATGCGGACGGGCGCGCAGACGGCTACGTCCACTATTCGACGAGTTGGAACGACGACGAGCCTGACGAGGCGCCGATCGGCTGCGGCGAGGTCCACGACCTGTTCGGCGCCGACGACACCGTGGAACTGGCGTTGTGGCAATACGTGCTCGATGTCGATCTCGTCACACGATGGCGGGCGAACGGCCGGCCGATCGATGACCCCGTTCGGCTGGCTGCTCGTGATCATCGTGCGGTGCGGGTTCGTTCGATCGACGACGAACAGTGGATCCGGTTGGTGGACGTCGACGCTGTGCTCGCTGCGCGCACGTATGCCGACGTGATCGGTTCGGTGGTCATCGGCGTCTCGGACCCACTCGTCGCAGCGAACAACGGTTCGTGGCGGATCAGGGCCGGCGACGTCGAACGCTCGGACGAGCGACCCGACCTCACGGTCGAGATCGCTGCCCTGTCGGCTCTCGTTCTCGGTGGCCGTTCCTGGGTGGCATCGGCGGCGAGAGCCGAGGTCGGGGTCATGGATCCTGACCGTCTGGTGATCGCCGACGCACTGTTCGGCACCCACCGGGCACCGTTCTGCGGCACGTTCTTCTGACGACCTGAGAATCAGCGCACCCGACAACGCCCGCCACGATGGCAGTCGGCCCGTCAGGCCGGTCACGTCCCGGTGACCCCTACCCCCGAAACGGCGCCAGTCGCTGCGCACGGCGACCGTTGCCAAGGGGGATCTCGAGACACCGACGGCGTCGATGGTCCAGGTCAGGCGATGGTTTCAGGTCGTACTGACCGGCTCGCCCTCGCTCGGGGCGACGGTGTCGGCGATCGCCGACCCGGCGCTTCCGACGACACCAGCAACCCGATCGGAGGCTGCACCCGCGACGTCGCCGATGCTGCTCGTCACGGAATCCGCGATCGAGCTGGATCGAACCCTGTCCACCGCCCGACCGGCGTTCGAGGCCACTCGAGAACGTTGCCGCGGGGTCATGTTGTAGATCAGGTAGCCGCCCATGGCGGCGCCAATCGCGAATCCGATCGTGAACTTCATGACACCGCCGTTCCGCTCTCGGCTCGCAGCGCAGCGATCAACTCGGGCTTCGACATGAGGCTCCGACCGTCGATGTCGAGCTGCTGTGCCCGTTCGTAGAGATCGGCCTTGGTCCACTCCTCGTAGGCGACGCCCCGTGGAGGCGTATCGGGATCGATCGCGACGGCCGCGTCGTCGAACAGGGCGCCGGCCGCCCGGGCCGCTTCATCAGCCGCACGGCTGGTCTGAGCCCGCGCCTGGCCGATGGTCTCGCGGATCGTGTTCTGCGTCATGTCGGTGGTTCGCTCGACCGCCGAGCGGGCCTGGCCAGTGGTCGTCGCCATCCCGGTCCGGGCCGTGTTGACCACACGGTCCACGCGGCGGGCGACGTCGGAGACGACCGACGTCATCACGTCATTCGTCCGCCGAACCGACGCACGCCCGAGCGCAACAGACTTGGCGGGCAACATCGGCAGCGATTCCTCGAGCTGGTCCAACTGCTGAGTGAGGTCGATGGTGGGAAGCGTCATGGTGGTTGATTACCCACCGGTACGAGCCGTCAAACGTGCCACCGCCACGCCGTTCACCTCGCAAGATCGAACGGGTGCGGTGCATTGTGGTCTCGGCATCGACGACGTACATGCCGATGATGCACTCCGCGGCGTCGATGAGAACTCGGTTCTGGAGCCACTTCCGTCGCCCTCTCCGCCTGAGGGGATCGGCACCTGCTGCGGCCGTGTCGGCCGACCGGCTCAGGCGTCGGCGCTCGAATTGCTGTCGGAGTTCGAGCACACGTATGACATGACTGCAGCGGCTGCGGCGACCACCACCAGTCCGACCAGCACCTTCTTCGGGTGGCGACCAATGAATCCGATCGTGCGCGACAACACACGGAGACCGATTCGGCCCGACGCGACCGCCGTGACGACGGCGGCATCGGCCAACTCGATCACGTCGGGCCCGATCTCGTCGAGGAGATCGGCCCCGAGTTCCAGCGGTGCCGCGATGGCATCGCCCAGTGCGTTGGCAACACCCTCGACCATGTCAGGGGCTGAACTGCTGTTCGACATTCGTGTCTGCTTTCTTCGTGAGATCGAGCGGGTTCCATCGTAGGGCTGAGCGACGATTGTGACACCTGGCCTCGGTCCGTCGGTTCCGGCCAGGTCGTCTCGCCGAGCGGGCAGACTGTCGTTCCCATCATCCGACAGAAAGCCAAACCGTGGACAAGACCCGTTTCACCGTCGCCGATCTCGACGGCGCAGACCCGTACAAGCTGTCGACCGGCCTGATCGTGCCGAGACCGATCGGGTGGATCGGATCGATCTCCGCCGAAGGCGTCGCCAACCTCGCGCCTTACTCGTTCTTCAACTGCGTGAGCGGCGCCCCGCCGACGTTCGTGTTCTCGCCGGGTCGCGGTGGCCGTAAGGACACACTCGCGAACGTGCGCAACATCGGCGAGTTCACGATCAACGTCGTCACGGAGGAGGTTGCCGAGGCGATGAACGCCACGTCGGCCAGCCACCCGGCCGACGTCGACGAGTTCCAGGCTGCCGGTCTCACTGCGGTGCCGTCGATATCGATTCGGCCCCCGATGGTCGGTGAGTGTCGGGCGAACATCGAATGCGTCGTCACGCAGATCATCGACATCGGACACCCCGAACACGGCAGCGCACTCGTGATCGGCGAGGCGACCGAGTTCCACGTCGATGCGACATTGCTCGACGGGACCCGTGTCGATCAAGCAGATCTGAAGGCGATCGGCCGACACGTCGGCAACCTGTACAGCCACAGCTCCGACCTGTTCGAACTCATCCGGCCTGACTGAGTTCACCCCGGAGGGCATCACCACTCCACGTCCGGTCGACCCCTTCCAGCGTGCGAATTGCAGCTGTCGCGACGGAATGTCGCCAGCGGGGACTTGCCGTGGGCACGAGTGACGGCGACAATCGCGGCGTGGGGAACGAACGCATCAACGTGGGGGTCGTCGGCGGTGGATCCTGGGGGACGGCGCTCGCCGCCCATCTCTCGGCGCATGGCGTCACGACCGTGCTGTGGGCCCGCGAGCCCGAGGTCGTCGATGGCATCAACGCCGAGCACCGCAATCACCTCTTCCTGAGTGACGTGGCGTTGCCGGTCGCACTGGCCGCATCAGGTGACCTCGAGGCCGTCGTGGGGCGCAGCGATCTCGTCGTGAGCGCTGTTCCCGTCCAGTTTCTGCGATCGACGCTCAGCGACCTCCAGGCGCTGGCCGCCGTCGAGACCGTCGTGACGGTGAGCAAGGGGATCGAGGCCGGCGCCCTGGCGACCCCGCACGGCATCCTCGTTGACATCGGCGTGCCCGAAGAACGAATCGTGGCGCTGAGCGGACCGTCCTTCGCCAGGGAGGTCGCCGGCGGCCGCCCGTCGGCCGTCGTTGCCGCTGGTCACGATCCAGCTCGTGTCGCTCGGGTGCAACAGCTCTTCTCGCAGGGGTTCTTCCGGGTCTACGCCTCCGATGATCTCGTCGGCGTCGAGATCGGTGGGGCATTGAAGAACGTGGTGGCGTTGGCCGCCGGGGTCAGCGACGGCCTCGAGCTCGGCGACAACGCACGCGCTGCCATCATCACGCGGGGCCTTGCCGAGATCACGCGGCTCGGTGTTGCGCTCGGAGGACATCCTGCGACGTTCTCGGGGCTCTCGGGCGTGGGCGACCTCATGCTCACCAGCGCAGGTGGGCTCTCCCGGAACCGGTCGGTCGGACTGGCCATCGGCCGCGGCCGCAGGCTCGACGACATCCGTGCCGAGATGAACGAAGTCGCGGAGGGGGTACCGACGTGCCGCTCGGCGCGGGAGCTGGCCGCCCACGTCGGGGTCGACCTCCCGATCGCCGAGCAGATGTACCTGTTGCTCTACGAGGACAAGGATCCCCGAGACGCGTTGCGCGATCTCCTCGGCCGTGAGCTCCGTCATGAGCGTGAAGACCCGGAGCTCTGAGCGCCCGCCTCGACGTGTGCACGGTCGGTACGACGACTCGTTCGGACGGGCCGTGAGTCACGCCTGGAGCGGCCATCGCCGCCGAGGGCGCTCCGGTCACCACATCGGGCGACCGTCCCGCCGACACGGTCACGTCAGACTGCTCAGTGCCCGTGCGAGATGTTGCACGTCACCCGGAGTGTTGTAGGCCTGGACCGACACCCGGACCAGTCGGCGCGACCGACCCTTGTCGTCCACCCAGTCGGTCACGGGAATCTCGATGCGCCACTCGTCGAGCAGTCGCTGCTTGATCTCGGCCACCGCAACGCCGGGCAGGAACGAGTCGGTCAGTTCCAGGATCGCCATCTGAACGAACCGGTCGTCTCCGTGAACACGTCGGACACCATCGATGTCGCTTCCGAGTTCGAGTGCCTGAACAGCCAGGTCGTGGCACCCCGCACGGACGGTGGCCCAGTCGTTGCGATGCTGGAAGGCGATGGCGGCCGGCACGGAGAGGACGGCGGCCGGATCATGGGTACCGAGCCAGTCGTGTTGGTCCAGAAACGCCGAGCCCAGATCGATCTTCCGATGATCGCCCGAACCCCAGCCGACGACCAGCGGCTCGAGCAGCGCCTGCGCCGCCGGTCCGGCGACCATGAACGAAGCACCCTTCGGAGAACACAGCCACTTGTGACACGCACCGACGTAGAAGTCGGCGCCGAGCCGATCGAGCTCGAGGTCGAACTGACCGGGGCCATGCGCACCGTCGACGATGGTCACCAACCCGTGTCGCTGCGCTCGCTCACACAGCTCAGCGACAGGGAACGTCAAGGCGGTCGGTGACGAGACGTGGCTCACGAACAGCACCTTCGTACGCGCGGTCGCGTCGGCGAAGATGGCATCGACGACGCTCGAAGCCGAGTCGAACGTGGCGGGAAGCCGTGCTTCCACGATCGAACATCCCGTGCGCTCGGCGATGGACTGCCACACATTGCGACACGCGCCGTACTCGTGATTGGTGGTGAGCACCTCGTCACCGGGTTCGAGCCTCAGCGACCGAGCGATTTCGTTGACCGCGAACGTCGGGTTCGCCACGAAGACCAGACGGGCCGGATCGACACCGACGAAGTCGGCGAGTGCCGCCCGGGCGCTTGCGGCCAGCTCAGGGCGCTCTCGCTGCAGGAATCGAACCGGCTGCGCCTCGAGGCGGCGTTGGAGCCGTTGGTATTCCTCGAAGACGTCGACGGGGCAGGCTCCGAACGAGCCGTGGTTGAGATAGACGACATCGGGATCGAGCAGGAAATCCACGGCGCCAGCGTATTCCGACTCGGATTGCGCATCGACGGTCGCCCCCAGGTCGTCGACGCTGCCGGCACCGTCCCGGTTCTTGCCGCTGGCGGTGTCGGTGATGGCCGCGGGCTCGCCGCAGTGCTCATGCTGGGCGCAGGGTGCGCTCATGGGCACGCGATTCATCGTTGCAGACGAGGCCGAGAGCGACTCGGCCGCGGCTGCCCGACCAGATACTTGCCGCCCCGGCCGACGACTCGGTCTTCACGAGAGCGATCGACATCGCGCAGGGAAACGGGCGGTCGAACTGGCCCCGTGGGATCGGCGCCCGATCGATTCGGACCCCGTGGCTCGACCGCTGGGCCGGACACGAAGACGAGCTCGCATGTCTCCTCCTCGACGACCGTGACGCGGATCATGCCGAGGGCAAAGACGCCACTCCGGCCCGGCCGCCGGCATGGTCACGCACCACGAACCGGCCGCACGGATCGTGAGATCCGTCGCCGCAGAGGCCACCGATGTTCTGGAACCCAGCCAGCGCCTGCTGACCTCGCTCCGATGAGTCCCAGCGCGATCTGTACGCGCTCGAGACCCATCACAGGAAAGGTCCATCTCGCACCGACACGTCTTGCTCCGCGCCGGATCCGCATTCACCTACTCCACACAACCTGGCAGCTGTGGCGCCACACGTCCAGCACGCCGGCGTCGCCGACGAGGTCGAGGTTGCTACCAGGCGTGCGGTTCCACATCGTGAGATAGAGGTCCGCCGCGGTTCCCGCCACGGTGAGGTCGGCATCGGCCCCGTGCCGCGCCGTCGTCATGCCCGACCGCGACATCGTCAACCACCACTGCTCGTCTTCGTCGGTCGCAATGATCCGGAGGACCCGTGCGACGTCGGTGCGAACGTCCTGGTAGAGCGGAGCGAATCCGCTGAGCAACTCGTCGAGCATGTCGGCGGCGAACGTCGGATCGAAGTTCGAGTCCAGACCTCGCGCGTGTTCTGCGTCGAACCGGTGCACGGCGATCTCGCTCGCCTGGCGACGCGCCCACATCGTCAGTGGCGTCGATGCCGGAAGGAAGGTGAACGCCTCGACCTCTGCGGGAGCAGAACGCAGGACATCGACGAGATTCGCAAGGGTGGTCCGGTACCACGTCACGAGATCGCCGTCGCTCGGCCAGAAGGAAGCAAGCTCCGGCCAGTAGCGAGCGAGGTCGGCGAGATCGGCGACGTGGAGCCATCTCGGCTTCGGGAATGCCACATTGGCCGCGGCCCAGAGGTGGATCTCGCCCAGGTGGCGGACGAGGTCGCGCATGTTCCATCCAGGGCAGGCCGCGATCGGGACATCGAGCCCGCCGATCTCGGCAGCGCCGGCGAACAGTTCGCCCTCAGACATCACCGAAGCGATGTAGGACGATGGTGAGCGCGACAGCAACGTGCTGCTCCGGTTGTCATCGGTCGTTGTGATCGTCATGTCGAGTCCCTTCGTGGGCCGCCCGAAGGCGGGTGGTGAATGTCGGACTCCAGCCTGACGCTCGACGAGCCCCACGTCTTGGAGGATGACGGGAGAGATCCTGAAGATTCGCTGGAAGTACGCCGGACTCAGTCGACGAGGGCCTGGTAGACGAGTTGCTTCAGCTGCGTCGGGATCGGGTAGGTGTTGCGCGGCACGAGCTGGGAGACGAAGACGACGGCGATGTCCTCCACCGGATCACACCAGAACTCGGTGCTGCCCGCGCCACCCCACGCATACCCGCCAGACGAGGACAGCACCTTGGTGGCCACCTCGTCGGTCGTGACCGAAACGCCGAGCCCGAAGCCGACACCGTCGAAGAAGGTCTCGGCGAGCAGCTGTCGGCCGAACTGTTCGAGATCGGCGCCACCCGGCAGGTGGTTGCGGACCATGTAGTCGACGGCTCGCGACCCGAGCACGCGCACGCCGTCACATCGGCCGACACGCCGTAGTTCCACTCCGCTCCTGGCTGGAACGCAAGCGGCATCGACGCCCAGGCCTCGCAGCATGCCGCAAGGTCGGCACCCTCCGGGCCGCCCAACTCGTACCCCCGCTATCGGTAGATCGCGTCGGTGACATGGCGGTTGTGGAAGCCATACGTCAGCCCGGACGTGTGGGTGAGGAGATGCCAGATCGTCATCTCCTTGGTCAGGCCCTCGGTGTGACCGGCTTCAGGTGGTCACCACTGCGATGGACGGGCGCGGCAGCAAACGACGGGATGAACTCCGAGAGCGGATCCTTCAGCTCGAAAGCACCCTGCTCATCGAGCACCATTGCGGCGACCGAGGTGATCGGCTTCGTCATCGAGTACAACCGCACGACGGTGTCGTCACCCCACTCGATTCCCGCGTCGCAATCGCGGTGCCCGTAGGTCGAGGAGTGGACGATCTGACGGTCGCGACTGATCAGTATCTGCCAGCCGGGCAGCCGACCGTCGTCGACGTACCGACGAAAGTGTTCGTCGATACGTGCGAGGCGACCTGGGGCGAACCCAACCGCTTCGGGATCGACGGTCTGCAAGATCATCACCTCAGTGTGCCAACTCACTCTCGCGGCCGACGGCGCGGAACGCGGCGATCCGGCCGCGTGCGAACCGCACCGCGTCGCCCAGGGCCATGACGTCACCGGATTCGACGCACTCGTCGTACCGATCCGACCCCAACGTCGCTCGCAACCGCTCCGCAGTCGCGTCCACATCGATCGCCATGCTCACCGTTCCCGACTGCCGGAGCGCCACACCGATCAGCGTCGCCGCGACTTCAGGCTCGTCGAAGCGCTCGAAGAAGGCAGCCATGCTCGCCAGCGTGATGCTCAGATGCGCACCGGCTCCCGCACGATGCAAGGCATCCAGGGACGCGTCGTACATCTCCAAGCCCTGCCCGAAATCGCCGTGGAGTGCCTCGACAACCGCGGCCTCGCGAGCGTTCAGAGCCTCGTAGAACGGCAGATGCATCTCGCGGGCATAGGCCGACGCCTCGCGCGACGCTCGGAGTGCCCGTTGCGGATCGTCGGGTGCGAAGGCGCGTCCAACCCCTGCGAGCGCCCAGGCGATCCACATCGGATTGCCCGACTGCTTCGCCCGCACCACCGCCTCGTCGGCGATTTCCTGCGCTGCTTCGTAGCGACCGAGCACGGGAAGATGCCACAACATCGCAGCGAGTGCTGCGTGGCCGGCATCGGGATCGGCGACCAGAGGTGCAGCCATCTCGATCCAGCTCTCGACCCGTCCGTTGAGCGCTTGCGTCAGCCCGTGGAGCGTGAGCGCCAGGTCCGCCTCGAACGGCTCGAACGAGGCCAGGCCCTCGAACGCTCGCACCTGTTCGTCGTAGCTCGCCGCCTCAGCAGCACGGCCTGCCAACATGCACAGGCCCGCAGCGGCCAGCACTCGTGGGACCTCGGCCGTTCGAGCCGCGATCGCACGCTCGGCGATCTGTGCCGCCCATTCGACCGGCTCTCCCCGCTGGAGGAGAAAGCCGAGGATCGCAGCGTGTGCAGCGATCCGACCAGCCGTCACGACGTCATCACGGTCGGCGGCCCAGGTGAACGCGATGCGCAGGTTCGCCATCTCAGCCTGGAGCCACGCATGGGCCTGTGGTTGCTCGGGCCCACGCCAGTCCTCGTACGCCCGAGCGGCGGCCGCCGCGAAGTGTTCGGCATGACGTTGACGCACCGCGTCGTCGGTCGCAGTCCTGCCCAAGGCGTCTGCGGCGAACTGGCGGATCGTCTCGAGCATGTCGAAGCGCACTCGATCGCCGGTCCGCTCGACCGCAACCAGCGACTTGCGGACCAGTCCGTCGAGCAGGTCGATCGCCGTCGACTCGTCGAATGCATCACCACACACGGCAATCGCCCCGGCGGTGTCGAAGCCGTCGGCGAACACCGAGCAACACCGCAACAGCAGCCGCTCGTCCTGGTCGAGCAAGTCGTATGACCACGCGACTGCTTGTCGGAGGGTCTGGTGCCGCACGACGCTGCTGCGGGCGTTGCTCAGCAGGTGGAATCGGTCGCTCAGACGGTCGCAGATCTGACGCGGCGACATCGACACCGTCCGAGCGGCAGCCAACTCGATCGCAAGGGGGATGCCATCCAGGCGGCGGCAGATCTCGACGATGGTGCCGATGTCGTCGGCGGCCGAATACCCGGCGGCACCGGCCTCGGCACGCTGCACGAAGAGTTCCACGGCGGTGGACTGCCCGGTATCGGAGGTGTCGAGCGGCGAGACCGACCAGACCTGCTCGCCTTCGACCCGGAGGTCTTCGCGGCTGGTCGAGAGGATCGTGATCGCGTCCGCCGTACCCAAGATGCCACGTGCGAGCGCTGCAACGGCATCGATGAGGTGCTCGCAATTGTCGAGGACGAGCAGCATCTCCTGGCCCGTCAGAGCAGCAGCGAGGCTGTCGCCGATGCTCTGGTTGGGCTGTGTCGCGACCTGCAACGCGCCGGCCACCGCTGAAGGAAGCGCAGCCGCCTCGAACACCGGCGCAAGCTCCACCCACCTCACGCCATCGGCGTAGTCGGGCGCAAGGGCTCTGGCGACCTCGACGGCAAGTCGGGTCTTTCCAACCCCGCCCACCCCGGTCAGCGTCACGAGGCGATGGCGCCGGACCAGCCCGGTGATCGTCTCCAGGTCGTCCGACCGTCCCACCAGTGGCGTGATGGGCGCTGGCAGCGACGCCGTTGGCGGCGTCGTCTCGACGACGTCCGGCTCGTCGATGATGGCAACGAATCGGTATCCGGTGCCATGGATTGTCTTGATGACGTGTTGCGATCGCCCGTCGTCGCCGACAGCACGACGTGCCTGCTTGATTCGGGTCGTCAGCGCTGATTCGGACACGAAGCGGTCGCCCCAGACGTTGTCGAGAAGCTCCTCCTTGCTGATCATTCGGTCGGCGTGCTCGGCCAGGTAGGCCAAGACACGGAAGACCTGCGGTTCAACAGTGATCAGCTCACCGTCGTGACGCAGCTCGTAGATGGAGGTGTTGAGCTCGAAGTCGCCGAACCGAATGCGCACCGACCCAGTACACCACGTCCGCGAAAGCTCGTCCGTAATCGCTCGAGGATGACCGGCAGTCACGAACGAGGACCGGTATCGAGGATGCGAGCGGGAGGGCTCGAACCGTTGCCGGCGTGGAGTCGTCGTTCGACGCAGGTTGACGACCGCGGGCCTCAACTTGCCGGAGCGGCCTTGAGAGCGCGTCGTCGTGTCAGCCTGACGCGGAACCGCATCGCTGCGGCGGCACGGCTGGGGTGAACGCGTTGAGCGATCGTGTCGTTGGCGAAATGCTCGTAGAGGAATTCGCGCATCGCCTCGCCAGAGGTGAGATGGCTCCGTCCGAGGCCGTTGGCGACGCGATCGGCCGTTTGACGGCAGGCGACGGCGAGTACTGCGTCGTGGCACACGAGATGTACGAGACGGCCATGGCACAGGCGCGGGCCGCCGACGACGCGGTCGCGAAGGGTGAGGCGTTGGGACCACTGCACGGTGTCCCGATCGGTGTGAAGGACCTGTATGACATCGCCGGCCAGCCGACGTCAGCTGGTGCGACGATCCTCGCCGACAACATCGCCGACGCCACAGCGACCGCTGTGAAGAACCTGCAGGCTGCTGGCGCCGTCGTCGTTGCCAAGACGACGATGACCGAGTTCGCCGGTACGTCCCACCATCCGGCCCTGCCAACGCCGGTCAACCCCTACGACCGCACTCGCTCACCGGCGGGGTCGAGCAGTGGATCAGCGGTGGCGGTGGCAGCCGGCCTGCTCCCCGCTGCGCTGGGTAGTGACACCGTGGCGTCGATCCGGCTGCCCGCGGCGTGGAACGGCTGTGTGGGCTTCAAGCCATCGTACGGTCGGGTAAGCCGGCATGGCGTCTTCGCCCTGGCGGTCACCTATGACCATTGCGGCCCGCTCACCCAAACCGTTTCCGACGCCGACCTGGTCACCCGAGCCATTGCCGGCGCCGACCCCCTCGACGCGACCACGAGATCCGATCCCTACGGAGACCATCTGGACGGCGTCGCCGGGATGCGGATCGGCTGGGACGAGGCATTCGCGACCGAGCGAGTCCATCCCGAGATCGCGGCTGCCAGCCGGGCCGCGATCGCCGCCCTGGCGGACGCCGGCGCCGAGATCGTCGATGTCACCATCCCGCTGCGAACCGAGGCTGCCGGCCCCTACTACACGCTGCTCCGAGCTGAGATCGCCGCAGCTCATCGGGCCCTGTGGCCCGAGCGGCGGGCTGAATACACCACGAGCTTCGCCGGCATCTTGGCTTCCGCGGCCGAAGTGCACCGCGACGACGTCGTGCATGCCCACGAGTTCCGCATCGAGCACCATTCCGATGCCGTCAGCGTAGGTCGACCCACGACGCAGACGGACGACACCCGCTTCGAGATCGATGCCCTGCCACGCCAGACCGAGCGCCTCGCTCGCCCGCAATCCCTGTACGAAGCACAACGCAACAGCAGCTGCATATCGCTGGCCACACACGGCGAGGAGTTGCGACACCTCAGTCGGACTGAGCGTGCGGCGCTGCACCCTGGGCACGCGTGGCGAACGCACCTTCTCGGCGACGTTGTCGTCAGCGAGCCCGAGGTTCACCGCCTCCTCGAGCACCTGGGCGAGCAGCGCACGAACGTTACGGGCACACGATGGCGAACCCGACTTCGCCAGGTCCGATACCATCACGGCGACCTGGTCGGTCCGCAGCTTCCGAACCGGAACGTTTCCCAACCTGGCGCCGATCAGTCGCAACTGCTTGTCGTAGGTCGACCACGTCGTGACCCTCCCTTCGCTGTACCCCACCCGACGGAACCCCAGATCGACCCATCTTTGAGAGTTACATTGAGAGTTACGCTCCAGGAACGTCCCTGAACGTCCATGAACGCCGCTGGACATTCTCCCAGCTCAGGAGGTGTTTCATGAGCTTCCGTGGATGTCCAGACACGCCGTGGCGGAGGTGGACGGGAATCGAACCCGCCGGACGGGGGTCGCCCGTCCCAACCGCTTTGAAGGCGGCGGAGCCCACCAGGTACCCAGACACCTCCTGGTAGAAGCGAGCACGTTATCGGACGATGTCAGCGGTCCGACTCGACGACGTACTCGGACGCTTGGCGACGAGTGCACGGCACCACCCTCCGGGCGATCTCGGTGGTCGTCGAGACTCCAGCGTGACCGGCCCCGCGACCCCCGCCAACACGACCGCAAGCAACCGCCGCAGACGTGAGCCGGGTCACACCGCGGTCTGCTGCACCGGCAGCTCCTCCGCCTCGATGGAAGACCCGAACGAACCACGGCAACGCACCGTGGACGGTCCACGGCATCACGAGCGAGAAGATCAACCCGGAACCCGCGAACAGGAGCGGGCGACGTCGCCATTCGGAAGCGAGCACCGACCCGTGACGAGACCGCACAGCTCTCGCTCGGAGATCGACTCGGTCGGACGGCCGACACGTCGCGCCGAACGCCGTCACACGCGACCGACACCGGTGTGCCGAGGATCGTGGTGGCGACCGCTACGACCGCTGCACCGGGCTGGCGGACCTCGAACGGAGCAGCACGTGCGGAGCCTCTCGAGGGGCACCTCGTTGGTTAGCGTCATCGCATGGCGGCGCTGTTCTGTTCCGAAACGTTGTGGCACGAGCGCGGCGACGAGATCGCCGCCATCGACCCGACGATCGAGGTGGTGCGCCTCGTCGGCGACGGGTTGGTCGCCGACGACGACCTCGAACGCATCACGCTCGCCTTCTTCTCTGGCGACACGTGGCCGGATCGGGCCGGCAAGTTCCTCGGAACCTGCACCCGGGCACCCAACCTCGAGTGGTTGCAGACGTTCTCCGCCGGCACCGATCATCCGATCTTCTCGACGATCCGCGATGCCGGCGTTGCGGTGACGAACAGCGCCGGGTCGTCGGCTCCGTCCATCGCTCAGACCGTCATCATGTATCTCCTCGCATTGAGTCGCGACCTTCCGCGCCTCACCCGTGCCCAAGCCGAGCGGCGCTGGGAACCGGGAACGTCGAATGATCTCGACGGTCTCCGGCTCGGCATCGTCGGAATGGGCGGGATCGGCACCGAAGTGGCCCGACTCGCGATGCCGTTCGGGATGGACGTGATCGGACTCCGGCGAACGGTGCGTGGCGATGAGATCTGCGAGACCTGGCCGAACGACCGACTCCACGAGCTACTTGAACGATCAGACGCCGTCGTCGTGGCCGCACCACTCACCGATCACACAAGGGGTCTGTTCGACGGAGCCACCTTCGCACGTATGCGGCCCGGAGCCTGGTTCGTCAACGTGGGGCGGGGCGAGATCGTCGACGAGGATGCGCTGGGCTCGGCACTGTCCACCGGACACCTCGGCGGAGCGGGACTCGATGTCTTTGCGACCGAACCGCTTCCCGCCGAGAGCGCTTTGTGGACGCTGCCGAACGTCATCATCACCCCGCACTCGTCGGGAACCACCGACCGTTCCCGACGCCGGTCGGTCGATCAGTTCGTCGAGAACTTCCGGCGCTGGACAACGGGTGAACCGCTCCGGAACGTCACCAGCGCCGACGACTGACGGTCAGTCGAGCGTGCTCTGCCACGCACGATGGCCCGACCGTTGCAGCCACTCGACGATCTCGGAGGACACCACCGGCTCGGAGATCGCGTAGCCCTGCGCGATGTCGCACCCCATATCGCGGAGCCGATCGAGTACATCGAGCGATTCGACACCCTCGGCGACCACGATGAGACCGAGGTTGTGTCCGAGATCGACGGTTGAACGCACGATCACCTCGTCCTGCGGGTCGACCAGCATCCGCTCGACGAAACTCTGGTCGATCTTCAGTTCGTGCACCGGCAGGCGCCGCAGATAGCTCAGCGACGAGTATCCGGTGCCGAAGTCGTCGACCGCCATTCGGAGCCCGACCTGGTACAGCCCGTCGATCGTCGCTCGCGTACGTGGCGCGTCGACGAACAGCGACGACTCGGTGATCTCGAGTGTCAGGCGCGATGGTTCGACGCCGTGTGATTCGAGATAGCCCTGCACACGATCGGGTAAACGAGAGTCGAAAAGGTCGTGCGTCGAGAGGTTGACGGCCAGGCCAAGGTCGAGGCCGGCGCGCTGGAACTCGGCCAGCTGGCCGATTCCTCGCGCCAGCACGAGATCGGTGAGCTGTTTGATCAGGCCCGTGTCCTCGGCGACGCGCACGAACTCCGACGGCGGCACAGTGCCGCGAACGGGATGCACCCAGCGCACGAGCGCTTCGGCACCGACGACCGATCCGGTCGCGAGGTCCAACTTGGGCTGGTACACCACCGTCAACTGATCGGTCTCGATCGCGGTTCGGAGGTCGCCGAGCATCGAGAGCCGTGCGGGGGTCCGACGGTCGATCTCGTCGCGATAGAACTCGACACCGGTGCGTTGCCACTTCGCGTTGTACATCGCGATGTCGGCTCGGCGCATCGGATCGATCGCCTCCTCGTCGAGCGCCGTGATCTCGGCCACACCGACACTGACCGTGACCACGATCTCGAGCCCGTCGAGCGTCACCGGCAGTCCGCCCTCACGGACGCATTCGAGCGCGAGCGCGAGGATCTCATCGCTCGACCGGCGGCAGCACAGGATCGCGAACTCGTCACCGGCGAGTCGTGCGAGTGAATCGTAGGGACCGAGGATCGACGACATTCGCCGGCTGAACTCGACCAGGAGTTCGTCGCCCGCATGGTGGCCGAGCGTGTCGTTGACCTCCTTGAAGCGGTCGAGATCGAGCATCATCACGGCCCACACCCCGGCGTGGGACGTCTGGGTGACGTCGGAGACGTAGCGCTCGAACAGAGTCCGTGCGGGCAGACCGGTGAGCGCGTCGTGGCGCGCCTCCCACTCCAGTCGCTCGTGCAGCATGCCGCGCCGGATGGCGACCGAGAGCTGACGCCCGACGTTGTGCAGTCGGGCGCGATCGCCGTCGTCGAACTGCTCGTGCATGAGATCGTCCCGGGCGACCGCCAGGACGCCGAGCGGCTCGCCTCCGTCGTCGACCGCGGTCAGCAGAACGATCGGCCGCGACGACTCGGTTCGCAGCCCGAGTTGGGCGATCTGGTGGCGATCGAGATCGACCCCACCACCGTCGTTCGCGAGCGCATGCCACGCGTCGACATCGATGAGACCGTCTGCGGGCGCTGACAGTCCCCCGGCTGAATGCACGACCGGGCCGGACGGAGTGAACCTGACGAGCACGGCTCCGGAGGCCCGGAACATGTGCATGGCCGATTCGACGGCTACGTCACCGATCGCTTCGACGTCGAGGGTGTCGCCGACGCGCCCGGCGAATCCGTGGATCGTGCCGAGATCGCGGAGTTCCTGATTCACACCACCGAAGGCGTGGAGGACGTACCACATGCCGATGATCGGGAGCGCCGACAGCAGCGTGAGTACCGGCTCGAACAGGGCGAGTGCGACGGTGATCGCCGCCAGGACGGACGTGACCATGTACAGCCACCACGTCGCCTGCAGCTCGCTGATGACCCGCTGCATGGTGTTGCCGTCGAACATCGAGATCGCCACCACGATCAGGATCGAGGTGATGGGCGTGACGATCATCAGCGCGACTGCAACGGCGACCACGACCCCCGTCGAACCATCACCCCACCATTGGACCAGGGAGTGGAAGAGCAGACCTGCGAAGGCCACCTCGAACACGTGGAGGCTCATGTTGAACAGGAGCTTGTCGGGTCGATTGCGACGCATGAAGACCAGCACGAGCAAGGTCAGCGGTACCCGTGCGAGCGGAGCGGCCACCGGCGACAAGAAGACGAACGCGAAGGCGATCGGGATCTCGTTGAGCGCGAACGCGATCGAGTCTCGTCGGAAGTGGACGTTGAAGACCGACAGCTCCGAGACGCCGAACATCAGCATGATCAGCACGAACGTCCAATCGCCGAACGGTTGACCGAGATCGAGATCGTCGGGGGTGACCGCGACGAAGAGCACGGTCAGCACAAGGCACGCGCAGGCAAGAGCCACCACGCCCGCAGAGGGTCGCCGAAGACCGCTCACGGTCGGCGAGACGTGCGCAGCCTCACCCTCTACGGTCTCCGCTGCATCGTGCCTCACTGGCGGGACTCCTGGTTCGGTGTGCCGCCAACCTAGCGCTCGCGGGCAAGCGCCCGCCAGGGTTCACGCCCAGGAGCTCGACGCCCACGACGACGACGCCCACGAGCTGGAGGCCCACGACGACGACGCCCACGAGCTCGACGCCCACGAGCTGGAGGCCCACGAGCTGGAGGCCCACGAGCTGGAGGCCCACGACGACGACGCCCACGAGCTCGACGCCCACGAGCTGGAGGCCCACGAGCTGGAGGCCCACGACGACGACGCCCACGACGACGACGCCCACGAGCTGGAGGCCCACGACGACGACGCCCACGAGCTGGAGGCCCACGAGCTGGAGGCCCACGACGACGACGCCCACGACGACGACGCCCACGAGCTCGACGCCCACGACGACGACGCCCACGAGCTGGAGGCCCACGAGCTGGAGGCCCACGACGACGACGCCGGGTCGAAGTTCACGACGAAGTCGGTCGGTCCGGGAATGCCGATCGACGGCGCCCAGTTCTGGCTGGCCGTGGGTCGCGATACCGGTGACTGCGGCCGAGGCATCGACGAGCCCGTTGCCGACGAACTTCGCCGGTGCATCGAGGTCGACAGCCGACTCGACGAGCAGGTGCTTGACCTGGTCCGGACGGAGGTCCGGCCGAGCGTCGAGAAGGAGGGCGGCGACACCGGTCACCACGGCCGCAGCCGGCGAGGAACCGCTCGCGAGGAACTCGCGATCGCCCACACGGCCCTCGGGATGGGTGACGTCGGCGTTGCTGCCGGGAGCCCGCAGGCTGGCGATGTGTGCGCCGGGTGCCGCGAGATCGGGATCGCGGACGCCATCACCGGCGCTGGCCCAGTCGGGAACCACGGTCGCCGACGTCGAATCGGTTCCGGCGACCGCAATCACGTAGGGATCACGAGCCGTGCTCGCGAGCCCACTGCTCGACGAGCCTTGATTGCCGGCCGCGGTGACGACCACGATTCCGGCTGCCCACGCCCGTTCGAGCGCCGCTGCCACAGGATCGGTGCGGTACGAATCGATGTCACCGGCGTCGAATGCGAGGGTCAACACCGAGATCTCGTGCTCGTCGGCGTGTGCGACCACCCAGTCGATGCCGGCCACGAGGCTGCCACCGGTCACGCTGCCGTCCGCTTGTGCGACCTTCACCGACACGAGACCGGCGTCGGGTGCGACGCCGAAGAAGTCGTCGGGCCGCGCCGCAGCCTGGGCAGGGTCCGATCCGGGTTGACGGCCGGCGATGATGCCCGCCATGTGGGTGCCATGACCGAACGCGTCGCCAGGCTCGACAGACGGATCGACGACCTCGCCGCTCAGGTCGACCGCCGCCACGATCTGATCGGAGAGCTCGGGGACCGGCGCGATGCCGGTGTCGATCACCGCGACATTGACCCCTGCGCCGGTGATGCCCTGGGTCCACAGCGACTGAGCGCCGATCTCGTCGGTGACCTCGAACATGGAAGCCACCGCACGTTCGGGAGCGGGCGGACCGTCGTCCAGGTTGGCGACGACTGCACCACCGAGCGTCAGTGCGCCGGCGGTGAGGAGTGCGATGGCGGTGGCGCCGCGGGGCGGCCGCTCCTTCGCCTCCGGGATCCCGGGGGCCTTCCACACTCGGCCTCGGCGGCCGGCGTCCGGTTGCGTCTCGGCCGGATTCACGGCCGTGTCGGGAGTAGCGGTCAACGTCATTGGGGAACCTCCGTTGTTCGGACCCGCTGGCTTGGCGGCAGGTCGGCATCGGCAGCTTCCTCAAGTTCCTTGAGACTTCGACAGTGACTTGTGGAGAACTTGACTACGGATTGACGCAGGTTCGACGAACGAACAGCGATATCGTGACGTTCCCGGCTTCCCCTCCACACCTGCAACGTGCGGAGGAATGAAATGCTCACGATCTGTTGGGCCGCGAAGGGTGGCAGCGGCACCACCGTGTTCGCAGCGGCCAGAGCGCTGGCCAATCCGTCGTCGACCCTCGTGGTCGACCTCGCCGGAGACATCATGGCGGCCTTCGGGCTGCCCGATCCGGACGGGCCAGGAATCCACGATTGGCTCGGATCCGAAGCACCGGTCGACCGGCTCGCTCGGTTGGAACACCGGGTCACCGACCACGCCGTCGTGATCCCACCCGGGCGCCTCAGTGGCGGGTCCGGCCAACGTTGGTTCGAACTGGCCGCGCATCTCCGAACCGAGGAGCGGCACGTGATCGTCGACGCAGGGACGGGGCGACCACCCGACGCACTGTTGGCGGCCGCCGACGAGACGCTGCTCGTGACGCGAGCGTGCTACCTGTCACTCCGCCACGCCGTGCGAGCAGGCATCGTGCCGACCGGCATCGTCGTGGTCGATGAGCCAGGGCGATCGATGCGAGCGTCCGACATCGAGGCCTCACTCGGTGCTCCGGTGGTCAGCACGTCACTGCTCGACCCTGCGATCGCTCGCGCAGTCGACGCCGGTCTGCTCGTGAGTCGCCTGCCGAGCGGATGGCGTCGTCAGCTCAGGCGCGCGGCATGACCGTCGACGAGCTCGATCGGCTCGTCGACGAGGTCTGCGTCCGCGCCGCCGGAATCCCCGGCGACGTGCTCACCGTGGTGACCGAGGAGCTCGATCGGATTGCACCGCTGGCACCTCTCGCCGACCGGTCGACCGTGGTCGAACGAGCGGTTGCCCGGCTGGACGGCCTCGACACCATCGACCAGGTCGTGCGCGACCCCGACGTCGACGAGGTCATGGTCAACCACGGTCGCGAGGTCTGGATCGATCGCCATGGGATGCTGCACGCGCCTCACCGATCTTCAGCCAGGTGCCGTCGACGTGGTGCTGGAGCGTGTCCTCGCACCGCTGGGCAAGCGTCTCGACCGGATCAACCCGATCGTCGACGCCCGGCTCCCGGACGGCGCCCGGCTCTGCGCGGTCGTCGAGCCGGTAGCGGTCGATGGCACGACGATGACGATCCGACGACACCGACGCCGACGGGTGCCTCTCGGCTCGTTCACCTCGATCGAGGTCACTTCCGTACTCCACGAACTCGTGCTCGACCGTGCCAACATCCTCGTCACCGGTGCGACATCATCGGGCAAGACGACGGTGCTCGCAGCGCTCACCGACGCGGTCGGAACCGACGAACGCCTCGTCCTGATCGAGGACACGAGCGAACTGGTGCTCGACCCACGCCATCACACGGTTCGGCTCGAGGCGCGGCCGGCGGGGGTCGACGGTGTCGACCCGGTCGACCTCGCCCGCCTCGTGCGAACGGCGCTCCGGCTCCGACCGGACCGTCTGATCGTTGGCGAGTTCCGCGGGCCCGAGGTGCTCGCCGTGGTCGAAGCGCTCAACACCGGCCACGACGGCTCATTGTCGACCTGTCACGCGAATTCGGCGGCTGACGGCCTTCGCCGAGTCGAAACGCTCGTCATGCAAGCGGCACCGAGCTGGCCACTCCCTGCGATCCGTCGGCAGGTGAGCCGATCGATCGACGTCGTGGTGCACCTCGTCCGCGGTCCGGACGGTCGTCGCCGGATCCACGAGGTCGTCGAAGTCGTCGAGGGAGACGGTGAGCCGATCGTTCGTGTACTCGCCAGTGGCGGTCGCACGGTCGGCGAGTTCACCCGGGCGCGCCGATGATCGCGGCGCTGTGCGGTGGCATCGCCGTGCTCGCCGTCGCGGCCGCGATCCGTCCGCGGCCCGTCGTCCGATCGATCGTTCCGCCGGCGAACGCATCTCCGCGGTCGTTCCGGCTGCCACGGTGGTGGCGGCTGCGTCGACGAACAGCCGCTGTCGATCCGGCCGAGGTCGCGGTCTGGTGCGAGGGTCTGGCGCGCGCGTCGTTCGAAGCGGCTCGACCCTGGTCACGGCCGTGAGAACCGTCGACCCACCTGCCAGCTGCCGCTCAGACGTCGAACGCATCGTGCTCGCACTCGACCGCGGAACCCGGTCGACCGACGCATTGACGATCGCGACGGATTCGCCACATCTCGGCCTCGCCGTGACCGTCCTCAGGGCGTGCGCCATCAACGGCGGCCCACCGGCCGAACCACTCGACCGCGCCGCCGCAACGTTGCGGGGCCGGGCGGCAGACGCCGCCGAGCGACGAACGCAGAGTGCGCAGGCCCGGCTGTCCGCTGTGGTGATGACCGTGCTGCCGGTGGCGATGCTCGCTCTCCTGCTGGCCACGTCGCCGTCCACGCGGGCCGCTGCGGTCAGCGGTGCCGGCCTCACCGCCATCGTCGTGGGCGGTGCACTGAACATCGCCGGCTGGCGCTGGATGCGTCACATCGTCGGACGGGTCGCGTCATGAGACTCCTCGATCGCTCCCGACGTCGGGCCGAGCGCGACGCACGAGCGGCTCTTCCCGACCTGATCGAGCTGGTGATCATCGGCGTCCGCGCCGGACTCACGCCGTCGGTGGCGTTCACGATGTCGTCGGAACATGCCGCTCCGGCGCTGGCACCGTGCCTCGAGGCGGTCGCTCACCAGATGCAGCGTGGTCGACGCCTGTCCGACGCGCTCGAGGTGCTCCCCCGATTCCTCGGCCCCGACGCGGCCTTCTTCACCGACTCACTGGTCACCGCCGATCGCTACGGGCTCCCGCTCGGGCCGATGCTCGACCAGCTCGGCGCCGAGGTCCGGGCCGCCCGAAGTCGACAGGCCCAGCAGCAGGCCCGCACGCTTCCGGTCAAGCTCTCGTTCCCGCTGGTCGTCTGCACGTTGCCGTCGTTCGTACTGCTCGCCATCGCTCCCGCCGTGCTGGGAGCCATCTCGACGATCACGGGTCCGTGACGTCCGACACCACTGATCAACACGAGGTACCTCATGTACGAAACACTCATCTTCTTGCTCCGTCGCGTCCTGTGGCAGAGCGAACGAGGACAAGCGACCACCGAGTATGCGCTGGTGCTGCTGGCAGCTGCACTCGTCGGACTCCTCGTCATCGGCTGGGCGACCGCCGGCGGCGGCGGTGCAGCGATCAGCAGTCTGTTCGACCGTGTGATCCAGTCCGTCATCGATCGGGTGTGACCGTCGACAGAGACCGGGGACAGGCAGCGGTCGAGTTCGCGATCGCCCTACCGCTCGTCGTGATGCTCGTTTTCGGTGTGATCCACGTCGCCGTCGTCGTCCGCGATCAGCTCGCCATCGAGCTGGCCGCGCGCGACGGAGCGCGAGCGGCCTCAGTGTCGGCGGCTCCTTCCGCAGCAGCGAATGAGGCCGCCCGGTCGGCGACCTCGCTCCGTCCGATCAGCACGAACACAGCTGTTTCGGCCACAGCGGTGACCGTGACGGTCCGGCACACCACCCGAAGCCGGATGCCGTTGCTCGGGGTAGTACTCCGAGACATCGAACTCGAGGCGGCGGTCACCATGACCCGCGAGCCCCCGTGGAGCCGCGAGCCCCGTGAGCCGTGTGTGGCCGGAGCGGTCGCCACCGCGTCGCCACCGAGCCGGTGCCGGGCCGAGGCGCGGGCCACTACCCTCCGCTGCGATGGATCTCCGAACGTCGTCGCGGCTCGTCGCCGAGCATCATGTCGTCGCGCTCGAGGGAACCGTCGACCTGGCGGCGACACCGCGCCTGCACGACATCTTGCGTCAGCTCGTGCGCATCGCCCCGCCGACTCCGATCGTCGTCGACATCGACGGCGTCAGCGTGCTCGACGACGCAGCGCTCGGGCTGCTGCTGGGTGCCGCTGCGACGGCTCGTTCGAACGGCCAGGTGTTTCGCCTCGTCTGCAGTGACGAACGAATGCGCAGGCGGTTGGCCGAGACACGATTCGACCGCGCCGTGGTGGTCAGTCCGTCCCTGAACGCAGCGATCGCCGACGGCGTCGACGAGGTCTCGTAGAATCGTGCTCGTGATCGAGGGGCGAACCACATGAACGAGTCCGACGAGCTGGTGCACATCGCACTGCCCGATGACTGGACCGCGGCACGTGCCGCCGGCGAGTACCGCGTCAGCACGCGAGGTCGCTCACTCGACGATGTCGGGTTCATCCACTGCTCATACCCCAGGCAGATCGAGAGCGTCGCCAACCGGTTCTTCGCCGACGTGGCCGAGCTGGTGCTCCTGCATCTCGAACCCGATCTGATCGAGGCCGAGGTACGCGTGGAGGCGGCCGCCGACGGCGGGACCGAGTTGTTCCCGCACGTCTACGGGCCGATCCCGACGACGGCGGTGTTGGCCACGACGTGGTGGGACCGCGACGACGACGGCATGTGGCACAAACCCGTCACCATGTGACGGGTCGACCGGCTGAGCACGTTCGGTCGGCCGGGTCAGCCCGGTCCGGAGAAGACGCCGGCGTTGTCGGACTCGAGGTTCTCGTAGTACGCCGTCTTCGGATCGTACGACGCAGACTCCTGCTCCCACAATGCGATCTCGGCCCGACCGACCACGAACCAGTGCACCTCGTCCGGACCGTCGGCCAGGCGGAGCGTGCGCTGGCTGGCATACATCCGCGCCAGGGGTGTCCACTGCGACACGCCCGTCGCTCCGTGCATCTGGATCGCCTCGTCGATGATCGCACACGTTCGGATCGGCACCATCGCCTTGACCGCGCTCACCCAGATGCGCGCTTCCGCATTGCCGAGCTCGTCCATGGCCTTGGCGCCCGTGAGCACCATCCTCCGCATCGCCTCGATCTCGATGCGGGCCTTTGCGATGACCTCGACGTTCTTGCCCAGGTTCGAGATCCGCTTGCCGAAGGCCTCACGGGTCAGACCACGCTTGACCATCAAACCGAGCGCACGCTCTGCGGCGCCGACGGATCGCATGCAGTGATGGATCCGACCCGGCCCGAGGCGCAGCTGTGAGATCTCGAAGCCGCGCCCCTCACCGAGCAGCATGTTCTCGGCCGGCACACGAACGTCGTTGAACCGGATGTGCATGTGGCCGTGCGGTGCGTCGTCCTCACCGAAGACGTGCATCGGGCCGACGATCTCGACCCCCGGCGTTCCCATCGGCACCAGAATCTGCGACTGCCGCTTGTGCGGCGGCCCATCCGGGTTCGTCTGCAACATCACGATCATGATCTTGCAGCGCGGATCACCGGCACCCGAGGCGTAGTACTTCTCGCCGGAGATCAACCATTCGTTACCGTCCTTGACCGCGCTGCACCGGATCTGCTTGGCATCCGACGATGCGACATCGGGCTCGGTCATCACGTACGCCGACCGGATCTCGCCGTTGAGCAGCGGCGTCAGCCACTGCTCCTTCTGCTCAGCCGTGCCGACCCGTTCGAGCACTTCCATGTTGCCGGTGTCGGGCGCGGCACAGTTGAGGCACTCGGACGCGATCGGGTTCTTGCCGAGTTCCATGGCGATGTAGGCGTAGTCGAGGTTGGAAAGGCCCTCACCCGTCTCGGCATCCGGCAGGAAGAAGTTCCAGAGCCCCTGCTCCTTGGCCTTCTTCTTCATCGACTCCAGCAGGTCGAGCTGCCCCTCGCCGTAGCCCCAACGCTCGGCACGACCCTCTCCGAGGCGGAAGAACTCGGCCGTGTTCGGCTCGATCTCCTCCGCGATGAACTTCTTCACCTTGTCGTACAGCGGCCGAGCCTCCTCCGACATCCGCAAGTCGAACATGCCGACGGTGCTCTCGAGTCCTGCCATGTGACGCTCCTTCTCGTTGGCCTTGACCCGGCCGAACTTAGTGAGCAACCTGCCGGCACGACGTATCCGAGTCGACCCAACCGATCAGCGCTGACGGCGGTAGCCGCGGCGGTCGCTCCGCCGGTCGAACCGCTCCTGTTCGGCCTCGAGCGCGGCCTCTTCGGCGACCAGCCGCTCGAGGCTGTCGAGACGAGCGGGATCGAGCCGACCGTCCGCGACCGCTGCCTGGACCGCACAGCCGGGCTCCTGATCGTGCTTGCAGTCACGGAATCGGCAGTCGTCCATCAGCGTGAACACGTCGGCGAAGGCTCGCTCGATACCGTCGCCCGAGAGCCAGAGGCTGACGGCCCGGACCCCGGGCGTGTCGATCATCCAGCCCTCCCCGGGGAGTCGCAACAGCTGCGCGGCAACCGTCGTGTGGCGGCCACGTTGGTCGCCATGGCGCACGGCGCCGGTGTCCATGACCTCGTTGTCGAGCAGCGCGTTCACCAGTGTC
Source organism: uncultured Acidimicrobiaceae bacterium (assembly GCA_963792905.1). Taxonomy (GTDB): domain Bacteria; phylum Actinomycetota; class Acidimicrobiia; order Acidimicrobiales; family Ilumatobacteraceae; genus Ilumatobacter. The sequence goes on from CAWBYE010000003.1 coordinate 311,093, forward strand.
GACTTCCCCACACCGGAGGCACCCAGGAACGCGAGTGTCCGGTTTCCGTTCGCGTAGGCGCGGATCGGTTCGATGCCCGCCCCGCTCAGTCCGCTCGCGAGCAGCACCGGCACGCCGAGTGCGACACGGGCGAGCTCTCGACGGGTCGATTCGGGATCATCGACGAGGTCGACCTTGGTGAGCACGACCACTGGAGTCGCGCCCGAGTCGAACGCGAGCACGAGCTCTCGCTCGAGTCGACGCTGGTTCGGAGGCGATCCGAGGGCGTGGACGAGGAAGACGACATCGATGTTGGCCGCGAGCGTGTCGGCCTCGAATCGGTCGCCCTCGAACGAGGCCCGCCGCACGAACGCCGAGGTCCGCTCGATGATGTGTCCGACCTGCTCCTCGTCGGCGCTCGGGACGACCCAGTCACCGATTGCGACGTCGACGTAGAGATTCCGCGTCCGCAGCGGTGCGTCGTCGGACGCGTGACGCATCACGGTGCTCCAACCTCGGTCGATGCGAGCCACTCGACCAGGTGCACCGGGTGCGCCGATCGAACGCCAAGAGGCATCGAGCGCGGTGTTCCAGCCGAGTTCGACGTCAGGTGCCACGAACCGGACGGTACCCCTCAGCGAGCAACACTCAGGCTGTCGCCGTCCGGCGTCGGCTCGACGATCAGCACCACGCCGCCCACGAGGTCGTAGTCGGCTTCGGGTGCGAGCGTCAACCACCACAGCGGTTCTCCGTCGTATCCGACGGCGGAGACGATGCGTTCGGTGGCTCCGACGGTGGGCGCCACGAGGAATCCGTTCGAGCCGAGCGTCGAGATCCGCTCCCGCGGTCCCGGCACCTCGACCGCCGTGACGGTGCGCCCGCTCACGGGGTCGATGATCACCTCCCCGACGGCGCCATCACCACCGTCGTCACGACCGACCAGGACGCTCAGATCACCGATCGACGTCGACGCAGGCGTGGCGACAGAGCCATCACGCCGCCACGCGATCTCGATCCGGCCGTCGACGACGGTGAACCCGAACGATGATTCGCCCGAGACGATGCCGACCTGTTCGGACGGTGCCACACCGACGAAATCGACCTGTGCGATCGCCGCTGAGCCGTCGGGTGCGCTGTCGTTGCCGACCACGAGCAGCTCGTCGGTCCGTCGACCACCCTCGTCGAAGGCGACGATGCGGCCCTCCAGATCGAGCGCAACGACCGAACCGTCGAGTTCGGCGACGGTCCGCAGGTTGAACGCGTCGACGGGACCGGCGACGATCTCCCCGTCGCGAACTGACCAGACGGCGACCCTCTCGTCGCTCGGCACGACTCCGAGGTCGTCGCCGGTGGCTTCCACCGAACTCAACCTCACGGGGTCACCGAGGGCAGATCCGTCGACGGGGTCGAGCAGCGTCAACACCGTACCCCCGTCGACACGGAGGCGGCCGACGATGGCCGGACCATCGACTGGCCCCGAGATCGAGTAGGTGCCATCGTCGCCTCCCGTCCGCCAGATCTCCGTCCCGGTGCCGCTGTCGAAGGCCCGCACCTCTGTGGTGCCCGTCGGGCGTTGCTGCGTCACGACGACACGATCACCCATCACGGCGACGCGTCTGATGTCCCCGGCGCCGGCAGCATGCATCCGCCGCCACATCACCTCTCCGTCGCCCTCGCTCAACGCCGTGACCCCGTCGGCCGAGGCCACCACCACGAGGCCCTCGCCCACGGTGGTCGCCTCGACGGCGCCGTCGACCCGGTTGGTCCAGGCGATTTCGGCGCCGGACGGCAGTTCGGGCGCCGACGACGTGGAGCGTGCGGATTCGCCGCCTCGCAGCAGTGCCACCAACGCCACGGCAATGACGACCGACACTGCCAGCACTCCCGCTGCGACCGCGACGATCGACCGGCGACGCACAGACGTCGACCCGGACTCGTCGGCGTGATCGTCACCCGACGCCTCCGAGACCGATACCGGGCTCGCCGACAGCCTCACCCCGCCGGTGGGATCAAGACCCGGCGCTGTCGCCACCACCCCCGCGCTCGCCAACATGTCTGCATCCCACGTCGAAGCATCCCGGAGAGGCTCGTCCTCTCGATCGTGACCGTCGACGGCATTCGCATCGTCGCCATCGGCGCGACGCGCCCACTCGCTCGCGGAACCCCCGTCCGACAGAACGATCCGTGCGAGCGGAGGATGCTCACGAGGATCAGGCTCGCCCGACCGCTCGGCCGGGCCCGAGCCTTCCCCATCGTCGCGATCGGGTCGTGGGCGCCACTGCGTATCGTCGTCGTCCAGTTGGCCATCGGCCGACATCAGCAACCCACCCCCCTCGGACCATCGTATTCCGCCTCGCTTGACATACGTGTCGCACACGCGAGGATGGCGAGGTGCGCATTGCCATCGTCGTCTACGACGGTGTGCTCGGCTCGGAGTGTGAGGCATTCTCGTCGGTGCTCGGGCTCGCCGACCACGCCGAAGTGATCATGGTCGGGGCGCGCAGCGGGTCGTACGCCGGACCCGGCGGACGTCAACACGTCGATCTTCGATTCGACGACATCGACGTGATCGACATCGTCGTCGTACCGGGAGGCCTCGGATGCGAACGTGCCGCCGACGACCCCGAGCTCCGCGAGTTCCTCGTGCGCATGGAGCATTCGGCGAGGTATGTCGTCGCCAGTTCGACCGGCACCGTGCTCCTCGCATCGGCCGGCCTGCTGCACGGCACGTCGGCGGCAACTCACTGGCTGGCCGGCGACCTCCTGCGTCGATACGGCTCCGAGGTCGATGCGCGCCGGCTGGTCACGACCGGCAACGTGATCACCTGCGAGGGCCGAATCAGCGCCGTCGACGCGGCGTTCGGTCTGATCGAACGACTCGACGGAGCGGCCGCCGCCGCTCGGATCAAGGCGACCTTGATCGAGCGCGGCGAACCACTGCTTCGACGCGAGCCGTGGTGGCGTCCGGCGATCGAGCGTCTGCACCATCTCGCCGGGCGACCACGAAGGACCGACCGGTCCGGGGCCTGCAAAGAGGCTGACGAACCGCCGGTCACACCGCTGTCGGTGATGGTCGAGTTGGTCGACAACGAGGAGCTCGCTCGGGAGTTGCGACGCTCGCCGCGACGGCGGCGCTGAACACCGATCGGCGTCGCCATGGTGGGCCCGCGGCATTTCGCGGGCAGACTCGGCCGTGAACACCGTTTGACACCCGTCTCATCATCACCTAGCCAAAGGCAGCAATGGCGAAGCCTCTCGTCGTCGTGGAATCTCCCGCGAAGGCCAAGACGATCTCGAAGTTCCTGGGCAGTGACTTCGACGTGCGTGCGTCCGTGGGCCACGTCGCCGACCTGCCGAGCAAGGGTCTGAACATCGACGTGGACAACGGCTTCAAGCCGACGTACGAGTTGACCGACCGCGGCAAGATCGTGGTGAAAGAACTACGCGCCGCACTGAAGGACGCCTCGGAGCTCTATCTCGCGACCGACGAAGACCGGGAGGGCGAGGCGATCTCCTGGCACCTCGTCGAGTACCTGAAACCCAAGGTGCCGGTCAAGCGGATGGTGTTCCACGAGATCACCCAGGCGGCGATCGACCACACGATGAACAACCCACGCGGGATCGACTACGGCCTCGTCGACGCCGCCGAGACCCGTCGCCTCCTCGACCGCCTGTACGGGTACGAGGTGTCACCGGTGCTGTGGCGTCGCGTCAACCGAGGGCTCTCGGCTGGTCGGGTCCAGAGCCCGTCGATCCGGCTGATCGTCGAGCGCGAGCGGGAGCGGATCGCGTTCGTGGCGGCGGACTACTGGGACATCGACCTGCGCAGCGCCACCATCCCGGCGTTCGACGCAAAACTCGTCGCGGTCGGCGGTGACAAGGTCGCGAGCGGCAAGGACTTCGACGATCGCGGTCAGATCAAGACCACTGCGAGCGGCACGGCCGTGGCGATCGACGAGGCGCACGCACGAGCGCTGGCGACCGGCCTGGATGCCGCCACCTTCTCCATCCGGTCCGTCGAGGAGAAGCCGTACCGCTCGACGCCCAAGCCGCCCTTCATGACGTCGACGCTGCAGCAGGAAGGCGGCCGCAAGCTGCGGATGTCGTCATCGCAGGTGATGCGCGTCGCTCAAGGATTGTACGAGCGCGGCTTCATCACCTACATGCGTACCGACAGCGTGACACTCTCCGGCGAGGCGATGAACGCGACGCGGGCCGCGATCGCGAGCGAGTACGGCCAGCAGTACCTGTCTCCGCAGCCGAAGCAGTACACGTCGAAGTCGAAGAACGCGCAGGAGGCACACGAGGCCGTCCGCCCCGTCACGCCGTACCGATCACCGAAGCAGGTCGAGGCCGAACTCAACAGCCAGGATCTGGCGCTCTACCGACTGATCTGGCAGCGCACGCTGGCGTCGCAGATGGCCGACGCCGCCGGTGTCACCGTCTCCGTCCGTCTGGGTGCGATCTCCGAGCACGAGCAGACCGACTGCGAGTTCGCCGCGTCCGGCACCACGATCACGTTCCCGGGCTATCGGGCCGTGTACGTGGCTGCCGATGACGACGGCGACGGAACGAAAGAGGCCCTGTTGCCACCACTGGCGCAGGGCGAGGTCATCCCGGTCGAGTCGCTGACGCCCAACGGTCACACCACGAGCCCGCCGGCCCGTTACACCGAGGCGTCGCTCGTGAAGCGCCTCGAGGAGCTCGAAATCGGCCGGCCCTCCACCTGGGCGTCGATCATCCAGACGATTCAGGACCGAGGTTACGTCTGGAAGAAAGGGCAGGCTCTCGTACCGACCTGGACCGCCTTTGCCGTGGTCGGTCTGCTCGAGCAGCACTTCACCGACCTGGTCGACTACGAGCTGACGGCGAAGATGGATCACGACCTCGATGCGATCGCGAACGGCGAGATGCAGAAGGACGTGTGGCTCGAGCGGTTCTACTTCGGCGACGACGATGCGCTACCCGGCCTCAAGAAGATCGTCGAGGAGAACCTCGACAAGATCGACGCCGCCGCGATCAACACGTTCCCGCTCGGACATGACGAGAACGGCGAGCTGGTCGTCGCCAAGCCCGGCAAGTACGGGCCGTACGTCAAGCGAGGGGACGACACCGCCAGCGTGCCCGACGACATGCCGCCCGACGAGCTCGATGTCGCGAAGGCGCTCGAGCTGCTGGCCCTGCCGAAAAGCGACGAGCCGATCGGTGAGATGGACGGATACCCGGTGTACGCCAAGAGCGGTCGCTTCGGCCCGTACGTGCAGTGGGGCGCCCCCGACGACCTCCCACCCGGGCTCGAGAAGCCGCGGATGTCGAGTCTGTTCTCGACGATGGCACTCGACTCGATCACCCTCGACGACGCCACCAAGTTGCTGCAGCTCCCGCGCTCGCTCGGCGAGGATCCGACGGACGGCAAGGAGATCGTCGCCAACAACGGTCGCTACGGACCGTACGTCGTGAAGGAGAAGGATTTCCGGTCGATCGACTCCGAAGAGCAGCTGCTCACGATCACGCTCGAGCAGGCCGCCAAGATCTTCTCGGAGCCGAAGGTGTTCAAACGCGGCGGCCGCAACATGGCCGCCAAGGGACCGCTCCGCGAGTTCGGCACCGACCCCGTGAGCGAACGCCCGGTCGTGGCCAAGGACGGACGCTTCGGCGTCTACGTGACCGACGGCGAGACGAATGCGTCGATCGGCAAAGGCGACCGGATCGAGGAGATCAGTCCCGAGCGCGCCTACGAGCTCCTGGCGATTCGCCGGGATGTCGTGGCGGCCAAGGGTGGCCCGACGAAGAAGTCGACCCGCAAGAAGGCCGCCAACAAGAAGAAGCCCGCCAAGAAGTCGACGGCGAAGAAGGCCGCCACCAAGAAGACGGCGGCCGACACGCCCTCCGCCGAAACCTCCGGCTGACGCCGCTCCGGTCGGCGCCGACGCGGGGCACTCGGCGCGCAATTGGCTCGACGCGCCGGCTACTCCGCGATGCCGGGCCACATATTGGGAATTGGTGCAGGGACGTGATGGCGGGAACGAAGCTGTTGCGCTGGGGTGGACTGGTGGTTGCGATCGGCGCGCTGGTGTCGGGTGGTCCGGTCGGTGCCGGAACCGAGCCACCGCCAGACATCGACCAAGAAGTACTCGACGCATTGCGCGCCGAGATTCAACAAGGATTTCCGGGCGAATCCGACCTGACCAAGGCGAGTGAGGAGTTCGGACGTCTCGTCGCGCTGTACGACCAGAACACGCAGGTCGGCGACATCGGCGCCGACAGCGAACTCACCGGGCTCTGCGGCGCCTACGCCTGCTCCTCTGACTCCTCCGGTGCGCTGCTGGACGCCGCGATGGACGTCGGTGATGACTATCTGCCGATCGACCTGATCGACGGCGGGCCGGCGTTCACATCCAGCAACCCCTTCAAGGTCGACCCACGTGGCCTCGTCCAGTACTCCGGGTTCTCGCCGGAGGACGGTGATGGTCCCGAGAACCACCCTGGTACATCACGACCAGCGGAATCAGCCTCGACAAGGGCGGCGACCCGAACACCGATCTCGAGAACCGCAACTCGGGCCTGATCGACCTCGACAAGGACCTGCCCGTCAAGTTCTCGGCAAAGATCAAGGTCTCGGGCGAGATGGAGTCGGAGAACCAGCCGAAATGCGTCGGTACGGGTCACGTCGATGTCGTCGGCAACGGGCTCACCGATCCGGTGGGCATCGCCGGCCTCGCCCGGGCTGACCGATGCGACGATCGACGACACGACCGACCCAGATCATGACGTCGACACCGGTCATGGTGGCGACACCGGCGACGGCGGAGGGGCCGACAGCGACGATGGACGCTTCGGAAGGCCGCCCTGTCGCCAGTAGGGTGACGGGCCAATGTCATCGCCGGTCTACATCGCATTCGAGGGCGCCGAGGCGTGCGGCAAGAGCACCCACGCGAAACGGTTGGCGATGTCGCTCGACGCGGTCGTCACTCGCGAGACGGGCGGCACTGAGATCGGTCGTCGCCTCCGGGCGATTCTGCACGACACGGCGGTCACCGATCTCGACGATCACGCGGAGACATTGATCGTGGCCGCCGATCGCGCGCAGCATCTGGCCGAGGTGGTGCGGCCGTCGCTTGCGGCCGGGCGCAACGTGGTCAGCGACCGATCGGTGTACTCGACGTTGGCGTATCAAGGCCATGGTCGCTGCCTGCCGATCGACGACGTCCGCATGATCAACGCCTGGGCGATCGGCGACACCTGGCCCGACCTGGTGATCCTGCTCACGGTTCCGGCCGCAGTGACCGAGCGTCGCATGAGCAAGCGGGACCTCGATCGCTTCGAGATGGCCGGCGACGACTTCCACCGGCGCGTCGACGAAGGATTCGCGTCGATGGCCGCCGACGACCCCGACCGATGGGTCGTCGTCGATGCGTCCGGACCGCACGAGGACGTCACCGCGACGATTCGCACCGCCGTCCGGGAACGTCTGGGGATCTGATCATGGCCGGGAGCTCCGTGTGGTCGCCGGTCGTCGGACAGGTCGACGCCGTCCAGCGGCTCGTTCGAGCCGCTGCAGAGCCCGTCCATGCCTATCTCTTCGTCGGTCCCGCCGGGTCGACCAAGAAGGAAGCCGCACGGGCGTTCGCTGCGTTGTTGATCGGAGGCGTCGACGATGCGTCGGGACGCGACGCCGACCTCGTGTTGCGAGGTGAGCACCCTGATGTGAGAGAGGTCGCCCACGTCGGCGCGTCGATTTCGTTCGACCAGGCACGCGAGATCGTCAGGACGGCGTCGCTTGCGCCGTCCGAGGGCGACCGGAAGGTGATGATCCTCGAGGAGTTCCACCTGCTCCGACCGGAGGGTGCAGCGCTGCTCCTCAAGACCATCGAGGAGCCACCGGCGTCAACCACCTTTCTGATCCTCGCCGACTTCGTGCCCCACGACCTGATCACGATCTCGTCACGATGCGCCCGGATCGAATTCCGGTCGATCGACGATCAACACATCGCCGATCGCCTGGTGAGCGAGGGCGTCGACCCCGACACGGCGGGTGAAGCGGCCGCTGCATCCGGCGGCAACATCGACCGGGCGCGTGTGCTCGCCGCCGATCCCGACCTCGCTGCGCGACGGCGTACGTTCGCCGAGGTACCGAGCCGGCTGGACGGCACAGGCACTCGGGTCATGGACGTGGTCGACGATCTGCTCGGCCGAATCGAAGCCGCTGCCGAACCGTTGGCCGACCGCCATCGCGACGAGGTCACGGCCATGGACGAGCGCATCAAGCAGTACGGCGAGCGGGGCAGCGGCAAGAAGTCACTGGAAGATCGCCACAAACGTGAGCTGCGCCGCCATCGCACCGACGAGTTGTTGGCCGGCCTCACCGTGATCGCCGGCACCTACCGCGATGCTTTGGTGGCCGGCACGGTGGCTCGACCCGATGCCGCAGCCGATGCCGTGCGCCACATCCACGAGGCCATGGAGACCCTCGAGCGCAACCCGAACGAGCCGTTGCTGCTCCAGTCGCTGCTGTGGTCATTGCCCGTGTTGTCAGGACAGTCGTGACGCTCGGACCACAGCCGTCGGAACGCCGGTCTCCTCGATGAGTACGCTCCTCACGGTCGCTGTCGTCCTGGTGATGGTGGCGTTCAACGCACTGTTCGTCGCGGCCGAGTTCGCCACCGTCGGATCGCGTCGGTCCCGGATCCAGCAATCGGCCGAGGGCGGCAGCCGATCGGCCGCCCTCCTGCTCGAGATCATGCGCGACCCGAAGCGGCTCGATGCGTACGTGGCCGCGTGTCAGATCGGGATCACCATCAGCAGCCTCGTCGCCGGCGCGTACGGCCAAGCACAGCTGACGCCTCTGCTCGAACCTCACCTCGGCGGCATCGGTGGCCGCACGGCTGCGGTCCTGATCGTGCTGATTGCGATCACCGGACTGCAGGTCGTGCTCGGCGAGCTGCTCCCGAAGACGGCGGCACTGCGCTACCCGGAACGGCTCGCCATCGCCATGATGCCGGCCATGCGCGTCGGCCAGTGGCTGTTCCGGCCGCTGGTCGCAGTGTTCAACGGCTCCGCGTTCCGGTTGATGCGATGGTGGAAGCTCGACACCGATCACGCCCACGCTCACGTCCACTCCCCCGAGGAACTCGCTGGTCTCTACCGGGCCAGTGCGGCGGGCGGCCTGATCGATGCGAGCGAGCGCGACATGCTCGCCGGCATCTTGAACGTCGACGCTCGCCTCGCTCGCGAGATCATGACTCCACGGGTCCGGCTCGTCACGGTGGCCGCGAGTGCGACCGTCGCCGATGCACTGGCCGCACTCGCCGAGGGGCCGTTCACGCGGTTCCCGGTGGTCCACGATGGCGGAGTGATCGACGGCATCGTCGAACTACGAGATCTCTTCGATTGTGTGCAACAAGGTGAGGGCGGGACGGTCGGCGACATCGCCGAGAGGACCGTGGAGGTGCCGGAGGTTGCGTCGGTCCCTGCGCTCTGGCGGGCGCTGCGCGACGCGACCGCCCACTGTGCGCTCGTCGTCAACGAGTACGGCGACGTCGCCGGCATGGTCACCCTCGAAGATGCGATCGAAGAGGTGTTCGGCGAGGTTCGAGACGAGTTCGATGACGAAGTCGAACCGGTCGTGGTGGCGGGACGACGCGTCACCGTGCGCGGCGACGTGCTGCTCGTCGTGCTGGAGGAGGCCTTCGACCTGGACTTCGGTCTCCCCGACATCGACACGATCGGCGGTCTGGTGTGGCACCACGTCGGTCGCACGCCGAGGCCCGGCGACGTCGTTCCGGCGACGGAACGGCATCCCACGATCGTGGTCGACACCATGCACGGACGCACGGTGACTCAGGTCAGCTTCGAACATGAGCCCGCCGAGGAACCGTCCGCATGATCACGACCGTCGTCATCCCGATCGTCGTCGTGGCGGTGCTCGTCATCATCAACGGCGTCTTCGTCGCCGCTGAGTTCGCCGCTGGTCGGGGCGCGCTCGAGCCGTCTGCAGTCGCACGCCGACAACGGCAGCGCGGCCGCCCAGTGGCTGCTCGACCTGTTCGAACGCACCGCCGGCAAGGATTCCTATATTGCGGTCGCCCAGCTCGGGATCACGCTCGCGAGCATCGGACTCGGCATGTACGGCGAACCCGCCGTCGGCGTCGTGGTTCTACGAGCCGTTCGAGAATCTCGGGCTCTCGCACGAGGCCGCCCACGCCGTCGCGTTCGTGGTCGCGCTCAGCGGCATCACCTACCTTCACGTCGTGCTCGGAGAGATGATCCCCAAAGCGCTCGCACTGCAGGCTCCAGAGGGGATGAGCCTGCGTCTCAATCCGATCATGCGGATTTTCAGCGTCCTGTTCCGACCGCTGGTCATCGTGCTCAATGCGATCGCGTTCGCACTGATGCGGCTCCTGCGGATCCCCGAGCCCGACAAGCGGATGTCGCTCTACACCAGCGCCGAGCTGGCGATCGTGACCGACGAGGCCGCCGACAGCGGGACCCTCGGCGCGATGCAGCGCGATCTGATCCGCAACGTGTTCGAGTTCGAGGAGCGCACCGCCGAGGAGCTGATGACGCCCCGCAGCCGCCTCGAGGTCATCGAGGCGACAGCGACGCCCGAGGAGATCCTCGACCGCATCTCGTCGTCGCCGCGCAGCCGATACCCGGTGATCGACGGCTCGCTCGACCGCGTGAACGGCATCCTCCACGTCAAGGACGTGATCCGCGCCAATCAACGAGACAGCTCGCTGTCGCCACGAAGTCTGGCCCGTGCGGCGCCGACGGTTGCAGCGTCGTCCCACGCCGATCAGGTGCTCGAGCTGTTCCGGGTGCAACGTGTGCACGCGGCGTTCGTCGTCGACGAGCACGGGGCGACACTCGGCCTGGTCACCATGGACGACATCATCGCCGACGTGATGGACGACGAGTTCCAGCGCGCAGACCACGAACCGGTCACCCACGGCGACGGTTCACTGACCATCGACGGAGAAGTCACGTTGGTGGAACTCGCCGACGAGCAGGGCGTGGTGATCGAGCACCCCGACGTCACGACCTTGGCAGGCGTCGTGATGGCCCTCTCGGGCACGATGCCCGAGGTCGGCACGACGGTGATGGCCGGCGATTACGAACTCGTGGTCGAGGAGCGCTCCGGACGGAAACTCAGCAAGATCCGGATCCGCTCGGGCCCGGGTCCGAGCACGGCCTGACCGAGTCGTGGCGCGTCGGGTTCGCCGTGTGTAAGCGATCCCGGGGCGGCGGTGCTCGAGCGACGGGCGAGCACGCGGTGCGACGATCACCATTCGGCTCCACGGCAACGCCGACGACGCCGAACGCACGCCCTCCGCCTCCACCGCCGGCGACGGCATCCCGCCGCCTGGGCGCCGCCCTCGCCCGCCCGCCCAGCGTCACCCAGTCTTATCTCGACCGCAACACCTACGCCGAGATCAGTGAGATCGACGCCGAAACAGCGTCGGCACCGGTCGATTCGACCGATACGATTCCGAGCCGCAGTTCGGGCGACGGGACTCGGGGGTTCTCTCCCAGGTTGTCTGCCTGTCCCGCCCAGATAGCTCAGTCGGTAGAGCAACGCACTCGTAATGCGTAGGTCAGGGGTTCAATTCCCCTTCTGGGCTCTGAGAAACACCTGGTAGATCGGATATTTTTTGAGAGTCATTGCGTCGTCAACGAACTCCAACCAAGCAGCTAACCAAGAATTCGGTTTAGGATTGCGGGCATGAAGGGCTCATTGCGTGAGCGCCATCCCGGCAACTGGGAGCTGATCGTTCAGCTCCCCCGCGACCCGGAAACCGGTCTGCGCAAGCAGCTCAGTCGCACCCACTACGGCACCAAGCGCGAGGCGCAGCGAGCGCTCGCCGCACTCGTGGCCCAGGTGTCGGAGGGCAAGATCACCTCGACGGCCAAGACGCTCGGCCAGCTCCTCGACTCGTGGATCGACCACGTCGAGGGGTCGCTCTCGCCCACCACGGTGCGCGAGTACCGGCGCCTCACGGAGCGATTGATCAAGCCCGACCTCGGCGGGCTGCGCCTCGGGCGCGTGACGACGAAGCGGCTCGACGACTACTACGCGATGCTCTCGAAGGAGCGCGGCCTCTCCCCCGCCACGATCCGCCACGTGCACGCCGTGTTCCGGGGAGCGTTCGGCCAAGCGGTGAAGTGGAGCATCGTGCCGATGAACCCGGCGGCTGCGGCGTCGCCGCCGAAGCTCCGTCAGCGCGAGATCAACCCGCCCTCGATCGTCGACGTGAAGCGCATGCTCGAGCTCGCCGACGACGACGAGCCCGAGTACGGCGCACTGCTCCGGGTGCTGACGGCAACCGGAGCACGACGCGGCGAGGTGTGCGGACTCCGCTGGTCCGACCTCGACCGCAGCACTCGCACGCTGTCGATCAAGCGCTCGATCGCATCCGTCGCCGGTGGCACCGTCGTCAAGGACACCAAGACCCACGCCTCACGCCGGATCGCACTCGACGACGCGACAGTCGCCGTGCTCGACGCCCAGCGTCGACGTCTCGAGGAACGAGCTGCCGCGTGCGAGACCTCGAACTCGATCCCGACGGCTACGTGTTCACCGAGACGGCCGACGGCACCGACCCGCTCCACCCCGACACGATCACCGGACGCTTCACCCGAGTGCGCAAGCAGGCCGGCCTCGGCAGCGTCCGCCTGCACGACCTCAGACACCTCCACGCCACCCAGCTACTCGCCGCCGGCGTCCCGGTCCGCACTGTGAGCGGACGACTCGGGCACGCCAACGCCGCGACGACGTTGAACGTCTACGCCCACTTCCTCGAAGCCAGCGACCGCCAAGCCGCCGACGTCATTGGCGGCCTGCTGGACTGACCACCCGGCCTGATTCCAGGCGGAATGATGGGACGTGCGACTTGGTGCGATATGCCCGTGAAAGTGTTGCACCCGGCTTGGGCCGTTCCCGAGTGGCTGCCCTGGGCCGGTTCTTGGGATTATGCGCTCGTGGTATGAGCGGGTCTCGAGCAATCGACCTCACGACGGCTGCCAGTCAGCATGCCGGTTCGAGGACGGGTCTGAGTCTGCCGCGGCGCCGCCAGTATCGGGCACCGGCCTTGGGCCGCTGCGGCGCGTCGGCACCTGCAGGTCCTCTGATTCTGTGTGATTGCGCCGAGACGAGTTGGGTATTCGTTGAGCGATCACGACGAGCTCGGTCGGGCGGCGGCGCATCGATTGCGAGTTCGGGGACTGCGTGGCCGCGACCTGATCTCGCCTTGGCCCGTGATCAGTCGCGTGCGAGGAGTGCTGCGAATTCACGTTCCAGATCGATGACTGGCTCCCCGGTGACGTCAACGGCGACGAACCCGATCCGTCCGCCGGTGAACCGGTAGGGAGATCGGTAGTCGGCGCTGACGGCGTCGGCGGAGTCCCATCCGATGCAGAGTCCGTCGCCGGCGAGGGTGAATTTGCCGGGCTGGGTGCGCATGGTGCCGGTGGCGACGGTGTCGCCGTTGACTCGCAGCGTCACGTCGCCGTGGGGCACGTACGGGGGGTTCTCGCCGGTCTTCTCGAAGACCATGCCGACGTTGACGTTGCCCGTCGGGAGGTCGGTGTCGGCAACGAAGTGTTGCTGTTCGATACCGAGGAAGTTGTACACGTAGTGGAGCCGGCGGTTCTTGACGTAGAGCGTGTGTCCACCGAATCGCGAGCCGTGAGCGAAGATGACGCCCTTGACGTCGGCGCCGACGTCGATCAGTTCGGCGCCGATCGCGAACGATCGACCTCGGACGTTCACCGCTACCGACTCGGGCACCGCAGACGTGTCGGGGTGGTAGACGTAGCGGTCGCGCTGTTTGGGACCGGGTCGCCAGAGCGCGAGCTGGTCGCGGGCGGTGCGGTCGTCGATCGGGAGCACGTCGTTGTCGAGTGCCTCGCGCATCCACAAATCGGTCAGCTCGGAGAGCTTTTCGGGTTGGTCAGCAGCGAGATCGTGGACCTCGGCCCGGTCGACCGCGGTGTGGTAGAGCTCCCATTCGTCGTTCGCGATGTTGCCGTACCCGGTGATCGCCCCGTGCTTCGCGACCGCCTTCCAGCCGTCGTGGTAGATCGCCCGCGTGCCGAGCATGGCGTAGTACTGGGTCGTGCGGGCGCTCGGGGCGTCCGCGTCGTTGATCGCGCCGAGCATCGAGACGCCGTCGATCCGGCTCTGCTCGATCCCGGCGATCTTCTCGGGTGGCTCGATCCCGCAGATGTCGAGGACGGTGGGCATCACGTCGGTTGCGCTGTGGTACTGATGGCGGACCTCACCGGCGACCTTGCCGGTCGTGGGGGTGTGCGCCACGATGCACATGTCGGCGATTCCGCCCTCGAGCGTGAACCGTTTGAACATCTTGAACGGCGAGTTGAACGCCCACGCCCACCCGTTCGGATAGTGGTTGTAGGTGTCGGGCCCACCGAGCTGGTCGATCTTGGCCAGGTTCTCGGTGAGGTCGTCGGGGAAGTTGTTGAAGAACTTGTTCTCGTTGACCGACCCGTCAGGCCCGCCTTCGCCACTTGCGCCGTTGTCGGACACGACCACGATCACGGTGTTGTCCAGCTCGCCGCTCGACTCGAGGTGGTCCAACAGCCTTCCGATCTCGTGGTCGGTGTAGCTCAGGAACCCCGCGTAGACCTCCGCCATACGCGAGAACAGCCGCTTCTGATCGTCGGACAGCGAATCCCACGGAGGCACGATGTCGTCGTCACGAACGATGTCGGTGTCCCACGGGTTGATGTCGGACAACTCGGTGCCCTCGGGCAGGATGCCCATCTCGAGCATCTTGCGGTACGCGTCGACGCGGTACTGCTCGTAACCGGCGTCGAACTTGCCTTTGTACTTGTCGGTCCACTCCTGCGGCGCGTGATGGGGGGCATGGGTCGCACCCATCGCGTAGTACATGAAGAACGGGCGGTCAGGGTCGGCCTGCCTCGTGTCGGCGATGAAGCGGATCGCCTGGTCGGTGAGGTCCTTCGACAGGTGGTAACCGTCCTCGGGCAGGGCCGGCTGCTCGACGTCGTGATTGTCGTGAACGAGGTCGGGATACCACTGGTTGGTCTCGCCGCCGAGGAAGCCGTAGTAGCGCTCGAACCCACGCCCGGTCGGCCACGTCCGACGCGACGCTGCCTGGTGCGACTCCGTCTCGGGGGTCAGGTGCCACTTGCCGACCGCGTAGGTCGACCAGCCCTCATCGCGGAGGATCTCGGCGACCGTTCCGTTCTCGGGCGGGATCACCGCGCTCATCCCGGGGAACCCGTTCGCTCCCTCGACGATGCACGCCATGCCGTTGCGGTGGCAGTTGCGCCCCGTCAGCAACGACGAACGCGTCGGTGAGCAGAGTGCCGTCGTGCCATTGCGTGAACCGCACACCCATGTCGGCGATGCGATCCATCGTCGGCGTCTCGATCACCGGCGAACCGAAACAGTCGAACGCAGCGATGCCGGCGTCGTCCCACACGATGTACAAGACGTTCGGCGCCCCCTCGGGCGCCCGCGGGGGCAGGAACGGATCCCAGTCCGGCTTGGAATCGCGAACATCGAGGTTGATGACACCCTTGAATTCTGCAGTCATTTGCTCAACTGCCTTTCAGTTGCGAAGTTGCTGCTCACGGTCGGCGTACCAAATCATGACATGGTCTGAACGACACGTTCCTGTTCGTCCCCGTCACCGGACGCAAGGGCTTCACACGGGGCGCCACCGCCGACTACGTGCTGCACACAACGTCGAGCATCACTTTGAGCTCCGGACCGCAGGGACCGACATTGGCTGGAACGGCCGGTGCTGCCGAATCCCTGAAAGCCCGTGGACAATAGGTTTGCGGGAATCGGTCATGCGGCGAGTGATGTCAAATCGTGCCCTTGATGGCGAAGCGGACTGGCCAGCCGCGGCAAAGGTGCTGGTCGACGAGGAACGCTACGCCGTCGGCTGCAACCGGATCTCACGATCCGCAACCGCGGTGGGACAGCAACGGGCCGCCGTTGCTGGCTCCCTCAGCTGTCGATGGCGTCGCTGATGTCGTCGGCCGACTTCTCGAGTGCCTTCTCCAGCTTCTCGGCGTCGTCGGAGTCGATCGCTTTGCTGATCCGCTTCTCGGCCTTGGTCAAAGCCTTCTCGACACGGTCGAGGTACTTGTCGTCGAGGACGACGACGATCGCCGACGAGTTCGGCGGGAAGTACTCCTCGAGTTCGACGCCGAGTTCCTTCTCCTCGTGACGCTTCACGAGATGACCGAGCACTGCGCCGAGGCCGGCCCCAACTGCGGTCGCTGCAAGCAGTGGCGGCGCGAACAGCCCGACCGCGAAGCCGAGTCCGCCGCCGATCACGGCGGTGCCGCCGGTGACGCCGTCGCCCTTGGACAGCACGTCGACGCTGCCGTCGGCAGCGCGGCTCATGACCACGGCGGAGGCGACCTCGACGTCAGAGCCCTCCAGGCTCCGCAGGACTTCGAAGTCGTCCTTCGCCGACGTCGCATCGGAGTATGCACCGACGAACAAGACAAGGTTTTCGTTTTTCATGCGAGCGAATGTACGTCGATTTCCGCCCACCGAACAACACCCGATTCGGGTGGTTTTGTCGCGCCAGCCCGCGACGTCAGGCTGTCGTCAGTGCTTCCTCGTCCTCGACGCTGTTCACACCGCTGTTGTTGATTGCGGCGTCCTTTTGGGACTGCACCACCAGTGCAGCCATGGCACCGGCGATCAGGGCCACAACAGCCAAGGCGGTGTACCAACGTTCGAAGGCGTTGCCCGGGCTCCACCACAGCACCACGAGGGTGAGCACCACTGCTCCGCCGACCGCTCTTGCCGGAGTCGTGATCGGGTTGTACCGGCGCAGCGTGACCGCCCAGCGGTGCGGTCCGAGCAGCGCAGCGAAACCGACGATCAGGATGCCGTAGACGATGCCGGCCAGCGCGAGCTGGCGGAGCAGCTCTGTTGCCACCGTTCCGATGGCCCTCGCGAGGTCCTTGTTGGTGTTGTTCGAGACGTAGTAGTCGACACCAGTCTTCACTCCGAGCGCTTGGAGCGTGTACACCGACACGCCGTAGACGACCAGTGACCAGCCGACCATCGACAATGCCCGACGACGACGGGGAGCGGCCAGATAGACCGCCAGCGCGTACAGCCCAACCGTCACGATGAACAGGAACCAGGACAGGAAGTCGAGCACTCGGACGTAGGTCTGAGCGTTCTTCAGTTCGTTGGACTGGAAGATCGTGATCTGCCCGACGCCCGCGGGAATGCGGTCCAGGGCGGCTTGCGGCAGGCCGATCTCCGTGCCGACGTTGACGACCGCTTCGCGGAGGTTCAGCGTCACCGTACCGTCAGCGGTCGACACAGCCGGTGGGGTCTCGTCACGAAGAATGGCGACAAACGTCTCGTGGGCGATGCGGTTCGCGGTTACCCAGATCGCAGCGAACTGCGGTGACTCGAGCACCCGCTCGACGCCGTTGGTGACCGGTTCGCGCAGCGTGCCGGAGAGCGCTTTCGCGACGCCCGAGAGGTCGCCCGGCAGCAGCTGCTGCAGCTCACCGGCGACGTCGACCTGGGTGTACAACTCGTTGACGAGGTACGTCGCGACCGCGGTAGTGACCTGTTCGTCGTTCAACAACTCCTCGCTGGTGTTCGCCCATGCGTCGGTGTCGAGCGCGTCGGTGTGCACCCAGGTCGTCAACGAGCTGGCCACGGCCAACACCGTGGCGATCACGATGAGAACTGTCGGTGCCTTGCTCGGCTGAGTCGAGGATGCGCTCACGCCCGATCCACCGCCGGCGGCGACCGAATCGTCGACGGCTATCTGCGCTTCTGTTGATTCCTGGTTCGTCATGTCGGCGATCAGAATAGTTTTGCGGCGTGCACGTCGTCGCCACCCAAAATGGGCGACATCGTGACGTCGAGGCTGTCAGGTTGCCCGCGTATCCGCGGCGCTGGGTGGCAAGCTGCTCTCGACGATCCCACCCGGGCAGCGCTGGCTGCACGACTGGCGCTTCAGCATCTCACCGGTGGATTCATCACGGGCGCAACGACGCTTGCTGCGATCTCCTCGCCGCTCGGCGACCGCTCGAATCCGTGGTGGTGGTACGTGCTCGCCCCGATCACGGTGCTCCTCGCTGCGGCCGGATCGATCTCGGTGGTCGCCGACGAAACAGTTCCCGGCGCGCTGCTGCTCACCGCCCTCTTTGCGGTCGGGGCACTGCTGCTGAGCCGCGACCGGGAGCGCCGAGCCGCCCGAACATGATCTGCCCGCTCGCCGATCGCGCCGCCTGGGGACGCTTCTTGCAGTCGTTCACGTCCGGTCATGTCCGCCGACGCCCTTCATCTCGATCAGCAGTTGGCCGTTACCGACAGTCGGGTCGTCCATCTCCTCGACGACCC
This sequence comes from uncultured Acidimicrobiaceae bacterium, assembly GCA_963792905.1. GTDB lineage: Bacteria > Actinomycetota > Acidimicrobiia > Acidimicrobiales > Ilumatobacteraceae > Ilumatobacter. Next base: position 329,454 of record CAWBYE010000003.1, read on the forward strand.
ACGGTTGCAGAGGTCTCGCAAGGGTCTCGTTGCGGCAGACAGGGGGTTGTCCGCGGGTTCTTGGAGCGGGAGTGATCAGGAGTTCGGGTCGGTGGCGTTGAGGAGTCCCCTCTCGCGTGCGACCACGACAGCTTCGCTTCGTTTCGACACGCCGAACTTCAGGTAGATCGACGACACGTGTGACTTGATCGTGTTTCGAGACACGTACAACCGGTCGGCGACTTCGGCGAGTGTGAGGTTCGTCGCGAGGTACTGCAGCACTCGCAACTCGGCGGACGTCAGGTTCGACGGTGGGCGACCCAATCGCGTGGTAGCAGCGTCGACACTCCGCCGCAGCGCAACAAGGTGCTCGGCGATCGGCGAGTCCTCCGGTTGGGTCGCCATCCACGTGTCGAGTTCCCGGAGCAGCTCATTCGCAACCTCGATGTCGTCGAGGAGCAGACACGTGTGGACGAGGCCGAGCCGACAGATGATGTTGAACCACGGGCTGACGCCATCGAATCGCCCGAGGTGGCTCCGAGCCAGGTCGCGCGCTCGAACGGCGAGATCTCGGTCACCTGAACGCGCAGAAGTGAACGATGCGTAGGCCACGATGAGTGCCGTCGGTGGTCGGTGCTCCGTCTCGTTCTTCGAGACCATCTCTTCGGCCCGACGGGCGATGTCACCGTCGGTCTGGCATTCGCCGCTGATGACGTCGGTGATGAGCGCACAGGTGGCGAGGCAGTTGGTCGCGAACACCGTCGCACCGTCCAACTCGGCGTCGAATGCGGCCTGGCGAAGCACATCGCCAGCGGTGGGGTCACCGCAGAGGAAGAGATTTCCCCCGAGCGCCCAGCCCGCCATGGCCTGCCACCACCCGGCCGGCAGACGAACACGGGCATGGGCAGCCACCCGAACGAGTTCAGCCGGCGAGTCGATCCCGATCGTTGCCCGCATGACCTGCGAGTGGAGTTCGAGCTTGTCGTTCGCGTCGGAGGTGGACGGCGTCCGCAGCGCCTGCTGGAGCGGATCACCCCACCGGAGTGCCTGCTCCACGTCGCCGGCGTGGAGTGCCGCGATCGTTGCGAGGGTCCGCAGCTCCGGCGACGCAGCGACCCGCTTGTCGCTGAAGATGGCCAACCAACGACGTGCGGTCTCGTACAGGCCAGTCGACATGTGCACGGCTCCATGGTCGACGACGAGCCGCTCGCAGAGGTCGAGGTCTCCGGCTCGACGAGCATGCTGGATCGCAAGGTCGACGTCGCCCTCGGCTTCCCACCAGTGCGCAGCCGCAACGTGGATCTCCCGCCAGCGTTCTCGGTCGCGATCGCGCAGGTCCGCCGCCAGCCATCGCGCCAGGAGCGAGTGCATCCGATACCAGTCGCCGTACTCGTCGAGCGGGAGTACCGGGGTGCCGGCACGGCCCAGTCGCCGAAGGGTCGCCGCCGAGTCGTTGCGGCCGAGCACGCTGTCGCACATCTCACCGGTGAAGCGACGCAGGCAACCGGCCTCGAGGAGGAACTGACGATCCCGAGCGTCGAGCCCGGCGATCCATTCGGTCGCCAGGTAGTCGGTGACGTCCGTGATGTCGCCGAGTCGCTCGATCAGCAAAGGATCCGATCGATCTTTCTTGGCCAGCACGACGCCGGCGAGGCGCAGCCCGGCCGCCCACCCCTCGAACTGGTCGCTGATCTCCATGAGTGCGGGTTCGTCGAGCTCGACGTCGAGTGATGCCAGGAGCAACTCGGTTTCGAGCAGGTCGAATGCGAGGTCGTCGACGGTCACATCGATCACGTTGCGTCGAAGCCGCAGTGTGGAGGCGTGGTGGTGCGCCCGGCCGACCAGCACCAAGGTCGACAACGCATCGAGACGCTCGGCAACGGTGTCGACGATCGCCGCCGAGGCTGCGCTGACGAGATGATGTATGCCGTCGATCACGATGAGCAGCGGTTCGTCGCACCGGTCGACCGCCTCGATCACCTCGGCCAGACCCCTTCGAGCAGGCTCGGGTCCCGAGGCGACGTGCCCACAGACTTCCTCGAATCCGTGCACGACCGCCGTGGCCAGGACCAGTGGATCATCGTCGATCCGCTCGAGCTCGAGCCAGAGCACACGCCGGACATCTGCCTCGGCCCAACCAGCGGCCAGGGTCGACTTGCCGTAGCCACCCGGGGCGATCACCCGAACGATGCCGCCCGTGGCTTCGGTGACGACGTCGTCCAGCCGTTTCCTGCTGATCAACCCCGTCGATCCGACCGGTCCGGGGAATCGGGAGCGACCACGAGTGGCGATGAGCTCAGTCATGATCCGTCTCCCTTCTCCAATCCGCGATCCTCGATGTATCAGCCGAGCCCGCGACGAATCTACCGAGTGAGATCTGCAGCACGTCATGCCCAGCCACGATGCGGCAGCGCGGCGTTCGCTACGGTGGCCGCCGTGCAGATCGCGTGCGGACGGCGGGCGGGGCCGCGATGAACCAGCCGGACGACCCGTCGCCCACGGATGCAGCATCGGCACCGCTTCACCAGTTGATCGGCATCGCGGTCGTGCTCGGCGCAGCCGGAGCGGTTGCGGCGTTGGCGTTCGTCGCGGTCGTCTCGGCCGGTCAGGGCGTGTTGTGGCCCGATTCGATCGATCCGAGCGCGTTCTCCGGATCGATCCGGATCCCGATCATCATGACGATCGGCGGTCTGCTGGTCGGCGTCATCCACGCCACCGTGTCGAGCGCCGGAGAAGAGAACGTCTTCGTCGCATTGGCAACCGGGGCGATCAAGGCCAAGGCGATCCCTGGTGGCGTGCTGATCGCACTCGTCACCTTGATCTCCGGGTTCAGCCTCGGTCCAGAAGTACCGACCGGGATGGCAGCTGCCGGCCTCGCAGCGTTGGCGAGTTCACGGTGGCTGTTCCTGCGTCGCAACGCTCAGTTCGCGATGAGCGTCGCAATTTCCGGTGCGTGGGGCGGGTTGTTCACGTCGCCATTCACCGCCGTGCTGCTCAACGTCGAGTTGACGTTCGAACGGCGGGTGGTGCGATGGGTCACGCTGGCCGCCGATGCGACCGCAGCGATCGTCGGCTTCGCCATCTTCTTCGCGGTCAAGGCCGGTTGGTCCGAACTGTTGCGACTCCTCGAGCTGCCGGCCTACTCGCTCGGCCTGCCCGAACTGGCGATCGCAGCCGGGCTCGGGCTGCTGGGTGCTGTCCTCGGCACCCTGTTCAAGCTCTCGATGGTCGCAACGCGCAAGCTGGCGGCGCCGTTGGCCGATCGCCCCGTTCTGCGGTGCACCCTGGCCGGTCTGGTCCTCGGGCTGATCGCGATGGCGCTGCCGCTCACGCTGTTCCTCGGCACCGAGGGACTCGTCGACGTCGCCACCGAACCGGCCACGCTCGGTGCCGGGCTCATCGTGGCGAGCGTGATCGCCAAGATCGTTGCGACCACCGGTGCGCTGTCGTTCGGGTTCGTGGGCGGTCCGATCTTTCCGCTGCTCTTCGTCGGTGGCGGCATGGGTGCGGTGATGCACCTGGCGATCGACGACATCCCGCTGGCATTGGCCGTCACGGCGATGATGGCCGCGGTTCCCTCGGCGGTGATCCCGGTCCCGCTCAGCATCTCCACCCTGACGATTCTGATCGCCGGGGTTGCACCGAGCGAGGCGACCGCCGTCTTCACGGCCGCCTTCGTGGGCCTCATCGCCGGCCGGCTCATCGAGGCCGCCCTCCCGGCGCCCAAGACGCCCGCCGCGCCCTGACACGACGGCCTGGCCGAGGTCAGGCGGCGCGATCAGCGAGCGGGCAGATCATGTTCGGGCGGCTCGGCGCTCCCGGTCACGGCTCAGCAGGAGCGCCCCGAGGGCAAAGAGGGCGGTGAGCAGCAGCGCACCGGGAACTGTTTCGTCGGCGACCACCGAGACCGATCCGGCCGCAGCGAGGAGCACCGTGATCGGAGCGAGCACGTACCACCACCACGGATTCGAGCGGTCGCCGAGCGGCGAGGAGATCGCAGCAAGCGTCGTTGCGCCCGTGATGAATCCACCGGTGAGGTGCTGAAGCGCCAGTCGTGCAGCCAGCGCTGCCTGGAGGCCCATCGCCATCGCCAGCGGGGCCACGACGACCGCGGCGTATGTGTCGAGGGCCGCCAGCAGCGCTCCGATGGTGAGGAGGGCCAACTCGATGGCGATCCCGGTCGAGGTCCGTGCCGGCCAGCGCTGCCCGGGTGGGATCGTCGAGAGCAGCTTGCCACCCAGCGCCGCGGCGCCGAAGAAGCACAGCAGTGATGTCGCCGCCGCCGCCGTGTTCCCCGTGTGTGTGCCCGCAATGGCCATCGCCAGGAACGTCGCGTTGCCGGTCTGGTTGGCGACGAAGACGCCACCGGCGCCGAGAAAGGCGGTGGCGTCGAGCCCGCCGGCGACGGCGATCAGCAGCAGCATCGTGAACGCGCCACGACGATGGTGATGCCACGGACCTGCAGTGGTTCCACGCACGGGCCCCGACATGGAGAGTTGTCTACAACGCCGACGGATGCGCGGGCAACCTGACAGCCTCGACGTCACGATGTCGCCCATTTTGGGTGGCGACGACGTGCACGCCGCCAATTATTTTCGGCACTACAACCGCCGCTCCTGGCTCATCGAAGGGAAGATGAATGATCGAAGCGCTCGACATGGTTGCTGCCATCGATCCCGTGCCCTGGGCCCGTTCGCAGATGGCCTTCACGCTGGCGGTGCACATCATCCTGGTGCCGCTCGGCGTGTCGTGGGCGCTGATGATGTTGATCGCCAACTATCGCGGCATCAGGAAGAACGACGAGGCGGCGCTGTTGCTGGCGCAGCGGTGGTCGAAGTACATGGCCGTGACCTTCGCCGTCGGTGCCGTGACCGGCACGATGCTGTCGTTCCAGTTCGGTCTGCTGTGGCCGGACTTCATGGGCCAATGGGGCGAAGTCTTCGGCATTCCGTTCGCCTTCGAGGGGTTGTTCTTCTTCACCGAGGCGATCTTCATCACGATCTACATCTTCGGGTGGCGACGCCTGAGGCCCTGGGCGCATTTCTGGACCGGCGTGCCAGTGGTGCTCACCGGGATCCTCGGCAGCACGGCGGTGGTGTCGGCGAACGCGTGGATGAACTCGCCGGAGGGCTTCACGCTCGACGCCGCCGGCAACGTGATCGACGTCGACCCGCTCGGGGTGATCTTCAACGACGCGATGCCGTTGATGACGCTGCACATGATCTTCGCCGCCTACATCGTTGGCGGATTCCTCGTCGCCTCGGTCTATGCGGTCGGCATGTTGCGTGGTCGCAAGGACCGGTATCACCGGCTGGGGTTGATCATCCCGTTCACCGTTGCCGCAATCGCCCTGCCGTTCCAGATGGGTGTCGGCGACTCGCTGACCCGCTGGGTCTACAACAACCAGCCCATGAAGTTCGCGGCGATCGAGCTCGTGCCGGAGACGTCGAGCGATGTACCCGAGACCATCCTCGGTCGGCTGAACGCCGACGGCACCGTCAGCGGCGGGATCGAGATCCCGGGGCTGGCGTCGTGGCTGTCGAACCCGAGCACCGGGCGCGACACCGTCATCCAGGGCCTCGACTCGTTCCCACCCGAGAGCATCCCCACGGTGAGCCAGGTCAACACCGTGCACCTTGCCTGGGACGTGATGATCGGACTGGGGACCCTGCTGTTCCTGATCGCGCTGTGGTGGGGTGGCACCTGGCTGTTCAGACGCGACATGCCACAGAGCAGACTGTTCCTGTGGGTGGCATCGTCGTGTGGTGTGCTGGCAGTGATCTGCATGGAGGCCGGCTGGGTCGTCAGCGAGGTCGGTCGACAACCCTGGATCGTCTACGAGTTGATGACCGTCGAGGAAGCCGCCACGGAGAACACCGGAGTGTGGATCACCTTCATCGGCTTCGTCGGCGTCTACACCGCGCTGGCCGCTGCCACGGTGTACGTGCTGCGGCGGATGAGTCGTCGATTCCGTTTGGAGGGGTCCGCTGATCACGACACGCCCTACGGTCCCGTCGAGGCCCCAGAGGCCGTGAGCGAGACCGACCAGCAGACACCGGTGGGTGCACCGTGAGCACCGTCGCCGCGATCATCTTGTTCATCGCGATCATCGGCTACTCCATCTTCGGGGGCGCCGACTTCGGTGCCGGATTCTGGGACCTCACCGCTGGCGGCACCGATCGCGGCGAGCAGCCGCGAGAGATGATCGATCGTTCGATCGGCCCGGTGTGGGAAGCGAACCACGTCTGGCTGATCTTCGTGCTCGTGGTGTTGTGGACCTGCTTTCCAGACGCTTTTGCATCGATCACGCTCACGATGTTCGTGCCGCTGTCGCTCGCAGCCCTCGGGATCCTGATCCGCGGATCCAGCTTTGCGTTCCGTCACGCCCTGTTGAACACCCGCGATCGACGCGCGTTCGGCGCGCTCTTCGGAGTGTCGTCGCTGCTGGTGCCGTACTGCCTCGGTGCGATCGTCGGCGGCGTCGTGTCGGGCCGGGTGCCGGACGGCGGCATCGCAGGCGACCCCGTCGACAGCTGGGTGAACCCGACCTCGATCGTCGCCGGCGTGCTCGCCGTGTGTGCCGTCGCGTTTCTGGCAGCCACCTACCTGGTGTGGGACGCCAGACGCCTCTCCCACGACGCCATGGTCGAGTACTTCCGTCGGCGCGCGGTCGGCGCCGGCATCGCGGCCGGTGTCGTGGCGCTCGGCGGGCTTGCCGTGCTCGCAAACGACGCCGAGTACGTCTTCGACGGGCTCCTGTCGCGGGGGCTGGTGTTCGTCGTCCTGTCAGCGGTGTGCGGTCTGGCAACGCTCTGGTTGCTCACCCGCGCCCAACACCGCGGTGCCCGCCTGACGGCGATCGGCGCTGTGGTCTCGGCGATCCTGGCCTGGGGCGTCGCCCAGTGGGACTACCTCCTGCCCGAGACACTGACCGTCGAAGCCGGTGCGGCTCCGTCGGGCACCATCTGGGCGGTCACGGTCGCCACGGTCCTCGCCGTCCTGTTCGTGTTCCCTGCGTTCGGGTTGCTCTACCACCTCGACCAGAAGGACCTGCTGCCCGACGAAGGCATGCCGGACACGTCGCCCACCCGGGCAGAGGTCTGAGCACGCGTTCGAGCGTCAACGAGAAGAAGGATCCATGTCCCGTCGTCAACCGATCAGCCCCCGCCTGGCGTCGAGCCACACCCGGCTACGCGGCGCGGAGGTGCACCACTCGGTGTGCCCGTACTGCGCGATCGGGTGCAGCCAGCTGGCCTACACGAAGGGCGGCGAGATCGTCGACATCGAGGGTGACCCCCGCAGCCCGGTCAATGAGGGTCGGCTGTGTCCCAAAGGCGCGAACACGCTGCAACTCGTCGCCAACCCCCACCGCATCACGACGCTCAAGTACCGGGCACCGAACAGCGACCAGTGGGAGGACAGGCCGATCGAGTGGGCGCTCGAACGGATCGCCCAGCTCGTCAAGGAGACCCGCGACGAGGGCCTGATCGAAGAGGACGATGAGGGCCTCACCGTCAACCACGTCAAGAACATGGCGATGATCGGCGGGTCGGCGGCCGACAACGAGGAGATCTATCTCGCGTCGAAGCTGCTCAAGGGCGGCCTCGGTCTGCTCGGCGTGGAGAACCAAGCACGGATTTGACACTCGTCAACGGTGGCCGGTCTGGCCCCCACCTTCGGCTTCGGGGCCGCCAGCAACCCGCCCCGCGACATGGTCAACAGCGACTGCGTGCTGATCATGGGATCGAACATGGCCGAGTCACACCCGGTCGGATTCCACTGGCCGGTCGAGGCACAACGCAACGGCGCAACGATCATCCACATCGACCCTCGATACACCCGCACCTCGGCGGTCGCCGACGTCCACCTGGCGATCCGTCCAGGCACCGACCTCGCCTTCCTGCTCGGGATGATCCGTTACGTCCTGCACGAGGAGCGCTGGTTCGAGGAGTACGTCGCGCACTACACCAACGCGGCCACGCTGATCTCCGACGACTACGACTTCGACGAGGAGTCCGGGTTGTTCGTCGGCTTCGACGAGGACACCCACAGCTACCGGCTCGCCCCCCACGCCTGGGACTACCAGATGGAACCGGGCCCCGACGGCGCCCCCGGCCTCCCGCGCACCGACCCGACGATGACCGACCCGCGCTGTGTGCTGCAGATCCTGCGTCGCCACGTCGACCGTTACACCCCCGAGGCGGTCGCTGCCGTCTGCGGGTGCCGGCCGGCCGACGTGGTCAAGATCGCCGAACTGCTCTGCCGCAACTCGGGACGCGAGCACACGACCAACCTCGCATTCGCCCTCGGTTTCACGCAACACAGCACCGGCCCGCAGACGGTTCGCGCCGCGGCGATCCTGCAGCTGCTGCTCGGCAACATCGGGCGCCCCGGCGGGGGCATCACCGCCCTGCGCGGCCACGCCAACGTGCAGGGCGCCACCGACATCTCGCTGCTCTACAACACGCTCCCCAACTATCTGCCGATGCCTCGGGCCGTCGAGGGCCAGGCGACGCTCGACGAGTACCTCGCCAACGGCCGCTTCCACGGTGCTCGCCGCGGCGACGTCGACGACGGCATGTGGAAGCTCGACACCGAGCAGGGCCCGTTCGCCGACGGGTTCGGCCACTTCATGGTCAGCCTCCTGCGGGCCTGGTACGGCGACAGCGCCACGCCCGACAACGGCTTCGGGTACCCCTGGCTGCCGAAGATCGACGAGGACATGTCCGACATGTCGATCTTCCGCAAGATGGACGAGGGGTCGATCGAGGGGCTGTTCCTGTTCGGCCAGAACGTCGCCGTGTCCGGGCCGAACTCGAAGATGCGCCGCCGGGCGCTGCGCAAGCTCCGCTGGCTCGTCGTGATGGACCTCTTCGAGACCGAGAGCGCGAGTGTCTGGTACGCCGACCCGTCGGGTCCACCACCGGTCGACGTCGGCACCGAGGTGTTCCTGCTGCCGGTCGCCGCGTCGACCGAGAAGTCGGGAAGCGCCACGAACACCGAACGGCTGGTGCAGTGGCACGATCGGATCGTCGAGCCGCCGGGCGACTGTCGGAGCGATCTGTGGTGGTGGTTCCACCTCGGCCGGAGACTCCAGGAGCTCTATGCGGACTCGACGCGTCCCGGCGACGCCCCGATCCAGCACCTCGACTGGGACTACTGCGCCGACGGCGAGGACGAACCCGACCCGCTCCGGGTGCTGCGCGAGATCAACGGCTACCGCGTCGCGACGGGCGAGCACCTGACGGGCCCTGCAGAGATGGCCGGCGACGGCTCGACCGCGTGTGGCAGCCGGCTCTACTGCGGGATCTTCCCTGCGCCGGACACGAACCTCAGCGCACGCCTCGACGGGACCACCAACGTCGCCGGCGTGTTCCCCGACTGGGGCTGGGCCTGGCCCGGCAACATCCGCATCCTCTACAACCGGGCATCGGCCGATCCGGCCGGCCGCCCGTGGTCGGAGCGCAAGGCACTGGTCTGGTGGGACGAGGCCGCCGGCCGCTGGACCGGCCACGACGTGCCGCAGTTCCCCGCCACACTCGCGCCGACGTCGCGACCCGACCCCGGCGCACGGGGCAACGACTCGATCCCGGGTGACGGACCGTTCGTGGTGCACCCAGATGGAACCGCGTGGCTGTTCGCCCCGTTCGGCTTGGCCGACGGACCGCTCCCCGTCTACTACGAACCGTTCGAATCGCCGGTGGCGGTGTCGATGCATGCGCAGACGATCGACCCGTTGACGAAGACCGTCGACTCGCCCGACAACCCGTACGGCGGGGTGCGCAGCAACCGACCCGACGCGTTCCCTCACGTCGCGACCTCGTACCACCTCACCGAACACTTCATGAGCACGCGCTACGACAGCTGGCTCACCGAGCTACAACCGGCGATGTTCGTCGAGATCGACCACGAGCTCGCCGCTGCGCACGGCATCGTCGACGGCGGCTGGGTGGTCGTGTCGTCACCGCGTAGTGAGATCGAGGCCCGGGCGCTGGTGACCGACCGGATCCAGCCGATGCTGGTGCACGGACGGGTCGTTCACACGGTCGGAATCGTCAGCCAATTCGGCTACCAGGGCGAGGCGGTCGGTGCGTCGGCCAACGACCTCACCGCAATGCTGCTGTCGGCCGACGCCGACATCCACGGCGCCAAGTCGTTCGTCTGCGCGGTGCGGGCGGGACGACTCGAGGGTGCGGGAGCTGCGACTCCGGCGCCGATCGAGACCGAACCAGAACTCGCCTTCCCGATCGCCGACACCGAATGGGCGGCACAGCCGTACGGGTGGCAGGAGAAGACATGACCGGCATCCCCGAGTTCGACGTCGTCGACAAACCCTCGTTGGAGGGACCATCACGCCCACGCGGTCTCGGCCTGATCCGGTACGCCTTCGAGCGACCGGCCGCGCCGCCACCGGAGAGCCCCATGGGGTTCTTCACCGACACCACGGTGTGCATCGGGTGCAAGGCGTGCGAAGTTGCGTGCAAGGAGTGGAACCTGCTGCCCGCCGACGCCAGCAACGGGTGGCGCCCGTCGTACGACCACACCGAGGCACTGTCGGCGACCTCGTGGCGCCACGTCAAGTTCATCGAGGCGTTCGACGAACCCGCCCCCGACGCGGGACCGTCGGCGACTCCGCTACCGCCGTCGGACATCCGTGACGGGGGCGAGTTCGACCTGATCGCCCTGCTCGCCGAGCCGAAGACCGGCCACTGGCTGATGATGAGCGACTCGTGCAAACACTGCGTGAGCGCACCGTGCAACAAGGCGTGCCCCACGGGGGCGATCGTCCACTCGGAGTTCTCGAGCGTGGTCATCCAGCCCGACATCTGCACGGGCTGCGGCGCGTGCGTGAGCGCCTGCCCGTTCGGGGTGCCGGACGAGAGCGAACTCGACGGGCACTCGCACAAGTGCACGCTCTGCTACGACCGCCTCGCCGACGACCTGACGCCGGCATGCGCCAAGGCGTGCCCGACGCAGTCGATCAGGTTCGGCCCGATCGACGAACTCCGTGAGGAGGCACGCCACCGCGTCGCGACGCTCCACGAGCGTGGCGTCGGCTCCGCGTACCTCTACGGCGACGAGGAGTCCGAGCACTACTCCGCGTTGCACAGCTTCTACCTCCTGATCCGCCCGGCCCGGGTCTACGGCCTTCCGGACGACCCGGTCGACCCGTGGACCAACATGGTCGGCGACTACCTGCGCGGGGCCGCCGCGTTCGGCATGGCGTTCGCCGCGCTGGTCCTGAGCCTCGTGGTGGCGCGATGATGGGGGCCCGGACCGCACCCGCGCCCCGAACCGGCTACGAGGACCAGGTCGGCGCCCACGCGTCGCCGTGGCGGGGTGCGATGGCCACCGCCGACATCGCGCTGAACAACCTCGGCGTCGGGACGTTCATCGTCGTCACGGTCGTCCGTCTGGTCGTCGGTGAGGACGCGCAGTGGGTCGTCGACGTGGGGTGGCCGTTGGCCGTGGCGCTCGTGGCGCTCGACCTCGCGGTGCTGGCCCTCGATCTCGGCGACCCGTGGCGGGTGTTCCACATGCTGCGCGTGATCAAGCCGGAGACGCCGATGTCGGTCGGGGTCTGGTCGTTGTCGGCGTTCATGGCGTGCGCCGCGGTGCCGGCGCTCGTCGGCGTCGTCAACTGGTTCGCCGAGCCCGCGTCCTGGACCGGCGATGCTGCGCTCGTGCTCGCCACGATCGCACTGCTGCCCGCCACCGGTGCGCTGCTCTACAAGGGCGTGCTCTTCAGTACCACCGCGCAGCCGGGATGGCGTGATGCCCGCTGGCTGGGCGCCTACGTCTGCGTCTCCGGCCTGTGGTCGGGCGCGTCGGTTGCCATGGTGATCGCCGCGGTCTCCGGCGAGGACGCCGTCACCGATGCGACCAAGGTGGCGGCGGCGGTGCTCGCCGCGTTGTCGGTCGGCCCGATGTGGTTGCTGCGACAGGATCTCGAGCCCGAGATGACGGAACGATTCTCGCTCCGCCGTCGACGTGTGTTCGACATCGTTGCGCTCGTCGTCCCCGTGGTGGTGGCGATCGTCGTCGTGGCGGCACCGGATGCGGTCGCCGCCGGCGTCGGGCTCGTCGGAGCGCTGATCGTCTCCTGGGTGGTCCGTGCCGCGATCGTCGACATTCCACAGACGGGCCCGCGCCGTGCCGCCTGAGCAACGAACGGGTGGCACGATGGGATGGACCGCCCTGCCGACCGCAGGTCTGCGCACCCAGCCGGCCACGGTCGTGCGGGTGCGACACGGCCGTGGGGAACCAGTCACCGAGCGGGTCGACGACGTGCTGATCGTCGAAGCGCCGATGTCGATACAACTCGACGGGCAGGTGATCACGACGACGATGCGAACACCTGGACACGACTTCGAGCTCGCCGCGGGCTTCTGCTTCACTGACGGACTCCTGGCGGGAGCGCAGGTGACCAACGTTCGCTACGTGCCACGCCACGACAGTGGTGAGTCGCTGCCGGTCGGCGTCGACTCCGAAGCGAACGTCGTGACCGTCGACACCAATGGACGGGCGCCCGTCCCGCGGCCCCGACTCGGCAATGTCTCGTCGAGCTGCGGATGGTGCGGCAGCGAACAGATCGACGACTTGTGCCTGCGTCTCGGCCCACTCGCCCCGACGCCGCCAATCGATCTGGAGGTGCTCGCCGAGGTGTCGGCCACCGTGCGAGCGAACCAGGAGCTCTTCGGTCTCACGGGAGCGGTGCACGCGGCTGCGGTGTTCGACCGGGCGGGACGCATCGTCATCGTCCGCGAGGATGTCGGACGGCACAACGCCGTCGACAAGGTGATCGGCTCGATGCTGCTCGACGGTCGGTTGCCGCTCTCAGGCCATGGTCTGTACATCAGCGGCCGTGCGAGCATCGAGATGGTCCAGAAGGCGTGGGCGGCCGGTGTCACGACCCTGCTTGCCGAGAGCGCCCCGACAGCGCTCGCCGTCGAATCGGCCCGTCGAGCGGGGATGACCTTGGTCGGCTTCATCCGAGCAGACGGCTTCAACGTCTACTCGTCGCCCTCCTGGTAGCTCAGGCCGACGCAACGTGGACGTCACTGACTGAGGTCTCGGAGGCGGCGGCGGGGCCGAAGTGGGGGAAGTAGACACACGCGAGATGTACGGATCCGAGGTGCACCGGGCTCTGCCGCCCTCGCCGCACGGGGTCATCCTCCCTGCCACTCGACGCAACCCGACATAGTCCGCACGCAATGTCGACCCATCGTGGTGGCGGAGATCGGTGCGATGCTCAGGGCGTCCTAGCGGGTCGCCCGAGTGCAAGTACGCAGCCAAGATCCGACGCGGGCGCCCGCCTAGGTCTTCCTGTCCAGAGGTAGAGGTGACAGGTCCGCCGTGAGGTGGGCCCGGTGGTGGAACCTGTGGTTCCTCCTACAGACCCACGAAGGGACCACCACCGTGACCTCAGATCAGATTGTGTACCAGCAACGCGTGCGCGCCTTGGATCACGCCCGAACAACCGGCAATGTCGCGGAGACGTGTCGGACGTTCGGGATCAGTCGCAAGACGTTCTACAAGTGGCGCAACGCCGCTGCCCGTTACGGTCTCGCGGCGTTGCGACCGAAGACGAAGCGACCGCCCGCGATGCCGAACGCAACACCAACCCATGTGCTCGAGGTGCTGCTCACCTTGGCGATCACGACACCAACACTCGGGTGTCGCCAGTACGCGGATCGTCTCTCCGATCAGGGCTTCCAGATCAGCAAATCAACCGTGCAGAACCTGCTCGTCTCGCACGGTCTCGGCCGCCGCCATCAGCGTCTCGCCCGGGCTGCTGCGATCGCGGCGCTCACCACCGGATTGGTGACCGAGGTCGCCGTCGATGACGAACCGTTCGGGTTCTGCCACTGGGCCGGCAAACCCGGCGCCCTCATCGCTGTGGACTCGTTCTACATCGGCAATCTGAAAGGCGTCGGCAAGGTCTACCAACTCACCGCGGTCGACACCTACACCCGCTGGGCGATGGTGTGGCTCGTGCACGGCTTCGTCAACAAAGACGTCTCTGTGGCGTTCTTCGAACGGATCTACGCGACCTGGTCGAAGATGGGCTTCCCGATCCGAGCGATCGTCGCTGACAACGGACCCGAGTACAAAGCCACTGCGTTCGCTGACGCGCTCGCCGCCAAGAACGTCACCCGAGTGTTCATCCCGGCGCGGTCACCGAACCACAACGCGGTCGTTGAACGCTTCCAAGGCACGATGCTTCAAGAATGCTGGCGGCCCGCGTTCCACCGGCTCTGCTTCAACAGCATCCGCCAGCTGCAGCGCGAAGCCGACGCCTGGCTGACCACCTACAACCAACGGCGCCGCAACCACGGCGACTACATGGCCGGCCGACGACCCATCGACCTGCTCGAACTAACCTCATGACACCCCGAACCACAGACCACCACTGTCACCCCAGGTTCCGGACAGGAAGGCCTAGGTCGACCGATCAGGGCGCACACTTCGCTCACCCGATTCCTTCGAACGACCACTCGGCTTCCGGCGCACTGTGACGCCCTGCCACCCACGTTGACCCACACGTAATCCCGGTCACCACCGGCCGCTGAACGGACGGGATTATCGCGTGCGCGATATGGGCCGGAGTGTGCGGGTCGATCCTGCATCGCCCGCGGACTATTGCTCGTCGTTATCGGGCGCCTACGACTGCCGCTTTCGGAACGCTACGTCAATACCGGAGTCGCTCGGCGATGGGTGCGAGGGTCGCTGCGTCTTCCTCGTCGAGGTCTTTTCTCCACCGTCCGACGCTCGCTGTCGCAGAGGGCGTCGTGACGTGCTGCATCGGGCGATCGACGTCCGATGACACGAGCTCAACCCCGAGGTGCTCGCCGAGCATCTCGGCGGTGGTGTCAAGGTCGAGGGCGAGGTCCTCGTAGCGCAACCGAAGATTGGCTGGCTGGGCGTCGAGTTCATCGAGACGCACAGAAAGCTCGTCCGCGACGCTCTCGGCGTCTCTCGCCCAGTGGTCGGTGCCGCCGGCGAGGAACGATCGCCGAGACGCGAGGATGTCTCGAGGGTCGCGCACGAGATCGATCGTGAACACCTCGACGCCAGCTTCTCGAAGTGGTCGTTCATCCACTGCGAGTTTCTCGGCGTACCAACGGGCGTCAGCGCGGGCTGTCAGCAGTGCTTCCGACGCCGATGCCCACATCGCCCGGAGCAGTTCCGGCCGCCACGCTTCGACGTCGAGGACATCGCTCCGAAAGGGCAGCGGCCCCCATGACGGTTGTGGCCCGAAGAAGAAGTCCGTCACCCCGACATGCATGCGTTCGTCGAAGGGCTCGCTCATCTGGGACGCCATCCGAGCGAGATAGGAGCCGATTCTGTACTCGGCTGGATATCGCCGGTCGAAAGCGATCAACGGGGACGTGCCGAGCAGGCTCATCAGCAGGGTGGTCCCGGTCCTGCCCGACAGCGGTCTGATTCCCACGATCGGGAGCACGGCACCATTCTCGCGTATCGCTCCCAGCGCGTCGTCGGGTGCGGTTCTCGAGCACGCCGCCTGGGATGTGTGTGGCCGGCTACGTGAACAGGCTGTCGCGATCGCGTTGGATCGCACGCGCCCGGGTCACGAACTCTGCGGCATGAGGTTCGATCGGGGTTCGTGTTGCCGACGTCCCGACCGGTACGACGTGCGAGACGATTCCTCGACCGGTGTAGGCGTGCAGACTGAACGCCGGCGGCTCGGCGGTCTCGGCCGGGTCGTGGTCCGGGTGCAGATCGCCAGCGACAGCAACCGACGTCGACGGACTCACCCACAGCGAGCATCCATCCCAGTTCGTCTGGATCGTGCGGTGGACGTGGCCGGACAACACCTTGATGACCTGCCGATGGCGACGCACCACCTGCTCGAACAGGTCTGCTCCATCGAGCCCGACACAGTCCATCCACCAGATGCCGGTCTCGAACGGCGGATGATGGATCGCGATCACCGTCACGTCGTCGGGACGCGCCGCAAGTTCAGTATCCAGCCAGGTTGCGTCGTCGGTGGTGAACTCGTCGTGGCTGGAGTCGACCAGCACCAAACGCAGCGGTCCCGCATCCAGGACTCGGTGGCCGGCGGCTGCGGAGATCGTTCGGTCGTGGTTGCCGTTGATTGCCTCCCACGGAGCGTTCAACGCAGCGAGCCGCTGTGTGAACTCGTCCCATTCGGCCTCGGTGCTGTTGTGGGTGTTGTCCCCCGTCAAGAGCACGAGGTCGGGTTGACGTCGCATCGCGTTGATCTCGGCGATCGCTTCGGAGAACCGCTCACCGCTGCCCGCGTGCGGTCCCCCGACGTGAACGTCTGACAGCTGCGCAATCACGTACGCCATTGGCCCAGCATCGCACGAACCAGTCGTTGTTCAACCGAGACTCAGCGGGCCACGCCTGTCACGCTGGGGACCATGACTGAGCCTCGCGCTGCTGCTCTCGAAGCGCTCTTGGCGGAGTTTCGGTGGACCGGCACACACGCAGACTTCGCCAGGGTTCTTCGCTCCGCCGTCTTCTTGAAAACATCGGTCAAGCGCTCGTCGAGCCGTTCGAACACGACGAAGTGTCAGGCATCGTCGCTATCGAGGCTCGAGGATTCGTACTGGGTGCGCTGGCTGCTCATGCACTCGGTGTCGGACTCGTCCTTGCGCGCAAACCCGACGCAATCCACCCGGGCGCTGTCGAGCAAGTTGCCGACGATCCTGACTGGCGAGGTCGCCACATGACGTTCCGGATCAGCCCCCAGGCCGTTCAGCGCGAGGATCGATTGCTTCTCGTCGATGACTGGGTCGAAACAGGAAGCCAAGCACGGACGGTGTCCACACTGGTCCGGACACTGGGCGCAACACTGGTTGGTGTGAGTGCCATCGTCGATCACGCCAACGCCGAGACCCGCCGCGAACTCGGCCTCGTCGGGCTGCTGCGCTCGACCGAGCTACCCCCGTACACCGGTACCTGACCACCAGACGCGCCTGCAGCAGCAAGACTGGCGGCGTGGGCGACTGGCAGGTGGAGTTTCTCGTGTCGTGCCTCGACGTTGTCGACGACATCACGATCGCTGAAGGAGCATTCAGCGCCGGGCCTGCGCTGTGGATCGGCAGCCGGGAGATCGCTCACTTCGATCAGTACACGACGCTCGACCTGCGACTCACCAAGTCATCGATCCGCAGCCAACGCCAAGCACTCAAGGACGACCCACGAATCACCTTGAGGAAACACCAATCCGATTGGATCGCGCTTTCGATCGAGCCCGACAGCGACGTCAAGTGGGCGCACGGCTTGGTCGTTGCGGCCGTTGAAGCCAACAGAGCGACGGCGCCGAACGGTCCGCCGCCCGAGGGTGCCAAGCTTGCACGTCGACGCCGTCTCCATTGATGTCAAGTCTCTCGGGTGATTGTCCTGAGAACCCCGGCCCGCGCCCGTTGAACGCGGGCGTTACTCGACGAGAATGTCGCGCAGTGCGCCGTCCAACGTCGGGTGGAGAAACTCGTAGCCGTTGGTCTGCAGTGCTGTCGGAAGCACCCGTTGGCCGGTGAAGAGCAGGCTGTCGGCGAGTTCGGTGCCGAGCAGCAGTTTTGGCCCGAGGTCGGGAATCGGCAGCGAGCTGGATCGATTCATCACGTCACCCATCGTCGTGTTGAGTTCGCGGTAGGTCACCGGGTTTGGTGCTGTCAGGTTGACGGGGCCCGCAATGTGGTTGGTGAGCAGGTGGATGACTGCTCCGACTTCGTCGTCGATGTGGATCCAGCTGACCCACTGGTCGCCGCTTCCCACGATGCCGCCAAGGCGGAACCGGTAGAGCGGGGTGAGCTTCTTGAGAACCCCGCCTTGGTCGGACAGGATGATCCCGGTACGGATGATTGCGACGCGAGTCTCAGGCGTTTCGGCCGCTGTTGCTGTTGTTTCCCATGCCTGGCAGACCTCGCTGAGGAATCCGGTCCCAGCGGAGTCACTCTCGGTGAACGTGTCGGCCAGGCTGGACCCGTAGAAGCCAACTGCTGATCCTGACACCAGGACCTCGGGCGGGTTCTTGGCCTCGGCGATCGCCTTGGCAACGAGCCCGGTGCCGATGGTGCGACTACGAACGATCTTGCGCTTGTACTTGTCGGTCCATCGCCAGCCACCGATGCCCGCACCTGCGAGGTGAACGACTGCGTCGATGCCATCGAACGCACCAGTATCAATGCGCTGTTCGTCGATTGACCAGCCGATCTCGGCATCGGTTGGTGTGCGGCGGACCACGGGGATCACCTCATGACCATCGGCCCGCAACCGCTTCTGGAGTGCAGACCCAACCAGTCCGCTGGCACCGGTGATCGCGATACGCATGACACGGGGTGCAGGACGACGCATGGTTGGTGGCCCCTACTCGTGCTGCGGTGCCGGACGGAAGGCCGCGATCAGGACAACAACGGCCGATGTCGAGATCGCGATTGCCGCTTCGAACGAGGTGACGATGTTGCTCGAGCCACCACCGCCGTAGGGCGTCGACCAGGTAGCGGGGTCCTGGTGAAACACGACGATGGCCAGCGCCACGACGAGACCGGAAGCGAGCACTGCGGGCATCGCGAGATCCTGTGGCTCGAACCGCTCTCGTGTCGAGCGAACGATCAGCAACACTGCCGGGATGATCAGCGGCATCAGCACAATCGACAGAACACTCATCGGGATCAGCGCCGCTCCAGCCGCAAACATCAGAGCCGGGCGTCCACGCAACGCTCCAACCATGGCAAGTAGACCGGCACCAATGAACGGCGACGCGAATCCGAGCGCGGCGAACTTCCCCTCAGGAGACCCAGGCGATCCGCCGTAGTAGTGAATGAACGTCAAGGCGACCCCACCAAGAACGACGGCGGCGGAAGCAGCAATGTCGACCTTACGGGCGTCCATGTCCCCTATCATACGTTTGTATGAATCATGGTCAAGAGCAGCGTCGTGC
Organism: uncultured Acidimicrobiaceae bacterium; assembly: GCA_963792905.1. Lineage (GTDB taxonomy): Bacteria > Actinomycetota > Acidimicrobiia > Acidimicrobiales > Ilumatobacteraceae > Ilumatobacter. The sequence goes on from CAWBYE010000003.1 coordinate 348,367, forward strand.
AAAGGGGATGGCAGCGCGTTCGGACGTCCGAACACGGTTGCTCGACGCAACCATCAGCGTCCTCGACACGGCGGGGCCCGAGGCTGCGACGTCGCGGGCAATCGCCGACGCGGCGGGTGAGAACCTCGCGTCAATCACCTACTACTTCGGGTCGAAGCGCGAGCTTGTCAATGAAGCGATGATCACCGCCACTCGCCGATTGATCCAGCCGGTCGTCGCTGAGTTCGCAGACGACGGGCGAGACAGCATTGCCAAACTGTTGAGCGCCGTCCAGCAGCTGTACCGAATCCTCGACGCGCACGGAACTCTTCTCGGCCCCTACGTCCAATCCCTCGCTGCAGCCGCAACCAATGACGCAATCGCCACCGAAGTGCGATCACTGCATCGCGAACTCGCGTCGGTGCTCGCTGCAGAGATCTCGGCTCAGCAACACCAGGCTCTGTTGCCCGACTGGGTGGATCCTGATTCGATGGCGCAACTCATCGTGTCACTGGTCAACGGCGTTGCTGTCAGCATCGCGATCGACCCCGATGAAACCCATCCCACAGCGGTCGGCTCGCAGTTCGCGCAGCTTCTCCTCGCCGTCCGGACGCCGACGCCGTAGCCCGTCGATTCGCAGCCCACATCGCCCAGAATGCTCCACCCGTCCAACACGGCGAACCACTCTGTAGCGGCGCGTCTGATCGGACACCCCTCTCCCGATCGGACGGCAGAAGTCACCGCTGATTCGTGAAACGGCCGACGGGCTGGCTGTGGTCTAGGAGGTAGCGATTGCGGGGAGGCCCATCGGGCTCGGGAACGCCAGAACACCGGACGAAGCGATCTCGACCGCTGTCGCTGTGAGCGCATCGATCAGGCCGCTGACCTCGCTCTCCGACAGCGACCTCGCGAGCGGTTCGTAAGCGAGCGAGTCCGTCAAACGTTCGATCTCGTCGTGTACTCGGTGGCCGATGCTGGTGAGCGCACGGTCGTGAGTGAGCCTCGTTCTTGAAGCTCGTCTGCGTAAGGTGACGGTGGGGCACGCCCTCACCACGCCCGGCCGGAACGGCGTGGCCGGGCGGTATCCCCATGCGGTACGAGACCGCGAGCGTGTCTTCGTCGCCGGCGAGCGGAGCGGAGCCGGCGCGTCGACGCCCGCTGGGAGT
>CAWBYE010000004.1:0-67755 GCA_963792905.1 uncultured Acidimicrobiaceae bacterium
CAGGAGACGAAGGATTACGTCCCGAAGATGCTGGCCGCGCTGACCATCGCCAAGGATCCCGACAAATACGGATTCGGCGGTGTCGCCTACGAGGCTCCGATGGATCTGCGCACCGTGGCAGTGCCGGGGGGGACCGACCTGGCGGCGGTGGCCGGCCTTCTCGAGGTCCCGGTGGAGGCGATCCGCAGCTGGAACCCGGAGCTTCGGCGGTTCTGCACACCGCCGAACCGGGAGCGGTACGAAGTTCTCCGGCTCTCCGTCGACGCGGCGCGGCTCGCCGAGGAGCGGATGGAGGAGATCCGGGTCAAGGCGAAGATCACCTTCCTCCAGCACAACGTCCGCAAGGGAGAGACGCTGCGGGCGCTCGCCGACCGGTACAAGACGACGGTCCCGGTCCTCAGGGAGTTGAACGGGCTGAAGCGGAATTCCCTCGGGCGCACCGCGCGCCTGGTCATCCCCGTGACGGGGTTGACGGAGACGGAGGCGGTTCCCGGAACCAGGATTTCGCCGGACCATCTCACGATGGCTCACATGCGGGTCGAAAAGCGGTCGCGCGGGGCACGAATGCGTGAAGATCGCGCGAACTCCGACGGCTCGATCACGATTCAAAAAGGGGACACGCTGTCTCGCCTCGCGAAATCGCACGGGGTTCCGGGTGGAGGAACTCGCGGGTGCCGAACGGGTTGAAGTTGACGTCGAAACTGAAAGTGGGCGCGCACCTCGTCCTGCCGGAACGCGCCGGCGCGTCGCGGAACGCCGGGAAGCGGACCACGCGCTACCGGGTCGGGGGGGGATTCCCTCTACCAGATCGCGAACGTCTACGGCGTCACGGTCGACCGTCTTCGCGGAGCGGAACCGGCTGAGAAAGATCAGATCCTCCGCCTGGGCCTCGTACTCGTCATTCCGCTGGAGTCCTGATCTGCCCCGGTTCGCCCCGTACATATACCTCGACAACGCGGCGACCTCCCTGCCCAAGCCTCCCCGGGGTGGCGAAGGCCGTCGGCGATGCCGTCCTGCGGGCCGGGAACCCCGGTCGCTCCGGGCATGCCCTTTCCATCCGCTCCGCCCGCGACCTGTTCGTCGCGCGGGAGCGCCTCGCCGAACTGTTCGGGTGCGCCGACAGCTCCCGCTTCGTTTTTACGGAAAACGCCACCGTCGCGCTGAACCAGGCGATCAAGGAGATCCTGCCGGGCGACCACGTCGTGACCACCTCCGTGGAGCACAACTCGGTGATGCGGCCCCTGCGGCGGATGGAGGAGGCGGGTGTTCGCGTCACGGTCGTCCGCGCGGAAAGACGGGGTGACGGAGGCGCGGGACGTGATCGCCGCGTTCCGGAAGGCGACGCGCCTGGTCGTGATGGTGCACGCCTCGAACGTATCGGGGGCGCTGCAGCCGGTGGGCGCCGTCGTCGCGGCTGCGCGACGCCGCGGGATCCTGACGTTGATCGACGCCGCCCAGACGGCGGGGTCCCTGCCGATCGACCTTTCCTCCCTGCCGGTGGATCTGCTGGCCGCCTCCGGTCACAAGGGGCTTCTCGGACCCCAGGGGACCGGGTTTCTCTTTGCCCGGGAGGGGGTGCGGATCGTGCCGCTGATCGAGGGGGGACGGGGAGCCGCTCCGAGTCCGACCGCCAGCCCAATTCTTCCCTGACGCTCTCGAGTCCGGGACGTTGAACAGCGTGGGGTTGGCCGGGCTCGCCGTCTCTCTTGCGTGGATCCTGCGGAAGGGGGTAGGGGCGATCCGCCGCAGGGAGGTCGCCCTCGTCGACCAGCTGCTCCGGGGACTGTCTGGAATCCCCGGGGTGACGGTCTACGGTCCGGCGGATCCGGAGCGTAGAGGATCGGCGGTGTGCGTCCGGGTGGAGGGGATGGACCCGGCGGAAGTGGGCGCGCGGCTTGAGAAGCGGAGCGGCGTGCTGGTGCGGGCGGGGATGCACTGTTCCCCGAACGGTCACCGCGCGATCGGAACCTTCCCCGTCGGGACCGTGCGCGTGAGCCCGGGCCCCTTCACGACGCGCGCGGAGATCGCGACGTTCCTGTCCGCCTTACGGAAGTCCGGGACCTTTCCTCCTGAGATCCGCAACCCGGGCCAGGATCGAGGTCGTCGAGCGGCCGGGGAGGAACCGGATCGTCTTCACGACGCCGCCGTGCGCGCGGACCACGTCCGATCCCACGATCTCCTTTCCCTTCCAGTCGCCGCCCTTGACGAGGACGTCGGGACGACCGCCCCGATCAACGACGCCGGGGTGTCCTCGGGAAAAGGATCGTCACGTAGGCGACGAAGGAAAGCGGGCGAGCAGGTGCGCGCGGTCCGCGGCCCCCTGCACCGGGCGCCAGTCGCCCTTCTGTCGGCGGACGGAGGCGTCGCCGTTCAGCCCCACCACGAGGAAGTCGCCCGGCGCGGCCGCGAGCCGAAGAAGGTGCGCGTGGCCCGAGTGCAGGAGGTCGAAGCAGCCGTTGGTGAAGACGATCCGCTTCCCTCGTTCCGGAGGCGGGCGCAGAGGGCCCGCACGCCCCGTCGGGGGATTACGCAGGGCCGACGGGTCTTCCGGTATGCCCGGGTGTTCCGGTCCGCCAGACATGGGATCCTCCTTCGGATTTCCAGGACGACGGCCGGGTCGATGTCGTCGCCAGGGCCATTCCTTCCTCCTCCCCGACCGACGCGAGGCGTTCACCGTCGGGAGAGACGATCGCCCGGTCGCGCCAGTAACGGAACGGACCCGACGGCCCGACGGCGTTCGCCGCGACGACATACGCCTGGCCTTCGACCGCCCGGGCGACCGTGAGGATCCGCCAATGGGCGCGCCGGCCGAAGGCCACTGGGACGACACGCACAGCACTTCCGCACCGTCGAGGAAATATTTCCGGGAAAGTTCCGGAAACCGGAGGTCGTAGCAGATGAGGGGGCCCACGGGTCCGGCGTCCGTGGGAACCACGCCCGCGGAAACGCCCCTTCGGAACCAGCGGTCCTCCCCCGAGGGAGAGAACAGGTGCGCCTTCCGGTACTCTCCCGTGACGACGCCCGTACCGTTGACGACGTAGAGGGTGTTGTACACTCCGCGTCCGGCCCGTTCCGGAAGGGATCCCGCGACGACCACCTTGAGGCGCGCGGCAAGCGACCGGAGTTCGTGGAGGACCTCCGGGGTCGTGCGCGAGGAGCGGGAGAAGCCGTTCCTCGGCGAACCCCGTGCTCCACATTTCCGGCAGCACGCAAAGGCGCGCCCCCGCCGCCGCCGCCTCCTCGATGAGGCGAACCGCACGCTCCCGGTTCGCCGGGACGTCGGCTACGTCGACGCGGAACTGCAGGGCGGCGGCGAGGAACGGCGGGATGGGCATCGGGACTCCGTGCAACGCATTGGGATCAGGAAACGGTACGCGCCACCGTCACGACCACTATAAGAGTCCGCGCCGGCGCATTTCAAGGCGCAGGGCGCGCGCTTTCCGCAGTGGCGCCGGAGGTGTACACATCGTCGAGCAGAAGTATTGTCGACGGAACCTTGCGGCCTCGCGGCACGCGGAAAGCCCCCGCGACATTTTCTTGCCTTCGGTCTCCGGGAAGGCGCGCCTGGGGAAACCGCTCCCGGGTTCTCGAAAGCGCCAGCGGGTCAACGGGAAACCGCCGCGTCGCGAAATCCGGGAAGCGATCAGCGCGGGGAGATTGAACCCCCGCCGGAAATATTTCCAGGGATCGGCCGGTACCGGGACCACGGTCGGAGGAGCCCCGTCCGGGATCAGGTCCCTCCATCGTCCCGCGAGGGTCTCATGGATGCGCAGGGCCACAGCGTCGACAGGATAAGGGCGGCCCGCGTATTTCGTCGATACGATCGCGGCCCGAACATCCCCCGCGTAGGCAAAGAGAGGGAGCGCGCGGCGTCGAACGGGGGAAGGGCGGCGGCGCAGAGGCCGCAGGGAGACGGGAGCGGCCCCGGGCCGGAACCTTCGAACGCGCCGCACCGCGGGCACTCGGCGAAGGCATGCGCGGGCCACCGTGCGACGGCGGCCCGCGAAAGGTCGGGGCACGCGGCCGGCAGCAGTTCCCGGAGCGTCGCGAGCGCACCGCCCCATGGCACCGGGAGGGTCCGGCGGAGTCGCCGCAGGAGGGGGGGCGCAGTCAGGTCAAGCGCAGCCGTGCAGGTGGTCCGCACGGCGAGCCACGAACGGAGCCCCGCCCTCCGAGGCGGCGCCGACGGGGCGTCAGTTCCGGAGGTGCCCCAGTACGGGCTTCGCGCTGCTGGGGTACCCCCGCAGTAGGAAGAACGGGGGGCACAGCGCCTTCCGGGATCGCGCTCGGGTCGCGGGGCTGCGGGCGGAGGTTCAGCGGATGGTGGCGGAGACGGCGTACTCCCGGTTGCCGTGGTCGATGGCGTACCCGTTCCATGTCCCGCAGGAGGGGCACCGGGCGGTCCACTTGATGGTGGAGGAACCGCAGGAAGAACACCGGAAGGGGATGAGGTATCTCCGTTTGTAGCCGAAGGCCCGCTGGTAGTGCAGACTCGCCGATTCATACCGCCCCCTTCGCCGGAACGCCTCCGCGAGCAGGATGTTCACCGACTCGCGTTCCGGGCCCAGGGTTTCGGCTTTCAACAACTGTTCCAGTCCCTCGTCGATCATCTCGAGCCGCAGGAAGAACTTTCCCATGAAGAGGTTGACGTCGAAGTCCGAAGGGAACTCCTGCTGCAGCCGGGAGTAGACCCGGATCATCGCCTGCGGCCGCTCGGTCTCGACGCAGAGATCCTCGAGCTTGATGAGGAAGACGGGATTGCGCGTCGCGCGGAATCCCTGCAGAAGGATCTCGGTCGCTTCGTCGAGGTTCCGCCCTCGAAGTTGCTCGGAGAGGGCGATGTGGGCCGCGCAGAAGGACGGATCGTCCTTGATCACGTCCCGGAGCCGCCGGCTCGGCGTCGTCTCCCTTCCCCTGCGCGAGGCGGACCAGGGCCTTCTCGTAACGGAGGGAGAGGAACAACGCCTGTTGCGCGGGAGGCGTCCTTCCCCCGAAGCTTCATGAGCTTCTTCTGTTCGTTGTACGCCTGGACCATCTCTCCGCGCGCCAGGTGTATCTCCCGAATCGCTTCCCAGGCGCGGGGATTCTCCTCTTCCGTCGCCTCGACGGCTTTCAGTGTGGCCAGCGCGGTCTCCGGGTCGTTCATCTCCCGGTAGAGGCGCGCCAGCCGGAAGTACACCGAGAGGTCCGACGGATCGATCTGCTTCATCCGGGTGAGGGCTTTCACCGCCTCGAGGGGGTTGCCGAGCTCCGCCTGCGCGGCGGCGAGGAGATCCAGCGCCTCCCGGTCGTCCGGATTGACCGCAAGGCCGCGCGTCAACTCCTTGACCGCCTCCGCGAGGACTCCCCGCTGGACCAGCTCTCCGGCCTTCGCCGCCCGTGCCCGCGCGGAATCCCGGCGTTGCTTCTCCCGGCGCTCCCGCCAGTTTTGAGACGCGGCGGTCACGTCCTTTACCAGCGTCCCAAGGATGACCATCGCCGCCCCGAGGGAGAAGGCGAGGATCGCCAGTTCGCTGACGGAGACGTCCAACTGCCGGGTGGCGGAGTAGTAGAACGGCACGTGCTGGCCGTTCAGCAGGGAAATGTAGAACGCGACGAGGATCACGACGAAGAGAAGAAAAAGAAGGCGAACCGCCATCGGCGCCGTGCCCTCCTATTCCTTGGGAACCGGCACCTCGGGCGCCGCCCCCCACAACTGGTCGAAGTTGTAGAACTCACGCACGCTGTCCTGGAACACGTGCACCACGAAATCACCGTAGTCCAGGAGCACCCAACGCCCTTCGCGAAGCCCTTCGATGCCCAGGGCCTTGGCGCCTTCCTCTTTCTTCAGCGTCTCCGCGATGTGCCTCGAAAGGGCCTGGACCTGCCGGTCGGAACTCCCCGAGCAGAGGAGAAAGTAGTCGGTGAAGCCGGCGTGTTCCCGGACGTCGAGGGCGAGGATGTCGAACCCCTTCTTTTCCCGTGCGAGGCCGGCGCATCGAAGCAGTGTCTCTTGCGTGGTGATGACCGGCTACCCTCTTTCTTCCCCACGGTACAGGCCGTGGTCCGTAATATGCCGCTCGACCTCGGGCGGCGCCAGCCCCCGGAGCGATCTCCCCCGCCGAACCTTTTCCCGGATGGAACGCGACGAAATGTCCAGGACCGGAAGAACCGGGCAAAGCAGCCGGCGTCCGCCGGGGAGACGGTAGGAACACCCGGGGAGATTATAGCAACGGTCCCCCTCCGGTTCAATGGAGCTACCCGGGGGGAAACGATGCCTCGGGCGCGATCCCCGGGTGCGGGGGAGGAGCAGGAAATCGCACGCCGTGAGGAGATCCTGGTACCGGTGCCACGTGGTGATCTCCGCGAACGCGTCGGCGCCGATCAGGAACAGGAGGTCGGCCCCCGGGTTCTTTTCCGACACTTCCCGGACCGTGAGCAGGGAGTACGACGGGCCTTCGCGGCGGAGTTCGAGGTCCAGGACGGAGATCCCCTCGATTCCGGCGACGGCGGCCGACGCCATCGCGAGGCGATCCTCCGCGGAGGCCATCGGCCGGGAAGGCTTGTGGGGCGGGCGGGCCGACGGGACCAGGAAGAGGTCCGACAGCGGGATCCCTTCCATAACCTCCACGGCCATCCGGAGGTGGCCGTTGTGGAACGGGTCGAAGGTGCCGCCGAAGATGGCGATCCGGCGGCTCTTCCCTTCCACTACTGCCGCACGTGGCCGTCGCCGAAAACGACGAATTTGGTGGTGGTCAGTTCATCCACCCCCATGGGGCCGAAGGCGTGGAGCTTGTAGGTGCTGATGCCGATCTCGGCCCCCAGGCCGAGCTGGCCGCCGTCGTTGAAACGGGTCGATGCGTTCACCAGAACCACGGAGGCGTCGACTTCCCGGAGAAAGCGCTCGGGCCCGCTGAAAATCGCGTGGTGACGATGGCCTCGGTGTGGCTGGAGCCGTAAGCGGCGATGTGCTCCATGGCCGCCTCCATGTCCGGAACCACCCGAACGGCAAGAATGAGGTCTAGGAATTCCGCCGGCCAGTCCGCTTCGGTGGCCGGGACCGCCTGGGGCAGTATCCGGCAGGTGGCCGGGCAGCCTCGCAGCTGCACGCCCGGCCGCGGAAAACCGCCGGCCCATGGCGGGCAGGAAACGGTCGGCCATCGCCTGGTGGACGAGGAGCGTCTCCATGGCATTGCAGACGCCGGGGCGCTGGACCTTGGCGTTAAAGCAGATCTCCTCGGCCACGGCCGGATCGGCGCCCTGGTCCACGTAGACGTGGCAGACCCCCTTGTAGTGCTTGAGCACCGGGATGCGGGACATTTCCGCCACGCTCGGATCAGGCCTTCGCCCCCGCGCGGGATGACGAGGTCTCGGCAGGCAGCGCGAGGGCCTCGTCTCGCAGGGCGGAGGGCGTCGCACTCACGGACATCACATTACTCCTCGTTCGACTCGTGCGGTGAGGCGAGCAGCGAAGCCACGGCGTTCGCCAGAGCTCGATCGGTCTCACCGACTCGCCCGCTGTAGTGCTTCGCCGCGATCGAAGGATCGTGGCCGGCCCGCATCGCGACCTGCGTCACGCTGTAGCCCATCTCCTGGCCATAGGTCTCCATGAACTTGCGCAGGTCGTGGAAGTTGAGGTGGTCGAGGCCGACACGCGTCACGCATCCGGCCGAAGTACTGCGAGACCGTGTCAGGCTTCCACGGAACCGCACCGTCGACGGCATCGGTGAACAGTAGGGGTCGTCGACCAGGTCGACGTGCACGAGCGCACTCCGTGCCTCGACGTCGGCCGAACTGGGCCCGCAGGATCGCCACCGTCAGGTCGTCGAGGGCAAGGGTGCGCGTCCGGCGGTTCTTGGTCAGGATCTCCGGCACGGGTTCACTCGGCATCTTCACGACTGACGCCGACACCCGAAGACAAGCCGCGCTCGAGATCGAGATCCCGGGTTCGGCGCAGAGCGCACAGCTCCGCTCGGCGAAGCCCGGTCGTGGCGGCGACGAGGATGGCCCGCGCCATCTCCGGGCGCTTCCCCCGTTCGGCCTCGGCGATGAGCATTCGTACTTCCTCGGGGGTTGGCACGGTCGGCTCGGTGTTCGGGATCGAGGGCGGGTCGGCCCACTGGGCGGGGTTCGAGCGCGCAGCCCCACCGGCACGCTTGCGTGAACATCGACGACAGGCACACGTGCACCTGGTACACGCTCCGTGCCGCGAGTCCACGGCTCTGGTGAGCGCCGTAGAGGTCGGTGAGCGTCTTGGTCGTCGCCTTGGTGACCTCGACCTTGCCGAGCGTCGGCTGGATGTTGCGCTTGTAGACCAGCTCGTACCCGTGCACCGTGTTGGGCGACCGGCCCTTGCGGCGCAGCTCGATGATCCACTCGGCGAACAGATCGTCGAGCGTGGCCCGCGAACCCGTGTGGCGACCCTTGCCGACCTCCACGAGTAACGCCGCTCGCGCCTTCTTGGCGTCACGCAGATTGCCCCGAAAGACCCGGCTGACCTGACGGCGCTTCCCCGTGACCGGGTCGCGGCCGGCCTCGACGATGAGCTCCCACACGCCCGGAGCACGCTCGCGCATTCCGGGGGCGGTACGCAGCTCAGCCACGAACTCATCGCACGCGATCGGTGCGACAATGTTGGATAGATGTTGGATGGCACTTCCCGAGGACGATCCAGCGAGCACAATCTCGTCCATCACACCAGCTAGATTGAGTGGGGCGGGTGGGGATCGAACCCACGACCCGGGGATTATGAGTCCCTTGCTCTGACCACTGAGCTACCGCCCCGAAAACGCACAACAGGGTCCCACAATCGGGACCCTGATGCCTGGCTCCGGGAGCAGGGCTCGAACCTGCGACAAATGGATTAACAGTCCACTGCTCTGCCAACTGAGCTATCCCGGAATGACGACCGATGAGGTTATCGCCTCCGCCAACGGGAACAACGACACGATCCCGCCTCCGGTCGTCGGGACTCAGCGGTATCGCAGCGCCGGCTCATCCAGATCGATCGCCGGGAACTCGTCGCGCTCGACGTAGTAGTCGTTCGAGGCAGTCCAGGGCGCGTGCGTGCCCTGTTTCGCCATGAGATCGCGGCCGCGGATCATGTACCCCGGATTGAACTCCTCCTCGGGCACGAATGGTCGGCGCTCCATCCCCTGATCGGCGTCGGCGATGGTCGGCGTGCAGACGGTGGCGCCGAGCTCGTCCATATGGTTGAGGAGTCGGACGACGAAATCGGCGATCAGGTCGGCTCGCATCGTCCAACTCGTTCGGAGATAGCCGAAGACGACCGCCAGATTGGGCACACCGGAGAACATCACGCCGCGATACGTCACCGTTTCGGCGTAGTCGAGCGCCTCACCGTCGAGGAACATCTGCACGTCGCCGAGCACGTTCAGGTTGAAGCCGGTCGCCGTGATGACGATGTCGGCCTCCAACTCGTCGCCCGACTGCAGCAGGATGCCGGTCGGCGTGAACCGATCTATGTGATCGGTCACCACCGACACCTTGCCGTCGCGAATGCCAACGAAGAGGTCACCGTCCGGAATCACGGCGAGCCGCTGCGTCCACGGGAGATACCGCGGACGGAAATGGGTGTCGATGTCGAAATCGTCACCGAGGTACTCCCGCGCGGCCTTGAGCAACTCGTCGATGATGAACTCGGGTTGCTCGGCAGCAAGCTGATGGATCACCTGGCCGTCGGAGAGCACCTTGCGACGCATGATCTCGTGAATCCACTCCGGCGGCACGTCGAGTGCTCGCAACTGCTCGGCCAACTCGTCGACATTCGGTCGCGGATAGAAGTACGTCGGCGATCGCTGCAGCATCGTGATGTGCTCGCAGTCGTCGGCCATGTTGGGGATCAACGTGGCGGCGGTCGCACCCGAGCCGATCACGACGACCCGCTTGCCCTCGTAGTCGAGGTCGTCCGGCCAATGCTGCGGATGCACGACCTGGCCTTCGTACGTGTCGAACCCGGGCCAGTCCGGGGTGTAGCCCTCGGAGTGGCGGTAGTAGCCAGAGCACATCCACAGGAAATCGCAGGTCATCGAAATCGACTCGCCGGTGTCGACTCGCACGATGTCGAGGCGCCACTGTGCCTCGTCACTACACCAATCCGCGCGAGTGATCGTGTGCTCGTAGCGGATGTGACGGCGGAGGTCGTGCTCGTCGAGCACCTCGTCGAGGTACTCCAGGATCTGCCCGGCAGTCGCGATCGGGGGTCCTGTCCAGGGCTTGAAGCCGTACCCGAAGGTGTAGAGGTCGCTGTCGGAGCGGGCACCCGGATACGTGTGTTGCCGCCAGGTGCCGCCGAACGCCTCCTTGGTCTCGAGCAGCGTGAAGGTCTTCGACGGGCAGTCGCGCTGCAGGTACACCGCAGCACCGATACCGGAGATGCCGGCACCGACGACCATGACGTCCACGTGATCGGGCTCGGCGCGGGGTCGTGCATCGGAGTTCACCGACGGATGACTACTCGCTCTCGAGGAACTCCCGCAATCTCTGCGAACGTTGTGGGTGCCGAAGCTTGGCGAGCGTCTTGGCTTCGATCTGACGGATGCGCTCGCGGGTCACCCCGAACTCGCGACCGACCTCCTCGAGCGTCTTCGCCTGTGCACCGTCGAGCCCGAACCGCATCCGGACGATCTCTTGTTCCCGCTCGCTCAGCTCACCGAGCACCTGCTCGACGGCTTCGTGAAGCATCGCCCGGGTAGCCGCGTCGGCAGGACCGTCGACGTTCGCGTCCTCGATGAAGTCGCCGAGATTCGACTCGTCCTCCTCACCGACCGGCGAGTCGAGCGAGAGCGGATCGAGCGCGTAGCGCAGCAGATCGCGGACCTTCTCGGGCTCCATCTGCAACTTGGCGGCGAGTTCGTCGACGGTCGGCTCGCGTTCGAGCTCCTGGTGCATCTGTCGCCGGACCCGGGTCAGCCGGTTCATGTGTTCGACCATGTGCACCGGAATCCGGATCGTGCGCGCTTGGTCGGCGATCGAGCGGGTGATCGCTTGACGGATCCACCAGGTGGCGTACGTCGAGAACTTGAAACCCTTGGTGTGATCGAACTTGTCGACCGCCCGCATCAGCCCGAGATTGCCCTCCTGGATCAGGTCGAGGAGTTGCATCCCACGACCCGAGTACCGCTTGGCGATGCTCACGACGAGCCGGAGGTTCGCCTGAGTCAGCTCGCTCTTGGCGCGCTCGCCGCGCTGCACGGCGCGCAGGAGCATGCGCTCGTTCGTCTCACCGGTTGCGCCCTCGTCGATCTGCGCGGCCGCGAGCTGGCCCTCCTCGATGAGCTGGGCGAGGCGGCGCTCGTCTTCGGTGGTGAGCAGGTCGACCTGGCCGATCTCACGCAGATAGAGCCGCACGGTGTCGGACGTGCCGCCGTCGCCCTTCGCGGCCCGTTTCTGGCCCCGCCGGCGTCGGCGGCGGGTGAGCAGGCGCTCGATGTCCTCGTCCTCGACGACCACCTCGCGCGACGCACCCAGCGGTGGGGTCTCGTCGTCGCCGTCGTCAGGCACGGTTTCGTCGATGGTGATGCCGGCCCCCGTGAGTGAGCCGTTCACCGCCAGCAGTGCGTCACCGGTGAGCTCGACATGTCGGAGCACGTGCGCGACCTGCTCGGCATGCAATCCGCCATCAGCACGGCCGCGCGTCACCAGCGCATCCCATTCCGACCGGTCGACCCCCTCCAATGGCGGCGGAACCGTCGACAACTTCACCGGGTCATCCCCCAACCGTGCGTGCCTCCATGCGTCCTTCCAGCCAACCTAGCAACCAGCCCGCCGCATCGAGGCCCAGGGCGCCGTCACTCAGCTGCTCCATCCGCACCCGAGCATCGGCATCGTCGCGGATCCGCTCCGAGTCGGCGCTCGTCGCCCGATCGGACAACTCCCGGCGGACGGCGGCCGAGATGAGGTTCCGGGCCTCTGCCTCCGGGTCGGCGTCGATGTCGACGACGGCGGCCCGCTCGAGCACGTCGCGAGCCTCGGGGTCGACTGCGTCGAGCGCCGCATCCAGATCGCCGGCCGATTCTGCGACAGCGAGGAAGGCGCGACGGTAGACGTCGTCGGCGAACAGCGACTCGACGAGCCATGTTGCGATTGCATCCCAGTTCTGGACGAGCAGAGCGATCGCGACGAACTCAGCGTTCTCCCGGCGGTCTTGGCGGCGCTTCGGCTTGGCGACGCTGACCTGCGGGCGGCGCACACCGCGCTCTGCCATCGCCACCAGGTCGTTGACCGGCATGCCCACCTGCGCCGCGACCTGGCCGGCGTACAGCTTGCGAATGTTGACGTTCGGATGCTCGTTGACCACGGTCATCGCCGTCTCGGCGAGACGAGCGATCGCTTCGGGAGACTGCGGGGCCTGACCGTCGACGACCCGTCCGAGGCGGAACCCGAGGAACGGCTTCGCTCCCTCGACGGCGGCCGCCAACCCCTCCGGGTCGTGCTGGGCCAGCTCGCCGGGATCCTTCCCGCCAGGGAACGTCGCGACACTCACCTCGACCTGGTACTTCTCTTCCCACTCGTAGAAGCGTTCGGCGGCACCCTGGCCGGCCGCATCGGCATCGAAGGCCAGCACCACCCGACTGGCGTAGCGTTTGAGCAGCCGGACATGCTCCTCGGTGAACGCCGTGCCGCAGGTGGCGACGGCCCGGGGCAGCCCGGCTTGGTGGAAGCCGATCACGTCGGTGTAGCCCTCACACACGATGACCTGGTTCGCGTTGACGATGTCGCCCTTGGCCCAGTTGAGGCCGTACAGCGTCTTCGACTTCGTGTAGATCGGCGTCTCGGAGCTGTTCTTGTACTTGGCCGGATCGGTCGAGCCGGGCAGCACCCGCCCCCCGAGCGCAACCGCATCACCATTCTCGCTGAAGATCGGGAACAGCACCCGACCCCGGAACGCATCCTGGAGCTTGTTGCGGCGGTTCCGGAAGGCAAGCCCGTTGTCGTGGAGGAGTTTGGCGTCGATGCCCGACTCCCGTGCGAGCACATCCCAGTCGTCCGGTGCCCAACCGAGTTTGAACTGGCGGGCGATCTCGCCGGCCAGTCCGCGACTTCGCAGGTAGTCCCGAGCCGCACGTCCGTCGGGCGCGACCAGCAGGCGCTCGTGGTACCACTCCACGGCCTGGTTCATCGCCTCGACGAGGCGTTTGCGTCGCTGACGCTGCTGGCTCTGACCCGGCGACGTCTCGGTCAACTGGATGCCGGCGCGGTTGGCGAGGTATTCGACCGAACCGACGAAGTCGGTGTGTTCGACCTCCTGCACGAACGTGAACACGTCGCCCGACTTGTCGCACCCGAAGCACCGATAGCGGCCCGTCTCCTCGCGCACGTTGAACGACGGGGTGCGCTCTGCGTGGAACGGGCACAGGCCGACCCAGTTCCGGCCGGTCCGCTTGAGTTGCACGTGCTGACCGACGAGATCGACGATCGACACCGTCGAGCGGATCCGCTCGATGTCGTCGTCAGCGATCGCCATGCGCCGAATCTAACCGTCGACCGGACGGAGGCCCGGCTCGGATCGATCGCTCGGTCAGCGCTCCGACGGAGGCGGGGGCGACTCGCTGTGTTCGAACGCCTCGTGGGCGAGTTCGGCGTCGGCCATCGAGCGTTCGTACTTCAGCGAGAAGCCGATCGACGCCGTCAGCACGATCGCGATCACCACGAGCGACAGCCACGTCGGGATGTGGTACCACTCCGCAATGATCATCTTCACGCCCACGAAGGCGAGGATGATCGCGAGACCCTGCTGCAGGAACGTGAACCGGGCGTGCATGTCGGCCAACAGGAAGTACAGCGCGCGCAGCCCGAGAATCGCGAAGGCGTTCGACGCGAACACGATGAACTGCTCGCGACTCACGGCGAGCACGGCCGGCACCGAGTCGACGGCGAACACGACGTCGGTGACCTCGACGAGGATGAGCACCGAGAACAGCGGCGTCGCAAGTCGGCGCCCGTTCTGCTTGGTGAACAACTTCTGCCCGTCGAGCTCGTCGGTCGTGGGGATGACCCTGTCGACCACCTTCAGGAACTTGCTCTCCGCAGGATCGACGTGGTCGTTGTCGGTGAAGATCAGCTTCCCGGCGGTGTAGATGAGGAACGCGCCGAAGATGTACAACACCCACGAGAACCGCTCGATGACGGCGATGCCGGCGAAGATGAAGATCGCCCGCATCACGAGTGCGCCGAAGATGCCCCAGAACAGCACGCGGTGCTGATACTTCTGTGGCACCCGGAAGTACCCCATGATGAGCGCCCAGACGAACACGTTGTCGATGCTGAGGCTCTTCTCGATCAGGTACCCCGACACGTATTCGCCAGTGGCGGCGGCGCCGAACCACCACCAGATGACGAACGAGAACGCGAGACCGCACCCGATCCAGACGGCAGATTCGATCGCCGCTTCCTTGGTCTTCACCTCGTGCGCCTCGCGGTGGACGACCAGGAGATCGATCAGCAACATCACGACGATGACCGCCAGGAGCACGACCCAGTGCCAGGCCTGGACGTCGAGCACGACGAAGTTCTCTCGTCCACCGCTTTCGGCGGCCAGCAACGAAGCGGTCACGAGGCGGCGACTCGGGGCGACGGCATGGCGCACACGCTAGCGAGGATTGACGCGTGCATCCCCGTGCCGGCAACGAGCGCACGGCGTGCTTCGCTCGGCGTCCGGCCGCCGAGCAGGTGATGGCGTGCGCCCGTAGGATCAGCTCATGTTCCGGTTGCTCGGCTTCGACGTACACGTGCGCACCGGCTTCATCCTCTTCACCGGCCTGATCGTGTTCCTGTATCAGGACGCCTTCGGGCTGTGGTTGGCCGGTTCGATCGCCGTGCTCACGCTCCTGCACGAACTCGGACACGCCGTCGCGGCAAGGAGTGCCGGCTGTCAGGCGTCGATCTCGCTCGACTTCCTGGCCGGATACACGTCGTTCCGGCCGACCCAGCCGCTCTCGAAAACACAGCGCGCCGGGATCTCGATCGCCGGACCGTTCACGCAGATCGCCATCAGCGTGGCGATCCTCGTCGCGATCGGAGTGAACCCACTGTCGTTCGACAGCATCGGCCAGTCGGACGCCGCGGCCGCGATCTGGTGGGCCGGGCCGGCCATCGGCATGCTGAACCTGATCCCCGTGCTCCCTCTCGACGGTGGCCATCTCGCCATGACCGGCCTCGAGAACTTCGTCGGCGACCGCGCATTCCGCGTCATGGCCATCATCAGCATCGCCGTCACGCTCGGTGGCGCTGCCCTCATGGTCGGAACCGGCCGAATGGGCTTCGTCATCTTCATCGTGTTCCTGCTGGTCAACCAGTTCCAGATCCTCCAGGCCAGCTCGAAGCGCCCCGCCCGCGGCGAACAGCGTTCGGTCGACGTGGAGACCGTGGCCTGGCAGACCGGCCGCCCCGGAGTCCTGGAGCCCGGACAGCGGCTCTCGCCCTGGTTCGAGGCGCACCGAGCTCAACTCAAAGGCGACGTCGGCGGGGCGATGGGCATCATGCTCGCCGACCTGCGATCGCCGAAGGCCGGGCGATGGATCCCGCCGACTGCTGCGACCCCCGAGCAACTGCGAGCAGTCGTCGACACGCTTCCGGCCGCCCTCCCACGTGCGGGCAACGAGTACAGCGCCCGCGTGCTCGCCGAGGTGCTGCTGGCGGTCGGCGACGTCGAACGAGCTGGTGAGTTCGCGGCAACCGCATTCGCCGATCATCGCTCGTCGACGCTCGCCACCGTCGTGGCGCGAGCATCGGCGGTGTTGGGCGACGGGCCGAACGCAGTGCGATGGCTGTCCGCCGCTGCCGAGGCGGCCGAGGCGGAATCCGCCGCGCATCGGCGGCTGCTCGCTCACACGATGGATGCGGCCCCGGAGTTCGTCCGGCTCCGCAACGATCCGACGTTCACCGCATTGCGCGGCGAGCTCGTTTGACCATCCTGTCGAGACCAGCCCGACTGACCAGCCCGACTGACGACCCGGCCCTGTCCCTCAGCGGACGTTCGACCGGGCGAGGCTCAGAACTGCACGACCTCGCCGATGTCGCTGCTGCGCTTCACCCAGCCGAGGGCCCGGGTGCCTGCGACACTCGTGAGCACGCCGACCTCGTCGCCGTCCTGGAGGACGGGATCGCCCGGCGACGCCCCCGCATCAACGACGAGCCGACGAAGTGACCGTGGCGCCTCGGCGGCGCGGCTGTCCATGCGTTCGACGAGTTCCTGGCCCGGGTAGCACCCCTTGGTGAAGCTGACCGCCAACGACGTCACACCCGTCCCGGCGGGAATCGTCTGCCCGGGGATGATCTCCGAACCGAGGCGGGGCCAACCCATCTCGACCCTCGCAGCCTCATCAGCCGGCGCGCCCCGCCGATCGCCCAACCGTGTCTCGGCAGCGACCCGGATCTTGAATCGGTTGATCCGTGCGAGCAGCGCCTCGCCGAAGCCTTCGTCGGTGTCGAGCTCGAAGAGTTCGTCGGCGACGCGGGTGAGGCGCGCCAGACTCTCGACCTTGCCGGTCGGTTCGAGTGCGAACGTCCATCGGCGCTCGCCCATCTCGATCCCGTTCAGGTCCTGTGACAGCTGGGAATGAAGGTAGGTCTGGGCATCCGGCCCCTCGACGATCACGACATCACGTACACCGAGCACCCGATCGAGATCTCCTGGCGATTCCATGGCACCAGTCTGGCGTGACACACTCGGGTTCCGATGGCTGAGATCGATGAACTCGTCCGCCGTACCGTGGCGTCGGTCTCGATGATCGCGAGTCGGGCCGCTGCGTTCTCGACCAAGCTGCTCGTCGGAGTCGTGTTCGTCTGCATCGGCGGCTTCCTGCTGGGGGTCGCGGCGCTCTCCGGGGGGATTCAGACCGTCTGGATCGTGCTCGGTATCTGCTTCGCCTCGATCGCCATCGGGTGTGCCGGTGTCGCCCGCTGGCGTGTCGGGGCGGTTCGACGGCACATCCCGGAGTTGGCCGGCGAGGTGCGGACCATGATCGGCGAGGGCCGACCGGAGACCCGGACGGTGATCGACACCTTCGTGGTCGACGTCGACGGTTCGGCCCCCGGCGACGGGGACGCTCCGGCGAACTCGGCCATCGTCATGTCGCGTCAGATGGGCGGATTCGGAAGCGCTTTCGGAGCCGACCTCGCTCGTTGGCCCCGCCTGCTCGCCGCCGTGCGGGCGCTCACCACGTTCCCGTTCCTGATGCTCGCTGCGATCGCGATCAGCATGGTCTTCGGGTTCCTGGGCTCCATCTTCCTGATCGCACTCGCACTCTGATCACTCGCACCGCGTTACGCGGGAGTGCCAGAAGCTCGGCGGACCGCGGTCATTCGTCGTGCAGCTGGAATCGCTGCGAGGAGCGCGGCGGCCTTGTTGCGGCACTCCAGGTCTTCGTCGTCGGGGACGCTGTCGGCGACGATGCCCGCGCCGGCCTGGAGACTGGCGGTGCCGTCGGGGCGGATGAACATCGTACGGATCGCGATCGCGGTGTCGAGGTTGCCTGACCAATCGACGTAGCCGACCACGCCTGCGTACGGCCCCCGCTTGACCGGTTCGAGCTCGTCGATGATCTCCATCGCCCGCACCTTCGGCGCTCCGCTCACCGTGCCGGCGGGCAGGGTCGCCCTGAGCACGTCGATGGGTCCGAGCTCGTCGCGCAGGTCACCCGACACCTGCGACGTGAGGTGCATCACGTGGCTGTACCGCTCGAGCGTCATCAGTTCGTCCGGCTGCACCGTGCCGAACTTCGCCACGCGGCCGACATCGTTGCGTGCCAGGTCGACGAGCATGACGTGCTCGGCGCGTTCCTTCGGATGTTCGATGAGTTCGGCGGCGAGCCGCCGGTCGTGTTCGTCGGTTGCGCCACGCTTGCGGGTGCCGGCGATCGGACGCGAGATCACCTTGCGGTCCAGGAGCTGGACCATCGGTTCGGGTGACGACCCGACGATCGTGATCTCCGGATGCCGCAGGAAGTACATGTACGGGCTCGGATTCACCTGCCGGAGCACCCGATACATGTCGAACGGGTGGGCGCCGAGCTCCAGGTCGTAGCGCTGGGCGAGCACGACCTGGAAGATGTCGCCCTCGAGGATGTACTCCTTCGCCACGTCGACCGCACGCTGATACATGCCGCCAGGCATCGACGACGTCGGCTCGGGCAACTCGTCCGCCGGCGACGGCGGTTCGACGGGCACGTAGGGCAAGGGCTGAGCCAATCGGTCGACGGCGACGTGCACGCGGGCCGCGGCGGCGTCATAGGCATCGTCGAGTTGGGAGTCGGTGAGGCCGTGCGTGGGAACGCTCTCGATCATGTAGATGCGCTGACGCCAGTGGTCGAATGCGGCCAACGAGCCGATCACGCTCATGATCGCGTCGGGTAACCCGTGGTCATCGTGAGGAGCGTCGGGAAGATGCTCGACCTCACGGATCACGTCATACCCGAGATAGCCCATGATGCCGCCGTGCATCGGTGGCAACTCGTCGAACACCGGACTCGTGTAGGTGTCGAGCAGGGCCTCGACGGCGGCGAGCATGCCCTGATCTGTCGGGATCGATTCGGGCAGGCCGCCCGACACCTCGAGCGCACCGTTTCGCAACACGATCGTCGCCGACGGGTTGCGGCCGACGAACGAGAACCGGCTCCAGCGCTCACCGTGTTCGACCGACTCGAGCAGGAAGCCGGCGTCGCCGCCGACCAGTTTGGCAAACGCCGCAACGGGCGTTTCGAGGTCGCCGAGCACCTCGGTCCACACCGGCACGATGCTGTGCTCGGCCGCGAACGCCTTGAAGTCGTCGCGGGTCGGCTGGATCTTCACGGCCGGTCGCGGTCGTTCAGACAGCTTCGCCGACGACGGCTTCGCCGTCTCCGAATGACCGGTAGAAGCACGAACGTTCGCCGGTATGGCAGGCACCGCTTCCCTCCTGTTCGACGACGAACAGGAGGCAGTCGCTGTCGCAGTCGTAGTAGGCCTCGCGTACGAACTGGCGATCGCCACTCGTGTCGCCTTTCCGCCAGAGCTCCCTCCGACTGCGTGACCAGTAGACCATCCGACCGTGGTCGAAGGTCATCCGCAGGGACTCGGCGTTCATCCAGGCCATCATGAGCACCTCACGGGTCTGCACGTCCTGTGCGATCGCCGGGATCAGTCCGTCGAAGTTGTAGGTCAACGACGAAATCTTCTCGGGCGTGACATCGATTCGAACTCCGGTCGGCATGGTGGGCAGCCTACGAGCGCGGTGCAGGCCACTCCCACCTGGTTCGATCTGCTTCCGTGCCGGGTGCGCTCGGAACGCTCCGACCACCGCCATCGACCCGCTACAGGTACAGCCCGGTGCTCGCCTCGATGCGTTGCGCGGCCACGGCGTGCAGATCTCGTTCGCGCAGCATGATGTAGTCCTCGCCTCCGACTTCGACCTCGTAGCGTTCGTCGGGGCTGAAGAGCACCTGGTCGCCGATCTCGGCACTGCGAACGTTCTGGCCGAGCGCGACGACCTCCGCCCATTCGAGGCGCTTTGCGATCTGCGCCGTCGCGGGGATCAGGATCCCGCCAGTCGACGTGCGCTCGCCATCCTCCTTGCTCATTTTGACCAGCAGGCGGTCGTTGAGCATCTTGATCGGGATCTTCTGGTCACCGGCAGACACGGCGGTGAGGGTACCGTCGCTCTGATGGAGTCGGTACTGCTCTGCACCAGCGACGGCCACGAGCTGACCGCGGATGTTGCCTTGGCGGACGGGGACTCGGCCGGTGGCGTGGTGGTGTGCCACCCGCACCCGCAGTACGGAGGCAATCGGCTCAATCCGGTCGTCGACGCCGTGTTCCGTCACCTGCCGACGATCGGTTTCACGGCCCTGCGATTCGATTTCCGATCGGCGTTCGATGGCGGTATCGGCGAGCGCAACGATGTCATTGCTGCACTCGACGCGCTCGACGACTACGGCGTCGGACGGCTCGCCGTGGTCGGCTACTCGTTCGGCGCGGCAGTTGCACTGAACACGGTCGACCGGCGTATCACGGCCGTGGTCGCAATCGCTCCGCCGCTGTCGATGATCGACGTCGACCCGCCTTCGCCTCCGGTCCTCGTCGTGTGCCCGGAGCATGATCAGTTCACGGCACCGGACGCCGCCCGGCCCGTCGTCGCCCGCTGGCCACGGGCCGAACTCGTGGTCGTGGAGTCAGCTGATCACTTCGTGGCCGGGCAGACGTCATGGATCGCCGAGACCATTGGTGACTGGCTCCTCGGCCAGAACTAGGGTCGGGTCGCGGACGACCGACCTGACCAGGTCACCGACGAACGAGGGGATCCATGACGGGAACGACACATCCACGGCCGGGGCGACTCGGCAATCCGGACGAAACGCTCGGCACGGACGTGCGAACCGACCCTCGACTCGCGGCCGCGCTCGCTCCGTTCGGTCTCGACGGTCACGGCGAACCGTTGCCGCTCGACGCATCGGCGCCGCTCGACCAGCAGATCGAGTTCTGCAACGTGGCCGAGGAGGGATTTCAGCAGCTGTTCGACGCGATGTTCGCCGCACTGCCCTCCGTCGAAGGTGTCGAGCGGTCGACCGAGACGATCCCCGGTGTCGACGGCAACGACATCACCCTCTTCATCCACCGGCCGACGGGATCGAGCGGTCCCCTGCCGGGCATCCTGCACATCCACGGCGGCGGCATGGTCATCTTGACCGCCGCCGATGCGAACTACCAGCGCTGGCGGGACACGCTCGCCGCTGAGGGCGCCGTCGTGGTCGGCGTCGAATACCGCAACGGCGCCGGCGTGCTCGGGCCGAACCCCTTCCCAGCCGGACTGAACGACTGTTCGTCGGCGCTCGACTGGATGCACGACCAGCGGGTCGATCTCGGTCTGTCGAAGATCGTCGTGTCGGGCGAGTCCGGGGGCGGCAACCTCACGCTCGCGAGCACGCTCAAGGCCAAGCAGGAGGGGCGTCTGGATCGAATCACGGGCGTGTACGCACAGTGTCCCTACATCTCAGGCACCTATGCCGACCCGCCCGCGGAGCTGACATCGCTCTCGGAGAACAACGAGTATTTCATCGGCCAACCGATCATGGGTGTGATGGCCAAGGTCTACGACCCGTCGGGCGAGAACTCGACCAACCCACTCGCCTGGCCGTATCACGCCACCGCCGATGACCTGTCGGGTCTGCCGCCCCACGTCATCTCGGTCAACGAGCTCGACCCGCTCCGCGATGAGGGTCTGGTGTACTTCCGCAAGCTACTCGCCGCCGGGGTCAGCGTGGCGTGCCGCACGGTCAACGGCACCAGTCATGCCGGCGACGTGCTCTTCGAAGGCGCTATGCCCGAGGTCCACCGGGCATCGGTGCGCGACGTCATCGGATTCGTGAAGGCGGTCTGACGATGGCCGATGTGACCGTCGTCGATCTCGCGAGCACGGCCAAGAGGCGTTGATGCCACTCGGGTCGAAACTCCAGTCGGGCGCCGCGATCGCGAAGTCGGTGCTCACCCCGTTCGAGCGACCTGATCGGTTCGTTCGCTCACTCGCGGCGATGGCGCCGTGGGGTTCTTCGCTCGCCGGGCTCGTGGCCGGCGCAGCCAAGCGCTATCCCGAGGGGATCGCCATCGTCGACGACGCAGGTTCCACGACCTACGAGGAACTGTGGCACCGCTCGCAGGCGATCGCCGCCGGACTCGCCGCTCGGGGCGTGACCTCCGGTGTCGCCGTCGGCCTGTTGGCTCGGAACCACCGAGGGTTCGTCGAAGCAGCCGCCGGCGTTGCCGCTGCCGGCGGCGACCTCGTGCTGCTCAACACCGGATTCGCGGGGCCACAGATCGCCGACGTGGTTGCCCACGAGGCCGTCGAGATCGTGATCCACGACGACGAGTTCGCCACGGCGATCGAGGAGTGTGGCGCCCGGCTCACGATCGACGAAGCCGCGCTCGATGTGCTCGCCCAGTCGGGAACGGTCGAGCCTCCCGAGGCGCCGGGCAGGGTCATCATCTTGACCAGCGGCACCACGGGCCGACCGAAGGGTGCGGCTCGACGGAGTGACGACGCCGGAATCGAAGGTGTCGGTGCCGTGTTCGACCGGATTCCGCTCCGGCTCCGCGACACCCAGGTCATCGCGGCTCCGCTGTTCCACGCGTGGGGCCTCAGCCACCTCCTGCTCGGTCTCGCCCGCAGCACCACGAACGTGCTCGCCCGTCGCTTCGAGCCGCAGCAGACCTTGGCGGCCCTGGCGGGACACGACGCCGAGGTCCTCGTCGTCGTCCCCGTCATGATGTCGCGGATCCTCGACCTCAGCCCCGACGTGCTGGCGTCGCATCCGACACCCGGGCTGCGGGCGATCGCGGCGAGCGGCTCGGCGATCGGCAGTGGACTCGTCACCGGCATCCTCGAACACTTCGGCCCGGTGCTCTACAACCTGTACGGATCGACCGAGGTCGCCGTCGCGACGATCGCCACACCCGACGACCTCCTCATCGACCCGTCGACGGCCGGCCGGGTCGCACTCGGCAGCCGGGTCGAGATCCTCGACGCCGACGGAAACCCGATCCCGGATGGTCAGGTCGGACGGGTCTTCGTCGGCAGCGCAATGCCCTTCGACGGTTACACGAACGGCGGCGACAAGGAGCGCATCCGTGGCCTGCTGTCGTCGGGCGACATGGGCCGATTCGTCGACGGACTGCTCTTCGTCGAGGGCCGTGACGACGACATGATCGTGTCCGGAGGCGAGAACGTGTTCCCTGCCGAGGTCGAGGAGCTGCTCCGGGCCCATCCATCGATCGCCGACGCCGCCGTCATCGGCATCGACGACGACGAGTTCGGACAGGCACTCGCCGCCTTCGTCGTGACCGAGCCCGGTACCGAACTCTCGATCGAGCAGGTCCGAACCCACGTCAAGAATCATCTCGCACGACACAAGGTGCCGCGCACGGTGACGTTCATCGACGAACTCCCGCGGAACGCGACCGGCAAGCTCCTCCGGCGGAGTCTTGGCCAGCTCTGACCCACCGCGGACCCAACCCCGATCCCGTCGCCGGCCGACGGGCGATCAGCCGATGGCCGCGACCATCTCCTCGGCGACTTCGTCGGTGAGGGCCGGGATCACGTCGAGAGCGGCCATGTTCTCGACGACCTGACTCGGGCGGCTGGCGCCGGTGATCACCGACGACACCATCGGGTGCTTCGTGCACCACGCCAACGCAAGCTGTGCCATCGAGCAGTCGAGACGGTCGGCGATCGGGCGCAGCTTCTCGATCCGGGCGAGCGCCTCGTGGTCGCTCATCTGCTCGCTGAGCCAGCCGTACCCGTCGAGCGACGCCCGCGAGTCGGCCGGGATGCCGTCCGTGTACTTGCCGGTGAGCAGGCCGGAAGCGAGCGGGCTCCAAATCGTGTTGCCGTATCCGGTCTCGGCGTGCAGCCGGGCGTACTCACGCTCGACCTTGTCACGCTCGAGCAGGTTGTACTGGCTCTGCTCGGTGACCGGCTTGTGCAGGTGGTGACGCTCGGCGATGTCGATCGCGTGGCGGATCTCGTCGGCACTCCACTCGCTCGTGCCCCAGTAGTTCGCCTGACCAGCGGTGACCATGTCGCTCATGGCCCACACCGTTTCTTCCATCGGCGTGTGGGGGTCGGCTCGGTGGCAGTACACGACATCGACGAAATCGAGCCCAAAGCGTTCGAGCGCGGCGTCGATGCCCTGCATCAGATACTTGCGATTCAGCGTGTTGCGCATGTTCGGGTCGTTGCCGTGGATCCCCCAGAACAGCTTCGTGGTGACGACGTACGACCAGCGCGGCCACCCGAGTTCGCGGAGCACCTCGCCCATGATCTGTTCACTGCGACCCCCGGCGTACGCCTCGGCGTTGTCGAAGAAGTTGCATCCGGCATCGTGGGCCGCCTGCATGCACTCGAGCGCCAGTTTGTTGTCCATCTGGTTGTCGAACGTGACCCAACTCCCGAAGCCGAGCACGCTCACCTTCATGCCGCTGTTGCCCAGCCGTCGGTACTCCATGTTGTCATTCGGAATTGCCATGGTCGGACCATACCCAGACACCGGGCGAATGAACCGATACGGGACCGGCCGACGCTCGGCTCGGCAGACGAGCAGCGGCACCAGCGGCCTGCCAAGATGCCGACATGCAACTGCGTCGTCAAGGGCATCAATCGTTCGGCGTGGCCCTGGTGGTCGTTGTTCTCTGGGGGTGTGGCGCCGCCGATCGGCCGACGGCCGACACCTGGGAGGAGGTGTGGACGGCGCGCCAGGCGCTGGTGCCGACGGCCGACGCGATCGTCCAACAGGGCGAAGCGCTGTGCGGCGAGCGGCTCGGCCGGTTCCGCAGCGAGATGCCGGCGCTGCTGCCGGCTCCGTACGAAGCGCTCGACGCCGCCGTCAAGGACTGGATCGCCCACGCCGAGACGACCGTCTTCGAGTGCCCGACGGACCCGGTCGAACTCGACGATCGGCTTGCGACGCTCGACGTGCTGGCGGCCGAAGTCGACGCCGGGCTCGCCGCCGAGATCGGCGGCTGATCAACCAACGGTTCGTCCGCCGACAGGTCAGGCGGCGGCTCGATCGCTCGCGATCTGCGACGCCATCGTGTCGAGCACCGCTCCGCGCACCTTCTCGACGGTCCGGCAGTACGACGGCGGGTCGAGCGTCTCGGCGAGTTCGGTCGCGACCTCAACGGCCCGTTCGAGTAGATCGTCGGCCGGCACGACCTCGTCGAGGAATCCGGCATCGACGGCTTCGGCCGGTCCGGTCAGACGGGCGTTGGCCGTGGCGCGGTGAACGTGGCGTTTGCTCAGCCGTTCGGTCGCGATCGTGAGCGCCCAATCCGGCAGGACCATCTTGATCGCGACCTCGTTGAGCCCGATCTTGGCGGGCACGTCAGCGCCGATTCGCACATCGCAGCCGAGCAGCGTGAGCGCACCGGCCGCCACCGCCGACCCCGTGCACGCGGCGACGATCGGGATCCCAGCGCCCCACAGGTGGCGAACCAGTTCGCCCCCATCGGCGACCAGGGTGATGATCTGGGTCATGTCACCGCCGAACATCACCTCGAGATCGAAACCGCCGGAGAATCGTCCCTCCCGACCGTGCAGCACGACTGCTCCCACGTCGGCGTTCTCCTCCGCCGCGGTGACGGCCGCCCGGATTGCGGCGATCAGCTCAAAGGACAGGGCGTTCGCCTTGCCGTCGTCGAGGTGCAACACCGTCACCGGCCCGAGCCGTTCGATCGTCAACGCATCCGTCATGGCGACACACCGTATCCAGGCGGTGACCTACCGACCCGAACCAACGGCGGCAGCGGCGCTCAGCGTGTGGCGAGCAGAGGGAACAGATCGCTGTCGAGGCGATCGCCGGATCGAAGGGTCTCGTGCAGCAGTGGCGCCGACACCCCTGCCCGTCGGTCGTAGACGACATCGTCGCCGCAGTACCGAACCGTGTAGCCACGCCGGCGCCGATCGACGGTCGGGTTGCCGGCTGCCCCGTGAACGGTCATGCCGGCGAACACATAGACGTCTCCGGGCTCGAGGTCCCACGTGATGATGTCGTATCGGTCGCGGTCGGCCTCGATGTCGATCATCGGTTCGTAGTCGGGGTTCTCGTCGTACGCCGAAGCACTGTTGTTCGGACCGAACGGCTCTGGCTGGAACCATCGGTCCCAGAGGTGTGAGCCCCGCACGAACTCCAGCCGGCCATTCGTCTCGTCCACCCGATCGAGCGCGACCCAGACCGAGATCACGTCCCGTCCCGACACCGGCCAGTACGGCTGGTCGTTGTGCCAACGAGTCCGGTGATCGGCCCCGGGTTCCTTGACGAACAGCTGGTCGTACAGCAGGTTGAGCCGCTCGGCGCCGAGCACCTGGCGCGCGATCTCGGTCGCGGGTGAATCGAGACAGAACGCAGCGAAATCCGGGTCGTTCTGCCAGACACGCAGGTTTCCGTGGAAGCGTCCGCCCTCCACGTCGTACGAGTGGTCGAACGGGCCAGGGTGCGCGATGTCGCGCTCGATGGCTTCCGTCAGCCGCTCGAGCCATTCGGGGCCGACGGCCGCCCGCAGAACGATCGCACCATCGGTCCGATACCGCTCGATCGCCGCCGCTCCGACCTCCATCACGCAACGCAACCTAGTCAACGACCAGACCAGGCACTCGGAGCCGTCGGCGGCGTGCTCAGACCGCCGGAGGGCGGACCGTGAGGCCGGCCGAGGCCATGACCTGTTTCGCCTCGGCGACAGTGTGTTCGCGGAAGTGGAAGATCGACGCTGCGAGCACCGCATCGGCGCCACCTTCGACGACACCTTCGACGAGGTGATCGAGGTTTCCGACACCACCACTGGCGATCACCGGCACCGTCACCGAGTCGGCGATGGCGCGGGTGAGCACGTTGTCGAACCCCTCCCGCGTGCCGTCGCGGTCCATCGAAGTCAGCAGGATCTCACCCGCGCCGAGCTCCGAGGCCCGAATCGCCCACTCCTCGGCGTCGATGCCGGTGGGTGTCCGGCCACCGTGGAGATAGACCTCGAATCCGTCACCGACGACCTCGGACCTGCGCTTGGCGTCGATCGCACACACGACGCACTGTGAGCCGAACTCGGCGGCGATCTCGGCGATCAACTCGGGTCGCTGAACGGCTGCAGTGTTCACGCTGACCTTGTCCGCTCCGGCGCGCAGCATGCGGCGGGCATCTTCGAGCGACCGGATGCCGCCGCCGACGGTGAACGGGATGTACACCTGTTCTGCGACCTGGTACACCATGTCGACGGTGGTGTCACGATCGTCTGACGAAGCGGTGATGTCGAGGAACACCAACTCGTCGGCGCCCTCGGCGTCGTATCGAGCTGCGAGTTCCACGGGATCCCCGGCATCTCGCAGGTCGACGAAATTCGTGCCCTTCACGACGCGGCCGCCGGTGACATCGAGGCAGGGAATGACCCGAGCGACGCGCATCACGCCACCGCCAGCGCACGAACGGCCGCGACGACCGTGAACCGACCCTCGTACAACGCTTTGCCGGTGATGATGCCACCGAGGCCGGGGATCGAGGCCAGGGCAGCGACGTCATCGAGCGAAGACACGCCACCACTCGCGATCACCGGCGTCGCCGTGGCAGCAACCGCCGCAGCGAGACCATCGATGTCGGGACCTGCCAGCATCCCGTCTCGGGCGATGTCGGTGATGACGAACGCGGCCGCGGTCGGGAACCGGCCGAGCGCATCGGTCAACTGCACGCCGCTGCCCTCCGTCCAGCCGTCCGTGGCGAGTTCACCGTTGCGGTGATCGAGCCCGACGGCGACGGCGACGACCTGACTGACCTCGCCGACGAGTTCGGGACGGCGCACGGCGGCCGACCCCATCACGACCCGGTCGACGCCGGCATCGGCGAGCTGTCGTGCGTCGTCGACCGACCTCACACCACCGCCGTTCTGGAGCTTCGCACGGCCCCGGAGCTCCGCCGCGATCCGTTCGACGACGGGACGGTTCACCGGGTCGCCCGAGCGGGCAGCGTCCAGATCGACCACGTGCACCCACGGAGCACCGGCGTCGGCGAATGCGGCCGCCACGGCGACCGGGTCGTCGCCGTACACCGTCTCGACGTCGTAGTCGCCCTGGGTGAGCCGGACGACGCGGCCACCACGAAGGTCGATCGCCGGATAGAGGTCGCAGAGCATCGTCAGGCCGTCGCCCCGGTGCCCGCACGCGACTCGACGCACACGCCCACGAAGTTCGCCAGCAGCTGCAACCCGGTCGGGCCGGACTTCTCCGGATGGAATTGGGTGGCGAACACGTTGTCGCGTCGAAACGCGGCGTTCAACTCCACCCCGTAGTCGCACGTGGCCGCGACCAAGGAGGGATCGTCGGGCACGCCGTGCAGCGAATGCACGAAGTACACCCACGGGTCCGAGCCGAGGTCGACCAGCATCGGATCGTCGCGCAGGCGGAGAACGAGACGATTCCACTGCATCTGCGGGATCTTGACACCCGGCGGAATCCATCGCACGGTTCCGGGGATCACTCCGAGGCCGACCTCGACGGCATCCTCCTCGCTGCGGTCGAAGAGCATCTGCATGCCGACGCAGATGCCGAGGAACGGACGGCCCGACGCCACCGCGTCGAGCGCCGGACGATCGAGCCCGACCGACCGGAGCGTGCGCATGCACGCACCGAACGCACCGACGCCCGGCAACACGACACCATCGGCGTCAGCGACCAGCCCCGGGTCGACGGTCAGCCGGGCGTCCGCACCCATCTTCTCGAGCGCCTTGCGCGCCGAGTGCAGGTTGCCGATCCCGTAGTCGAGTACCGCGACGAGTGGCCGCGAGCCCTCGGTCACAGCACACCCTTCGTCGAGGGCACGCCACCCGCACCGTCGACCCGCACGGCATCGCGCAACGACCGCGCCAGTCCCTTGAACGTCGCTTCGATGATGTGGTGCACATTGCGACCGCGGACCAGCTCGACGTGCAAGGTGATCGCGGCCGCATCGGCAAACGACGTCACCGCGTGCTCGGCGAGTTGCGGATCGAAGGGTGGAGTGCCCAGCGGGAGCACCTCAGGCATCGGCACGAACCATTCGACGTGAGCCCGGCCCGACAGATCGAGTGCGATGTCGACGAGCGCCTCGTCGAGCGGGAACCGGCCACTCGCGAACCGCCGCACCCCGGCCTTGTCGCCGAGCGCGTCGCGGAACGCCTCGCCGAGCGCGATCGCGACGTCTTCGACCGTGTGGTGCGTGTCGATGTGCAGATCTCCCTCGGCCCGGATGGTCAGGTCGAAGCCGCCGTGCCGTCCGAGCTGGTCGAGCATGTGGTCGTAGAACGGGATCCCGGTGGACACATCGGTCCGCCCCGTGCCGTCCAGATCGATCGCGACGTCGATCGACGTCTCCTTGGTGGTTCGGCTGCGATGCGCGGTGCGGCTCATGCGATGACCTCTCTCACTGCGTCCAGGAACGCGTTGTTCTCGTCGGGCGTTCCGACCGTCACGCGGAGGCAGTCGGCGAGGCGCGGCCAGCCCGAGCAGTCGCGGACCAGCACACTCCGGTCGAGCAACCCCTGCCACACCTCCCGCCCCGACCGTTCCACCGGGCGGAACAGCACGAAGTTGGCGCCACTCGGCGTCACATCGATCGGTAGCGACGCCATGTCCGCCGACAAACGCTCGCGCTCCATGACGATGGTTCTCACCCGTTCATCCATCTCGTCGACGTACCGCACGGCGAGCCGTCCGGCGATCTGCTTTGCAGCATCGAGGTGGTACGGCAGCACCACCTTCTCGAGTTCGGCGACGAACCAAGTCGGACCCACCACGTAGCCGAGTCGGACACCGGCCATGCTCCAGGTCTTCGAGAACGTGCGGGTCACGACGAGCGGTCGCGACTCGTCGATCATCGACATCGCCGACCAATTCGCGGAACTGTGCGTACGCCTCGTCGGCGACCACGAGGCCATTCGACGCCTCGAGCAACTCGTCGATGCGTGTCGCCGGCTCGACGAGCCCGGTCGGATTGTTCGGAGATGTGAGAAACGTCACGTTCGGGTCGTGGGCCGTCATGACCCGACGCACCTCGGCGGGGTCGAGCGTGAAGTCGGCCTGCCGCTCCCCCTCCACGACCGACGACCCGACAACGCGGGCGATCTGTGCGTGCATCTGGTAGGTCGGTTCGAACGTGGCGACGGTCCGGCCGGCTCCGGCGTACGTCAGCAGGATCGTCTGGAGCACCTCGTTGGATCCATTGGCGGCGAACACCATGTCGGGTGCGACCCCGTGCAGGTCGGCGATCGCTCGGCGTAGATCGTGGGCTCCGCGATCGGGATAGCGGTGCCAGTCGACACGTGAGAGTTCAGCCGCGAAGGCGTCGCGCCAGGCGTCGGGAGGCGGTATCGGCGACTCGTTGGTGTTGAGTCGAACAGCCACGTCGACCTGCGGGGAGTGATAGCCGTCGAGGGCGCGCAAATCGTCACGGACCGGAATCACACGGGCAGGCTACCGACGGGTCGCCGGACGCATGGAATAGCTTGTGGGGCGTGACTCGTACCGCCGGCCCCAACCCGGCCTCCGCCGCCGCCGAACTGCATGTGATCGCCGACACGATCGACCGCCAACGCGATCGTGTCGCCGCCATTGCCGAGCCCTACCTGGGCACCGAGCGCGAGGACGTGGTCACGACCGTGCACGAGGCCGAACGGCAACTCCACATCGCGGCCCGCGCCCTCCGGCGGGCGATCAAGACCCTCGAACGCTGAGCGGAGATCGTGCCGTGGCAACACGTTCGCGGCGTGTACTCGGAAACGAAAACGGGGACGGCCCCCCGGCGAGCCGAGGGGCCGTCAAACCCGTGAGTGGACCAGGTGGCGGAACCCAGCCTCACTTCGACCAGGTGGCGGGAACCTGGTACCGACCATTGTCACATCCGATGATTCACACTGCAAGCATTACCCCCGTGAAATAAGGACGTTTCACACAACTCTGACGTGAATTCCTGAGCGA
Source organism: uncultured Acidimicrobiaceae bacterium (assembly GCA_963792905.1). Classification (GTDB taxonomy): domain Bacteria; phylum Actinomycetota; class Acidimicrobiia; order Acidimicrobiales; family Ilumatobacteraceae; genus Ilumatobacter. Next base: position 30,455 of record CAWBYE010000004.1, read on the forward strand.
CCGTCGTCCGAACAGTTGTTATCGACCGCAGCGCTGCTGCGCGACCGCGTAACCGGCCATCCGGCTGGTCGCGCCGCTACCCTTTTCCTTTCATGCGAGTCGTCGAGATCCTGCAGCGGCCCACCGCGGAGCAGGTCGACGACCTGACCGCACTCGTCGAACACACGACCGAGTCACGCGGAGATCGGCCCCTGTCCGATCACCTGTGGCTCGACCTCCGGCGAGGTGGCTCCGACGGGTTTCTCGCCGTCGTCGCCCGCGACGAATCCGGTCCGATCGCGCTCGCCCAGATCTCTTCCGCCAATGATTCGTCGTCGCTCGAGGCCTTCGGCCGCAACGATGTCGACGACGCACGAGCCGTCGTCGACGACATCGCCGAGACCGCCATCGAGACCTTCGCCCACCGCGGCGGCGGCCGACTGTTCTGGTGGGTCGACGACCCCACCCACGCCGATCGGGCGTTCGCCGAGCAGCACGGGTTGGCGCCCGTGCGCGGCCTCCACGAAATGCGGCGGACACTCCCACTCGACGTGCACGCATCGGTCGCGACACGCAGCTTCCTGCCCGGCGTCGATGACGAGTCGTGGCTCGCCGTCAACAACCGGGCGTTCGCCGAACACGGCGAACAGGGCGGTTGGACCGCTGACGAGCTCGCACTGCGCATGGCTGAGCCCTGGTTCGACGCATCCGGTTTCCGCGTCCACGACATCGACGGCCGGCTGGCTGCATTCTGCTGGACGAAACTCCACCACGAACTCGACCCGGTCGTCGGTGAGATCTACGTGATCGCCGTCGACCCCGAATTCCACGGACGAGGGCTCGGAAAACAACTCACGCTCGCCGGACTCGACTCGATCGCCGCCCGAGGCGTGAGCGAGGCGAACCTGTACGTCGACGCCGACAACGTCGCCGCCGTTGGGCTCTACCATGCGCTCGGCTTCTCCATCCACCGCAGCCGGCAGGCCTATGCCGGCGACTTCTGACTTCGAGGAGATCAGACGAATGACGACGACCGAGACCGACGTGACCGAACTGCCCCGATGGAGCGTGGCCGACATCCACGAGTCACTCGAGTCGCGCAGCTTCAACGAAGCGATGGAACGCATCGGTGCCGAGGCCACGCGACTCGTCGCGCTGTTCGACGAGCACGACGTTCGAGGGGTCGAACCTCGGCCGGTCACGGCCGCCGACGGGGAATCGGCCGATGCCGTGATCGACGCCTACAACAGCCTCGGTGAGGAACTCCAAGAGCTCGGCGCGACCGTCTACGCAACCGTCACCACCGACTCGCGCGACGAGCTCGCACAGTCGCTGGCGAGCCGGCTCGACGTGCAGGAAGCCGTCATCGGCCCGTTGCTCGCCAGATTGGCCGATTGGGTCCACTCACTCGGGGTCGACGAACTGGCCGCCGTCAGCGAACGGGTCGCGGAACACCGGGGCCCGCTGTCCCGCCTCGAGGAACGGGCCGACCACCAGATGACCGAGACCGACGAAGGCCTGTACGCGGAGTTGCGCACCACGGGTTCAGGTGCGTGGGGCCGGCTGATGCAGGACGTGACCTCACAGCTGACCACCGACGTCGACTTCCCCGACGGCCGAACCGCCACGCTTCCCATGCCGGCGGTGAGAGGGCTCGCCACGTCGACCGACCCCGACGTTCGTCGGGCCGCCTACGACGCCGAGATGCGAGCATGGCCGACCGTGACGACACCGGTCGCCGGCGCGATGAATGCCATCAAGGGCGAGGCCAACACCGTCAACCGCCGTCGGAATTGGGATTCCCCGCTCGATGCGTCGTTGTTCGCCAACAGCGTCAGCCGGCCCACCTTCAACGCCATGCAATCAGCGGTGACCGCCGCGCTGCCCGACTTCCGGCGCTGGATGCGTACCAAGGCGCAGCTCCACGGCCACGACGGCGGGCTGCCCTGGTGGGACCACGTCGCGCCGCTCCCCCACGTGTCGGCCTCGATCTCGTGGTCCGAGGGCATCGACTGGGTTCGTGCGGCCTTCTCGACGTATAGCCACCAACTCGCCGGCATCGTCGATCGGGCCCTCGACGAACAGTGGATCGATGCCGAACCGCGCGACGGCAAGACCGGTGGCGCGTTCTGTATGTCGTTCACCGGCGACCGCTCACTGGTGCTGCTCAACTGGGCCGGGTCGGTCGACTCGGCCCAGACCACCGCCCACGAGCTCGGCCACGCCTACCACAACACCACGCTCGCCGGCCGAACGCCACTGCAGAAGCGGGTGCCGATGGCGCTCGCCGAGACCGCGAGCATCTTCTGCGAGACGTTGGCCGTGGAGGCCGGACTCGCACGCCTGGAAGGCCCCGAACGCCTTGCGCTGCTCGACGTCGATCTCGCCGGCACCAATCAGGTCGTCGTCGACATCCGTTCTCGTTTCCTGTTCGAGACCGCCGTCTTCGAGCGGCGTGCGTCAGGCACCCTCGGAATCAGCGAGCTCAACGAGCTGATGCTCGACTGCCAACGAGAGGCCTACGGGGACGGTGTCGACACCGACTACCAGCACCCGTACATGTGGGTGCTGAAACCTCACTACTACGGCTCACACTTCTACAATTGGCCCTATACGTACGGGTTGCTGTTCGGCCTCGGCCTGTATGCCCGGTTCCGGAACGATCCCGAACGGTTTCGGGTCGGGTACGACGATCTGCTGTCGCGTGCCGGCATGGATACCGCCGAAGAACTGGGCGCGGTCTTCGGTCTCGACGTGACCGACGAGGCGTTCTGGACCGCCAGCCTCGACGTGTGCCGCGACCGAATCAGCCAATACGAGCAGCTCGCCGCCGAACTGATCTGAGCGCCATGGCCTCTGTGACCCCCACGACCCGGTACGACGTCGGCCGCGACGAACTCGCAGTACTCCTCGACGGTGCGCCGCGATATCGGGTCGACCAGGTGTGGAGTGGTCTCTACGAGCAGTTTTCCGAGCCCGCCGACTGGACCAACGTGCCCAAAACGATGCGCGCCGACATCGACCGCGAGCTGCCGAGCGCACTCGAGTTGGTCACCGAGTCGGTCAGCGAGAACGGCGACACCGTCAAGTTCCTCTGGGAGCTCGACGGTGGGAGCCGCGTCGAGACGGTGCTCATGCTGTATCCCGACCGGGCCACGGTGTGCATCTCCAGCCAGGCCGGGTGTGCGATGGGATGCGGGTTCTGCGCCACGGGGCAGGCCGGGTTCACTCGCCACCTGACCGTCGGCGAGATCGTGGAACAGGTCGCCCTGGCCACGCGCCGCGCCCGGGCATCGGATCGACGGGTGTCGAACGTCGTGTTCATGGGGATGGGTGAACCGCTCGCGAACGAGGGTCCAGTGTGGTCGGCCGTCGAACGCATCCACGGCGACATCGGGCTGTCGGCACGCCACATCACGATCAGCACCGTCGGCCTGATCCCGGGCATCCGCAAGCTCACCAACCGGTCGCTGCCGATCAACCTCGCGGTGTCGATGCACGCCGCCAACGATTCGCTCCGCGACGAGCTCGTGCCGATCAACCGGCAGTATCCGATCGATGATCTGATGGAAGCGTGCCGGGACTATCTCGCGGTGAAGCACCGGCGCATCAGCTTCGAGTGGGCGATGATCGGCGGCGTCAACGACCGCGACAGCGACGCAGCCGAGTTGGCGGAGCTCAGCCTCCGCGTCCGACCGCGCGTTCATGTGAACCTCATCCCTCTGAACCCGACGCCCGGATTCCCGACCGTCGGTTCCTCACTCGAGCGGGTGTACGAGTTCCGCGACCTCCTGCTGTCGCACGGGGCGGTCGCAACCGTACGGCAGAATCGGGGAACCGAGATCGATGCGGCCTGCGGCCAACTCGCCGCCGGCCAACCGGTCACTCTCGGTCGGCGCGAGCGATCAGCGAGTCCCGACCTCTGATCGTTCACGCGGTCACCTGACGGACGGATCCGTCCACTTGCTCGGGCTGGACGGCGCAGGGCCCGAGGCGACCGCGATCGCCTCGTCCACGGTCGTCACGCGGCGTGCCATTTCGCGGTGTTCCGGTTTGATCAGACCGGCCGCACACGCATCGTCGAAGAAGCGGAACAGCGACTCGTAGTAGCCGCCGACGTCGAGGAACGCGACCGGCTTGGCAATGATTCCGATCTGGTTCCAGGTCAAGATCTCCAGCACCTCGTCGAGGGTGCCGAACCCACCGGGCAGAGCGATGAAGCCTGCTGCTCGGTCGGCCATTCCGGCCTTGCGCGTGTGCATCGAGTCGGTCACGACCAGTTCGGTCAGGCCCGTGTGCTCGACCTCACGGTCGGTCAGCGCCTCGGGCAGGAATCCGACGACCTGGCCTCCTTCGCGCAGGGCGGCGTCGGCGACGATGCCCATGAGCCCCACTCGCCCGCCGCCGTAGACGACTCCATGGCCGGCACGAGCGATCGCGGCACCGAGCTGATCGGCCACGGATGCGAGTCCGGGATCCAGACCGGGATTCGCGCCACAGAACACACAGACATTGATGGGAGACATCGCCGGCCAGGATGCCACCGCTGCCGGCCCGTCGCACGGGTGATGTGCCATCAGCCGGCCACTGCGAGCAACGGATCGATCGTCGCCGCGAACTCCTCGATCTCCGAACCCGGCATCGGCCGGGCGAAGTGGAAGCCCTGAGCTTCGGCGCATCCGAGCATTCGCAACCGCTCGGCGATCTCGGCGTGCTCGACGCCTTCGGCAACGACCCAGAGGTCGAGGTTTCGGGCGAGGTCGAGTACGGAACGAACGATTGCAGCGGCACCTTGGTCGGTCTCGAGTGCCTGGACGAACACCTTGTCGATCTTGACCTCGTCGACCGGGAGACGCTGTAGATACGCGAGCGACGAGTAACCGGTCCCGAAATCGTCGACCGACAACCGCACGCCGAGCGCTGCGAGCTCAGTGAGGGCACGAGTGGCCCGAACCGCGTCCGACATGACATGCGTCTCGGTGATCTCGAGCGTGACCATCCCCGGCGGAACCGACGTGGTCGACAACAGTCGCCGGACGATCGCAGCCAGGTCGTCATCGAGCAACGTGCTCATCGAGATGTTGACGGCGACGCCCCAGTCGTTGCCGGCAGCATGCCAGCGGTCGGCTTGTTCGAGCGCACTCGACAGCATGAACGTGGTCAGCGAACCGTTCACCCCGATTCGGTCGGCGAGCGGGATGAACTCGTCGGGCATGATCTCCCCGAGCGTCGGATGATCCCAACGGCACAGACACTCGACCCCGGTCATCCGCCCATCGAGCAGCGAGACCTTGGGTTGGAAGACCGGCCGGATCTGGCCGGCATCGACGGCCAATCGCAGTTCGTGGCCGAGCGCCAGCCGCCGCGGGGTGTTCTCGTCGCGGGTGGCGTCGTAGAAGCACACGCCGCCGTCCCGGCCCGACTTCGCCGAGTACATCGCCACGTCGGCTCTCCGCATGAGTGTCTCCGCGTTGTCGCCGTCATCGGGCGCCACGGCCAACCCGATGCTCACGCCCATCGTGACGACGATTCCGTCGATCTCCATCGGCTCGGCCACCGCGCTGCGAATCCGGCGACACATCGACGCAACCGCGCTCGGACGGGCCGACGATGCGCCGAGCAAGCCGAACTCGTCGCCACCGAGCCGGACGACCAACGTCGAGTCGTCAACGGCCGAACGAAGCCGGTCGGCGACCTCGACGAGCACCTGGTCGCCGCTCTGATGACCGAGCGTGTCATTGATCTCCTTGAATCCGTCGAGGTCCATGAGTGCGATGACGATCTGATCGTCGGAGCCTCCGCCGTCGAAGCGTTCCGCGAGACGATCCGCGAACCGCACCCGGTTGGCCAGCCCGGTCAGCGGATCGTGGCGGGCCTCGTGCTCGCGCTGGCGCGCCTGGTCGTGCAACCTGATGATCAGCCGCCCATTTTGGAGTGCGACACCGGCGTGACTCGCCAACGTCGCGAACATGCGGGCATCTTGCGCGGCGAACGAGTAGATGTCGCTCAGACGGTTCGCTGTCACCACGAAACCGATGAGCGCATCACCCTCGACGATCGGAGCCATCATCGCATCACGGGCATCCAGTTCGGCGAGCACGGCGACCGATTCGTCGTCGGTGCGCCCCCGGGCGAAGACACGCGCGTCTCTCCGCTCGGCGAACTCATCGGTCAGGACGGCACCGAGGGCGGAAGGCAGATCGGGCGTCGTCGACGTGTGCCCGCTGTCGTTGACCACGTAGCGTCGGCACGAGTCCGTGCCGGTCAGCAGCCAGAATTCGGCCCGCTCGGCCCGCAGAAGATCCTTGGCCTGCGTGAGCATGGCGTCGAGGACGGCATCCGGTTCGCGGACCCCGCTGACCAGGTGTGTGAAGTCGTAGAGCAGGCTGAGGCTCTCGTACCGCTGCCGCAGCGAGCTGTGAGCCCGATAGGTCAGCAACAAGAAGACCGCGACACCCCCGAGCAGCGGGACAGCACTCGGCTGGACGTCGAGCAAGATGCCGATCACCAGCGTCAGGCTCGTGTTGGCGGGCGCGGTCACCAGGCCAATTTGCAGGATCGAACGGAACGTGAGCGGCCCGCCATGCCAGCGCACGGCGGTGGCGACCGCAGCGAACCCGACGATCTCCGCTGCGAGTACCGCGAGCAGCGCAACCAGCCAACTCAGCGGCTGGCGGATGTCCAGTGGGCTCAGCAGCGCTTGTTGGACCATGAGGAGCACGACGGTCTCGGCGAAGAAGGCCGACAGGTTCATCACGAGTTTGCGCAGCGGTTGGCGCTCGCGCACCGTCAAGAAGAGCAGTTCACCGCCGAGGCGACCGATGACCAGGCTGAGAGGCGTCGCGAAGAAGAGCCCGAGAATGAGGACCATCTCGCTGAACGTGAACGTGTAGGTCTCGCTCCGGAACTCGACGTCGAAGACCAAGAAGGCTGCGCCGATGGCCAGCAATGCGACCACCCACGCCGGCATCGTCCATTCGGTGGTCGGAACGACATCGAGATCGAGGCGCGTCAGAATGAGCGCGGACGCGATGGTGAGCCCGGTCGCGAGCAAATAGGTGCGTCGGGCGGCGTCAGGTCGTGGTTGGCGCGGATTGACGCGGCGAACCGTGTTCGCCTCGAACAACGCCTCGGAGTCGGCCATCACGTCATGTCATCGGTCATCGAGCGGCCCGAGGTGAACGATTCACTGTCACCCCGGGCTGCTCTCGCGGCCGCCGTGTCAGGACCAACGGCCGCCGCAGAACTCCTGCGCCGTCACCACCGGATCCCGCCTCGCATGAAGGTGTGCGAACCGCCGTCGTCGAACTTGACGTTCACGACACGTGTCGCGTCCGAGTCGGCCTCGTCCGCGGAGGCCGTGTGGGCAACCGCTCCGACCGACATCACGCTGGCGAGCACTGCTCCGGCGATCACCGCCCGAGCGCGTCGGGTCCTTGACTTGATGTGCATGACTTCCGCCTTCTGTTCTCGTGGTTGACGATGAAGTGGGGGGTATCGATGAACGAGAACACTGTGATCAAAACGTAAATTTGAACGCAAATCAAGTCAACTTATCGTCAGCGATTCTGGGCAATCCTCCCACTCAAAGTGGTTGCGCCGTCATGAAGGGTGCCTGCAGGTGCTACGCCCGAACGTGTGGGCCCGCCTCGCGGCCGTGGACCCCGAGCGTGGTTTCCGCAGGGACTTACCGAGGGGTAGCTTGCTCACATGGCCCAGACGATCGCCACCCCAACGACTGCTCCCGACCTGACCGCCGCCACGAGGGTGATCGAGATCGCCGACGAGGTTCTCGGCACCGCGATCACCCGGCTCACCGAGCTCGGTGGACCCGACGCCCAGCAGGTCTTCGCGTACGAGCTCTCGCACGCCGCAGCCGGCATCGCGACGGCTCGCTCGATGCTCGACTACGGCGGCCAGGGTGACGTCGAGGCTCGGCTCACCTGCGGCTTCGTCGCCGACGCAGTGCACGACCTGGCCACCAAACTGATCGGCCGCGAGACACTGTGGGGCGTTGAGCCCGACGCACTCGCCGAGACCCGTGCCTATGTCGAGACGTATCGGGACCCGGAATTCCTGGCATCGCTGGCCAAGACACCAGGCCCTCGCCACCTCGACGACGACATGGACATGGTCCGCGACGCGTTCGGCTCGTTCGCCACCGACGTGGTCGCACCTCATGCCGAGCACGTTCACCGAACGAACGGCGATGTCCCCGAGGAGATCGTGTCCGGTCTCGCCGAGATCGGCGCCTTCGGGCTCAGCGTGCCGGCCGAGTACGGCGGCTTCAGCGAGGGCGGCGACGCCGAGTACCTCGGCATGGTCGTCGCAACCGAAGAGCTCAGCCGTGCGAGCCTCGGGATCGGCGGTTCGCTCATCACGCGGCCGGAGATCCTGACCCGCGCCCTCGTCGCCGGTGGCACCGAAGAGCAGAAGCTGACCTGGCTCCCGAAGCTTGCTGCCGCCGAAGTGATGCCGGCGGTCGCCGTGACCGAACCCGACTTCGGCAGCGACGTCGCCAACCTGAAGGTCACCGCAACCGCGGCGCCCGGTCCGGACGGCCAGGCCGGCTACGTGATCAACGGGGTGAAGACCTGGTGCACGTTCGGCGCCCGCAGCGGACGTCCTTGCGCTCCTGGCCCGCACCGACCCCGACCGGTCGAAGGGCCATCGCGGCCTCAGCCTCTTCATCGTGCCCAAGCCGCGTGGCGAAGCGCACGGCTTCGAGTTCTCACAGGATCCCGTGACGGTCGACGGCAACGAACGCATCGGAACGATGGAGGGGCGACCGATCGACACGATCGGCTACCGAGGCATGCACTCCTACGAGATCGCCCTGGAGGACTGGTGGGTGCCGGCCGACCACCTGGTCGGCGAAGACGAGGGGATGGGCAAGGGTTTCTACCTGCAGATGGCCGGGTTCGAGAACGGCAGGTTGCAGACCGCCGCCCGTGCGATCGGCGTGATGCAGGCAGCCTACGACGAAGCGGTCGACTACGCCGAGAACCGGGCGGTGTTCGGCTCCAACATCGTCGACTATCAGCTCACGCGAGCCAAGCTCGGGCGAATGGCGATGATCATCCAGGCCAGCCGCCAGTTCTCCCTCGAGGTCGCCACGCTGATGGCGCAGGGCAAGGGGGCCATGGAGGCCAGCATGGTGAAGGCCTACGTCTGCAAGGCCGCCGAGTGGGTCACCCGCGAGGCGATGCAGATCCACGGCGGCTTCGGGTACGCCGAGGAGTACGCCGTGAGCCGCCTGTTCGTCGACGCCAGGGTGCTGTCGATCTTCGAGGGCGCCGACGAGACGCTCTGCCTGAAAGTGATTGCGCGCCGCCTCACGGCACCGGCGAGGTAGAAGCGCGACGAAGCGGCCGCAGTCGCCGTCGCACCGCGTTCGTCGTGAGGACGACCACCAGGAGACACACCCGGACCAGCGGATTCCCGAGCACGCGGAGCAGCCACCGGGTCGACGGCTCGAGCGCCGGCGACACACCGCTTCGACAAGATCCGGTCGAGAACGTTAGAAGTGGTCCTCGTCGCGAGGGTTCGAATTGAACCAATCGAGGATGTCCTCGACGCTGGTGATGCGTTCGAAGTCGGCGTCGGGGTGGTCGTCGAACGGATCGATCAGCACGGGATGCAGACCGGCCGCCGTCGACGAGCGGATGTCCATCGTGACCGAGTCTCCGACGTAGAGAATGCGTGACCGGTCGAACCTGTCGAAGTGCGGCAATGCGAAATCGAAGATTCGAGGGTCTGGTTTGGCGACACCGACCACGTCACTGTCGACCACGACCTTCACCTCGACTCCGGGCCCGTCTCCCGTCTGGCAGATGGCGGATCGACGCAACTCGGCCTCCACCTGGCCCGCCGCGTTCGACACGACACCCATCGGGACGTCGGCCTGGGCCAAGGCTCGCAACGCCCGGCCCGTCTCGGGAATCGGCCATCTCCACAGATGCGCGGATCGCGTGCGGTCGAGCACCATCGCCGCGTGGGCGATGTCGGCGTCCGTGACGCCGACGGTCGCCACGTACACCGTGTTGTAGTCGTCCCAGTTGCCCTCGAGGCTCTCGACTCGGGACTTCTCTGCCATCCCCGCGTAGTGGGCGCGGCGATGGCGGTCAACGTCGAGTGACCCGCCGAACGGGGCCAGCAGAGGGCCGATCACGAACGGGTCGGGGAGCACGAGCACACCGCCCGCGTCGAACAGCACTGCGTCGAATCGACTCATCGTTGACCGCTCCACATGGCGATGCACGCTAGAGCCAATAGATTCTGGGCGTGGGCATTCTCCACTGGATCTTCGGGAAGCACCCGCCACGGCCGATCGACCCCGAACGCACCGTGGAGGCGGCGTGGATGCCGATGTGGCAGGCACATCTCATCCTGCACGAACTCTGGGAGCGGGACATTCCCGCCGTGCTCAGCGAGGATCACACATCTCACATGATCTTCGCGGCCCGAGAACCGATGGCCCGCATCTTCGTGATGGAACCGGTGCTGGCCCAGGCCGAAGCCGTGATCGAGGAGATCACCGGCTTCCGACCGGCGCACCAGAACGGTTGAACGCGTCAGAACGGACTGAAACGCAGGAGCTCCAGGTGCGAACGGGCAATCCGGTCGGAGCTCGGCTGCGACGTCGGCGGAAACGCCGGACGCCGAGGCGACGTGGGTCACCAGATCGAGCGGCATGTCGTCGACGTCGAGATCCCACGACGCATCGACGTCGATCACCTGGGCTCCGATGGAGTCGACGTATTCGACCGGCAGGCGACATCCGCTGGCGGCCACCAGCCAGACCGGCGTTCCCACCGACCGGGCAACCGCCGCAACGACGTGTGAGCCGACCGGAGCGATGAGGCGTCGAGCACTCGCCGCAGTCGCCTCGACGACGACCAGGTCGGCGAGATGGGCTGCCCGGGCCAGCGACTCGTGCGGGATCGGCTCGCACTCGATGTCATGCCGCTCCAGCCGCTGCATGAATCCTGATGCCTCGTGCCGGCTGTCGGCACACCAGACGGTGACGTCACCGCGCCGCATCAACGCGTCGCCGGCCACCTCGGGCCAACCGACCGTCACCACCGTCGCCTCGTCGGGCAGTGCGCCCGCGATGGCCCTCGGCGTCGGGTCGTCGTCGATCTCGGCGGCGATCTCCCATGCCAGCATCGTCGGGTCGTCCGATGTCAACAAGCGTGCGCACATCGACCACAGCGGACCGACTTCCGGGTGTCGCTCGACGATTCGTCGACAGGCGATCACCAGGTTCGAAGAGTCGGCCCGGAGCGACGCCAGCGCCGTCGCGGCTTCGCGTACCAGCGACGCCGAGTCGGCTCCTCGGGCCCTCGCGACGTACCGGAGATGCTCGATCGGGTGCACCTCCGTACGGTACGCCAAGGACCGATGGTTGGGGTACCCGGCCTCCGGGTCGCTACGATCGCTCGCCGTGGCGACGAAACTGCCTGACGGACTGTCACTCGCTCCGCTCGACGGAGAGGCACGAGGGCTGAGCGAATGGTTGACCACGTTTCACCTGGCGAGCGTGGTCCTCGATCCGTACACCAACGAGAGCTCCTGGGTGTTGAAGTCGGCGGTCCGAATCCTGGAGGAACTCCGAGGATCGGATGCTCGGGTCAACTTCATCGTGACCGCCGATCAAGACGACGCCCGGGCATTCCTGGGGCCGCTGACCGAACGTTTCCTGGTGTTCTGCGACCCGGATCGGTCGGTCGTGCGTGCCATGGGCCTCCAACGGCTCCCTGCCTTCGTCTTCACCAGGGTCGACCGCGAGGTGGTTGCCGTCGCGGAGGGGTGGCACGCTGCTGACTGGCATGCGGTGGCCGAGGCGATCGCCGAGATCACGCGCTGGAACGTGCCGACGATTCCGGCACCGGGCGACCCGGTCTCGTTCGCCGGCACGCCTGCCACCGGGTGACCGTGCCGGGCAGCCCCGAGCGCCCGCTCCCCGACCTCCCGGTCGTCGAGACCATCACCCCGTTGATCGAGGCACTCACGGCATCACGGCGCGCCGTGCTCGTCGCTCCCCCGGGTGCCGGCAAGACCACCGTGGTCCCGATCGCGTTGCTCGATCAGCCATGGTTGGCCGAGCAGCGAATCGTGATGCTCGAGCCGCGTCGCCTCGCCACACGAGCGGCCGCTCGGCGCATGGCCGACCTGATCGGCGAGCGCGTCGGCGACACCGTCGGCTATCAGACCCGCGACGAACGCCACATCGGCCCCGACACCCGGATCGAAGTCGTCACCGAGGGCATCTTGACTCGACGGCTGCAGAACGATCCGGAGTTGCCAGGGGTCGGCCTCGTGATCTTCGACGAGGTCCACGAACGCAACCTGCCGACCGATCTCGGCTTGGCGTTGCTGACCGATGTGGCCGGCACGATCCGCCCCGACCTCCGGATCATGGCGATGTCGGCGACGCCCGACACCGCCGGGCTCGTCGCCGTCCTGGACGATGCCCCGGTCATCGAGAGCGACGGCCGGATGTATCCCGTCGAGATGCACTGGCTACCGCGAGGCAAACGCGACCGGATCGAGGCCGCCACTGCAGTCGCCGTGCTGCGCGCACTGGACGAACAGGCCGGCGACGTCCTCGTGTTCCTCCCGGGCATCGGCGAGATCAACCGGACGAAGGCTGCGCTCGACCAGGCCGTCGGGCCGACGGTCGACGTGTATCCGCTCGCCGGTGCCCTCTCACTGGCAGACCAGGATCGAGCGCTGAATCCGTCGCCCCCCGGTCGACGACGAGTCGTGCTGTCGACCGACATCGCCGAGACCTCACTGACGGTCGACGGTGTGCGGGTCGTCGTCGACTCCGGTTTGGCTCGTGCGCCGAGATTCGACACCGGCACTGGTATGAGTCGGCTGACGACCGTGACGACGAGCCGGGCATCAGCCGACCAACGCGCCGGCCGAGCGGGTCGCGTCGAACCCGGCGCGTGCTACCGGCTCTGGAGCAAGATCGAGCACGGCTCCCGTTCGAAACATCGCTCTCCCGAGATCGACGAGGTCGACCTCGCCGGGTTGGCACTGGAACTCGCCGCCTGGGGCACACCAGCCGATGACCTCGCGTTCATCACGCCACCACCTCATCGGGCGATGCAGGCTGCTTCGAAGCTGTTGACCGACCTCGGAGCCATCGATGCCGCTGGGCACGTCACCGACGTGGGCCGCCGGATGCTCGGTCTCCCCGTGCATCCCCGGCTGGCTCGAATGCTGGTCGCCGAGCCCACCCCACTGGGTTGTGCGCTCGCAGTGCTGATCGACGAACGCGATCTCCTCCGTGGCCGGCCGGATGAACTACCGGCCGACCTCTCGATCCGCCTCCAGGTGCTGTCCGGTCGCGCCGGACACGATCGCGCCGATCGGGGTGCGGTGCACCGGCTCCGAGACCGAGCCCGCGACCTGGCGCGCCGCCTCCGGATCACCTTCGACACCGACCTGATCGACGCCGACGCGCGCCGGGGGCGCTCTGCTGCACGCGTTCCCCGATCGCCTCGCTGCTCGCCGCCGCCCGGGTCAGTTCCAGCTCAGAACCGGGTCGGGCGCCTGGCTCCCCGAGACCGACCCCCTGGCGCAGGAGTCGTTCGTCGTGGCGGCCGACCTCGACGGCAAGCGAGATCGGGCCAGGATCCGCCTGGGCGCAGCGCTCGACGCCGACGACGTGGCGATGACGTTCGCCGACGAGATCGACGAGCGGGTCACGATCGACTGGGACGACGCACGCGACAACCTCGTCGAGCGCGTCGAACGGCGACTCGGATCGATGCAGCTCGGCTCGACGTCGAGGCGGCCCGCCCCGGGACCAGAGACCACGGCAGCGCTGATGCGCCAGGCTGCCCGCACCGGACTGGCCGTACTCGGATGGTCGAAGGCCTCGATCGATCTCCGCCAGCGCGTCGACTTCCTCCATCGAACGGTCGGGGCCCCGTGGCCCGACTGGAGCGTGGAGACCCTGTCGGACACGCTCGACGATTGGCTGGGGCCATACCTGCCGGGGGCCACGGGTCGCGCAGACCTCGAGAACGTCGATCTGACCACGGTGCTGCGCTCACAGCTTCCGTGGCCCGACGGCGGCGACCTCGACCGCCTGGCGCCGAGCCGACTCGAACTGCCGACGGGTCGATCGGTGTCGATCGACTACTCGGCGGATGAACCAACCGCTTCGGTGCGGGTGCAGGACCTGTTCGGCACCACCGTCCACCCCACGGCCGGTGGACGGCCCGTCGTCCTCCACCTGCTGTCACCGGCCGATCGCCCGGTCCAGATCACCGCCGACCTGCCGGGGTTCTGGGCCGGATCGTGGGCCGAGGTCCGCAAGGACCTCGCCGGGCGGTACCCGAAACATCAGTGGCCCGTCGACCCGGCGACCGCTGATCCGAAACGACTGAAGGATCGTTGAGGTGCTCGCGATCCTCGGACTCCAACCGTGGCAGGCGCTCGTTGCGGTGACGATCGTGTTCGTCGGGTCAGCCACCCAGGCGTCGATCGGCGTCGGGCTCGGACTGCTGGCTGCGCCGACACTGACCCTGATCGATCCCGGCTTCATCCCCGGTGCCATTGCGATTGCCGTCGTGCCGCTCACGGTCGGCATGACGATTCGCGAACACGACCACGTCGACACCGAGATCTACCGTGCGGTGGTCGGTCGGGTCGCCGGCATCGTGTTCGGTGCGTGGGCCGTGTCCCAGGCGAGCCAGGGGTTCATCGCGGTCGTGATCGCCTGCAGCGTGCTCCTCGCCGTGATCGCCTCGGCGTTGGGGCTCCGGTTCGCGCCGTCACGCCGCAACCTGATGGTCGCCGGGACGGTCTCCGGCTTCACCGGCACGGTCGCCGCCATCGGCGGCCCGCCGATGGCGCTCACGTACCAGCACTCCGACCCGCGGACGCTTCGCGCCAGTCTCGCTGCGTTCAACACGATCGGCTCGATGTTCATCATCCCGAGCCTGGTCATCGCGGGCGTGCTCGGCCGCCGCGAGTTCCAGCTCGGAGTGATGCTGATCCCGGGCATCCTGGCCGGGTTGTGGGTGGGCCAGATCGGGATCGCACGACTGCCGGCCAACCGGGTCCGGCCGTTCGTGCTCGCTGTCTGTGGCGCATCGGCAGTGGTGCTGCTCGCTCGGCAGTTGGCCTGATCGGTAGTCGCCTGGGTGCCGCACGGTGGTGGCCCGTAGGGTTGAACCATGGCTGATGTTGACGACGATTTCGCCTTCACCGAGTTGTTGCCGCTGGGCGACGACGACACCCCGTACCGGCTGGTCACGACCGAGGGGGTCTCGACCTTCGACACATCCGAGGGGACATTCCTGAAGGTCGAACCGGAGGCGATCCGACAGCTGACCGCCGAGGCGATGCGTGAGATCGCACACTTCCTCCGCCCGGCCCACCTCCAGCAGCTCCGCAACATTCTCGATGACCCCGAGGCGAGCTCGAACGACCGTTTCGTCGCCACCGACCTGCTCAAGAACTCAGCCGTCGCTGCCGGCGGCGTGCTCCCGATGTGCCAGGACACCGGGACGGCGATCGTCAAGGCCAAGAAGGGCCAGTTCGTCTTCACCGGTGGCGGTGACGAGGCCCAGATCGCACACGGCATCCAGGACACGTACCTCACGAGCAATCTGCGATACAGCCAGATGGCGCCGCTCAACATGTACGACGAGACGAACACCGGCACCAATCTGCCGGCCGAGATCAAGATCTCTGCGATCGACGGCGAGGAGTACAAGTTCCTGTTCATCGCCAAAGGCGGCGGCAGCGCCAACAAGAGCTTCCTGTTCCAGGAGACGAAGGCGCTGCTCAACGAGGCGACGCTGCTGCCCTGGGTGTTCGAGAAGATGCAGGCGCTCGGCACATCTGCCTGTCCGCCGTACCACCTGGCCGTGGTGATCGGCGGGACATCGGCGGAGTTCGCTGTCGAGACGGCAAAGCTCGCATCGACGAAGTATCTCGACACGCTCCCGACCTCGGGCTCGGAGTTGGGTCACGGGTTCCGCGACCTCGAACTCGAGGCCAAGCTCCTGGAGCTCGCGCAGACCACCGGGATCGGTGCCCAGTTCGGCGGCAAGTACTTCTGCCATGACGTCCGCGTGGTGCGGCTCCCACGACACGGAGCGAGCTGCCCCGTCGGGATGGCCGTGTCGTGCTCTGCCGACCGGCAGGCGGTCGGCAAGATCACGCGTCGAGGGCGTCTTCCTCGAACAACTCGAACACGACCCGGCCCGTTTCCTGCCGGAGACCACGGACGCAGATCTCGACGACACCGACGTCGTGCACATCGATCTCAACCGTCCGATGACCGAGATTCGCGCCGAACTCTCCAAATATCCGGTCCGCACCCGGGTCATGCTGACGGGCCCGATGGTCGTCGGACGCGACATCGCCCACGCCAAGATCAAGGAACGACTCGACGCAGGCGAAGAGATGCCGCAGTACCTTCGCGACCACTGCATCTACTACGCCGGCCCGGCGAAGACGCCCGAGGGTTACGCATCCGGGTCGTTCGGGCCGACCACGGCGGGCCGGATGGATTCATACGTCGAGCAGTTCCAAGCGGCCGGCGGTTCGATGATCATGCTCGCCAAGGGCAACCGGTCACAGCAGGTCACCGACTCGTGTCAGCAGCACGGCGGGTTCTATCTCGGATCGATCGGCGGCCCGGCCGCCCGCCTGGCGCTCGACAACATCACCGCCGTCGATGTGCTCGAGTACCCCGAGTTGGGTATGGAGGCGGTCTGGAAGATCGAGGTCGAGAACTTCCCGGCGTTCATCGTCGTCGACGACAAGGGCAACGACTTCTTCCAGCAGGTACGCGTCGAAGCAGCCGAGCGGGCCGTTCGCGTCGGCATCGGCTGATCGATCGGCGATGGCCTCGCATGACGCCCGACGGCTCTGGCAGGCGATCGAGCCGTTCCACGCGCTGACCTACTTCGCGACCGAGACGCGCGACGCATTCGCCGACGTCGGCGTCACCGGATTCTGGCGCGTGTACTTCGCGGCCCGGTCGGCGCCTCTCGGGGCGGTGCCTTCGGAGGTGGCGACGAGCGCGTTCTACGGGTTCGCACCGGCCTTCGTCGCACGGGCCCTTCCTGGCGTGTGGCAGCTGTGTACGCCGGCGGCCGCACTGGCGGCCCGTCTCGACGGGGTCGATCGAGCGGTCCGTGCACATCTCTCGATCGACGAGGTGGGTGCCGTTGCCGAGCAGGTCGTTCCCGCCATGAGGTCGCTGGCGGGTGCCGCGTCGGTGGGTGGCCGCCAGATGTTCGCGGCCAACCTCGCGCTCGCGGAGCCGACCGAGCCGCACCTGGCGCTGTGGCACTGGGCGACCGTGCTTCGTGAGCACCGGGGCGACGGCCACATCGCAGCTCTGGTCGCCGCCGACATCGATCCGATCGAGTCGCATCTCCTTCGGTTGGCCACCTCGGGTGTCGATCCGGATTCGGTGCTTCCTCACCGCGGCTGGTCCGAGGGCGAACAGGCGGCCGCTCGCCGGCGGTTACGGGATCGCGGCTGGCTCGACGCCGACGGCACCGCTACCACGGCCGGTCGGGATGCTCATGAGGCCGTCGAGGCCGCAACCGACCTCGCGGCCGGTCACTCCCGGGCCGACGTCGACGCCGAAGCGGTCGACGAGGTCGTCGAGCACATGCTGCCGCTGGCGCTTGCCGTGGCCGACTCGGTCGTGCCGTACCCCAATGCGATGGGCGTGCCGCGACCGGGTACCTGATCGCAGGCCCCGCGGCTCAGCCGCGTGCCGGCTTCCAGTAGCCGCGCACCGTCGCCCGCGAGCGCTCGAGGCCGAGGGTGTCGAACAGGTGGGTGCGGATGGCGTGCATGGCCGACGCCTCGCCCGACGCCCAGACGTTCGTACCGTGAGGCAGCTCCTGCAGCGATCGGGTGGCGGCGACGATCCGGCCACCCGGAACGGCGCCGGGTTCGGTCACGTGCCACTCGACACGATCGTCGGGTCGGACGGCCACGTCGATGATCGCGTCGTCGGACACCACCTCGACGTGCAGTTCGAGCGGCAGCGTGGCCGGCGCCATCTCGACGAGCTGCGTCACCGCCGGAAGAGCGGTCTCGTCGGCGAACACGAGCAGCCGATCTGCGGCGGCCGGGTACACATAGCCGGTTCCGGGCCCGGAGATCGCCGCCGGCGCACCGATGGAAGCCGACTCGGCCCAGTCGGACACCGCGCCGCCGGGATGACGGACGACCTCGATGTCGAGCCGACCGGCCACGTTGTCGACCCGGAGCGGGGTGAACGTGCGAAGCGCAGGGCGGCTGCCGTCGGGCAGCAGGAACTCGTTGCCGTTCCACTCGGGGATCACCAGTTCGTCGGTGCCCGGTGTCGGCACGAGCAGACGGACGCTCGCCGCAGGCTCGTCGACGACCAGCTCCTGCAACCCTGCACCCTCGAACCCGATCCGGACCAGTCGAGGTGACAGCTCGACTCGTTCGGTCACCGTGACCGCTCGAAGCGGCGGCGGCTCGCGTCGAACTCGGGTCAGCCGGGCGAGACGGTCGTCGGACATTCCACAGTCCTACCGGCATCGTCACCGCAACACGACGTCGGCAAAGCAGCGGCGGCCCGGATCATCGCACATCGAGATACGGAGACGTGGACGATCGGAAAGTCCTCTGAGCAGGCATGTTGTGACAGTTATCGAACACATGTACGATACTTCTGTGACCGTCAACGACCAGCAGATCGACTGCTACGAAGAGGAGTTGGCCGACGCTGCAGGGGTGCTGAACCTGGCGAACGCCCGACTCGTCGAGATCACCGAACGGGCGCTTCGCGACGCGTCGTGGGTGGGAACGGGCGTGCATTCCCCTGCTCAATGGCTGGCCTACCGGGCCGGCGTGTCGCCCGAGCGGGCGAAGGCGATCGTGCAGGTGGCCGAGAGGCGAGCCTCGTTCCCGACCGTGATGTCGGCATTCGACGCCGGCGAGCTCTCGTTCGAACAAGTCACGGAACTCGTCAAGGCGCCCGATTGGGCTGATGGTCTCGTGCTCGACTGGGGCCGCGTCGCAACCGTGAGCAGGCTTCGCAAGACCATCCGCAAGGCATGGTTCACGGGTTCGTCCGCAGAACCCGACGCCGAAACACCGATCGCCGATCGCGATCGCATGACCACGAGGGCGACCGTCGACCATCGGTGGCGGATCAACGGTGAACTCGATCTCGGTCGCGGAGCGAAGGTCGACGCCGCCATGCTCAGAGCACGTGAGTCGCTCTTCGAGCACGGGCAGGAATCGATCTCCACCGCCGACTGTCTCGTCGAGATCTGCCAGCGCTACATCGACGGCATCGAGTCACCGACCGGACGCGATCGATCGAAGACGTGGGTGCACATCGACGTTGCCGACGGAACAGCAACCACCACCGATGGATGGCGCCTTCCAGACTCGGTACGGGATCACCTCTGCTGCGACGGCACCATCCAGCCGGTGTGGGAACGCGAGGGTGTGCCCTTCTCCGTCGGCCGGACCCAACGCATCGTGCCCGAGCGCACCCGTCGCATCATCGAGCGCCGGGATCAGGGCTGCCGGGTTCCTGGCTGCTCCAATGACCGGTTCGTCGAGATCCACCACATCGTTCACTGGATTCGGGGCGGCTCCACCGATACCGAGAACTTGGTGAGCCTTTGTCCGCATCATCATCGCTTGCATCACGGTGGTGTGGTCGGAATCTCCGGCAATGCAGACGATCCCGACGGCATCGTGTTCACCGACGCGAGGGGCAGCCCGCTCGAACCATGCGGTCGACCGACCCCGACGACGAGCGATCCCCCACGACCCGATCAGCGGTACGCAACCCCGCTGATGGGTCGGGTCGACTTCGGCTGGGTCGGCCTCGGCTGGATCCACCCCGACGAACTCCAACGCCGCAGAACCGCCCACCGCTCCAACTGACGCCCGCACTCGTGGGGGTTCGAGTCCGTGGACCGACGTGAACCCCCACCTGGTGTCTACGCCAGGCTGACGAGTTCGAGCCAGTCCTCGTTGAAGTAGTCGAGGTCGCCGTCGGGCAGCAGGAGCACCTTCGTCGGGGCGAGCTCGGTCACGAACTCGGTGTCGTGGCTGACGAAGATGATGGCGCCCTTCCACGACTTCAGCGCGTCGGCGACCGACTGGCGCGATGGCGGATCGAGGTTGTTCGTCGGCTCGTCGAGCAGCAGCAGGTTGTTGCGGCCCGACATCAGCATCGCGAGTGCCAGTTTGGTCTTCTCCCCGCCGGACAGCGAACCCGCCTCCTGGAAGACCTTCTCGCCCGACAGACCGAACATGCCGAGCAGCCCACGCAACTCGGTCTCGGTGAGGTGAACGTTCGTGGGCATGTCGGCCCGCAGGTTGTCGAGCAGCGAAGCGGCGCCGTCGAGGTTGTCGTGCTCCTGGGCGTAGTAGCCGGCCTCGACCTGGTAGCCGAAGTCGAAATGGCCGAGATCGGCCTCGGTCTCACCGGCGAGGATCCGAAGCAGGCTCGTCTTCCCGGCGCCGTTGAGGCCGAGCACGAGGAGCCGCTCGCCGCGACCGAGATCGAAGCCGACATCCTCGAACACCGACGGCCCACCGTAGCCCTTGCACAGGCCCGACGCCTCGATCACCGTCTGACCACATGGCGGCGGATCAGGGAAGCGGACGTTGATCACCTTCTGGGCCCGCGGCGCGTCGACCTTCTCGGCCGCCAGCCTGGCGATCCGCTTCTCGACGCTGTGCGCCTGCGCCGCCTTGGTGGCCTTGGCGCCGAAGCGATCGACGAACTTCTGCATGCGAGCGATCTCCCGCTCCTGCTCCGCCGCCTGCTTCGTGAGCCGGCGTTCGTCTTCTGCCCGAGCATTGACGTACTGCGTGTAGGTGCCTCGGTATTCGACGATCGACCCGATGGCGGTCTCCGTCGGGCGGTCGAGATGCAGGACGCGGGTGATCGCCTCGTCGAGTAGGTCGAGGTCGTGACTGATCACGAGGAGCGCACCGCGGTACTGCCGCAGGAAGCCCATCAGCCACGTCTTCGCGTCGACGTCGAGGTGGTTGGTCGGTTCGTCGAGGCACAGCACATCGCTTCCGGCGAACAGGATCCGGGCGAGCTCGACGCGTCGGCGCTCACCGCCGGACAGCACGCCGATCGCCGACTCGATGCGGTCCTCGCCGATGCCGAGCCCCGCCGCGAGGGAGCGAGCCTCGCTCTCGGCCGAGTAGCCACCGTTGACCCGGAACTGCTCCTCGGCGCGGGTGTAGCGCGACACGTTGCGCTCGTCGGGCGACTCCTCCATGGCGATCCGGAGCTTCTCGATCCGTACGAGCTCGTCGTCGATGCCGCGCCCCGACAGCACGTGCTGAATCGCCGTGCGCGAGTCGCCGGCACCCTCGATCTTCGGGTCCTGGGGCAGGTAGCCGAATCCCCCGCGCCGGATCACGACGCCCGCTGCCGGCTCTTCAGCGCCGCCGAGCACCCGAAACAAGGAGGTCTTTCCGGCACCGTTGCGGCCGACGATCCCGACCTTGTCGCGGGCCATCACGGTGAAGTTGGCGTCGTCGACGACGAGCCGACCACCCACTTCCACCGAGAGTGCCTGAGCCTGGAGCATCCGGCCAGGCTACGGTCCTGGTTGATGACGGCCACGGTGACTTCCGAACGTGCGGCGCTGATGCCGCTCGCAGCACCGATCGCCTGCGGATGTTGTCTCCTGGCCGGCGCGGCCTACGTGGCCGCCGACAACCCCTCCGACGGTGGTGTGTTCCTGCCGTGCCCGTTCCGCACGCTGACCGGGTTGTGGTGCCCCGGGTGCGGCCTCACCCGTGCCACCCATCACCTCTTCCGCGGTGATGTGATGCAGGCGCTGCGCTACAACGTGTTCGTCGTGGTGATTCTGCTCGGGCTGTCGGCGACGTGGCTGGCCTGGCTGCTGCAGCGGACCGGACGATCGATCAACGTCAATCGCTGGTTTCCCGTGTGGGCACAGATCCTGGCAGGCGCAGCACTTCTCGCCTTTGCGGCGATCCGCAATCTCCCGGGCGTCGACGGCCTGCGCGGCTGAGCGTCAGAGCACGATCGCCGAATCGTCGACGAAGACCGGTGGAACGCATCCCGCACCTTCGATCGTCGGCGGTTCACCCAGTGCCGCCACGGTGAAGAGCGCCAGCCGCCGACGGCCCTCCTCGGACAAGCCGGACGGCGTGTCGTCGGTCAGGACGTCGGGTTCGTCGGCCACGATCTTGGCCCAGTCGACGAGCAGCACGTTCGAGTACCGGCTCGGCAGATCGCGGATGATCTCGTTCAGCGATGCCTGGAACGTGTCATCCTCCACGAGCGTGTAGACGATCATCGGTCTCGGGGAAAGAGACGACACCAGCGCATCCAACTCGGCTTCGAACTGAGCGACATCGCCGTCGAAGTGATTGCCGAGCATGATGCCGACGACGTCCCACTCGGGTTCGTCCGGCGTGACTCTGGCATCGACGACCGAGGCGCCGAACTCGACGAACCGACCGACCTCGGCCGCGATCTCGGCCTGCCAGCCGAACGCTTCGAGAGCGTCACACATCGCACCGCCGAAGCGCGGCGCCGTGGCGGCGATCACCGTGTCACCGATGAGGAGCACCCGGTTGCCGTCGACGACATCCCCGACCGGAGCGACGATCTGCTCAGGCGGGGGCGTCGTGGTGCTGGTGCTCGTCTCGATCACCACTGTGGTCGGCGGGGCCACCGGCTCGGTCTCGTCGGTCGGCGGCTCAGGGAACGCCCCCAGCTCGACCGTCTCCGGTACGTCGAGCACGACCGCCGAGATCTCGGGCTGCTCGTCGGCACACGCCGACACGGCAGCGAGTCCCGCGGCGAGCAGGACGGCGCCTGCCGCCCGCGATCGTCTGCCTCGCTGTACCGCCCACGTCATGACGGGCACATTGAAGCCGATTCCCGGCCGACGCGTGCACAGCCGGCCGAGATTCTCACGTCAACGGTTCTGCAGCGAATCCCGGATCTCGGTGAGGAGATCGATCTCCGACGGCCCGGAATCCTCCTCCTCCTTGGGACCCTGCCACTTGTTGTACGCCTTGATCATCAGGAAGAGGATGAACGCCACGACGACGAAACTGATGATGGCGTCGATCACCAGACCGATGCTGATGCGGGCATCGCCGATGTCGAACCCGATCTGTGTGAAGTTCGACTCCCCGAAAATCGCGGCGATGATCGGATTGATCACGCCGTCGAGCAGAGCCTCGACGATCTTCTGGAAGTACAGCGCCATGATCAGGCCGACGGCGATGGTGACGACGTCTCCCTTGCTCATGAACTCCTTGAACTCGTCCAGCATGCTCTTCATCGTTGACATCTCCTTTGTGGTGGTCCGCCCCCGCAGAGATTCAACCACATCGGTATGGGTACCGTCCGGGATGTCGACGCAGTAGTGGGCAACCCCTGAACCGGCCCTCGCTCACCGCGGACCCTCCGGCAGGGGACCGATGTCGCGGCATTTCCCGGCGTCGGGTACGGTTCTCTCGCTCATGGCTCAGGAGTACGACCTCGTCATCATCGGACTCGGATCCGGCGGAACGCTCGCTGCCGAGTTCGCTGCCGGCGAGCTCGGTCTGCGAGTCGCGGCGGTCGAACGGGCGCGCATCGGTGGCGACTGTCTCTGGACGGGCTGCGTGCCCTCGAAAGCGCTCATCGCGAGCGCCCGCGTCGCTCACGCCGTCCGCCATGCCGCTGAGTTCGGGATCGGTGGTGGCGAACCCGACGTCGACCTCCGAGCGGTGTGGGCGCGGATCAAATCGATTCAGGCCGGCATCGCCGAGACCGACGATTCTCCCGAACGGTTCCGTGAGCTCGGCGTCGAGCTCGTCGAGGGTTCGGGTCGCATCTCCGGATACCGACAGGTGACGGTCGAGACATCCGAGGGCGACCGACAACTCGACACGAGGTACATCCTGGTCTGCACGGGCAGCCGACCGGCGGTGCCACCGATCCCCGGTCTCGACACCGTCGAGTACCACACGAGTGAGACGCTGTTCGAGATCGACGAGCCGCCGACATCGCTGATCATGATCGGCGGAGGCCCGATCGCGACCGAGCTGGCGCAGGCGATGGTGCGGCTGGGTGTCCACACGACTGTTCTCGAGATGGCGCACCGGCTGGTGCCCCGCGACGAGCCGGAGCTCGCCGACCGGCTCGGTCAGATCCTGCGCCGAGAAGGTGTCGACCTCCACCTCTCCACATCGGCCACCGCGGTCCGGCCCGGTGGCGACGGCGTGATCGTCGAGACCGACGACGCGGAGTTCACCGCCGCCGGCCTGATCGTCGCCACCGGACGCCACGCCAACATCGAGTCGCTCGGGCTCGACGCCCTCGGCGTACCCGTCGGACCAGGAGGCGCCGACGTCGACGGCCGAAACCGCACCCTGGTGCCCAACATCTACGTCGTGGGGGACGCCGCCAAGCAGCGCGCCGACTTCACACACATCGCCGCGCACGACGCGGTGGTCGCCGTGCGCGACATGTTCTTTCCCGGCCGGGGCACGCCAGCGTCGCTGACGCCCTGGTGCACGTTCACCGAGCCAGAGCTCGCACACGTCGGTCTGACTGCCGCCGAGGCGCGCGACCGACACGGTCGAGGTGCGGTAGCGGTACATCGCCACGAGCTGGCTCACAACGACCGATCCCGTGCCGACGGCACCACCGACGGCATGATCCTCGTGATCACCGCGAAGGACAAGATCGTCGGGGCCCACGCACTTGCACCAGCCGCCGGCGAACTGATCCACGAGCTGGCACTGGCGATCCACTTCGGCGCCAAGATCAACGAGTTGAGCGACATGATCCACATCTATCCGACCCTTGCCGTCGGGATCGGACGGATCGCCGCCGATCGTTCGTTCGAGACCGCCGAGAAATACCGCTCCCTGACGAAGATCAGCCGCTGGATGGGCTGACCGGTTCGAGCTCGTCGAACGTGTCGACGCGGCGCAGCGACGGGAACAGGATCGCGAATCCACCGGCGATCAGCACCGTGATGAAACCCCCGCCGGCGATCGCCCACGGCAGCCCGAACGCCCGAGCTGCGACACCACTCTCGAAGGCGCCCAACTCGTTGGACCCACCGATGAAGACCCCCTCGACCGCGGTCACCCGCCCCAGCTGCTCGTTCGGTGTCACGAGCGGCACGATGGAACCGCGGATGTACATCGAGACCATGTCGGCGGCGGAAATCACGACGAGCGCGACGAACGCCACGGCGTAGTTGCGGGTGATGCCGAACACCATCGTGCCGGCGCCGAACACCCCGACCACCACGAGCAGAGTGGACCCGACATGGCGCTGGATCGGCCTGACAGCCAGCCAGACGGCCATGGCCGCTGCACCGATTCCTGGGGCCGCTCGCAACCATCCGTATGCGATGTCACCGACCCCGAGCCGCTCGCTCGCCACCGCAGGGATCAGCGCGATGGCTCCCCCGAAGAGCACTGCGAACAGATCCAGCGAGATCACCGCGAGAACGATCGGGGTTCGACGCACGAAGTGCAAGCCCTCCATCGCTGCCGACAGCGTGGGTCGGTCGGTCAGACGTTCCTGGTGCCGCACGTACACGAGTGCGAGGATCGGGACGATCGACGCGAACTCGAGCACCGCCGCCACCATGTATGCAGTCTCCGGTCCGATGGTGTAGAGGAAGCCGCCCAACACCGGCCCGACGATCGCCGAACCGGTGAACGTCGCGGTCCACAGAGCAACCACCTGCGGGAAGTCAGCCTGTTCGACGATGAGCGGAGGGATCGACCGCCGCGCCGGCGCGAGCATCGCATCGGAGGCCCCGAGCACGAACGCGATCGCAAAGAGCGGCCAGACCGATCCAGGTTCCGCCCGGCTGTACACGACGAGCGCCAGCGCACACAACCCACGACCGAGCAGGAACAGCGCCGAGACCCGTCGCCGATCGAATCGATCCGCGACCCAACCGGAAGCGAGCACCAGCAGCAGCGCCGGCACGAACTGGGCGAGACCGATGATCCCGATGTCGAGTTCGTCGCCGGTGATGTCGAACACCTGCTTGAACAGCACGGTGACGAGCAGGTTGTGACCGACCGCTGCCAACGCTGTCGAGCCCAGGTACCTGCGCACGGATGGGTATCGAAGTACCTGCCGTGCACTCGCCACGCCGGCACGCTAGTGATGCGGCCACCGACGCCTTCCATCGCGATCAGGTGACGCGTGTGTCCGTTCCATGACGAGAACCGCGCTGTTCGCGCACAACTCCGAAAATGACTCTCATCGGTCGGCGGCCGACCGATACACATGCATGATGGAGATTCGGCGGGCAACCTGGGCGGCGGCGATCAGATTGGCGATGGTGCTCAGCGCCGTTGCGTCGCTGGTGGCACTGGGACTCCGAGCGGTCGGCGACGTGTCGACGGTCAATTTGGTGGCTGTCGTGGCGGTCGTCGGGTTCACGATGAGCTGGGTACAGACCGGTCGTGTGCGTCGCACCGTCGCCGCCCAGCCGACTCATCGAGTCACCGTGATGCCGGCGCGCCAGCCGATCGGTTGACCCCACCGCCACTGTGGCACGATCGCGAACCATGAAGGTTCGCATCGGTTTCGGTCTCGGCACCCGCACCACCCTGCACGACGAGCGCTTCGGCCACGTCGTGGACGAGCTCGAACGGTTGTCCTTCGACAGCTTGTGGATGTCGGAGCGGATCGGTGGCGAAGCACCCGATCCGATGGTCGCGTTGGCGTACGGCGCCGGGCGTACCACGAATCTGAAGCTCGGCATGAGCGTGATGGTGCTCCCCGGTCGCAATCCGATTCTGCTCGCCAAGGCGGTCGCGAGCCTGGCGACGTTGTCGGGCGGGCGCCTGCTGCCGGCGTTCGGTCTCGGACAGGTTCACCCGCTCGAGCAGCAGGCGTTCGGTGTGGAACGATCCGAGCGGGCGCGTTGGTTCAACGAGTCGATGGAAATCATGCGGGCGTGCTGGAGCGGCGCTCCGGTCGTGCACGACGGCGAGCGATACCAGTTCGGGAGTATGAAGTGGAGGCAGAACTGGTAGCTGAATTTATCAGGAGGGGTGCGCAGGGCCATGCATTCGAACCGATTATTGCTTCAGGTTCAAATGCCCTGGTCCTTCATTATGTGGAGAATGATAAATAAGTTTCATCAACGGCGATCTTTGGGGCCAATGGAATTTGGTGCCAAAGTGAATACGCATGTGCCCATTGTTCGTGACACTGCCCGTGGGGCGGAACTTTTGTAAAGGCAGCGGCAGCTCTATCAATCAGTTTACCAGGTTTTTATTCAGGCCAGGTAACCTGATGAGACCAGGTGAGATCGCTATGGGCGAATTTCATAAGCAGGTTGGTGAACTCTGGGAAGAGCAGCACATTTCCCTTGGACTCTATACCAGGAACCAGGCTTTGCAAAAATCGCGACAGATCCGCTCTGGAAGAAATACTTTATGCATGGAACTTCCCATTCACTGGGGCTGGATGTTCACGATCCCTTTGATCGCTCCGTTCCCTTTGCACCCGGAATGGTACTTACCTGTGAACCAGGGATCTATATACAGGAGGAGGGGATTGGAATCCGTCTTGAAAATGATATTCTGATCACTGAAAATGGACCGGTGGACGATGTCTGATATTCCCATGGAGGCCGGGGAAATTGAAGATATGATGCAATTTAACCTGAAGTAAAAAATGAGAAAGCGTATTCGCTATAACGGGATTGAAGTATCATATTCTGATACCGGATCCGGGACCTGTATCTTTCTTTTACATGGGTACCTTGAAAGTGCTGAAATCTGGGATGAATTTGCCCCCCGTTTGGCCGCTAAGTTCAGGGTTATTTCCCTTGATCTTCCCGGACATGGCAGGTCTGGCTGCTGGGGGAGGGAACATTCCATGAAAGACCTGTCCGAATCGGTAAGACTGGTTATGGATCACGAAGCCATTCATAGGATTATCCTTGTTGGTCATTCTATGGGCGGATATGTATGCATGGAGTTTGCTTCACGTTACCCGGAGAGGCTGGCAGGATATGTTCTTTTTCACTCCACCTGTTTTGCTGATAGTAGTGAGAAGAAGGTAAATCGTGACCGTGAGATCAGCCTTATTTTGTGCGGAAGAAAGCGACAGATTATCAATGTGAATATTCCCAAATCCTTTGCTGATTCCAATCTGGTCCCCATGGAAAGAAAGGTAAGGCGCTGTCAGCAAATAGCTGTCCAAAACGAAGATCAGGGAATTGTGGCTCTTTTGAATGGGATGAAAGACAGGGCTGATCATTCCGACACCCTTTCCAATTCTTCCATACCCCTGATGCTGATAGGAGGGGAGAAGGATAATTATATTCCCATTGAGGTATTTGAAAAACTGGCCCTTTTGGCACCTCATGCAAGCTTGCTCCGACTGGCTGAAAGCGGGCATATGGGATTTATTGAAGAGGCTGATCTTTCGGCTGAGGCCCTGATAGAGTTTTCATCCAGCTTAAGCCATTCCTCTGATGATGAATAAGCCAGTTCGTGATTTAAACGGTTAATCACGAACTGACCCATAAATTGATTATGGTTCTACGCGGGCTTCTCTGGCTCTAAATTTGCCCTCATGCGTCCTCATCCTGTCAAGCATCATTAATTGCTCATCGCTAAGGATTTCTCTGACGGCCAATCGGTGATTCAGATTCTTTTTCTGTATCTTATTCATGAGGCTGGTCTGCTCATCAATCAGTTTATTTACAGACTTTACATCGACCACTTCCTGCGACATAAGGGTATGTTCCCTGGCTTTTAACTCTGCCATTTCAGCTTTCATGGGCTTCATTTCCTTATAGTGTTCCACTCTGAGAGAATTCAACTGTTCCTTTTGCTCATCAGTCAGATTAGGGTTAATGGCCCGGGCCCAAATCTGGTCTGATACCATGTCCATAGCCTGGTCTTTCACCCTGGCCAAATGATTTTATACCTTTTTCTCCCGAATATGGGGCATTGGTTCCTGCCGTCATGACGATAGCCAGAGCCAGAACCATAGTTGTTCTTATCCATTGATTTTTCATATCCATTGATTTTTTAATTATTAAACGATTCCCCCCTTTGACCTTGGGTTGGAGAAAAGGTTTAAGTAATGCTGAGAAGATGAACTGGCTAAAGGGCTGAAATGGTGTCGATAGCTACGGTAAGGGTATTGTCAATATCGGCAATGATGGGGATAGAACCCTTCGTTATTGATAATGTTTCTGGCAATGTAGGCCTTGATTGTTTTAGAAAGGACCTTGTGTGAGGTTTTGATATTAATTTTATTTGGGGATCAGTTCCTTCTCCTTGGCAGATCCAAATCAACTCTGGGCAGGATGTTTTTGTCATTGATGAATGTTTGATCTCCTGGGTGAAATTTTAGGGGTCTCAAGGAGTGGAACGCTTCTTCGTCAGTGTAGTAGAATGCAAAGCGGGAACATTAGTTCTAGGGCTGTGCACCCGGTTATAGTATTCTGAGGAACCGGAGGTATCCACCGGGACAAATACATCCGGCATGATCCGACGCTCCGCCGATATACTTCTCCCCCGGGGTTATAAATTTTTGTGAATCGTCAAACTTGATGCTGTCCTTATACTCAAGTTCTCCGTTCATCTGGAATCGCTCGCTAAAATCGTGGTAATACTCCTTTTTTCCATTTTCGTAGGGTCGCTGGATGCTTCTGCCGGTGGGGGTATAATAACGGGCCACCGTAAGTCCCAGCGCCGATCCGTCTGGGAACCTCATCTCTTCCTGTACAAGTCCCTTACCGAATGATCTCCTGCCGATGACCAGCCCGCGGTCATTGTCCGGATGGCGCCTGCAAGGATCTCACTGGCAGAAGCACTGGACTCATCTATCAGGATCACCAGCTTATCCTCCTTAAGGATACCCCTTGAGGTGGCATAGTCATTCTCACGCGGCCTGGCGCGACCTTCCATGTAAACGATCAGTTGCCCCTCCTCAAGGAACTGATCCGCGATCATGGTGGCTGCCTCCATGATCCCTCCCCCGTTTCTTCTCAGGTCAAGGATCAGCTTTTTCACTCCCTGTGACTTCAGTTTTTCAATGGCCTCCATGAATTCCGGGAAGGGGTCTGTGCAAACTGACTGATCTTGACGTACCCGATTTCATCGTCCACCATGTAGGCCGCATCAACGCTGTAAATGGGAATATCATCGCGGGTGATCTCAAAATTCATGGGGTTTTTTTCGCCCCGTCTGTATATCGTCACCTTCACCACCGTATTCTTCGGGCCTTTCAGCATTTTGACGATGTCATCACTGGGCATATTGATCCCAGCTACAAGGGAGTCATCCACCATAATGATCCTGTCGCCGGCCACGACTCCAACCATTTCAGAGGGGCCGTTGGGGATGGTATTGATGATGGCAACCGTATCGTCGGTCATGTTGAAAGAGACGCCAATGCCACTGAAGTTGCCCACCAGTGGTTCGGAAAAGCGCTGAAAATCACTGGCCGGGATGTAGACCGAGTGCGGATCAAGGTTATCAACCAGGGACGGGAGTGCGGTTTCATTCAGGCTTTCCATACTCACCGTGTCCACATATTCTTGAGGATATATTGCAGGGCCGCTGAGATCTTGTTCCCCTTTGGCGACAGGCCAAAACCAGATCCGCCTGTGATCCCTGGCCTGATAGAAAACTTCTGTTTATTGACTTCGTCGGTGACAATGCTCCTCACCCTGATGGTTGTGATCCAGTTGCCCAGTAGATCCGACGATGAGGGCCACGCTGATGATCAGCGGTAAAAAAATGATCAGTCTGTCTCTCTTGGTCTTCATTATGCTCCCCTTTCCATGGATCAAATTTTCTCTACACTTTATCCGGAATGTGCTCCAGCTCTATATTTGCCCTTGCAAGCAGATCCAGTCCGTCTGTTATCCTGTACTTCTCTTCATACACCACCCTTGTGATCCCAGCCTGAATGATCAGCTTCGAACACTCCATGCAGGGTGAGGTGGTAATATATAACGTTGAGCCATCGCTGCTGTTGTTGGATTTGGCAACTTTTGTAATGGCATTCGCTTCGGCGTGCAGGACATATGATTTGGTTATATCATTCTCATCCTCGCACTCATTCTCAAATCCGGAAGGGGTACCGTTGTACCCATCCGAAATGATCATCTTGTCCTTGACCAGTCAAAGCTCCCACCTGCCTCCGGATACAATAGGAATTGGTGGCCCATATCCTGGCCATTTTCAGATAGCGCTTGTCAATGGCCAGCTGTTTCTCTTCATTGGATGTAACCTTCTCTGACATCGGGATTGAGACTTGTACCCAGGGCCGGGATCGAACCGGCACGATATTGCTATCACTGGTGTTTGAGACCAGCGCGTCTACCAATTCCGCCACCTGGGCATAGGTGACTACATTAATTACAGAACTTCACCATCTATGTGGTAATTACAATTTTGGGGAGATTGAATTTTTTAACGGTCGGCCCTGCCACCTGGGCATAGGTGACTACATTAATTACAGAACTTCACCATCTATGATGGTAATTACAATTTTACCTGGGTGGACGGTCGGCCCTGCCACCTGGGCAAGTGACTACATTAATTACAGAACTTCACCATCTATGATGGTACTACAATTTTACCTTCAGTTCTAAAAGCGCAGCGAAGTTAATGCTTTTCACCATAATTGCCAAGACTCCAAGGGCTCCGTTACCTGCATGTTCTAAAATATCTTTTATAAAACGTACCATTGTTAATTTTGTTAGATGATTGTTCACTGTAAATGATGATGTTATGGAGAAAATAAGGACAGGGTGATCCAGGTGCTGAACCGGCTGGGGATCCAGAATGTGAATCAGGGAGCCACCACAGGAGTTTACCTGGCTGGACACAAGGGGAGAACAAACTTCTTCGGTTTCGCCCATCGACGGGGAGACCATCGCACAGGTGACCAACGCCACAGCAGAAGATTATGAAACAGTGATCCGGACTGCCAGGCTGGCTTCGAATCGTGGAAAACGATACCTGCTCCCAGGGGGGGAGGTGGTCAGGCAGATCGGATTGGCACTGCGGGGATCCAAGGAGGACCTGGGTTTCCTCGTGAGCCTGGAAATGGGTAAGATCTTTCAGGAAGGGCTAGGGGAGGTGCAGGAAATGATCGATATCTGTGATTTTGCCGTGGGACAGTCAAGGCAGCTATACGGATTCACCATGCAATCGGAAGGCCACAGCACAGGATGTATGATCAGTATCATCCCCTGGGGATCGTGGGCCTGGTGAACCGCTTTCAATTTCCCGGTGGCTGTTTGGGCCTGGAACGCCATGATTGCTGCAGTTGCAGGGGATGTGGTGGTTTGGAAACCCAGTTCCAAGACCCCGCTTACAGCCATTGCCATTCACCATATCATCAGCCGGGTCCTTGAAGAGAACAATGTCCCGGAAGGGGTATTCAATCTGCTGATTGCCAAATCTTCGGTGATGGGGGATAATTTTGCTGGTGACATACGGATCCCGCTGTTCTCAGTGACAGGGTCCACCAGGGTGGGGAAACATATATCAGGGATCGTCGGTCAAAGGCTGGGCAGCACTATCATGGAACTGGGGGAAACAATGCAGTGATTGTATCGGAGCATGCCGACCTGGGGATAGCCATCCCAGCCATTGTCTTCGGGGCAGTCGGGACTGCCGGCCAGCGTTGTACCTCCACCCGAAGGGTGATCATTCACGATCGGGTATATGAAGAGGTGAAAGCAAGGCTTGTTGCAGCCTACAAGCAGGTGGCCAAACGGATCGGGAATCCCCTTGATGAAAAGGTACTGGTTGGCCCTTGGTGGATAAAGGGGCAGTGAATCTCTTTTCAGATGCCATCGACAGGTGAAAAATGAGGGGGACGATCTGTTCGGGGAACGGTACTGGAGGGCACGGGATATGAAGCAGGAACCTATGTGGTGCCTGCCCTTGCCGAGGTGGAAAATCATTATTCCAGATCGTACAGGATGAAACCTTTGCTCCTTTGCTCTACCTGATCAGATACAAATATCTGAAGAGGCCATATCCTGCAACAATGATGTACCCCAGGGACTTTCTTCGGCCATTTTTACACTGAATCTCCGCGAAGCGGAGCAGTTCCTTTCCGGAGTGGGTTCCGATTGCGGGATTGCCAATGTCAATATTGGCACCTCGGGAGCCGAGATCGGTGGTGCATTTGGTGGCGAGAAAAGGATACCGGCGGTGGACGCGAATCAGGTTCCGATGCCTGGAAAGCCTACATGCGCAGACAGACCAATACCATTAATTACGGAGAATTCCTACCACTGGCCCAGGGTATCAAATTTGATCTGTAGGATCTCCCTTCCCTTATATTAGCGATAAGGGACCTCCTCCCTCGGGATAATATTTCAATAAGCTAATGCCATAGCTTGTGCGTCAGCGACAAGAGTTACGGTTCAGTAAAGCATGGTATTAGCTAAGAAGGTGAGGGGGTGAAAGTCCGGCTACACTGGCCCTGGTCAGGATCTTGATACCACCAGGTTCCGTGCTGCAATGGCGATGCCTTCCGCATCGAAACCCACACTCCCGGTATAGCTCTTCCTGGGTTCCGTGCTCCACAAAACGATCGGGAATCCCCAGGCGATCACCTTTGCTCTGTAGCTGTTGTCGTTCATGTACTCAATGACGGCACTCCCAGTCCTCCACAGTGGAGGCATCTTCAACGGGTAATGATCTTGTCATGGTGGAGAAAATCTTGTTCAGCAGGATGTGTCCAGCGGTTTCAGGAAACGCATGTCATAGTGGGCCACGCTGATGTGTTCTATCCAAGAACGGATGGCTTGGTGCTTCAATGACCGATGGGGCCAATGGAGAGAATGGCCAGAATCGGTACCTTCTTTAAGCTGCTGACCTTTCCCGTTCTGTGTTTCCGTGAAGGGCTTTTTCCAGTTTACATCACCTCCTGGCCCCTGGGATAACGATGACAATCGGACCTTCCTGGCGAAGTTGCGCCGTGTACATCAGGTTCCTCATCTCGATCTCATTCAGGGGCGAGGCAATTGTCATGCCAGGTATGCATCGGAAGAATGCCAGGTCGTAGGCCCCATGGTGAGTGGCACCATCGCATCCCACCAGTCCGGCACTGTCGAGAAGAAAACAACGGGCAGGTTCTGGATCGCCACATCGTGGATTACCTGGTCGTAGGCCCTCTGCATGAAACTGAGAGTAAATATTGCAGAAGGGGATCATTCCCGTGGCAGCCAGTCCGGCCGAAAAGGTCACCGCGTGCTGTTCCGCGAATGCCCACGTCATATGTGCGGTCGGGCATCTCATCCATCATGGTTTTCAGCGATGAGCCGGTAGGCATGGCAGGTGTGATCCCGATGATTTTCCGGTTTTGTTTCGCCAGTTCCAGTATGGTTTCACCGAAAACATCCTGGTAGAGCGGAGGCTGGGGGCCCCCCGTGGATTTGATCCGGAATTCCCCCGTATGCATATTGAACATCCCGGGAGAATGAAATGCGGTCTGGTTCTCTTCCGCCTTGGCAAAACCTTTTCCCTTCTGGGTGATGACATGCAGCAGCTTGGGTCCGGGAATCTCTTTCATATCCTTTAGGACCTCAGCGAGATGCAGGACATCGTGACCGTCGACCGGACCAAAATACCTGAAATTCAGTGATTCAAAAAGGTTACTCTGCTTCAGCACAATGGATTTGATGGCGTTCTCGATCTTCTGTGCAATTTTCCTTGCGTTGGGGGCGATCTTGTCAGAAATCCAAGCAGGTTCCAGACGTCATTTTTCACCTGGTTGTAGCCTTGGAGGTGGTGATATCCAAAAGATACTCCTTCATGGCACCGACGCTGGGATCGATGGAAATGTTGTTGTCGTTGAGGATCACAAGCAGGTTCTTTCCCGTGTCCCGCATTGTTCAGCGCTTCGTAGGCCATACCCCCTGATAGTGAACCGTCACCTATCACGGCAACAACCTGCCTGTCCGGCTGGTCATTGTATTCGTTCCCCGCAGCCATCCCAAGGGCTGCTGAGATACTTGTGGAGGAATGCCCCACCCCGAAGGCATCATATACACTCTCGGAGGGTTTGGGAAAACCGCTGATTCCACCGTACTTGCGGTTGGTGTGAAAGATATCCCTTCTGCCGGTGAGGATATTTATGTCCGTAGGCCTGGTGTCCCACATCCCAGATAATCTGGTCATACGGTGCATTGAAGACATGATGCAGGGCAACGGTCAGTTCAACCACCCCCAGGCTGGCACCGAAATGACCGGGGTTCGAAGAGACAATTTCAATAATATACTGACGCAGCTCCGAACTTAATTGCCTTAACTGTTCAGGCGTCAACGACTTCATGTCGTCCGGGCTTTCTATGGTCCTGAGCAGGTTATAGTCTCCCATCGGCTCCGATGTCAGTCAAATTTAATACGCAAAGTTACAAATAAATCTCTTTGTTAATATCTTAAACAGCCGTGGTGAAAAATTGCACTGAGTTGACCTCCATTTTTATGTAAGTTTTCTACGATTGATCCGATGTAAATATGATGAGAGAGGAGATGAAGACTTCTATATTCTTTTCGGTGCGGCCCTTCGGGATCGTGTGTTCCGGCCAGCGAATTCTCACAACTTACCGGTAAAAGCAACTCCCTTCAGACAGAAAGGGATAATGTGATGGCTGAAAATGAACATCTTACGGTTGAGAACAGGGAGATGAAGGCGAAGATCGACCGGGTGGAGGAACAACAGAAACAACTGGTGGAGGATAGCCTCCGGATTTACAGCCAGCTGGCGGAGCTGGAAAAAGAGGTGGCGCAGCTTGAGCGCAAATACAATGACCTGGAAACTACCCATGAGGAATTGTTGCGGGGGAATGCCCGGGAAACCCGCAGGTTGCTTACTGAGCTGCAGACATCACAGGAGGACCTGGCGGTCAAACAACAACTCCTGAAGGAGCTGGAAGCAAATGTGGCTCAGCAGCGACAGGATGTAAACCGCCTGCAGGCTGAGCTGGAAGCGAGGAACGCCAGGCTGATGGAGATGGAGCAGATGCTTTATGAGAAAGACCGGGTGATGGAAGAATTAAGGGATAAGGTGGCTGCTGCGTTGCTTGGATTCGAAGGGCAGGGGCTGACAGTTACCCGGAGGGATGGCAAGGTGTATGTATCCCTGGAGGAGCAGTTGCTTTTCAAGACAGGGAGCACTGTAGTGGATCCCAATGGTGTAAGGGCTCTTCAGCAACTGGCGGTGGTACTGGCCAACAATCCTGATATCAGCATCATGATCGAGGGACACACCGATAATGTCCCGTTCCGGCAAGGTTCCTCCATTAAGGACAACTGGGACCTGAGCGTCATGCGGGCCACCAGTATCGTTAGGATCCTGTTGGGTGCTGCCAATATCGAACCCACAAGGATTACCGTAGCGGGCCGTGGGGAATTCCTGCCTGTGGATCCGGCCGATACCCCCGAGGCAAGACGCAAGAACAGGCGTACCGAAATCATTCTCTCTCCCGACTTTACCGAGATTTTCCGTATTCTGGATATGTAGCCCTATTCTGGATATGTAGCCGTATTCTGCTCGCGAAAAGAATCAGATGGTCATGATCTCTGTTTCTTTAGCTTCGACAATTTTTTCCACCTTGGCAATAAATTCGTCGGTGAGCTTCTGGATTTGCTCTTCGGCGATCTTGGTTTCATCCTCGCTTAAGCCATCCTTCTGCATCTGCTTATATTCATCATTGGCATCCCTTCGGCTGTTTCGCATGCTTACCCTGGCATTTTCTCCTTCGTTCTTAAACCTGCTTGAAGAGATCCCTTCTGCGCTCCTCTGTAAGCGGAGGGATCGACAGTCGAATTGCATCACCGTTGTTTGACGGAGTGATTCCCACGTTCGAGTTCATAAGCGCCTTTTCGATGGGATCTATCATGGTCTTCTCCCACGGCTGTACCAAAATGGTTTTTGCATCGGGAGTGCTGATGTTTGACACCTGGTTAAGGGGAGTTGGAGAGCCATAGGAATCAACCATAACCCCATCAAGAATGTGCACATTTGCTTTTCCTGCCCTGATTCTAACCAACTCATTGTCAAGGTGCGCAAGCGCTTTTTCCATGCGTTCCCTGGTCATTTCGTAAACTAGTTGAACTTCTTCATTCATGGTCTCATGGATTGTGTTTAGCGTGCCTAATTTATTTAATTTTTAACTAAAGTGCCAATTTTTTCTCCCAGAACAATTTTTTTCAGATTTCCTTTCTGATTCATATCAAAAACGATGATGGGCAACTCATTCTCCTTACACATGGTAGCTGTCAGATCGAGGATC
>CAWBYE010000005.1:0-424141 GCA_963792905.1 uncultured Acidimicrobiaceae bacterium
ACGGTGTCAAGGTGAAGCCGGTCCCGAAGCGAATGGACGTCTGGCTCGGCGGGTTCGCTCCGTCGGAGCTGAAGCGGGTCGGACGGTTCGGCGATGGGTGGCTCCCGTCGTTCGTGACTCCCGCCGATGCCGAGGCCGGGCGCGCCGTCATCGAGCAGGTTGCTGCTGAGCACGACCGCGAGATCGACGACGACCACTACGGCGTGTTGATCCCCTACTCCCCGACCGGCGAACTACCTGCCGTGCTCATGGCCAGCCTCGCAGAGCGGCGCCCCGACCTCGACCCGACGACGCTCGTGCCGACCTCCTGGGACGAGCTGCAGGGCTTGATCAAGCAGTTCGTCGACGTCGGCACCACGAAGTTCGTGGTACTCCCGATGGACGAACCACACGCCGTCGAGGCGTGGACGAGTCACCTGGAGGAAGCTGCCGACGCACTCCTCCCCCTGGAGACCTGATCGGCGGCCTGCTTGGCGTGGTAGCTCGACCTCGTGAGCGGGCTCGCTTCGACGTGACCGATGCCGAGTTGCTCGCCGATCTGCTTCCAGCGGTCGAACTCGTCGGGTTCGACCCAGCGTGCGATCGGGAGGTGATGAGAAGTCGGCCGAAGATAGTGCCCGATCGTGACGATGTCGCACCCGATGCCGGCGAGATCGGCGAGCGCACCGATCATCTCGTCGTCGGTCTCACCGAGCCCCGCCATGATGCTCGACTTCGTCGTCAAACCGGCCGCCTTGGCGCACGCGAGAACGGACAGGCTGCGCGCATAGCCGGCGGACGGCCGCACCGCACGCTGCAAGCGAGCCACGGTCTCGACGTTGTGGTTGAGCACATCGGGCCGCGCCGCGAACAGCGTCTCCAACGAGTCCAGATCTCCCTTCGCATCGGAGATCAACGTCTCGACCCGAGCCAGCGGCCTGCGTCGGCGGATCGCTTCGACACACTCTGCGACGAAGGCCATCCCTCCTCCGGGGAGATCGTCGCGAGCCACCATCGTGAGCACGGCGTGGTCGAGCCCCATACGATCGACGGCTTCGGCGACCCGGGTCGGCTCACCGGCGTCCGGTTCGAGCGGCTTGCGGGTGTCGACCAGGCAGAAGCCGCACGCTCGCGTGCAGCGCTCCCCCAACACCATGAAGGTCGCTGTGCCGTCTGACCAGCACTCGGAGAGGTTCGGGCAGCCCGCGTCCTCGCAGACGGTGACGAGGTCGAGGTCACGAATGGTCTTCTTCAACTGCAGGACCTCGGGCCCGAGCTGGACCTTGGGTCGCAACCAGTCGGGTTTGCGGGTCTCGATCGACAGGCCGCTGGTCACCCCGGCCTGCTCGAGCCGGGCGTGGGAACGAGGCGCCCGGAAGGTGACGGTGTCGCCCGGGCCCTCGCCACGCGAGAACGGGGTGAGGTCGTCGCGCCGGTGTGACCAGGCAACGTCCTGGCGCTCCGCTCGGCCCCTGGCCCATCGCTCGGCGCCGAGTCGGGCGACGATGTCGACGACCTCGGCCATCGACGCGTCGATACCCTCCTCGGCGAGTGATGTGACCGGGCGGTCGGCGATGCCGCAGGCGACGATGTGCTGGCGCAGGTACGCCATGTCGGTCGCGACATTGAGCGCGAACCCGTGCATGGTGCGCCCCCGGGCCAAACGCACCCCGATGGCGGCGATCTTGCGAGGCGCAGCCCCCTCGGCGTCGACCCAGACACCCGGGTACTCGCTGAGCCGACCGGCACCCGGCACACCCAGCTCCGTGAGCGCATCGATCAGCAGTTGCTCGACCGACCGCACGTGTTCGAGGGATCCCTTGGCGTTGGGCAACGACACGATCGGATAGCCGACGAGCTGCCCCGGTCCGTGGTAGGTGATGTCACCGCCCCGCTTGACGGCGACGAAGTCGGCCCCGACGGCGGCCGGCTCGCAGCGGAGATTCGTGTCGAGATCTGCGTGTGGACCGTAGGTGAACAC
Source organism: uncultured Acidimicrobiaceae bacterium (assembly GCA_963792905.1). Taxonomy (GTDB): domain Bacteria; phylum Actinomycetota; class Acidimicrobiia; order Acidimicrobiales; family Ilumatobacteraceae; genus Ilumatobacter. Next base: position 1,961 of record CAWBYE010000005.1, read on the forward strand.
ATGATCGTGTTCGAGGAGGAGCAGATGCTGCTCATGGCCACGGTCGAACAGCGCCTGCTGAACCACCAGAGCTTCGCGGTACGGCACAGTCCCCAGCCACCGGATCCGGAGCGCGCCGTTGATCATGTCAGAGCTCGGCACTCCAGTCGCGGGTCTCCAACGTCTCCTTCACCTTCTTGAGGAAGCCCGCTGCGTAGGCACCATCGAAGGCTCGGTGGTCCCAGCTCATCGCGAGATTCCCGACGGGATGGATCGCGATCGCCTCGCCACCATCGGCACCACGGACGACAACAGGCTTGCGCACGATCGCATCGGTGGAGATGATCCCGACCTGGGGCTGGTTGATGATCGGCATCGTCAACACCGAGCCGGCCGAACCGTTGTTGGAGATCGTGAACGTGCCGCCGGAGATCTCGTCGGGGCTGAGCTTGCGGTTCCGGGCTCGGTCGGCGAGATCGCTGATCTCGTGTGCGATCGCCTTGAGACGTTTCGTCTCCGCGCTGCGCAACACCGGGGCGAGCAAGCCCTCGTAGTCGAGATCGACGGCGATGCCGATGTCGATGTAGTGGTGAACGATCAGCTCGTCATCACCCACACTCGCGTTCAGGTGCGGGAACTCGCCGAGGCCGTCGACGATCGCCCGGGTGATGAACGGCAGGTACGTGAGACTGAACCCCTCCGCTGCTTTGAACTCGGCTTTGATCTTCGAGCGCGTGGCATCGACGTTGGCGAAATCCACTTCGACCACGCTGAACGCATGCGGTGATGTGGCCTTGCTCATGACCATGTGTTCGCCGGTGAGCTGGCGGATCTTCGACAACTTGACGGTCGAGTCGCGCTGGCCGGCGGTCGCCGACGGCGCAGGCGCCGGTGGTGCCGACAGCGCCGGTGGTGCCGCCGATGGTCCCGGGGGTTCCGCCGGAGCAGGTGCCGAGCTCGCAGGCGCCGCCGCAGGTGTCACCGGCGCGGCCGCCGTGGAGCCGACGGCGTCGATGTGGTCGAGCACGTCTTCGCGGGTGATCCGCCCACCGGGCCCCGTCCCGGCAATGTCGTCGGGGTTCAATGAGTGTTCGTTGACGAGGCGACGGACCACCGGTGACAGCAAACGGTTGTCGCCGGCCGTGGCCGCAGGTGCTGGTGCCGGGGCGGCGGCCGGTTCTGGCGCTCGTTCCGGGGGGGCCGGCGCGGCAGGTTCTGGGGCCGGGGCCGGCGCGGCAGGTTCGGGGGCGGGGACCGGCTCGGGAGCGGGGGGCGGCTCGGCGGCCGGGGTCGCGGCGGATGCCGCTGCGGCGTCTCCGACGACCGCCACGACGGTCCCGACCTCGATGGTGTCGCCCTCGGCGACACGGATCTCACTGACCACACCCGAGATCGGTGAGGGAACTTCGGTGTCGACCTTGTCGGTGGACACCTCGAACAGCGGCTCGTCCTCGGCAACGGTGTCACCGACCTGCTTGAACCATTGGGTGATGGTGCCCTCGGTGACGGTCTCGCCGAGCTGGGGAAGGGTGACGTCAGCCATGTCGGGGTCTCTACTCCTGTGGGATGTCGTTCGAGTGGTGTCGTTCGAGTGGTGTCGTTCGAGTGGTGTCGTTCGAGTGGTGTCGTTCGAGTGGTGTCGTTCGAGTGGTGTCGTTCGTGCTGCTGGATTCCTGGCGGCGATCGCCGTCAGCCGTTGATGCTCCGACCGGTGAGCGACATCATCGTCTCACCGAACAGTTCGGTCATGCTCGGGTGTGGCTGGATGAACTCGGCGACCTCGTCGACGGTCGCCTCCCAGTTCACCGCAAGGTAGCCGCCCGACAATTGCTCCGTGACCCACGGCCCGACCATGTGGACACCGAGCACCTGCCCGGGCGTGCCGTCGGCATTGCGCTTGGCGATCACCTTGACCAGCCCGTCGGTCTCGCCGACGATCTGCGCACGGCTGTTGAACTTGAACGGGTGCTTGCCGACGACGACGTCGATGCCGGCCTCTTTGGCGGCGTCCTCGCCCGGGCCCGCCCAGGCGACCTCGGGATGGCAGTAGATCGCCCACGGCACACGGTCGTACATGATCGGCATCGGCTGTTCGCCCAGGGCGTGCTTGACGACCAGAATCGCCTCGGCATAGCCGACGTGGGCGAGCTGCGGGGTGTCGATCAGATCGCCGACCGCGTACACGCCCGGCTCGGCGGTCTGGCAGTACTCGTCGACCTGCACGAATCCGCGCTCGTCGACGACCACGCCGGTTCCGGCGAGGCCGAGATGGTCGGCGAACGGCCGTCGGCCGACCGACACGATGCAGGCGTCGACGTCGACGGACTCACCGTCACCGAAGTGCACGCTGGTGCCTCCGGATCCGTCGAGCGTGTGCCCGGTGACCTGGACGCCGGTCTTGGTGACGATCTTCTTCTTCTTGAAGCTCCGCTCGACGATCTTCGTGACATCGGCGTCGAGACCCGGAAGGATCTTCGGCAACCCCTCCAGGATCGTGACCTCGGCACCGAGATCGGCGAATGTGGACGCGAACTCGCACCCGATCGCTCCGCCACCGATGACGGCCACCCGCGCCGGAACATGGTCGAGGTCGAGCACTTCGTCGCTCGTCATGATCGGCCCGCCCACGTCGAAGCCAGGGATCGTCCTCGGCACCGAACCCGATGCGAGAATCACATTCGTGCCCGTGATCGTGGCGGACGATCCGTCGTTCATCGCCACGGTCACGGTGCGGTCCGCACCGAGTGAACCCACGCCGTTGAAGACCTCGACCTTGCGACCTTTGCACATCGCTGCGATGCCACCGACGAGGCCGGCGACGATCTTCTGTTTGCGCTCCTGGGTGACGGCGAAATCGACGACGGCCTCGCCCGACTCGATACCGAACTCGGCGCTGTGGTCGACGTGACGCTTGACGGCTGCCGTCTCCAAGAACGCTTTCGCTGGAATGCAGCCGCGATTGAGGCAGGTGCCGCCGAGCGCATCCTTCTCGATCAGCGCGACCTGCATACCGGCAGACGCTGCGTAGAGGGCGGCGGCGTAGCCACCGGGGCCCCCACCGATGACGACGAGTTCGAACGAGTCACTCACGACGGCCACCGTATCGGGGCTACCCGCAGGTAACCGCCCGATCGCCCGACCGGGATCACCCGGCCAGCACCCATCGGGCCCGCTCGTCACCGCGCTCGTAGAACAGCACCCGGCTCGAACCGTCGGCGGTTGCGACATCGAACGTGATCACGCACGTCTGTGGCTGCGGGCCCGATGGCGGGCATGTCGTGCCGACCAGCGGAGCGGGACGGCCGGACGCGATCATGCGGAAGCCCTCGGCAGGCGCCTCGTCCTCGGTCCCGCCGATCTCGATCTGCACCGCGAGCGTCCCGTCGCCCCGTTCGGATGGACCCGTGACGACCACCGACATGTCACCCACCGTGACGACCGAGCCGATGGCGGCCGGCTCCGCGAGATCGGCTTGGTTGGCCACCTGAAACAGGAACACCGCTCCGGCGAGCATGATCGCGACGCCACATCCGAGCGCCAGCAACATCAGCGTGCGTGTCTTCATGCACTTCGGAGGCTAGGGAAAGGTTCTCGAAACACACTGCGGTGGACGAACATGCTCCCGCGCCAGCGCTACCGTTGCCCTGGTGTTCGCACGCGCTCTCCCGATCCTTGCTGCGACGTTGCTGGTCGCCTGTGGCGGCAGCGGCGATGACGCAACGTCCACGCCCGCAACCGCCGCTCCGGCGTCATCAGCTCCGGCGTCCGCCCTTCCGGCTTCCCCCGAGCAGGAATCAACCGACGACGCGATGGCCGCGACAGCACCTGCTGCGCTGCAATTCAGCGCTCCCCTGGTGGGCGGCGGCGAGATCGAGCTCGGCGAACTGGCCGGTCGCCCGGTGCTGCTGTGGTTCTGGGCCCCCTGGTGAAGCACCTGCAATCGAGAAGCTTCCTCGGTCGAGGAAGCAGCACAGAAGTGGGCCGGACAGGCCGAGTTCGTCGGCGTCGCATGGAGTTCGACGGAGGACCAGTTCCAAACGTTCATCGATCGCTATTCCCTGACGTTCCCGCAGATCAGCGACGAGGCCGGTGAGGTGTTCTCCCGATTCGAGGTACCGACCCAGCCGGCGTTCGTCATCGTCGCTCCGGACGGAGAGGTCCAGACGCTCTTCGGCGCCGCCGACGAGGAACTGCTCGACTCACTGATCAGCCAGGCCCTCGCCTAGCTACTTCGACCTGATCACATCGCCCGGCCGGGCCCGGCCGGCGTGATCAACCGTCGAAGTCGTCGGAGATGCAGGCGTAGTAGCGATCGTCATAGTCCTGGTCGTCGAACACGTTGTACCAGTTCCGACCCTCGAAGCACTCGAGGTGACTGATCTCGGGCGGCAACTCGAACTCGTTCACCTCTCCACGCTCGACCAGTTCGAGGAAGCAGGGACGAGCGGCTTCGGCCGCCGCGATGAAGTCGTCGTCGGCGAGGCTGTAGATGCCGCCGCCCCACGAATCGGTGTAGCCACACTCGGGATGCCGCAGCGCGAGGGGCACCTCAGAGCTTTCGATCTCGCCGCTGCTGACCGCCGTGGCGAAGCAGTCCTGGGCAGCTGTGGGATCGAACTCGCTGTAACACTGCTGCCAGGCCGGACGATCATCGGTGCCGTCGTCGACGATGATGTCCATCGCACCGTCATCGACTCCCGAGCCGTCCTCGACGATGATGTCCATCGCACCGTCATCGACTCCCGAGCCGTCGTCGACGATGATGTCCATCGCACCGTCATCGACTCCCGAGCCGTCCTCGATGAATTCGTCGAATTCCTCGAGTTCGTCGAAGGCCCCCGGTAGCCCGTTGAGACCGCCGAGAATCGCGTCGGTGAACTCGCCACCGGCGGCGGGCGCCTGTTCGATGATCGCGTCGAGCTCCGAACGGTCGAGCGCCCGCAGCACGGCCAGGAAGGCCTCCGTCGACGTCGTCGTCGGGCTGACGTACCAGAGCCCGTCGGTCCGTCTCATCTCGAGGCCGATTTCTTCGATGTCGGAGAAGGCCTCGGTCGTCGTCTCGATCAGACGGTTGATCTCGGGTGTCTCGTCGAACACCCCGGTGGTGTCGTCGAACGCGCCCTCGTTGCACTGCTCGATCGACTCGCCGGCCGCGCTCGCCCGCAGGCAACCGTCGGCGAACTCGACCGAGAACGACTCACCCTCCACGCTGCCTTCGATCGCCAGCGCATCGACGAACACCGAGGCAGTGTCGCCGGACTCGTCCACCCGGAACTCGCGTCGGGTGATCTTCCATTGCAGTGGCACCTCGTCGAGCAGCGACTCGGCTTCCTCCAGGAACAGCGGGGAGTAGCGCTGCAGCGCGGCGGCTTCGCCAGGGTTCAACGACCGCAACATGCCGGTCAGATCGAGTCCCTCGACCTGGTCGAGCAGGTTGTCGAACGCTGCGCCGGGTGTCTCGGAACCGTCGGCCCCGATGCCCTCCACCGGGATGAGCGAGCTCGGGGCCAGTTCGCTGCGCGCCAGCTCGGCAATGCTGTGGAACACGCTGAAGTACCACCGCCCGTCCTCCTCGATCGCCGTGAGACGCACGTCGAGTTCGTCGGTCTGCGTGAGACGTGTGCCCCGCATCTCGATCAGCATGTCGGCGGGCACGTTGTCGGTGATCAGATCACCAATCGGCAGTTCGGCACCGTCGAACGTGACCGTGGCGTCGGCGCGCAGGTCGATATTGGTGATGTCGGGCACATTGGTCGAGGTGGCGACCACGGATTCGTTCGCCAAATCGACGTCGACACCGAGAATGCGAGCGAGATCAGCGTCGTCGGACAGCACTCCGAGGCGCGTCAGTTCCGACACCAGATCGACGAGCGGATCACGGAAGACGTCTCGCTCCCCCGGCGACAACACGTCGACGACGCCGAGCACGTCTTCGTTCTCGATCGCCGTCAGCAGCGACAATCCCAGGTCCTCCGGCGTTGCGGCGCCACCCTGCCGCGGTGGTAGTCAGGTTCGAGACCGCGAACGCGCCGGCAGCACCGGTTGCGACCACTGCGGCAAGTGCGCCGCCGACGAGCCACTTGGAGCGTCTCGATCGCTTCGGGGGCGGTCCGGAACTGATGCTGACCATCGCAGGCGGCGACGTCGCTCCGGGGGCCACGGACAGTGGAGCCGGAGCGGCAGTCGGCGGGGCGGGTGGAGCCAGTGATGGGATCGGTGCCGCTGGGGGCAGTGAGGGGGAGGCACCCGGCGCCGCGGCTGCGGGACCGGGAGGCGACAACGTGGGATCAGGCGTCCCGAGACCGGGCTCAGGGAGCAGGGGGTGCGGGCCGGAGACTGCTGCACCGGGCTCGGGGAGCACCGGGACCGGATCGGGCGACACGGCTCCGGTCGGCGGGAGCACGGCCGCGGCGTCGGACGACGCCGCACCCGCGGGCGGGAGTGACGGTTCAGCGTCTGGTGTGCCGGTGTCCGCCGGCGGTTGCCACGGGCTGTCATCCTGCATGGTGGTCACGGTATCCAATCGCTCAATCGTGATTCGGTCGCTTGTCAATCGGCACCCCGACCGTTCGACTTGACCCGGCCATGTTTCAACCCCGAACCGAACGCGTACAGTCCGACCATGCATGTCGGCATCACCGGCGCTTCCGGACTGATCGGAACCGCGCTCACTTCTCACCTCCGGGCCCACGATCACGAGGTCACGGCGTTCGTTCGGCGACCAGCTGCCGTCGGAGAAATCGGTTGGGATCCGTCGGCTGGGAAGTTGGACGCTGGCGATCTCGAACCACTCGATGCGATCGTGCACCTCGCGGGCGCCGGCATCGGCGACCACCGCTGGACCGACGAGTACAAGCGCACCCTCATGAGCAGCCGCGTCGACGGCACCACGCTGCTCGCGGAGACGTTGGCGCAGCTCGGCGACACCGGTCCGCGTGTCTTTCTGAGCGGATCGGCCATCGGGTACTACGGCGAGCGTGGCGACGAGACCCTGAACGAATGGTCAGAACCTGGGGCCGGCTTCCTCGCCGACATCTGTCGCGCGTGGGAAGCGAGCACTGCGACGGCCGATGCTCCGGGGCGCCGGATCGCACACTTGCGGACCGGCATCGTGCTCAGCCGCGACGGCGGTGCACTCAAGAAGATGCTGCCCTTGTTCAAGATCGGAGCCGGCGGACGATTCGGTTCCGGCGACCAGTGGATGAGCTGGATCTCGATCGACGACGAGGTGCGAGCGATCGAGTACCTGTTGACGGCCGACATCGAGGGTCCGGTCAACCTCACGGCTCCGAACCCGGTCAGGAACAGGAAGTTCGCCGATGAGCTCGGCGACGTGCTCCGACGCCCCACGTTCCTCCCGGTGCCGAAATTCGGTCCCAAGCTGCTCCTCGGTGGCGAACTCGCGGACGCGTTGGTCTTCGACGGGCAACGCGTCGAACCAGAGGTCCTGACGAACGCGGAGGGCTTTTCGTTCTCGCACCCGGATCTGACATCGGCGCTGCGCTCCGTCCTCGACCGGTGAGTGACGACCCGATCGTCATCGTCGGTGCCGGTCTTGCGGGGCTGTCGTGCGCGGTGGCGCTGCACGATGCCGACCGCGAGGTCGTCGTGCTCGAGGCGGCCGACGGCGTCGGTGGTCGGGTTCGCACCGATCACGTCGACGGCTACCTGCTCGACCGTGGCTTTCAGGTCATGCTCACCGCCTATCCCGAGGCACATCGTCAACTCGACCTCGGCGCACTGCGGCTGCAGGCGTTCGATCCAGGAGCGCTGATTCACAACGGTCGGTCGTCATCGGTCATCGTCGACCCGTTCCGCTCCCCCACGAGAGTGTTCGATGCAGCGCTGAGTCCGGCCGCCACCCTGACCGACAAGCTCCGGGTGGCACGCCTGCGCCGCCGCGTGCGGTCGGTACATCCGGCCACGCTCCTCCGCGGCGACGACATGTCGACGATGGAAGCGCTGCGCTCGGACGGCTTCTCCGATCGCACGATCGAACGTTTCCTTCGGCCGTTGTTCGGGGGGATCCAGCTCGACCCCGAGTTGACCACGTCTCGCCGGATGTTCGACGTGATCTTCCGCACCCTGGCTGACGGCGACTCGGCGGTACCCGAGATGGGCATGCAGGCCATCCCCGAGCAGCTCGCTGCGCGCCTGCCGGCCGACACGATCCGGCTCGACTCACCGGCGCGGTCGGTCGGCCCGGGCGAGGTCCACACCGACGACGGTACGGTCCGAGCTGCTGCGGTGGTGGTTGCGTGCGAAGGCCCGGCTGCCGTCCGCCTGCTCGACCTGCCATCGGTGGGCTCCAAGTCGGTCGGTGCGGTGTATTTCGCCGCCGACCGGGCACCGACCGACGAGAAGCTGGTCGTGCTCAACGGAAGGCCCGGCCCCGTCCTGAACGCAGCGGTGATGACCAATGTGGCCCCGAGCTACGCCCCCGCCGGCCGGCACCTGATCGTGGCGGCGATGCCGGGCGAGATCGGTGACGACTTGGTCACGACGGCGCGCTCGACGTTCGAGAGCTGGTGGGGCCCAGAGGTCGCGGACTGGGATCATCTCGAGACGTACCGGATCGCCCACGGGCAGCCGACCCAGCTGCCGCCGTTCTCGCCGAAGCAGTCGGTCCGGGCCGACAGTGGCGTCTACGTGTGCGGTGACCACCGGGACACAGCCTCGATCCAGGGTGCGCTCTACTCGGGACGAAGATGTGCGGCTGCGCTCCTCGGCGACGCCGGCTGACTGGCGTTGTTGTGAGGCGCAACTGTTGTGACCAGATACCATGACGACATGTCCGATGACGTCCGTTGGCTCGACACCACCGAGATGGCAGCATGGCGATCGTTCATCGAATCACACGACGATCTGATGACCGCGATCGAGAACGACCTGGCGCCGTCCGGACTGACGCTCGGCGATTATCAGGTGCTCGTCTACCTGACCGAGGCCGATGACGAGCGGATGCGCATGTGCGATCTCGCTGAGATGCTCCAACTCTCGCCGAGCGGTTTGACCCGGCGCCTCGACGGTCTCGTCAAGTCCGGTTGGGTCGAACGTCGCAGTTCCGACGCCGATCGTCGGGTCATGCTGGCAGCACTCACCGACGACGGCCGCGCTCAACTCGCAGCCGCAGCGCCAGGACACGTCTCGAGTGTTCGGGCGCGGATGATCGATGTGCTCGACACCGATGACCACGAGGCCCTGGCCCGGGCCTTCGGCAAGATCCGCGCCGCGCTCGACGCAGAGTGAGCAGGAGTATCCGCCGACATGACGACGCTCCCCACCGGATTCACCTGCCACGTTGCGAACCTCGGCATCAAGGACCGGACCGACGACTTCGTCGTGATCGCCGCCGAGCGCGTCGTTCCCGCCGCCGGCATGTTCACCAAGAGCCGATTCGTCGGTCCGAGCGTGACGATCAGCCGCGACCACGTCGCATCCGGATCGGCCCGAGCGGTCGTCATCGTCTCCAAGAACGCCAACGTCGCCAACGGCGAGACCGGACGTCGAGATGCCGACGAACTGGTCGCCGGAGTCGCCCGACGGCTCGGGTGCGCCGCCGACGACGTGTTGATCGCCTCGACCGGCGTGATCGGACGTCCATACCCGATGGACCGGGTTCGCAACGGGGTGGCGGTGATGCCGGTGCCGATGCTCGGCCGCTCGGCCGACGCCGCCGCAACCGGCATCATGACCACCGACACGGTCCGGAAGATCGCAACATCCGTTGTCGCCGGCTCCGACGCCACCGTCGTCGGCATCGCCAAGGGCGTCGGCATGCTCGAGCCCGACATGGCGACCATGATCGCCATCGTGCTCACCGACGCCGACGTCGCCTCGCCGGAACTCGACCGAACGTTCCGCCGGGTCGTCGACCGCACGTTGAACTGTGTGAGCGTCGACAGCGACACCTCGACGAGCGACACGGCGATCGTGCTGGCGAGCGGAGCCGCCGGAGCGGTCGACCTCGGGGCGTTCGAGTCGGCGCTGCACGAGGTCTGTCTCAGCCTCACCCAACAGATCGCCCGGGACGGTGAAGGTGCCCAGACGCTGATGGAGGTCACCGTCAGCGGGGCCCACGATCAGGCGCAGGCCAAGCGGGTGGCCAAGGCCATCGTCAACTCACCGCTGGTCAAGACGGCCGTGCACGGCGCCGACCCGAATTGGGGCCGGGTCGCGATGGCCATCGGCAAGTGCAGCGACGACACCGACATCGATCAGGAGCAGGTCACCATCCGATTCGGTGACACCGAGGTCTATCCCAACCAGGTCGATGCGGCCGGTCTCGCCACCCTCTCGATCTACATGCGCAGCGACACCGTACTGGTCGGTGCCGACCTCGGCATCGGAGAAGGTGAGGCCACCGTGTGGGGTTGCGACCTCACCGACGGCTATGTGCGAATCAACGCCGACTACACCACCTGAGACGACTCAAGCACCCGAGACGATTCCGCCACTCGAGCCGACGGGGAGGCTGCGGTGATGACCGCCGCCGAACTCCGTGCGTCGGGAGTCACCGGGGCGGCGTCGGGCCGATGGCGTAGCGCGTATCGGTGATGCGTTCACCGGGTGACGAACGGAAACCTTCGTCGAACCAACCCGACACATCCACGATCACGTCCGACGTCACCAGCGACTCCACACACACCTCACCCGTCGAATCCACCGGCACCACCACCGCGTTCGGCTCCACACCACCCGCCAGATAGTTCACCGACGACGTCTCCGGCATCGGCGACCCACACGGCCACACCCGCAAGAACCCCGGACCAACCGGATCCACCGCCGTCACATTCAACGCCACACCCACCACATCAGAACCAGCACCCGAACCCGGCACACCAGCCCGACCCATCACCGGCACCCGCAACACCTCACCCGGATCGACCCGCGACGACTCGGTTCGCGTATCCACCAACCGACCCACACCGGACCGCACACCCGCATCGAACCAACCCGACACATCCACGATCACGTCCGACGTCACCAGCGACTCCACACACACCTCACCCGTCGAATCCACCGGCACCACCACCGCGTTCGGCTCCACACCACCCGCCAGATAGTTCACCGACGACGTCTCCGGCATCGGCGACCCACACGGCCACACCCGCAAGAACCCCGGACCAACCGGATCCACCGCCGTCACATTCAACGCCACACCCACCACATCAGAACCAGCACCCGAACCCGGCACACCAGCCCGACCCATCACCGGCACCCGCAACACCTCACCCGGATCCACCCGCGACGACTCGGTTCGCGTATCCACCAACCGACCCACACCGGACCGCACACCCGCATCGAACCAACCCGACACATCCACGATCACGTCCGACGTCACCAGCGACTCCACACACACCTCACCCGTCGAATCCACCGGCACCACCACCGCGTTCGGCTCCACACCACCCGCCAGATAGTTCACCGACGACGTCTCCGGCATCGGCGACCCACACGGCCACACCCGCAAGAACCCCGGACCAACCGGATCCACCGCCGTCACATTCAACGCCACACCCACCACATCAGAACCAGCACCCGAACCCGGCACACCAGCCCGACCCATCACCGGCACCCGCAACACGGTGCCGGCAACGAGCGGACGAGGCGGTGTGTAGCCACTCTCCACGACGTCGAGCACCTGCCGGCGGAGCCAGAGCGCGAACTCGGCCTGACCGGTCGAGGTCAGATGGACACCGTCGGTGTACCAGCGATCGGCGCCCGAGTCGTCACTCGCATCGTTCCAGCCGAGTACGACCAGTTCGTCCCACCGCTGCGCGGCCGAACGGAGCGCGGCGTTCGTGACCTCGTACGGCGTGGTTCGCCGTTCCGACAGATCGACCCACAACACGAGCCCGACCTTGCGAGCTCGCAGCGCGCTCATCATCGTGTCGATGCGGCCCGCCATCGCAGCGGGTTCGTCGTTGTAGCCGAGTTCGACCACCACGAGGTCGGTGCCGATCGGCACGGTTCCGGCGACCTCGACGCCGTCGGTCCCCGCACCGCCCTGGGTCGGGCGGCTGGTGACGGCATCGAATCGTTCGGCGCCGAACATGCCCTCGGTGATGACTCGCAGCTCAGAGGTCGGCGACGTCGCGATACTCGAGCCCACCGAGTCGCCGATGAACATGAAGTCGACGGCGCCCGTGACCCCGCGGGTGATCGGAACCAGCTCGAATCCCGGCGCCCGCAGCCCGAACGAATTGCGGAAGCTCCATGCACTCACCGTCGATCCGTTGCCGAGCACGACCTCGTTCGCCCAGTTCCCCTCGTACGGAGAGTCGGCGTCGACCTGCGTCCTGACGCCGTTGGCCGTCGAGAGGCCATAGCGACTCCGGATCGTGTCGGCGTCGATGATGCGGGTCCAACGGTGGTTGGGGTTGCCGGCAACGTCGTCCCACGGGTCGTCGACCGACCGGGAACGCCCCACCGGCCGTTCTCGGACCGTTGGAGGCCGAGAACTCGGTCGACACGGTCTCGCCGCCCGGCCACACGCGGACGACGCCGCCGGTGTCACCGATCGCCTCGTCGGTGTTGGTGTGTTCGACTCGGGTGTACGCGGTCGAGGCCGCCGACACACGCGTCGCCGCTCCGCCGTAGACCTGACACGACGACGTGTCACACGTGCCGGCATACGTGTACCGGCCCTGCGACAGACCGAACGAGCGAGCGGCGACCGCCTGCGCGCTGGAGCGAGTTCATGCCGGCCCCACCACCGGCGTCGCCCCAACTCGGGGGGACCTCCCTGGGCAGGACGCCGCGGCAGATAGTTCTCGACGTCCACGTCATTGACCACGCGGTTGCCGACGGCGGTGTTCACGACCTCGATCGATCCGCGGTAGTGCGTGATCGACCCAGAGGCGCGACACAGGCCGAGCGCGGCTCCGGACGCCGCCGTGGTCTGGTTCGACGTCGTGGAGAACCGGATGGGTCCCGTCACACCGGTGGCCAACTGTTGCCAAGCGATCGTGGCAGGGCCTGCGTCGACCAGATCTTGCGCTGCGTTCGCTTCCTGGCTTCGCCAGAGCCCGTCATCGGTCAGGCCCACCGACCGCTGGAAGCGCTCGACGGCGCCCTTGGTGGTCGGCCCGAACTGTCCGTCGACGGCGCCTGCGGCGAATCCGAATTGGTTGAGGAACTCCTGCATGTGAACGACATTCGGGCCGGTCGAACCGATTTGCAGGTCGACGAAGGGGATCGTCAGCGTGTTGGCGCCCGGACAACCGAGCCCAGACGGCGAACCGAAGACGGAGAACCGGTTCGACGACGTTTCCACCGCGTACAGCGATGTGTAGTTCGTCCGGTTGGAGTTCCAGCGAGCGGTACCACTCGTGGAGATCACACCGACCGTGCCGGCTCCGTCCCACCCGGTGAGCCGCACCCGCAGATGTGGCTCCGTGCGAGTACCGGGCTGTGTGCCGCCGTAGTAGGCGGCGAGAATCTGCTGCCAGGACTGACCGTCGAGCGACCGTCCGTGGGCGCCCCACTGGCTCAAGCCGCGTCCGTGGCCGTTGCCGACACCTCGGACCTCGAAGGCGATGACCTCGTCGTCACCGGCCGGAGCGGCGTCCGCTGAGCCGCCGAGCAACAGGATCGAGGACGCGATCAGGGACACGACCAACGTGGACACGGCGCACCGCGAGGATCTCACAGGCGCGCACCGTATCGAGTCGTCACGCGTTTGTAACGTCACGTCCGGTTATCGGCACGCGGAGCGGCGGACTCAAGGACTCGTCAAGGAGGGAGGCGAGGGTCAGGACGAGGGTCAGGACGAGGGGACCGCAGCCACCGCGAGTTCGTCGACGAGGTCGTTCATGGGATCGCCAGAGTGGCCCTTCACCCATCGAAACGTCACATCGCCCGACTGGACGACCTCGACCAGTGGTTGCCAGATGTCGACGTTGGCCACCGGTTCCTTCTTCGAGTTCTTCCAGCCGTTGCGTCGCCACTTCACCCACCAGCCGTCCCGGAAGCAGTTCACGACGTACGTCGAGTCGGACACGACGGTCACGGGACCGGCCTCGGAACCCACCCCGAGCGAGCGCAGCGCCTCGAGCACCGCCATGAGTTCCATCCGCTGGTTCGTGGTGTGGGACTCGCCTCCCGAGCCGAACGGTTCGCCGCCGGGAGCAACCGCCCACCCCCACCCTCCCGGGCCGGGGTTCCCCGAGCAGGCACCATCGGTGTAGACGATCACCGAGTCGCTCATGACGGCGGCAGCCCCAACGCGACTCGAACGAGCGCTTCACCCAGGAACGCGGAACTGATCTCGGTCGCCGCTTCGGGCGTCAGATGGATCCCGTCGGGCCGAGCCGCTTCGCTGCGATCGAGACCACGTTCGGTGAACCACTGATCGAGCGCCACGACGTCGACCCGGTCGTTCGCACCGGCAAGGCGGTCGTACACGCCATACAGCACCGCGTGTCGGGCCGGATCCTCCTGGGCGTCCGCCGTCGGCAGCCAGTAGACGTCCTGGATCGGATGCCGAACGAAGGCGAACCGGGTCGCACCGAGATCGAAGGAGTCCCCCACGAGGCGTTCGTAGTCGGTGGCGAGACGTGCCGCGAAATCGGCGTCGAGTGGCGACAGGAGCTCGTCGGTGTCCCACCGCCGGTCGATGATGTCCCACGAGCTGACCATCGAGACCACGACGTCGGGTTCGGCTCGATCGATCGTGGGATAGACGAACTCGTTGATCCACCGGTCGCATCCTTCGATCGGTTCGATCGTGTCACCGGTGCGTCGTTCCCCGCCGCGCAAGAACCCACATCCCGGGGCGGAGACGACCTCGACCTGGGCAAGGTCCGGATTCTCGGCCGCCCACTGCACGAGCCCGGTCCCGAGCGCCTCGGCGGTCGAGTCACCGGTCACCACGATCCGGACCGGTCGAATCATCGCAGGGATCGGGGCCGGCGCGGTGGAGGGCGCCGACGGGGTCGGAGCGGCGCCGGGTGTCCCCGTGGTGGTCGGATCCTCGGTCCCGTCGACGGATTCCCCGTCGACGGAGTGGTCGTCGACGCGGTGGTCGCCGACGCGGTGGTCGTCGACGCGGTGACCGGTGGCGCAGTCGTCACCGTCACTTCGACGTCCGCCGCTCCGACGGGCTCGACACGGTTGGTCGTACCCGGCCCCGCGGGAACCTCAGCAGCCGGCGCTGCGGTGAGCGGCACTTCGTTGACCTCGATCGCGGCGGCCTCGACGAGGTCGGCATCGGGGTTCCAGTAGTCGCCGATCCCGGCCGGCACGCTGAGCATCACGATCACGAACACACCGGCAGTGGACAGCGCCGCACTGCCGAACGCCACCTTCGGCGCGACACGTCGGCCCGACCTGATCGGCTGTTCGACCAGCTCGTACGAGGCAACCGTGATCGCCAGCGTGACGACGAGCCGGATCGCGAAGAGCATCGGACCGGAGACCCCGACACGCTCGGCGTCGAGGACCACGAAGATGGGCCAGTGGAACAGATACAGGCCGTAGGAGATCCGGCCGACCCACACCAGCTCGCGCCTGGCGAGTGCACGGCGAAGCGGCCCCGGCGCCTGCAGCCCGAGCACGAGACATGCGGACACGACCGCGACCAGCGGGAGCAGACCGCGGTAGGCCGGGCCGCCGGCCGCAGGGAAGAGCGCGATGCACACGAGCAGAACGACGAACGCCATCGGTGCGAGCGGAGCGACTCGTTCGGACACCTGCCGGCCGGCGAGATACACCGCAAGGAGAGCACCGAACAAGATCTCGCTGAGCCGCGCCGGGGTGGCCCAGTATGCGGCGTCGGCCCCCCACACCTCAGCGATCACGGGGGCTGCGAGAGCGAACAGTGCCGTCAGCGCGCCGGTGATCACCATCCGGCCGCGCCACCGCGGAACCCGGGTGAGCATGAACACCATGAACGGCGGCCATACCCAGTAGAACTGCTCTTCGATCGCGAGCGACCAGAAGTGTTCGACCGGCGACACCGTTCCGCTGGTACGGGCCAGGAGATCCTGGTACGAGCCGTCACCCAGCAGGAACACCCAGTTGGCGACCTGGAACAGTGACCCGAGCAGATCGACCCGCAGTTCTGCGACGCCATCGAACAGGTCCGTGAACGCGGCGAGCAGGGCAACGCCTGCCAAACACATCATGCTGGCGGGTAGCAGCCGGCGGAGACGGCGGGTGTAGAACCCTTGGAGGTCGATCGTTCCGCTCCTCTGATGCTCATGGAGGAGCAGGCTCGTGATCAGGTACCCGGACAGCGTGAAGAAGATCGAGACCCCGAGGTAGCCGCCTTCGAACCCGGGGACGCCGCCGTGGAACAGCAGGACCGCCGAGACAGCGACCGCTCGCACGCCGTCCAGGGCGGGCTGATATGCGATCGATGGACGACTGGGCATGCGAGGCAGCAGTGTACGGGCCGACGTCGGTAACCTCTTGGCACATGCCCGTTCCGATGCGAACCCGACGGACCGCTGCCCGGCGACGAATCGCGGGACTGGTGGCAGTCGCAGCGATCGCTGACGCTCGTCGCCTCCAGCGCCCCATCCGAACGGGTCGATGCAGCGCTGGCCAACGCGTCGTTCGATCCGACGCCCCGGGTGAACGGAGCCGTCACGGTGATCGGCGACTCCGTCCTGCAGGGGGCGATGATCTATGGGCCCGACGTTGGCGAACCACCTCGCTGCGAGAGGGTGGGGCCCGATTCGAGCACGCGCCGGCGTCGGCTACTCGACGGGTGTGTTCGCAACGGCGACCGAGGCGAGGTCGACATACTGGATCGATCTGTGGCGACAGCAAGGGTGGGACGCCCCCAACGTCTTCGTCAATCTCGGGGCGAACGACTCTGGCCGCTGCGACGTCGACCTGGCCTGCGCTCGTCACGCCATTCTCCACCTGGTCGACCGCATCGGGCCAGGGCACCGGATCTGGTGGCCGCAGATCACCCGTTTCCCGCTCTTCCAGCAGCAGGCCGACACCTGGAACCTGGCGCTCCGCCAAATCGCCGACGAGCGGACCGACTTCTTCACGTGGGACTGGCCGGCGGTGATGGCGGCCGGCGGCTTCGCATCGGGCGACAACACCCATCTCGACCCGACCGGCTACCGCGCGAGGTCGGCGATCATGGCGCAGGAGTTCAGTGCCGACCTGGTGCGCTCCGAACGGACGGGAGGGGATGCAACGCTCGCCGCCGCGACCGGTTCGCCGAGCGAAGTGGTCCCGATCGGACCACTTCGGGTGGTCGACACCCGCATCGATCCGCCGGGCCGCGTCTCCGCGGACGCTGCCATCGTGGTCGATGTCTCCGATCTGGTTCCCGACGGCACGACGGCGATTGCCGCGTACGTGTCGGCGACGAACACCGTCGGTCCCGGTTTCCTGACCGCATACGAATGCTCGACCGGTCGTCCACAGGCATCGGCCGCCAACCATGCCGCTGGAGAGACACGTGGTGCTGTCGCGATCACGCCGATCGGCGCCGACGGCACCTTCTGCCTCTACACCCTCGCCGGGGCCGACCTCCTCGTCGACCTGCAGGCAGCGTTCGTACCCGGGTCGGAGTCCTCGCTGCGATTCGATCCGCTGCCCACTCCGTCCCGACTGGTCGACACGCGGGAAACAGGTCGCGCCGAGATCATCGAGATCGCCGTTCCGGAAGATGCCGAGGCGGTCGCGGTCAGCTTGACAGCGGTGTTCAGCGATCAGTACGGCTTTCTGACGGCATACCCGTGCACGGACGACATCCCGGTGGTCGCCACGGTCAACTACGGCCCCGACGAACTGATCTCCGGCACCGCGTTCCTGCCCGTCAGCGATGACGGCACGATCTGCGTCTACGTCCTCAACCCGACCGATGTCACGATCGATCTCACGGGGACGTTCTCCGGTGACGCGGCGTTGGTCTTCCAGCCGGCAGCGCCCACCCGCATGATCGACACCCGCTCCGGCATCGGCGGCTGGCGTCCGATTCACGGGGCGTTCCAGACGATCGATGCGCGGGTGGCGCCCCCCGACGCCGAAGCGGTCAGTGGCACCCTCACGATGGTGACACCGTTGCGGACGGGCTTCACCCGTGCCTGGGGCTGTGGCACCGAGCCGGACACCGCCAACGTCACCGCCGTCCGCGATGCGGTGTTGGCGAACTCGGTCACGACGGGCGTCTCCGGCGAGGGCCGTCTCTGTGTGATGACGCCGGTCGCCTCCTCGACGATCTTCGACACGAGTGGATGGTGGGTGCCCGGACAATGACCTCTCAGTCAGCCGGCCAGGCGATCACTCGTCGGCATCGGCCCCGTGCGATCACGCGGTGGTCTGCGGCGTGCCTGTTGGCCACCGCCGTCGCGACCGGTGTGTCATCAACTCGTCACCAGACCGCTGGGGCGAGCACGCCACCGGCGCAGCGGGTCGTCATGTTCACCGATTCGGTCGGGCTCGGGGCCGAACTCGCGCTCCCTCGTGCCTTCCCGCCAGATTGGCAGGTCCGCGTCGTCGGCCGACCTGCCGAGATGGTCGGCGAGATGGAACAGAACTTCGTCCGCCCTCACCTCACCTCGAACCCGGAATGGTTCGGTGACCACGTCGTGATCGCCGCCGGCTACAACTTCTCGCACTGGGACCACGGCCGGTTCGTCCGCGAGGTCGACTCGATGGTCAACACGCTCACCGCGGCGGGCGTGAAGCACATCTACTGGATGACGCTCCGCGAGATCAAGCCCCAATACATCTCGGCAGGCGCCTGGCGTCAGATCCAGCCGTACTCCTGGTACTTCCCCGACGTCAACCGACTGCTCGAGCAGGCCCTCGAGCGTCACCCGAACCTGCACCTCGTGGACTGGAAAGCTGTCGCCGACCGTCCTGGCATCACGTACGACGCGATCCACCTCAACAACCCGGGCGCTGCCCTGTTCAGCAATATCATCCGGGCCAAGGTCGACGGTGTTGCGACCTCGGTTCCAGACGGATCGACGACCCGGATCAACGTGCCCGACGCGAACGGCGCCGTTGCCGCCGCAGTGAACGTCACCACCACGGACCCCCGGACCGCCGGCTTCGTCACACTGCATCCGTGCGAGGGGCCGCCGCCGGTCGTCTCGATGCACAACCACCGTCGCGACGAGGTGGTTGCACACGCCGGTGTCGTCCCCCTCGACGACAACGGTGACTTCTGCGCGACGACCCGGGTTGCAAC
Organism: uncultured Acidimicrobiaceae bacterium; assembly: GCA_963792905.1. Lineage (GTDB taxonomy): Bacteria > Actinomycetota > Acidimicrobiia > Acidimicrobiales > Ilumatobacteraceae > Ilumatobacter. The sequence goes on from CAWBYE010000005.1 coordinate 21,108, forward strand.
CAACCTGATCGTTGACATCACGGGACTGTTCCGTCCCGACGCCGGGTTCACCGCGCCTCCACCGACCCGATGGCTCGACACGCGCTCGGCAAGCGCACGGTCACCCCTCCCGGCAGGCGGGACCGTCGCCCTCGACTTCGATGATGTTCGCGACCGCGTCGGCTATGCAGGCGACCCACAGGCGGTCGTGGTCGTGGCGACGGCGACCGAAGCGTCGGAGCCCGGCTGGCTGCGCGTCGGAACGTGCGGTGACGACGCCGAGACGTCGAACGTCAACTACTCCGACGGAGCCGCCGTACCCAACCTCGCCATCGTCGAACCTGACGCGGACGGTCGGATCTGCGTGACGACACTGGCGAGTACGCATGTCGTCGTCGACCTGTTCGGCATCTTCGATGCCGACAGTGCCGTCGAGGCGAACCGTGCGGTGAGGTGGGCCGACACCCGGGACGGCGGTGTCAAGGTCGCGGCGGGGTCAGAGATGCGCTTCGACACGACCGTCGACGGGTTCGCACCGTCCGACGGCGTCGTCATCAACGTCACGGCGGTCAACACCGAGGCGCCCGGCTTCATCACGGCGTACCCGTGCCGAGACGAGCGTCCGACGACTTCCATGCTCAACACACGTCCCGGTCTCGTGGTCTCGAATGCGTCGATCACGGCACCCGATTCCGAACAAGCCCTCTGCGTCTACTCACTGTCGACGACCGATCTCGTCGTCGACATGATGGGCTCGATCGACGGCTCGTTCGAACCGCTGGTGCCGCTCCGCGTGCTCGACACCCGTCGCTGACCGAAAGCGTTTCCATCGGACCCGGGTGGTACCCATGGGTAACTCTGCGAGAATACGTCAATGATCTTCGACGGCTATGTGCACCAGCTGCCCGACATCGACTCGGTCGAGACCCAGGAGTGGCTCGATTCGCTCGATGCCGTCGTCGATGTCCACGGCAAGACGCGGGCACGATTCCTCCTGAGCCAGTTGCTCGGCCGCGCCAACGCCCGCCAGGTGAGCTTCCCGGCCACGGTCAGCACGCCGTACGTCAACACCATCCCACGCGAGAGTGAGCCGTTCTTTCCCGGTGACGAGCACATCGAGCGTCGCATCCGGGCGTTCATCCGCTGGAACGCCGCGATGATGGTCGTGAAGGCCAACAAGCACGCCGACGGCATCGGTGGTCACCTGTCGACGTTCGCGAGCTCGGCCGCGCTGTACGAGATCGGGTTCAACCACTTCTTCCGCGGCAAGGACGACGAGCCCGGCGACCACGTCTACTTCCAGGGCCACGCAGCACCCGGTATCTACGCGAGGGCCTACCTCGAGGGCCGGATGACCGACGACGATCTCGACCACTTCCGACAGGAGATCGGCCGGGGGGACGCGGATTGTCCAGCTACCCGCATCCCCGCCTGATGCCAGATTTCTGGGAGTTCCCCACGGTGTCGATGGGCCTCGGCCCCATCACCGCGCTCTACCACGCCCGTTTCAACCGGTACCTCCAGAACCGCCAACTCGACGACACGTCGGGCAGTCGGGTGTGGGCGTTCCTGGGCGACGGCGAGTGCGACGAGCCGGAAACGCTCGGAGCGATCTCGCTCGCGTCGCGCGAGCAGCTCGACAATCTGGTGTTCGTCGTCAACTGCAACCTGCAGCGGCTCGATGGGCCGGTGCGTGGCAACGGCAAGGTGATCCAGGAGCTCGAGGCCGTCTTCCGTGGTGCCGGCTGGAACGTGATCAAGGTCGTCTGGGGCTCCAAGTGGGACGAGCTGCTCGCCAAGGACAAAGACGGCGTCCTGCTCAACAAGATGAACAACACCGTCGACGGTGAGTTCCAGCGCTACGCCGTCGAGAGCGGCGACTACATCCGCGAACATTTCTTCGGGCCCGACCCCCGCCTCCGCGCGATGGTCTCCGGCCTCACCGATGACGAGCTCCGCAGCTTGCCTCGTGGCGGCCACGACTACAAGAAGCTCTATGCCGCGTACAAGGCCGCGACCGAGAACCTCGGGTCGGGTCGGCCGACGGTGATCCTTGCGAAGACCGTGAAGGGTTGGACCCTGGGCGAGGGCTTCGAAGGCCGCAACGCCACACATTCGATCAAGAAGATGACCAAGCAGCAGCTGCTCGATCTGCGCGACCGGTTGCACCTGCACGACGAGATCCCCGAGGAGCAGATCCAGGCCGACGATCCACCCTACTTCCGGCCGTCGGAAGACTCGATCGAGTACCAGTACATGATGGAGCGACGCCGGGCGCTCGGCGGGTCGTTGCCGAAGCGGGTCACCACCGCCCGTCGACCGATCTCGTTGCCGACCGCCGAGACCTTCGTCGAGATGCGCGCCGGTTCCGGCAAGCAGGAGGTCTCGACGACGATGGGGTTCACGCGCCTGTTGCGCAGCCTCTGCCGCGACGAAGCGATCGGCACGCGCGTCGTGCCGATCATCCCCGACGAGGCTCGGACCTTCGGGATGGACGCGCTGTTCCGCGAACTCGAGATCTACGCAAGTCAGGGTCAGAAGTACGAACCGGTCGACCATGACCTGCTGCTGTCGTACGCGGAAGACTCCGACGGCCAGATACTGGAGGAGGGCATCACCGAGGCCGGGTCGATGGCCAGCTTCATCGCCGCCGGCACGAGCTATGCGACCCGCGGCGTCCCGATGATCCCGTTCTACACCTTTTATTCGATGTTCGGCTTCCAGCGTGTCGGAGACCTCATCTGGCAGGCGACCGACATCCGGACGCGCGGTTTCCTGATGGCGGCGACCGCCGGTCGCACGACACTGCTCGGTGAGGGCCTGCAACATCAGGACGGGCACGGCCTCGTGCTCGCCTCGACAGTACCGGCGGTGCAGGCCTACGACCCGGCATTCGCCTACGAAGTCGGCGCGATCGTGCGGGCAGGCATCGATCGCATGTACGGATCGACGTCACGAGACAACGGCGGCGATCTCGACCCCGACGTGATGTACTACATCAACCTGTACAACGAGAACTACGTCATGCCGTCGCTTCCCGAGGAACGGGTGCGGGAGTTCGAGGAGGGTGCCGTGCGCGGCCTCTATCGGTTCGACGAGGCACCCGACGGCCACTCGAAGCGGGCAACGATCTTGTTTTCCGGGATCTCGCACGCCGCAGCTCGGGCGGCTGCCGACGAACTGGCAGAGCACTACGACGTCGGCGCGGAGTTGTGGTCGGCCACCAGCTACAAGGCACTCCGCGAAGAGGCCCTGGCCGTCGAGCGGTTGAATCGCCTGCATCCGACCGAGACGCCACAGGTGCCGATGGTGACGCAGCTCCTCGACCAGTCGCAGGGCCCGATCACCGCGGTCAGCGACTTCATGAAGATCGTGCCCGAGCAGATCGCCCGATTCATTCCGCAGGGCCGTCCGTTCGAGATCCTCGGCACCGACGGGATGGGTCGTTCCGATACGCGCGAGGCGTTGCGCCGCTTCTTCGAGATCGACATGGGGAATGTCGTCGTGAGCGTGCTGACCGGCCTGATGGGTGCTGGCGAAGTCGACGGCGCCATGGTCGCCGACGCGATCAAGCGCTACGACATCGACGTCGACGCCGCCGATCCGTACATCGTCTGAGTCGCCCGGGCCGGCCTCGTGGACGACACCCAGCCTTCGGCTCGTCGACTGCTCGACGCCATCCGACGTATCGGGGTCGAGACGCAGGGCCGAGCCCCGACGGGCGTCGACCACGATCACGCCGACGAGGAGCTCGGTACGATCTCGTGCGACGATGCGGTCGGCTTCGACCCGATCCCACTGCTGCGGGCGCTCGATCGGCACGGTGCCAACGTCGTGATCATGGGTCAAGTCGCCGGCATCATGCATGGATCAACCGAGTTGACCGGCGACCTCGACCTGCTGTGGTCGGGAGCGGCGGACGAGGCCACGGCGATGGCTGCGGGCTTCGCCGACGCGAACGCCGATCTGCGAGACGACGGCCGCCCGGTCGCGACCGAGCCGGCCGCGTTCGATTTGCCGAAGGTGACCTTCCACAGCGTCACGGCGTCGGGCGATTGCTGCACGCCGAGCCTTCCGTGGCGCGGGCTCGATGTCACCGGCATGATCGAACGCGCCGCCGTCGCCACCGTCGCGGGCGTGACGCTTCGCTACCTGACCGTGGCGGACCTCATCACCATGCGTTCGATCGTCGGCCGGCCCAAGGATGTACGCCGCATCGACGAGCTCCGGCAGCTTCGCCCAGAGCTCGACTGACCGCACGGCGACCGCTTCGACCGGCGACCCGATCACACAATGCCGTCCCCGTGACCCGTCCGCCGGTCCCGGGTACCCGGACATCTCTCGTCCACGGTCCTCCGCCTCGACACATCGTGTTCGCCGGGGTGGGGTTGTCCCCACCCCGCGAACACCGGAGAGCGGGGCTGACACGAACGATGGCAAGGAGGATGATGAAGGTATGACGAACGCACCGGATCTCTCGCTCAACCCACCCGTCGTGTCGCCCACGCCCCGTCGGACACGGACGGCCGGTCACGTCGTGGCGATCGTGATCGGCTGCTTGATGCTGCTCCCCGGACTCGGCATGGTCGCAGGCGGCAGCGCCGTCGCGATCGCCCAGGCCGTGGCGACCGACGACGACGGCTACTTCTCGTTCACCATCGACCGGATCGACAGCGACGGGGTCGCGATCGCCACCACCGACCTGTGGCTCGACGACGTGGAAGGTGACGCATCGCCCTGGGTGCTCGACTGGCTCGACCTCGACCTTCGCCTGCGCGTCGACGGCGCACGATCGACCGATGACGTCTTCGTCGGGATCGCCCGCTCTGCCGACGTCGAGGACTACCTCGCCGACACCGCGTACTCGCAGGTCGTCGAGCTCGACAACCAGTCGCCGCGGTACCTCGAGGTCGACGGATTGCTCTCGATCGCTCCCCCAGCCGATCAGAACTTCTGGACGGCCAGCATCGTCGGTACCGGTGAGCAGGAACTCGAGTGGAAGGCGCGCGGCGGTCGCTGGTCGGTCGTGGTCATGAACGCCGACGGCTCGCCCGACGTGTCCGCAGACGTCGAAGTGGGTGCCCGGTCCGGTGCGGTGACGCCCATCGCGATCACGCTCCTGGTGATCGGCGGCGTCGTCACCGCGGCGGCGATCGTGCTGATCGTCATCGGTGCCCGCGGCCGACGGGAGCCCGGGGCGCCCTCCGAGGGTCGGCCGGCGGAGCACACTCCTCTGCCGTCGCCGACGCCTGAGACCGCCGTGCAACTCGACACCGCCGAGCGCCGACCGACCACCGTCAGCTGACGATCACGAACGTTCGACGATGGTCCGGTCCGTGCGGCCGGGCCATCGTCGCGTGTCACCGGGTGCGGTCGGGCGACGGGCGATTCGACCGAATGCCCATCGGGCCGCGGCGTCGGTGGACGCTGAGGTACACGAGATCACGACTCCCGGCATAGATGGCACGTGACAGCCCCTGAGGGATACTCAGGACCACACCCGGTTCGATGGCGATGCTCTCGTCGCCCGCAGTGAGATCACCCACGCCGCTCCACACCATGACGAGCACATCGACTTCGTCGTTGACGTGTTCATCGATCGCCTCACCAGCGGCGACACGGACGATGTTGGCGTCGAGATCTCCACCGTGAGGCAGACTCCAGATCGCACCGCTCCCAGCTTCGTCCGAGAGCTCACCCAAGCGGGCGATCGGCAGCCCGGTCCCGTCGATCACCCGTGCTGCTCCATCATCGAACGAGCACGATCGAGCAGGGAGCGAGGCGAGCGAGCTTCGTCGACGTCGAGCCCAACATGCCCTCGAACCGGCCGAGACCGTGCGTGCCGATGAGCAGGAAATCGGCGGGTGTGTCCTTGATCCACTCGAGAACCGACTCGGCCGCCTTCTCGCCCTCGATGCCGACCACTTCGTGCTCGACACCATAATCCTCGAGCGCGGCGACAAGGTCGGCGGTACGTGACTTCACGTGGTTCGCGACGTAGCGATCGACGAAGGCGTCGTCGCCGACCCAGTGCGTGCGAGTGGTGTCCGACGCCTGTTCAGATCGGTATTCGGGTCCGGTGGCCGGGGCGATGATGCCGCTGGCCTCACGGCGCATCTCTTCGAGCAGCGCACGCGGCACCTCGATCACGCTCAGGACCGTGATTCGCCCGTCGTCGCCGGCGAGTCGGGCTGCTGTCGCAGCCGTACGGCCCGGGTCGAGGTTGCCGTCAGTTGCGATGTGTACCTGCACGATGTCAGAACCTAACGCAGCTCGCCGTCAGCTCCGCGCACAACAACGATCTGGCGGCTCGGTCGACGACGGGCACCTCGTCGAAGAACACGCCGTCTTCGGGCACCCACACCATCGTGCGCTCATGGCGCTTCCCTGTCACGCAGGAACATGCAGCAGACCCGTGACGGCACCTCCGGTCGGGTGAGCCGACCACACTGGCCGATAGCGGTGGCCGAACACCCAGGACGTAGCTCGAGCGGCACGAGGCCGATCGCTGTGTTCACGGGCGCAATTCCGCACCTTCGGAGCAACGACCGCTGACTAGTGTTGGCGACATCGGGCGCATGATGGCAGTCATTCGGTGGTGGTCGTCGCAGTGATGCGCGCGCCATGAGCCAGTTCGTCGTCGGCATAGATCTGGGAACGACCTTCACCGGCGTGGCGGTCGCCCGCGAGAGCGGTTCCGGCGCCATGGTGATGCTGGGTCGGCGTCAGCACGTGATGCCGACCGTCGTGTGGCTCGGGCCCGGCGCCGACCTCGCCGTCGGCGAGAGCGCCGTCCGACTCCAGGCCACGGACCCCAGCAACGTGGTCAGCCTCTTCAAACGCGATGTCGGATCGGACGTCCCATGGCGAGTGGGGGACGCGATGTGGTCGTCGAGGAGCTGATCGGGCACGTGTTGCGGTACGCGTTGTCAACGGCCGAGACCGAGCACGGTGGCACGGCGAGTCGAGTTGCGCTCACGTTCCCCGCCTCGTGGGGCCCACTCCGACAGGGCGTTCTCGTTGCCGGTGCCGAGCTCGCCGGCATCGCCGATCCACTGCTGGTGACCGAACCGGAGGCTGCGGCCGCGTTCTACGCCTCGGAGCGCCCGGTGCCCGACGGGGCACTCGTTGCTGTCTTCGACTTCGGTGGTGGCACACTCGACATCGCAGTCGTACATCGGGTAGACGGCGGCTTCGTCCTACTCGGCAACCCGACCGGCGACGACGAGCTGGGCGGCAGCAACATCGACGAACTCGTGTTTGCGCACGTGCTCGACCAACTCGACCCGCCGACCCGAGCCGAGATCGACGGCGACCTGGGAGCCCGTGCCGCGCTCTTCTGGGAGTGCGTGGACGCCAAGGAGACGCTCTCGTTCGACCCGTTCGTCGACGTGAAGTGCGTCACCGACAGTGGTCGCCAACTCGTGCGCGTCACGCGCGAGCTGCTCGAGGACCTGATCGGCGATCTCGTCGAACGCTCCCTGGTCGTGCTTCGGGCAGGTTTGGCCGCAGCCGACGTCGAGGAATCGGAGCTTCACTCGGTTCTCCTCGTCGGCGGGACATCCCGTGTGCCGATGATCGCCCGTCGCCTCGAAGCGGCGCTGCCGTGCACCATCGCCGTCGACACCGACCCGAAGACGTCGGTCGCGCTCGGCGCCTCCAAACTCGCCAAGGCCGACCTGCGGAGCAGCGGGACGCCGACTGGCCCCGACGACGCCGTCGACCTCGGGATCGACGGGCTGGGCCCGGCAACGCTGATCGGTCGCGGCGGATACTCATCGGTGTACCGAGCCCGTCAGGAATCCCTCGATCGTGACGTTGCGATCAAGCTCATCCTCGGGACGGGGTTCGACCTCACGGCCCGACGCCGTTTCGAGCAGGAATGCCAGGCGGTCGGGCGGCTCTCCGAGCATCCGAACATCGTCACGGTGTACCAATCCGGCGTTCCCGATGACCGCCCCGCGTTCCTGGTGATGTCCTACGTACCCGGCGGCAGCTATCAGGACGAACTCGATGCCGGGCGGCCCCTGCCCTGGCCGGACGTCGTCGCCCTCGGCACCAAGATCGCCGGCGCGCTGCAAGCCGCTCACGAGGCCCGGATCTTCCACTGCGACGTGAAGCCCGCGAACATCCTGCTGTCTCCGCATGGGGAACCTCTGCTGGCCGACTTCGGCCTGGCGCGAGTCGCCGAACGTACCGGGACACAGTCGATCACGGGACTCGCCGGGACGCCCCACTACTCACCACCCGAAGTCTTCGACGGCGCAGCTCCCGCGCCGGAACGCGACATCTACGGACTGGCGGCCACGCTCCACGCCCTCATCGTGGGACGTCCACCGATCGACGTCGACTCTCAGTCGATTCTCGCACTCATGCGTCACGTCGCATCCGACGACCCGGCGAACCTCCGCGATCACGGGGTGCCCGGTCCGGTCGCCGACGTCATCGCGAAAGGTCTGGCCAAGGATCCGACCGAACGCTTGTCGTCCGCGGCCGAATTCGGCGCCGCGCTCGCAGCCGCCGCCGAGGCCGCCGATGGCGAACCCGTCGTGCCGGCAACTCCCGTGAAGCCGCTCTTCGCACCGGCTCAGAATCCGACCGAACGCGACCCGATCGATGATGAAGACGCACCCCCCCACCGACGATTCGTCGCGCTGGTGGCGGCCGCCGTTCTCGCGGTGATCGCGGTGATCGCGGTGTTCGTCACCCGAGGCGATGACGACCCGTCGAACGCTGCGACCACGCTCGACAGCACTGCCCCGCCCGCGACTGCCGGGTCGAGCGACCCGACACCGGCGACGACCGCTGACTCCTCGGTGGCGACGGACTCCACGGTGCCGGCGGCCACGTCTGACCCGTCAGGGCCGCCCGTCGGCCTCGAACTGCTCGGCACGGCCGACGTCGCACCCGATGTCTCGATCGGCGGAGAGCCGTTCGTGGCCATCAGCGCGCTCATGAACGGCTCCGACGACGGTGCGTTCCGCGCCATTCGCTCGGTTCCTCGATTTCCCGAACGGCTCGAGAACGCGCCCGTCGAGCCGGTCGTGTTCGATCTGACGATCGATCTCTCTGACGGACGACTGGACGACGGCGATGTGACGTCAGAGGGGTCGGTTCCCCTGCTCGACGCAGACGGCATGCCGTATGGTCCTGAACTCGATGTCGAGGGCGCTACCACGCTGCCCGACGGCTCGTTCGTCGTGGTCTCCGAAGGCGAAGGGGACGATCCCGGCGAGCTGTTCGTCCATCGCTTCACGGCAGGCGGCACCTTCCTGCAGGACTATGACATTCCGGATTGGTACCTCGGCGAGGATGGCTCCAGTGGCGTCGATCGGGGCGGGTTCAACTCGATCGCGGCTCTGCCGGGCGGGACCTTCGTCGTCGGTGCTGAGGGACCCCTGCTCCAAGAACACGATCGCACCGATGCCACCGGTGAGAAGATCGTGCGTTTCCTCGAGTTCGACACGACTACGGGCGAGGCGGTCGCCGAATGGGGATACGCACTCGACCGTATTCCGCCGGAGAACGATCCCGGTGACCCGAACCTCGTCGGCGGCGTGGTCGAGTTCCTGGCGACCGGCGACCGTTCACTCCTCGTGCTCGAGCGTTCCTGGTCGACCGGTACCGTCGGGCCGGTCCTCTACCACGTCGACCTTCCCGAAGGTGTGGAGCCCAGCCCGAACGCTCCGCCGCCGCTCGACAAGCATCTGGTGCTGGACGCACGGGTCTTGGATCTCCCCCGCGCCAGCTTTCAGAGTGCTGCGCTCGGGCCGACGCTCGATGACGGAAGGTCCACGGTCGTCTTCGTGTCGGACTCCGAGTTCCGAGAGACCCCGACGACGTTCATGGCGCTCGCGATCACGACCGAGGCGGACGGTGCAGCAGGATTCGCGAGAGCGTCGCGCATCGATCGATTCGACATCGAGCCCGGAGGGCAAGACGGTGGCAGCAGATTCGAGGCGATCGATGGCCTCGACTACCACCCCTCGATGGGGCAGTTCGTCGCCCTGAAAGAGCCGGCGCCCGCTGAGATCGCCGCTGCTGAGCCGCAGCGACGCGATCCCGTGCTCTTCCAACTCGACATCGCGGCCGCCGGAGCAGCAGTCGAAGCTGGGTCGGAGAACTCGTCGCCGGAGCCGATCGGTGCACTGACCAACGATCAGGGAGTGCCATACGGCGCAGAGTTGGACGTCGAGGGCCTCGCCGTCTTGGACGACGGAAGCTTTGTCGTCGTGTCGGAGGGTGCCGGCGAGAACGACACCGCAAGCGGACCGTTCGTGCACAGATTCGATGCCGAGGGCCGATTCGTCAACGAGTTCGATCTCCCGACCTGGGTGCTCCCGTCCGACGATGGCGGCTCGGGCTTTCAGCCACGCGCTGGGCCGCACGGCGTTGCCGTACGCCCCGGAGCGCCGTCCGAGGTCGTCATGATCATCGAAGCGCCGCTGATACAGGATGTGACCGACTCGGGGCCGAACGCAGAACGGCTCGTCCGGATGATCTCCTTCGACGCTACCAGCGGGCAGCCAACTCGTCAATGGGGCTATCCGCTCGACGTCGTCGAGTCGGAAGACGAGGGCCCCGATGTCGAACGCGGTGGGCTGATCGTCGACATCGCCGCAGTCGACGACCGCGTGATGCTGGTGTTGGAGCTTTCAGCAGCGACCGACCCGAGACAACGTCGCTTGTACCAGGTCGAATTCGACGATGGCATCCCACCAGACGTGTCCAGACCTGCGGCGCTCCCGAAGCGCGCAATCGAGCTGCCGGACGATGGCTCGTTCGACGAGGTCGCGTGGGCAAGCCTCAGTGCCGGACCACGGGAGCAGTCGGGTCGTCCGACCATCGCACTGATGACGAACTCCAATTTCGCCGACGTGCCGACATCGGTACTGACACTCGCCTTGGTCGCTGCGGTCTGATCGCCGCACACGAGCACGGCGCGACGGCTCAACGTTCGATGATCGTGACGTGCGGTACGGCCGCACGGAGATCGCGGAGTTCGCCCGGCAACAGGGCGACGCCGCGAATCGATACCCGGTCGAGCGTGGGCATCGAGTGCAGCGGCGCGAGGGTTCGGATGTCGCAGCCATCCAACCGGAGACGCCGCAAGCACCACGAACCTTCCAGCGGACGGAGATCACTCACCCGAGTGTGCGCCACGTCGAGCGACTCCAGGTGATGCAGCCGCGCCAGTGGGCCGAGATCCTCGACCCTGGTGTGAGCGACATCGAGTTGCTCGAGCCCTCCGAGATCCGTGAGGGGCTCCAGATCGTCGATCTCCCACCCGGGGAGCTCCACCACCCGGAGCGCTGTGAGCTCACGGAGCGGCTCGAGATCGGTGGGGAACCGGACCGGGGTCGTGTGTGGGTCCGTCCAGGATGCTCGCAGCACCTGCAGGCCAGTCAGTCGCGTCAACGGGCTCAGATCGTCGTCGAGCACGTTGACACCGTGCACCACCACGGTGTCGAGGGGATAGTCCTCGTCTCCCCAGTGGACGGTCGCGGCGTCATCCATCGGCTCAGGGGATGCTCGTCCGGTAACCCGCTGCGAGCCAGTTGACGAGTTCGAGGTCCTTCGTGGCGTCGCCGAGCAGGTTGCCGTAGTCGACCAGCGCTTCGTTCACCACCATGCCGGGCGCGAGCCACTGCAGCCATGGGTCGAGCACGGGCACTTTCTGTCGTCGGATCAACCTGCCCACGAGACTCATGCCGCGAGCCACACCCTCGGCGAGGGTGATGTCGAGCTGTGTCACCTCTTGCTTGCCGGCAGCCTGCACATGGATCGTGAGGCCCATCTTCTTGGAGATCATGAGGATGTCCGACTTGTTCGCGACGAAGTCGGCTGGATTGCCCGCGAGCACTTCCTTGCGAACGTCGCGGAGGAATCCGTAGAGGTCGACCGCACGATCCCACGCCTTCCGAGTGGTCTGGCCTGCTGATCGCCGCACGTTGTCCTCATACGTTGGTGCGGCGCCGCCCTTGAGCAGGCCCGGTTTGAAATCGACGCCCGCGAACTTGCTCTTCCCCAGTACGCGCCTCGGAAGCTCCTCGTAGTGCGCTGCGTTCGCGATCTTGATGTCCTCGTCGAGGGCCTCGAAGCTGGCCGTGCCGTAGTAGCCCTGATCGTCGATCGACGACTCGGCGAGATGGGCACCTTCATGGACCAGCGTGATCTTGGTGCTCGCTTTGTCGGCGACCTTCGCCACGTCGAGGGTGAGGTGCATGTGGCGCGACCCGAAGTCGGCCCAGCCACCGAGCCCGACCTGGGGGTCGTCGAGGTTGTAGTCGGTCGTGACCCGGGCGTCGAGGTTTCGAGCGGTGTCACGCAGCGCCGACGCCGCCTTGCCGTAGTTCGCCTTCGCGTCTGCGTGCTTGGATCCGAAGACCTGCTTGAGACCCTTCTTGTCGCTCTTGACCTTGTCGGCCAGCTTGGCCGACTCGTCGAACGCCTTGACGAGCTTGGCCTTGTCGGCGGCTTTGACCTTGATCTCAGCGTCCAGCACCGTTCCGTAGATCAGTGCCCGGTCGGCGACGTCCACGGCCGCCTCGAACGCGGCCTTGTCGATCTTGCCCCCGCCCGGGAAGATCCTCGCGACGATGTCCTTGACCGGGTCCTTGGACGTGAGCTTCTTCTCCCGGGCGAGTCGTCCGAGCAGGACACCGACGCGGTTCTTGATGACCGACTCGGGAATCGCGAGCGTGGCGCTCTTGTAGGACTTCTCGAGTTCGGCGAACGACGGCAGCCGGAACTTCGCAGTCGGCGGCGGAACGTGGCGCGGTTCGACCCCGGCACCGGAAGGCGGCCAGTGCACGGTCGATGCCGAGGTGATCGCGCGTGCAACTGCCCGGTTGCCGACGGTCCGCTGGAGTTGCAGCAACTGACCGGTCGGCGCGCCAACGGTGGGCGTGCAGGGCGCGACCTGGCTCGGCCGTCCGCCGGACCTCCCCCGGATCGACCCCTTACGCTTGACCCCGATGATTCGATGGTACCCCAATCGGGTCACGGCGATTCCTGCGTTCATCGATCTGCGGCGCCGTCGAGAGCTCACCGAACTCGGGATCTCGGTCAGCCCGTGATGCGGCCCTTGATCACCGGGCCGACACCCTTCACCCGCTCGACCTGGTCCACCGTGTCGAAGCGGCCACCGAGCTGCGCACGGCAAGCCAGGATCTCGTGGGCGATCTTCGGACCGACCCCGCGCAATTGCTGGAGCCCGACACTGTCCCAACTGTTGATCTCGGCGAGCGTGGCCGTCTCGAGCTTCGGATCGTTGGTGCTCGCGGCCGCGGCCTTCGCCCGTTCCTGGGCGATGCGGCCGAGGACGTGGCCACGCGTGCCGGCACCGACCTTGCCGGAGTCGAGCCGGGTCTTGTCGGCACTCGTCCTGATGCGCCACGTGATGCCACGACCCTTCACCCGGAAGTCGATCACGAGACGCGGCGAGCCGTAGTACTTGACCTCGACGCGGTTCGGTCCGAGTTCAGTCACCTCCCCGGGCTTGTTGATCCTGTCGTCCTCGCCCGTCGCCACCGCGAGCGCACGCGCTGCTGCCAGCGGCGATTCGGTCTCCGAGACGCCGGTGGCGTCCCGGTCGAGTTCTGCACCACCGACGATGTGCAGGGTGGCCTGATCGAGCTCGGCCATCCCGACAGCCGATATCGTCCCGCTGCTGGGCAGGATGTCGTTGTTGCCCCGCTGGGGCCGATGCTTCCGGTCCTCTTGCGCAACCACGTACGCCGTGTTCGCGATCGAGCCCTGGGTGTGGCGCTCGAGGAGCCTGCGCAGATCTTGATGAGCACTGGATCGCTGCTGCGGTGTCGACTCCCGGTTGCGCATCGTCGCAGCGATGGCACGCGTGTCTTTCTCGGTGTCCGGATCGAGCTCGGTCGTCTTCATGTCGGCAGCACCCTTGTAGATGAGCACCGTCTCGGCGGCACGATCCCACTTCCCGCCGCGGGGGGCGCCCACGAAGCCCATGGCTCGAGCGATTCGATCAACGGCCTGGCGAGGGAGGACGTGCTCGGCGATGACGCGGAGGTAGTCGGGTGCGCTCCCATTCGCACCCTTGAAATCCCGGTCGTCCTTGACCTTGCCGCTTCCGATTCGGGAGTACGGCCCGGTGAGACCAACGATGACCTGCCCGCCGCGCTGTGCGTGCCCAGACAGCGGCCCCTGTTCCGGTGAGTCACCAGTGGTCGAGCCGTCGTTCCTGGCGTCCGTCGCCATGGAGCGATCGACGCGACCCTCGACGTGCCAGAACTCACCGACCGGGACCACATCGAGGTAGCCGATGCCGCGACGCAATTTGATGGCCTTGAGCTGCGGGTCGAGGGTGAGACGCCGAACCTTCTTGCCGGCGTACGCGTTGACCGCCCTGACCGCGCTGGTCATGGCGAGCCTCAGCCGCTCCTGTCTGCCCTCGAACGTGTCATCACCGCCATAGACCCTCTTCTTGACCTTCTGGACGGCACGGTCCCCGAGCCGCTTGGCCGTGTCGACCTGCTTCTTGCCCCATGCCTTGGCCTTCTTCAACCCGCCGGCGACCTTCTTGCCGAGCGGCGTCTTCAGCAGCTTGCGGCCGAACTGCACCCCCTTGTCGACCACCTTGCCGATGACGCGAGTGACCGGCTTCCGCACAGCCGAGATGATCTCCTTCACGCGGCTCACGGCACCGTTCAACCCGAGCAAACTGGCGAGGAAACTGATCAGAATCGGCGTGAGCCGGCCCAGCACCCTCTCGATCGCTCCTGCAGCCGTGCCGATCGCCCCCTTGGCGATCGAGAAGGCGGAGCCGGCGATCGTGTCGATCAGTTGGACGATCCGCTTGGCGTTGTTCCAGAGCCACATGACGCCGTCGATGATCATCTTGCAGGCCTTGACGAACGCCGCGGCCGGGTTGATGAGTCCCATCAGCCACTGGATGCCCTGCATGATGATGGTGTCCTCGATGAAGGACTGGATCTTGCCGACCACCATGTCCCACAGGCCGGTGACTCGCCCGACGATGAGGCTCCACAACGCAATCGGGCCCTCGGAGAGCATCTTGGCGATGAGGCCGACGCCCTGCTCGACGCGACCGATCACCTTGGCACCGGCGGGACCGAGGCGCCTGACGATCTGCGCCCGGATGTTGTCCCACGTAATGCCGAGCACCTGCAGCACCAGATCGACGATGCCGCGCAGATCGAATTTCGCGGGCACCTTGATGTCGAGGTCTCCCATCGCCCCGGTCAGCCACTTGATCACCCCGCCGAGCAGGTGCGTCTTGATCCTGCCGAGATACATCTCGAGGCCATGTTTGAATGCTTGGATCAGGTTGTTGAGGAACCCGATCGGATCCTTGATGATGCCCACGATCGCGTTGGACGCCTTGCGGAGTGCGGACGCCAGCGCGTTCTTCAACTCGATGATCGTCTGGATGACGCCGGCGATCGCAGCCTTGGCCCGATCCCAGAGACCCATGTTCTCGGCCTTCATCTCCTCGACCCGGGCGTCGACGGCCGCCTTCGAGTCCCTGTAGCGGTTCGCGACCTTGTCGATCATCGCGTCCTTCTTGGAATCGACGTCCTGGTCGAGTGTGTCGAGCTTGGCCTGCACACCCTTGGCCAGCTCCGCTCCCTGCTTCTGCAGCTTCTTCGGCAGGGATTCGACGTACTCGGTGATCTTCACCCGCCCCGCAGCAACGCGTTGTTTGGCCCGGGTCAGCTCCCGACCCACGATGTCGGCGATCTTCCCGACCACCTTCCGCATCTCGGACAGGTACAGCTTGCGGGCTGCGGCGATGATGCGTCCGACCTCGGCGGGCGGGCTGGTGAGCTTGTCCTTGAGCCAACGCCCCTTGCCGAGAATCCCGGAGTACCTCCGGTTCTTGAAACGGTCGAGATCTGTCTTGTACGCGTTCTCGAACGCCTTCCGCGCTGCAGCTTCACCGGTCTCGAACGCAGTGTCCACCTGTGGGTCGATCCCGTCGAGGACGGCCTTGGTCTCTGCCTGCGTGGAGGTGTAGATCGACTCGATCTGCTGGGCGACTGCTGCCCGCTCGGCCTCGTTCGCGGACTTCGAGCCCTGCTTGTCACTTCCGACCTGTTGATTGGCCTGCTGCCGGCTCGAGAACATGCCTCCGAGCGCTGCACTCTCGTCGGTCTTCGCTCCCGCCTTCGCACTCCCGAGGATCGAGCGTTCGGCGGCACGCACCGGTCCGGGAGCCGTCTTCGAGTGCTGCTCGCCGGCCTTCTTGTCGTTGAGCGCTCCCAGGAACGCCGGCTCGTTGGAGTTTCGCGAGTTGCTCCTCGCTGATGTCCGCCTGTGCCATCTGCTGATCGGATTCTCGCTTCGGCTCCGACAGGTCGGTGGCCGCGGCGGGCTTCGGGCGCGGCATCGCGCCGGCAGCGTTGACCGGCGGCGGTTTCCCCGGCGACGGTTCGCGGCGAGGGCACCACCGGGCTTCCGGCTGCCCCGTGACGGATCGGGTGCCTGCTCGGTAGCCGAGTCGACCGACGACGTCACAGCTTCCTTCTTGCCCGACGCCGTCTCCTTGACCGACTGCTTCACGTCCTCGAGCGCACCCGACTTCTCGAATCCGTCGGCCTCCTCCAGCGTCCTCGGTGCCTGAGCGTTCACACGTGCCTCGACGGCGGCAATGAAGCCGGCGCGATCGAACTCACCGGCGGGGGCCGACTCCATGTCGCCGACCTGCGCCGCCTTTCCGCCCGGCGACGGCCTCGTTCGGGGTCCCATCGCCGACGACTCGACGGCGGCGAGCTCTTTCGCCGCCGAGGCCGACTTCTTCATCGTCCGGGCGCGGGCGTTCGATCCAGACGCGACGGCCGCCATCTTCTCGGCCTCGACCGCGGCGTTCTCGGCTTCACCGAGCACCATCCCACCGGGTGCTGCGCCACCGGCCGGAGCCTTCACGGCCGCCGACTTGGTGGCGGCCCCCGCCTTGGGCGACGCCGGCTTCACACGCGGCGCTCCGCCCGCCGACTTGGTCGTCGGTCGCGTGACGGCGTCGCGGCGCCGCATTCGGCGCGGCGGCCGACTTCATCGCTGGTGGACTCGGTGCGGTCGGTGGGTGAATCGTGCGATCACCGTCCGTCGACCCCGACCGGGTTCTTCACCTCGCCGACCTGCGGTGCGGCGTCTTCGGGGCGCTTGCGGTCTCCCAGGGGCGGCGCCGGGGGCACGCGGTCAGACGTTGGACGAGAGCGATGGCCACCCGATTCCCGGCCTCGCGCTGCACGGCTGCCAGCCGGCGGGCCTCCGGGCTCGCGCCTGTCTGGCAGGGGCCCGGGGTCGGCTTCGCCCGCTTCCGGCGGGGTCCGATCGAGATGCGGTCGGCGTGTGCTTCGTGAGCGCCAGTCTCGATCGGGCCGGTCGACAGGGCCAGCCCCAGTTTCCGGTCGAAGGGGCAATGATTCGTGCCCGAACGGGCAGTCGTCGCCCGCTCGGTCGGAGGATGCCGTCAGGCTCGCCGTTGCTCCGAGATCAGCCGACGACCTTGATTTCGGCGACGGCCACGCGGTCGTACGTCGTCCAGTCGCGGTGGTGCACCTCGACGATCGTCACAAGGATCGTCGATGGGGGCTCACCGAGGTCCAGCGTGACCCGCTGCTCACCCTCATGGTCCTCCAGCGTGATCTCCTGCGTCGTCCCGTTCCGCCGAAAGCGTCAGGGTCTGCGGCCGCAGGAACAGCGGTCCACGATCGTCGGAGTTGGGAAACCCGGTCTCGAAGACGAGTTCGTCGGCGCGGCGGGGTGCTCGGCAACACGACCTCGAATGACACGGGCGCATCGGTCCACGGCAACGCGAATGCCGTCTCCGGATCACCGTCATGGGCGTTCTTCGCGTCGAACGATCCGCCCGGAACGGCTGCTGTTCCGGTCTCGAGCACCGCGTCGACTCGCGTCGGGTCCGGCGGGTTCACGAGTTCCGTCACTCGCTGACGGACCGGGCCGAGTATCACGAGCAGTCCCACGACGCCCCCACCGACGAGGCCGACCGCAGCGAGTCGCGACTTCAGCGTGTACTTGGCGCGATACTTCAGCTTGCGTTGACCCAGTCGCGCGCACGCTGACCGAACGTCCGGCCGTCCCGGCCGGGCTTCCGGGTCGTTCCGAGGAGGCGCCGGATCAGCGGTTCGTCGACCGGTTCGTCGTCGTCGACGACCCTGTCGTCGTGGAAGGCGGGGAGGGTGCCCCCGCAGTACCGGCAAAATCGCCTGGTGGCTTCGTTCGCCCGCCCGCACTCGCGGCAGGCGACCTCGTCCTGACCCAGCGTCACCGTCTCCGTGATCGTCGGCACGGAGGTAGCCGTCGTCTGCTCGGGCGACCGCGCCGGTGCCTCGTCGGGAACGTCCTCCAGCTGATCCAGCCGCTGCTGGGCGGCATGCTCACGCTCGGCGACGAGGTGCGTACCGATCTCGGAGAACGGTGTCGGTTCCGCGGGGGCCTCGGTGACGTTGGCGACCGGCTCCACCTCGTCGTCGTCCGACTCGCCGGGCCGACGACCTCGCCGGGCCCTTGACGGCGCACCGTCGGAACTGGGCACCTGGATCACGTCCTGCCCCGCCGCGAAGGCCGACAGATCAGGGGCCTTGGAGACG
This sequence comes from uncultured Acidimicrobiaceae bacterium, assembly GCA_963792905.1. Classification (GTDB taxonomy): domain Bacteria; phylum Actinomycetota; class Acidimicrobiia; order Acidimicrobiales; family Ilumatobacteraceae; genus Ilumatobacter. The sequence goes on from CAWBYE010000005.1 coordinate 39,692, forward strand.
AACGGCCATTCCGGCGGTTCTGCGTCGGGCGGCGGCTCGTCGGTGTCCGGCGACCCGGCCGGCGCCGGCGCAGGGTCCGGGTCGGGCCGGGGAGGCAAGTCGGGTTCCGGTTCGGGCTCTGACGCCGGCGGTGGGGTCGCCTCGGCCGGGTTCCAGTCGGTCCGCAGTGCCGTACCGAGTCGCAACCCGTCGGCGCCGGTCAGGTCGGCGTCGCAGTTCGTGCACCGCGCGATCGAGTCGTCGTCGAACCGAGTCGTGCACTTCCGACAGACGATCATGTGGGACGCCTCGGCCGGCGGCGGGCGGCGAGCCGACTGCGTTGTGGTTCGGCGTCCGGCTCGTCTCGCTTGTCTGGCTCGGCGGGCTCGGCGGGCTCGGCGGGCTGGGACGATTCGTCCCTGACCCCGTCCGACGCCGCGGCGGGTTCACCCTTCGACGATGGCGGCGAGTCGGAGGGCGACGAGTCGGAGCGGGGTGGGTCGGGTGCGATCGCCGCCGATGAGGTTGGAGGTGAGCGAACCGGCTGCGTCGGCTGCTCCGGGGCGGCCGGCCGGGACAGCGTGGGCGCGGTGTCGACCGCCGGCGCGGGCGTCGGCGCAGGCACCGGCGTGGGCGAAGCAGCAGGACGTCGTGTGGGCTCTGCCGGAGTCGGCCCGGCGAACTCGTCGGGCTTGCTCTCCGTCGGGTTCGCAAGCGCCGGACCGACACGATCGAACACGAGCACGTCAGGATCGCGCCCGACGGCGAGCAACTCGACGATGTCGATCCACCGGTCGTCGGCGTCGTGGACCCCGTAGAGCACCGCCGGAACCGAACCATCGTTCGGTTCGGCGACGACACCGATCACCGCTCCGGCCTCGATCTCGTCCGACTCGGCCACCGTGATCGACGATGCTCGCAGGCGACGGTAGTGATGGAAGCGCTCCTGCTCATCACGAACCACGATCGACCCGACCGCCTGATCGTCGACGTCGGTCACCCGCCCTGCGTGGGTGGCGTGGACGGCCGTGCCGGCGGGCACGACGATCCGACGAGGTCCGTCGTCGTGGGCCTCCGGGAACCACCACAGCGCCGGAACCGGGAGGTAGCGGGTCATGGCTCAGCCCCGGCTGCGCGCCCGCACCACCTCGACACGATGACGCACATGGGCCGGCTTCACCTCGCTCACTATCCGATCGATGATATTGGGGTCGATCTGACCACCCCTCGATCGTACCGCGAACGACAACCTCTGCAGCGTCTGTTCCGGGGAGGTCGCCCAACGGCTCGGGGCCCGCCGACACGCCGCCCGAGTCCTCGACCTCGGGCCGGATCCCCGTGTAGAGCTCCACGGCTTCGGCGATCCCCCGTGCCGTACCGCGCCAGCGGTAGACCCCGACCGCCTTCGCCACGAACTCCCGGCGTCGGCGAATCGGCCAGCTGCGGTCGACGATCAGGCCCAGCCATCCGCCCAACCATTCGAGGAAGTCCGGCGGTGTCAGAGCCGGATCGATGTACCCGTCGAGGTCGTCGATCGCCGCGTGCACGGGTGCGAGAACACCGTCGAAGCCCTCCAGGAAGCGCATCATGAAATCGTCGCTGCGGTAGATCGCAGGGATTCCGTCGATGAGCGGGTACCGCGTCTCGATCCCGTCGATCCCGACCCGAGCGCCGGTCACGTCACGACCTCGACCTCGTGTTCACGCGAGAGCACGAGCTGATTCGGGAAGAGCTCCATCGTGGTCCCCATGTCCTCTTCGCCGGTCCCGTCCTGAGAGTCGCAGTAGGCGATCGCCGCCGACGCCACGACATCGACGCCCGCCACACGCTGCAGCACACCGAACACCTCGCCGATGCGGATCGCCCGACCGAACTCCCAGCCTCGACCGTCCCGGCCACCGACCAGCGGGTCGAAGTGGACATAGAGCGCCCGCAACGCGGCGTCTCGGACGACCGACGAGTCGTGGCGCTCCTCGACGACGATCTGCGCCCGTACCGCGCAGGCCGGCGTACTCGGGCGGCTCGGGCCGCACTCGTGTGCCGACAAGTCGGCGTTCGTCCAGGTAGCGCTGAACACGCTCACACGTCTCCGCACTGGGTTCGAGATCGTCGAGCGACAACTGCCGGCCCGGCGCGCCGACCGCAGGGACCATGAGCACCCGAACAGCGTGCGGCTCGTCTTCGTCTTGGATGCACCGCGCCCGCCTGATCTGAGGATCGGCCTCACGCGTCAGGAGCTCGAAGTCCTCGGTCGTCACGGCGCGATTGCGAGCGCGCAGTTCGATCGGACCGCGAGCGGTGCCCTCTTCGACGGTCTCGCCATCGGCGCCGCCGGTGCCGTGCAGTCGGTTCGCCACGGACGAGATCGACGGCACCGACGTTCGCAGGACCTGAATCGCGCCCGCCGTCACGTTGCCCCGCCGTCCGCCGCCCACCCGGTATCGAGGCACACGGATGACCGATCCCTTGGCCGGCGTCGCCCCGTAGAAGCGGGGTGAACCGTCCTCTTCCCGGATCATCGGCCCGAAGCGGAGCGTGCCGGTCGCACGGTCCAGCACGAAATGGCGGTCGTCCGGACCGCTCTCGGCGAACGTCGACACCAGCTCCCACGTCTCGTGTTCCCACTCCTTGGCCGGCGTACGTGGCAGATCGTGCCCGTCAGTCTCGACCTCGTCGTCCAGCAGCGGGCGTGCGACCGTGACGAGGAATGCCTCGTCACTGATCACGACCGGCGCATGCTGCAGCTGGAACTCCTGTCCGGAAACACCTCGGGACTCGCCCAGGATCTCCGACTCGACGAACCGGGCGTTGACAGCATCGACGGTGGCCCCGATCACGTGGCCGGCCACACGCACCAGCTGCGGCGACGACTGATATGGCGTCATACCCTCCCGGGCACGTTCGCTCGCGGTGATTCCCTTGACCCGACACCTGATCATCCCGACGGGGTCGCCGCCGTCGACCGGAACCGACTGGTGGCCGGCAGGAATGTGGACCTGAACCGTACCGTCGACGTTGAATCCGCGAGTGTGATCGGTCCAGTCGCACGCCACCCAATCGCCGTCGACGTGCGCCTCCCAGATGATCGGCGGCGCCTGGGTCCGGATTCCTGCGCCCGCGCCGCGGATGACCCCGAAGCGCAACTCGACAGAGTGCCGGGCGACCGTTCGCGAGAACCCGACGTACAGCGCGTCGCCGACCTGCGGTTCGTTGGAGAACATCTCGAACCCGTCGTCGGTCAGTCCCAGGCGGGTCGTGAGGTTCTCACGAGCGCCTTCACGGTCTCCCGTGCCGACGAAGGCGACATCTGCGACGTCGATCTCGAGGTCGTCCACCGTCGTGAACTCGATCGGTGCCGCTCCGGCGACGCGGCTCGTCGAGACGACCGTGCCCGCCGGCACCATGACGGTCTCCTCCTGGGGGCCGGTCAGCCGGAAGTCGACGCCGACCGTGGCCGCCGACGGCGGAAACAGCGTCAGCCCGATCATGTCGAGGAACTTGATCTGGACCCGTTCGGGTACCCGATTGAGCCGGTACAGCAGCAGGTCGGTCATCCAGGCGAACGCCTCGACCAACGTGACGCCCGGATCGGAAACGTTGTGGTCGGTCCACTCCGGGCATCGTTCCTGGATGTAGCGCTTGGCGTCGTCGACGAGGTCCTGGAACGAACGGTCATCGAGCTTCGGTGCCGGCAACGTCACGGTTCACACCTCCTCGTCAGCAGGGATCACGTAGAACGGCACGACCAGCGAGCGGCGATCGTAGGTGTCGCGAATGCGGTACGTCACTGCGATCAGTACCGCTCCTTCGCGCTCGGGGTCGGGACCGACCGACACGTCATCCACGTCGATGCGGGGCTCCCAACGGCGAAGCGCCTCCTCCACCATGAAGGCGATCCGCCCGAACGTCGACGGCTCGATCGGCTCGAAGACGAAGTCGGCGAGGTTGCACCCGAACTCGGGCCGCATCGGTCGTTCGCCCGGGGTGGTCGCCAGGATCAGGTACACGGCCTGCTCGATCTCCTCGACGCCGCCCACGATGCGGATGCCACCCTCCACGTCGACGCCGAGCGGGAAGGCCCACCCTCGCCCGACGAGCGTCTCGTTCGCTCCAGCCACCGCTCATGCTCCGATCATCACGGTCGCGCCGGAGCCGATGACCTGACCCGGAATCGGTGGCAAGCAGTGCGTGACGGTGCAGCCGGTGTAGGCCGCCGACTTGCCGTCGAAACGCACCGTGGCACTGCCCATCACGACCTGGCCCTTCTGTTGGGTCGGTATCGCTGCGGGGTCGGATGGGTGGAGAGGAGGCACGTGTGGTGGCGTGTTGAGCCCGTTGGAACCCTGCACCGCTGCGAACTTGCCGCCGATCCTGACCGACGTGGCGAGTCCCTGGAGCAGCGGACTCTGGAACGGCAGGCCTCCCATCGGCATCGGCGCGCCCACCGGGGACGGGATCTGGTGCACCGGGCACACCCCCATGATCCTGTCGCCCATCACCACTGCCATCTGGCCCATCGTGTGTTCTCCTCCTCAGTTGAGGTTGATCAAGGCGCCCGACACGTCGACCTGGCCATTGCTGGCCAGCTTCAGTGCGGACGACGAGTTGATCTCGGCCGCGCCCTGCGACGAGATGTTGAGCTTTCCCTGTGTCTCGATCGAGAGGTCGCCGTCGCTGACGATCGAGGTCGCTCCGTGCGTCTCCAGCGCCAGATCGCCGTCGGTCGTGATCGCGAGTTTGCCGTTGGCCTGATCGAGCAGGACCGTGATCGTCTCGTCGCCGGTCGCAATCCGGATGAGCTCACCACCGTCCGCATCGCTGAACTCGATCGTGTGACCGGCACGCGTACGCAGACACCGAACGTCGACGAGCCCGTCACCTCCGTCCGCGTAGCCGTCGAGCGGCGGCAGGTCGACCCCGTTGAACAGGCTGCCGACCACGACGGGGTGACTCACATCGCCGTCGACGAACGCCACGAGGACCTCGTCGTCGATCTCCGGCAACCACCAGATGCCTCGATCATGGCCGGCGCCGACCTGGCTGACGCGCGCCCAGTTCGACTGGAACGAATCGCTCAGCCACGGGAACCGCAGCTTCACCCGACCTTGCTGCTCGGGGTCGTTGATGTCGGCCACGACGGCAGGGTGCACTCCGTCATGCCGTTCGGGGACGTGACGGTCGACGAGCGCTATGAGCGTGCGATCGATGCCACCACTCAGCACGAACTCGGTCGTGTAGCCCTCGTCGTCGAACACGTGGCGGGCGGTCGACACGACATATCGACCGTCGAAGTGGCCGGCGACACCCAACGACACCGACCCGCCGGCGGTCAGCCGAGGGTCACCGATGCTCTGACCGTCGACGTACGCGAATCCCGCAGCGGTCACCTCTGCCACCGATCGCGCCAGCGATGCACACTCGGGCTCGGTCGTCATCGACGACTTGGCGGTCACCCACCGGTCAGCACCGAGCGATCGGCCGATCTTCGCCGGCGAAGCCTTCGACTCGGCCGACCTCGTCGCCGGCTGTGCCGTCGCTTCCACGGCCTGCTTGGCCCTGGGGTCCCACCCTCGAACCTCCACCGTTCCCGTCTGTCCCGCGGCCGAGTTCCGGGCGTGCAGGCGCGTCACGTTGCGACCGAACGACAACTGCAGTGGTTGGCGACTCCCGCGATCGCCGACCGTCGGTGCATCGGCAGCCGACGGTGACTGGCGGAACTGAGCGCGCCGTCGTCGACGTACACGATGCAGTCGCTCGCGACGGCGCGTCGCTGGATGAAGTCCCAGTTCGTCTCGTTGAATTGGGCGATGTACGGATGCGTCACGTTCGTTGCGTCGACCTGCCCCGCCTTGACACCGACCTCATCGCAGATCGTGCGGACGAGATCGGCGTCGGTGACTTCGTTGAAGCTGCGTATCCCGCGGGTCTGGCGCAGCACGAAGCCAGCGTCGAGTAGGCGATCAGGATCGACGATCCGCCGCGTTCATCGGCGCAATACTCGGTGGCGTAGACGGCGCCCGTGAAGAGCCGAAGCGTCTGCTGCTCACCAACCGGCGCCGCATGCACTTCGATCTGGTCACCCAGTGCGACCCCGATCTCGTCGAGCAGCTCGGCGTCACGGTCGGAGAACTCGAGTCGGGCCACACCCGGGGCGACGAGGTCGGTCTCGACCGTCACCACATCGAGCTTGGCGGCGACGTTCGCGGCGAGGCGCGTCCCGCCGATGCGCACGATCGGCTGCGAGCCGAGCTGCTCACCCATGCCGATGTTCCAGTTCGAGCCGGTCGGGAAGATCACTTCACGCCCGGCCGGCAGCCGGAACGGGTTGTCGATCTGGTTCCGACGTGCGATCTCGCGCCACTGGACCGTCGATCCGTACTCGCGATCGCGCGAGCACGGCGAGGTCGTCGTTCGACGTGAGCGACGTGTGACCGCGACGGCAACTCGCCGCCGCTACTCGGGTTCTGCCCCGCAAGGGCCGCCTCCGGCACCTCGTCGAGCTTGATCGTGGCCGTTGCTCGAATTGGCTGCCCGGCTCGGTTGAAGAGCTGGTACTCCACCGCGACGCTGGTGCAGTCGGCACGTCAGGCCGACCTTCTGGCCGATCTTGAGCGTGCCCCAGGTGAACGTGATGACGTAGGGGTCCTTGTTGTCGTTCTTCCGGCGGGTCCAACTCGACAGCGTCTCGAGCCGCTCTGCACCGGCTCGGTGGACGTCGCCTCGTCGAGCAGCATCTTCAGCGTCAGCACGATCGGTTCAGGCCCGAGGTACTGGGCGTCGTCCGCCTGTGATTTGGTGGAGAACTTGCCCTTCGCGGTGAACTGGAGCGTCTCGGGGTTGAACTGGAACTGCACGACGCGTCCCACGTCGTCGACCAGCGTCGCCTTGGTCAACATGGCCTACACCACCGCCACGGACAGCGGCGATGCTCCGCTCCAGAAGCCGTGATGGGCGAATTCGAACTTCTCGATCGCGAGCTTCGTGCTCGATGCGTCGAAGCTCGGGCCGGTGTACTTGACCGGGATCACGTCGGCGAAGTTCCACTTGGCGACCGGCTCGTGGCCGGCGTCCATCGCGACGATCGAGGCCGACATCGGTTCGTGCCGTCCGCCGAGCCCCAGGAGGGACTGGTACTCGGTGAACCACATCGCAGAGCCGCGCCGACGATGCGTCGATCGCGGAGTCAGCGTCACGTTCGAGTACTTGACCCTGCCCGGGAGCGCACGGACGTAGTTGTTCTCGCCCCCCTCCTTCACCTCCGTCACGTCGTACGACGCACTGATGCCGTCGATACCGGTGAATCCACCCAGTTCATAACCGTCGATCACGAGGATGAACCGATAGCTGATCGCCGGCTCGATGTTCATGATCCATCACCTCCACCGGGTTCGGCCCCCAGGATCGTGCCCGGGCGCACGGCGGAACTCGGCCGGTTCGTCTCAGAAGTCACGGACCATCGCCACCTTTCGTTCACGCTCTCGGTGGAGATCGATACGGAGTTGACGCTTGACCTGCCGGTACACGCGCTGTGCGATGTCGTCGACGGTGCCGTCGGACGACACGGAGTCGGATGACGCAGCCTCCATCGCCGGTGACGCCGGCTCACGATGCACGCCCACCGTCGCCGTCGGCACTTCTGTCGACATTGCCGGCTGCGGCAGATGGAGTGACGGCCGCGCAGCAGCTGGGGGGACCGCCGTACGTGACACCAACAATGCTTCCAGTCCCACGAGCCCCGTGTTCACGGGCAGCCCGACCTGTTCGACAGGCGCGGGGTCGACGGGCGACGCACGCCGCGCCGCTTCGGAGCCGGCCTCGTCAGCTGTCGCACCCATGGTCAGGCGCCGGCGCACCGACCGCCAGATCGCCGGTCACCAGCGCAGCACGCGACTGCACGGGCTCACGGTGCTGCGGTGCTGAAGCCTGACGCAGGACGCGCGGTGCGAGCGCCGGCAGCGCTGCGGCCGGCGCTCGATCCTCTGGTGTGCGCTGCCGGCCTGCTCGCCCGACCGCGTCCCGGGCGACGGCGATCGGCGGTACACCGCCCGCCGACAGCGCACCCATGAGGTCGGACGGCACCCGAACCTGCGACTGGCGGGTGCCGGCACGGGGCATTCCTTCGGCGGTCTCGCCGACGCTTCGATCGGCCGGCGGCGGACCGGTCGCAGCGACGTGGTCGGTCGATGTCGTGGCGGGCGGTGTCGGGTGATACGGCGTGGTTCGAGGATCGGCGCTGTGCGACCGCTCGATCGAGCGGTCGACATGCATGCTGTCCGGCATGGTGTCCGGCATCGTCTCCGGCCCTGGACGTTGTGGCGTCTCGCCGGTCGACTCCGGCTCCGATGGCACGGCGGTGGAGCGGCCGAAGGAGGGTGGCAGGTCATCGGGCGTTGCGTCCGGGCCGGAGCGGCGAGGTTCCGGCACCGACCGGCGCACGGGAGCAACCAGCGAGGCGGAGTCTCGCTCGTCCGCGGTCTTGGCGTCGGGGCCCCGGTCGAGCCGGGCCACGAGTGGGTCCGGCGTGAGCTGGTCGTCCAAGGCCGAACGAGCGAGCGACGGGGTCGTGACGATGTCGGGGCGTGATGGCTGCTCCGCCTGAGAGCGACCGGGTTCCGTCCGCGAGCCGTCGCCCGGCGCGCCGTCGACCGACACCGTGTCCACGCCGACCGACTCGCGGGCGTCGTCAGCTTCCTCCACCATGGTCAGATCGTCAGCGGCCGACCCGGGTCGGACTTCCCGATCGTCTGGCAGCGCAGATTCCGGACTCGGCTCGATCGGCGTCATACCGCCTTCGGCCGACCCCTCGTCGACATCGACGGTGACCTCCGGCGCAAGCACCACACGAGGCCGCGCCTCGGCGGGAGGCCGCGCCTCGGTGGTCGACGAACGCTCGACGACCGGCCGATCCGACCGCGGCCGAGCATGCACGGTTGCCGGCGTGTCCACGGTCCCTGATGGCGAGCCTGCTGTCGGCGGTGCTGTCGCAGGCCAGGGCGAGGCGTCGCGATCGCTGTTCGCCGGCATCGTCGAGATCGGTCGGTCGGTCTGCTGCCGGCCGGCCGAGCGCGAGATCGCCACCGGCCCGACGATCGGCGATGCGCGGAGCGCTCCGCACACCCTCGGATGCAGCGGTTGACAGCCGGCGTGACACGTCGCTGACGATCGGCACCGTCATCGGTCGGCGCGGAGCGGATCGAGGTGGTGCTGTCGCAGACGGTCCCTCGTCCGCCTGCACGACATGTCGATCGACCGGTCGGAGGGATCGAGCCGGGTCCGATCCGACATCGGCAGTCGACTCCTCGACAGACGTCGGCGATTCGCCGATGTCCAGATCGTCGTCGCCATCAACGGAGCCATGTGGGCCGGAAGGATGCGGCACCGCGACGGCACTCCCGTCGTCGGGATCGGTCGGCTCCTCGACGCTGCCATCCGGGTCGGTGGGCCGACGGTCGTCGGCTCCCCTGGGCACCGGCAATCCTGGCAGCGTCCGACCGGGGTGAGCAGGCGCCGATCCCACGGTTCGGAGGACGGCGATACCTCGATTCGAAACGGCGACGCCCGACCCGAATGCGTGATCGAGTGGACGCAGTGCCATCGGTGGATTCATGACGGAGAGTCGGGCGACGAATTCGCCTCCCGACATCGATGCGATCCGGCGCCTGGTGACGAGTTCGATCGGCTTCGTCGACCTCCAGGCCGCATCGGTGGCCTGCGTCGGCGATGACGACGGCGCATCCGGGTCCCGGGTCTGCTGCGCGTTCGTGAACGCCGCGGACGGCTTCGCCGCACGACGCCTCAAGACGTTCCGGACCCGATCGAGGACACCGGCCATCGGCTACCACGATCCTTCCGGCATCGGGTTCCCGGCCGCCTCGTCGGGCGCAACGAGTTCGATGAACCGCTGCCGGTCGACGTGCTCGAGGTCGAGCAACGCCGAGAGCGGCCAGTGCAGCACCTGCGCGAGGTACGTGATCTCCGCCATGAGGTGCTCGACGGAGTACGTCAGGATTCCCCCGGTGAACCACCGGCGACATCGACCGAGAACTCCGAGTTGCAGTTCGGGCAGCGCACCGAAGCGTGGGTGTGGCCTTCCTGGTTGACCCGTCGATAGAGGTCCTGCAGGAACGCGAGGTCCGGTGCGAACAGGTTCTCGATCGTGGCCGGCGTGACGGAGGTGACGGGACCGATTCGCGTGACCACCCGACTCAGCAGCAGCACGGTGAGATACGCCTCGTTGTCGCGCGCACGGGTCGCGCAGCGGGAGGATCTCGTCACGTGCCGTCGCCAGCCTCATCACGCCGTCGCGCTGCACCGCACCGGACTCGTCGACGATCCCCAACGGCAGTTCGAACCGGAATTCGGTGACCAGACCACCGGTCGATGCAGGCACGTCCGTCATCGTCACGCGAACTCGAGACCCTCGTGCACGAGCGTGACCTCTTCGACCACCACTTCGCTCCCTCCGGCTTTGAGCCCGCTCACATTGACCTTCGAGGGCCAGGCATTGATGAAGTTCCATCGGGCGCGTTCGCCGAGCGTGTAGTCGTAGATGACGATCGAGCCGTTGCGTCGGGCGTCGGAGATGTCGCCGGTGTGCACCGAGTTGATCCAGTCCCACCAGCCGTTGTCCTCGGTCTTGCCACGCTTGAGCGTGATGTCACCGAACTTGCGCGGTCCGGGAATCTTCTTGATCACCGACTTGCCGCCGGGCATCACCTCTTCGTGCTCGATGACCTTGATCTCCGTCGAGAGACCGGTCACCTCCTTGAACTGGGCAATCGTCACTCCGTCGATCTCGATCTGGAAGTTGTACGAGCCCAGGGCGTCGTTGCTGTCCATCGGTCAGGTGCTCCTTGCGGGTGTGCGGGTCGCTGATGTCACGGGTGGGTGGAAACTCATTCGGATACACCGCTCCCACCACTGGAGAGCTGGGCGATCTTGAAGACGACGAACTCGGCGGGCTTCACGGGTGCGATACCGATCTCGACGGTCACCTGGCCCCCGTCGACCAACTCGGGTGGATTCGTCTCTGCGTCGCACTTGACGTAGAACGCCTCGTCGGGCGTCGCACCGAACAGCGCCCCCTCTCGCCACTGCGTGAGCAGGAAGCCGCGGATCGTCCGCGAGATCCGCTGCCACAGATCCAGGTCGTTCGGCTCGAACACCACCCACTGGGTGCCGATGAGGATCGACTCTTCGATGAAGTTGAAGAGTCGACGGACATTGAGGTAGCGCCAGGACGGGTCACTCGACAGCGTGCGTGCGCCCCACACCCGGATACCGCGACCTGGGAACGACCGGATGACGTTGACGCCGACCGGGTTCAGGAGATCGTGCTCGTTCTTGGTGATGTTGACCTGGACGTCGATTGCGCCGCGCACCACCTCGTTGGCCGGGGCCTTGTGGACGCCACGGGCGTCGTCGTTGCGGCCCCACAAGCCGGCGATCGAGCCGCTCGGCGGCACGAAGTCGGTCTGACCCGTGCCCGGGTCGAAGACCTTGACCCAGGGCCAGTAGAGCGTCGCGAACTTCGAGTCGTACTCCCGCGTAGTCGACGCGCCAGTCGAGGATCTCCTGGGCGTTGAGGCCCGGCGGCGGGTCGAGGATCGCCATCCGGTTGCCCATGCGCTCGCAGTGGCTGATGATGCCGGTCTGGACCACCTTGACGCCCTCGAGGTCGATCGCTCCCTGCTGGTAGAGCGCCATCAGATCCGGGACGCACACCATCGTCACCTGGTCGATGGCGTCGAGCCCGCCGAGCCCCGAGCGGTCGGCTGCGTCGCCGACGAAGTCGTCGGATGTGATCGAGCTCGGCACGGCGATCGCCGGCGGAGCGCTCAAGTTGACCGTGCCGGCCGCCGGCAGCTTCTCCTCGAGCTTCAGGCTGCTGATGTCCTGCAGCTCGATCAACGACGAACTTGCATTGACCACCGTGACGGCGTGGTTGCTGCCCTTCTTGGGTGTCAACGCCTCGTGGCGTTCCCGTTCCTGGCCACCCTGCTTGACCACGAGCGTGAACGACTCCGGCGGCCCCTCGTCACCGGAGGGGTCCTGACTCACCTCGACCGAGATGTCGGTGCCGGCGTCACCCTCGGCCTTGGCCGTGATCGAGTACGTCGCCGTCGCATCGACCGATCCACTGACCAGTTCACCCGCCGCACGGGGGAGGGCCGGTGCCGAACCGTGTTTGTCAGCGTCGACACCGACCCGCACGACGAATGCAGCACCGCCGCCGTTGTCGAAGTAGTTGTCGACCGCGTGCGGTGCGACCCCGCGCACGAAGTCACCGAACGCGGCCTGGAACTGGCCCCAGCTCGTCACGAGCGTCGGCACGTTGGCCGGCCCACGTGCCGCGAAGCCGACGAAGGCCGCAATGGCGGTTCCGACCCCTTCGATGGGTCGGGAACCAGCCTCGACCTCCTTGATATCAGACCCCCGGGGACATGTACGTCGACATCGGACCTGCCTTCATTTCGAGTGGTGAAGTCATCGTTGCTCATCGGCCGACGACATGGTTCTGCCCCTGGGGCCGCCGTTCGGGCAGGCGCTCCTGCCCGAAGGGGAAGCTGAACGGGCCATGGCGCTGCGGGCCGAGCGACCCTACGTTGGAAGCGGATGATCCATGACGTTGACGACGCGCTGCGCGCTCTGATCGAGGCCGATGGGGAGGCCGGTGTCGATGTGAGCTTCGACGCGCCCACCCGTGAGTGGGCGGCCCGCCAGAACGCACCGATGATCGACGTGTTCCTCTACGACATCCGTGAAGACGTCACCCGTCGCGACGTCGCAACACAGGTGATCCGCAATGAAGACGGTCGCGTCGTCGAACGGCGGCCACCGGCGCGTGTCGATTCAAGCTGTCGTACCTGCTCTCGGCGTGGACGCAGCGGGCCGAGGACGAACACCGGTTGTTGGGGAGCCTGCTCAGCCAGTTCCTTCGCTACGACGCGATTCCGTCGGCCTATCTCGGCGGAAGCCTCGGCGGCACGGCGATTCCGGTCGTGATCCAGTTGGCGCTGCCGCCTACTCAGGACCGCAGCCTCTCCGACATCTGGTCGGCGCTCGGCGGGGAGCTCAAGCCCTCCTTGGACGTGACGGTGATCGCCCCGCTCGACCCGCAACGGGCGTTCGATGTCGGGCCGCCGGTGACGGAGACCCCACGGATTCGCACGAACGGACGCACGGCCGACGAACCCCGGCAACACGACCTCGACGACGGGTCGGGCGGCGAACGACTCGAGGCCGGTGTGGCGGATGATCCCGGCCGGACCTTCGTGATCCGGCCGTGTGTCGAACGGCCGGATACCCACGGGTCGGACTGATGGTCGACGACGATCTCACCGAGCGCCTGTCGTCACTCGGCGAGTGCGTCCGGGCGAGCGTGGCTCGCCGTCGTTCGATCGACCCGAATCCGGATCGACCCGTTCCGCGGCATGTACGTCTCCGACGATCACGTCGACGAGTTGCTCGACGGCCCGGCCCGAGCGATCGATCAGCTCGCACGGCACCCGATCGACCCGACCACACGAACCGGGCGGTTGGCCGCTCGTTCGGTCTCGACGAACTCGACATCGGGCTCCTGACCGTGGCGATCACTCCCGACCTCGACGAACGATTCGAGCGATTGTACGGGTACCTCCACGACGACATCACGCGACGACGTGCGAGCCCCGGCTTGGCGCTCGAGCTCTGTGGTCGCTCCCCCGCCGACACACACGCTCGTCGAGCCGTGTCCCGGCCCGGTCGGCTCGTGGACGGCCACCTACTCGAGATCGAGGACGGTGAACGGCCGCTGCTGACTCGAACGCTTCGTGTTCCCGATCGTGTGATCGCCCACTTGCTCGGCGATGATTCGCCGACATCGAGTTGCTCGACATCGCGATTCCGACGGCGGGTCGGACCGGACCGACGGCAAGCGCAGCCGCACGTGCGTTGGCCGCCGGCGTCGGGCTGATCCACCTTCGCGAGCGCTTCGACAGCGGGCGCCACCGGACTGGCGGCGTCTGCGCTCGCGGAGGCGGGTCTCGGTGCGCCGGTGTGCGTGGATCTGCTGCGAGCGCACCCTGACGATCAGTTCCGACTCCTTGACCTCGCCGACGCGAGGCTCGGGTGATCGGAGGCGGGCTGGTGATCGTGAACTATCACCTGCTTCCCGTGGGCCTCCGACGACACGCCGCCCGCGGTGACGTCACGACCCTGCTGATCGGCGCTGATCCGTTCGATCCCGACGACTCGCACGGCACACCGCTCTCACTCGATGTCGAGGTCGCGCCCCTCGAGCTTCAGGAAGCAGTGTGGCGCGAGGCGGTGGGCGACGACTCGATCGCCCCGCCGACAGCGTTCCGGTTCGGCCCGCGCCAGATCCTCCGCGCCGTCGAGGCTGCGCGTGCTCAGGCACTGTCGGCCGGCCTGCCGCTCAACGAGCACCACCTGGTCGCCGGCGCTCGACGCCAGTTCGAGCGGGCTCGACCGATCTGCTCGCCGGCTCGAACCCTGGGTCGGGGTGGGACGGCATCGTCCTTCCCGACGAGGCGGCCAGTCGATTCCGCGAGCTGATCGACCGTGTCGCATATCGGTCCCAGGTTTTCGACGGCTGGGGTCTGCGGCGAGGTGGTGGCAGAGGTGAGGGCATCGTGGCCCTGTTCGCCGGCGGCTCGGGCACCGGCAAGACGCTCGCCGCAGAGGTCATCGCGGCCGAACTCGGACTCGAGCTCTACGTGATCGATCTGGCGACCGTGGTCGACAAGTACGTCGGAGAAGACCGAGAAGAACCTCGAACGGATCTTCACCGAGGCAGAAGGGCTGCAACGCGGTGCTCTTCTTCGACGAAGCCGACGCTCTCTTCGGCAAGCGTTCCGAGGTCAGTGATGCTCGGGACCGCTACGCCAACGTCGAGGTCGCCTATCTGCTGCAGCGGATGGAGACATTCGACGGGCTGGGCATCCTCGCGACCAACCTCAAGACCAACCTCGACGAGGCGTTCGCACGACGGTTGTCGATGGTCGTCGATTTCCCCGATCCGGACGCCGGACTCCGGTTGGCTCTGTGGGAGCAGTTCGCTCAAGGTGCCTGCGAACCGACGATGTCGATCTCCGGTTTCTCGCCGATCAGTTCGAGTTGTCTGGCGGCAACATCCGCAACATCGTCGTTGTTGCGGCATTTCTCAGGTGCCTCCGAGGGCGGTGCGGCAACGATGGGCTGCTCATCCACGCCACGAAGCTCGAATACCAGAAGTTGGGCCGACTCTGTTGGACGCGAGCTCGGGCCGTACTACCGTGTTGTGAGGGGTACCCATGGAACACGCCAATGACGTCCTGACCGGCGACGAGCCTCGGCGTCGCCGAGTGACCGGGTCGTCCCCTGCAGACCGGACCGATCCCGTCGTCGTCGGGAACCGGGCACTCGCCGACCTCGTCACCGAGCGTCGATCGCCGAAGCACCCGTTCGCAGGGGGCCGGGCCGCTCGATCCGGAGATGCGGTGCCGAGATCGCCTCCGAGCGGGGCGGAGGCAGACCCCTCAACGACGGCACACGTTCCGACATGGAGACACACCTTGAGGCCGATCTGTCGGGGGTGCGCATCCACGACGGTTCGAAGGGCGATGCCCTCAGCCGTTCCGTCCAGGCCGAGGCATTCACGACCGGCACCGATGTCTTCTTCAAGAGCCGGCGAGTTCAGCCGACAGCACCGACGGGCGGCGGCTGCTTGCCCACGAGTTGACGCACGTGGTGCAGCAGACGAGCGGCCAAACCGACGGCGCCGGCACGGTCAGCCACCCTGACGATCACCACGAGGTCGAAGCTCGTGCGGTCGGTGACTCCGTCGCCGGGTCGCCACAGCGTCGAGCGCCAGGAACTGGAGAGAAGACGAACTCCAAGCCTCACCCGACCCCACCATCACACGCCAAGAAGAAGAAGACGAACTCCAAGCCTCACCCGACCCCACCATCACACGCCAAGAAGAAGAAGAGAACTCCAAGCCTCCCCCGACCCCACCATCACACGCCAAGAAGAAGAAGAAGAACTCCAAGCCTCACCCGACCCCAGCGTGCAACGAGCCGGAGCACGACGACGAGATCGCCTCGTCGTCGTAGCGACCCGATGGCTGACCGGCGTTCGACGAGGCTCTTCTCCATGTCGCCAGCTGACGATCGAGCAGGTCGCGCCAGTCGCCTGGGAGGCCGACTTCCGCGGCGAAGACCTGGTGTTGGCCGTCGCGATCACGCAAGGTCGATCCGGTCTCCGTGCAGGTGCTGTCGGTGACGAGAGCCTCGTCACCGGGACGTGGGGGCCGTCGATCGAGCTCTTCCAGGTGCGGACCCTCCGCGATCAGGAGGGGACGGGCGGCCCGAGGACATCCAGCGGCTCGCCGATGCCCGTTTCAACGCTGGGCCACGTTTCGAGATCTCGAACGGCGGGACCGACTTCACGCCGTGGTCGGTGTACAACCACGATCGGTACGTGCCGTTCATCGACGACGTGCGCTCCATCATGAGGAACCTGGAGACGCGAGGTGCGTTTCAGACCGGCGAGATCGTCGTGCCCGGATCGGACGCGCTCGACTTCGGTGGCGGCACGCCCGGTGACTTCGCCAGCGGTCGCGCCATGCCCGAGCAGTTCGAAGACCGCAGCCTCGAGACGTTCCTGGAAGCTGCGTTGGCGCAGCAGGGAGACCGATACGTGATGGGGTTCGAGGTCCGCGCCGACGATCCGGACCCTGACACATTCGACTGTTCGGAGCTGGTGGAGTGGGCCGCGGCTCGTGCCGGCGTGACGATCACCGACGGTTCGTGGTTGCAGTACCAGGCCGTCGCCAATGCCGGCACCGAGATGTCGGTCGAAGAGGCGCTGCGCACCCCCGGTGCCCTGCTGTTCAAGTTCGGCAGCGACCCCATGACGGCGAGCCGTCCGGATGGGGCGCACGTCGCGATCAGCCTCGGCGACGGCCGCGTGATGGAGGCGAAGGGCAGCAAGTACGGCACCGACATCTTCAACGCCGAGGGCCGCGGTTGGACACACGCTGGATGGATCCCTGGTCTCGGAGGTTCGATCGCCCCGCAGTCGATGCAGTTCGACGACATCCCGCCGACACTGGACTCCGACGGCGACGGACTGCTCGATCGACTGGAGATGTACATCGGGACCGATCCGTACGCCACCGACACGGACCGGGACGGATTCGCCGATGTCGATGAGTTGCTCGAGTTCTCGAGCGACCCGCTCGACTATCTGTCGAATCCGCTCGGCGCAGTTGCTTCGTCATCGGGGTACATCCCGCCGCTGACGAACGCCGACGAATTGGCCAGGCCACGGACTCCGACGTTCATCCCGTCGACGTTCGGCCGGTCGGCACCTGCTCCCGTACCCGTACCCCCGCCCGCCGCCGAGCCACCAGCCGCCGAGGAACCGGCACCGCCACCGGCCGCCGAGCCACCAGCCGCCGAGCCACCACCGCAGAACCACCAGCCGCAGAACCACCACCGCAGAGCCACCAGCCGCAGAACCACCAGCCGCAGAACCACCAGCCGCAGAACCACCAGCCGCAGAACCACCAGCCGCAGAACCACCAGCCGCAGAACCACCAGCCGCAGAACCACCAGCCGCAGAACCACCAGCCGCAGAACCACCAGCCGCAGAACCACCAGCCGCAGAACCACCAGCCGCAGAACCACCAGCCGCAGAACCACCAGCCGCAGAACCACCACCGGCAGAACCACCACCGGGGGAATCACCCGAGTTGGAGTTGGTCGACCGCACCGACGTGCCGACCGGCGACGCGGCGGCCGTGTCCGAACTCCGGCAACGTCTCGACGACGCGTTCGGGCCTCGCCTCGGCGAGCTCGACCGCCTCGACCTCGCCAACCTCCTCGATCCGTCGGCGACCGAATACGCCACCATCTCAGCCCGCTACGACTGGCTGCCCGATTCGCACGACGACCTGCTCGAGACGCTCGGGCTCCACTTCGACCAATGAACCAGCGATCAGATCAGACCCTGGCGAATCGCGAACGACACTGCATGGCACCGATTCCTGAGCCCGAAACGTCGCACGATGTCGTGGATGATGTTCTTGATCGTGCGCTCCGAATAGCTGAGCGTCACGGCGATCTGCTTCGTGTCCATCCCGTCGGACACCAGACGGAGGACGTCGGTCTCCCGCGAACTCAGACTGGCGAATGCGAGGCCACGCGGCGCCAGGATGCGTTCGTGCACCTGGTGGACCTGGCGCAGCAGGCTGCCCAGGAGGTCACGCGGCATGTCACCTCCGCCGCCATGTGCGTTCTCAACGGCACGACAGAGCCGCTCGGGCGATGCGTCCGCACGGCGGACGATTCCCATGGCGCCGTCCTCGACGGCACGGCATCACCGAACCGTCGTCGACCACGTTGGCCACGATCACCACCTGGCGGCACCCGTTCCGCCGCATCGATCTCATCGCTCGAATCGCCTCGTCGTCGATGAGATCGGCGCTCAGCAAGCCGATATCGATCTCACAGCCGGGTTCGAGGGACTCTTCCAGCCTGACCTCTGGCCGACCACGCAGCTGGGCGACGACGCCAGCGTGCAGGATCGGATCGTGACCATACGCGAACACAGTGATTCGATCTCCCACGAGACGCTCTCCTTCGACGAACGAATGACCCGGTGCGACCATCGCGCAGCGTTCTCAACAACCACTCAACGCTCGTTCACGCATCTATGTCCATCCGAGAGTCTGCCCGTTCGTGCAATCGCGTCACCGAACCGGCGGTGCCGTCGGTGAGCATCCCGATCGAGCATTTCAACCGTTCGTCGGAACTGGTCACCGCTGCGGTCGCGGACCTGCTGGCGTTGGGTGCCGACACCCAACGCCTGATGGCCGAGCGAGACGACGTCGCTGCAGGTCAACGGCTACACGACATGGTGACCAGCGTCGTCGATGGCCCGATCGCGCGTCGTCGTGGTCGGCGAGCACAAGAGCGGGAAGTCGACCCTCGTCAACGCACTGCTCGGACAGCAGGTACTCGCGACCGATCCGCTCGTCTCGACGGCCTTGCCGAGCGAGGTGCGATTCGGAGAGGAACGTCAGACCTTCGTCGACCTCGAACGTGACGGACAGTCGAGGTCGGTTCGGCTCGGCCGGCTCGTCGCTCCCGGCGACGAGCTCGATGCTGCCGGACGACGCCGGCCGAGGCCCGAGGGATCCGAATCCAGCTGCCGTCACCGCTCCTCGCGTCCGGGCTGACGCTCCTCGACACGCCGAGCATGTCAGGAGGCATCGGCTCCGCAACCGCAGCCTCGGTGCTCGCAGAGCTGCGTCCAGAGTCAGGCGTGGATCCTGACGAGCGATGCGAGCCAGGAGCTGACCGGGCCCGAGCTCGAGCTCGTCAGGGTCGGTTGCTCGCTGTGCCCGATCGTCATCGTCGTCGCGACCAAGTGCGATCTCGCTGCCGATTGGCATCGCATCGTCGATATCAACCTCGGTCATCTCGCCCGACTCGATCTCCCGGTCGACCCCGTGATCATTCCTACGGCCGCACCATTGAGGAACGCAGCGGTGCGTCTCGGCGAGCCACACCTCGACCGCGAGTCGGGCCTGCCGCTGCTGACCTGGTATCTCACGCGCACGACCACGGTCACCGCCCGAGCTGCCATCGCGATCTCGGCCACGAACGCAATGATCGCCGAGTTGGAAGGGCTCGACCGCGCGGTGACCGACGAGATCGACGTGATCGTCAACTCGGAGTATCGGGCCCGCATTCTCGCTGAGAGCCAGCAGGCTCGCGACTCATGTGAGCGGCTGACCCGTACGGTCACGCCCGGCGGTCGATCGTGCGACACGTTCGTTCCAACGTGAGGTCCAACGCGACCTTCAAGACCGCATCGAGGCGCTCCGGAGGAGACGATGACGACCTCGCCCGCTCGAAGGCCAGCGACAGTGGCCGAAGATCGAACAACGGACACAGACGGAGGTCAACCGGTTGCTGGCCGAGCACCTGCAGATGGTTCGCGGATCGGTCCAGTCGGCGATCGACGCCGTCGCTGCAGAGCTACGTGATCGACCGTGGCGACATCGACATCGCCGGCGAGTTGGCTCTGAGCGACTCCGGCGGCGAACAGGTCACCGGTCAACTCGACCCGCCGAGATCGCGGGCAACCACCTCTCGGCGTCTCCAACCACTCCTCATGTCGGCCCGAGTTCGGCGTCACCAGCGCCAGCGGAGTCGGAATCGGGTTGTCGAGCGAGCTCCTCGTGGGAGTAGACGGCGGTCGCGGGGGTGGCCCGTACCGATCGCGGCGCGCTCGGCGCCGTGGTGGGTTCGACAACGGAGCAAGGCGCAGGAGCAGATGCCCTGGCGTCGCCAGGCCGAGATCAGTTGAACCTGTTCCTGACGGACTTCCACCAGGTGATCGCCGAAGCTCCGAAGATCTCTGCGACGACGTGCTGCGGCCAACTCCCGGCACTGCTGGAGCAGCGATTGCGAAGCCTCGGCGAGCGTCTCGCAGGGGAGTTCGAGCGACTGACCGCACTCGCCGACGACCGTCACAACATGCATCGAACCCAGATCGAGGGATTGGAGGAGCGCCGCGACGAGATCGCGACTGCGTGCTTCGCAGGCCGCCGGCTACTGGCATCAACTGGAATCCCCGGTGATCGCGTTCGCCTGCACATCGGGCAACGCCGGCCATCGGAGGGGACGCTGGCGTCGTGACCGGGAATCAGCCATTCGTGGAACGCCGAGTGGTCGGCCGGGGCCTCGGCGGACCGACCGACCGAGGCGAACCGCTCGGACAACGACCGCCATGTGACGTCGTCGTCGCTCGATGCTCGTTGTGCCGCGAGCAAGAGGTCGTGGATCTCTGCTGCCGTCGAACGTCTGACCTGCACGGCCCACTCGACCGGGCCGAACGACCGGAACGGCTCGTCGGTGTAGAGATCGACGATCTCCCGAATCTCCTCGACCGAACATCCCTTCGAGCGAAGCCGCCGCCGGGCGGACCTGGTCCGGTCCACGAGGAGCCCGAGGTCGGTCGAAGTCGGGTCGATGCAGATTCGGTAGGCGTCGCTGATCCGCTCGATGCGTTCACGACCGAGTGGATCCCCAGCCGAGACCAGCCAACTTCGAATCGCACTCACAGCCGTATGGAGACCAGCTCGCGAGGCGCCGGCACTTCGGTCCGGCCAGATCGCTTCTCCGCGATCTCATCGCGATGCACTCGGTACGTCAGGTGTCGATGCCAGGAGGCCGAGCACCTCACGGTGGATGGGCCGCAGTGCACCGAGGCCGAGCGGGTGACCATCGACACGGATCTCGAATCCGCCGAGGCAGCTCGAGCCACATCCGGTCACGCACCGGCAGCGCCGCATCCGGCGGGTTCTCGACGTTGTCGCGCGTCACGACGCATCGGCAGCGATTCGCCAGCGCTTCGAACCCGGCGCCACGGAGGAGCGAGACCGCCAGATCGCGATGTGCGCACGCGCTCGCCGGGAACCGCTCGTCCCTGGGTGGCGACCAGATGGAGCATTGCTCGCAGCACCGAATCCTCGCGGTGTCGCACCAGCCTGGTGATCGTCTCGATCTCTTCTGCGGTGCCCGTCGCCGCGAGCATGAGCGCCTCGGACACGAGCGCCAAGGCGTCGGAGCCGTCATCGCGAACAGAGACTCCAGGCCAGCTGACCGAAACTGGTTGCTTCTTCGGGCCGGCCCGCGAGGAGCGCTGTGAGACCGGCTCCGAGGCCGGCGAGCTGGGAAACCGTGGTGTTGGCAGTGCCGGCGGCTGCTGTCAAGAACGCCTCGTGAGCGTCATCGTCGCCGACCACGAATCGTCGGAATTGCCTCGACGAGGTCGGCGTGTTCGCCCTTCCAGATCATCCGGCGGCCGGTCACGGCCAGGTGGATCGCCGCGACGCCAGCTCGTCGGTGCCCCGGGCGCAGGCCGCGACCAGTCGTTGACCAATCGCAGCTGACGGAGCGCCTGGACGCTCCCACCTTCTTCGGCGAACAGCGCCACCGCTGTCTCGAGCCGGCCGCGTGGCGGTCACCACGTCTCCGGCGTAGAGGGATCGTGATGCGGCGGCGTGAAGCACGACGGGGTCGATGGGTGGGTGATCATGAGGGAGGTGTCCGGCGGGGCACGGGCGAGACACGCCTCGTGGGTCTCGCCCACACGCTCGAGGACCTGCGCCGCCTCCAGGTAGAGATCCGCGAACCGAGACGTCCGACCGCTCGGCGGCGAGTCGTCGAGCAGTTCGGCCCGAAGCAGACTGTGCATCCGGTACGTGCCGTCGACCGGGTTCTCTGCGAGCACGCCGGTACTGACCAGGTCTGCGAGCCCACCGGCGAGCCCCGGCGCGAAGAGCCGGGCGCGCTCGTCGTCGATGCGGTCGAGCACAGCAAGACGACGGAGCTCACTCCGGTGTCGTGGGTAGCCCCGCGAGCACCTGTTCCGGAGGTCCGCCGAAGATGGAGGTTGCTCCGCCCGAGTCGGTCGATGAGCGACGAACGGTCGACGATCGGTTCACGACGAAGCGTGACGGCGAAGTAGTGGAGCGCCACCGGCCACCCTCCGCTCGCCGACGACACTCGGTGCAGCTCGTCCACCGAGAGGTCGCACGCGGTAGACCTCGCGAACAGGCGTTCGACCTCCCAGAGCCGGAACCGCAAGTCGTGGCTACTGACACACGACAGGTCGCGACCGACGTGCGCAACGTTCGAGATCCGGTAACACGTCGAGCCGTCTCGTCCCCATTGCGACCGAGGAGTCGGACGGCAGCCGGTTGACCAATGCGTTGAGCACCGACGACGACTCCGAGCCGGCGAGACGATCGATCTCGTCGATGACGACGAGGTGGTCGTGGAGCTGCTCGATGGCGCGATCGAATGGCTGCTCGAGCGCCCCGAGATGTCGCCCGATCCTCGTCGCGAAGGCATCCGCCGATCGGTCGAGTCCGTCGCACTCGAACCAGACCACGCCACCCGGCCAACGTGCTGCGTGGTGCCGGAGGTAGGTGGTCTTGCCGGCACCCCGCCGGTCCGTGCGCTAGAACGATGCGCGGTTCGATCCGTCAGTTCATGCAGTCGAGGGCGACCGAGGCCGTCTCGGTCGTCGTGCTCGCAGGTTCGTTCCGGGTCTCCGCCGCGTTCTCCGTGCGTTGCCGACCGACCATCGATTCTCCCGTGCCTCGGCCATTCTCCCCCAACAACAGAGGACTGCGCCAGGAGATATTCGCTCAGTGGCCGGAGTCGTACTGGTGCACCGAGAACTCGAGCGAGCGGATGCCGACCTGGATCAATCGCTGCCAGCGACGTGGCATCGCCGGTGAGTTCAGGGCGGCTCGCAGCTGGTCGATCCGTTCCGGACGCATCCCGCCCGAGGTGAGCGGAGGGTTCTGGCTGCTGCAACCGCTGATGCAGCGACACGCCGTCGGCGCCGAGCGCCGCCTCGATCCAGAAGCGCACATCCGGCTGCACGCCCTGTTGCATCTCCGGGCGGACGTGGGTTTGAGCGATCTCGCGAAGCGCAACGATCTCGGCGATCTCGTGGGCGTTGGCCTGGATCCGCTCGAACTCCTCATGGGCGGCGCGGCCACCGACCCCTTGGCGGATCAGCGGGTATGCGACGTCGAGTGCTCGGCTCGCCTTCAACACATCGGAGCGGTTCGCGTATCGGTTGGCGATCACCGATCGCAGCGGGAGCACGCCGCTCACGGCGAGCAGCTGCGACCTCAAGCGATCCAGAGTGATCTTCGGATCGAGTCGAACTTCCGCCATTGCGGTGCGGATTCCCTGCAACCCGAACCGGGCGATGAGGGAGGCCCGTTCGTCGGCCGATACGCCGGGAACGATCTGCCCCACGAAACGTTCGACCGACAGCAGCAATCGTTCCTGGCTGGGCAG
Source organism: uncultured Acidimicrobiaceae bacterium (assembly GCA_963792905.1). Lineage (GTDB taxonomy): Bacteria > Actinomycetota > Acidimicrobiia > Acidimicrobiales > Ilumatobacteraceae > Ilumatobacter. The sequence goes on from CAWBYE010000005.1 coordinate 63,550, forward strand.
GGGCAGTGCAGCCATCTCACCGAGGGCCGTGAGATCGGAATCGCTGAGCGACTCGGCGTGGAGCCCGAGCAACCCCGATACCGGCATCACGTCGCCGACGTGGCCTCGAAGTTCCGGGCGTAGCCGGTAAGCGTCGGCAGCACGCCGGGCGAGTGTGAAGCCGTCGCCCCGGCCGGCGCCCAGCTCGTCGGCCCGCGACAGCACCGCCAGCGACCGGAGTGGGTCGTTCCGACGCGTGGATGGATCGGTGAAGGCCTCGAGGAAGTTTGCGTCGCGCTCGTGCAGAAACCGGAGCAGGTAGATCAACACGTCGGCGCCCTGATCGCTCGACGGTGAAATCAGATAGTCAGTACTGCGAGCTGAGACGTCCTCCGAGATCGAGGCGATGCCCGGCGTATCGATCAGCGTCGTCGTCACGAGCATCGGCGACGGATACTCGACTTCGAGTCGATCGATCGAATCGGTCGGCGTGCCGGAGAGGTCGATCTCGTTGTCGTTCGTGAACCGCAGCCGATTGCGGTCGCCCTGCGAGTCGACCGCAAAGGCGGCCAACTGGGGGCCGTGCCGATACCAGGTCACGTAACGCGTGCATTCGGCTGCGTCGCTGGCCGCGAGACGTCGGCGCCGATGATGGCGTTGAGCAGCGTCGACTTCCCCGCTTTGACGCGACCGGCGAAGGCGACGCGAAGTGGTTCACCGAGGCGGTCAACCGCAGCCCGCAGGGCCCGACGGTTGTCCTCGTCCGCGTCCGCCTCCATTCGTACGAGGAGATCGCGGACGCTGGTGACCAGCGGAGCCATCGCGGAGACGGTAGCTGATCACGCACGCCTGGAACGGGGGTCGCTGCGCGTTCTCGACGTCAGGGCGTTGTCAATGCGTCGCCAGGCGGCGGAGGCGGCACCTTCACGAAGTCGGTCGTCTCCGGTCCCGACCACCCAGCAGTCGGAGGCCCCGACGATGAGCCCGCTCAGGTCGTCGACGAGCTGCTGGACGAACCGCTGGCAATCGGCGACCGCTTCGGCCTGGTCCGCGTACCCGTCGCTGACCCAGACGGAACTCGACGGCGACAGTGGAGCCTCGAGGTTCTGGGTGAGGTCCGAGAGATCCGACCCTGCGACCTCGAACTGCTTCAGTCGTCGACCCAACGCCATTTCCCAGATCACCCTGGTGCTGTTGGTGGGCTCGTTGGCGCCCTGCGGCAGGATCCAGAAACCCTGCGGCTTCGGGAGTACCGGAGCCGTCGTGGTCGGCACAGTCGTGGGAGGTGTGGTCGTCGGCGGCGTGGTCGTCGGGATGGTTGGCGGTGAGGGGCGAGCATTGGCGTCGGGAACGAAGGCGGGGGAAAGGGGTGAACGATCGCCGGTCGTCTCGTCGAGGGCTCGCACGCGCACGCCGAACAGCGTCGGCGCAGGCATCGGTATCCGCACCGACGTCGGGGTCAACTGCTCCGCGTTGGTGACCCGGTTGCCGTTCTCGTCGGTGAGTTCGAACGTGAGCGTCGAGCCAGTTCCGACGGACGTCCACTCGACCAGCACACTCTGGTGATCGAACCACTCGGCGCGGACGATGGTCGGGGCGGGCAGCGTCGAGACGGCCGGCCGTTCACCGGTCGGCGCCATCGGCTCCGACCAGTTCGACTGCTGCGACTCGTCGTCGGCGTTGAACACCTGCACCTCGATCGCAAAGGGTGCACCGTCAACGGGGACGATCGCATTGTTGGTGTTCCCGGAGACGATCTCTGCGTTGTCGATCGGCACACTGGTGTCGGCGTTCCGCAGTCGGTATGCGAGCGTGACATCGTCGGGATTCGGCGGGGTCGACCAGACGACCGAGATCTGGCTGGCATCGAGCCAGGCCACGTTCTGGATCACCGGTGATTCGAACTCGATCGAACTGGAACGGAACACCGATTCGCCGTTCCAGATCGATGGCCGCTCGTCGGCGTCGACGGACCGGTAGCGGAAGAACACGTCCGTCTCCTCCGCCGACTCCGGAAGAGGGACGACCACGGGGCGCGACGACCCGGAGTTCTCGGACTGGACCTGGGTGCCGGCGATCGCCGTCGCCAGGTCGAAGTTGCCGTCGGCCGGTGGCTCGATCAACTCGACCTCGACGCGCTCGGGGTTGTCGCTGACGTTGAAGACGAGGTTCAGCACGCCGGCGTCGGCATTCTTGGCCGTGAGCACCGGGACGACCGGCGCAGCCGGCACCGGGTCGGCCGCGGTGGCGCGATTGACCAGGAAGACGATGGCAGCGAGCGCGAGCAGGAGGGCCGCAACGACCATCATCCACTTCGAGATGATCGGCTTCTGGGTGAAGACGCCGTTGAGCGAGGCGGTCACTTCGGCGCTCTCCTGGTTCTCCAGTTGGGCGGAGCGCGCCGATCGTCGTGCGTAGGTCACGACGAACGGGTGATCGACAGGCTTGCCGATGACGATCGGCTTGTCAGGTCGGACCTTCATGAAGGCGCCCGACGAGCCGCCCGCCGGCACCGCCACCCTGCCATCGGCGGTGGCGAAGTGCAGGACCTCGTTGTCGGCGTCGTCGGACCCGCTCACGGAGATCCGGACCACTTCATTGCCGAGGTTGTTGAAGTCGGCTCGGATCTTGCCCTGGAAACGGCCCCTCACGCGTGTGGGGATCAGTCGACCGTCGAGCGCGTGAACGGCACCGACCGCGACATCTGCCTCGGCAACGGTGGGGAGGAGGCCGCTGTCGGGCCCCGGATCGGCGATGACGGCGAACGGCAAGCGCCCGGCTGCCGACTGAGCACCAGGTGGCGGCTGGACGAACACCTCCGCCTGCCCGTCGTCGCCCTCGAGGAGCTGCAGCGAATCGGGCACGATCCGCAGCCACGATGCTGCCTGACCGGACGGCGCCGGCCGGAGTGAGTAGTGAACGACGCGGTCGGACGTATTGCGCAACCGAATCGACGTCTGTGCGATCTGACCAGGTTCGACGGTCACCAGTTCGTCCAACACGACGAGTTCCGCTTGCCGATCCATAGTCACCAGCATCGCGGCAGGCGGCACCGCGAGCGGGGCCAAGACGACGGCGTTGACGGTGCCGGTCCGGCCACACACCGTCCCCGCCCATCGCGGAAGCGGCGATCCGCGGCTTCACGGTGATGGTCCCCGACCTCACTGGCACGAAGCACCCGACTCGCGGCACAGATTCTTTGTATCGACGCGAGTGAACGGGACTCTCTTCACTGCGAACACCGTGAGACATCGATCAAGACCGTCAGACATCCAGAGGAGTCACCATGGCCACCAAGAAGTCCACCGGCAACACGTCAGCCGTTCCGGGAAAGCGTCGGCGAGCCCCGAAGCCCATCGTCGGGAAGTACGGAGCAGGCCATCGTGCGAGATTCGTGCCTCGTGTGGTCTTCAAGCTCGCGGACTGGGTGGACATCGAGTATGTCGATGACGCCCAGAAGCAGATCTTCGAACAGTTCGGTGCGGGCCCGCTGGAGCCCATCGAGAACGAGGTCCGCTTCGAACGCCTCGTGACGGTGCTCGACGCCGATGAACTCGCCCGACTGGTCGACCAGGCGCGCCACATCGACGAGACCTACGAGGGTCATCGATTCGACCGCTGGTTCACGATGGACACGCCGAAAGGATGGAGGACCGACGAACTGGTGAGGTCGATGCTCGAATGGGACATCGTCGAACGCGCTCACCGTGATGATCCTGCGATCGATCCTGTCGTTCCGGGGAACGACCCGAGGTCTGCGAATCAGGGCTACCTCGATGCTGCGCCCACCGGGATCGACGCCGAGTTCGCTTGGACCGTCGCCGGCGGCGATGGCGCCGGCCAGCGCTTCGTCGACCTCGAACAGGGGTGGACACTCAACCACGAGGATCTGAACGCCCACGGTCCAACTCTGTTGTTCGGCACGCTCGTCGATACGTCGCGTCCCCATGGCACGTCGGTGCTCGGGGAGGTCTGCGCGGTCGACAACGCCCTGGGCTGCGTCGGAATCGTCCCGGCGATCGCGAGCGTGGACGTGACGGGCCACAGCGGTTCCTACGCGAACATGGACGATGCAATCATCGCTGCGCTGCTCACGATGTCATTCGGCGACGTGCTCCTCCTCGAGGTCCAATCCTCGGCGATGGCGCCGATCGAGGTCCTCGACGACGTGTTCGAGGCAATTCGGTTGGCGACGGCGCTGGGCATCGTCGTCGTCGAAGCGGCAGGAAACGGAGCGAACGATCTGGACACGATCACCAGCGGCGGTGTGCAGGTCCTCAACCCCGCCAGCGCGAACTTCCGCGATTCGGGCGCGATCATCGTCGGTGCTGCATCGAGTGCCGTGCCACACACTCGCATGGGTTTCAGCTCCTTCGGTGCCCGAGTGGACTGCTACGCCTGGGGCGAGAACGTCGACACCACATCGTCGACGTCCGGCGGTTCGACCACTCTCTACACGACCACGTTCAACGGAACCTCGTCCGCTTCGCCGATCATCACGGGCGCTGCGCTGTCGGTGCAGGGGATGCTCGAGTCCGCCGGCAGTGGCCGCCTGAGCCCGCTCCAGATGCGGGCGGTCTTGTCGAACCCGACCACGGGAACCGCCTCGAACGCCCCGGCCGTCGACCAGATCGGCGTGATGCCCGATCTGCGGGCGATCGTCGACGACACGATCGGCACCACCATCCCCGACGTCTACATCCGGGACAACGTCTCCGATGTCGGCGACCCCCATACCGGCCCGATCTCGACCAGCCCGGACATCATCGTCCGACCGTCAACGGTGGCCAATCCTCAGGCGGCGTTCGGCGAGGGGTCCGGTACCGAGGGTGACTCGACACTCGGCTACGAGGTCGCCGCCGGCCAGGACAATTTCATCTACACCCGGGTACGCAATCGTGGCTCGGTGGCATCGCCGGCCGACGTGCTCGTCTACTGGTCGCCTGTCTCGACGCTCGTGACACCTGACCTGTGGACGCTCGTCGGCACGTCGACCTACGCGTCCGTGCCGACGGGCAATCTGCTGACGGCGGGAACCGAGATCGTGTGGGCCGAAGCCGACACACCCGCCCCGGGCCACTACTGCTACGTCGGCCTCGTCGATGCGCCCGCAGACCCGGCACCGCTCCTGGCCGATCTCGTCAACTTCGACAACTTCCGGACGTTCATCCGCAACAACAACAACGCGACGTGGCGCAACTTCAATGTCGTCCCGACCGATCCGCCCGACCCATCGGTACAACCGTTCCTCGTCGCGGGTGCGCTCGACCGACGTGTCGACATGCAGTTCGAGGCCATCGTGAACCTGCCCGAGCAGACCAAGGTCACGCTGCACGCACCCGAGTTCGCCCTCGTCGACCGGCGCAATGCGCCTGGTGCCATCAGACAGGGAGAGGTCCCGCTTCGGCCCCGGGGACGTCAAGACCTGGGGCGATTCCTCTTTCCGGCGAAGTACAAGGCCGAACTCATGCTCGAAATCGATCTACCGGCGGAGGCTCGCAAGACGACCGGCTACTCGGTCACCGTTCGGCAGCTCCTGGCCGAGACCGGCGAAGAGCTGGGCCGGGTGACGTGGTACCTCGTAGCAGCCGACTGGTTCGAGCGTCGCGAGCGCCGAGAGAAGTGCCTCTTCGGCTGAGAACCCTCGAAAACGACCCGGACCTCGACACCACTCCACCGGGACCGACCATCGTCGTGGGAGCGGAAGGCGACGAGACGCGCATCCGTGTCTTCTGGGAGTTGAACCCGGAGCCGGACGTCGCGGGCGATCTGATCTACCGCGGGCGTGCGACCTCGACCGCTCGCGCCGAAGGACCAGGACATGCCGTGCGTATTCCTCCTCGTCGCCCAGGTGAGCGCTGTGAAGGCGGCGACGCGGAGGAGCCAGGACGGCCACGCCTGGACGGACGACACGACGGTGCCGGAGGCTCGCCGATCTGCTACGGCTACTGGGTCCGTGCGTACGACGCGGCGCAGAACCTCTACCAGGAGCAGAGCGGCTGTCCCGCCTCGAAGGACGAGTACGCCTGTGCTCGCCTGATCGAAGCGGACCCCGCCGCCCGTACCCGTCATCACCGGTCTCGCGGCCCGCGACCGCGCCGTCGGGATCTCGTGGATCGCCTGGCCGGTCCAGGACCAGCGAGCGTTCCACGTCCATCGCTCCGAGGAGGAGAACGGTCCGCCCACGTTCGTCGGATGCGTGCTGCTCGACGGCACGGCCCACCCCGGTCCGTGGACGGGAGCCTTTCCGGACTGTGGCGAGATCCCTGCGGTTGCGCCGAACACCCTCGTCGAGGGCACGGTCACCGACCAGGGGGTGCGGCCCGACACCGTCTACTGGTGTCGGGTCTCGGCGCTGGACTGGCTGGGCAACGAGAGCGAGGGCGACGACGTCTCGAAGATCCCCGCCATCAGCACGTTCGTGTACGCACAAGAGCTACCGGTGACACCAGCGCTGCAGCCGCCGGGGGTCCAACCGGTCAGCGCTTGCGGTCTGGTCGTGCGCTGGCAGCCACCGATCGCCGATGCCGACGCTGCCGGCTTCGTCGTCTTCCGGCGCGCCGGAACGGCGTGTGGCGGCGGGTCTCCGGCGTCGCGGACGGCAACACGTTCGACGACGTCAACGCCCTGCGCGGCACTTCGTACGACTACCGGGTCCAGTCGATCGACGACCGCGGCCGGCTCTCGGACCCGTCCGCCCCCGTCACGCACAGCTATTACAGGGAGATCGCCATGTCCATCACCGACACATTCGATCCCGATCGAGACGGTTGGATCTTCGAGAACTGGGGCGAGAGCTCGCCGTTCTCCTGGGACCTGTTCGAGAAGACCTACGCCGGGATCAACCCGACGATGCCGCTCGACATCGCGTTCTACGAGATCTTCAAGAACTGCGCGTCGAACGGCAACTGCGGTGGGATGAGCCTGCTCGCCCTGGCGATGTTCAAGCACGGGGCTGGATGGGATTCTGCAGCCCGGCGAACTTCTACTCCGGAGTCGGTCGACCGGGATCGCGAACGAGCTCTACGAGGCGATCAACATCCTGCAGGCCCGCCAGTTCAGCGCCTCCGGCATCGAGAACTTCCTCGACGTCGTGGCCCGCAACGAACTGAACGACGCGGTACGCGGCCTACAACACCGTGTCTTCGCACCTCGGCAGCGGGGACTTCTGCGTCCTGAGCGTCGCCAACGACGCACTCGGGGAGGAAGCGCACACGATCCTCCCGTACGACGCCACGGAATCCGGGGGCACGAAGCATCTCTGGGTCTGGGACCCCAACACGCCCGACGACGACTACGGCCCCGGTCATTACCACGCCGGCCTGAACCGGATCGTCATCCGTGGGCCGACGGACTGGGAGTACATCCAGCGTGATGGGTATCCCGACACAACCGAATACCCCGGGGTCGGCTACCGGGTCTACAAGGGCGGATGGTGCTTCGCCGTACCGATGTCGAAGGTGCTCCGCAAGGCCCGGCATCCTCTGGCGCTCGACATGGTGGTCGACGGCCTGGCCGCCATCTTCGTCGGCGGATCGGGCGCGGCGGTCGCGCAGATCGAGGACGACCAGGGGCTGCGGCTGTACACGTCGGCTGCCGATGTGCACACCCGTCCACGTGAGCTGGAGGCCGACCCGTCACGTCGGCTGCCGGGTATCGGCCGCTGGCCGTGGTTCGGCGACCAGGGAGGCGGTCTCCCGGGTGGGCTGTACTTCGCCCGCGGGCAGACCGCACGCAGCAACCTCAAGATCACGCTCACGGGGAGGCAGCCCCGGCTGCTGCACCTGGGCGCCGACAGCGTGATCGAGCTCGAGGCGAGCACGCCGGCGGCGAGCAGGGACGTCATCGAGCTCGCCGGCGTGGGAACCGCCAACGCTGCGACATCGGGGCGAACATGGTTCACGAGGGTGCGGAACTCGTCGACCCGATTCTCCATCGGAGTCCCGCACCGAACGACTGATAGCCGCGCAACGATGCCTGGAGCAGGGTGGTGTCAAGGTCGAAGGCCTTGATCCGCTCGACGATCTCCTCGGGAAGAAATCCCTGTGACGCATCGGCGTCCGGACCGAGACCGCCGATGTCAATGAGTAACCCGTTGTATGTCACGGACCGTGCGACGTAGTCGTCCCAGACATCCTCTCGTCGACCCGACGAGCCCGACAGGTTCTCCCGAAGCTCGGTCAACTCGACGCTGAGCACGGCAGTCGCTGTGCTGCCCAAGAGCGTCGCCAGCCGGCCGAGCGCGGCTTGGGCTTCTTCCTTCCGCTTGCGTCCGCTGAAGAAACCTTGACGCGTTGTGACTCCAGACGAGCGGCATCGAGGTCCGCGTCGATTGCGTTTTTCATCGAGTGCAGTCGAGGTCGGAGAGGCTCGACGTTCCTCGTGGCGATGTCGAACGAGCGGAGCGCGTTGAGCAGGGCGGTCTGTTGTTGTGGCCGACTGTCGACATCGAATCTGACCCGTGTGACGGCGCTCAGCGCACTGGCCAGCTGTTCGGCGGCAGCGAGAGCCTGCGTCGCTGTCACGGGTCCAACGCCCGGGATTGCCTCGAGGCGGTGACGGCCCGCTGCACGAATTGCCGCCACGGTGCGAATGCCGGCTGACTCGATCGCGCCGAGCCGAAGCCTTCCCTCCGAAGCATTCTTCAACGCATCGAGCGGCATCCGTTCGAGTTGCTCGAGCACCGTGCGATCTCGCTCGGTCGCATAGGCAGCTACGGCGTGGTCCCGTGCCGAGGCGACGGCGCCGCGAACGAAATTGGTCTCATTGGCGATGCCCTCGACCCGCTTGAGCACATCCTTCGGCTGCGCAGGGGAAGTCGCCGATGCTGTCACGGGCAACCCGGTGGGCGGTGGTAGCTCGCTCACGGAGGCTCCGTTGAACATGTCCACCAGCCGCCAGTCCGCACACAGCCAGGATTGCAGGTCGCGGCCTGCCCAACGCGAAAGCTACCAAACCCCGGATTCTGTCCTTGACGGCGCTCGGCCCTACTTTGATCAGGTGGGTTCCCCGGCGATCCTCACCCTGCCTGATGCTGCGGCTTGGGAGGCTCTCGATGTGTCACCCGATGACGAGGAAGTGACGCGTTATGGCAATCACGCCACGTATTTGGTCCGACGGCATTACTTCACAAGCATGGGTGAGTATCCCGGACTGACGGTTCACCCCGACCACGCGGACTATCTCATGTCGCCAAGCGTCACTGTTCGGGCGTTCGGCAAGATTGTGGGTGACGACGGCGACGTCATCGAGTCGTACTACGAATAGCTATCCATATTGACATCCCACCTCGCCCGTTGATCGACTTGCTGGAGATGAAATGAAGCCTGATGACTGGATCGACACCGTCGAGCTCATCGCACGTCTGCCGGCACCGTCGGCGACGCTGCGCCGGATCGTGAGCATGCGCCGCGAAGGACGCCGAGACTTCCCAACATCGATCCCGGTCGCACAGGCCGTAGCTCTCGCCGCAGCGGCTCAGGCGCACGCGAGGGGCGTGAAGCGCACTCAACGCGTCTTCGACGACGTTCGGGTGCTGGGACCACGCCAGCTCGACTTCGTGGTCGTCTTGTCAGGTGGCCGACCGCCTCGCTTCGCCCTCGCAGAGGGCTTCCAACCCATCCCCGCCGTTGTGCTCGATCTCAGAGAGCTCCACGATGCCGTCCTCAGCGGTTCAGCAATTCCCCACTGAACGATTCACGGCAACGTGGCAGACAAGCGCAGTTCGGTCCAAAGACCGCCGACCTTCGAGCGGATCCCACGCAGCTCGGCGGCTAGGGGTTATCCCACCGATGCGTTACTCACCCCGTTACTCACTCGTCTTCGGCGACACCCGGACGCGAAGAAACCCCAGGCCTGTGACCTGGGGTTTCGGGGTGGAGCTAAGGAGAATCGAACTCCTGACCTCTTCCATGCCATGGAAGCGCTCTACCAACTGAGCTATAGCCCCGAAGCGTCCGAAACGATACCGACCCGCCGGAGCGAAACACAACGATCAGCCCGGGGTCAGTCGGTGCCGGTCGGCTCGATCGGGTCCGCCGAGATGCCCTCGCCACCGTCACCAGCCCAGTCGACCCTCGGAACATCGGTGTACAGCCGCTCGATCTCGTAGAACTCGCGGACCTCCGATAGAAACACGTGCACGATCACGTCGCCGTAGTCGACCAGCACCCACTGGTTCTCGCGCGCCCCCTCGACACGAACGGGCGACCGGCCACTCGCGTCACGAACCTTTGCCTCGATATCGTCCACGAGCGCGTCGACCAACCGACGGTTCGAACCCGACATCACCACGAAGTACTCGGTCACCCCGAGCACGTCGCCGACCTGCAAGACCAGGATGTCGGCCGCCTTCAGGGCATCGCCGAACCGTGCCGCACTCACGGCCAGGTCGCGAGCCTCCTGGTCGATCACGCGTGCACGCCTCGATCAGCCGTCGCTGGGATCGTCGTTTGCGTCGCTGTCGTCATCCGACCCAAAGCCTGCCACGCCCGACGCCGTTTCACCACGGACTTGATCGAGGAACGTCCGCCCGAGGATGACCTCGATGTCGATCCCGTCGATGCGTACCGCTGCCTCGACCACTTCGATCTCACCGAAGAGCGGCTCGTACACCGACCGGACGGCGTCGATCACCTCACCGTCAGCGACCTCCAACCTGGTCACGTCCGGCACCGGTTCGCCCTCCACGTCCGCCACCGACACGATGTTCGCCTGCGCAAAGAACAACCGGTCGATCGCCTGCTTGAGCACGTCGGTCTGATTCAGCCCGAGAGGCTCGAGGTCGGCATCCGTGAACGACGCGACGACCCGGAAGACCGGCGCATCGAGCGGCGCACCCAATCGGCCGGGCGCAGTGGCACCGAAGAGGATCGTCATGTCGGCCCGATCGTGCGCGACGACCGAATCGACCGGTCCGAGGATTCCGACGTACCGGTCGGGCAGCTGTTCATCGACACGTTCCGGATCGAGCGGCGTGAAGTCGACAGCCCGGAATTCGACCGACGATGCGAACAGCCGATCGGCGAATTCGCCCAAGCCCTCGGGTACGGGCACGTCGACGTCGGAGGCACTCGGCGCGATCGAGCCGACACCGGCACCCACGCGCTCCGCAACAGCCTGCCAGACCGCGGCCCGAGGGCTCTCGAAGTACCAGTCAGCGACCGATGGGTCGGTGGCCGTGATCGCCCGCGCCGCCGCCGGCGAAGCGAGTGTGGTCTCACCGGCCTCCCACGACTCCCCCGACGATTCATCGGCGAACGGAACCGGGAACAGCACCGGCAGGTCGCCGAGTGGCGAGATGATCTGCGCAAAGCGTTGCTCGTCGACCACTTCGACCACGTCGAACGTCAACCCCGTCAGTCGCTCCCCCACCGCCAGGAACTCATCCGGACCGTCGGCCTCGTAGACAGCCGCCAGTGGGGAGAGCGTATCGAACGTCCCGGACGCCGCGTCCGCCGTCGCCGCCAGCCCCGCAATGCTGCCGCCGACGCCGGTCGGATCGAGCACCCAGACCGCCACCGATGTCAGTCGGAGCTCTTCGTCGACCACCCCGACCAGTGCGGTCGACGTGAACGGCAGACGTTGGGTCGGCAGTGTCTCCGCCTGGCCTTCGGCCTGCTGACCGGCTGTCGACTCACGTAGGGACTGGGCGCCGGTCACCCCGAGCACCAGCACCGCCGCGAAGCCGGTCACTGCAGCGACCAACGCAAGCATGGTGCCGCGTGTCCGGCGCCGTTTGACGGCCGTCATCGCTGCTCCCTGTAGAGACCGCGACCACGGATCACGTCGAGCACGGCGTCGGTCACGAGATAGTCGAGCGGGCGACCGTCGGCACACCGCGCCCGAAGGTCGGTGCTCGACACGTCGAGGCGTGGCACCTCGACCCGAACCCAGTCGATACCCGGATCGAGCGACACCGGGTCGCCCGGTCGGTCGACGACCACCAACCGCGCTCGTTCGATCACCTCCGCCGCGCGTTCCCACGTGTGGATACCTGCGGCTGCGTCGTCACCGAGGATCACGAACCACTCGGCCTCGGGAACGTCCGCCGCCAACCGCTGCAACGTGTCGGCAGTGTACGACTCGCCACCCGCTGCGATCTCGTCAGCGCCGGCGACCAAGAGTGGCGAGTCAGCCACCGCCGCGTCGACCATCGCCAACCGATCGCCCGCCGGCGTGATCGGCCGGGTGCCGACCTTCTGCCACGGCACGTTGGCGACCATCAAGATGACGCGGTCGAGGCCGAGCGCGTGCCCGACGTTGATCGCCGTCACCAAATGGCCCACGTGCGGTGGATCGAATGTTCCCCCGAAGACCCCGATACGCAGGGGTTTCGCGGACTGCTCGGGCACGATCGTGCAGTGTAGGCGGTCGTCGGCACGCTCGGTCGGACACCCCGACCTCCAGGTACTTGACAGCCTTGTTACAGTGGAAAGCCGGTCAAAGGTCCGGATCACTTCCAAACGGTATGAAACCTGGCCGAAACGGGAACACGAAGCTCGGGAAATGCGTTGTCACATGCATCCAACGAGCGACCACAGCCCGTAGATCTCATCAACACCCCCCACAGCCCGAACAAGTGTCCCCCAACACTGCCCTGCTCGGAACAAAACCTCACCACGAACGGTTGTAACGAAACGACATGAACGATTCCATCGGTCTCTACCTGAACGATATCGGCAAAGTGCCGCTGCTCACCGCCGAGGACGAGCGCGAGCTGTCGCGCATGATCGAGGCCGGCCGGGAGGCTGCTGAGCTCCTCGAGAACGGCAAGCGCAGCGCCGACCTCAAGGCGAAGGTCGCCGCGGCAGCCGACGCCAAGGACCGCTTCATCCGCGCCAACTTGCGCCTCGTCGTATCCATCGCACGCCGCTACCCACTGCCCCAAGGCATGGATCTGCTCGACCTGATCCAGGAAGGCAACCTCGGTCTCGAGCACGCTGTCGACAAGTTCGACTGGCGGCGCGGCTTCAAGTTCTCGACGTACGCCACGTTCTGGATCCGTCAGGCGATCGGCCGTGCGCTCGACCAGAAGGCCAGCCTCATCCGTATCCCCGGCGACCGTTCGGCGAGCCTCCGCGCCGCCCTGCGCCAGGCCTCGGGCGACGGCGAGACACTCGACCAGACCAATGCCGAACTGCACCGGCTCACCACGCCCGTCAGCCTCGACAAGACCGTCGGTGACGACGGCGACGCGACGCTGGGCGACCTGATGGCCAACGGCGACGGCACCCCCGAAGACCATGTCATGACGCTCGTCGACAGCGATCTGCTCGACGAGCTGCTCGGCACGCTCGACGCCCGTGCCCGCTATGCCGTCGAAGCTCGCTTCGGCCTCCTCGACGGTGAGCGCAAGAGCTTCCGCGAGGTCGGCGAGAGCCTGGGCGTCACCGCCGAGGCCGCCCGCCGGCTCGTGAGCCGTGCCGTTGCGGGCCTTCGCGACGACGCCGAACGCATTCTGGCTGTCTGACCAACCACACTCGAGATGAACGAACACCGGTCGGAGCAATCCGGCCGGTGTTCGGCTTTTTCGCACCGATAGGCTCGTTGCATGGCGAAGGACTGGTCTCCGGACTCCTGGCGCGTCCGCCCCATCAAACAGCAACCGGATTGGCCCGACATCGCCGACCTCGACCGGGCACTCAAGCAGATTTCCGCCTATCCCCCGCTGGTGTTCGCCGGCGAGGCCCGCTCGCTGCAATCCGGGCTCGCGAAGGTCGCTGCCGGCAACGCCTTCCTCCTCCAGGCGGGAGACTGCGCCGAGAGCTTCGAGGACTTCTCCGCCGACAACATCCGCGAGAAGCTCCGCGTCATCTTGCAGATGGCGATCGTGCTCACCTACTCGATGGGCGTGCCGGTCGTGAAGGTCGGGCGCATGGCCGGCCAATTCGCCAAACCCCGCTCCTCCGACTTCGAGCGGGTCGGCGACGACGACATCCCGTCGTTCCGCGGCCACATCGTCAACGCCGAGGGGCCCACCGCGGCCGCACGGGTGCCGACCCCCGAGCGACTGGTCCAGGCATATCACCAGTCGGCATCCACCCTGAACCTCGTGCGAGCCTTCACCAAGGGTGGGTTCGCCGCCCTCGATCGAGTCCACGCCTGGAACCAGGAGTTCGTCGCGAGCAGTCCGGCCGGTCAGCGCTACGACCAACTCGCCAGCGAGATCGACCGAGCGCTCCGCTTCATGCGGGCGACGGGTATGGACACCGAACTGAATCCGACGCTGAGCCAGGTCGACGTCTACACCAGTCACGAGGCGCTGCTGCTCTCCTACGAGGAGGCGTTGACTCGTCGCGACTCCACGACGGGAACCTGGTACGACTGCTCGGCCCACATGCTCTGGATCGGTGAACGCACCCGCGACCTCGATGGTGCCCATCTCGAGTTCCTCCGAGGCGTCGGCAACCCGATCGGATGCAAAGTCGGTCCGTCGATGACCGGTGACGAACTGATCCAGCTGTGCGAGATCGCGAACCCGGCGCGTATCCCGGGCCGTCTCACGCTGATCAGCCGGATGGGCGCCGACCACATCGAGGAGGGAATCCGCCCGCTGCTCCGTGCAGTCGCAGACAGCGGGCATCCCGTCGTCTGGGCCTGCGATCCGATGCACGGCAACACATACACCAGCGCGAACGGCCACAAGACCCGGGACCTCGAATCGATCATCGGTGAGATCGAGGGGTTCGTGCGAGCCCACCGAGCCGAGGGCACCTGGCCCGGAGGCATTCACGTCGAGCTGACGGGTGAAGACGTCACCGAGTGCATCGGCGGCGCCGACAAGCTGATCGACGCAGACCTCGCCAACCGCTACGAGACCGTGTGCGATCCCCGCCTGAACGGTCGCCAGTCGCTCGAACTGGCCTTCCGCACCGCCGAATTGATCCGTAGCGGCGACCAGGCCGGCTGACACGGCCATGGCGGCCATCGCTTCGGTCACCGAGTGGCCCGTCGACCACGTCGCAGCCGCGACGATCACACCGGACGGCGTGCGACAGATCGGCGAACTCGACCATGAGTTCCGGCTGGCCTCGCTGACCAAGCCGATGACCGCCTGGGCGATCATGGTCGCCGTCGAAGAGGGTGTGATCGATCTCGATGGACCCCTTCGACACGTCTCCGCACCCGATGGCGCAACGATGCGCCACCTCTTGAGCCACGCGGCGGGGCTCGGGTTCGACGGCGTCGAACCGATCGCGGCGATCGAACGAACCCGTACCTACTCGAACTCGGGCTTCGAACTCGCCGCCGAGGAGCTCGAGGGCGCTGCGTCGATGTCGTTCGGCCAGTACTTCGACGAGGCCGTATTGCAGCCGCTCGGGATGGAGAACACCGGCTTGCACGGTTCACCCGCACATCGGGTTCGCAGCACACTCGGCGACATGATCACGTTCGTCGGCGAGATGCGGCGGCCCCGGCTGCTCGCCCCGTCGACCGTGGCCGAGATGATTCGTCCGCAGTACCCCGACCTGGCCGGTATCGTTCCTGGGGTGGGCCGATTCGATCCGTGCCCCTGGGGACTGGGGGTCGAACTGCACGGCGACAAGTCGCCGCACTGGATGGGTCGCGCCGCGTCGCCGTCGACGTTCGGCCACTTCGGTGGGGCGGGCACCATGATGTGGGTCGACCCAGTCACCGACGTCGGCGTCGTGGCGCTCACCGACCGGCCCTTCGACGAATGGAGCAGCGAGGCGCTGGCGAGGTGGCCGGAGTTCTCCGACGCAGTGCTCGCCGAGGCACGGGGCGTCAGCTGATGTTCCAGCCCGGCGACCGCGTCCGTTGGGTATCGCTGGGTGACGACGGGTTTCCGATCGTCCGATACGGGTTCGTCGGCGGGAGCAACGGCGACCACACCCGAGTCGCGGTCATGCTCGACGGTGAACTCAAGGGCGACACGGTCGTCGATCTCGACCAACTCGAGCCGGTCACGATCACCAACATCGAACTCCGCCTGCAGGGGATCGATCTGCTGACCGACCCGTCACTTCGACAAGGGCTCGTCAACCTCTGGACCGCCGAGGCCGATCAGGCTGGGCTCGAGGTCCGCAGCCTCGAGTATCTCGGCCATGAGGGATGGGGGTGGTCACCCGACGGGTGTGCGCTCGCCGAACTCCGATCAGGTGGCCAGCCGTACATCCTCCGGGCGTTGATGCCCTCCGACGACACGGTGTGCGTCAAGGCCGATCTCCCTCATCCCGGCGAGACCTGACTCAGGTCGTCGGCGCCGACAGCGCCGCCAGGTGGCGGCCCCATTCCGTCGCCCGTTCGGCCTCACCGGCGATGAGGTGGTCCTTGTCCACGAGGAAGCTCTCGGGCGTGGCGATGAGCTCGAAACCATGGCGGGTCAATCGCTTGGCGATACCCTTCGACGCCCGCCCGGTCACCATCGAAGGCGCATGGACGCGGGTGTCGAACGCTGCAGCCCGGCCGCTGCCGCGAGGGAGGCCGTCGAACCACTCGCGCAGCCCAGGGCCCTCTGCGTCGGGTTCCAGATCCAGATGCTCGTCGTCGGCAGCCTGCTGGCCCGCCGCATGACGTGAGGTCAGTCTCGACATCCCGTGCGCATGGGTGGGCCCACCGACCACGAGCAACTCGATGTCGTGCAGGATCGTTCCGATCGCATGACCGACCGACAACACCTCGACATCGAAGGAGCCTCGGAGCCCCTCGGCGACGTGCTCCGCGACCAGGTGGGTGTTGCCGAACATCGACTCGTACACAACGACAGCGCGCATGGCGACCTCCTCGATCACCCCAACGATGTGAGCCCGCCCCGCGGATCGCCAGGGCCGATTGTCACCGTCGGCTGCTGAGTTGAGATCCGGCTCACGAGAGGCGTTCGATGATCATGGCCATGCCTTGCCCGCCACCGACACACATCGACTCGATGCCGTATTGATGGTCGCCGGCCTGCAGACCATGAATGAGCGTGGTCATGATGCGAGCGCCCGTCATGCCGAACGGGTGGCCGAGCGCGATCGATCCACCGTTGACGTTGAGCTTCTCCCACGGGATGTCCAGGTGCTTCGCCGACGGGATGACCTGGGCGGCGAACGCCTCGTTGATCTCGACGATGTCGATGTCACCGATGGTCATGCCCGCCCGCCCGAGCGCTTGGCGGACGGCTTCGATGGGACCGAGACCCATGATCTCGGGGTTGAGGCCGGTCACACCGGACGCGACCACGCGGGCGAGCGGGGTGATGCCGAGCTCCTTGGCCTTGGCATCACTCATCACCATCACCGCTGCGGCACCGTCGTTGAGCGGGCAGGCATTCCCGGCCGTGACCGAACCGTCGGGTCGGAACACAGGCTTGAGCCCTGCCAATCCCTCGGCAGTGGTCCCCGGGCGGGGGCCGTCGTCCTTGGAGACCACGGTGCCGTCGGGCAGCGTGAGCGGCGTGATCTCGTCGTCCCAGAAGCCGTTCTCCTGGTTGGCCACGGCGAGCTGCTGGCTGCGCGCCGCGAACTCGTCCATTTCCTGCCGCGTGACACCCTCGGCCTGCACCACGTTCTCGGCGGTCTGGCCCATTGCGATGTACAGATCGGGCAGCCCTTCCGACGGCTGCCAGGTGGGTGCACCACCCTGGCTGCGCTCCGCAGTTCGGGCTCCTGCCTCCCCGAAGATCTCGTTCGGCGCGGTGTCCGATGCACCGTTGCCGTACCGGCTGACCGCTTCGACGCCGGCGGCGATGAAACAGTCGCCTTCGCCGGATTTGATCGCGTGTGCCGCCATGCGGATCGTCTGCAGGCTGGAGGAACAGTACCGGTTGACGGTCACGCCTGGAACGTCATCGAGACCGGCGAGCACGGCGGTCGCCCGGCCGATGTTGAACCCCGCCTCGCCAGCCGGCTGGCCGCACCCCATGATCAGGTCCTCGACATCCGACGGCCCCACCTGGGGCACCTTCTCCATGAGGGCGGCGACGATCTGGGCTGACATGTCGTCCGGCCGGAGGTCGACGAGCGACCCCTTGACGGCGCGGCCGATCGGGCTCCGGGCGGTGGCAACGATCACAGCTTCTGTCATGTCGGCATGTTAGTTACCGGTCGGTAGGAACTGCGAAACGACCGACCGGGACCGTGTGGTGACCGACCGACCGGCTCGATGTCCGCGTCGCAGCGACAGCCGCGAGCGCGAGGATCGCCAACAGGATCGTTGGCACCGGCCACGTTGGCCTCGAGCGAGGCGCCATGCCGACACCGCCGCCCGCCGCGGTCGGCGGCGTGATGACCAATCTCGCTGGCGTCGCAACGGAGTCGTAGCCGATCCGACTGGCGTTGCTCGATCGGTTGAGGGTGGCGTAGCGCAGCTCGAGCCGCCGACCTGGGTCGACGACGTACGGCGCCGTCCCGATCGTGAGATCGAAGGTGACCGGAGCCAACACGCCGTCGTCGCCGGTGAGCGTGAGCGTGTCTCGGACGATCCGGGTGCAGGACGTACGAGCCAGATCGCAGTCGAAGAAGCCGGCCCTGACTCGGAACTGGCCGGGGACGGGCGGGCCGACCGGGGCGACCCACAGCTCGAGTTGCGCCGTGCCGTCGATGGTCGTGAACGAGTCGGGGAAACGCCAGGCCTGCACCCCGTCGGGGTTCGATGTCATCAGTGTGCTGGGGCTACCGATGATGGTGAGGCCGGGGTCCGAATCGCGATCGGTGTCGTAGTTCGGTAGGACGGCATTCTGAGGTGCCCGATCGCCGACGAGGTCGAGAACCGGCTGCGAGACCTGGTCGCCCGGGCCGGGTGATGCGAGCACGAACACCGACGGCGCCGGTGGAACCGTCGTCGTGGTCGTCGTCGTGGTCGTCGTCGTGGTCGTCGTCGTGGTCGTCGTCGTGGTCGTCGTGGTCGTCGGCGCGACCGTCGTCGATGTGGACGTCGTGGTCGTCGTGGTGGTCGTCGTCGTGGTGGTGGTCGTCGGCGCGACCGTCGTCGATGTGGACGTCGTGGTCGTCGTCGGCGCGACCGTCGTCGATGTGGACGTCGTGGTCGTGATCATGGTCGTCGTCGGCGCGACCGTCGTCGTCGTCGGCGCGACCGTCGTGGTCGTGATCATGGTCGTCGTCGGCGCGACCGTCGTGGTCGTGATCATGGTCGTCGTCGGAGCGACCGTCGTCGTCGTGATCATGGTGGTCGTCGGTGGCACGGTGGTGATCGGCCGCGTGGTGGCGGTGACCGCTGGGGGATTGGTGGTCGGTGGTCGCGTTGTGGGAACCGGGACGAGGACGGCCGACCGGATGGTGGTGGTCGTCGGCGGCGACGTCGTGGTGGTGGTCGTCGGCGGCGACGTCGTGGTGGTGGTCGTCGTCGTCGGCGGGGACGTGCTCGTCGATGACGTGCTGGTGGTGGTGTTCGCAACGATCGGTGGTGGAGCGGCCGCTGCTTCGCCGCCGCCGAAGCCGACGTCGTTCCCCGGCCCGGCTGGTTCGGCCGGGGCTTCACGGGCGAATCCGTCCGGTCCTTCGTCGGGTCGTTCGGCGGCGACCGCGAGTCCCGCAAGCAACAGCGACACGAGCGCAGCGACGACCGCGCTGGCAGCGGGGCCCGCCTGGGCGACCGGTCGGGGAAACAGGCCCACCTGGGCGGCCCACGCCATCGGGCCCATCGCTCGCCAGAGTCGGCCGAGCGAGATGTTCATCATCGCCCGGACCACTTCGGGATCGAACTGCGTGCCGGCGCAGCGTTGCAGTTCGGCACGAGCGTTCGTCGATGACATCGGCGCCTTGTACGAGCGGGCGGACGTCATCACGTCGAAGGCGTCAGCGACCGAGACGATCCGCGACGTGAGTGCGAGTTCCTGCGCCGACACCCCGGTCGGGTACCCGCCACCCGACCACCTCTCGTGGTGCTCGTACACCGCGTTGGCCGACGTCCCCAGCCACGGCGCCAGCGGGGCGACCATCTTCCTGCCCGCCGTCGTGTGCTGCTTGATCGTCTCGAACTCCTCCGGAGTGAGCGCGTCGGGCTTGTTGAGGATTTCGGCGGGGACGTGCAACTTGCCGACATCGTGGAGCAGCGCTGCCCAGCGGAGGTGGTCGAGTTCGGTGGGGTCGAGCTCCATCTCCTCGCCGATCATCACGGCGTAGGCACGAACCCGCTCGGAGTGACCGCGGGTCAGGCGGTCGTGCCGTGACAACACGGCAACCATTTCGAGCAGAGATTCGGCGGCTTCCGTCGGAGTGTCTCCGAGGTCGATGTGGGCCGCGTCGTCGATGTCGGAGAGCTTCTTCTCCAGCTGACGAGCCGACATCCCGCGCAGCGCGAGGCCGAATCGCGACGGGGTCTCGTCGGGAAACACGAGGGTGAGGGAGAACAACGCCGCCAGCGGCAGCAACCGTCGCATCGCCTTCTGAGCGACCATCATCGCCAGGGTGGCCACGACTGCGATCGCGAGCCACCGAACGACTCTGATCCAGAACTCGTCAGCCGTCGCCACACGCCGGGACAGCACCATTGCAACCACGAACGACAGCACGATCGGGACCACGAACACGACGAGCCGGATCGTGCGAGCCGCCCACTTGCGTTCGGGCCACCGCTTGGGGGTTCCCGGCGGTGGGGCATGCGTCGGGCCGCGTCGTGTGCCGGGTGTCGACCCCTGCTCTGCTGCAGGGCACTCCCTCCGCTCACGTCGTAGCCGTCCTCACTCCGCGCGTCGTTCCGTACAGACCTGACGGAGCTTACGTGATATTGACAGTGAAAGCACGCTCCGTGCGACAACAGCCACTCTTGGCGTCAGAGCGATTCAGAATTGGACGGCGTTGCTCCGAAAGGAGAGAATCACTCCGTTGTCGACGCAACCGAACGATCTGGGGGATCGGTGCGATGCGACGACATCCGACGCAACGCCAGGGGGCCTCTCATGCAAACACCCGCACCGTTCGGTTACGAGCGGGCCACGAGTGTCGACCACGCGATCGAACTCCTTCGACAACTCGGGCCGGAAGCCCGGCTGGTAGCCGGCGGACACAGCTTGCTCCCGATGATGAAGATCCGGCTGGCACAGCCGGAACACCTCATCGACATCAACCCGCTCGCCGATGAACTCGGATCGATCTCGATCGAGGGTGACGAGCTCGTGATCGGCGCGATGGCTCGCCACAACGACCTGCTCGACTCGGCGATCGTCGGCGAGCACTTCCCGGTTCTGCAAGACGCCGAACGCGTCATCGCCGACCCGATCGTGCGCAACCGCGGAACGGTCGGTGGGTCGCTCTGCCAGGCCGACCCCGCCGAGGATCTCTCCGCCGCCCTCTCCGCCCTCCATGCCACGGCGACGATCCGCGGCGCCGACGGAGCCCGCACGGTACCGGTGCGAGAGCTGCACACCGGTCCGTACGAAACGGTCGTCGGCGAGGCCGAGATCCTGACCGAGATCCGAGTTCCGATCCGAAACGGCTGCGGCAGCGCCTACGAGAAGGTCGAGCGGCGGGTCGGTGACTGGGCGATCGCCTCCGCCGCTGCCGTCGTCTGGATGGACGGCGACACCATCACCGAAGCCGGTATCGGGTTGGCCGCCGTCGGCGCCGAGCACTTCGTCTCACCGGGTGCCGAGGCTGCGTTGCGGGGCCAGGTGCCGACCGACGACGTGATCGCCGCCGCTGCAGCCGCGGCGTCGGCCGACTGCCAGCCCACCACTGACCAGCGCGGCCCCGCCGAGTACAAGCGCCATCTCGCGGGCGAGCTCACGGCACGAGCGGTGCGACGAGCCATCGCCCGATCGAACGGAGGTAACTGACGTGTCCCACGAGCACCACAACACCATCGACGTCACCGTCACGATCAACGGTGACTCACGAACCGAAACATGCGAAGCGCGCACCCTCCTGGTGCACTTCATCCGCGAACAGCTCGGCCAGACCGGGACCCACTGGGGATGCGACACATCGAACTGTGGGGTCTGTGTCGTGAGCGTCGACGGCCAGCCGGTGAAGAGTTGCACCATGCTCGCCGCGATGGCCGACGGCTCCGACATCGTCACGGTCGAAGGCCTCGAAGGTGACGACGGCCTGCATCCGATCCAGGAGGGCTTCATGGAGTGCCACGGACTCCAGTGCGGGTTCTGCACGCCCGGAATGATGATCGCCGCGAAATCGCTGCTTGAGCAGAATCCGAACCCGACCGAACACGAGATCCGAGACGGTCTCTCGGGTCAGCTCTGCCGCTGCACCGGGTACCACAACATCGTGAAAGCGGTGCAGTACGCGGCCGACAAACTCAACGCCGTCCCGGAAGGATCGAACTCATGAGCACCACGGAGGTTCCCACCAGCGAGGCCGGCAACCCGATCGGGTTCGGCCGGATGGTCCGCAAGGAGGACGTCCGCTTCGTACGCGGCAAGGGTCGCTACGTGGACGATGTCGTGCTGCCCGGCATGTTGCACGGCGCCATTCTCCGCAGCCCGTACGCGCACGCCAAGATCCTGTCGATCGACACCTCGGCCGCCGAGGCACACCCGAAGGTGCACGCCGTCATCACCGGTGCCGTGCTCGAGACCCTCGGGCTGGCCTGGATGCCCACGATGTCGTACGACACCCAGGCCGTGCTCGCCACCGACAAGGTGCGGTTCCACGGTCAGGAAGTGGCGTTCGTGATCGCCGACGACCGGTACGCAGCGCGGGACGCGCTCGAACTGATCGACGTCGACTACGAGGTGATCGACGCAGTGATGGATGCCCAACATGCCCTCGACGCCGACGCGCCGGTGATCCGCGACGACAAGGAGGACCAGACGAACAACCACATCTTCGACTGGGAGGCGGGCGACGCCGGGGCCACCGCCGCTGCGTTCGCCGGCGCCGACGTGGTCGTCAAACAGTCGATGCTCTATCCGCGCTCGCACCCGGCGCCCATGGAGACGTGCGGAACCGTCGCCGACATGGACCCGCTCTCGGGCAAGCTGACCCTGTACTCCAACACGCAGGCGCCCCATGCGCATCGCACCGTGTATGCGATGGTCGCCGGGCTGCCCGAACACCTGATCCAGGTGATCGCACCCGACATCGGCGGCGGTTTCGGCAACAAGGTGCCGATCTACCCCGGCTACGTGTGCTCGATCGTCGGCTCGATCGTGACGAAGCGCCCGGTGAAGTGGGTGGAGGACCGCAGCGAGAACCTGATGTCGACCGGGTTCGCCCGCGACTACCACATGGACGGTGAGATCGCAGCGACGTCGGACGGCAGGATCCTCGCCCTCAAGGTCGACGTGCTCGCCGACCACGGCGCATTCAACGCCACGGCCCAGCCGACCAAGTACCCCGCCGGCTTCTTCCACATCTTCACGGGCTCGTACGACTACGGCGCCGCCCACTGCAAGGTCAGCGGCGTGTACACCAACAAGGCACCGGGTGGTGTCGCCTATGCGTGCTCGTTCCGGATCACCGAGGCGGTGTACCTGGTCGAGCGGATCATCGACTGCCTCGCGGACGAGCTCGGCATGGATCCGGCGGAACTCCGGATGAAGAACCTGCTGCGCCCTGAGCAATTCCCGTACACCACGCCGACCGGCTGGGAGTACGACTCGGGCGACTATCCCAGGGCATTGCAGCTGGCGCTCGACATGGCCGGGTACGACGAGCTCCGCCGGGAGCAGGCCGACAAACGTGAGCGCGGCGAGTTGATGGGCATCGGCATCTCGTTCTTCACCGAGGGCGTCGGCGCGGGACCGCGCAAGCAGATGGACATCCTCGGGCTCGGCATGGCCGACGGCTGCGAGCTGCCGCGTCCACCCCACCGGGAAGGCACAGATCCGCCTCTCGGTGCAATCACAGGGCCAGGGCCACGAGACGACGTTCGCCCAGATCGTCAGCCACGAACTCGGCATCCCGCCCGAAGACGTCCAGGTGATCAATGGCGACACCGACAACACCCCGTTCGGCCTCGGTACCTACGGGTCGCGATCGACGCCGGTGTCCGGCGCAGCCGCTGCCGTCGTGGCCCAACGGGTCCGCGAGAAGGCCAAGATCGTGGCAGCCGCGGCGCTCGAGGTGTCGGTCGACGACCTCGAATGGGAGCTCGGCAGATGGCAGGTCAAGGGTGACCCGGACAACGGCAAGACGATCCAGGAGATCGCCCTGCTGGCCCATTCCAGCCTCGAACTCCCCGAAGGCACCGAGGGGCACCTCGATGCGCAGGCTGTCTACAACCCGCCGAACCTGACGTATCCGTTCGGCGCCTACATCTGCGTCGTCGACGTCGACCCGGGCACGGGTCACGTACAGGTGCGCCGATTCATCGCCGTCGACGACTGCGGGCCGCGCATCAACCCGATGATCGTCGAGGGCCAGGTCCACGGCGGCCTCGTCGACGGCATCGGCATGGCGCTCATGGAGGTGATCGCGTTCGACAAGGACGGCACCAACCTCGGCGGTTCGTACATGGATTACCTGTTGCCGACACCGATGGAGGTGCCGTCGTTCGAGTTGGGTGAGACGGTGACGCCGTCGCCGCACCACCCGCTCGGGGTCAAGGGCGTCGGCGAGTCGGCAACGGTGGGGTCGCCGGCCGCCGTCGTGAACGCGGTGGTCGATGCACTCAAGCCCTACGGCGTCCGCCACGCCGACATGCCGCTCACGCCTGCCCAGGTGTGGATGACGATGCAGGGCAAGACGCTCCGTACCGACCTGGCCTTCGAGGACTGACGTGCGACCCGCGACGCAGCGCGAGCGAACATGGTCGACGACCCGCTGATCGCTCGTGCGAACGAGCTGCAGGTCGGGCGTGTGCCGTACGTGCACGCTCGCGTCGTGCTTGCCGAAGCACCGACGAGCGCCAAACCCGGCGCCGAAGCGCTGATCTTGCCCGACGGAACGATCGAAGGGTTCGTCGGAGGCAACTGTGCCGAGTCCACGGTCCGCGCCCAGGGCCTGGCCATTCTCGACAGCGGTGAGTCGCTGCTACTCCGCATCACTCCGGAGCCCGAGGCCGACCAGACGGGCAAGCTCGTCGTTCACAACCCGTGCCTGTCGGGTGGCACGCTCGAGATCTTCCTCGAGCCGGTGCTCACTGCCCCGGTGATCGTCGTGGTGGGCGAGTCCCCCATCGCCACCGCCCTGGCCGCAGTCGCGAGGCAACTCGGATGGCACGCCGAAGTGCCCGACGACATCGAATCGATCGACGCCGGGTCGCTCGAAGCCGCCACCGCCGCCGTCATCGCGTCGCACGGTCGTCACGAGGAAGACACGTTGCGGGCCGCGATCGCTGCCCAAACGCCCTACATCGGGCTCGTGGCCTCCAGGAAGCGAGGCGCGGCAGTCATCGAGTCGCTCGGTCTCTGCGGCTCCCACACCTCGCGACTTCACTCCCCTGCCGGGCTCGACATCGGGGCACGAACTCCCGCGGAGGTCGCGTTGTCGATCATGGCGGAGATCGTCTCGCTCCGACCCAAGCCCTCAGGACGCTCGCTTCCCGATGCAACCGAGCCGTCCGGCACTGCGATCGACCCGGTGTGCGGGATGACCGTCGCCACCGTCGAAGCCTCACTGCACCTCGATCACGAGCGCGGTCGATGGTGGTTCTGCGGGTCCGGGTGCCTGCGCGCCTTCGCGTCCGACCCCGACGCCCACATCTCGGCGTGAACGCCGTCGCCGATCGCCTCCCCGATGTCGCAGCGCTCGACTCCGCGCTCCACGACGTCGGCTACCTCTCCGACCAGGGGCTCGCCACCGCTCTGTTCTGCGCAGCACGACTCCCCCAACCCGTCCTGCTCGAGGGCGAGGCCGGCGTCGGTAAGACCGAGGCGGCGAAAGCGCTCGCAACGGCCCTGGGCACCCCACTGATCCGCCTCCAGTGCTACGAAGGCATCGACGCCGGCGAAGCACTCTACGAATGGAACTACACCCGGCAACTGCTCGCGATCCGCCTCGCGGAGGCACGGGGCGACCATCTGGCCGACGACGACATGTTCACCGACGCCTACCTGACGGAGCGCCCGGTTCTCGCTGCGCTCCGCCACCCAGGACCACTGCCGGCCGTGCTGCTCGTGGACGAGATCGACCGCGCCGATGACGAGTTCGAGGCGTTCCTCCTCGAGGTGCTGGCGGAGCAATCGGTCACCATTCCCGAACTCGGAACGCAGGTCGCAACACATCCGCCGATCGCAATCCTGACCTCGAATCGGACTCGCGACCTCCACGATGCGCTCAAACGCCGATGCCTGTACCACTGGATCGACTACCCGACGACGGCCCGAGCGGCCGAGATCATTCGCACCCGAGTACCCGAAGCACAGCAGTCGCTCGCGGAGCACGTTGCCGGCGCCGTCGCACGTATCAGGACGCTCGACGTACAGAAGGCCCCGGGGATCGCCGAGGCCATCGGCTGGGTTGACGCCCTCCGGTTGCTCGGGTTCGAGGTGCTGACGGAGGAGGCAGCGGCGCTCACGATCGGGTCGGTACTCAAGTACCGCGAAGACTCGGCGATGGTGACCGACCGGTCGCTTGCGTGGCTCGTCGGCGCCGATGCCTGAGCGATCAACCGATCTGGCGGGAATCGCGGCCCGATTCGCTTCCCATCTCCACGCGGCCGGAGTCGAGGCGGGACCCGATCGCGCCGCCCGGTTCGCGTCCACCGTGCATCTCACGGCCCCGACCACGAGCGACGAGCTGTACTGGCTCGGGCGGGTCACGCTCACCGGCGACCGCACCGAGATCGCCACGTACGACCGCGTCTTCGCCGACGTGTTCCTCGGCGTCAGCGATGTTGCCGAGTCACGCGGCGACTCGAACCAGCCGAATCTCGACTCGGCCGATCCGAAGCAACGACGCCACCACGATTCCGCGCCAGCATCGGAGCAGACCAGCGGGGAGCCACGGCCGAACCTGACGTCCTCCGAGTCCTCCGATGAAGACGACGACACCGGACGCGAGTCGCCCGTCGGCGCGCCGGTGAGCCGTGACGAACATCTGGCTCAGCGGGACTTCGCCGAGTGCACGCCGGACGAGCTCCGCCGCTTGCGTGAACTGGTCGCGGAGATGGAGATCGCCCCGCCGCGGCGAGCCAGCCGTCGTCGGCGGCGGCATCCGTCCGGCAACTCGATCGACCGACGCGCTTCGTTGCGGCGGGCACGACGCACGGGTGGTGATCCGGCACAGCTCGTGATGCGCCGCCCGACCCAGCGCCGACGCCGAGTGGTGCTGCTCGCCGACGTGTCCGGCTCGATGGAGGCGTATTCGCGCGCGTATCTCCATCTGCTGCACGGCGCAGCCCGCGCGCTCCCGGCAGAGACCTTCGTGTTCTCGACCAGTCTCACCCGCCTCACACCCCGCCTGACCGCTCGCGACGCTGATCTCGCCATGCGGGCAGCCGTCGACGACGTCGAGGACTGGTCGGGTGGCACCCGGATCGGCGAGGCGATCCGCTCGTTCAACGACGGATGGGGCCGTCGCGGTCTGGCGCGTGGTGCCGTCGTCGTGATCGTCAGCGACGGCTGGGAGAGCGACGACACAGCCGAGCTGGGTGAGCAGATGGCCAGGCTCTCCCGCCTCGCCCATTGCATCATCTGGGTGAACCCGCGGGCGAAGAGCGACCGGTTCCAACCACTCACCGGTGGGATGGCGGCCGCGCTCCCCCACGTGGACGTGCTCACGAGCGGACACAGCCTCGATGCGTTCGGCGACGTGATCGAAGCAATCTCGAACGCCTGAGCGTCAGGTCAGGTCGAGTCAGCGGGCGTCGACGACACGAAAGCGCTCCGCGCTGCGACCATCCGGCAATCCGCCGTCGCGAGCGGCCTGGCGAGACCACTCGCGGACTCGCTCCTCCAGGCTGTCGGGATCGCGGTGCTGACTCACGTGGCAGCGCAGTGCTCGGATCTTGCGTTCGAGTTGATCGGTGATGTCGACGGTGTCGGTCGCATCGGCCAACATGATCCAGATCTCGTCGACCGACCATGGCGCGAGGCCCGACGTCAAGAGCTCCGGAAAGGCGAACGGATTGCGGGCGTCGGGGTACACCGCGGCCCAGGCACCCTGCCCGGTTGCCACATGGTCGGCGTGACTGCCGTAGACGCTGTCGAGGTTGATGTGCGGCGACTGAGTGATCACGACCTGGGGCCGGACGTGCCGAATCACCCGGGACATCTCGTGCCGCAGCTCCATTCCGAACTCGACGCAGCCGTCCGAGCGGCCCAGGAACACCAACTCGGTCACGCCGACTTCGGCGGCCGCCTTGGTCTGTTCCTCGCGACGAATCGCGGCCATCTGAGTGCGCGAGACCGTCTGGTCGAAACCACCCGCCTCCCCGTCCGTCACGAGGCAGTACGTGACCTCGGCTCCCGCATCGGTGAGCACCGCGACGGTGCCGGCGGCCCCGAAGTCGACGTCGTCTGGATGGGCGGTGATGACCAGCGCCCGTTCGATCTGCTCAGGATTCAGCACGGAGATCAGGCTACGAGCCGCGTACGCTCGACGCATGTCCGACGCGCCGACGACTTCGACTGCCGACGTCGACCCGCCCGAGGGGCTCCCCGACATCTCGAGCTGGGACTTCTGGACCGGTGACCGAAGCGAACGGGCCGCGGGTTTCCGACGTCTCCGCGACACCCCGGGACTGCCGTTCTACCCCGAGCGCACCTTCGAGGACTCACCGCTCGCCCCCGGCCCCGGCTACTACGCGGTCACCCGCCAGGACGACGTCTGGCACGCCAGCCGGAGTCCCGAGCTGTTCTGCTCGGGCCGGGGCGGGGTCAACATCGGAGATCTCAACCAGGAACTCAGCGAGTTCTTCGGATCGATGATCTCGATGGACGACCCCAAACACTTCCGGCTTCGCTCGATCGTGTCGAAGGGATTCACCCCCAAGCACATCTCGGCGGTCGAGGACCAGGTCAAGCACGACGCGAGTTCACCGTGGCGTTCGACGAGATCCGACGCCGCCTCCCCGACCTCAGGACGACCGCCGAGCCCGACTACCTGCAGAGCAACTTCATCAACGCGATCAAGCGGCTTCACTGTGCCTGGTAGACGACGCTCGTGAGCGACGACGAAGCGATCAGGTGGGCACGTGCGACCGGTCTGGCCGGTTGGTTGTTCCTGCTCGCCTACCTGGGCGTCGTGACCGGCCAGGTGCGCCGCGCCGCATCGCTCAGCAGCGCCAGCTTCGACGACGGGCTCTGGTGGCAGCGAGTCGAGACCATTTCGTTCGCCGCAATCCCGCAGAACCTCGTCGTGCTCGTGCCGGCTGCGGCGGCAGCCGTCGTGGGCACCGTGATCGCCCGCTCCGTGATCGACCGGTCGGTGATCCACCTGCGCCAACTCGTCCGTCTGACGGCAGGAACGTGCTATGTCGCGATCGTCATCGCTGCCTTCGGCATCATCGGAGTCTTCGTCAGGAACTCGGACGCCGTCGGTGACGTGTCGGCGCTGCTCGGCCGCGTCGGCGGCATCCTGATGGCGGTCGGCATGATCAAGCTCTGCCTCGAGGCCGAACGAACGGGCTGATTCACGCCGGACCGACCCGGTCGACGCTTCGACGGCTCCGCAGCTCGTCCTCGAGGGCACCCATCGACGAGTGCCCGATGACTCCGCCGACCGCGAGGAGTACGCCCTGCATCACTGACAGGAACGCGTACACGCCGAGTTGCGATGTCGCCCGGGAGAACAGCAGGCTCATCGCGAAACTTGCGACCCACACGAGCGCGAGACACACCGTCCAGCGACTGAAACCGAGGAGTTGCCGGCCGATTCGACCCGACAGTGCGACGAGCATCTGATTGACGAGGATCATGGCGACGAACCCGATGGTGAGCCCGACGGCGACGAGCGCGTACCCCACTCCACCTCCGACCACGAGTCCCGTGACGAGCAGGAGCGGGGTGGGCGCGAACGCCAGCACGAATGTTCCGGGGTTCGGCGAATGGACCGTGATGCGGCGCGCGTTGATCGCCGTCAGGACAGCCCAGATGCCGTGGGCGACGATGGCCCCGACCGAAGCGAGCACCACCAGCGCGCCGACCAACACGACCCGACCCACGTCTCCGTCGTCGACGACGAGATCGTCACCGACGAACACGGAGTCACCCGAGTACTGGACGGCGAGGGCCGCCACGACGAGGCCCGAGGCGACCATGAGGACGCCCCACACGACATGCAGCGCTGCGACCACCGTGGTCAGCTGTTTCGTGGCGATCAACGGACGTGTGGGCATCGCCGGCGCGGCGATCTCACGGGAGATCAGTCCGATGCGGAACCACTCGGGCTCCTTGCCCGCGTTCGGATCATGCATCGCCTCGAAGACGACCCAATCGTTCGTACATTCCGTTGCCGGCCCTCTGTGCGAGCCACGCGTACACGAGTACGTTGACCGCCAATGCCGCGGCCGCACCGAACGCGACGTTGGCCGTCTGCTCGACGTGGTCGACCTGCTGACCGATCGGTGACGGCCAACTCGTGAGTCGCCACCACACCAGCCCGAAGGCCGCCACGTCGATGGGAAACGCGGTGACCCACAGAATGGGTGGTCTGCGCGAGATGCTGCGGAAGACGCCCTGCAGGCGGCCGTAGGGGATCATCATCGCGACGAACCAACCCAGTGCGGCGATACCCGGCAGCGGATCGAATTCGGCGTCGATCTCGATCTGCAGGTAGGTCACCGACGAGAACGCGACCCAGCCGATCGGGATCGCCCAACTCCAGCCCATCGCACGCGCCGATGCGGCCCGTGCCCGAAGCGTCCGGGCGTTGCCGGCCACGGTCACCGACCAGAACACCAGCCCCACCAGGCCGACCACGATGAGGACTCCCGCCGATGTCACGACCGGCCAGAACGCCTCGGCGCGCTCCTCGCCACCGGCGCCGGTCGACCGCCTCGCAGCGAGACCGATGAGGAGTACTGCAACCGCGAGCAGCACCCTGCCCACGAGCAGCGCAGTGGTCGCTTGCCCCATCGGTTCGATCTCGGGAAGGACGAACTCGTGATGCTCGTCGGACCGAACGGCCTCGACGATCGGCGTGGGCGGTGGTGGGACGTTGCGGGTCGGCAGATGCTCGCCGACCAGCCGGTCCGACGGCAGCCGCCCCGGCGACTCTTCCTGTGGCGGCACATTCCGCGTCGCCGCCTCATCAGCCGGCAACCGTGGCAGCCCGGGCGACTCTTCCTGTGGCGGCACATTCCGCGTCGCCGCCTCATCAGCCGGCAACCGTGGCAGCCCCGGCTCGACGGATGCTGTGTGGAGGGGTGGCGGCGGGGGCGGCGGATCGGGTGGTTCGGTTGCGTCACCCGGCATGGTCAGCCCCCGAGTTCTCCCAGGTTGTAGTGACGTCGGCACATCAGTTCGTAGCGCACGACGTCACCGAAGATCTTCTGCGCTCCGGGATCCGCAGTGTCACCGACGACGACGGTCTCGCCCTCGTAGACGACCATGTCATTGACCACACGTGCGTTGTGGGTGGCATGCGCCCCACACCAACATCGAGCCTCGACCTGCAGCGGGACACGCTCGTCGGAGATCTCCAGCAGCCGCTTGGTTCCGTCGAAGAGCAGACCCCGGAAGTCGGTGATCAGTCCGAACGCGTAGACATCGACCTCCATGTCGTCAACGACGCGAGCGAGCTGGTCACATTGCTCGACCGTGTAGAACTGGGCCTCGTCACACACCAGGTAGTGCAGCGGCCAGTGCCGGATCGCCAGCTGGTGGATGTCGAGCGACGGGTCGACCTGGATCGCAGGAGCGGTGACGCCGAGACGGCTCGTCACCTGCATACCATCGCGATCGAGACGGGTGAGGAGGAGTCCGTACAGGTGGCGGCTCGACAGGTTGTGGTGGATCTGCAACGCCAGCGTGCTCTTGCCAGAGCCCATCGTGCCGAAGCTGAAACGGAGAGTCGCCATGACGTGGCGACACTAGTTGCCGTGCGCGCCGGCGTTCACGAACGGCCGCGTCCGACCTCCGACAGCGGCACAGCCAGCTCAGGAGACAATCGAATCTCGTCCTCGATGTCCGACGTGCTGAGTGCGATCAAGACCGTGATCAACGCACTGATGAGAGACACCGTGACCGTGAAGAACGCCAGCAGCTGGAGCGATGCGAGCGAATCGACCGGCCGAAGCAACCCGCCGACCCAGGCGATCCCGAGCATGCCGGGAACCGCCACCGTCCAGATCGTCAACGTGACCGACGGGAGTTCGAACCAGAAACGCGCCGGTTCGACGAGGTACCCGGCGACAGCGGCGATGAGCGCTGCCGGGATGAGCAGGAGTGCAGACGTTCCTCCGCGGACGCTTCCGTCGAGCACGAACGCAACGACGCACAGAAGCGACGAGAACGCGAACATTCCGAGGTGCCGCCGTGGCTTTGCGTGGGCCATTCCGGCGCGCCGGGCATAGGTCAGCACTGCGTACGTCCACAGCGGAATCAGAGCGACGGCGACGGAGTAGGCGCCGACGAACGCTCGCCGCGCCAGATCGACGTCGAGTGCCGCTGCGCCCAGACTGCCGTCGGTCGACGAGCCACTCGCGCCGAGCGACTCGCTCACCAACCAGCCGCCGGCCGCCGTGACGACGGCAAAGGCAGCGACGAGCATGAGGCGGGTCCACTCCAACGTGTACAGCCGCGGTGGCACCAACCGCTCGGTCGGACGCTCTGTGATTTCCTGTTGGCGCCGCTCGGCGAGGGCTGCTTCGACCTGCACGGTTCCGGCCTGGCCGAGCAACTGCTCGAGCGGGCTCT
This sequence comes from uncultured Acidimicrobiaceae bacterium, assembly GCA_963792905.1. Lineage (GTDB taxonomy): Bacteria > Actinomycetota > Acidimicrobiia > Acidimicrobiales > Ilumatobacteraceae > Ilumatobacter. The sequence goes on from CAWBYE010000005.1 coordinate 96,194, forward strand.
TGACGTCCTCGATGCTCTCGTCGAGCCCCAGCCGCCGCTTGAGGGCAGAAACCGGGTCGGATTCACCGGAGGACTCGGTGCTCACGAGTCGCGCCGCCAGGTTCGCCGACCTGTCGACCGGACGTTCGCCGGCACCTGAGGAATGGGCCGCAAGTCGTTCCAAGGGACTGGTTGTCACCTCGTCGACCCCGCCGACTTCTCCGGCTTCCTCGGCGCCTCGGATCTCCTCGGCGTCTCGGATCTCTTCGGCGTCTCGGGCTTCTCCGGCGTCTTCGGCTTCTCCGGGTTCTTCGACGTGTGAATCGAGGGTCGACCCGGGCACATCGTCAGCCTCATCGAGAGCGGCAGCACGCGCTGCGAGGCGCTCCAACGGGCTCGCCTTCGCAGCGTCCTCCGACGTCGATCGTTCCTCCGGCCAGGTGGTCGATCGGGCTGCATCGGCAGGTTCCTCGTCGGCGCCGGCCGTTCGAGCAGCGAGCCGCTCCAGCGGGCTGAGCCGCCCGCCGGGGCCGGTCACGGGCTCGACGGGGGCATCACCGGCCTCGTGTCCGTCGGCACCGTCCTCACCCGGCGGACGCTCGTCGGCAGCGTCGTCGCTCGGCTCCGGCTCGACCGGCGCGCCGACACGGTCGCGAAGCGACTGCAGGATCGACCGTGGAGGCTCAGCCGGCGCGTCCGAGTCGGCTGGTTCTTCGGTCGTGTCCGGTCCGGCGTCCGGCGCCTCGACTGGCAGCCCGGCGGGCGCCGCGACCGCGTCAGCCGTGTCGACCGCGTCAGCCGTTTCGACCGCGTCAGCCGTTTCGACCGCGTCAGCCGTTTCGACCGCGTCAGCCGTTTCGACCGCGTCGACCGTTTCGACCGCGTCGACCGTTTCGACCGCGTCGACCGTTTCGACCGTTTCCGCCGTTTCGACCGCGTCGACCGTTTCGACCGTTTCCGCCGTTTCGACCGTTTCCACCGTTTCGAACGGAGCCTCAGCGGTATCGGGGCCGCCCGGTAGCGGGGCGCCGGCGAGGTCGCCGACGACTGTCGAGAACTGCTCACGCAACCGATCGACGAGCTCATCCGACTGTTCCTCGCCGAGGCGCCGGAACGCGACGCTGTGTTTCTGCTTGACGCTGTCGACGAGTTCATCGACGGTCGGCACGAGCGCCGGGGCGGCAGCGACCGCGACAGGAACCGAGTCACCGTCGGCGCCCGCAGCCGCGGCCTCCGCCGCGGCCTCTGCGAGGCGCTCTTCTTCCACTCGTTGTTCGTCGGCTCGCCGCTGCACCAGGGCCCACCAGACCTCGGGGTCGGTCGGGTCGACGCCACGAAGTCGAAGCATCCGGTGCTCGTAACGGGTGCGTTGCGACGCAGCCCGATGTGCTTCCGCACGATCACCGGCGCGAACGATTCCACGCCACACCACGACATTCGCAGCCAGCGCGACCGACACCGCGGCCCCGATGCCGATGAGGATCTCGACGTCGCCCCGCGTCATCGGCTCAGCGGCGGTCGACCATGCCGTGAGGCGCCACCACAGCAGCCCGAACGCCACGAGGTCCAGCACGTAGCCGGCGGCCAGCAATGCGTCGAAGCGAACCCGGATCAGCGTGGCGAAGATGCGCCGGACCAACGCGTAGGGGCGCCACATCACCGCGGCGAAGATGCCCACGATGATGGACGGACGCACGTCGACAACTTCTGTGGGATCGAGCGGGACCACGGTGACGGCAAGCACCGCGACGGCGACGATCGGGGACAGCCACGCCGTCACGCATCTCAGCCGGGACGGAAGACGGCCGTCGAGGCGTCTGAGATTGCGGGTGAGGCGGTCGGACCAGGCCCAGCCGGTGACGGCCAACGCAATGATGATCGGGATTCCGGCCCAGCCGATCGTCTCGACGAGCGACGGGTCGACGGCGCCCGGTTCGGAACGGGTGATCAGCGCGCCGGTGGTGATGGCAACCCCCCATCCGAGGGTCATGAAGCGCACCAACATCAGGAGCACATGTGGCGTCCGACCGGTCTCGAGGACCGGTTCCTCGTAGGGAGCGAAATCCAAGTCGAGCGAGGCGATGTGCCCGCGCAGGTAACCCGACACCGGCAGGCTCGCCGGAGGCGGTGTGGCCGGGGCGGCTACCGGGGTGTCAACTGTTGCATTCGTGTCCTCACGGTCAGCGAGCACTTCACGGATGCGTTTCGCCGCCTCGGCCTGTGCTGCATCGAGTCCCGGAGGCCGCGCCGGAGGCAGGCGCGGCCCGGCGTCGGTCGGACGGCTGCGTGCGTCCTCGGCGCGGCGCCGAAGTCCCGCGGCGTCGCCGACCTGGCGGCTCTCGTCGCGCTCGTCGACCTGGACGAGCGAGCGAACGGTCTCGATCGTGTCGCAATCGGCAGCCAGCCTGTCGTCGCAGTAGCGCCGGACTCGTGCCGATCTCAACGACACCTCCTGACTCCCCGGACGAGCCTCGTGAACGGACTCGAACGCCACCTCCACAACCTGTTCCGGGCGGACGGTGACGACGCCACTTGCCTCGCCACCACTGCGATCGTCGGCGAGTTGCTGCAGCCGCTCGGTCTGCCAGGTCAGCATCTCGTCGGTGACACCGAGTGCCGTCCGGCCCACCGTCTCAAATCCGCCGTCCGCCGTTCGCGCTCCCAAATGGAGCCTCGACAGCTTGTCGGAACGTCGACCCGACCCCCACTCGGCGGCGACGACGACGAGTTCCAGTGTTCTGACCGATGACACGAGACGCCAACTTCGGCCACGCCGCCCCGGCTCATACGGGGAGTCGCTGTCCTTGAGCACCACGCCGAGCCGGCCATGCGACAGCGCATCCTCGAAGAAGCGCTCGATCTCAGCGGGATCCGATGTTTCGATGGACGGCAGTCGGAGCTCGGCAGGGACCACCAGGTCCAGGGCACGCCGGCGATGCGCGAGCGGGCGGTCGAGGAGGGCGTCGCCGTCGAACAGCAGATCGAAGAACCACACCGACCGATCGGCGCCGTCATCCGACGGGTCCGGGATGTCGGTGCCATCCAACTCACCATCCAGTACGAAGTCGTCGCCCGGCAGCGCCAAGACCGTGTCGACGACCCTCGGGAGGCGATCGGTGACGTCGATCGAGGTCACACCGTCGTGCACGAACAGTGAGACCGCGCGCCCGGCACGGTGTGCCTGCAGCCGCAGCCCGCTCGGTGCCCACTCCACACACGTCGCGTCGAACAGCGCTTCGGCGAGGTCGTCGGCCGGAGCCGGCTGCATCGGCTGGATCGGCCGCCCTGCGCGCGGCTCGACGGACTCGAGCGCCGTGGTTCCCTCCAGGAAGGCGAGCGTCGCCGTGGTCGCCAGCGATCCCGTCACCGACGCCGCTCGCCGCACATCCCCCACGCGGACCCTGGCCGCGTTGGCGATCGCCGACGACATCACGGAGGGAGAGACCGGGGGTTCACCATCCGGATCGAGCATCGAACGGATCGCCACCTGCTCGGGCTCGGTTGCCCGTCCGAGGAGGTCGAGGACCACGTCGCCGGCGGCCCCGACGGCCTGTGGGCCTGAAGCAATCGACATCTCCTCGGTCGCACGTCGAACCTCATCGACCGTCAACGAGCTCACCGATGCAGGCGCGACCGCGTCGCCGAGCGTGGACGTCCATCCCGAGATGTCGTGAGCGGGGCGGAGCGTGCCCACGACGAGCGCTACGACGCTCTCCACGTCCTCGATGGGTGTACTCCGCAACAGCTCGGCCAGCCCCGACACCTTGTCGGCGCGACGGTCCGCCCGATCCGTAAGGCCGAGCGCGTCGACGAGGTCTGCCAGAAGCACCAATCCATTCTGCACGTTGACGAGCGATCCGACACGATCATTGCGACCGGTCACCTCGATCCGTCGAGGAGCTCCCGCACTCGTTCGATCGTGTCCGCCTCCGATGCGGTCTTGTCGGATCGATAGCGGCGGACGCGCGCGAAACGCAATGCGACCCCACCCGGATAGCGCGTCGAACGTTGCACACCGTCGACCGCGACCTCGACGACCTGCTCCGGACGCACATGAACGACGTGCTCGCCACCGGCCTGCTCCTCGCCGATTCGCAGGGCGCGGAACCGCTCCGTCTGCCACCGCAGCACGTCATCGGTCAACCCCTTGAACGTCTTGCCGACCATGACGAAGACTCCATCGTCGCCCCGTGCACCGAGATGCAGGTTCGACAGCCAGCCCAGACGTCTGCCATGGCCCCATTCGGCGGCGAGTACCACCAGATCGAACGTGTACACCGGCTTGACCTTGCGCCAGGCGCCGCCACGCCGGCCGGCGTCATACGTCGACGAGAGCTGTTTGACCATCACACCTTCGTGACCGGCCGCGATCGACCGATCGAGGAAGGCCCGCGCCTCGATCGGGTCGACGGTCACGATCGACGGCAGGCGGTTCGACCGGGGCACGATCTCGGCGAGCAGCTCCCTGCGGGTCGTGAGCGGCTCGTCGACGACCGAGGTTCCGGCATGGAGCACGTCGAAGAAGAACGCCTCCAGACCGCTGCCGCGGGATCCGCCGGAGTCCGCCCCGAAATCGCCCATGGTGTCCTGGAATCGTCGTGGCCCACCGTCCTCGGTGACTCCGAGCACCTCACCGTCGAGCACCAGGTCCCCGCCTGGAAGAGCCCGGACGAGATCGACGACGCCGGAGAGCCGGTCGGTCACGTCATTGAGGTTGCGCGTGAAGAGCCGAATCTCGGCGCCTGCTCGATGAGCCTGGATGCGCGCACCATCGAGCTTCCACTCGACCGACGCCTCACCGGTCGACGCCAGGGCATCGGCGACGTCGCCGGACGTTGAGGCCAGCATCGGCTGGACGGGTCGAGCTGGTTCGAGCTCGATCGCTGCCAGCCCGACCGACCCATCGTCGAGGGCGGCCCGGGCCGCCATGGGAAGCGATCCTGCGAACATCGCCGCTCGGCGCACCTCGGCCACTTTCACCCCCGCCGCCTTCGCGACCGCCGCTGCCATGACCCCGTCCAGGGCACCCTGGCGCAGTTCGCCACCGAGGATCGAGCGGATCAGCTGCTGCTCGGGCTCGGTGGCCTGCTCGAGGAGGCGTTGCAACTGGTCGCGGCGCCCCGACTTCGATCCGGCACCCGTGATCGCGGCCAGCCGCCTGAGCGCGAGGTCGACATCGGCGATCATCAGCACCGGCTCTCCGGCTGGTGTCGGGAGCACGTCGCGGACGGTCGCCCAACCGACGCCGATCCGACCGATCGGGGAGGCGCCGACACCGAACGAGACGACCGCTTCGATCTCCTCCGGGGCGGCCTCGAGGAGCAACGCCGCCAGCGCGGCGACCTTGTCCGACCGCTTGCTGGTGGAGGCAACCAGACGGGAGGTTCGGGCGACCTCGACGAACAGCACGATGTCCAGTGTGCACCGCCCATCGTCGTCGACCGTCATGAGAGACTCATGGTTCATGTCCGCCTCCACGACCGACGGTTCCGCCGCGGTCGAGTCATGGTTGCAGGGCCGAGCATTCGCCGACGGCGACGAGCTGGCCCTGACACTCCGGCCCAGGGTCGGGATCGGTCTGGCCACGGCCGATGCCACCGTCGGATTCGCGTCCGACGATCCGGTCGCGATCGTGGAAGCGGTCGATCGGTCGATCGCTCCGCGTTGGGTGTGGTGGAATCGGTCGGTGTCCGATCTGCTCGCCGGCCGCGGCGTCGCGATCGACCGATCCTGGGACGTGCTCACCGTTCACCGGCTCGTGCACGGCGGCTGGCGGACATCGATTCCCGAGTGCTGGGCATGGCTGCACGGCCTCCGCGCCGACAGCCTCCCGACGATGGGACAGCTCGACCTGCTCGCCGAACCCACCGACGAGGGGGAGAATCCCGAGGATCCCATCCGACCAGATGGCCATCTCCGCCCGGAGTGGGCCGGTGGCGGCTGGGGCGACACCACCACGCGTCTCGCCGCCTGGGCTGCGCTGGCGTTGGTGGCCGCTGGCCGCCAACGCCTGCTCCTGGCCGAACGGCCACTCCCCGACCGCGCCCTCATGACCGCCCGGTCCGAATCGGCAGCCGAGTACCTGTGCGCCGAGCTCGCGGCCCACGGACTGCCCATCGACGTGACCGAGGCAACTCGAATCATCGCCGAGGCGGTCGGTCCGCGGCCGGCCGACGACGGCGAAGCCGAATCGCTGCGGCAGCAACGTGATGTCGAGGTCCTGCGCCATCTCGATCCGGGCCCACCGGTCGACCTGCGCAACCCGGCGGACGTGAAGGCGATGCTCCGCCGAATCGCCGTCGACGTGCCCGACACCCGCGCCTGGCGACTCGAACTTCATCGCGACACGCACCCGCTGGTGCCGGCGCTCCTGACGTGGCGCAAAGCCGAGCGGATGGCGACCACGTACGGCTACCGCTGGCTCGACGAACACGTGCGTGACGGCCGCTTGCTCGGCACCTGGACGAGCAGCGACGGTGCCGCCGGCCGGATGACTGCGTCAGCCGGCCTCCACAACCTGCCTGCCGAGATGCGGCCGGCCGTCGCGGCCGAAGACGGGCACGTGTTCGTGCGCGCCGACCTCGGGCAGATCGAGCCTCGGGTGCTGGCCGCCGTCTCGGGTGATGACGCGCTGGTCGCCGCCACCGCCGACGACGACCTCTATCAGCCGGTGGCCGACCGGCTCGGAGTCGACCGCAGCATCGCCAAGGTGGCGGTGCTCGGCGCCATGTACGGCGCAACCACAGGTGAGTCCGCGCATGCCCTCAGGGGCCTCGAGCGCGCCTACCCGACGGCGATGGCATACCTCGAGACGGCCGCAGAAGCGGGCCGTGCCGGCGACAACGTGCTCACGGTCGGCGGCCGACTCGTGCGAATGTGGGTCGACGACTCGATCGATGGCGACATCGATCGAGCCCGGAGAGTCGCCGCCGCCCGCGGCCGCTTCGCCCGAAACGCGACCATCCAGGGTGCCGCAGCCGAGTTCTTCAAGATGTGGGCGATCCTCGTGCGCACTCGCGGGCGTGCGATCGGGGCTCGGGTGGTGCTGTGTCTGCACGACGAACTGCTCGTGCACGTTGCCGCCGCGGAGTCGGACGCCGCCGTCGGCGTCCTCCACGAGGCCCTCGACGAGGCGGCGTTCCGGTGGTCGCCCCGCTCGGACGTGCGTTTCCTGGCCGATGCGTCCGTGATCCGGCGATGGTCCGAGGCCAAGGATTGAGCCACCGGCGACATCGATTCGAACTGTGAACCGTCAAGCGTGGATTCCGCAGGACCGATGACTATGGTGACCGACAGGCAGCAACCAGTCCGGCGTGTCCGCTGGGCCAAGGGGGAACAGACATGACCGACACGATCGACCGGTCCGGCTCCGAGGACGCCGAGGTTCTCGACCGACTCGTGGTTCGATTCGCTGGAGACTCCGGCGATGGCATGCAGCTCACCGGTGACCGGTTCACCTCGGTCAGCGCATCGTTCGGCAACGACCTGTCGACGTTCCCGGATTTTCCGGCCGAGATCAGAGCCCCGCAGGGAACCGTCAACGGCGTGTCCGCGTTCCAGGTGCAGATCTCCGACCACGACATCACCACCCCTGGTGACGAACCCAACGTGCTGGTCGCCATGAATCCGGCCGCGTTGAAGGCCGAACTGCATCGGCTCGAACTCGGCGGCACGTTGATCGTCAACGAGGACTCGTTCGACGAACGCAACCTCGAAAAGGCCGGCTACGACGCCGACCCGCTCGACGACGGAACCGTGGCGAACTACCGTGTGCTCCGTGTGCCGATGACCTCCATCACCAAGGAGGCCTGTGCCGAACTCGGCGTGAAGCCTCGAGACGCCGATCGATCGAAGAACTTCTTCGCGCTCGGCCTCGTGTCGTGGATGTACACACGTCCGAGCGATCCGACCATGGAGTGGATCGCCGACAAGTTCAAGAAGCACGAACTCGTCGTCGCCGCCAACCAAGCTGCCTTCAAGGCCGGGTTCGCCTTCGGGGAGACCACCGAAGCGGTCGGCCATCGCTACGAGGTGCGCCCTGCCCGCATGCCACCGGGCGAGTACACGAGCATCAGCGGCAACACGGCCCTCGCCTGGGGATTGATCGCCGCAGGACAGCTGGCCAAGTTGCCGGTCACGCTCGGTTCCTACCCGATCACTCCGGCGAGTGACATCCTCCACGAGCTCTCGAAGCACAAGCACTTCGGCGTGCGCACGGTCCAGGCAGAAGATGAGATCGCCGCTGTCGGCGTGGCACTCGGCGCTGCGTTCAGCGGACACCTCGGCGTGACCACCACGAGCGGACCGGGTGTGGCGCTCAAGAGCGAGACGATCTCCCTGGCCGTCGCGATCGAACTGCCGTTGCTCATCATCGACATCCAGCGCGGTGGACCGTCGACCGGTCTGCCGACCAAGACCGAAGCGTCCGACCTCAACCTGGCGCTGTACGGCCGCCACGGCGAGTCCCCGCTTCCCGTGGTCGCCAGCCACAGCCCGACGCAGTGTTTCTACGCGGCGATCGAGGCCGCCCGTATCGCGCTCAAGTACCGCACGCCGGTGATCTTGCTCAGCGACGGCTACATCGCCAACGGCACCGAGCCCTGGCTGGTTCCGGACATCTCGACACTGCCCGACATCTCGGTGCCGTTCGCCACCACCTTCAACCACGAAGACGACGAGGGCAACCCCGACTTCTGGCCCTACCTCCGCAACGAGGATCTCGCCCGCCCGTGGGCGATTCCGGGCACGCCGGGGCTCATGCACCGGGTCGGCGGGATCGAGAAGTCCGACGGGTCCGGCAACATCAACTATGGCCCCGAGAATCACGCCGAGATGACCGCGCTTCGCCAGGCCAAGGTCGACAAGGTCGCCGACGACTACGACGAGCTCGAGATCCATGGGGACGCAGACGCCGACATCTGCCTGCTCGGTTGGGGCTCCACCTGGGCAGCGATCGACTCTGCCGTGCAGCGCCAGCGCCGGGCCGGCCACAAGATGGCGTGGATTCACCTGACCAACGTCAATCCACTCCCGAACGATCTCGGCGACAAGCTGAAGCAGTTCCGAACCGTGATCGTGCCGGAGCTCAACAACGGCCAGCTGTGCCACCTGATCCGCGGCAAGTACCTGATCGACGCCATCTCGGTCGGCAAGGTCGCCGGACTGCCGTTCACCGCCCGTGAAATCGAAGCTGCGATCGAAGACGCCCGCCAGGAAGGGGCCCCGTCATGAGCGACACCACTGTCACCCTGACCACCAAGAAGGACTGGACGAGCGACCAAGAGGTTCGCTGGTGCCCCGGCTGCGGCGACTACGGCATTCTGACCGCCGTGCAACAGCTCATGCCCGAGCTCGGCGTCGACCCGCACAACACCGTGTTCGTCTCGGGCATCGGTTGCTCGAGTCGTTTCCCGTACTACATGAACACCTATGGCATGCACTCGATCCACGGTCGTGCGCCCGCGATCGCCACCGGTGTGGCGGTCGCCCGGCCCGACCTCGACGTGTGGGTCGTCACCGGCGACGGCGACGGGCTGTCGATTGGAGGCAACCACCTGATTCATGCGCTGCGCCGCAACGTCAACCTGACGATCCTGCTGTTCAACAACCGGATCTACGGTCTCACGAAGGGTCAGTACTCGCCCACCTCCGAAGTCGGCAAGGTGACGAAGTCGACACCCTTCGGGTCGATCGACCAGCCGTTCAACCCGCTGTCGGTTGCGCTTGGCGCCGAGGCCACGTTCGTCGCCCGCACGCACGATCTCGATCGCAAGCACATGATGGAGACGTTCCGTGCCGCCCACGATCACCAGGGCGCCTCATTCGTCGAGATCTACCAGAACTGCAACGTCTTCAACGACGGCCAGTTCAACGACATCACCAAGCGCAGTGTGCGCGACGAGATGATGATCGACCTCGTCGACGGTGAGCCGATCCTGTTCGGCGCCGACAACCAACGCGGGGTGATGATGGCGAGTGACGGTCACCTGCGCCTCGTCGACGTCGCCGAGGTCGGCATCGAGCAGATCCTCGTGCACGACGTGAACCACCCGTACCCGTCGCTGGCGTTCGCGCTCGCCAGGCTCAACCAGGACGACCACTCTCCAACACCGTTCGGCGTGTTCCGCGAGGTCGAGCGACCCGAATTCGCCGGGTCGGTCGGCGCACAGCTCGCGGCCGCTTCCGAGGCCAAAGGCCCGGGCAATCTCGAGGCGCTCCTGCGTTCGAACGGCACCTGGACCGTCGACTGACGATCTCGGCCGGCCGATTCGGCATCAGCCGGCCGAGTCGGCGTCAGCCGGCCGGCAGGACGTTCACTTCGACGATCGGGTTGGCGGCGTCGCCGCTGAACTCTCCTTCAGCCAGCTCGACCCAGGTGTTGCCGGGCGTCAGGAGGATCGGTTCGCCGGATTCGTCGACGAGTCGGATCGGTTGCAGCGGGTCGGTGCGAATCCACTGTCCTTGCTGCAGCTGGCCGTCGCTGAAGACCCAGAGCGGAGCGCCCTGCGTGATCGTCTGTGCTTCGGGGCTGCGAGCATCGATGGCGCTCGGTCGGTACCAGGTGCCGAACACGAGTACGTTCTCGGCACCGATCCGACCGTGTTGCTGGTCGATGTGCGGACCGCCCTGCTGGGACCTGAGAAACCTGCCCTGCTCCGCGTCCCAGGTCCATTCGACGCGGATTCCCCTCATCGGCAGAGCGACACCGGCGACCGGTTCACCGTCGAACCGCTGCTCGGGCCGGAGGTACTCGAACTGCTGAGGTGGCGGCGTCCCGGGGTGTCCCTCAGGCGTCTGCGCCCACAGGGCATCGGTGCTGTTGTACAGATTGTGCGGCTGCGTTCCCGAGCCTCGGTAATATCCCTTGCCACCTCGGACGGCGTTGAGGTCGGTCAGCGGTGATTCGGCGATGAGGCGAGTCACGCCGGCGTTTCCACCGCTCCAGGCGAAGAGCGGCTCGGCGAACGACGTCAGGAGGTCGACGTCCTGCGACCTGCCCGACCGGATCGGACCGACGACGTCGGAGCCCTGGCTGTGGAACACCGCTGCAAACCTGGTGATGCTCCCTTCGACGATCTCTTCGAACACGATGTCGGCAACGGCGAGGCCGCTGTGGTTGCGCCGGGCACCGGTTGCATTGTCGATCTTGACCGCGAGTGCCGGGCGGCCGACCGGCAGGTCGCCTTCGCCCAGCACGGCTCCGGTCAGAGGCTGGCGGGGAATCGGCGGCAACGTCGTGGTCGTCGACGTCGAGGTCGACGGCACCGGCGTGGCGACCGTCGTGACAGCCTGGCTGGTGGTGGTGGCCGGCACGGTCGTCGTGGTCTCCGGCGGCGGTGGCGGCGGCGTCGTCGTGACCGCCGATTCGTCGCCACCGCTGCATGCCGCCACACTGGCCAGACAGGCGATCACCACCCAGGCGAGACGGGTGGACGGGCGTGTCAGACGGAGGTTGTGGGAGCTGGTCATCTCGATCGATCGGGTTCGGCGGAGGGGAAGCGCCCAGTCTCGCACTGCGGCATCGACGAATTCCGTCATGCCGAAAGGTCAGGTCGCCGCGCTGCCAGATTGGTCGCCGGGCGTGGGCATCACACCCAGAATCCACCCCTCTTCGACCGTGATGGGCGCCGGATCGTCGACGGATGGGGCGAACCAGGAGGCGAGTTTGCCCGTGCGATCCGCGGCGGCCAGCTGGTGGGCCACCCCGTGCACCTGGGCCGCATCGCGCACCCAATGGATCGGCAGCTCGGGATCGAAGAGCGTCGGCCAGATCTCTGCGACCACGGTCGCTCCGGGTTCGAGGTGTGGCCGAGTCAACCCGGTCGTGAACGGCCAGACGTCGGCACGGAACCTCCGGCGGAGGCGCTCGAGGATCGGGATGAGCGTCAGGCTCTGGCTGCCGACGCTCCCGGCGCCGAGCAACTGCCATGGGCTCGCCGGACGAGCGCCCCTGGATCGAAGCACCTCGTCGCACGCCCTGAACTCGGCAACAGGGAACGATGTCGGCTTGGTGACGGTCAGCCCGGCGATCTCGTTCGCAGCGTGGCGGCCCCAGAAGGGCGCCGGTGCGTCACCGCCGGACCGATTGAGGGCTGCAGCGACCTCGAATCGATTGCTGCGATTGTGACCGTCGTCGACGAGCTCACGCTCCAGCGTCCGCCACATCGCGAGCCACGGCGGCGTGCCATCGAGGTCGAACCACGCGGCACTCCCCGACGGGTAGCCCAGCGACGCGTCGACCGTCAGGAGGGTCCGCCGGGACGAGCCGCCACCGATCAGGGCTTCGATCTCCCTGGCAGCGACCTGCCGGGTCGACGGATTCGACAACGTCGTCTCACCGTCGTCGACGAGGGCGATCCAGATCGAGTCCTTTCCGGTCGCCGGCGAATTCCTCGCGCTCCAGTCGACGACGACGTACCGATCGAACATCACGATCGAACGGCGTCAGGCAACGACGCTGGCAACCATGCCGAAGTGCAGCACTGCTGCGACCACGGTGAATCCGTGCCAGACCTCGTGATAGCCGAACGACCTCGGCCACGGATCAGGGCGCTTGAAGAGCAGCACGGGAAAGCCGACCGTGTAGGCCACGCCTCCCGCAACGATGAGCCCGAGCTGGACTCGCGTGAGGTGGCTGGCGAGTGCCGGCGCTGCCGCCACGGCGGCCCAACCCATGATCAGATACAGCGCGTAGCCGAGCCATTGCAGACGGCGGATCGGTGCGAGCTTGATCACCATGCCGAGCGCGCCGAACGCGGTGACCGTCGCGAGGAGCGGAACCCCCCACCGGATCGGCAGCGCAACGAGGCAGATCGGGGCATACGTGCCGGCGATGAGGAGGTAGATCATCGAATGGTCGAGGCGCTGCATGATCTGACGGGCGCGAAGCGAGTTGGCCAGGCGGTGATACGACGCCGAGGTACCGAACACCAGCAGCAGGGTCGCGGCGTAGATCGACGCCGCCGTCCGCCCGGCCGCTCCTCCGGCGAACACGATCAGGAGCACACCAGCGGGGATCGAGGCGAAGAAGGCCCAACTGTGCAGCAGGCCGCGCCATGCAGGGCGCTCGAGCAGCAGGTAGTCGGTATCCATCACATTGACCGTATCGGCATTCCCGGGTCCATGTTGAACGATTCGGAGGGCTCAACCAGCCTGCGGCCGGGCTGCTGCGCGACGCCAGTCCCAGAGCTGAGTGAGGAACGCTGCAGCGACCAGCACCATGAGCGGCTCGTACGGCAACCGATAGCGGTAGTTGCCGTAGTAGAGAAAGCCGTACAGGAACAGCGCCGTCAGGAACGATGCGGCGAACACGCTGACCCACCCTCGTACCCCAGAACGGCCGGCCGAGCACCACCGCACCGAGCAGGAACAGCGTGAGCAACCCGTAGTAGCCGACATCGGCGATGACGCCGATGCGCTCGACGTTGATCGGCGAGATCGGCGCAACACCCGGCGCGTCGTTGACCCAATCGAGCGCGTAGGAGTCTCCACGGTTGAGGTGGATCAGCTTGAGGGGGACGAGCTGGAGTTCGCGCAGCGGGTGCGTCACCATGTACTCGATCGCATCGCGGCGGAGCGCCGAACCAGACTGCAGCTCCCGCAGTGGCGGCTCCTGATCGAATTGCAGGTAGAACTCCTCGGGCGGGTATGTCTGACCACCCGTGGCACCGGCATGGTGGCCCGACCAGAGCGTGGCACTTGCGTTGGTCGCGACGGGGACGAACGCATCCATCACGATCGCATTTCGGATCGTCCACGGCATGAGACAGACGATCGCGACCGCCGCTGCGCCGGCGATCCGTTTGGCGAGTTCTGCCTTGGGGAGATCCCGCCAGAACAGCACGATCGGCAGGAGCCCCCAGGTGAGCGCCTCACCACGGACGAGCGCGCCGATGCCGATGATCACCCCGATGAGAACGATCCAGCGCCACGTCGGCGTCGCATGGGCGAGCACGAGCAGGAAGAGTACGAACATCCCGGTGTAGAGCGTCTCGGTCACCAGCAGGTCGGTCCAGAGGATGGGCCCGGGGAGGACCGCAAGCATCGCGCCGCCGAGGATCGCGGCCCGACGGTCGACGACGCGTTCGATGAGCAGCATCAGGAGCACGACCGTGACCGCCCCCACGATCGCGTTGAACACCTCACCCCAGAGCGGCTCGGTCCCGAACAGCCAGTAGATGCCCGCAAGGATCGTCGAGTACGCCGGTGGCCACTGCGCAGACGGCCCTCCCTGAGGCGGCCGGAACCCGAGCCCCTCGTTGATCGCAACCGCGTTCGCGTTGTACATCATCGCATCGTTCAGCACGAACCCGTCCCGATCGACCCACAGCACCCATCCCAGGCGAAGCACGAGCGCCGCGATGAAGCAGGCGGCGTGCGGGAACCAGCGCCATGAGACCAACCGTGCGAGCGGGGCCGGCAGTCGTGCCGAAACGGACATCAGCCGCATTGTCACAGGTCAGGTCGCATCCTGGGCGATCGCCGTCAACGCCAGCACGTCCTCGCCGTACTGGTCCAGCTTGGCGGGGCCGACTCCCTTCACCCGCGCCAGGGCCGCAAGGTCGTCGGGCAACGCCGTGGCGATGGCCGCCAACGTCTTGTCATCGAACACCGTGTAGGCCGGCTTGCCGTTCCGGGCACGATCACGGAAGGACCGCAACGCGTCGAACAGCCGGACACTCGCCTCGTCGACACCGCCCGATCGAGCACCGAGATGACCACGTTGCCGCCCGGCGGTCTCGACCTTGCTCCCGATCGGGAAACGCCGGACCGCGTCGCCCTGCATCGCCACGGCGGCTTCGGGTTCGAGATCGGTGATCACCCACTCGCGCCCTTGGTCGACGAGCACGAGCCCGGGCACTGCCATCACGGTCGTCCGGTCGAGCAGTGGGTGGTCGGGGGCACCCTGTTTCGGTGCTGCGCTTCGGACGACGGGCCGCGGAGCCGGTTCGGGCAGGTGCTCCGGCGGCTCGGTCGTGAGCTCTGCGACGAACGGACTCCGATGATTGCCGCTGACGATCGTGACGTGATCACGGCAGCGGGTGATCGCAACGTGGAGCAGCCGACGTTCCTCCTCGGTGTCGTCGGCGAGCCGATGCGGATACTGATCTTCGTCGACGAGGTGAGCGACCACGACCGGCCACTCCTGACCCTTGACCCGATGCACCGTGCTCAACACGACGCCCGTGGGTTCCCGGCGGGTCATCAGCTGATCACGGAGCCAACGCTCGAACGTACCGACGTCGGGATGAAGTCGGGCGAGCTGGCGGAGCGCCAGCAAGTCGTCACCCTGCGCCGAACGGTTCATACCCTGTCGGCCGCGATCGAGGGTGGCGACCGCCCCGCCGAGACCGATCTCGTCGATCAGGACCTCGACCACGTCGGACGTCGACTCCTGTCGTCGCACGTGACCCGACAACCGAGCGAGGTCGACCGCGAAGTCACTGACCTTGGTGGCGTCGTGTTCGTTCGTCAGCCGGGCGGCGAGCCGTTCGAGCCCTTCCAGATCACGCTGTTCACCCGCCCAGTCACGCAGCCGGGGGCTCAGCCCCCTGGAGGGGCGCCGGAGTGCCTCGCCGATGTCATCCGCTGAGAAGCCGGCGCCGCCGGCGAGCCGCAGCCATGCCAGGGTCGCTCGTATCGCAGTCCGATCGAGGAATTCGGCGCCGACGCCACCCGAGATCGGAACGTCGGCCGCGGTCAGCGCCATCTGCACGGGTACGAGCGTGGCGTTGACCCGCGTGAGGACGGCGACATCGCCCGGCTCCGCGCCGTTCGCGAGGGCCGAGCGGACGGCGCCGGTCGATGCCTCCACCGGATCGTGCGACGTCACGGTCTGCCACCCACCGGCCTCGGTCGACGACGCCCGGATGGTCTTGTCGACTCGCCGCCGGTTGTGACGGAGCAGCCGGTCGGCGATGTCGACCACACCTGCCGGACACCGGTAGTTGACCTCGAGCGGGTGCGACTCGGCCCCTGGAAACCACCGGTCGAAGTCGATCAACCACGCAGGATCGGCGCCGTTGTAGCCGTAGATGGTCTGGTCATCGTCACCGACACCGAAGACCGCACCGCCGGGCGCCGCGAGCAGACGGATCAGCATCAGGTGCGCGGGCGTGAGATCCTGGAACTCGTCGACGAGGAGGGCGCGGCAGGCAGACTGAGCGACCCGGCGCGCGCCGGGTTGTGTCAGCAAGACCTCGATCGCCCGGTAGATCTGGTCATCGAAGTCGACCGAACCCTCCCGGTCGAGTGCTGCTCGATACTGCGGCCACACCTCGGACAAACCGTCGACATCGCCGCCATACCGAGCCTCGGCGTCCACCGGTGCGACGAGGCCCAGACGAACGAGGCCGAGCGCATCGACCCACGACGCGAGCGGATCGATGTTGAGCTTGCGAGGTGTCTGCACGAGCCCGCCCAGCAGTCGCCGCACGTCGGGCTCGTCGATCGTGCGCCATCGCCGTCGCTGGGGCGCGAACGGAGCCGAACCGTTGACGATCGCCAGCGCGATCGCGTTCAGGGTGCGGACGTGGAGGCCCGGGAGATCGGCCGTACGTTCACACATCTCCTCTTGTGCCCGCTTGTTGAACGCAACGAGCGTCAGCGCCGTCGGTGGGAAGTTCCAACGAGTCAACAGATGGCGGGCTCGTTCGGTCAGTACCCGGGTCTTGCCGGAACCGGCCGGAGCAATGATGCGCGCCACCCCTGCTGGATGGGTGACGGCCGCCAGCTGGTCAGGCGCCAACGACGCTTCGCTGCCGTTCGACGTGGGCGCAAGGAATCGGCCGTGCTCGATCTGTACGGCGTGCACCACGTCGATGCCGTCGACCGGCGGGGTGAAACGGACGGGCCCACCGTCGAGCCACACCACGCGTCCGTCGGGCGTCGTGATGTCGCCGTGGTCGGCGCCAGCCGCCGCACCAGCCGCCAGGGCACGGTCGACGACGGCCCACCGCCCGATGTCGCCGTGCCGGGCATCGATCGAGTTCGACCAGACCAAATGGTGCAGTTCGTCGTACTCGAATGTGTGCTCCACCCCCAGAACGAATGGCTCAGCGTCGGCTGTCGACGACGGTTGCCCATCGAGGTCGACGGCGAGCGAGACGACGACGCCAATGCGGCTCCGGGCCGCCCGTCGCAGCGTCTCGACCGCCTGCGTCGGGGCATCGACGGCCGAGCGAGCGATCTCGACCCGTTCGCACCCGACCCAGTCGTCGGGTACGGGCTGCCCTGCGGCAACGACGACATTCCGTCCGAGGATCGCCGGTCCGCGCCGGATCGGGACATCGGCCATCACCTGATCAGAGGGGTGGTCGCGGCCCTGGCTGGCATCGTGCTCGTTCGGAGCTGACGGCGACGGCGACGCCAACGGAGCGGACGACGGAGCGGACGACGGAGCGGGCGAGGGCGCGGCCGACGGCGCGGACGGGGCGTCCTGGTGTTCGGCCCAGCATTGCTTCACCTCGGCGGGGCGCTCGTGCTCACCCCCGCAGTACACACACGCGATCACCCCGGCGACCCTAGCGATCGGGTGGGACAGCCAGTGGTCCTCGCTCCGCTCGACCGGGCGGCGACTTGACCGAACTTGACGATCACCTCGCTCAAGACAGCGCTCCGAAATGCCGACTGAACTGTCGAAGATCGACCGCGTTACGATTTGATGACGGAATGCATCCGCGTTCCGGGGAGTGCCACCCGACATGATTCGACCCGTCCTGCTCACAGCCGTCGTGCTGGCGTCGGGCCTCGCCACCGAGGCCGCTCCGGTGCGCGCCCTGGACGACACCCCCTGGGCCCTGCCGGAGCGCCCGCCCGAATGCACCGTCGACGACGCGGAGTCGGGCGATGTCGGCCACTGCCTGCTCTCGTTCTACCAAGACCCCTCAGTAACGGGCTGGGTGTTCCCCCGATCCGGGTGTCGGCGACGGGTGGGAGCTCAGCGGCTCGCGCTACAACGGCTCGCCGGCACTCGAGACCTGGGAGTCCGAGCGAATCGCTGCGAACACCGAGACCGTCGCCGGGATGGCACCGGGCCAGTTCGAGTCCCACGTCGCCGCCCAGGCGATCATGGAGGGCTTCCTCGCCGAGATCACGGCGAACGGGTACGAGGTCTACCACGCGAGCGCCTACTCGTTCCGCTGCACGAACAGCAACGGCGGGTGGGACTGCCCGACCGGTGACCCCGACCACCTCTCACACCATGCATGGGGTCTCGCGGTCGACATGAACTCCAACACCAATCCGATCCGGCGGTACTCGAGCCAGGACGGCGTGACGGCCTGCCAGACCCCGATCGAGACCGACATGCCGCGCTGGATGGTCCAGACGGCCGAGAAATGGGGCCTCTACTGGGGCGGCTACGGCTGGAGCAGCGGCTGCATCGACACCTCCACCGAGCGCGAGTCGGTCTTCCGTGACCCACCCCACTTCGAGTTCCGGGGCACGGTGGAACACGCCGAGGCGATCATCGCGTTCAACCACGGCAACGACCCGACCCTCATCTGCTTCACGGTCGTCGACGACGGCGGCGTAGACGTCGAGCGGTGCAACCGCAGCGGACGTCCCGAGGCCGACTGGCGGCTGCCGGTCGCCAGCGGCGCTCCCGAGGGGGCCGAGGCGGTCATGATCAACCTGACTGCCACCGAGTCGGCAGGACCCGGATTCCTGACTCTGGAGGACTGCGGCGCGCGGGAGGGTGCCCGCACCACCTCGGCACTCACCTTCGCGGCCGACGACACGACCGCGGCGATGGCGGTGGTCCCGATCGACGAGGACGGACGCTTCTGCGTGTACCGATCGACCGGCGTCCACAGCATCGTCGACGTCCTGGGCCACATCGGTGCCGACGGCGAGCCGATGTGGTTCGATCCGTCGATCCCGAACCGTTTGACCGACACCCGAACCGACGGCGCCTGCGTGCCAGACGACGAATGCCGGACGGGTCCGGTGCCTGATGGAGCCGTGCACGCCGTGCCCACGGAGGACGAACGCCCTCGCGTCGCCAACGTGGCGGTCGTCGACGGCAGCGGTCCCGGATATCTCCAGGCTGGGGTGTGCGACGGTGTCGGCGAGGAGTACCTCTTCTCGAACCTCAACTATCTCGACGACTCGGCCCGTGCCAATCTGGCACTCGTCGGCAATGGGGAGATCGGGAGCTGTGTGTTCGCCCTCACCGAGGCCCACGTGATCGTCGATGAACTCGGCGCACTCGACCCGGTCGACGGATACGGGTGGTCGCTCGAACAACCACGACGGGCGCTCGACACGCGTGAGTGTGCCGACGCCTGGTGCGATGATCGTCCGGACGCCCGTACCGTCATCGAACTCGATCTCGGTACCGAGGCACCCGGCGCCGCCATCGCCGTCACCGTCACCGAACCGGCGGCCGCCGGATTCGTCACGGTGGGCCCCTGCGAGGCGTTCGACGGAGTCGAGGACGTCGAGACCTCGAACCTGAACCACCTCGCCGGGCAGACGGTCACCAACCTTGCGCTCGTCGACCTCGACGAGGGCAAGATCTGCGTCTACACGCTCGCCGCCGCACACCTCATCATTGACGTCCAGGCCGAAATTGACCGCCGAGCAGGACGCCGGTCTGGCGCCGACGGACCCGACGCGCGTGCACGACAGCCGCGACAGCTGACCGCCGTCACGTGGTGGCGGAGTCGCCCACGCGAGGCTTGTTCGCCACGTACTCGGCGAGTCGCCGCTCTGCGTCGCTCCCGAACAGGATCTCGGCCACCTCACGAAGCCCGGCGCCGTCGTGGATGCCGTCATCGTGCACCACGAGGTCGATCTTCGACCGGCGGCGCATGAAGTCGTCGAGCGTCACGATCATCTCGTGCTCGGCAGCAGTGTGCAGTTCAGCGCGCAGGTAGTCGGCCGACCCCATGATGTCCTCGCCCATCGACGGATCGGCCCGAATTGCCTCGAGCAGGTCGAACGCACGCCGACCGTAGCGCCGCCACAGTCGACCGGTCAGCGGTTCGGTGTCGGGCTTCGACCGGAGATGATCGAGCTTCATGAGTTTCGCCTGCCGATAGAACTCCGCCCGGGTCGCCTTGGCCGGCTCACCGAACCAGTTCTCGAGGTCCTTTTCGAGCGGGATGCCCAGGTGCTCGATCTCGTCCGCCACCTCTTCGCCGACGTTGAGGCAGTCGGTCAACTTGCCGCCGAAGATCGTGACCACACCGACATCGTCATCGCATTCGATCTCGTGTTTCCGGCTGAGCGAGGTCCAATCGGTATCGGTCTGGTCACCACCGTCGTGCTTGACCACCAGGGGGCGGACACCGGAACGCTCGGCAATCACATCGGCCACCGTGATCGGCGTCGCCAGGTCGAGCCGGGCGTTGATCTGATCGAGCAGGAACGTCCGGTCGTCGTCATCGACCGCTGTGAACGGCGTGTCGACACGGGTATCGGTCGTACCGATCACCGACCGGCGACCCATCGGGATCACGTAGAAAAGCCGCTGCGTGTCATCGAAGAACGCGAGTACCCGGTCGTGCTTCGTCGTGGTCAGCCGAGGCACGACCAGATGAATGCCCTTCGAGTAGACGATCCGGTGCTCGGTGCGGTTGCCCCAGCTCTCGTTCAACCCGTCGACGAACGGTCCCGCCGCATTGACGATCGCACGAGCCGACGTGGTGAACTCCTCGCCCGAGTCGACGTCGCGGAGCTGTGCGATCCACCGGTCACCCTGCGGCGTGGCGACTCGTTCGGCCGACACCAGTTCGACGTAGTTCGCCACGGCGGCACCCGCCTCGACCGCCGACCGGACGAACGAGAAGACGAACCGTGAATCGTTGTCGATCAGGTAGGCGTCCTGATATTGGATGCCGCCCCGCACCGCACGCGTGTCGATCGCCGGTTCTTCCGCCTTGATCTGTTCGGCGTTGAACAGCTTCGGCGGCTTGGTCCCGAACAGACCGATCATCCAGTAGCCGAAGGCGCCGAGGGCGGCAAACCACGGCCGATAGGGCGCCGACCGGTCGAGCGCCGCCAGGAAGCCGATCTCCTTGATGTTGTCGGGGTACGCCTTCATCAGCCGATTGCGAGATCGACAGAGATCAAAAACGAGGGGCAGCTCGTAGTTCTCGAGATACTTGAACCCGCCCCAGACGAGGTTCGACGACTCCTGGCTCGTGAAACTACCGAAGTCGCCGCGGTCGATCAGTGCCACCGATGCGCCGCGACCTGCCAGTGCTGCTGCCGACACGGCGCCATTGATCCCGGCACCGACCACGAGCACATCGAACAGGCCGTCACGCATCCGATTGATGTTCGTCTGACGCAGCGCCATGTCGTCAGCGTCGCAGCGTCGGATACCAGTTCACAACAGCAGGCCGACGTTTTTCGTCCAAGCGGACGACCAGGCCTCATCCGCATGGCCGATGCGGCCCGACCGGAGCCCGGTTACCGTGTCCCCGTGAGATCCGTGTTGTCGTCACGGCTCAGCCGTTGGGCCACTGACCACCCGTTCGAGACCGACGTGCTGTTCGCCGCCCTGGTCGGAGCGATGACGATGCTCGGTTACGTCCTGGCCGACGTCGACGGCTCCGAGCGGGCGCCGGACGTGCTCGGCGGCGCCCTCATCATCGGCCAGACGGTGGCGTTCAGTTATCGACGCCGTGCGCCGCTCGCCAGCCTGCTCGGTGTCGCCCTGCTCACGGTGACGTTCTGGGTCGCTGACTACGCGTCGAACTTCGAGGCGTTCTCGCTCCTTGCGGTGTACGCAGCGACGGCTCACGGAGGCGACGATCGCGGACGAGTCTGGCGGGTCGTCGGGTCGGTCGTCGCCGGCATGTCGGCCATCGCCGTCGCGGGAGTGCTCAGCCCGTCCGAGGACCTGCCGGCTGCTGCAGTCGTCGGAATCGCCACGCTCCACATCACGGCGGCGATCGCCGGCGAGATCGTCTACGACCGGCGCCAGCGGGTGCGCGAACTCGAACAGCGCGCGGCCAGGGCCGAGGCCGAGCGGGGTCTCCTCGCACGCCAGGCCGTTCTCGACGAGCGCGCGCGCATCGCCCGGGACCTCCACGACGTGGTCGCCCACGGGATGAGCGTCATGGTGGTCCAGGCCGGCGCAGCCGAGCGGATCGTGCTGCGTGACCCGAATGCGGCGGTCAATGCGCTTGTCCACATCCAGGGGGCCGGCCGCGAAGCGCTGGCGGAGATGCGACGCATGCTCGACGTGCTCCGATCCGACCAGTCGGGCGACCGAGAGCTGGCGCCGCAGCCGACGATGGACGATCTCGCCCAGATCGTCCAGCACTGCACCGATTCGGGCATCCCCACCGACTTGGTCGTCGACGGTGAGCTGTCGACGCGATCCGCCGGTCAGGAGATGGCTGCCTACCGGATCGTGCAGGAGGCCCTGACGAACGTGATCAGGCATGCCGGCCGACCCGCCGGCGCCGTGGTGCGGGTTCAGTACCGCCCGGAGCACATTCACGTCGAGGTGATCGACGACGGCGCCGGAGCCACCCAGAACGAACTGGCGACCAGCGGCGGCCACGGCCTCATCGGAATCCGCGAGCGTGTCGACCTCTATCACGGCACCTTGCGGTTCGGGCCGCGGCCAGGCGGCGGGTTTCGTGTGGCGGCGACGATCCCGTTCGACCGAGCGATCGCAGGTGCGGCACCGTGAGACTGCGCGTCGGCATCGCGGACGACCAGGAACTCGTCCGGACGGGTTTCGCGATGATCCTCGGTTCCGACGACGAGATCGAGATCGTCGGTCAGGCCGACAACGGTCGAACCGCCATCGACCTGTGCCGCCGGCTCCGGCCCGATGTCATGCTCATGGACATCCGCATGCCGGAAATGGACGGCATCGAGGCGACGCGGACACTGCTGGCCGGCGACGACACGCCGACCGCGTGCTGATCCTGACGACGTTCGACCTCGACGACTACGTGTACGACGCGATCCGGGCCGGCGCCAGCGGCTTCCTCGTCAAGGACACACCGGCCGACGACCTCATCCGAGCCGTCAAGGTGGTCGCCCAGGGCGATGCGTTGTTGTCGCCATCGGTCACTCGTCGACTCATCCAGGAGTTCGCAGCCGAGTCCAACACGTACACGAGTTCCTCAGGGCTCGATCAGCTGACCACTCGCGAGACCGAAGTACTCGCGCTGATGGCCCGCGGCCGATCGAACCAGGAGATCGCCGCCGAGCTCTTCCTCGGCGAGACCACGGTGAAGACCCACGTCAGCCGGGTGCTGACCAAACTCGAGGTCCGCGACCGGGTCCAAGCGGTGATCGCCGCCTACGAATCCGGCCTGGTCCGACCCGGACGCAACGGCGCCTGAACGGGCCGAAACCAGTCGTCAACCGTCGGGGCCGTCGGGCGCCGTCGGCGTGAACCTCACCGGGAGACGCTTGATCCCCGTGACGAGAGGGATGCCGGTCGACGCAAGCGGCACGGCCGGCCCGGTCACCTCGAGATCGGGTAGACGGCGAAACAGCTCGCGGAAGACGACCGCCAGCTCCCGCCGCGCGAGGTGGGCGCCCAGGCAGAAATGTGGGCCGGGGCCACCGAACCCGACGTGCGGATTCGACTCACGGCGCACATCGAACCGTTCCGGATGGTCGAAGACGCGCGGGTCGCGATTGGCGGCCCCGTAGAACATCACCAGCTTCGCTCCCTCCGCGAGTTCGGCGTCGCCGATCGTGACGTCCTGCGTCGCTGTTCGACGCATGAACGTCACCGGGGAAGCCGCCCGAACGATCTCCTCGACCGCCGTCGGCGTCACGCCGGCCACATCGTCTTGCCAGATCGCCCGCTGGTCGGGATGCTGCGCGAGCAGGTTGACGCCGTGGCTGATCGCCGTTCGTGTCGTGTCGTTGCCCGCCACGGCGAGCAGCACGAAGAACGACGTGATCTCCTGCGGCGTGAGGAGGTCCTCGGCCAGATCGTTGTGCACGAGCTTCGACGTCAGGTCATCGGTCGGGTGGGAGCGGCGCTCCTCGATCAGCTCTCCCATCAGTGTCGACAGCGCGATGCCTGCGTTGATGAAGCTCTCGATGCCGGCTTCCTCGTCGAAGAACTCCGGATCACCACCGCTCAGAATGACGTTCGTGGCGTCGAGCACGGTCTGGAACTCACTGCGCGGGATGCCCATCATGTCGCAGATGATCAGCAGCGGGAACGGCTGCGACAGCACGTCGACGAGATCGGCCTCGCCTCGCTCGCAGAACCCGTCGATCACCTCGGTGCAGATCGCCTCGACCGAGTCGAGCACCCCGGCGAGCTCGGTCGGCGTGAACGTTCTCGCCACGATGCGCCGCTGGTGAGCATGCCGAGGGTTGTCCATGTTGATGAACCCGCCGAAGAACTCGAGCATCTCGACCGGCAGGTCGAAGATCGAGGTCGCACCCTGACCCGAGCGGAACAGCTCGGGGTGTTTGCTGACCTGGACGACCTCGTCGTAGCGCGGCAGCGCGTAGAACGTCTCCGTCATCTCGGTGAGCGGGTTGTCGACCTCGATCGGCAACACGGCACCCTGCTCTCGAAGCTCGGCGAACTGTGTCATGCGCTGTTCGAGGGGTTGATGCCAGAAGGCAGGTTCGGCGATACGGGACGGTTCGATGGCCATGGCACTCCAGCGGGGTCGGGTGACGGTGTCGGCTCCCCCATCATGGACGAGGCCACGCTCGGAGCGCGAAACGGCCCCGCGGCCGGAGCCGCCGGGCCGTCAGACGTGGTGTGAGCGTCAGCTGCAGCCGCTGGTGCTGCCGCAGCTCGGGCAGGCATGGCAGCTGCCGGCGCGCACCATGTGAACGCCGCATTGCATGCACATCGGTGCATCGATCGGAGCTGCACCGGCGATGCCGCGGGCAGGCGTATTGTCTTCGACGGTCGACGGCACGACGCCCGTCGCGAGACCGGCTGCGAGCTCGGACACCGACGGGACGCTCTTGACGTCGGGCTCGATCTCCGAGCCCTGACTCGTCGCGATCACGGCCTCGTCGACACCCGGCAGCGTCGGCTGCGTGCGTTCGCCGATCGTGAAGATACCGAGCTCGGCTCGCTCGTCGTACGACATGTACTCGAGGGCGAGGCGACGGACCAGGTAGTCCATGATCGATCCGGCGAATCGAACGTCCGGGTCATCGGTCATACCGGCCGGCTCGAACTTCATGTTCACGAAGGCCTCGACATAGGCCCGGATCGGCACGCCGTACTGGAGGCCGTAGCTGATCGACTTGGCGAAGGCGTCCATGATGCCCGCCATCGTCGAACCCTGCTTGGACACCGTGAGGAAGATCTCGCCCGGTTGACCGTTCTCGTACTCGCCGATCGTGGCGAAGCCCTTGCAGTCGGCGACCCGGAATTCGAACGTCTTCGACGAGCGGGTACGCGGCAGCTTCTGGCGAATCGGCTTGTGCACGACCTTCTCGACGATCTTCTCGACGATCTCGGTCGCTGCGGCGGCGCCCTCGGTCGTGGCGGCATCGCCGGTGGCGTCGTCCTTCTTGGCCGTCGACAGGGGCTGTGCGACCTTGCAGTTGTCGCGGTAGATGGCGACGGCCTTCAAGCCGAGTTCCCAGCTCAGCTCATGGAGCGCCTCGACGTCTTCGACGGTGGCCTCCTCGGGCATGTTGACCGTCTTGGAGATCGCACCCGACAGGAACGGCTGCACCGCTCCCATCATCCGCACGTGACCCTCGTAGTGGATCGTGTTGTCGCCCATCGAGCAGGCGAACACCGACACGTGCTCGGCGGCGAGATGCGGTGCGCCGAGGATCGACTTCTGCTCGTCGATGTAGGCGACGATGTCGTCGACCTGCTGGGCGTCGTAGCCGAGACGACGGAGGGCACGCGGAATCGTCTGGTTGACGATCGACATCGTTCCGCCACCGACCAGCTTCTTGAGTTTGACGAGCCCCAGATCGGGCTCGATGCCGGTGGTGTCGCAATCCATCATCAGACCGATCGTGCCGGTCGGTGCGAGCACCGATGCCTGGCTGTTGCGGACACCGTGCTCCTGACCGTCACGTACGGCGTTCTCCCATGACCGCTGACCGGCGGACAGCAGTTCGTCGGGCACCACATCGTCGTTGTCGATCTGATAGCTCGCGTCACGGTGCATCGAGAGCACGCGGAGCATGTGCTCCTCGTTGTCGGCGAACCCCTCGAACGGCCCGAGCCGCGCTGCCGTCTTGGCACTCGTGGCGTAGGCATGACCGGTCATCAGCGAGGTCAACGCCCCGGCCCACGCCCGACCCTCGGGCGAGTCGTAGGCATATCCCAGCGCCATCAACAGCGCACCGAGGTTCGCGTAGCCGATGCCGAGCTGGCGGAACCGACGGCTCGTCTCGCCGATCTCGGGCGTCGGGTAGTCGGCCCGACCGACCAGGATCTCCTGGGCGGTGAAGATCGTCTCGACGGTGTGCATGTAGGCATCGACGTCGAAGTTGTCGGCGCCGTTGTCGACGTTCAGGTCGAGGTACTTCAGCAGGTTGATCGACGCCAGGTTGCACGCCGAGTTGTCCAGGTGCATGTACTCCGAGCACGGGTTCGAGCCGTTGATGCGGCCGGTGTTGTGAGCGGTGTGCCATCGATTGATCGTGGTGTCGAACTGGAGGCCCGGGTCGGCACATTCCCACGACGCCTGGGCGATCTGACGCCACAGGTCTCTGGCCCGCACCGTCTTGACGACCTCGCCCGAGGTGACGGCCTTCATACCCCAGTCGGCGTCTTCGATGACGGCCTGCATGAACTCGTCGGTCACCCGCACCGAGTTGTTGGCGTTCTGGTACTGGATCGAGTACGAGTCGGCGCCGTCGAGGTCCATGTCGAAGCCGGCGTCGCGCAGGACTCGAGCCTTGCGCTCTTCTTTGACCTTGCACCAGATGAACTCCTCGACGTCGGGATGGTCCACGTCGAGGATGACCATCTTGGCGGCCCGCCGGGTCTTGCCGCCCGACTTGATGGTGCCCGCTGAGGCATCGGCGCCCCTCATGAAGCTGACCGGGCCGGACGCGGTGCCGCCACCCTCGAGGAGTTCGACCGAGGAACGGATCTTCGACAGGTTGACCCCCGACCCGGAGCCGCCCTTGAAGATGACGCCCTCTTCCCGATACCAGTTCAGGATCGAGCTCATCTTGTCGTCGACCGAGAGGATGAAACAGGCGCTCGCCTGCTGGGGGACGTCCTTCACGCCGATGTTGAACCAGACCGGGCTGTTGAACGCCGCCCGCTGCGTGACGAGGATGTACTTCAGCTCGTCTCCGAATGCCGATTCCTCGGCGTCGTCGGCGAAGTAACCACCCTCACGTCCCCACTGGGTGATCGTGTCGACGACCCGGTCGATGACCTGACGCAGCGAGTGCTCGCGCTCGGGCGTGCCGAGCGAACCCCGGAAGTACTTCTGCGTGACGATGTTCGTGGCGTTCACCGACCAGGTGGCAGGGAACTCGACGTCGAGTTGCTCGAAGGCGACCGTGCCGTCCTTCCAGTTGGTGATTCGAGCGTCACGGCGCTCCCAGACGACCTCGTCGTACGGATCGACACCCGGCGACGTGAAGAGTCGCCGCAGACCGATGTGATCCGATGTGGAGATTCGTTCGGGCGCCAGTGACATGTGGGTTTCCTTCCGATGTTCGGTCAACGATGTCGCCGTGGCGACGACACAAGATGTAGTTGGGATTTCCCCGCCCCCGCCACATGAGGCACAACAGGTTGTGTGCACAGTGCGAGGGCTGCGTATTACATCACTGTAGTTACGGTGATGTCAACGGTTGGCTCCCGTTGCCGCGAAACAATCCTCTGACCAGCCGCGACGCGTGCCGGTCGGCATCCGGTTGGGTCAGCGCGACACACAGGTTCAGAGCCCTCGCTCCAAGTGGTCCGTCACCGGCTCGCCCCAACACGGCCAACGCCCAGCTTCCTTCCACGTGTTCATCCGTGTGTCGCGCCACCTCCCGGCACGGAGACCCACCCTAGAGAGCCTGCCTTGTGGAACGGAAGGGGACAACGGTGTGAATTGCGGACGATTTCTGTGAGTTGGTCTGTGGACACAGCCCTGGTTTCCCACAACCTGCCAAGATCGTGGCGCATGACCACACCACCCGAACTCCGTCGTTTGCTGCCCGCTCCAGCCGAGTCGGTCTCCGTCCGATCCGCCTACACCGCAGCGCGCGAGCCACACACCGATCGACCGTGGATCGGCGTGTCCATGGTCACGAGCCTCGATGGTTCGATCGCGGTCGATGGCGCCTCCGGCGGCCTCGGCAACCCGAACGACCTCGACATCCTCCTGACCCTGCGGAGCATCGCCGACATGATCCTCGTCGGAGCCGGCACGGTTCGCGACGAGGGGTACGGCCCGCCGAAGAAGCAGGGCCAGCGGATCGGCGTCGTCACCAACAGCGCCGACGTCGACCTCGACAGTGACCTGTTTGCCGGTGGGGCCGGGTTCGTGATCACGAACGAAGCCGCCACGATCGACGAGTCCCGCGTCGACGTCCTGCGATCGGGTGGCGAACACGTCAATATCGCCGACGTCGTGCGACGCCTCCACGAGATCGACCCGGACGTCGGGTACGTCCAGGCCGAAGGTGGTGCCGGATTCAACGGCAGCCTGCTCGATGCCGGCGTGATCGACGAACTCGATCTGTCGATCTCGCCGAACCTCGCGGGCGGCTCCGGGCCACGCCTCACGTCGGGTGCCTCCGAGAGCCTCCGACGCTACGAATTGGCCCATCTGCTCGCCGACACCGACGGATTCGTGTTCAGCCGTTGGATCCGAGCTTGCTGAGGAGCTCGAGCTCGCTCTGGAAGTCGGACGCCGCATCGAAGTTCTTGTACACCGAAGCGAATCGCAGGTAGGCGACCTCGTCAACCGTGCTCAACCGTTCGAGCACGGCCAGGCCGACGCGGCTCGACGACACCTCGGCGCCACCGGCGAGCCGGAGTTCGTCCTCGACGTCGATCGCCAGCTGCGTGATCGCGGCGTCATCGACCGATCGCCCCTTGGCCGCCGACCGCACACCGTGCACGATCTTGTCCCGGTCGAACGGTTCACGAACGCCGCTCGACTTGACGACGACGAGGGGTACCTCCTCCACACGTTCGAACGTCGTGAATCGATGGGCGCAGGACAGGCACTGCCTCCGCCGGCGGACAGAGGCACCTTCGTGCGCCAGCCGGGAGTCGACGACCTTCGTGTCGTCGGCGCGACAGACGGGACAATGCACCCCGACAGGTTACTGAGTGCGTCACCCGGCGTGGCGCGTCGGACCGCGCCGGTCAGGGCAGGACGATCTGCTGACCGGCTTGGATCGAGGCGCCACCGTTGAGTGCGACGAGTTTGTCGACGAACCGGCCGACGGGAACACCAGAACCGTGCTCGTGGGCGATCGACCACAGTGTGTCGCCGGGCTGCGCCGTGATCGTGGTGCGCACGTGTGCCGGCTGGCTCGAAGCAGCGGAGGCAGGTACGCCGCCCGAGCCGGCCAGCACATCGTGGGTGACCACGGCCCCGCACGCCACGAGTGCGGCGAGGACCGTGCCCACGACCGCACGGCGCCGACGGTACGTCGCCACCGACACCGCATGCTGTGGAGCAATCCGGCCCCTCGTGGTCGTGTTCTGTGCCGGATGACAGGTCATGGTTGCGCTCATGTCGAAGGACTCCCAACTGTTTCGAATTGGCCAGTTCCGACCCGGCCAATTCCGACGAACCCGTGTTCGTCGAACATCTGTACGAAGAACAGTTGTACCCGAACAATCGTTCGACGTCAACCCCGACAGTCGAACACGTGTCCTCCGAACAGGTGTTTGACTCGCGGGGCGAACAGCCGTACGATGGAGCCATGGCCGACAAGAAGATCAGCGCCCGACAACTCCAGATCCTGGAATTCATCTCGAGCCAGATGCGTGACCGGGGCTACCCCCCGTCGGTTCGCGAAATCGGCGAAGCCGTGGGCCTCACGTCGCCGTCCACAGTACACAGCCACCTGAACACGCTGTCGCGCCTCGGATACCTCCGACGCGACCCCACCAAGCCCCGTGCGATCGAGGTGCGCTGGGATCCCAACTCAGGAGTGGTGATGGATCGACGACCGGTCCGCCACGTCCCGTTGGTCGGCGACGTCGCCGCCGGCACCGACGTGCTGGCACAGGAGAACGTCGAGGAGCTCTACCCGATGCCGTCGGACTTCACCGGCGACGGCGACCTGTTCATGCTCCGGGTCCGCGGCGACTCGATGGTCGATGCCGGCATCCTCGACGGCGACTTCGTGATCGCAGCGCAACAGAACACGGCCAACAGCGGCGACGTGGTCGTCGCCGGCATCCCCGGTGACGAGGCGACGGTCAAGACCTATCGAACCGAGGGTGACGAGGTCGTGCTCGTCCCGTCGAACCCCACGCTGGACCCGATGCGTTTCGCGGCCGACGAGGTCAGCATCTTCGGCCGCGTCGTCACCGTCATGCGTCGCCTCTGAGGCGGGACCGTCGTCAGGTGCTCGACGGCCGGCCCTACGAGTCCGGAAGCTTCGGTTCGCCCCACACGGACTCAGACGGAGGCTGCACGTCGGCCGCAGCGCCGGAAGGCGGCGCCCAAGGCGCCGAAGTCGTCGGGGTGGTCGTCGGGGTGGTCGCGGCGTGGTCGACGGCGTGGTCGACGGCGCGAACGGCACATCGGCCGAAGGTGCTTCCGACGGCCGATGCGGATTGATCGGCACCTGGTCGACACGCGGTGCCTTCGGTGGCCAGGAGGCATCGTCCGCCGTCGAGTCGACCATCGAACTCGGAATCCACCCCGGTCCCTGTGGCGGTGTCGCCGTCGCTGCCTTCTTCGATCGACGACCCGACAGGATCAACAGGAGCAAGCCGAGCACCACACCGGTGGCGGCCACGATCACGGCCGCACGACGGAGATCGTCGACCCCATCGTCGGGGTCGCGTCCAAGCGCTGCGACCACGGTGAGATCGTCACCCGTGACGGCCAGCGAGTACTCGCCTGGTTCGGTGATCTGGACCCGTTGGACGGAACGACCGTCGAATCCGTCGACGTCGTAGCTGATCGAGTCGTCATCGTCCACGTCGCCGGGGGTCAGATCACCGAAGAACTCGACATCGAACGAGGCGGACGGGTCGGCGACCGGCTGGCACCTGCCGTCGGCGACGTCGCCGGTTGCGCCGACCTCTTCGTACACGTAGAACGTTCCGGTCTCGGTGAAGTCCAGAGTCGTCGTGCAGCCGATCGGCGCGCGGGCGAAGCCGTCGACCGACTGTGCCGGGCGCCGTTCCGCGACCACGTACAGCACTCCCGCGCCGACCAGCCCGGCGAAGAGCAGAAACAGCCCGAGCGCCGCCGCAACACCCCTACCTTGTGATTTCACACCCATTCGTGGTCCCCGTTGCAGCTCATTCGTGTGGTCGTGGGCTCGATGTGCCGACGCCAAGGCGAGCGGCGACGAGATCGATCTGTGCATCTGGTTGTACCACGGCGACACGCACGTACTCGGCACCCATTTCGCCGTAGAACTCGCCGGGGCTCACCAGGGCGCCACCTTGGGCCGCGAGCCGCTCGGTGAATTCCCAGGCGTCGCCGACGTGGAACCAGAGGTAGAAGCCGCCCTCAGGGAGGGGGATCTCGATCCCCGCCCACCGGCTGAGCACCGTCGCCATCCGCTCGAGGCGGGCCAGATACCGACCGCGCTGGACCTCGACATGCTGATCGTCGTCGAGTGCCACGACCCCGGCCGCCTGGACCGGGCCCGGCACCATCATGCCGACGTGCTTGCGGACCTCTTGCAGGTAGCTGACCAACGACGGATCGCCTGCATAGAACCCGACGCGGGCACCGGCCAGATTGGAACGCTTCGACAGGGAGTGCACCGCGATCACTCCGTTCGTGCCGTGCTCGAGGATCGAGCGCCCGCGACCCGACCAGGTGAACTCGACGTAGCACTCGTCGGAGAACACCGGCACGTCGTGCGCACGCCCCCAGTCGGCTGCTGCGGCGAGATCGCCGACCACCCCGTTCGGGTTGCCCGGGCTGTTGACCCAGAGCGCGAGCGCCCGAGCAGTGTCGGCTGGGTCGATCGAGCCGAGCTCGACACCACCCGTTGGCGACATCGCGACGGGCACGGCACGACATCCGGCCAGTGTTGCGCCCATCTCGTAGGTCGGGTACGAGATCGCCGGATACAGAATCGTGTCGAGATCGGGTCGACGAAGGCGCAACCACTGCGGCAACGTGCCCACGAACTCCTTGGTGCCGATGCATGCGGCGACCTGCGTCGGAGCGACGTCGATGCCGAACCGACGGCCCATCCAGCGATGCACGGCATCGCGGAGATCGGCGGTGCCGATGCTGGGCGGATAACCCCGCTCGAGACCCGACGCTCCGAGCATCTCGATGACCGCGCCGGGCGGCGGATCGAAAGGTGTTCCGATCGAGAAGTCGACGAGGCCGCCCTCGAACTCTGCCGCCAGCGGCTTGAAGCGGTCGACCCGTTCGTACGGGTAGGGCGGTGGAACGAATCCGTTGGTGGTCATGTCGCCCCGGATGCTACCGATCGGCCGTCACACCGATCGCATGACGTAGTCCGCCAGTCGCCCCACCGAAGCGTCCGACAGCCGGGCCCGAACCTGGAACCCGTGCTCGCTCTCGGTCGTCGAAACGACTTCGCCCTCGCGATGGACCGACGCGAGCACATCGCCACGCTCGTACGGAATCGACAACTCGACCACCGTGGTGAGGGTCCTGAGCCGATCGGCCAGGGTTCGCAGGAACAGCTCGATCCCCTCACCGGTCACGGCGCTGACGCCGACCGACCCGGTGTACTCGTCGACGAGCTCCTTGCCGGCATCGGGGGCGAGGTCGACCTTGTTGAACACCAACAGTTCCGGCACCTCGCCGGCATCGATCTGCGACAGCACCTCACGTACCGCTGTGATGTGACCGTCCGGATCGGGAGCGCTCGCGTCGACCACGTGGACGAGATAGTCGGCCAATGCCGCCACCTCGAGTGTGCCCTTGAACGCTTCGACGAGGCCATGGGGCAAGCTCCGTACGAATCCGACCGTGTCGGACAGCAGGACCGGTTCGCCACCGGGGAGCGCCAGGCGACGCGTGGTCGGATCGAGCGTTGCGAACAGCCGATTCTCGGTCAGCACGCCCGCATCGGTGAGCCGGTTCAGCACGGTCGATTTCCCGGCGTTCGTGTAGCCGACGATGGCCACACTGGCGAGACCGCTGCGCAGACGCGACTTCCGTTGCAGATCGCGTGTCGCCGCCAACGAGTCGAGGTCCGACTCGAGCTTGGTGATGCGACGCATGATCCGTCGACGATCGACCTCGGTCTTCGTCTCACCACCACCGAACCGAGCTCCGACGCCACCACGCTGTTGGGACAGGTTCGCCGACTTTCCGCGCCGAAGCCGGGGCAGCCGGTATCGGAGGAGAGCGAGCTCGACCTGCGCTTTGCCCTCGAGCGTGTGGGCGTTCTGACCGAAGATGTCGAGGATCACCGCAGTGCGGTCGATCGCCGTGCGGCCGAGCAGCTTCTCCAGATTGAACTGCTGTGCTGGCGACAACTCGTTGTCGAACACGACGGTGTCGGCATCGACGGCCAGGCAGATCTCCTTGAGTTCCTCGACCTTTCCCTTGCCGATGTACCAGGTGTGATCGGGACCGTCCCGGCGCTGCACGAGACGGCCGACGACATCGGCGCCGGCCGTGTCCACCAGGAGCTCGAGCTCGTCGAGGCTGGCGCCGACCGACTCCTCGGTGCCCCCGGGCAGCTGAACGCCGACGATCACGATCTTCTCGCGAACCGTCCGGTCGATGAGGGTGGCGCCGAGCGCCTCTTGGTAGGGAGTGTTCACTCAGACTTCGATCTCGATGGTGGCGACGAACGTCGTCGGCCCGGTGAGCGTCACGTGGCCGGGCACCGGCGTGTCGAGCGCCACTGTGGCACTTCCACCGTCCATGTGCACCACGAGTTTCCCGTCGCACGGCGTAGCGAGACCCCAGGACGCCGCAGCCACGGCGGTGGCGCAGGCACCGGTGCCGCAGGCCTCGGTGATTCCGGCTCCCCGCTCGTGAACCCGCATACGAACCTCGTCCTGGCGGGCCCCCGGTTCGACGATCTCGAGGTTGATGTGCGGCACCTTGCCACCGAGCTCCGCAAGATCGACCACCCCGATCTCATCGACGCCGACGACGCTGTGCGGATTGCCGAGGCTCAGATGAGCAACGGGACGATCGGGGTGGCACTCCAGTTCGACCCAGCCCTCCGGCTCGACGATCGGATCGACCGAACCCATGTCGACGCTCGCCAGCAGCGTGTGCGGATCGTCGGTTCGCCGGACCGAGACCTCACGTTTGCCGGCGTCGGTGTAGATCGACACGGTCGACAGATCGCCGTCATGTCGCATGGAGAGCGCCTGGACGAAGCATCGGATGCCGTTCCCGCTCATCTCGGCGCGGCTCCCGTCGGCGTTGAACAACACCATCGTCGCGCCGTACTCGGTGGTGCGTTCATCGTCAGGTGGCGGCGACTCTGCCACGAGGAGACCGTCGGCACCGACACCGCGACGACGATCACAGAGTCGACGAGCCAGTGCAGGCAGCTCGTCGACCGGAACGGGCGGATGGAAGGCGACGAGGAAGTCGTTGCCGAGGCCGTGGTGCTTGGTCAGGTTCATGCTGGTCATGATTCGAAGGCTCCGAGCACCACCGGTGCCGATTCGGCGACCGGGTCGTGTTCGACCTCCACCCAGCGTACGCGAGGGTCGCGCCCGAACCATCGGAGTTGCCGAACCGCGAACTGACGCGTTCGAACGATGACCTGGTCGACGGCCTCCTCGAGGCCGACCGCTCCGTCCAGATGCGCGAACAGTTCTTTGTAGCCGAGCGCCTGTGCCGCGGTACGGGAGACTCCACGGTCGGCGAGCGCACGAACCTCGTCGAGTAGGCCATCGGCCATCATCAGATGCACCCGTTCCGCAATCCGCTGCGCCAGTACCGCCCGGTCCCAACGCAGGCCGACCTGTTGAACGGCCGAATCGGGGTATGCGTCGAGACCGGGGCCGAACGTACTGAAGGGCCGCCCACTCCCCTCGTACACCTCCAGTGCTCTGACGATGCGACGCGTGTTGGATGGCTCCATCTTCGATGCTGCCGCCGGGTCGATCGTGGCCAGCCTGGCATGCAGCGTGGGAGCTCCGACCACGTCGATCTCACCCTGGAGTCGCCCCCGGATCTCCGGCCACTCACCCGGGATCTCGAGGTCGTCGACCACGGCTCGGTGATAGAGGCCGGTCCCACCCACGAGAATCGCCTTGCGCCCGCGAGCGCGCACGCCGGCGATCACCTGCCGGTACACGGCCTGGAACTCGGCGACCGTGAACTCGACGTCGGGATCGACGATGTCGATGAGGTGGTGCGGCACCGCGGCCTGCTCGTCGAGACCGGGCTTGGCCGTGCCGATGTCCATTCCGCGATAGACCTGCATCGAGTCGACCGAGACGATCTCGACGTCGCCACGGCTCGCGGCCACTGCCACGGCAACCGACGACTTGCCGGACGCCGTCGGCCCGACGACGGCGACGCAGTCCGCAGACGAGGTCACGACCGCGTTGACCGGGATCCGAACCTTGTGCGTGGGCTCGGCCAGCAGCTCGACGAAGCGTCCCTCGAGGAAGTGCGGGGCACCACGGGTGACCTCGACCGTCGCATAGCTGCCCGTGCGGATCGGGAAGGGCGGTTCGAAGTGAACGAGCTTGTTCTGACGTGTCCGACCCGAGATCACGTGGGGGTTCCGCTTGGACGGACCTTCGATCAGGACTTCTTCGGAGCGACCCTCGCGCGCCTGGTTCTTGGCGAGCGCCGAGCGCTCGATCACGATACGAAGGCGTTGGAACCGCTCGCCCGCCACCGCCGGGTCGACGAACTCGGCCTCCATGGCAGCGGCCTCGGTACCGGGCCGCGGTGAGAAAAGGAACGTATAGGCGTCGTCGAACTCGGCCGCGGCGGCGACTTCGAGCGTGCGCTCGAAGTCATCGTCCGTCTCTCCGGGAAAGCCGACGATGATGTCGGTCGACACCGCCAACTCGGGGATGACCGCTCGCGCCTCCGCGAGCCGTTCGAGGTAGCGGACGCCGGTGTATCCACGGTGCATCAGGGCGAGCACCCGGTCGCTGCCGGACTGCAGCGGATAGTGCAGGTGCTCACACACTGCGGCGGTCTCGGCCATCGCTGCGAACGTCTCGGGCCGCATGTCCTTCGGATGGGGGCTGGTGTACCGGACCCGGCGGATCCCATCGACCACTCCGACGTCACGGAGCAGGTCGCCGAAGAGCGGGCGCAGCTTCGCTCCCGTGTCCCCGGCCTGGCGGGCTGCCAGCTGGAGGTCGCGGCCGTAGGAGTTCACGTTCTGGCCGAGCAGGGTCACTTCGGTGACACCGTCGACCGCGAGACGTTCGACCTCGGCCACGATGTCGGCGTACGGCCGACTGATCTCGACACCGCGCACCGCCGGGACGATGCAGAAGGCGCAGTTGTTGTCGCAGCCGATCTGGATCGTGACCCAGGCGTTGTAGCTGGTCTCGCGACGGGCCGGGAGCGCCGAGGGGAACATCGCATGGTCGTCGATCACCGCCTCTTCGAGGATCTCGGTGATCGGCGTCGTGGCCGTGACGGCGTCCCGCAGGAGGTCGGCGGCCCGGTGCACGTTGTGGGTCCCCATCACGACATCGACGTGCTTCGCCTTCGTCGCGACCAGCTCACGATCCTTCTGGGCGAGACAGCCCGAGACAACGATCTGACGACCCTTGCGAGCCTCCTTCCACGGCTTCAAGTGACCGAGGTTGCCGTACAGCTTGTTGTCGGCGTTCTCCCGGATGCAACACGTGTTGAGGACGACGACATCGGCCTCGTCCTCGTCGGTGGCGCGGACGTAACCGTCGGCTTCGAGCAGGCCGGCGATGCGCTCCGAGTCGTGCTCGTTCATCTGACACCCGTACGTTCGAAGCACGTAGCTGCGTGGTGTCGGCGAGCCCATGGCCGTCGACGATATCGGCCGAGCCCCTCAGCCAGCGGGCGCGCCCACCACTGGGACCCTCGCCGCATGGGGATTGCCGACGAGAAGTACATGTCCTTGACGACATTCAGGAAATCGGGGGAGGTAATCGCGACCCCCTGTGGGTGGTCGATCTCGGTGACGACCAAGATCGGTTCCTGCACGAGCTCAGGATCGGGCAAGGCGAAGCGACTCGCGCACACCTCGAAGGTGATCGTCCAGCCGTCGGACTCGCGCGGTCGCGTCACCGAGGGAACCGAACCGATCGCGGCGACGGCCGAGCTGGTCACGGGCGACGAGCTGGCGACGATCACCACGAAGGTCGAGGAGAAGTATGGGTTCTTCACCAAGATCACCAAGTTGCTCGGGACCATCGGCGGCATCGTGAAGCGAAACCGGATCCCCCACGCCGACCGTGGTGTCGTCGTGACGTTGCCACCGGGTTCCTGACGGTCGCACGGCCCGAGGCAGGACGCTGCGGCACGGTCCGGCGCCGGAACAGAACCGGGAGCAACGGTGTTCACTGTTGCCGTGCAACGAGTTCACGAGAACGCCGAACAGTTCGACCTCATCGTCGTCGGGAGCGGATCCGGCAACTCGATCCCTGAGTTCCTGGCCGGATGGAAGATTGCAGTCATCGAACGGGGCGTCTTCGGCGGCACCTGCCTGAACGTCGGCTGCATCCCGTCCAAGATGTTCGTGCTGCCCGCCGACAAGGCAGTCGACGCCCGACACGGTCACGAGCTCGGGATCGACACCCAGTTCAATGGCGCCGATTGGCCGGCGATCCGGGACCGCATCTTCGGCCGCATCGACGCCATCGCAGCGGGTGGCCGGGAATACCGCGAAACCGGGTCCGAGAACGTGACCCTGATCCAGGGAACCGCACGATTCATCGACGACAAAGTGCTCGACGTCGAGGGGCGGATCGTCACCGCGCCGAACGTGCTCGTCGCCGCAGGCTCACGACCGGTCGTCCCGCCCATCCCCGGGTTGGTCGAGACCGGCTTCCACACATCGGACTCGATCATGCGTCTCGACGCACTCCCCGACCGGCTGGGCATCATCGGCGGCGGCTACATAGCGGTCGAAATGGGGCACGTCTTCTCCGGTTTGGGGTCGAACGTCACGTTGATCAACCGCTCGCCGGGCCTGCTGTCGACCCAGGACGAGGAGATCGGCGCCCGGTTCACACAAGTGTTCGGTGAGCGCGTCGATCTCCGGCTCGGCCACGTACCCACGAAGGTCGAACGGCGCGGCGACTCGATCGTGATCCACAACGCCGGCGAGGAGATCGAGGTCGACGAGCTCCTGGTCGCGACGGGCCGTGAGCCCAACAGCGACCTCCTCGATGTCGAGGCCGGCGGACTCGAATGCCACCACCACGGCACCGTCGTCGTCGACGAGTTCCTCCAGACTGCGGTCGACGGGGTCTGGGCGATTGGCGACATCGCCAACGAGTACCAGCTCAAGCACGTCGCCAATCACGAGGCCACGATCGCGTTCTGGAACATCGCCCACCCCGACCAACCGAAGGCTGCCGATCACAAGGCCGTGCCGGCGGCGGTGTTCAGCAACCCGCAGGTCGCTTCCGTCGGGTTGACCCAGCGTCAAGCCGATACCGCAGACCGCAACTACGTCGTCGGCCGTCGGGACTACGCGGCTACGGCCTACGGGTGGGCGCTCGGCGACGAGACGTCATTCGCCAAGGTGCTCGTCGACGTCGAGACCGGATTGGTCATCGGCGCCCACATCATCGGGCCCCAGGCCGCAACGTTGATCCAGCCTCTGATCCAGGCGATGCAGTTCGATCAGACGGCCGAACAGATCGCTCACGAGCCGTATTGGATCCATCCAGCGCTCACCGAGGTCGTCGAGAACGCCCTACTCGACGCCCTCGAACAACTCTGATGCAGCCGTTGACAGCGGGCGTTCCGACGACGGTGGCGCTACTGTGCCGGGCGTGTTCGCCATCCTCGACCTCGGAACCCCTTACCGCATCATGGCCCTGCTGCATCTGCTCGCAGCGATCATCGCGTTCGGGCCGCTGTTCTTGTATCCCGGCCTCCGTAAGGCGGGCGAGACCTCGACGATCGCCGCACTGCACATGCGTCTCGTCTTCCCGGCACTCATCCTGATGTGGGTGCTCGGTATGGGACTGGCCGGGATGTCCGACGACGCTTACCAGGTGTCGCAACTCTGGCTGTCGCTCTCGATCGTCAACTGGGTCGTGCTCGTCGCCGTGAGCTGGTTCCTCATCCGCCCGGCGATCACGGACACCAACGAGTCGGCGACTGCCCGGCTCGCCGCCGGCACCGGCATCACCCATCTCGGCCTCGTCGTCGGCCTCGTCCTCATGATCTGGAAGCCGGGCCTGTAGTGCCGACGACCGTACGCGCCGCGGTCTGCCATGAGTTCGGGGCGCCCTTGGTGATCGAGGAGCTGACGCTCGCCGATCCGGGTCCCGGCGAGGTGCGCGTTCGAGTCGATGCTGTCGCCATCTGCCACAGCGACGTCTCGTACACCGACGGCGAATGGGGCGGCGACCTGCCGGCCGTCTGGGGGCACGAAGCAGCCGGACAGATCGTCGAGGTCGGCGCCGGCGTCGGGTTCGAGGTCGGAGAACGGGTAGTGGTCACGCTCATCCGCTCGTGTGGAGAGTGTCCGCGTTGCCAGCGCGGTGCCGAGGTGGCGTGCAGCCAGTCCTTCGATCTCGACCTGGCGTCGCCGCTCAACGATGCCGACGGCCGCTCGATCAACCACGGAATGGGTACCGCGGCGTTCGCCGAGGAGGTCGTGGTGCATGCTTCCCAGATCGTTCCGATCGACGACGAGATCCCTTCGGCCTCGGCATCACTGCTGGCCTGCGGTGTCATCACCGGGGTCGGAGCGGTGCTCAACACGGCGCAGGTCGCCCCGTCGTCGACCGTGGTCGTCCTCGGATGCGGCGGCGTCGGCCTGAACGTCGTGCAGGGCGCCGCCCTCGCACAGGCTGCGACGATCGTCGCGTCCGACCCGCAGGCCGCCAAGCTCGATCTGGCCATCCACCTCGGCGCCACGCACGCCGTCGACCCGACCTCGAACGACGTCGCCAACCTGGTCGAGGAGCTCACCGGCGGGGAGATGGCCGACTACGTGTTCATCGCGACCGGGGCGCCGTCGGCGCTCGCCAGCGCCGACCGCCTGGTCGGCACCATGGGAGCAATCGTGGTGGTCGGCATGCCCGCCACCGGCGTGGCCGGGAACTTCGACCCGGGTGCGCTCGCCGCCCGCAACCAGCGGATTCTCGGATCGAAGATGGGGACCTCGGTGATCGCACGCGACATTCCCCGCCTCCTCGCCCGGTATCACGACGGCGGACTCGAGCTCGACGGTCTCGTCAGCCGTCAGTTCGCGCTCGACGACGTCAACGAGGCAATGGACGAGGTCCGCTCCGGGGCGGCTCTCCGCAACGTGATCGTCTTCGACCGCGACGGAACCTGACGATGCAGATCGACGGCGTCGAGACCTTCGTGGTCGGCAATCCACCGCCATCGTTCGGCGGCCAGTACTTCGTGTTCGTGAAACTCACGACCGGCGACGGCATCGTCGGCTACGGCGAGGCCTACGCGGCGACGTTCCGGGCCGACGTGATCGCAGCGGCGATCGAGGACCTCGCCGACCAGATGCTGATCGGTGAAGACCCCCACCACATCGAGCGATTCTGGCGACGGGCGTACAGCCGCGGGTTCACTCAACGCCCCGACGTCACCCTCCAGGGCTGCATGAGCGCTCTCGAGATGGCGTGCTGGGACATCGTGGGCAAAGCGGCGGGAAAACCCGTGTACGAGTTGCTCGGTGGCCGCATCCACGAGTCGTTGCGGTCGTACACCTACCTGTATCCGCGGCCGGACGACACGACCGACGTCTACGCCGACGCCGAAGCCGCCGCCGCCCGGGCCGCCGACGAGGTCGAGCGTGGATTCACGGCCGTGAAGTTCGATCCCTCAGGGCCGTACACAGCCATGGGCGGGCACCAGCCCCGACTCAGCGACATGGAACGCACCGTCGACTTCGTCCGCCTGATCCGCGACGCCGTCGGGAGCAGGGCGGACCTCCTGGTTGGCACACACGGCCAGTTCACCGCCGGTGGTGCACTCAGGATCGCCCGCGAGATCGCAGCATACGACCCCCTGTGGTTCGAGGAGCCCGTGCCACCCGACGACATCGGTGCACTGGCCCAGGTCGCTGCCCAGAGCTCGGTGCCGATCGCCACGGGCGAGCGACTCACCACGAAGTACGAGTTCGCACGGGTGCTCGAGGCTCGAGCCGCCTCGATCGTCCAGCTCAACCTGGGTCGCGCCGGCGGCCTGCTGGAGGGGAAGAAGATTGCCGCATTGGCGGAGGCCTTCGGCGCCCAGATCGCACCACACTGCTACAACGGCCCGATCGGGCTCGCCGCCAACGTGCAGCTGGCGACCTGTTCGCCGAACTTCTTGATCATCGAGTCGATCATGGACAACGGGGGATTCCACGCCGACCTGCTGCAGCAGCCCATCGAGTGGGCCGACGGACGTCTCGTGCCGCCGACCCGACCCGGTCTCGGCGTCGAGCTGAACGAGGCCGTGGCCCGGTCGCACCCGTATGAGGGCGACCGAACCCACCTCAGCATGTGGAACGACCCGATCGACACCGCCGACGACGTCGTACGCTGATGCTCGGGTGCGACGGTGCCCTCAGTCGAGACTGATCGGCTCATCGTCGGCCTCGCTGAACGCATCGGCTCGTTCGTCGACGCCGGTCTCTTCGACCACGGCGTTCGGGTCGGCCTTCAAACCGCAAGCGATCATGACCTTGTCGCTGATCTCCATCATCACCTCGGGATTCGCCGTCAGGAAGTTCTTGGAGTTCTCACGGCCCTGACCGAGTTGCTCACCTTCATAGGTGAACCATGCGCCCGATTTGGTGACCACACCCAGGTCGACCGACATGTCGAGCAACGCACCTTCGCGGCTGATGCCCTTGCCGTACATGATGTCGAACTCGGCCTGCCGGAATGGCGGCGACACCTTGTTCTTGACGACCTTGACGCGGGTGCGGTTCCCGACGACCTCGGCACCGTCCTTCAACGATTCGATCCGGCGGATGTCGAGGCGGACCGAGGAGTAGAACTTGAGCGCCTTGCCACCTGACGTGGTTTCGGGCGAGCCGAACATCACACCGATCTTCTCGCGCAACTGGTTGATGAAGATGGCGATCGTCTTCGTCTTGCTCAGGTTGCCGGTGAGCTTGCGGAGTGCCTGACTCATGAGCCGGGCCTGCAAGCCGACGTGGGAGTCACCCATGTCGCCTTCGAGCTCGGCGCGCGGCGTGAGCGCTGCCACCGAGTCGATCACGACGACATCGATCGCTCCGGACCGCACGAGCATGTCGCAGATCTCGAGCGCCTGCTCGCCGGTGTCGGGCTGGGAAATGAGCAACTGGTCGATGTCGACACCGATCGCCTTGGCGTAGACCGGATCCATCGCGTGCTCGGCATCGATGTAGGCGCACACGCCACCGTTGCGCTGTGCCTCGGCGACCACGTGCATGGCGAGGGTCGATTTACCGGACGACTCCGGGCCGTAGATCTCCGTGACGCGGCCACGGGGCAACCCGCCGACACCGAGTGCGAGGTCGAGCGGCAGCGCACCGGTCGAGATCGCTTCGATCGACATCGTCGCCTTGTCGCCCATCCGCATGACGGAGCCTTTGCCGAATTGCTTGTCGATCTGGGCGAGTGCCAGGTCCAGTGACTTTTCGCGGTCGTTGGCCATGTGATTTCGTCTCCCTGTTTCCTGCTCTTGGTCCTTCGGGGCGAGTGGCCCGATTCGTTGGTTCAACGTGAGGTGCACCGTACGGAGGGGGTGTCACAACGTTGCAGTACGAATGACAACAATGTAGTTGTCGAACAACCGTTCGGCAAGCATTTCGGGGAACAACCGTTCGATTTCCGAACGGTTGCGGCTCACAACGTGGCGTCGCCCTCGCCGGCCAACTCGCTCTCCGTCGGCCGGCGCATCCAGAGGTCGACCGCCTGCCAGAGGGTGAACGAGATCGGGTAATACAGCGCAGGGCCGATCAACCCGATGACCACCACCGCCATCGTGACGGTCGTGATCGGCACGTCGGGCGCTGTCAGCGCCACCATCACGAGGATGCTCAGCAGGATCGTGCCGAACGTCAAGATGATGTTCGCAGTGATGGCTCCGAGCTCGAACGCAGAGTCGCCACGCCGGTAGCCGTGACCGCAGTTCTGGCACGTCTCCTGCCGTTTGAACCAGCCGAGGAAGTACGCCCGACGGTCGCCGCACCAGGCACAACGCCGGAGCAAACCACGCAGAAGCAGGCGGGGACGTGTGGGGAAATCGTCGATCGGCTCAGCCACACTCGCAACCTACCGGCCGGGTTTGCCAGACTCTCCGGCAATGGAGCGATCTCTCGCCGGTGTCCTGTTTCTCGTCGCGGCCGTGGCGTTCAGCCTCGCCGCGGGCGGTTGGTGGATGCAGCGCATCGCGTTCACGCCCGACGAAACGCGCGATACGACCTTCGCGATTCTCGAAGAGGCCGATATCCGACTCGAACTCAACACGGTGATCACCGGTGCCGCTGCCGGCACCGTGCAACAGCCCGCGAGCGACCTCGCCGAGATGCTGGAAACGGCGGTGTTGTCGACGCTGTCCGGGGGCCACGGTCATGATGCCGGTGGTCCGGCAGGCCCACGACCGGATCATCGGGTTGCGAGACGACGATCCGATTCAACTCACCGGTGACGAACTCGTCTCGATCGTCCGCGACCAACGAGCAGCCGAGGTTGCGACGGTCACGCTCCCGATCCAGCCGATCGGCGTGCTGAAAACGACCAGGTCGATGCTCGGATGGCTCATTCCGATCAGTGCAGCGATCGGACTCATCGCGCTCGTCCTCGGCATCATCACGAGACCTGAACGACGCGACGTGCTCAGGGGTCTCGGCGAGTTCGGCCTGGCTCTGGCAGCGTCGATGCTCGTGTTCGGGTACCTGCTGCCGGTGCAGTTCCTGACTGCGATCGACAACCGCACGTGGACCCATGCAATCCCACGTCTCGCTCTCCGCACGCTGCCGGTCGTCATCGGCACGGCCGCGATCTGCGCGGTCGGCGGTGTCGTCCTCATCCTCGCGTCGCGAGCCGGTGGCAAACGGCGTCAATGGTCGACACCGCTGTCGGTCGCGCGCTACCGCGGCGGCGAGAATCCTGGCTGGGGCTGAACGCTGGCCCGGGTCAGGCCACGTCCATCACGCGTAGGCGGTACGACGCCAGACCCAGGGCGGCGACCGACGCCACCAACGGCACCATGATGCCGACCCCGAGCGACAGATCGCCCAGATCGAGATCGACCTCGGTGACCGAGGTCAGGATCGACCTGGTGTACCCGCGGATCGCCAGCTTCGCTGCGAAGCTGCCGAACGCCGCCACGATACCTTCCCAGATCAAGACGTACCCCAGGCCCCAGACG
The DNA here is from genome assembly GCA_963792905.1 of uncultured Acidimicrobiaceae bacterium. Taxonomy (GTDB): domain Bacteria; phylum Actinomycetota; class Acidimicrobiia; order Acidimicrobiales; family Ilumatobacteraceae; genus Ilumatobacter. Next base: position 140,740 of record CAWBYE010000005.1, read on the forward strand.
ATCGCGTTCTTGAGCAGCAGACCTGCCAGCACGAACAGCGCCGAGTACGCAACGACTCCGACCGTTCCGGCCACGGCCGTCGCAACGACCAGGTCCGAGCCGCCATCGACCGCCACCGAGGAAGCGACCAGCGGCACCAGGGTCAGCGGCAGGCTCACCGTGACGGCCGCCAGCCAGGCGCCCACCACGATCGGCCACCGGTCCATCGGTCGCAGCCACAGATACACGAGCGTGCCGTCCTCACGCATGTCGCCCAGCGCAGCAGAGGCGAACACGAGAGCAACGATCGGCACGAGGGTCGTGAAGCCGAGGTCGGAGATCAGCCGCACGCCCGTCTCGACCGGGTCGGTTCGATCGTCGGCCGCACCGACAGCGAACGCAACTGCTGTCACGACCGCTCCGACGAGCACCAGCGCTGCGATCCGGCCGCGCGTGATCAGCTGGCGGAGCACGATGCCGTAGCTCAGGCGCATCGCACGCCCGGGGGCGACCACGCGGCTCATCGTCGCTCCACCAGGTACCGGAAGACCGACTCGAGGTCGTCGTCGGTCGGCTCGACCTCGCGTAGTCGCACTCCGCACTCGCTGGCCACGATGGCGATGTTCCGTCCGAACCGGTCGACGTCGGTCGTGTCGATCGTGAGCGCGTCTGCCGCGATCGACACCCCGTTGACGAGACCGCGTCCGACCAGAGCAGCTGCGAGTTCACGGGGCGCATCGGCCGCGACCCGGATCCGGTGTGGCCGGTCGTCCATCAGGTTGCGAAGGTCGCGATAGTCGCCCGTCGCTGCGAGCCGACCCTGTGCGATCACGAGAACACGCGAGCCGAGCCGGGCGACCTCGTCGAGCACGTGGCTCGACACCAAGAGGCAGATGCCGTCGTCGCCGAGCTGGTGAAACAGGCGGATCATTCGATTGCGCTGCACCGGGTCGAGACCGGTCAACGGCTCGTCGAGGATCAGCACGTCGGGTTCATGGACCAGCGCCGCGGCGAGCTTGACCCGTTGGCGCATTCCTTTCGAGTACGCGCCGACCGGCTTGGGGTCGTCGACATCGAGTTCGACCAGGTCGAGGACACGCTGGGCGGCGGGAGCCGACGCCTCGACACCCTGTGTCTCGGCGGTGACCTCCACGAACCGGCGCGCCGACAGCCGATCGAACAGGGCGTCCTGCTGGGGCGAGAGCCCGATCCGGCCCCGGACCGCTCGATCATTGCGGGCATCGGCGCCGAGCACCCTGACGGTGCCTCTGGTCGGGGCGGTCAGCCCGCACATCACCCGGAACAGCGTCGATTTGCCAGCACCATTCGGGCCGAGCAGCGCCGTCACGCCGGGCCCGACCGAGAACGTGACATCGGAGACCGCCACGACGTCGCCGAACGATTTGGTGACGTTCACGACGTCGACGATCGCTCCGGGAACGGCCGCAGCCGGCACCGGCGCTGCCAGCGGATCACCGGCCGGCGTGGGTGGAGCCCAATCGGTCATCAGACGGCCGCGAGCTTCCGGTAGCGGAAGGTGAGCAGTGCTGCACCGAGTGCGGTCCACCCGGCGCAACCGGCGGCGACCAGCCACGTACTGACCGTGGCGTACTCGGTGCTGCGGTCGCCGAACAGCCGGGGGGCGGCTTCGAGCGCCACGCCGAGCGGGTCGAGCACGCGCCAGTTCTCCGCCAGTTCCGCGACATCGACCAGCACGTTGGTGACGATCGACGCGCCGAGCATCACGAAGACCACGGCGATGCTTGCGAATGCCCGGCGGTTGGTGAGACTCGACACGCCCAGGCTGACGGCGGTGTACACGATGCAGACGATCAGACCGGCGAGCAGGAGTCGACCCATGACCCCGAACCAGTCGACGAAGGTCTCGGGTCCCTGGCTCTGGAACGTGTACCCGAGCAGCCACAAGACCGGCGGGCCGAGCACGACCAGCGACATCGTGCCGAGCACGGCGACCACCTTCGCCACGACATAGCTCAACCGCGACAGCGGTGTCGAGAGATACAACGCGAACATACCGTCGCGCTGGTCGCGCACGATCGCCTCCGGGGCGACCAGGGCGACGAAGACGATCGTCGCGACGAACGCGAAGCCGAAGAACTCCCAGTATTCGGGCCGGAGTTCGTCACCGAGGTCACCGAGCAGCACCGAGATCGCCAGGAACGCGATCGCCGGCACGAAGGCGACCACCAGCACGATGATCGGGAAGACCTTGTGGCGGGCCTTCCGGCCGAGCCCGAGGATGCTGCGCACCGTGTGCCAGGCAACCGATCGCATCGCGCCAGCGACACCCGACCGGTCTCCCTCGAACCGTCGGTATCCCCGGTCGAGGATCTGTGCGTCGCTCATCGCCGCGCCCCTTCGAACAGGTCTTCGAGCCGGCGTCGACGACGAACGATCCGGCGCACACGCGCCTCGGCGGACGCCACGGCGTCGCGTACACGATCGGCCACCTCATCGGCATCCGAGCCCACCACCTCGAACCGGAGCGAACCCGGGTCCTGGCGCACGTCGAGCCCGGTTTGCTCGAGCATCTCGATCACCCGGGCGAGAGCGTCGGGGCGGTCCTCGATGTCGACGAGCTCGACGACGACTCCCTCATCGGTCCCGACGAGAGCGGAGAGCCGCCCCTGGGCGACGAGTTGCCCGGCATCGAGGGCCACGACGTGGTCGCAGATGCGTTCGACCTCTTCGAGCAGGTGCGAGGACAGCAACACGTCGATGCGGTACTCGGCGCTGATCTGACGGATGAGCGCGAGCATCTCGTCGCGCTGCACCGGATCGAGTCCGTCCGTGGGCTCGTCGAGCAGGATGAGCGACGGATCGGCGGCGATCGACTGGGCGAGCTTGACCCGCTGACGCTGCCCTGTCGACATCGTGCCGAGCGGTCGGAACCGCTCCTCCCCCAAGCCGACCAACCACAGCGCGTCGCTCGCCCGACCGCGTGCTTCCTGACGGGGCATGCCCCTGACTTCTGCCAGGTGCTTCACGAAGTCGGACGCCGGCATCTCGTCGGGGAACACGTTGCGTTCGGGCCCGTAGCCGACCAGGGCTCGCAGCTCCGGGCCCTGATTCGACGGATCGAGTCCGAGCACCCGGACCGATCCGCTCGTGGGCAGGCGAAGACCGAGCACGATGCTCATGAACGTCGTCTTGCCGGCCCCGTTGGCGCCCACCAGGCCCGTGATGCCCGATTCGACCGACACGTCGAGCGCGTCGAGCGCGCGCTGCTGCCCGAACTGCATCGTCAGGCCCTGGGCGGAGATCACCGGCACGGGTCCGATCATGACAGCTGCAACATCGTTCACCATCGGCCGAATGGGCGAACCTGCATCATCCTCGCGGCCGACCCCGTTACCTCGGACGACGATTCAACGGGTCAGTTCGTCGACGAATTCCTGGAAGACATCTGCGTACATCATGGCCGCGGTCTCGTCGTGCATGACCGAGATCAGCCACTGCTCGTCCAGTCCGGGCGGCAGCAGAACCCCTCGGTTGATGCCGTGGATCCACTGCGCGAACGCCAGGTCGAAGTCGGTCGACGCATAGTCGCGATAGTTGCGTACCGGCGTCTCCGACCAGGTGATGCAACCCTTCGCTCCGAAGCGAACCGTGTGCGCCGGGATCCCGGACCCGTCGATGATGACCTGGCAGGCGTCGACGAGGCGATCGTTGCGCTCGACGGCCGCCTCGACGATCGGTCGGGTGCAGGCCTCGGTCAGAGTGGCCTTGACCGCCGCCATCACCAGCGGATTGCCGTTGTACGTGCCGAGGTGGAGCACGGTGCCCCGGGTGATGAGGTCCATGTACTCGGCCTTACCGCCGAACGCTCCGACGGGGAAGCCGCCGCCGATCGACTTGGCGAGCGTGACGAGGTCGGGCTCGACGCCGAGCTGGCGGGTGGCCCCGCCGTAGCCGGCGGTGATGCCGGTCTTGACCTCGTCGAAGATCAGGAGCGTGCCGTGCTTGTCGCAGATCTCGCGGACCGCTCGGAGGTAGCCGTCGTCGGGCAGGCAGATGCCGATGTTCTCCATGACCGGCTCGACGATGAACGCCGCGACCGTGCCCCCGGCGAGCGCTCGGTCGAGCGCCTCGGGGTCGTTGAAGGGGATCACGATCACGTCGTCGAGCGTGCCCTTGGTGAGGCCGGCGGACTGCGGCACCGAGTTCGGCGAGTCGGCGGGGCCGGCGTCCTCGAGCGACGGCTTGTTCGAGACCATCACCTCGTCGTGATGGCCGTGATAACCGCCCTCGACCTTGACGAGCTTCTCGCGGCCGGTCGCTCCCCTGGCGAGGCGGATCGCGTCCATCGTCGCCTCGGTGCCCGAGTTCGTGGGCCGCCACATGGGCAGGCCGTACCGCTCGGCCAGCAACTCACCGACGTCGGCGTTGAGCTCACACGGCGTGACGTAGAGCGTGCCGTGTTCGAGCTGCCGCGAGACTGCTGCATGGACCGCCGGGTTCATGTGGCCGGCGAACAGAGCGCCGAAACCCATGTCGTAGTCGACGTACTCGTTGTCGTCGACGTCGACCATCGTCGAACCGGATGCGTGCTTCACCACGACGGGCCACGGATCGTAGGCCTGGAAGCTGGAGGGCACGCCGCCGGGCATGACCTTGCGGGCACGCTCGGTCGCGATCTGCGATTGCTTCGTTCGCTCGGAGTAGCGCGCCATCTCCCGCTCGGTGATCTGCTTCGCTGTGGCAACCAATGCGTCATGATGCTCGCTGGACACGGATATCGGTGCTTTCTGTGAGTTCGGTCCGCCCAGGCTAGGCCACGGCAGGAGCATGACGGACCGTTGACAGGTAAGCGCTTGGTTACCTATTGTCGAAAAGGTGGACGAGGTGTTCGGGGCGATCGACGACAGCGGCCGTCGCTCACTGCTCGATGCGCTGTTCGAACACGACGGACAGACGCTCGTCGAACTCTCCGCCCTCCTCCCCGCCATGACACGTCAGGGCGTGATGAACCATCTCCGAGTCCTCGAATCCGCCGGACTGGTCATCACCCACAGGTCCGGGCGCCGGAAGTTCCACTACCTGAATCCCGTCCCGATCCGGATCATCAGCGACCGATGGATCGGCAAGTTCGCGGCACCGAGGATCGACGCACTCGTCGCCATCACGGGCCGCACCGAGAAAGGAACCGCCATGCAACAACCCGTGCACATCTACCAGGCCTACATCCGTGCCCCCGTCGACGACGTCTGGCAGGCGATCGTCGACCCCGACCAGACCGAGCAGTACTTCTACGGCACGCGGGTGCAATCGGACTGGCAGGTAGGCAGCCGGATGAACTACCTGAACGCCGACGGCGGTCTGGCGAGCGAGGGGCGGGTCATCGCGATCGACCCGCCGAACCGAATCGAATTCACGTTCACGGCCCTGTGGGACGAGGCGCTCACCGCCGAGGGACCGTGCCGTGAGATCTGGACCATCCGCGACGTCAATGGCATGTCGCAACTGACGATCGAGCTCTACGACGTCACGACCGACAGCGCGACCATCCGCGACTTCGTCCAGGGCCTCCCGTACATCGTGTCGGGCCTCAAGACGCTCCTCGAGACCGGCACCGGCCTGCCGGCGCCGCACTGAAGATCGAGACCCGACGAGACCGACGGGATTCGTGAGGACTACTTCCGGCGGGCGCCGAGCTGCCAGACGCCGGTCACACGGTCGGGGTCACCCCAGACGTTCCGGTCGTCGAGCGGGTTGGCGTCCATCGTGATCACGTCGGCGTCGAAACCAGCCTGCAGCTGACCGGTGTGTGGTGCCTGCGGGCCGAGCGTCTCGGGCCCGTTCGCGGTCGCGGCTTCGATCGCCTCGAGGTCGGTCATGCCCGCGTTGATCAGATGCATGATCTCGAGGCTGCCGGTGCCGTACATCTGACCCGACACGAAGATGTCGCAGCCGGCCGCAATCTTCACGCCCTTGGCAATGGCGATCTTCATGGCCTGCTCGTGCACGCCGCTGACCATCTGCCCCTTCTCGTGGACGTAGCGGGGCAGGTTGTCCTGCTTGAGGAGCGCCTCGTTGACGTATCTGGTCGGCACCAACCAGGTGCCCTGTTCGACCATGAGGTCAGCAGCCTCCTCATCGAGGAAGCTCCCGTGCTCGACCGAGTGGACCTTCGCCCGAAGCGCTGCCATGATCCCGGCCTTGCCGTGGCAGTGCGCCGCGACGATCCGTTCGGCCCTGGCCGCCTCGGCGACGATCGCCGACAACTCGTCGTCGGAGAACTGCTGGTGCATCGGGTGGTCGATCTCCGACATCACACCGCCCGATGCACAGATCTTGATCAGCTTCGCGTTTCGCCGCGCAGGTTGGTTCGAACGGCCTTGAGCACCTCGGGCACGCCATCGCAGAGGATGCTGAAACCGGTGTTGCAGGTGAGCTCGTGTGCGAAGTCGAGCGGCAGGGAGTGGATGTCTCCGTGCCCGCCGGTGGTCGACAGGATGCGACCGGCGCCGTAGATGTGGGGGCCGCGCATACGGCCTTCGGTGACCACGGGTGCGAGACGAAGACCGATCCCACCGACGTCACGGACGCTCGTGATGCCACCGTCGAGCACCTTGGACGCATCTTCCACCGCGCGTGCGGCCGCACCGACGATGTCGATCGTGGCGAGCGCGTCGAGGCTCGAGAGCGACATGCCGACGAAGTGCGTGTGGCAGTCCCAGAGGCCGGGCAGCACTGCGGGGGCCTCGGTGACAGTGTCGTCGGACGAGGCGGGAGGCGCGCCCGTGGTTGCGCCCGCGTACACGATCGAACCGTGCTCCATCACGACGGTGCCGTGCTCGATCGGTTCCCCGCGACCGGGGATCAGGACGTCAGCGACGATGCGTGTTGTCATGGGCGGTCAGCGTAGGACACGGGCCGGGCAGGGATCGACGCGACCGTGAGCCGTGAGCCGTGAGCCGTGAGCCGTGAGCCGTGAGCCATGAGCCATGAGGTGTGAGGTGTGAGGTGTGAGAGGTGTGGTCGAGCATTTGCAGACCGGGCCCCCGCGCGACACCGAACCAGCTCGGCGAGTCGGCCACGACGGGCCCGGTCGCCAGGAGCGCCCCGTACCCTGGCCACCATGGCGCCCGACGACGAACTGATCAACGACGAACTGATCAACGACGAACTGATCAACAAGGTCACCTGGAAGATCCCGAATGCGTTGGCGCTCATAGGATCGCGAGCCGGCGATCAGTGGAACGGGATGACGACGAGCTGGATCACGCAGCTGTCGATGGAACCGGTACTGATCGGGATCGGCGTCGACAACGGCGCGGTGACGCACCGCCTGATCACCGAAGGCGGCTCGTTCACGGTCAACCTGTGGTCGTCGGACGACACTCGGGTGTTCGTGAAGTTCTCGAAGCCGGCGAGCTTCGACCACGCCCGGATGACGCTCAACGGTCGGGCGGTGCGGGCCGGTGTGACCGGAGCGCCGGTGTTCGACGAGGCGATCGCGTATCTCGACTGCGAGGTCCGCCAATCGCACGATCTCGGCACCCACACGCTTTTCATCGGCGAGGTCGTCGACACCGAGATTCGTGACGACGAAGCGCGCTCGGCCGCGATGAGCGACACCCGCATGAAGTACGGCGGCGTCAAGCGCCATTGAGGGGCGACGCGACCGGTCGCCGGTCGTGCGCTTTGACATCGATCATTCATCGATTATCGTCGATGGTCGATGATGACGACGCACACCGACCGACACACCGACCGACACACCGACCGACATGCCAACCGCTCGTCCGACCCGATCAGTCGAGCCCACGCGGAGGAATGGGCGAGCTGGTTCGCTGCGATCGGCGATCCGACCCGGTTGCAGATCCTGCACCTGCTGTCGACCGAGCACCGTCCGATGACGGTCGGCGAGATCACGGACGGACTCGACGTGGGTCAGTCGACCACCTCGCATCATCTGGCCAAGCTCGCCGACGTCGGCTTCGTGCTCGTCGACCGGGTCGGCACGAGCAGTCACTGGAGGGTGAACGAGAACTGCCTGAGCCGCTTCCCGTCGGCCGCCGAGGTCGTGATGGGCCGGATCAACCCCGAGTTCACCGATGCCATGGAGGAGCCAGCATGACCGCAGAGCAGACCCACGACACACACGACGACGTTCGCAGCTACTACCGGGACGCCGCTGCGACCAGAGCCACCGCGCCGGCGGGCGACGTACGCTTCGGAGCGGCCCGATACGACAACACGTCGCTCGGAGCCGTCGACGAAACGGTGGCCAATCTCTCGATGGGATGCGGCAACCCGTTCGCCATGGCCGATCTGGCGTCGGGCGAGACCGTGCTCGACCTCGGATCGGGCGGCGGGCTCGATGTGATCTTGTCGGCACGACGAGTGGGCCCGAGCGGCATGGCGTACGGACTCGACTTCCTCGAGGAGATGTTGGGACTGGCGCGGGCCAACGCAGCCGAGGCCGGCATCGAGAACGTGGAATTCCTGCACGGCATGATCGAGGACGTCCCGCTTCCGGACCGTTCGGTCGACGTGGTGATCTCGAACTGCGTGCTCAATCTCGCACCCGACAAGACCCCGGTCTTCGCCGAGATGGCTCGTGTGCTTCGCCCTGGCGGCCGTATCGCGATCTCCGACGTCGTGGCCGACGACGACACGGAACCGTCAACGGACGGCGAAGCATGGGCCGAGTGCGGCGCCGGAGCCCTGACCAGGAGCGCCTACGTTCGCATGCTCGCCGACGCCGGGTTCGTCGACGCCTCCATCGAATACACACACGAGACGGGCCCGGGGCTGCACGCCGCCGCGGTGCGCGCGGTCATGCCGGAGGTGTGACGCCGGAGCGCCGGCTGAGAGCGGCGTGCCTCCCCGATCGACCTGTGGTCCAGATTCACACCGAGTCGTCGGAGCCGCCGGCGAACAGGCGGGCGGCCTGCTCCGGCCGCAGCGCCAAGAACCGTCCCTCGGCTTCGACGAGCGCATCGTCCGGCGCGGCTGCGAGGCTGATCGAGCCGCGGACCGCTGCCCTGACGCCGAGCACGTCGATCAGCCTGGCATCGAGCCGCAACGGCTCGCCGAGCGGGACTGTCGAGCGGTAGCGCACCTGCAACCTGCCGGTGACCCCCGGGTGGCCGGCCGCCGCGGCGGCGTACCCCATGATCTGATCCAGGAGCAGCGCGCTGATTCCACCGTGGACGTACGTGGACGGCCCCTCGTAGCGCCAGTCGAGCGTGCACCAGCCGATCGCGGCGCCGTCGACGATCTCGACTCGCATCGGCGGCGCCACGGGGTTGCCCAGGCCCACGACCGGGTTGAACGGGCGCTGCCCGCGGCGTAGATCGTCGACAGCAGACGGCTGGTCGAGACGCCGTTGTCGCGCGGCCAACGTCGCGGCCATCTCGCGTGCATGCCCCGCGACCTGACGCATCACGTCGACTGCGACCTCGGTGCCGATCGCCCGGGATGCCAGATCGCGCAGCGCCTCGCCCAGCTCTCCCACCGCCTCGCGTCGCTCGGCAAGCTCCGCCGTCAACTCCACCTCCGGAACGTCGAGGTCCCGAATGCCGGCGAGCGGCCGGTCGGGTGCGTTGCCGTCGGCGGGTGGAGGTCCGTCCGGGTCGGGCATCGGCCCATCCTGCCCGGATCCGTCGATGTCGGTCACGATCGGAACGACGACCGTCTGCTGCACCGCTGTCAGTGTGCGCGTTCGATGTCGAGCGCCAACACGATGAACTGGGTGAACTGGGCGGCGCTGAAGTTGTTGTCGCTGACGATCACGAGGGTCTGACGCCCGTCGGGCAGGGTGGGCCCGAACGTCATCCCCTCGATGTTGTCGATCGGGATGCCGAGATCGTCGAACGCGAACACCTCCTGCTGTGACACCGGGGCCAGCGGAATCGGTGAGCCACCGTCGTACAGAGCGTCGACGTGGAGCACGTTGGTCGCCCCCGCGGTCGACACCTGGTTGATCACGACGACGTTGCCGGTCCCCCCACCGAGCATTCCGCCGACCGAGAACGATCGCTCCATGACGAGCATGGTCCCGACGTTGTCGATGGGCAGCACCTCGACGATCCCGTTCACACCGAAGATCGCAGACGGCTCCGCCCACGGCGCGACCTCGTAGACGTACTCGGCGACCGGCTTTCGCCACCGAACGTCGTACTCCAGGATCCGGGCAAGGCTGCCGTTCGCGAACGTCGAGGCGGGACCGTCCTGGAACAACGCCCCTTCGGCGGCCGTGACGAGGCTGCGTCGGTTCGGTGTGACGTTGAGGCTCTCGAAGGCAAGATTGAACCGGACGCCGTGATCGACGCCATTCGGGTGGAAGTGATCCGGAATCGGAAGAGTCGCCGTAGCGCGGCCCCTCCTGTTGTAGCGCCGGATGAACGGGTCGATGATCGGGTCGGAGAGTGTGTTCCCCTCGGATGACACGAAGAACGAGCGACCGCGACCGAGGGTGAAACCTTCGGGGTCGACGCCACCTGGCGCGAACGACTGCTTGCGCTTGTCGAACAGTTGGGTGACGTCGACGAACTCGAGGTCACCGTCGTCGAGCCTGCCGTCGTCCAAGTCGATCTCCACGGTGTAGTACCTGACGGGATCACCGGTCGACCGGTTCCCCTGGTCGTCGGAGAGTGTGTGGTACTCATCGCGCCGTGCGTCGTACGTGATGCTCGACAGACCGCCGATCTCGGTGCCGTCGAACGATGTTCCGGTCGGCACGACGACTTCGCCGAGGAACTCGACACCCACGACGGTCTTGTCGCCGCCGCGTGAATGCGATGCCGCCGACGGCGGCGAGACCAGCAACGCTCCGGTAGCGACGGCCGCAACCACGGCCAGCTGCGCTCGAGTGTGCACGTTCATCATTGCCCCCTCTCGGCCCATCCATACGGACCTCGACATCAGTCTGAACGAACCGCACCCACGACGCCACCCCCGACGGCACCCACGACCGCGAAGCCTCGGACAGGCAGGATCTCGTCGAGGTCCCACACTCGGAATGGCTGAAGGCATCGCCAACCAGGCTGACACGACACCGATCGCGGACCGAACAGAACCGTTGCGATCATCTCGACCGCGCGGGCTGCCGATGACGACGGCGGCTCCCTCGCGCCGAGCCGGACTCCGGTCCGACCCGGGAGTCGACCGTAGAGTCGGTTCGGATGGACAGCTCCGACTCCCCACCCCACGACTCGCTCGGCGGCTCGATCCTCGGCAACAGGGTCACACGCACCGAAGACCCCGGGCTCCTCACCGGCGCTCGCCACTACCTCGCCGATCTCGACCTCGACCAGCCGCTCCACGCCGTGTTCGTGCGCTCCGACGTCGCCCACGGCACGATCACGTCGATCGACGTCGACGAAGCCCGATCGATGCCCGGCGTCGTCGCCGTCTGGACCGCCGCCGAACTCGACGTCGCACCCCACCACGGGTTCGCCAAGGTCGACGACGCATTCGCTCGGCCGCCGCTCGCCACGACGAAGGTTCGATTCGTCGGCGAGGCATACGCCGTGGTGTTCGCCGAGTCGCCGCAGCAGGGCGCCGATGCCGCTCAGATCGTCTGGGCCGACATCGACCCGTTGCCGTCGGTGACGGATGCCGAGGCGGCATTGACCGCGGGTGCACCGTTGCTGTTCGAGGATCGAGGTTCCAACCTCGCCGTCGCCGAATCACCCGATCCGGCACTCGATCTCGATTCGGTCTCCGACGTCGTCGTCCGCGGCCGCTACGTCAACCAGCGCGTCGCCGTTGCCCCGATGGAACCACACGGCGTCGCCGCCGCCCCGGCCGACGACGGGCGGATCACCGTCTGGACGTCGAACCAGTTCCCCCACTACGTCCACGCCGGGATCGCAGCAGCCACCGGCATCGGCCAAGCGCAACTGCACCTGATCACCCCGCAGGTGGGCGGAGGCTTCGGCGGCAAGGCCGGCATGCAGCACGAATACACCGTGGTCGTGCTCGCCGCTCAGCGACTCGATCGAGCCGTGACGTGGGTCCCCACGCGCAGCGAGGACCTCATGGCCAAGGACCACAGCCGCGGGCAGGTCCAGTACGCCGAGCTCGGTTGCCGACTCGACGGCACGTTCACCGGCCTGCGGGTCCGACTCGTCGGCGACGGTGGCGCGTACCCCGGCATCGGCGCCTCGCTGCCGGGTGGCACCCGACGGATGTCGCACGGCACCTACGACTTCCCCGCGATCGACTTCGACGTGGCCGTGGCTGCGACGAACACGCCACCGACCGGCGCCTACCGCGGCGCCGGTCGCCCCGAGGCCACCGCCCTGCTCGAACGACTCGTCGATCAGGCCGCACGCGAACTCGACATCGACCCGATCGAACTCCGCGAGCGGAACCTGCTCGCCGACGACGTGTTCCCGTTCACGACCCTCACCGGCAACTCGTACGACAGCGGTCGGTACCGACTTCCGCTCCACACCGCAGCGGAGGTGATCGGATACGACGACCTTCGTCGCGAGCAGGCAGCCCGACGGCAGAGCGGCGACACGACCCAGATCGGCGTCGGTGTGGCCTCGTACGTCGAAATCACCGGCGGTGGCAACTCATCCGAGTGGGGCAAGCTCGAGATCCACGACGACGGCTCCGCGACCGTGTACTGCGGCACGCAGTCGCACGGCCAGGGCCACCAGACGGCGTACGCGATGCTCGTCACCGCGCAGACCGGTATCCCGGTCGACCGGATCACCCTGGTGGACGGCGACACCGATCTCGTGCCCCGCGGCGGAGGCACCGGCGGCTCACGTTCACTGCAACTCGGCGGCTCGGCCGTGAACGAGGCGACGACTGCTGTCGTCGAGCGGGCCAGAAATCTGGCGGCCCGGGTGCTCGAAGCAGACCCCACCGACATCGTGGTCGACACCGACGCCGGCACCGTCGGTGTGGCCGGCGTGCCCGCAAGCGCGCTCACGTGGGCCGATTTGGCCGCGAAGGCCACCGAACTCGACGACGAACCCCTCGCCGCCGACACCGTGTTCACGGGCGAGGGTGCCTCGTTCCCGTTCGGCGCACACATCACCGTCGCGGAGGTCGACACCGAGACCGGCAGGGCCCGCGTCCTCCGCCACGTCGCAGTCGACGACTGCGGCACGATCGTGAACCAGCTCCTCGTCGAAGGCCAGCAACACGGTGGCATCGCGTCGGGTATCGGCCAGGCGATGTACGAGGAGGTTCTCTACGACAGTGAGGGCAACCCGATCACGTCCAACCTCGCCGACTATGCGGTGCCTTCGGCCGCCGAGATGCCGAGCTTCGAGGTGCACTCGACCGTCACTCCGTCACCGCGTAACCCGCTCGGCGCGAAGGGCATCGGCGAGGCCGCCACGATCGGTTCCACTCCGGCGATCCAGAACGCCGTGATCGACGCGGTGGCCCACCTCGGTGTCCGCCACATCGACATGCCGTGCACCCCGGAGCGGGTCTGGTCAGCGATCGAGGAGGCCCGACGGGGGGCGCACGAACCCTGGCGCGGACCGCCCGCCGTCTTCGCAACGCTGCCGAAGGGCCTCGAAGGCGACGCCGAGGCCGCCGAGGCCGCCGACGGGATCTGACTGCCACGCTCGACCACGAGCAGCGACGGTCGTCAGGTCAAGGTGAGCTGATCCTGCCGGGTCAGCAGGTCGAGGCGGGGCGGCCGGAACTCGTGAAGGCCGCCGTTCGGTAGTCGCAGCAGGAAGTGCCCGGCCCCGAGGGGCTCGAGGCTCCAGTGCCGATCGTGCAGCACCCGGTGGTGGTACCGGCACACCAGCGCCAGATTGTGCGGCTCCGTCGCTCCGCCGTCGACCCAGTGAACGGCATGGTGGGCGTCGCACATCTCGCCGGGGACCTCACAACCGGGATATCGGCAGCCTCCGTCGCGTTCGACCAACAGCCGCCACAACGGCTCGCTGATCGTACGGGTCTGGCGACCGTACTCGACCACGGCCGAGCCGGCATGTGTGATGACCCGATGCAGCCCGGCATCACACACGAGACGGCGGGCCGCGTCGGGCGTGATCAGGTGATCGTCCGTGAGGCTGATCCCATTGCGGGTCAGCAGCGTCTCGTACGGGATCGTGATGCTCGCCCTCGGAGGACGCTCTTCGTGCCGGAACAGATCCGCGACGTTCGGCATCTTCTCGAGGCGCTCGCCGAGCGTCAGCACGCGCTTGCAGGCCCCGACCGGCTCACCCGTGGCCGCCGCGATCCATGCCGACGGCGACCGGTACCCCCTCCCGATCCAATCACCGCCCGCAACCGAAGCGGACCATCCAACGATCTCTGCATGCCGGACGGCACGACGGTGACACGTCAGCTCGGCCAGTTGATCGGCCCGCCCCCGCGATCGACGTCATCACAACATCATGAACGATGGGTGTCACAGGGTTCCGGCGATGCGCTGGCCGAGGGCCACGACCCTGCTCTGCGGCATGCTGTCCCCCCACCGCACTCTCTCACGCGTCCTGAGCCGGCAGTGCCAGATACCGCTGCCGCCCGAGTCGCCAGCGTTCGAGGCCTGACAAGACCGCACCCACTGGAGAGCTGACCGTGCTGAGTCGTCTTCGACTGTCGGTGTGTCCGTCGCGTTCAAGGAACGCAGGTGACGTCTCCTGATTCGAGTACCCCCAGCGATCAGGACGTCGCAGGTTTCCGGATCATCCCGGCAACTGCCGTTCGGTCAACTGCGCGGGACGTCGACCCAGGGGATCTCCTTGTCGACACGAGGCTCGCCCGGCAGGCCCAGTACCTGTTCCCCCAGGATGTTTCGCAGGATCTCGCTCGTGCCGCCCTCGATCGAGTTGGCACGCACCCGTAGGAATGCGTACTGCAGACCCTTGGCGGCGCCGCTCGCATCGAGCTCGTTCGGGCGCCGGAAGGTGTAGTCGTAGCCGATCTGGCCGTCCATGCCGAGCAGGTCGATGCAGAAGTTGTAGAGCCGCTTGTTGAACTCGGAGAACTCCAGCTTGGCGATCGACATCTCGGGGCCGGGGTTGCCGGCCTTCGCCGCCTCGGCGGCCCGCATGTTGGTGATCCGGCCGACCTCGCCGCGCACCCACAGCCGCATCAACTCGTCCTTGCGGGCGTCGGTGCGCTCCGACTCGTCGAGGTGCTTCCAGACCTCGACCGCATCGTTTGCTGCTCCACCACGTTGCGGCTTGGTGCCACCGGCCGAGCCGCCGCCGATCGCGGAACGTTCGTTCATCAAGGTGGTGAGCGAGGCACGCCACCCCTCCCCCACGTCGCCGATGCGGTGTGCGTCGGGCACCCGCACATCGGTCATGTACACCTCGTTGAACTCGGCCTCACCCGTGATCTGACGGAGCGGGCGGACCTCCACACCGGGCGAACGCATGTCGAGCGCGAAGTAGGTCATGCCCTTGTGCTTCGGGAGGTCGGGGTTGCTGCGGGTCACCAACATGCCGAAGTCGGCCAGGTGCGCCAGTGTGTTCCACACCTTCTGACCGTTGACGATCCACTCGTCACCGTCCCGCACCGCCTTCGTTGCCAGACCGGCGAAGTCGGAACCCGCGCCAGGCTCTGAGAACAACTGGCACCACTTCTCCTCGCCCGTGAACATCGAACGCAGAAACCGCTCCTTCACCTCATCGCTGCCGTGGGTCACGATCGTCGGGCCGGCGAGCGCCATGAAGAACGTGGTCGGATCGGTCGCCGCCGCACCGGCCTCACGGCAGCGCTTCTCGATGACCCCGTTGAACTCCGGACGGAGGCCGAGACCGCCGAAGCCGGCCGGGAAGTGCACCCACGCCAGCCCGGCGTCGTAGCGGGCGCCACGGAAGTCGACGTCGGGCATCGAGGCGGGATCGGTGGCGGCGAGCAGCGCATCGAGTGCCACTTCGACCTGTTCGAGGGGTGTCTGCGTCACGGTCACGGCGCAAGTCTCGCGAACCGAGGGGTGTCGAACGCCATCCGAGATGGCAGAATGTCGAACGCACGCAGACCCTCGGGTCGGTGACATGGTGGCCGTAGCTCAGCTGGTGGTAGCGCCAGGTTGTGATCCTGGAGGTCGGGGGTTCAAGTCCCCTCGGTCACCCTTCGAAGCGATCGGGCGGGGTGGTGTTCACCACCCCGCCCGACGGCGTTTTCCGATCGAGCGTCTCGACGCATCGGCATCACGGTCCCGGTCAACGCTCCGAACGATCTGCCCGCCACGGACGGTCTCGTCCGTGCGTTGGGCCGTGCCCTCGCGCCACCTGTCGCACCGTCGACCGACTCCGCCACCACAACCGGTTGGGGGGTGACGGACCGCCCCCCTACACTGGCGAGCCGACCGTCTCTAGCTCAATGGCAGAGCAGTGGACTCTTAATCCATTGGTTCTGGGTTCGAATCCCAGGGGACGGACTGATGATCAGCCCCCATCACGTCGCTCTTCATCCGTTGGTTCCGGGTTCGAATCCCAGGTGCACGAGGGAGCTGGCGGCGGAATGAGCCGGTTGACGTCACGATCGACGGACCTACCCTCGCGCCGCGACGATCGATCGCTCGATGACGGCGCTCGATGACGCGCCGATCGGGAGCATCGGACGACGGCGAGCTTCGCCGTCGGGCGGCCGAGCTCGGCGTGATCGTGCGCTACGAAGACGTCGACCACGTCGAGCACGATGCCGATGACGAGGTGCTCCGACCTGTGGTCGAGATCCTCGAGTCGGACCGTGACGACGCGCGGCGCTCGGTAGTTGCCGGGGTTCACGTCGTCGGCGTCGGCGATCGCGCCGGGCTGGTCGAGGTCAGCGGCCCGATCGGCGATGTGGCGATCGTCGTGGACGGCACGCGCACCACTCTCGATCCCGGCTCGGCGGGCGCCGTTCGCCTGCCCGAGCTCCCGATCGGTTGCCACACCCTCGTCGTGGAGTCGCGTGCGAACGTCGAGGAATGCACCATCGTCGTGCCGCCGGCCAGGATGCCGGGACTCGCCGACGACCGGGCGTGGAGCAGCCTGTTCGTACCCACCTATGCGCTCTGGGAGCGCAACGACACCCTGCCGTCGTTCGCTCACCTCGGGCGGGTCGCCGAGATGCTCGAGCACCAGAACATCGACATGTTGGCGACGCTGCCGCTCTACGCCACGTTCCTCGACGATCCGTTCGACCCGAGCCCGTACTCACCGATCAGCCGCCTGCACTGGAACGAGGTCTACCTCGATGACCGATCGCTGCCGACGGCGCCCACACCCGAACTGACGGACGTCGTCGACTGGCGACTCGTCGGAGCACGGCGACGCCGACAACTCGTCGAAGCCGCCCGAACAGCCGACGCCGACACACTCGATCGCCTCGGTCGCTTCGTCGCCGACCATCCCGATGTCGGCGCGTACGCCCGCTTCATGGCCGGCCGCGACGAGACGGGCGGCGAGCTGGTCGAACGCTCGCACGCGCTGGCGCAGATGCTGTGTGACGAGCAACTCGGGGCCATCGCTGCGTCGCCGGGCGCCGGTCTCTCGCTCGACCTGCCGATCGGCTCGCATCCCGATGGATACGAGGCGTGGGCTCATCCTGCGCTGTTCGCGCCCGAGACATCGGTCGGCGCACCACCCGACACGTTCTTCGTGAACGGCCAGAACTGGGGGTTTCCGCCTCAGTTGCCTGGCCAGATGCGCAACAGCGGATACACGCTCTGGCGCGAGATGATCGCACGCACCGGACGCCACGCAGCGATGCTGCGGATCGACCACGTGATGGCCGTTCACCGCCTCTGGTGGATCCCCGATGGCGACGCCGCCGATCGGGGCGTGTACGTGCGCTACCCACACGACGAACTCCTCGCCGTCATCGCAGCCAGCGCCGCGACCGCCGGCGTCGCCGTCGTCGGCGAGAACCTCGGCACAGTGCCTCCTGAGGTCGTGGCGGCTCTGGACGACGTCGAGATGCTCGGCATGTACGAGGAGCAGTTCGCCACCGGTGGGCACGAACTCGCTGCGATCCCGAAGCGGGCCGTCGCCGGCGTACGAACCCACGACATGGCGGCGTTCGCCGAGCACGTGGCGACCACCGATCTCGACCGATACGTCGCTCACCTGTCAGCCGCACGCGACGAGCCCGTCGACAACCTGCTCGACGCCGTACTCGAACGACTCGCCGACAGCGACGCCGAGATGATCGCTGTCGATCTCGACGACCTCGTCGACGAGCGACGTCCACACAATCTGCCGGGGAGGGTCGTCCCCGGCATCTGGCAGCGTCGACTCGATCGGCCCGCCTCCGAGGTCTTCGCCGACGAGACGGTCCGTCGCCGCCTCGACATCGTGAGCAGGCGTCCGAGGTGACGACGCACGGTCGGCCGGCGGTATGAACGATCGCTTGGGAGCCACGCCGATCGACGGGGCCACACGCTTCGAGATCTGGGCCCCCGAAGCCGATGGAGTCGAGATCGTCCTCGAGGACGATCTCGGCCGTGCCACCCGCCGTTGCGCACTGACGCCCACGACGCCGCAGCCGGGCATGACCACGTGGACCGGGACCGCCGACGAGGTCGGTCACGGCGACCGTTACCGGGTGAGCCTCGGTGGTAGTGACCCCTTGCCGGACCCTGCGTCCCGTTGGCAGCCCGAGGGGGTCCACGGCGCGTCCTGCATCGTCGACACCCAAACGTTCACGTGGACCGATGCCGACTGGAAGGGCATCGCCCTGTCGGAGACCGTGCTCTATGAGATCCACGTCGGCACGTTCACACCGGCCGGCACGTTCGACGCAGCCCTCGGCCAACTGGATCGGCTGGCCCGGTTGGGCATCACGATGATCGAGATCATGCCGATCAACGCCTTCCCCGGCGAACGCAACTGGGGATACGACGGTGTCTTCCCCTTCGCTGTTCAGCATTCGTACGGCGGCCCGGAAGGTCTCGCCCGGTTCGTCGACGCCGCACATGCGCTGGGAATGGGGGTGATGCTCGACGTCGTCTACAACCACTTCGGGCCCGAGGGCAACGTGCTCGCTCGGTTCGGCCGGTACTTCACCGACACGTACGACACCCCCTGGGGAAGCGCCATCAACGTTGCCGGTGCGGGCAGCGACGGCGTTCGTCGCTTCTTCGTGGAGAACGCGACCTCATGGATCGAGGACTATCACCTCGACGGACTCCGGGTCGACGCGGTGCACGCGATCGTCGATCCCACGGCCCGGACCATGATGGAGGAACTGGTGACCGCGGTCCATGGTCTCGGCGATCGACTCGGACGTACCGTGTTGGTCACGCTCGAGAGCGCATCCAACGATCCTCGGATGGTCCGCGACGTCGGCGATCATGGCTGGGGCGCCGACGCAGTCTGGAACGACGACGTCCATCATGCGCTCCGGGTGGCCGTCACCGGTGAGCAGCACGAGTACTACGCGGCATACCGCGGCGTCGCGGATCTCGCCGACGCGCTCGAACACCGCTGGGTGTACCGCGGGCAGTACTCACCCACGCTGCAACGCCGCCACGGCGCACCGGCGGACGACATCGCGCTCGACCGCATGATCGTGTTCGCGTCCAACCATGACCACGCGGGAAACACACCGCGAGGTCTCCGACTGCTTCACGACGCCGGCCCCTCCGACCCGCGCCGCCGCTTGGAAGCCGCTTTCATACTGTTGTCGCCGTTCACACCGCTCGTCTTCATGGGGCGGGAGTACGGCGAAATCGCACCGTTCCCGTACTTCGTCGACCATGGTGATCCCGTACTCGTCGAGTCCGTTCGCCTGGGTCGTCGCAACGAGTTCGCCGACAGTGACTGGGACGGCGGCATCGCCGACCCGGCCGACCCGGCCACGTTTGCGTCCGCCGTCATCGATCCGACGCTCGCCGAACGCGGACCGCACGCTCGGCTGCTGGCGATGTACACCGAACTGCTCCGCCTCCGGCGGGAGCTCCGGGTGCTGACCGATCCATCGGCCGACCAGACGGTCGAACTGGATGGATCGGTGCTCACCGTACGACGCATCGGCGGCCGTTCGGGTACAACGACGACGACCGCGCTCCATCACTTCGGCAGCGAGCCGGTCGATCTGGGGGCGCGGCCGCCCGGTGTGCTCGCCTTCGACTCGGCCGCAGATGAGTGGACCGGCCGCGTGTCGCCTGCCGACGACAGGATCCCGCCGTTCTCGTCACGACTGTGGGTGAGACGGGCGGACTGAGTGCGACGAGAACGGTCACTCGCTGCACGCGAGCACCGCCGTTCCGACATCACCGGTCAGAGATCCGACTCCCACCGAGCCACCCACGACAGTCGACCCGTCGACCAGATTGCGCCAATCTCCCGCCGGCAGGGTCAATTCGGCATCGAGCGAGTGGCCGGTCGCCGACGCCGGCCGGACCACGATCACGACGACGACCGGTCGTCCGACGGCGTCGGTACGTACAAAGGCGAGGACACGGTCGGCGGCCGGCCCCGACGCCGTGAGAGCGACGTACCCGGCATTCGGCCCGAAGGCCTCCGGATGGCCGCGCCGCAGGTCGAGGATCCGCACAGCGAGCCGGGCGCGGGCCAGGTCGGTCTCGCCGATGTCGAGCGGCTCGCCGGACCGGGCCGCAGCACGTTCGACGAGTTGCCGCCACCGAAGCCAATCGGGAGGTCGTCGGTTGTCGGGGTCGACGAGCGACGACAACTCGGCCGGCGCACCCTGATACAGGTCGGGTACACCAGGGCACGTCAACTGCAGGGCCAGGATCCCGATCCCGATCCGCGCGCCGAGACGCTCGGCGGCGTCGGCGGCCACGGCGAGTGGCGACGCTGGATCGGCTGCCTGGTCCACCAGAGCAGCCGCGAGGCGTCGCAGGCCCGCCTCGTACACCATGTCGGGGTCGTGCCAGTCGGTGTCGAGCTCCGCTTCGCGGGTCGCCTTGACCAGATAGTCGTGCAGCCGGTCCACGGTCAGTGGGGACGCCGTCACGATCGTCTGCAGTGCGAACAGCACGTCGCTCGGCCGAACGTTCGATGTGAGCTCGGCGTGAGCGTCCATCCATGACCGCATCACAGCGACCCACTCGTCGGCCGCCGCTGCCAGAGCGAGTGAGCGCGCCCGCACCGCTTCCGACCGTTTCGTGTCGTGGGTGGTTGCGGTCAGCATGTTGAGCGGCCATCCCGCCTGCGTGTGTTGCTGATGTGCGTGGAAGTCACGAATCGGGAGGGTCCACGTGCCGGGACGACCACCGACCTCGCAGAGCGACGACAGGCGTTGGTGCCGGTAGAACGCTCGATCCTCGGCTCCCTTCGCCATCACCGGGCCCGTCAGCTGCTGCCAACGTGACCGGACGAGGTCGTCACGTCGGATCAGCTCTGCCACGGTTCGTACGCCGGACGCGAGATCGGGACGGTCCGCAACCGCCACGTGCTCGATCTCGGCGAGGACATCAGCGGATGCATCATCATCGGGCAGGTAGGTGCGGTACCGGTCGAGCGCCAGCGTCAATGCGGTGATGCTCCGCTGCGCCACCTCGGCACCGATCTCGGTCGCCGCTGTCACGGTCCGCACCAGGCGTTGGAGGTCGGGCAGGAGCCCTCCGTCGAGCACCTCCGTGCGAGCCGTGCGTTCCATCCGTTCGAAGTCACCCGAGTCCAATCGGCAATCCGTCGCGATCACCTCCCGCCACAGCCCGTCGATCGGGTCGAACCCCGCAGGGTCGAGCAGCGCATGTTCGACCGTCGTGATGTGCTCGTAGCCCGTGGTGCCGTCGACCGGCCACCCGCCAGGCAGACGCTCGGCCGGGCCCAGGATCTTCTCGACGAGCAACCAGCGGTCGCCGATCGTGTCGCGTAACCCGACGAGGTAGCGCTGCGGATCGGCCAACCCGTCGACGTGGTCGACGCGCACCCCGGCGAACGCGGCGTGGCGGCACAGTCGCCGCGGCAGGGTGTCGACGACCGACGCGACCGCTTCGTTCTCGACCCTCACCGCCACGAGATCGTCGATCGTGAAGAAGCGCCGAACGTTCCGGGCCGGATCGCGCCACCAGGTGAGCTGGTAGTGCTGCGCGGCGATCGCCTCGGCCGGGGCGAGATGTTCGGTGCCGGCGGCCAACGGAAACCGCAGCGTGCCGATCCGCAACTCGGGACCGAGATCGCCGATCGACACCTCGATCCCACCAGCGGCCAGGACAGCCTCGATGGGCTCACCGAGCTTCGGGACGATGACCCGACCGCCCGTGAGTTCCCAGTCGACGTCGAACCATTCGGCCGCAGCGGAGTCCGGGCCGTCCCGCAGCAGGGTCCACCACTGCGGGTTGAATTCGGCGTGAGCGATCGACACGTGGTTCGGCACATGGTCGACGACGACGCCGAGTTCGAACTCGGCCGCCCGGTCGAGCAACCGGACCAGCGCGTCCTGCCCGCCGAACTCGGAACGCACCACGCCATGGTCCACCACGTCGTACCCGTGCTCGCTGCCCGGGATCGCCTCGGCGACCGGAGACAGGTAGACGTGGCTGACGCCGAGCTCCCGCACTGCGCCGAAGAGCGCGGCGACCGCATCGAACCCGAACGACGGGGTCAGCTGAAATCGGTACGAGGCAATCGGAGGGTGTGTCATCGATCCAGCCACGACACGTGGCCTATCCGACTCGTGCGCCGCGAACAAGTCGACCGGAGCAGACGCTCGCCGCCGGAGCGCCCGACATGACTTCGCTACCCGCTCGTCCTCGTAGGTCAGTACGGCTCGCCGCACACGCTCGAGATGCACGGCGTGCGCCGATACCGCCGGATTCCCCGCAGATGGATGCTCCGCTCCTCCACGTGGGGTGACCTGCCTGACCCGCCGGTGCCGACCGTTCCCGTCGTCGCATTCCCTGACGACGACGGCACGAGACGCTGTCCGAGTGAGCGCCCGTCGGCCCGGTCCCGGCCGCGACCGACACGTGGGCGCCCGCGCTCTCCGACGTTCTTCACCTGCCGCCGAGCGTGCCGTCGATCGGGGTGCTCGTCACGGACTGCGGGTTCGTGGCTGCTCGTTCGGTCATTGACGGGACATCTCGGTTCGTTCGGCGGCGGCCACCTCGTTGGTCGCATCGGCACCCCGACGGCTCGGCAACTGCACCATCACGTCGTGCAGCGTGCCGCTGAACACAAAGGGAGCGTCGTAGCGCTCTGACACGGCCGACCCGTGATCGAGACCGACGCTGGAACCGACCGAGGAGACCATGCGCATGTAGAACGGGATCTCGCCGCGACCGGCCTGCTCGCCGTCGACCGACACCTCGACCCAGCCGGTTGTTCGGCTGTCGCGTTCGAGGTGCACGCTCAGCGTGCTGTCGCCGACTGGTACCTCAGCCGTCGACTCGACGATCGTGCGGTGGTCGAACGACTTGTAGTCGACGACGAGCCGGTCGTCCTGTACGAACACCGAGACTCCCGAGTTCTCGTTCCCGGTCGCCCAGATGACGCCCTCGTCGCCCGCCGCTCTCGTGATTCGTGCAGTCAGGTCGAAGGCACGACCGCCGACCGAGGCTGACGCCTGGGCGGGGATCGGCGACATCGGCGGCCGGTACGAGTACCGACGATCCGGTCGGTGCGGCGAGCGTGCCGACAGATGCGGAGCGAAGAGCTCCAACAGGCGGTCGTCGAGCGGCAGGACGCCGTGTCGTTCGGCCTCCCGCCACCACGATTCGATCAGCCCGGCCAACCGGCCCGACTGCTCGTCGGCGAGGTCCCGGCACTCCGAGGGGTCGGTCGAGAGGTCGTAGAGCTCCCATGGCTCGGTGTCGAAGTCGTCGCCCTGCCGGTGCTTGGTGACCGCCTTCCACCACACGCCATCGTCTTCGGCGATCAGTGCCCTGCTGCCTGCGTTCTCGAAGTACTGCAGGGTGTTGGTCGGCGCCGCGTCGGCGTCGCTCAGGATCGAGGCGAACGAATGACCGGTCACGGGCATCTGCTCGACCCCACGGTACGTGTCGGGTGGAGTGACGCCGAGCAGCTCGTAGATGGTCGGAGCGATGTCGGACACGCTCGCGAACTGGTCACGTTTCGTGCCGCGTCTGCTCGTCGACGAGGCCGGCCGGCCAATGCACGATCATCGGTACGTGCACGCCGCCTTCGTGCGTGTTCTGCTTGTACCACTTGAAGGGGCTGTTGCCACACTGCGCCCATCCCCACGGGTAGTTGGTGTGACTGTGCGGGCCGCCGATGTCGTCGACCCGCTCGATCGCCTCGTCGGGCGTCTCGAGGATGCCGTTGAAGAACTTCATCTCGTGCATCACGCCGAACGGACCACCCTCCTGGGAGGCGCCGTTGTCGGCCATCACCACGAGGATCGTGTTGTCGAGCTGTCCCATTTCGTCGCAGTCCGTCGACCAGACGGCCGATCTGATCGTCGGTGTGGTCGAGGAACGCGGCGAACGCCTCCTGGAGACGGCACGCCAGCCGCTGCTGGTTCTCCGGCAGATCATCCCATGCCTCGACGCCGGGGTTGCGTGGCGCCAACGTCGTGCCGCTCGGGAATCACCCCGAGCTCCAACTGACGCTCGTACCAGCGCTGCCGAATGACGTCCCATCCCTCGTCGAACCGTCCCGCGGTACTTGGCCAGATACTCCGCAGGCGCCTGGTGCGGAGCGTGCGTCGCGCCGAACGGCAGGTAGGCGAAGAACGGCCGGTCCGGTCGAACGCCCTTGCTGTCGTTGATCATGCCGATGAGCTGGTCGACCAGGTCTTCGCTGACGTGGTATCCGTCTTCGGGTGTCGCCGGCGGGTCGATGTGGGTGTTGTCACGGACCAGCTCCGGGTGGAACTGATCGGTCTCGCCTTCGAGGAAACCGTAGAACCGGTCGAACCCGCGCCCCAGCGGCCACTGGTCGAACGGGCCAGCGGCGGATGTGTCCTGGGTCGGGGCGAGATGCCACTTGCCCGTGCAGAACGTCACGTAGCCCTCGCTGCCGAGGACCTCGGCGATGGTGGATGCCCGGTTCGAGATGTGGCCGAGCTGATGCGGGAAGCCGGTTCGCCAGTTGGAGACACCGCGCATCCCGACTGCGTGCTGCGAGCGCCCGGTGAGGAGAGCGGCACGCGTCGGCGAACACAGTGGCGTCACGTGGAAGTTCGTGAACTGGACACCGTTGGCGGCGAGAGCGTCGACGTGATGCGTGTCGATGTCGGAGCCATAGCATCCGAACTGGGCGAACCCCGTGTCGTCCATCAACACGACGACCACGTTGGGTGCGTCCTCGCCCGGGTGGGCCGGTTCGGAGAAGTACGGCTCGGAGTCGGTGAGCGTTCGTCCGATGCGGCCGGGAAACGGCGTGGGCATGTCAGCCATGGGTCGGGGCCTTTCAACTCTGACGTCATCGCCCGTTCGGCGAGCACGATCTGCCAACGGTCGCCTCGGTGCGGCCTGCCTACGACGATGACATGCGACGGAACCTCGGATCGAGGCGGGCAGTCTTCCGGGAGGACCTGGAGCAGACGGGCTGCGGTGCTGCGGCCCGAGCCATTCGCGAACGATGCGTCGCCGGAGGGCGGCGACGGTCAGATCGTGATCGTCGTGAGGTCGTCGCCGATGATCACCTCGCCGTCGAAGTATTCGGCTGCAATCGCCCGCCACTCCGGGTACTGCTCGGGTGTCGGTGCGGGCACCATGTGCGTCAACACGAGGCGCTTCACGCCGTTGCGCGCCGCCGTCTTCGCGGCGTCGTCGACAGCGGAGTGGTAGTCGACGATGTCCTGCATCATCTCGTTCGGGATCAGCTCGACGATGTCCTGGCGGATGACCGTCTGGACGTAGGCGTCGGCATCGACGACGAGCCGATCGAGCCCCTCGCACGGAATCGTGTCGCCCGCCAGTGCAGCCACCGAGCCGTCGTGTTCGAGCCGGTAGCCGAGCGTCGGCTTGACGGGAGCGTGCTCGGTCGCCTGCGTCGTGACCGAGACGTCGTTGATCTCGAACGTGTCGCCGGGTCTCGAGTTCGGTCACCCCGACCCTCGGGCCCTCGGTCAGTACGTCGTGATGAGCGATGCGGTAGCCGATGTCGGGCTCCAGCGCCGCCATCTGCCGCTCGACGAATCGGTCGATGCCCGGCGGACCGAACACCTGCAGGGTGGCGTTGCCCTGGGTCATCACCCAATGCGTCGTGATCACGTCGTTCAGGGCGCACACGTGATCGCTGTGCAGATGGGTGATCAGCACCCCGGCCAGAAATCCCGGAAGTGAACCGCCCCCGGCCAGGCGCATCACGACGCCGCGACCGGCGTCGACGAGGAGGTGGGTATCGCCCGCCTTGACGAGCGTGGACGGTCCCGCCCGACTTGCGTCGGGCAGTGGTGAGCCGGTGCCTGTCAGCACGATGTCCATACAGGATTCCCTTCGATCCGGTGTCGGCTTTCACCGAGTGAGCGTCGCGCTCCATCGTGGCGGGCCGACGCGACGCACATCGCATCGGACCGGTGGTGCGCCCGAACGACCGACTCGGCGGTCACGGCGACGTTGTCCGGGGTCCACCCAGGACCCGACGACAGGTCAACCGGGGTTGATGTGACGACGGCTGCCCACCACGACCGCCCATGCGGCGATGCCCACCGCCACCGTCCCGAGCGTCATCGCCAGGACCTCGACGGGCGGCCGTTCGAGCAGATAGAAGTCGCGGAGCGGTTCGATCAGGAGCACCAGGGCAAAGGCGCCGAGCATCGCCGCGAGCAAGCCGAGGTCGAGTCGGTCGATCGGCCTCATCAGCATCGCCAGGATCCAGAACCCGAACAGCACGAGCGCCAGCGTCGACGCCGACCGCGACTGCTCGAGTGTCGCACCTCCGATGTCGGAGCGCGCCAACCAGTACGCGACCAACGTCACCGCACCCGTCACCACCCCCGCCGGTACCGCGAACCGGAGTACCCGCTCGAGGTATCCGGGGCGACAGGGAGCGTCGGCGCTGCGGAAACTCAGTGCGAATGCGGGGATGCCGATCGTGAGCTCGGACACGAGACTCATCTGGCGCGGCAGGAACGGGAACACCGAGCCGGACAGGCCGATCGCGAGCGCGAACAGCGCTGCGTAGACCGTCTTGGTGAGGAACAGCGCCGATACCCGCTCCATGTTGTAGATCACCCGACGCCCTTCGTTGACCACGTTGGGCATGCGGTCGAACCTCCCGTCGAGCAGCACGAGCTGCGACACCGCCTTCGTCGCCGGCGTCGCCGTGTCGACGGCCACCCCGATGTCGGCCCGCTTGAGCGCCGGGATGTCGTTGACGCCATCGCCCGTCATCGCAACCCGCTCGCCCGCTCTCTGCAGCGCCTCGACGATCGCTCGCTTCTGGTCGGGCAACACCCGACCGAACACCACGTGCCGAGCCACGATCGCGTCGAGAGCATGCGTGTCGTCGATGTCGACCGTTCTCATGTCGATGCACCGCTCGGCACCGGGGAGTTCGATCCGTTCGGCGACAGCCGAGACGGTGGCCGGGTGGTCACCCGAGATCACCTTGACGGTCACTCCCTGCTGCCGGAAGTAGGCCATCGTCGACGCGGCATCGCCGCGAACCTGCTCCGACAGGGTGATCAGCGCACGCGGCTCGAGACGCAGCGGGAGTGAGTGCTCCGTCAGACCCTCGGCGCTCGTGGCGACGAGCACGACACGCTGCGCCCGACCCGTCGCCTCCTCGAGCGACGCGTCGATCTGCGGACGCTCGGAGGGGCTGATGCGTTCGAGCAGGATCTCCGGGGCGCCGAGCACCCACGTCGTGGCGGCCGAGTCCGTTCGGGGCGCAGCCGCGTCGATGCCGATCCGGAACGTCGCACCGCTCCACTTTCGTGCCGACGAGAACGGGACCACATGGTCCGCCGCCCAGGTGGCGGTCTCCGCGACCGAGTCGGCGATCACACGGAGTGTCCGGTTCGGGTTCGGGTCGACCGCAGCCAGCGATGCGAGCGCCTGTTCGACCGCCGGCTCGACGTCACCCTCGACGGCACCACCCAGGAGCTCGATCGAGTCGACCTTCATCGCGCCCGTGGTCAGCGTGCCGGTCTTGTCGACGCAGAACATCGTGATCCGCGCCAGGCCCTCGACGGCGTGCAGTTCCTGAACGACGACGTGATCCTTCGACAGCCGGATCACCGCCACTGCGAGGGCCATGCTCACGAGCAGGATCAGGCCCTGCGGCACGAGCCCGATGACTCCTGCCACGGCAGCGATCAGGGCATCGTCCACCGAATCGTTGGACCGGAGCTGGCTCCACAGCAGCAACGCCCCGAGCGGAACGATCAGCCATCCCACGACACGGAGCACCTGGTCGACGCCGGATCTGAGCTCTGATGTCGCGAGCTCGAACGCCTTCGCCTGTTCCACGAGCTGGTGGATCCCGGCATCCTCGCCGACCCGCCGTGCGACCGCCAGGGCACCGCCTGAGATGACGACGCTGCCGGACAGCACCTCATCACCCGGTGTCTTCAGTACCGGATCGGACTCGCCGGTCAGCGCCGACTCGTCGACTTCGAGACCGTCTCCGAACAGCATCTCGGCATCGACCGCGACTTGGTCGCCGGCGCCGAACTCGATCAGATCGCCCAACACCACCTGTTCGGGCGGAACTTCGAACGTGTCACCGTGGCGCCGAACCGTGACGATCGGCGACACGAGGAGGCGTACACGGTCGAGCGTCCACTTCGCCCTGACCTCCTGCACGATGCCGATCGAGGTGTTGGCCACCATCACCAGTGCGAACAGCGCATCCGGCAGTTCGCCCACCACGAGGACGACGGCCGCCAGGATCGACAGGATGAGATTGAAGCGCGTCAGCACGTTGGCACGCACGATCCCCGAATACGTGCGCGACGTCTGACTCGGCTGCCGGTTGACCTGGCCGAGCCGTATCCGCTCCTCGACCTCGGCTGCCGAGAGGCCGCTGAGCACGCTCACGGCGCCCGACGCGGTCACTCAGCCGGGCCTGTGTCGTCCGGGTCGACCGCATCGTCGGATGCGGGTACCACGACGATCGGGCACTGCGCGTGCGTCAGCGCATGGTGCAGGGGTTGGGCGACGTGGTGACTACCTCGTCCGAACGTCCGATGCTGTCCGATGACCAGGAGCGACGCCCGTTCGCTCTCGTCGACGAGCTTCGTCGCAGGGAGCCCGCGCAACGCCGAGGTCGCGATCTCGATGTCGGCCGACGTCGCTGTCTGCGCCAGGCGCGCGACCTCGTCGAGATCTTCGCGGGTCCACTGGTCGCGCATCGCCGGATCGATGTAGTACGCAACGAAGGACAACCATCCGTCGATCTGGAACACCGGGCCCTCGCCGGTCGCTCGGACGATCGCCAGCGGTCGGTCACACTCGCCGGCGCGAGCCGCTGCCCAGCACACCGCAGTGCGCGTCGAAGGCCCGTGCCCCACCCCCACGATGATCGGACCGTCGGGAACTCCGGGGCCGAGCGGATCAGGCACCACGACGAGCGGACACGGCAGGTCGGCGATGAGGTTCTTCAGAGTCGAGCCGAGGCGTTTGGGCATCCCGAGGGCCGACATGTGGGTGCCGACGACGATGGCATCGGATCCGTGGTCGAGCGCAGCCCGACGCAGGGCATCGGCGGCGTGGCCGCCCACCGCCGTGGCCGAGATCGTTCCGACGCAGGCGTCGAGCGACGTTCGACTGAAGCGATCGAGTTCGCGCTCGAGCATGAACAGATCGTCGATGCTGTCGGGATCGGGCCGCTCGACCGCCAACTCGGGCCTCGGTTTGGAGGCCACGAGAGCGTGCACCTCGCCGTCGATTCCCACCGTGTCGACTGCCCAGCGCAGCGCCCGGAGTGACGAGGACGATCCGTCGACACCGATCACCAGGCTCCTCATGGGTCAAGTATGTCCCGAACGGTTCCCCCGAGGGCAGAGCCGGTCGTCACACCACGACGCCGGGCTGCCCGCTCACGCCCGGTGACGGCGTGCCCGGTGCTGGTCCCGCGCATCGCCGATCAGCCGCACCATCTCGTCTCGGATCACGTTCAACTCGTGATCGAAGTCACCGGCGCCGGCGGTCGCGATCAGTTTCGGGTACCGCTCGATGTGCGCCTCGAGTGTGAGGTGCTGGCTCGGGGTGCCACGCTCCTTGATGTACAGGTCCAGCCTGACGGTTCCGTGGCCGAACGACCGCAACCTCGTGTCGAGCTTGGACCAGTGTTCGATCAACGTCTCCAATTCGGAACTCGAGAGATCGCCGTGCACCTGCAAACTCTCGGCAACGGTGGCATGGGCATCGGTCATCGACACTCCTCTTCATCGGGGCCCTCAGCAGGCCGTGGTCGAACCCGTCATCTGACGTCATCGAACCGTGTCCGGTGGGCCACGACTAGAGCCGAACGTCCACGATCGGAGCTTCGGCGGACCGACCACCGGCGTCACGACCGGTACGGGACTCTGGCACGGATCCGAGTGGCGAGCCGCCGACACGACCGTCGGAGCTTGGCCCGCCGCCCTTCCAGCGAATCGAGCTGTTGCTGATGGAGTGGTTCGAGCGGTTCGCCCGGTTCGACGCCGGGGACGTCGTCGAACGACGGCCACCCGGTCTTGCGATGCTCGGGCTTCGAGCGCATGGCCTTGTCGAAGATGGCGACGCTGTCGTACACGTGGAGCCCGTTCAACGTGTGGGTCCACAGGTTCGGTTCGAAGCCCTGCTCCTCGGAATGGAACGCATGCATGTCATGGATCCGCTCCGAGATCCACGACATGAACGTCCCCTCCACCTGCCGTCCCCCCTGGTAGTCGGCCCAGTAGTTGCTGTGAAGATCCTCGACGATGTACAGCGCACGCTCGGGCAGCGTCGGCCACAGCGCTTCGATGCTCACGATCTGATGGACGGGCAGATGACTGCCGTCGTCGATCACGATGTCGAACGGGCCGTGCCTCTCGGCCACGCCCCGGAGGAAGTCGGCGTCGCCCTGATCACCGATCTCGATGTGGACCCCGTCGCCGCCGAGATCGGCGACCAGCGGCGCGACGTCGACGCCCACGATCGTCGAGTCCGCTCCGAAGTAGTTCCGCCACATCTGCAACGACCCGCCGTGCGAGACACCGATCTCGAGCAGCCTGACGTCACGGCCGCGGTACGGCTCGAGATGCGCTTCGTAGATCGGGAAGTAGTGCAGCCACTTGTGGACCATACGGCCGTCGTTGCGATCGAAGTAGCGGCGGAGGTGTCCGCTCGATCGGGGCATGCGCACGCGCCGGATCATAGCGGCGCGTCGGATCACAGCCGGCGAACTAGAGGGCCGGTCGTGTCGGGAACGTCACGGGAAGGTTGCGGGGGACTCGGACCTGACCGCCGGCCCACGTCACCGGGACCGAGGAGGCGGGCGCTCACGCCACGAGCACGCGCACCCTCGACGTTGGACGACTGGTCGTCGACGAAGCACACGCTTGCCGAGGATGAGCGTTCGACGATCTCGTCGAACGCTCTCGGAGACGGCTTGGCGGCCCGGATCCGATCGGACACCAGCACACGCTCGAAGCGGTCCGACAGGCCGAACCGTTCGAGTCGCGGCAGCAGCCAGTCGGTTCGATGGTTCGACAGCAGCCACATCGGGCCGCTGGAGCCGACGACGGCACCGAACAGAGGTCCGGCGGCGAACCTCGACTCGAAGTCGTCGCGGAGCACGTGCGGGTCGAAACCGGGCGCAAGGCGCATCCACATCTCCGCTTCGCTCAGGTATCCCTCCCAGAACGGCACACGCAGGTCGTTCCGCCAGCGCCGCAGCAACTCGGGGCCGCCCTCACCGGACCGTTCACCGACGTCCAGCACGAAGTCGTGGAGCGGCTTGTTGAGCACCACCCCGTGCACGTCGAGCACCATCACGTCGAACTCCGAGGCGAACTCGGTGAAGGTGGCCGGGTCGACCAGGCACGACCCGTCGGCGCCGGTGGTGACCGAGCTCATCCCGCGGCCACTTCGTGGCCCGACTCGGCGCGGGCCGCGATCTCGTCGACGATGCTCTGGGTCAACTCGGTCGCCTCGTGCACATCGACGATCGGAACCTCTGCGGCATCGGCCTGCTCGATGAGATGAGCTTGGATCGCCCGCAGCGTCGAGAACCGATCGAGGTAGCGATCGCCGCGACGCAACGGTTCGCTCTCCGACCGAGTTCTCAGCTGGTCGGAGTGTCGCGACTCGTCGATCATCACGAGACGTTCGACGACGATCGGCTCTGCCGGATGATCAGCGAGTTGACGAGTGATCGCCCCCGCGCGAGATGGACACCCTCGATGATCATCGAACGGTGCTCGGTGGCCAGCCTCGATGCGACGGCGCCAGTCGCCTGGACCACCGCCGAGCACTGCCGATCGAAGCCCGCGAATCGCGTCGGGCCGTGCGGATCCGCAACGTCGATGATGTCGAACGTCGAGCTGTGCAACTCGGGAAGTACCGCATCGGGCACGACGACCCGGAGCACCTCGCGGATCGCGTCAGTGGTGATCACCCGGGTCACATCGAGACGAACCGCAAGTCGTGTGGCGAGCGTGCTCTTGCCCGAACCAGGAGCGCCACCGAGCACGACCACGATCGGCCGACCCGAACGCTTCGCCCGTCGCCACGCCAACCAGCGCTCGGAGACCTCGTGCGCATCGGCTTCCTCCGCGAGCGTCACGAGCGCGAGGTCGAGCAATTCGCGGGCGTCCACGTCATGGCGATCATGGTGCAGCAAGCGAGCCTGGATCAGAGAAGCGAGGCGGTACGCCTCTTCGGTGTGGACACCTGTCGCGAGCAGGCTGGTGGCCATGATTCCCCTGGAGTAGGGCAACCGGGCACCACTGCGGTCGTGGACGATGATCCGCGGATCACCGTCACGAAGATCGGCTGGCATGAACAGTCTCCTCGTCTTCCGAGCGCCGACCGGCGCTCTATGTACACTCTACAAAAGGTATGTTCAAATGATGCTTTATTTCGCGTCCGAGTGTGGGTAGGCGGATTCGGTTGCGTCGGGCACGCCCGGTGGATCAGGACGCGAATAGCCTCGACGCATGAGCCGCCGACCGATGCGAACCCGGTGAACACTGACATCGACACCGCCGTTGCCGCGGCGCATGAGCGCTACCGTTCGTGCCGGCCCATCAGCTGTGCTGCCGACGAACGCGCCCGGCACGTTCTCCCTGGTGGCAACACGAGGTCGGTACTCGACTTCGAGCCCTTCCCGTTCCGGATCTCATCGGCGGGCGGCTTCGAACTCGTCGACATCGACGGCCACCGGTACGTCGACTTCTGCGGCAACTACACCGCGGGACTGCTCGGTCACTCCCCCGGATCGGTCCGAGCGGCGGTCGGCGACGCACTCGACGGCGGCTGGTCGTTGGGCGCCATGCACGAATCCGAGATCGAACTGGCCGAGATGATCTGCGAGCGATTCGCGGTCGATCGAGCAGGTGCGCTTCACCAACTCCGGCACGGAAGCCAACCTCATGGCGATCGGCACGGCCCTGCACCACACGGGCCGTCGCGGCGTCGGCGTGTTCGATCGGGCGTACCACGGCGGCGTGCTGGGTTTCGGCGATGCCGAGGGTCCGCATCACCCTCTCAACGTGCCGCACGGGTTCCGCGTGGCACCGTTCGACGACGTCGATGCCCTCGACACGCTGTTCACCGAGCCCGATGACGGCACCGCGCTGGGGTGTGTCCTGATCGAACCGGTACAGGGCTCTGGAGGCTGCCGGCCGGCGAGCGTCGAGTTCCTCCGTGCACTTCGGCTGCGTTGCGACGACGCCGGCGTCGTGCTGATCTTCGACGAGGTGATGACATCACGACTTGCCCCGGGTGGCGCACAGGAGCGCTTCGGCGTCACACCCGACATGACGACGCTGGGCAAATACCTCGGGGGCGGATTCAGCTTCGGCGCCTTCGGGGGGCAGAGATCCATCATGGCCGCCTTCGACCGGCATGCGGGCGGCACACTGACTCAGGCGGGCACGTTCAACAACAACATCGCTTCGATGTCAGCTGCCGTTGCGACCCTGCGTCACGAGTTGTCTCCCGATCGCATCACCGCGGTCAACGACCGTGGCGACCGGCTCCGCGAGGAGCTGGTCGAACTGTTCAGCGCATCCGGGCTCGACTTGTGGGTCACCGGGCTCGGGTCGATGCTGAACGTCCGCACCGGCGACGACCGTTTGCTCGACCTCCTCTTCCACCATCTCCTGGACGACGGGCTCTACATAGCTCGCCGCGGGTTCATCGCACTGTCGGTCGAGATCGGTGATGGCGAGTGCGACCAGCTCATCGCCTCGGCCCGGCGTTGGGTCGATTCGATGGGGTCGAGGCGATGACGGGGATCGCCTGACACCAGGGCACCGCCTGATGGTCGTAGGAATGCCACTGGCGCCGCGGCCCACCGTGCACCAACATGGGCTCATGGATTCCGGGTCCGACCAGACGTCCGCCGTCGAGCTGACCGAGCGAGAATGCTGGCAGCACCTGCGCGCCGAACCGTACGGTCGGCTGGCGGTGATCGGGCCGAACGGTCCGGTGATCTACCCGATCAATGCCATCGTCGACCACGCCACGATCGTGTTCCGCACGACCGCAGGGACGAAGGTGGACGCCATCCGCTCCGATCCTCGAGTCGCGTTCGAGGTGGACGGATGGGACCCCGACGACGGAGTCGCTTGGAGCGTCGGAATGACCGGGGTCGCGCACGAGATCGTCGAGATGCTCGAGGGCGCATCGGTCGTCGAGCTCGAGGTCACACCCTGGCAGGCCGGCCCGAAGCCGATCTTCATCCGGGTGACCCCGAACTCGGTGACGGGCCAACGGTTCCGCCGGATCGACCGCAGCGGCCCCTCCGGCTGAGGACCGCCGACGCTCCGACGCTCCG
This sequence comes from uncultured Acidimicrobiaceae bacterium, assembly GCA_963792905.1. Classification (GTDB taxonomy): domain Bacteria; phylum Actinomycetota; class Acidimicrobiia; order Acidimicrobiales; family Ilumatobacteraceae; genus Ilumatobacter. Next base: position 175,470 of record CAWBYE010000005.1, read on the forward strand.
GCATCTCGACGCCACCGCTCGACGGCCGGGCCGTCCGACCCTGGTCGGTCTGGTCCATCGTACGGTTGAATGGAGCCATGAACGGTGGCGACAGCACGGTGCACTTGACCGAACACGAGTGTTGGGCCTTGCTCAGCAGCCACTCGGTGGCCCGACTCGCCGTCGACATCGGCGGCCAACCCGACATCTTCCCGATCAATTACCTGGTCGATGGGCAGTCGATCGTGTTCCGCACCGGCGCCGGCACCAAGCTCGCCGGCGCCGTGCTCAGTCGCCACGTCGCGGTCGAGATCGACGGACTCGATGACGACCGCTCCGTCTGGAGCGTGGTGGTCAAGGGTGTGGCCCGCGAGATCGACGGCATGACCGAGCGCTGGGCAGCCGATGACCTGCCGCTGTATCCGTGGATCACCTCCGAGAAGCCGAACTTCGTCAGAATCGAGCCGCGGTTGACAACCGGCCGCCGCTTCCACGTCGCCGACGGTGTGACGGCAACCGGTACGACCTCTGCGACCGGAATCGAGGCACCCACCGACGAGCATCATCCCGGCGCCCCGAAGATGCGACCCGGCTGAGGCCGGACCAGCATTTCCTCCACCCGCTCACTCGTCTCGAACTCGATGCAGCCACCCAGCGACCCCTCCGGAGTGCTCGACCACATCGGTCCCGGCACGTCGATCATCGTCCCGCTCGCCAACGGCGAGCCGACCGCTACCCTCGACGCAGTCGAGTTGCACGGCACCGAACTCGGTGGTGTTCGGGTGCACCAGATGCACGCCATTCACGACCGGCCGTATCTCCGTGGCGAGTTCGGCGATCGCATGAAGCACATCTCCTACTTCCTGTCGCACGTGACCCGGCCGCAGTTCTTGGCCGGGCACGTCGGTCTCGTGCCGGCGCACTTCTCCGAGGTGTACCGGATCATGCGTTCGCGGACGGACGACCCGCTCGTGCTCGCCGCCGCGTCGCCACCCGACCAGCACGGCTATTTCTCACTCGGCGTCTCCGCCGACTACACCTCGAGTTTCATCGGCCGGGCACGCTTCTTCCTCGAGGTCACCGAGCACATGCCGCGCACCTTCGGTCGGAACCAGCTCCACGTCAGCCAAGTCGTCGGTTGGTGCCGGTCGGATCGACCACTCGTGTCCGTTCCTCCCTCCGTTTCGACCGATGTCGACCGGGCCATCGCCGGGTTCGTCGCCGAGCGGGTTCCGAACGAGTCGACGATCCAGACAGGTATCGGAGCCATTCCGAACGCCATCATGTCGTCGCTGCGGGATCACCGCGATCTCGGCGTGCACACCGAACTGCTGTCCGACGGAGTCGTCGATCTCATCGAACGCGGCATCGTCAACGGCGTGCGCAAGGAGCTCAACCGCACCAAGACCGTCGGTACCTTCGCCCTCGGAACGGACCGGCTCCATGCGTTTCTCACCGACAACCCGGCGATCGAACTCTGGCCGGTTCGATACGTCAACAATCCGTCGATCATCGGTCGGGAACGCAACTTCATCTCGATCAACGCAACACTCTCGGTCGACTTCCTCGGGCAGTGCGCATCGGAGACGATCGGCGGCAAGTACTATTCGTCGTCGGGTGGTCAGAACGACTTCGCTCGCGGTGCGATGAACTCACCCGGTGGCCAGGGCTTCGTCGTTCTCCACTCGACGACGAGCTCGGGTCACAGCCGGATCGTGCCGCAACTCGCACCGGGCGACGTGGTCACGACGCCCAAGAACACCGTCGACAAGGTCGTGACCGAATACGGCGTTGCCGAACTCCGTGGCCGCTCGATACGCGAGCGGACCCGCTCTCTGATCGCCGTCGCCCACCCCGACCACCGGGACGAACTCACCGAGCAGGGACACCGAATGCATTACCTCTGACCGCCTGGTGGCCCGTCAGAGCTCGATCGTCAGTCACGATCGTCAGTCACGATCGTCAGTCACGATCGTCAGTCACGATCGTCAGTAGGGCACGCTCCACGCCAGAACCGCGCCCGGCGGGCGACCCCGCTCGGAGCGAGCAACTGCCACCGAGGGCAGACGCACGCGCCTCGAGATTGAAGAGTCCGTTGCCGCTGGTCGCGCGACCCTCGAAGTCCGGAGGTCCGACACCGTCGTCCCGGACCGTCATGGTCACACGATCCCCCTCGACCGCAATCGTCACGTCGACCGCCGACGCCTTGGCGTGGCGGGCCACATTGCCGAGCGCCTCGCGCAACGACGCCATCATCTCCGAACAGGTCTCGGCGCTCATCACCGACTCCACCGGCCCCACGAGCCGAAGTGCCGGGGTGAAGCCGAGCACGCGGCTCGCTTGCGCCACGACGTCGGCGAGATCCTGCCCGAGGGCGCCTCGCTGGCCGCTGTTGCCGAGGGTGAACACGATCGTCCTGACCTCGCCGATGATCCGGTCGATCTCATCGATCACCGATTCGAGAGCATCTCGGGTCTCCTCACCGGCTCCGGCGCCGATCGCCTGCACCGTCAGTCCGGTGCCGTAGAGGCGCTGGAGCACCACGTCATGCAGGTCCCGTCCGATCCGTTCGCGCTCCTCGAGCAGTGCGAGCTGCTGATTGGCAACCGCCAAGCGAAGCTGGCTCCGGCGCCGCTCGGTGACGTCACGAACCGCCACCACGACATAGAGCCCGTCGTCGTCGAACGGGCTCAGGGCCACCTCGACCGGCACTTCCTCACCGTCGAGCCGGCTGAGCGCGAGTTCGAGACCCGAACCCATCGGACGTTGCGCCGGTGCCTCCACGAACATCCGCCGCAAGCGGGCATGTCGCTCGCGGAGCGCGCCGGGAACCAACTCGTCGACGTTGTGCCCCACGAGGCTGGCCTCGGACGCCGCCATCGCCTCGATCGAGCGGTTCGCGTACACGATCGCCCCGTCGGCGGACACCACGAGCACACCGTCCGGTGAGAACTCGACGGCGTGGAGCGCCCATCGGCTGGCGGAAGTCGGCAATGGGTGCGGTGGCACGTTCCGAACGGTACATCACCACCGTGTCGAACCCTTCGGGGACCAAGGTCCCTTGCATCGCCCCCGTCGAGGTGCTCGACTCGTCCTATGGCAGAGCCGATCACCGTGTTCCTGATGGACGACCACGAGGTCGTCCGGCAGGGCGTACGTGCCCTGCTCGAGTCGACGGGCGAGATCGACGTGGTGGGCGAGGCGGCGAACGCCACCGACGCTCTGGCCCGCATTCCGGCCGTGCGACCAGATGTCGCGGTGCTCGACGTGCGGGTCCCCGACGGGAACGGCATCGAGGTGTGTCGCGAGGTGCGGAGTTCCTGTGGCACGCAGTGTCTGATCCTCACGTCGTACAGCGACGATGAGGCACTCTTCGAGGCGATCATGGCGGGAGCATCGGGTTATGTCCTCAAGCAGGTGCGGGGTACCGAGTTGATCTCGGCCGTCAAGCGAGTCGCAGCCGGCGAGTCGCTCCTCGATCCGGCCATCACCGGCCGGGTCCTGCAACGGCTTCGAGAGCCCGCACCGGTCGACGATCGGCTCAGCACGCTGACGCCGCAGGAACGGCGGATCCTGCACCTGATCGCCGACGGGATGACGAACCGACAGATCGCGGGCGAGATGTACCTGGCCGAGAAGACGATCAAGAACTACGTGTCGAACCTCTTGGCCAAGCTCGGGATGCAGCGTCGAACCGAAGCCGCGGTGTTCGCGACCAAACTCGAACTCTCAGGACAGACGATCGAACCCGACGACTGAACTCGTCGCCGACACCGCCTTCCACCCCCCGAGTTCACTGGATGATGGCGACCGGGGCATGACTGTGCGCTGCGACTTCTGCGCTCGTCGAGCCGAGCACGAGTTCGGAGAAGCCACCTCGCCCTCGCCTCCCGACGACGACGAGATCAACCGAGCCCGACGCCTCGATCAGGGCCAGCCCGCCGGTGCCTCGCGCAGCCTCGGGCGTCACGACGACACCGGCCGGCGGAGTTCCTGCGGCATCGACCACACGCTGTGCGATCCGCAGCGCGGATTCGTCCATCAACGTCAGGTCGGTGCTCGCCGGGTGATACATGCCCACTGCGAGCGGCGGCAGGAACCAGGCGTGCACGGCGGTCACCTGCTCGACCTTCGGCAGCTGGTAGACCCATCGGAGCGCCCTGGCCGACGGGCTCTCGGACGGCTCGTCGAAGTCGTCCACACCGACGACGACGTGCTTCGGTGAGTCGAGCCGTTCGCCGCGTACCACGACAACTGGCTGCTTCGAGTGGTGGACCACGTAGTTCGCCGTGGAGCCCAGCATCAACGAGAGGCGACTGTTGCCTCGGTGACCGACGACGATCAGGTCGGCGTCGGCTCCTTCCGCGACGAGCGCACGTCCGGCGTGTCCTCGGCGGGAGACGGGAATGAGCCGTGGATCATCGGCCCGCTCGATGAGTTCGTCGAGTGCCGTTGCCGACAGTTGTTCGATCTCGTCGACGTCGACCGCGACCACCATGTCGTAGCCGGTCACCATCGGGATCTCCCAGGCGTGCACGACCACGATGCGATCGTCGTCACCGGCGACGGAGCGCGCCCACGCGAGCGCGTCGTCCGACTCCTTGCTCGCATCCACACCGACGACGATCGTCCCGCAACCGGCGACATCACGCTCGCTCACGACGAACTCCTCTCCGATCACCCGTGGATCGACCTGCCGGTCGTCCTGCCACCATCGTGCCGTCGCCGTCAGCGACGTCGGGAGGGCCGAAAGACTGTTTCGATCGGCTGCGAAGCAGGTCGATCCCGACGATCGCTCTGGACAGCCCGCAAGACGTTGACGACGGAGAACCCCACCGCGAGAGTGGACGGTGCCGCCCAGCGAGGATCCGACCGTGACGACCGTCAACATCCAACACCTCACCAAACGATTCGGCGATGACCTGGTCGTGCGGGACATCGGCCTGCAGATCGACGAAGGTGAGTTCCTCGTCATCGTCGGACCCTCGGGGTGCGGCAAGACGTCGGTGCTCCGCATGGTGGCCGGATTGGAGCCGATCACGGGCGGGGAGATCCGCCTCGACGACGTGCGCGTCGCCGAGGTGGATCGGGCGTCACAGAGTGTCGGCATGATCTTCCAGGATCCGGCGCTGTACCCACACATGACGGTGGCCGAGAACATCGGGTTCCCGCTCAAGATGGCAGGCCGACACCGCCGCACGGTCCGACAGGAGGTCAGGGCGATCTCGGCGTTGTTGGGGCTGTCGTCCATGCTGTCGAGTCGACCAAGGGTGCTGTCCGGGGGCCAACGTCAACGCGTTGCCATGGCCCGGGCCCTGATTCGTCGCCCCGGGTTGCTGCTCATGGACGAGCCGATGTCGAACCTCGACGCCAAACTCCGGACCGAGCTCCGCTCCACGATCGCCCACCTCCGCAACGAGCTGCACGTCACGACCCTCTACGTGACTCACGACCAGGTCGAGGCGATGGCCCTCGGCGATCGCATCGCCGTCATGCGGGGCGGTGAGATCGTGCAGCTCGGCACGCCCGACGATGTGTATCACCGTCCCGTCGATGCGTTCGTTGCCACGTTCATCGGAACGCCGACGATGAATCTGTTCGCAGCGACGGTCGCCACGGACCGCGGAGAGCCCGTGCTCGACATCGGCTCCTCCGTCCTGCCGCTGGGCGGAACCCGCCGCGGCCTGCTGACCGATCGGATCGGACAGACGGTCATCGTCGGCGTGCGACCGCAGGCGTTCCGGTTCACCGGTGACGGTCTCGTGGTCGACGTGGAGGCGATGGAGGTGCTGGCGGATCGGTTGGCGATACAGGCCACGCTCGACGCCCGGCGAGCGTTCGCCACCGAGCGCGACGTGGTGGTCGCAGCGCGACCGACACCGCTCGTGATCGACCTACCCGCTGCCGACGACTTCGATCTCGAGCTCTGGCGGCCGTCGCACCTGTTCATCGACCCGCTCGACATGCATCTCTTCGACCCGGCGACCGGCCGCACCCTGGGAAGTCGGCCATCCGCCACGGTGAGTGTCAGCTGACTCGTGTGACGACGTAGTGCACGCCGACTTCGTCGGCGAAGTCCTCGTGGCCGGGAAGATAGGCCCGCGCGTCGGTCACCTCGATCGGGTCCCAGCAGCCCGCGGCCGCCAAGTCGTCGACCGCGGCGCGGCATCGTCGTTCGATCCAGAGGTCCTCACGCTGGGTCACCACGATCACACCGCTCGGACGGACAACACGGGCGAACTCGCGCCAGCAACGCTCGACATCGGGCACATAGGTCATCACACCGATGCAGAGCAGCCCGTCGAACACGTCGTCGCCGACCTCGAGCGGACGCTGGAGATCGGCCAGGGCGACAGAGTCGTACGCCCCGGTGGACTCGGCGATTCGAACCGACTCGGCCGACACGTCGATGCCGTGAAGCGTGCCCCCGAAGTCGGCTCGGCGCAGTGCACGGCCGACGAGGCCGGTGCCGCAGCCGGCGTCGAGCACGACGTTCGGTTCCGACGCATGCGTGAGCAGTTGCCCGGCCGCCACGTCGGGGGCCTCATACGACCAGTCGGCGAGGTCGCCGTCGTATCGCACGGCCCAATCGTCGTAGTACCGGGTGACGTCGTCGACATCGCGACTTCCCGACGCGAGCCAATTGTCGTCTGCTCCGGTGTCGGTTCCCATCCGACCGTTGTATCAGCCGGCGGGTCAGGTCTCGGTCGCGACTTCGGGTTTCGACGACCCGCCACCACCGCGTCGTCGATAGGCCCAGACCCCGGCGGCGGCGAAGATGATCCCGCCGAACAGCCCGAACCAGGGCGCGTTGTCGACGGACGGAACGAACTGGAGGAGCCAGCCCTGGATCTCGATCGCCGCATCGATGACGGGATCGTCGGCGCTTCCGCTGCCGTTGAAGAGTCGCACTTCGTACCAGCCGTAGTAGGCGACGTAGGCGCCTGCGATCAGCAGGAGCACGCCGGCCACCTTGTTCATGATCGGGAGCAGTGACCGGAACTTGGCGACGAGGCCGTCCTTGGCGAGCGCCACCGCCAGCGTCAGGACACCGACGACGATGCCCATCCCGAGTCCGTACAGCACGAACACCATCACGCCGGACAGGTAGCTCTCGTTCCGGAAGGTGGTGGACGTCACGGCCAGAAACGGCCCGATCGTGCACGACAGGGAGGCAACGGCATACGAGACGCCGAACAGGTACATCGACAACAGCGTGCCGTCGGCCCCACCGCGATTCAGCTTCGGGATGTTGATCACCAGTTGTCGACCCGCCAGCAGGTAGATGCCGAGGCCGATCAGACCGATCCCGATGACGATCGTGGCCCACGGCAGGTACTCCTCGACACCTTCCAACACCTTGGTGATGACAGCGCCGAACAACCCGAAGACGGTCACGAAACCGGCGGTGAGCACCGCCGATACCTTGAGCGCCTTGCCGATCGCCGCGGCCTTGTTGCCGCCCTCGGCGACACTGTCGCCGTCATCGAGACCGACGAACGCCGACAGATAGGCAGGCAGCAGCGCGAACCCACACGGATTCACGGTCGCCGCCATTCCGGCGGTCAGGGCGAGGGCGAATGGTCCACTGAACACGATGTGAGAACACGCTACGCCGCAACGGCCATTCCACGGGGTCAGCGGTCCGAAACAACTCGTGAACACGCCGACAACGAACCTCGATCTGCGCCGGTTCCCGGAAGTTGTGGAGCGAACGCCGGGTTTCCGCTCCATGTCCCGACGAACCCTCCCCTTCGCCGTCGCCGGCATCGTGACCCTCGCTGCGTGCGGCGCAACCGCTGGGTCCGGCGCCCAGTCGCCCTCCGCTGCCGACGAGTCGAGTGAAGCCAGTTCCGAGCCCCGCAGCGGCGGGTCGGGCGGTGAGCCGTTCGAGCTCGACGGGGTGCCATCGTCACCTCCGAACGTCACGGCCAGCGGCCTCGAGATGCACAGGAATCAGAGCACGCCTGACGGGGTACCACCGCCACTCGTCGGATTCGACGAAGTGCGCAGCGGAGGTCCGCCGCCCGACGGCATTCCCCCGATCGACGATCCCACCTTCCTGAACGTGGAGGACGTGGACTTCCTGGCCGACAACGAGCCGGTCCTGGCCCTGGAGATCGACGGCGATGCCCGGGCCTACCCGGTCCAGATCATGACGTGGCACGAGATCGTCAACGACACCGTTGGCGAGGCGCCCGTCACGGTGTCGTATTGCCCACTCTGCAACTCGGCGGTGGCCTACGACCGCCGCCTCGGCGACCAGGTGCTCGACTTCGGCACGTCGGGACTGCTCTACAACTCGGCGCTCGTGATGTACGACCGCCAGACCGAAACTCTCTGGAGCCACTTCACGGGCGAAGGCATCATCGGCGAACTGACCGGCGAGGACCTCGCGGTCTTCCCGCTGGCCACGGTGTCCTGGGGAACATTCCGGGAAGCGAACCCCGACGGCATCGTGTTGAGCCTCGACACCGGCTTCGACCGGGCCTACGGACGAAATCCGTACCCGGGCTACGACGATGTCGACGGGACACCGTTCCTCTTCGAGGGCGAGGTCGACGGTCGGTACACCGCGCTTCGCACGTGTCTCGTCGGCGTCGAGTCAGGCGACAACGCCCTCGGCATCCCCCTGGAGGATCTCCGCCACGAGCAGGTCATCGCCGGCCAGATCGGCGGAGAGCCGCTGGTGGCGTTCTGGGCGGCAGGTACGTCGTCGGCGCTCCAGAACTCGACGATCTCCGAGGGTGTCGACGTCGGTGCCACCGGTGTCTTCCTGCCCGTTGCGAACGGGGAGGCCCTGACCTTCACCGCCGACGGCGACGGCACGTTCACCGACGAGGAGACCTCCTCGACGTGGAACATCCTCGGCGAGGCGGTCGACGGGGAGCTCGCCGGCGAACACCTCGACCCCTACGTGCATGTCGATACGTTCTGGTTCGCATGGTCGACGTTCCGAACCGATACCGAGGTGCTCACCGGTTGAGCTCGACACCGGTCCGCGATGTCCTGGTCCCGAACTCCGACCGCACCGCGCTGTTCCAGGTGATCGTGGTGCTGGCCGCCACGCTCACGATCACCTACCTCGTGCGACGGGAGCGGTCATCGATGCTGCTCAGCGTCGGGTGCGGGATGTGCGTGCTCGGACTCATGGCGCTGAGGACGCTGCACTGACGGATGGGTCAGTCCCGGCACATCCGACCCGATCGAGCCCCGAATCGACGATGTCAACCGGCCATGGCCTCCACGGTCGCGGCGAGAACGTCCGGGCTGGTGGCCAGGTTGATACGGGCGTGTCCGTGGCCCTGCGGCCCGAATTGTGGGCCCGGGCTGAGGGCGACGCCCCGCCGACGGAACGTCTCGGCCGGGTCGTCGCCGAGACCGAGCGCACGGCAATCGAGCCACGCGCGAGATACGTCGCCGACGGCGGTTCGTAGACCACGCCCGGCAGGTGCCGGCGCAGCAGGTCGGTGAGCGCGTGCCGGTTCTCGTCGACCACCTCGAGCACCGCCTCCAACCAGGCATCGCCTTCGGTCCACGCAGCGACGGTGGCGGTGACGGCCATGACGTTCGGCGCGCCCAGGTAGTGACCGGGCAGAGCCCGCAAGGCCTCGTGCATCCTGGCGCTGCCGGCGTGCATCACCGCCCATCGGAGGCCGGCGAGGTTGAACGTCTTCGATGCCGACGTCACCGTGACCGTGCGTGCCGACACCTCGGGCCCCAGCGATTCGAACGGGATGTGCCCGTGCCCCGGCATGACGAGGTCGGAATGGATCTCGTCGGAGATCACCGTGAGATCGAAGCGTTCGGCGATCTCGGCGATCCGCTCGAGTTCGCCACGCTCGAAGACATGTCCGAGCGGGTTGTGCGGATGACACAGGATCCACAGCGTCGCCGGCTCGGCAACGAGTCGCCGCTCGAGGTCGTCGTAGTCGAACCCGACGTCGTCCCCGACCACGGGCACGAGACGGCGCTCCATTTCGCCGATGGTGTCGATGAACGGGTGGTACGACGGCATGTGCAGCACGACGCCGTCGCCGGGCTTCGACAGGTGATGGACCGAGCTGCGGACGCCCTGGATCACGTCGATCATGTCGTGGATCCGCTCGTCGCTCGTCTCCCAGCCGAACCGGTCGCTCATCCGGGGGCCGAACAGTTTGGCGGCCGGCGACCGCGAGAACGGCCCACCCCAGTTCGGATAGCCGAACTCGTTGCCGTCGATCACGCCCCGGAGAGCGTCGACGATCGCCGGCGCGACCGGGAAGTCCATGTCGGCCACCCAAGCCGAGTAGTCGGCGGGATAGGCACCCCACTTGGCACCACGTTTGTTGCGCAACTCCTCGACGTCGAGCGTGCGCAACCCGAACTTGTCGTCGTTCATCTCGTCGTTCATCTCGTCGTTCATCTCGTCTCACCGTTCATGTCGTCTCACCGTTGATGTCGTCTCACCGTTCATGCCGTCGTTCATGGGATGACCACCAGCTTTCCCGATCCGCGTCGCTCGGCCAGGGCTCGGAGCGCATCGACGGCTCGATCGAGTGGATAGGCCGTGGGTTCGACCGGGTGCAACCGGCCGGAGGCGATCTGTCGCATGAGATCGTCGAGCAAGGTCGCGTTCTCGGCCGGTCGCTGGCCGGCCCAGGCGCCCCAGTCGACACCGGTCACCCGACGATTGCGAAGCAGCACCTGGTTGAGTGGCAACGACGGGATCCCCGCCACGAAACCGATCACGAGGTACTGGCCGCCGTCGCCGAGGCAGCGCAGCCAATTCTCGGCGTGGTCGCCACCGACGGGATCGTAGACGTGGTCGACCCCAGCCTTGCCCTCGGCGGCCATCAGCTCGCGAATCTCGGACTTGATGTCATCGGCGCCCACGTCGAAGACCGCCTCGGCACCGCGATCGCGTGCCAGCCGGCGTTTCTCCTCGGACGAGGCGGCCCCGAAGACGCGCAGACCCATCGACGCGCCCACGTCGACGGCGGCCAACCCGACACCGCCGCCGGCACCGATCACCAACATCGAGTCACCACGCTGTGCACCGGCTCGACGCTGGAGCGCGAACGTGGCCGTCAGGTAGCTCTGGACGAATGTGGCGGCCTGTCCGTCGGAGATCTCGTCGGGGACGGGCGTCACCGAGTGGGCCGGCACCACGACGTCCTCGGCGAAGCCGCCGGCCGCCGATGCCACGAGCACTCTCGTGCCGATCGTCAGATGAGGAGCATCGCGTGCCACGTCGTCGGCGACGGCAGTGATGCGCCCGACGAACTCCCAGCCGGGCACGAACGGTGTCGGCGTCTTCACCTGGTAGCGGCCGCCGATGATCAGGTTGTCGACGTAGTTGACCCCGGCGGCGAGTACCCGCAAGCTGACGGTACCCGGACGGATTTCGGGCGACGGCACGTCGCACACGACCAGGTCGTCGATCGACCCGTACCGCTCACACAGCACCGCACGCATCATCAGCCCTGGTGACCACCGGTGATCAGCGCCGTCGACGCCGGCCGCTCAACCGGCCGCTCACCCGGCCTGCGCTGCGACATCATGCGAGCAACCTAGGACATCGCACTGGTCGGCGCTGACCCGGACCCCCGCCACGAGACGGCCGGCCGAACGACTCCGGACCCACGAACCCGAACCCGACCCACCCGCCGTCTACCGTTGCGTCGTGCGTGAGCCGCTGGAGACCATCACCCTCGTCGGGCGTCATGTGCGGCTCGAACCGCTGTCGGTCGACCACGCGGGAGAACTGACCGAGGCTGCGGCCGCCGACCGGAGCACATTCGACCTGACGTGGGTACCCGACACAACGGACGCGATGCGAACGTACATCGAGGCGCTGCTCGCCGACCACGCCGCCGCCCTGGTGCTGCCGTTCGCTCAGCGTCGGCTCGACACCGGCGAGGTCGTCGGCTGCACGCGCTACCTCGATCCACATTGGTGGCGGGGCCGACCAGAACCGGACGAGATCGAGATCGGTGGCACGTGGCTCGGAGCAGCGGCCCAGCGCACGGCGGTCAACACCGAGGCCAAGTACCTGCTGCTCCGGTATGCGTTCGAGGGGCTCGACGTCTGGCGCGTGGCGATCTGTACCGACGCCCGCAACCAACGCAGTCGCGACGCGATCGAGCGCATCGGTGGCTCGTTCGAGGGGGTGCTGCGCAACCACCGGCTGCGGTCCGACACCGACGGTCCATCGCCCCGCCAGACCGCTGTGTACTCGATCGTCGCCGGCGAGTGGCCTGATGTGAAGCGGGCCCTCGAGGCTCGGCTCGAGGGCCGATGAACGCACTCGTCGTCATCGCCCACCCGTGTGACGACAGCTTCTGCCACGCAGCGGCACAGCGAGCGGTCGACGGACTCCGCTCCGGGGGGCACGACGTCACCACGATCGACCTCTACGCCGATGGGTTCCGAACGGCGATGTCGCGCGAGGAGCGGATCGCATACGACACCGACGACCCGATCCTCGACCCTCAGGTCGGCGACCATGCCGCCCTGCTCCGACACGCAGGGATCGTCGTCTTCGTGTACCCGACCTGGTGGAGCGGCCTACCGGCGATTCTGAAGGGCTGGCTCGAACGGGTCATGGTCCCGGGTGTCGGATTCACGTTCGACGAGGCGACCGGCAAGGTGCAACCCGGTCTGCGTCACGTCCGGCGGCTGATCGGGATCAGCACCTACGGTTCTCCACGGCTGGCGGTGCGCCTGGTCAACGACAACGGTCGCCGGATCCTCACTCGCGCCCTTCGAATGTCGTGTGGGGTTCGGGCACGAACGACCTGGCTCGCGTTGTACGGCATGGACACCACGGAGCCAGCCGACCGAGCCGCATTCCTCGACCGGATCGAACGACGATTGGCAGGTGTGTGATGCGTGCACTGGTGGTCTACTGCCATCCCAATTCCGACTCGCTCGTCGCTGCGGCACGCGATCGAGCGCTTCGAGGTCTGGAGTCGAGCGGACACGAGGTGCGCCTCACCGACCTGTACGCCGATGAGTTCGAGCCCGCCATGTCGGCGTCCGAGCGTCTGACCCACAAAGAGCCGGGCGTCGGCTCGGACCTTCAGCGGTACGCCGACGATCTGGCGTGGGCCGAGGCACTGGTCCTCGTCTACCCGACGTGGTGGAGCGGCCAACCGGCCATGCTCAAGGGATGGATCGACCGGATCTGGGTCGCAGGCGTCGCCTGGGAGATGGATGATGGCGACCGGACCCCGACACCCCGGCTCCGCAACATCCGCAGGATCGTCGTCGTCACCACCCATGGCTCGTCGAAGATGATGAACGTGTTCGAGGGTGAGAGCGGGAAGCGGACTGCGACACGTTCGATCCGGGCGATGTGTTCACGCCGGATGCGCACCACGTGGTGTGCGCTGTACGGGGTCGACACCAGCGACCAACCGAAGCGAGCGGCATTCCTCGATCGCGTCGAGGAGACGCTCGCGGGTCTCTGACTCGGGTACGACCGGTCGAGCCCGCGGACCGGTCCGGCGGCCTGCACGCTGCGGCCGGCCGGCCGCGAGCGTTCGCCCCTCAGGTGCTGGTGCGCGACGCGGCCATGCGTTCCGAGACCGCGACAGCGATCTCGGCGGCGACCCTGGCGTTGTTCTCGGCGAGCGCCAGGTTCGCCGGCACGCTGCGTCCGTCGGTTGCGTCGCCGATACGACCCAACACGAACGGAGTGACTGCGGCGCCGGTGATGCCGGCCTCGTCGCATTCGGTCAACGCACCACCCAGCACCCGGTCGAGCTCGACCGGGTCGAGCTCGTCGTCGACCGGGATCGGGACAGCGACCAGCAGGCCGGAGCGTTCACGGGTGCGGTTCGCCAACACGGCAGCGACCTCCGCAGCCGCATCGACACGATGCGGCACCGGCAGGCCCGAGGATCGGGTGTAGAACGCCGGGAAGTCGTCGTGCTGCCAGCCGAGTACCGGCACGCCGACGGTCTCCAGGTACTCCAGGGTGCGCGACAGGTCGAGGAAGGCCTTCGCTCCTGCGCAGACGGCGATGACCGGATGGTGCGCCAACGCGTCGAGGTCGGCGCTGACATCACCCGTCGTCTCGGCGCCGCGGTGAACACCGCCGATGCCACCGGTGGCAAACACGTTCACCCCTGCCGCAGCAGCGAGCGCCAGCGACGCGGACACCGTGGTCGCGCCGAACGCCCAGCGCTGGGCGATCGACAGGGGGAGGTCACGTTCGGCCGTCTTGTGCGCCGGCCCGAGGATTCGATCGTGCTGTTCTCCGGTGAGCCCAACGCATGCCACACCGTCGAGCACAGCGGTGACGGCCGGCACCGCTCCGCCCGAACGAATCACAGAGAGACAGCGATCGAGCGCCTCGGCGTTGGCCGGCGACGGCAGCCCCAGGTGGGAGAAGATCGTCGATTCGAGTGCGACGACCGGTCGACCCTCGGCCAGCGCGTCGGCGACCTCGGCAGAGCAATGTGGTTCGATCACGGTGTCAGTCTGCCAGCGCTCAGGACCGGACGAACCGGGTCACGCATTCGACGTGATGCGTGTGTGGGAACAGATCGAGGATCTCGGTACCGTCGTGGCGATAGCCATGGCGGCCGAGCAGGTCGGTGTCTCGGGCCATGGCCACCGGGTCACAACTGACGAGTACGAGAACGCCGGGCTGCGCAGCCACCATGGCGGCGGTGCCTGGTCGGCCCAGCCCCGAGCGAGCCGGATCGGCGACCGCGACGTCGATCGCGAGACCGTCCTCGGGCCGCCACCGGCTCATCTCACATCGCTCGATCCGGGCATTGCGGTCGCGGAGGTTGACCCGGCAGTCCTCGACGGCGGCCCGCGAGGTCTCGACGGTGATCACCTTCGCCGAGGTCGGAGCACAGGCCACGGCGAAGAGCCCGACCCCTGCGTAGGCATCGAGCACGGTCGAGGCGTCGGCGAGTTCGGGCGCTGCCCGCCCAACGGCATCGACGAGCAGTTCGGCGGCGGCCGGGCCGCTCTGGAAGAACGCACCTGCCGACACCCGGAAGTCGTGGCCCGCCACCCGCTCGGTCAAGAACGCATTGGGGCCTGCATGCACCGAACGCGGGAGGCCGTGCACCTCCCCGCGGCGCCGATCCCATCGTGCCGTCATCTGCCCTGTGGCGTCCGACACCCGCAAGGAGACCTCGTGGTCGGGGGTGATCCGGAGCTGCTCGACGAGTGGGAGCAGCGAGGGGTGGGCGACCAGGCAGCCACTGGCGAGGACGGTGTCGTGCGAGCGATCGATGCGGAACGCGGCCCGCCCGTCGGGTGCACCGACCACACGGATCGTCGTGCGGTAGCCCTGAGATGGGACGGCGCGACCCACCGTGAGGTCTGGAGATCCCAGCCGACCCGTACGCCGAAGAGCGTCGCGAACGATCTCGGCCTTCGCAGCCAGCTGGGCCGGGACGGCGAGGTGCTGCCAGTCGCATCCACCGCACCCTTCCCTGCGTTGCGGACATGGCGGCTCGACCCGATCGACCGACGAGTGGTGCACCGTGGTGACGAGCCCGCGGCGCCACTCACCCTTGGCCTCGATGATCTCGACCGACACCTCGTCACCGGGCACGCCGCCGCGCACGAACACGACCCGCCCCTCCGGATCGTGAGCGAGAGCCTCACCACCGGCGACGAACCGTTCGGCGGTCGTGCGCAGCATCGGAAGCTCGTCGGTGGTCACGGCAGGAGGCTACCGATCGGTGACCGCCCGCCAGCACGCCGCCGCCTCGTGGCGACCGTCTCGTCGTCGAGATGCTCCCCGTTCGCAAACCGTCGAACGGCCTGGCCCAGGCCCAGGTCGTACAGCGCCAGGCCGAGAATTCGTGCGAGAGTGGGTCGATGGAACCGAGCGAGTGGTACTGGGATCTCACGAAGGGCATCGCCGTGCGGGCCGCCGAACGCGGACCGGGCGACCACATGCTCGGGCCGTACCCCACCAAGGGCGAAGCCGAGAACTGGAAGTCGACGTCCGAGGCACGCAACGACGCCTGGGACGACGCCGACGAGGAATGGGAGCACCGGGGCGAGAGCTCCGACGAGGCGGAGTGACCTGTCCGATCCCGAGGATCGTGTCGTCGGCGTGTGGGCGTACGCACCCCGCACGAACGACCGCGCGTGCGGGCACGCGTCTAGGTTCGCGGTTCGTGGCTCGTCCGATCCAGATCGCTCCGTCTGTTCTTCCCGCTGACTTCTCTCGGCTCGGTGCGGAGGTCGCAGCGCTCGAGACCGCTGGCGTCGACCTGATCCAGTGGGACGTCATGGACGGCCAGTTCGTGCCCAACCTCACGTTCGGGCCCGACGTGATCAAGTCGGCTCGGCCGCACTGCACGGTTCCGTTCGAAGCTCACCTGATGGTCTACACACCAGACGTCATGGCCGAGCAGTACGTCGACGCCGGCTGTTCACGGCTGATCGTTCATGCCGAGGCGTGTACACATCTGCATCGAACGCTCGGGAACATCAACTCGATGGGTGCGCGCGCTGCGGTCGCGCTCAATCCCGCGACCCCGGCCTCGGCGATCGAACACGTGCTCGATCTGGTCGACCTCGTACTGGTCATGACGGTCAACCCGGGTTTCGGCGGCCAGGCCTACATCCCGACGATGGAACCGAAGATCGCGACGATCCGAGCCATGATCGATGCCGCCGGACTGTCCGACGAGGTCGACCTGGAGGTCGACGGCGGCATCGCCCCGGCCACGGTCGAGGGTGCGGCGTCGGCGGGTGCCAATGTGCTCATTGCGGGCAGCGCTCTCTACCGCGACCCTCAGGGCCTGGAGCACGCCGTGACCGAACTCCGATCACTGGCGGCCGCCGCCTACACCTGATGTCGACAGGTGCCGATCGCGGCATCCCCATCACGGATCCGGAACCGCCGAACGAACGCTCGACCTGCTGGTGCCGCGCCGATCGTGCTGCCGAATCACGTGGGTTCCCGAGATCGGCGACGGTCCGTGCTCGACATGCGGCATCCCGGATCGGACAGCAGCGGAGGAACCCCGAACCTTGCTCAGTCGAGCTCCCACCAGTAGTTCACGTCGCCGAGGGGCTTGCGGTCTCCACCCAGCGATTCGTACAGCGCTTGCGCGGGCTCGTCGTGCCCACCCGTCGACAGCCAGAACTTCGTTGAGCCCCGACTGGAAGCGAGGCTCATCGCTTCGGTGACGAGGGCAGAGCTGACGCCTCGTCACCGCCAGTCCTCGTGACGTCCAGCTCGTGGACGTAGGTGATGACCCGCCCACCGGGCCGAGCGCATCTGCAAGCCCCATGCCAGCCCGACGGGAGCACCGTCGATGTAGGCACCGAGCACGAAGGAGCTCGAATCCCGCAGGAACGCCTCAGGCTCGTCGAGTTCGGCAGCTTGCGCTGTCGGGGACCCGGGAAGCACCGCAGCGAACAGTGCCACCAACCGGTCCGCTCCACCCGCGACGAGCTCTCGGATCTCCACCTCATCAAGTATGGCTGTGCCCAGGTGGCCCGATCGACGGTCTTGGAATGCCGGTTGGAGGCAGCCGATGGCGACGCCCGCCATCACGACCGAACTCGAGCGTGACGCGCCACAGAACGGCGTCGTCGACGAGTTCCGGTCCGAGCGTGCGTGTGCTCAGTTGACGGCTCGGTCGTGGCCTGCCCAGTAGGGCTTGCGCATCTCGACCTTGAGGATCTTCCCCGACGGATTGCGCGGGATCGCATCGATCCGTTCGACGGCCGTCGGCAACTTGAACCGTGCCAGCCGTTCCTCGCAATGCGCGATGATCTCGTCCTGGGTCGGGTCGGCTCCCTCGGCGGGCACGATCAGGGCGAGTGGTGACTCGCCCCACCGCTCGCTCGGCACACCGATCACGGCGACGTCGGCCACGTCAGGGTGGGAAATGATCGCGTTCTCGATCTCGGCCGGGTAGATGTTCTCCCCGCCGGACACGATCATGTCCTTCACCCGATCGTGGATGAACAGGTAGCCGTCGTCCACGTATCCGGCGTCGCCGGTACGGAACCAACCGAGACCGTCGGCATCGCGTCCTTCGGGGAACACCTCCGCGGTGGCGTCGGGATTTCGCCAGTAGCTCTTCAGGTTCTGGTGGGTCCGCACCCAGACTTCGCCGACTTCACCCGGTGGCTGATCGTTGCCTCCATCGTCGACGATGCGCAGTTCGACACCCTGAACGGGCTTGCCGGCCGAGCGGAGGAGCTTCGCTCGGGGACCGCCCGGATCGTGGTCCTCGGGTGGGAGCCAGGTGACGACACCCGTGGTCTCGGTGAGTCCGTAGGCCTGCGCGTGGGGACACTTGAGCAGTGCCATCGATGCAACCAGTGCCTCCTCGGTGATCGGCGACGCGCCGTAGAAGATCTTCTCCAACGACGAGAAATCGACGTCCGATGCTCCCGGGAGCATCGGAAGGACCTGCAGCAGCGCCGGAACCATGAAGCTGGCGGTCACGCCGTACTTCGGGATGTCGGCGAAGATCCGTCCGGGGTCGACATCGCGGTGGACGACGTTGGTCGCTCCGTTGTAGAGACCGACGGTGGCCACCCCGCTGCCTCCGATGTGGAACATCGGGAGGACGTGCAGCATGACGCTCTCGGACGTCACCCCGATCATGTCGCTGATCGGTTCGATGATCGCCTCGAAGTTCCGGTTGGTGAGCTCCGCTCCTTTCGGGAGCCCGGTCGTTCCGGAGGTGTACAGCTGGGACCCGGTGTCGTCGAGACCGGTCGGATAGTTCGGATCGTCGTCCGATCGACCATCGATCCACTCGCTGTACGACACGTTGACGCCGGCCCCACCCGCCTCGATGATGAGCGGGTTGCGCGGCAGGTCCATCTTGTCGAGGTGCTCGAGGAACTCACCTTCGACGAGCACCACCTTCGCCTCGGCGTTGTCGAGGCTGAACGCCATCTCAGGTGGTGCCAGCCGCCAGTTGACGGCGACGGGCACCGCGTTGAGCTTGGCGGCGCCGTAGCTGAGGGTGAAGTACTCGGGAACGTTCTTCCACGACGAATCCCACTCGATCCTGCGATGTGACGCCGGCCTCGATGAGTGCGTTCGCAACTCGACAGCTCTCGGTGTGCAACTCGCCGTACGTCAACGTGCGGTCGTCGCAGATGAGTGCCGGTTTGTCGGGCCGTTGGGCGGCGTGCGTGCGGGTGACGTCGGCCATTGTGAACAAGATGATTCTCCCTGGACGCGGTGACGAGGGTCACGCACCGTAGCACCGGCCGAAAACGTGGGTGTGCGGTTCAGCTCTCGACTTCTTCGCCGCCCGCCGATCCGGCGCCGGAGCGCTCGTGCCGGGCCAACCTGGAGCCGTACGCCGCGAGACCGTCACGAGAGATTGCATTCCTCTGAAGGAATATGTAGGGTGTCGACGTGACCGACACCGATCTCGCCCTCGACGCCGTGGGCGAGCCGAATCGTCGGCACTTGCTCGAACTGTTGCATGGCCGACGCGAGTCGACCGTCTCCGAACTCGTCGACGTCTCCGGACTGAGACAGCCCCAGGTGTCCAAACATCTCAAGGTCCTCGCCAACGCAGAACTCGTCTCGGTCCGAACCGATGGCCGATACCGCCGCTACCGCCTCGACGGTCGGGGCCTGCAGATGGCACACGATTGGTTCGCTTCGTTCGACGACGTCTGGCATGCCCGATTCGACACCCTCGACGAACTCGTTTCGACCGACCCCAATCCCGACCAACCTGAGGAGTACCGCCGATGACCGACCGCACGCGACCCCATCAGACTTGTCGACCCTCGACGCCCGGCGAGGATCGACCCGCATCGAACTGAGCGACGATGGCTTGTCGTATCAGTGCGTCCGGGTCTTCGGCGCTCCGCCCGATCGCGTCTTCCGGGCATTCACCGATCCGGCCGACCTTCTCGTCTGGTTCCCGTCCGGCGCTCCGCCCGAGTCGGAGATGACCGTGTGCGAGTCCAATCCGGTCGAGGGCGGCCGCTACCACTACGTGATGGTGCTCCCCGATCACGGCCCGATCGCCTGGCACGGCATCTACACCAACATCGACCGACCGGATGCGTCTCGATGCCGACGAGTGGTTCGTGATGGGTGATGCCGACCCGACCGGGCCACCGGCCGCCCAGACCCTGACGTTCGAGCCGACTGGCAACGGATTCACGCTCATGACCATGCAGGTCAACTGCCCGAACCCGAGGATCCCGAGACGTTCATGGAGCAGTCAGCCGCCGGCCTCACCACCTCTCTGGCCACGATGGACGAACTCGTCTCGACGTGACCAGTGCCCGAAGGGCCGCGCGATGCAGCCGAATCCGACGTTCGAGGTCGCCACCTCGACGGATCCCGCCGCCAGGGTCGCGTCGTCACGTCCTGCTCGGGTGGGAGCGCACGTGCGGTAGGTGAGCTCGGCGCTCACCTGGGTCGGCCTCCAGCGAGGGCGGCCCGATGTGGCCCTCGCCAGATACCCCGGGATGCCCCGGCCGGGCGATCCTGCGTGCCGGCCGGCCCGAGCGTGCTTCAGTCGTTCCTCCGACGACCGCGCCGTCAGCGCTCGACCGTGTCGGACGGAACGTGGGCAGGCACGACGCATCACGCGGTGGGCCGTCGATCGCTCGATCGACGGCGTTCCTACGGAAGTGGTCGTCGTTGGAGACCCAGCGCGGCGCGGCACTCGTCGACGCCGCTCATCACGATGTCGCTGCGCCGCCGGGCCGCCCACGTCTCGCGCCCGAGCCGCCAGCGCTGTCCGAGCACGGGTTGCCCCTGATGTGTGGCCCACGCGGTTCCGTTGCGCTCGTACCCGAGTCGCTCCGAGACAACGTTCGATCCGGCATTGTCGACGGCGGCTTCGCTGTGAGCTTCCTCGGCCCCCAACCCTTCGAACGCCAGATGCAGAACCGCTGACCTCATCTCGGTCCCGATCCCACGCCTGCGGGCGGCCGACGAGACCCACGAGGAGGTCTCAACGGTTCCGAACGAGTCGAAGTGGTCGCCGATCACGTCTTGCATGCCGACCGGTTCATCATCGACGGTCACCACGAAGTACAACCGCCAGAACTCGGGTCTGACGGTGCCGCGCCCGCGCCAGATTCCTTGCAGCCACTGGCGCACGCGCGCGTCCGGGTCCGGCTCATAGAACGAACTCGGATCGTCCCACGGCGGTGGATCAGCGGTGGCCTTGCCGGAACGCACGGCGGGTGCGAGCTGCTCGAGCAGGTCATCGGTTGCTCCGCGCAATTCGATCCGAGGCGTGACGACACGTACGTCGAGTGGTGGATACTGCGACACGAAAGCGATCGTACGCAACGCGCCAGGCTCGGCCACCGTGCGAATCGATCCGGGCGAATCGATCCGGGCGAATCGACCCGGTCGGTCGGCGCCGGGACGGTGGGCCAGGCACGCCGCGCGCTTCACGATCGACACGTCGGTAGTCGGTGGTGCCGGTACACATTTCCTGCACCGCCGCTTCCGCGCTGCCACGTTCGCATCGAGGCATCGATGCATCGAGCCGAAGCACTCACTCGTTGTCCGGAGTTCCGCGGTCGGGGTGGACTCATGCCGCGACAGTCCGGTCCTTCTAGGGCATGAGCCCCGCCTGCGACTTCGCGGCCTTCTTGTCCTTCTTGGACTGACGCTTCTCTTTTGCTGACTTTGCGGCGGGGGTCTTGGTGCTCCGTCCGCCCTTGTCTTTGCTGGCCATGTCGGCCTCTCTCTGACCGGACTGAAAGCCGACCAGGGTCCACTCTCCCACACATCGCGCCTCGTCGGCCGTGTGCCGTCGCCGACGGTGTTGGCTGGTTCGAGGCCCCGGAGATCCGCGGTGTGCTGGTGGTGTCCCGCCTGGTGGTGTCCCGCCTGGTGGTGTCGTGGTGGTGTCCCGCCTGGTGGTGTCCCGCCTGGTGGTGTCGTGGTGGTGTCGTGGTGGTGTCCTGACCGGAGTGTCGAACGATCTCAGCACGACGCTTCGGGTGTCAGGGAAAGCCCTGTCACACCCCGATGTCAACATGATGCCATGACCGACCCGGAGGTTCTCGAGCAGCTGGCGACGATGCTGGCAGCCGACGTCGCAGCTGCCGGCGGCGAGGCGAACACCGAGTTGGTGGGTCTCGCACGGGTCGTTCGGGGCCGGGTCGACGCCGTCGAGTCGCACATCGACCCCCGGCTCAGTCTGGACCCGGTGCGTAGCCGGCATCACCGGACGGTTCACGAGGTCGGACCGACGCTCGGCCTCGGCGCCGACAGGTCGCTGACGATGACGCTGCCCGACGGCAAGGAGTCGGCGGTTTCTCGACCCGACGTGCCGTCCCGGCACGCGACAGACCGCGCTCGTCGACGAGGGCCCGCGGCGCAATGCGCGCCGCCAACCCAACTCCGACACCACCGGTGCGTACGATCGCCCTCGTGACCACTCGCTGTACCTCCGTGCGTGCCGAGCGGGCATTGGCGGAACTCGCACGGGCCGTCGCGGGTGCGAAGCACGGCGCACCGCTGACACCGGTCACGATCATCGTGCCGACCAACGCCGTGGGAGTCACCGCCCGTCGCTGGCTCGGGGCACACGGCGGGGTCGCAGCGATCGAACTCGTCACGCCGTCCCGGCTCGCCGAGCGGATCGTCGGCGCCGGTCTGGCGGCACAGGGTCGTCGGCCCGTGTCGACGCCGATGATCGACATCACGGTGCGAGGCGTGCTGCGCGACGTTCCGGGTGTGTACGCCGCGGTGGCCGATCACCCGTCCACCATCACCTCGCTGCGCGACCTGTACCGAGAGGTGCGGTTCGCCGGGCCTGCTGCGCTCGAGCGGCTCGCCGGAGCGTCGACTCGGGGGCGCGAAGCCGCACGGGTGCTGACCGAGGTCGCCGCACGACTGACCAACGACTGGTACGACGAGGCCGACCTGTTCGCCGCCGCCATCGAGCGGCTGAGTGAACAGCGAACGACCGCACCGACCGTCGTGTTCCTCCCCCGGCCCGAAGTCGGCTGGCCATCGGAGCTGCTCCGCACGCTGGCCGGCGTCGGCGCGGTCGAACTGCTGGTCGAGACGACCGGCGTCGATTCGGTCGACCAAGAGGCGGTTGAGTTCGCCAGCGCCGTGGGCACCGACCTCCATGTCGACCGCGAGCCACCCTCCACGGGACGCGATGTCACCGTCCTGTCGACCACCGACGCCGACGACGAGGTCCGCCACGCCGTCCGTCGTGTGGTCGACGCCGCCCGAGCCGGTTCGCCGTTCGCCCGGATGGTCGTGCTGTGGCCGACCGACCGCCCCTATGCCCGGCTCGTCGAGCACCACCTGAGCGCCGCGGGCATCCCGTGGAACGGACGCCCTGGCACATTGGTCACGGAGCGGCTGGTCCCCCGCTTCCTGCTCGATCTGCTCCAGCTCGACCGACGCGGCCTGCGGCGCGTCGACCTGTTCGATCTGCTGGCCGACCTGCCCGTCCGCGACCCTCGCGGTGAGCGCATCGCCGTCGGGCGTTGGGAGCGCCTCGCACGAGCCGCCGGCGTGAGCCGCGGTGAACACTGGGAGCCCCGCCTCAACGCACTGGCGGCCAACTCTCGGTCGCGGCCCGAACCGCACGAGGCCGACGCCGAGCGGGCCGAACAGCTGGCGACGTTCATCGCCGACCTCCGCCGCGATCTCGGACCACCGCGCCGAACCCGCACGTGGGAGGCCTGGGCCGACTGGTGCGAACACCAGGTACTCCGGCGCCTCGGGCGGTCGGTGCTCGATCAACTCGACGAGGCCGAGCGGTTGGCATCCGACCACGCCAGCAAGGTGCTCGACCGTCTCCGCCACCTCGACGCCGTGGGCCCACCGGTGACCCGAGCCGAGTTCCGAACTGCATTCGCCGCCGAGTTCGAGGTTGCACCTGGGCGTCTCGGTCGACTCGGCGATGGCGTCACGATCGGTTCGCTCGCGGGCACCGTCGGGCTCGATGCCGACCTCACCGTCGTGCTCGGCGCCGCCGATGGCCTGTTGCCGCCGGCACCCACGATCGACCCCCTCGTCAGCGAGCAGGATCGGCGCGCCGCCGGGTTGGCCAGCTCCGACGCACGGGTCCACCGGATCCACCGAAGCTTGCTCGGCCATCTCGCAACGTCGGACAGCACGGTCATCTGCGTGCCGAGAGGCGACCTCCGAGCGACGACCGAGCGGCTGCCCTCCCGCTGGGTGGCCGACCATGTCGGCGGGGCCCCGCAGTCGGTCGTCAAGAGCCACCATGCCGGCCTCGTGAGCGTTGAGTTCCCGGCCACCGCCGCCGAGCATCGGCTGCGCCACCGCGCCATCTCCGCCGTGTCGCCCGCCGACCTTCGAAGTGCCTGCTGCGACGACCCCGTGTCGACGCGCTCCTTGACCATGCGCGCCGCTCGGCGCTCCGATGTGGTGAGCGTGTACGACGGCGACCTCACCTCACTCCGGATCGACCAGCTCCACCGCCCGATGTCGGCGTCACAGATCGAGAGCTGGCCGGCGTGCCCGCACGGCTACTTCGTGCGCTACCTCCTCGGCGTGAGGCCCCTCGACGACCCGGGCGACGAGATCGCACTGTCGCCGATCGAGCGGGGCAACGTCGTACACGAGACACTCGACCGGTTCCATCGACTCGTCGTCGACGGTGAGGTCGGCCAGCCCTCGTCCGAGGGCTGGTCGGCCGACCACGTCGCCCGACTCGAGGATCTGTTCGACGAGGTCGCCGACGAGTTCGAGCGCACCGGTCGCACCGGCCGAGCGGCCCACTGGTTTCTCGACCGCCGGTCGGTTCGCAACGACCTCGTGAACTGGTTCGTGCTCGATGGCCGCACCGCCGCCGAGCGCCACGCCCGGGTTGTCCACTCCGAGCTGCGGTTCGGGTGGGACGATCCCGTCGCACTGCCGCTCCCCGACGGCCGACGGCTCGCCGTGGCCGGCTACGTCGACCGGATCGACGAGCAGGCCAGCGGCGACGTGATCGTCATGGACCACAAGAGCGGCAAGGTCGACAACTACCGCAACGTCAACGCTGCCGACCCGACCGAGGGCGGTACCCGCTTCCAGCTGCCGATCTACGCCGCTGCGGCACTCGCCCTGCGAAGGGAAGTGCCCGGCGAATCAGCCACGCGGGTTCTGGCCGAGTACGACTTCTTCCAGCGCGGCAACTACGCCCGCCACGGCTACGTGTTCGACGATGCGGTCTGGCAGCTCGTCACCGACGACCTGGGCGAGGTCGTCGCCGGCATCGAGTCCGGCCTCTACCCGGCCGTGACCGAACCGCCGAAGTACCAGCATCGGATCGATTGCCACTACTGCCAACCCGACGGGCTCGGAGTCGACGAGCGCTACGGCGAGTGGGTCCGCAAACGCCACGACGCTCGTCTGGCTCGCTGGTTTCCGCTCGACGACGAGGACGACCACTCATGACGACCGTCGAGTTGCCGTTCAACGAACCGCTCGACCAGCCCGCCCGCGACCGTATCGCCAACGATCTCGCCGCCAACCTGTTCGTCGAGGCCGGCGCCGGTGCCGGCAAGACGGCAAGCCTCGTCGACCGCATCGTCGCACTCGTCCGATCAGGGGTCGACATCGGGGCGATCGCCGCGATCACGTTCACCGAGAAGGCAGCGGCCGAGCTACGCCACCGAGTGCGGGCAGCCTTGGTCGAAGCCGGCGAGCCCGGCGCTGCGAGCGGCATCGACCACGCCCCGATCGGCACACTGCACGCCTTCGCCCGCCGGCTCCTGAACGACTTCCCGGTCGCTGCCGGGCTCCCGCCCGGGTTCACCGTCCTCGACGAACTCGAGAGTCACCTGGCGTTCGAAGAGCGGTGGGAGACACTGGTCGATCGGCTGCTCGACGACCCTCACCCGCCCGGCGGCGTCGCCCAGGGCGGCAGCGAGCTGGTCGAGCTCTGCCAGCTCGACCGCTTCGATCTCCATCGGGGCGGACGCCGCGTGGCGGCGAGCTTCCACGACAACTGGGACCTCGTCGAAACGCGTGTCGATCGCTCTGATCCGCCGCCGTGGCAACTCGACGACGAATCCTTCCTCCACCGGGTGCGCTCGCTCTGCGAGACGCCGGTTCCGTCCGGCGACGCACAGACCGAACGCCTCGCCGAGCTGCGCAGCCTCGCCGAGACGGCACTGGCCGACGACCGACTCGGCACCCGGGTCGCACAACTCGAACGGCTCGAAAACCGCCTTCGCACGACCAAGCGCACCGGGGCCAAGAAGAACTGGATGCAGCTGAGCTTCGACCCCGACGACCTCACACGGCTGCGCGACGCCCAGGCCGACCTCGCCGACGAGGCCGACGACCTGCTCGGTGAGGTGCGTCAGCAGCGGGTGCGGGTGCTCGGCACGGTCATGGGTCGCTGGGTGCTGGAGGGAGCGCTCGAACGGGCGTCGTCGGGAACGATCGAATTCCATGATTTGTTGGTGCTCGCTCGCCGTCTCGCGGCATCGCAACCGGCGATCCGCCGGTTCATGCACGAGCGCTACCAGCGCATCCTCCTCGACGAGTTCCAGGACACCGACCCGATCCAGCTCGAGATCGCCGTCCGTCTCGCTGCCGACCCAGACGACCCGGCGCACGACGACGACTGGACGGCGCTCCACCCGCTTCCCGGGCGGTTGTTCATCGTCGGCGACCCCAAGCAGTCCATCTACCGGTTCCGCCGCGCCGACATCGGCCAGTACCTGCGCGCAGCCGACCAAGTGGGCGCCGACCGCGAACTGCTGAGCGCGAACTTCCGGTCGTCACGGCCCGTGCTCGACTGGGTCAACGGCGTCTTCGCCCAGATCATCGTCGAAGACCGCAACGTGCAACCCGCATACCAGCGGCTCTCTCCCCATCGCCGGCACCATCTCGACCACGGCTCGGTGACCGTGTTCGGCCTCGGTGAGCACGATGACCTCGGGTCGCGGAAGGCCGACGAAATCCGCCGACGCGAGGCGTCCGACGCAGCCGATGCCGTGGCGACCGCCCTCGCCGAACGCTGGTCGGTCACCGACGGCGACCAACTCCGGCCCTGCCGTCCGGGAGACATCACGGTCTTGCTGCCTGCCCGCACGTCGCTGCCGGCACTCGAGTTGGCGCTCCGCGACCGCGATCTTCCGTACCGGGCCGAGAACAGCTCGGTCGTCTACACCACCACCGAGATCCGCCACCTGATGCTGGCGCTCCGCGTGGCCGCCGACCCGACCGACGAACTGGCTGTGATCGCCGCGTTGCGGACACCACTGTACGGGTGCAGCGACGTCGAGTTGTACGAGTGGCACCGCGATGGCGGCCGCTGGACGATCTGGTGGCAACCGGGCGACGACACCCCGCCCCCGCTCGTCGATCACCCCGTCGGCCTCGCTGTGCAACACCTCGGGAGCCTCGCCCGTCGGGCGAGCCGCATCGGTCCCGCCGACCTGCTGGCGGCGCTCATCGACGAGCGTCGCATGCTCGATGTCGCGCTCGACCAGCCCGATGCCCGCGATGTCTGGCGGCGCGTCCGCTACGTCGTCGACCAGGCTCGCGCCTGGAGCGACGCCGGCGGCCACGGGCTCCGTCGTTACCTCGCCTGGGTGCAGCTGCTCGCCAGCGAGAGCCGGAACGCCGACACGATCCTGCCCGAGCACGACGACGATGCGGTCCGGATCATGACGGTGCACGCCGCCAAGGGTCTCGAGTTCCCCATCACCGTGCTGTCAGGCATGACGACCAGACCGAACTTCGTCTACTCGAACTCCGTGGTGTGGCACGGCGACACGTGGACGATCTCCAACTCGAAGACACCCGACCCGATCTTCGAGGACTTCAAGCCGATCGACGAACAGATGAGCGATGCCGAACGCCGCCGTCTGCTGTACGTCGCATGCACCCGTGCCGTCGACCACCTCGTGGTCTCGCTCCACCGCTACCCCGACGACGACGGATCGTCGGCCACCTCGGTGAGCGGCGCTCTCCTCGTCGGGGCTGGGGCCGCCGACGTTGAACACGGCGCCCGCGTGCTCGAACCGACGGCGGGCACCTTCTCGATCGGTCGAGTCACCCACGATCGACCCCTCTGGGCCGACCTCGACGAATGGCAGGCCGAACGACGACGTGCGTTCGAGCTGGCATCGGTTCGGCCCAGCGTGAGCGCGACCTACCTCGCCGGCGAGGCCGACACCGACGCAGGCCTCGACAAGGGCGCCGTCGACCTCGATCTCCCGCCGTGGCAGCGCGGCCGGTACGGCACCGCGGTCGGGCGGGCCGTACACGCCGTGCTGCAGTACGTCGACCTCGCAACCGGCGACGACATCGAGTCGCACGCTGCCGCACAGTGCGCAGCCGAGGGCATCCTCGGCATGGACGACACCGTCGCCGACCTCGCTCGCTCAGCGCTCGCGGGCCCCGATCGTGCAACAGGCGGCCACCGGAACTCACCATCGGGAACTGTTCGTGGCCGTCTTCCGTCGACGGCCGCACGGTCGAGGGCTACATCGACCTGTTCGTCGAGACCGACGATGGCGGCGTCATCGTCGACTACAAGACCGACCAGTGGCCTGACGACGACGAGCGCGCCGATCGCATCGCCCGGTACCGCCGGCAGCTGGCGGTGTACGGCCTGGTGCTCGAGCAGATCCTCGAGCGACCCGTGGCCGGAGCGATGCTCGTCCGCTGTCGACCGGACGGGCCAGCGGAACAGATCGCCATTCCGGACTGGCACCAGGCACTGCACGAGGCCCGCGTGCTGATCAGCGACACCCCCACAACCGACGATCAGGTGTAACGGCTGCGGCCCGAATCGACCACGCTGCGGTAGAGACCCGACACGCTCAACCGGAACGCCGCCAACACGAAGATCGCGCCCATCGCAAGCGCGAACGGCAGCACCAAGGCGCTGACGATGCGGATTCTCGCGTCGAGGAACGGCTTGATCACGCTGGCGTCGATCGGCGTGCCGTCCAGGTGCAGCGTTTGCATCGGATCTTCGAAATCGGGACAGTTCACATCGGTCTCGGTGACGCCGATCACTTCGTCACCACCGAAGTTTTCGATCGGTTCCGAGACTCGTGACACGAGCAGGCCCAGGTCAGGGTCGACGACCGCTGCGACCAGGTACGACTCACCGTCGTCGAGGTACTGCGCGTCGATGCCGTATCGGACGTCGATTCGGTCGCCGAGGGCGAACGGATCGCTGCGGCCGCTGCGGATCCGCTCGATCTCGAATCGAATGGTCCGGTAGTCGCGGTTCACGACCTCACCGACGAACACGACGTGCGGCATTCGGGGTGCCGCACAGCCGGTCGGCACCGGGATCAGTGGCAGTGTCGGCGGTGGGCCGTCGGTCGTCTCGCCACCGGTGACGTCCCCCTGAACATCTTCCGGAACCGAGTCGGGCGGCGGCTCCTCCTGGGCGACGGCACGTTCGGACACCGGCGAAACGAGCAGGGCGACGGCCACCAGTGCCATCGAAGCTGTCACGACTCGCCGCACGTCAGCGAGGGTATCGCTCGGTCGACGTGCCTGGCTGGCAACCCGGCGGCGATACTGGTGCCGTGGGATACAGCCCCTATCGGAAGTTCACGGCCCGAACCGGCGACTACGTGATGGTGATCGCCGCCGGTCTGGCGGGGGTGGGTCTGCTCGCCTGGGCGTTTTTCTCCTGATCAGAACGCGGCCTCGATGTGCTCGGCCCGCACCCCGTCGATCGAGACGACGTCGAACCGGACCCGTTGGTAGTCGACGTCGGTGAGACGAAGCCAACTGGCGGCAAGGAGCCGAATCTGCTCCTGCTTGCGGCGATCGACCGCTGCGGCCGCCCCTCCGAAGGTGTCACGACGTCGCGCCTTCACCTCGCAGAACACGACGACATCGTCGACGATGGCGACGATGTCCAGCTCACCTCGGACGTGACGCTCGGGCGATCGCCAGTTGCGATCGAGAAGGTGATAGCCGGCGGTCCGCAGCAACACGCAGGCGCGATTCTCTCCCCACCGCCCTCGAGCACGTTTCGACTGGTCGCCCACGAGCGCGTTCCTCCGAGATCCTGAGATGTCGGGGTCGTGCGACCCGAAGGCGAGTCAGCGACTCAGAACTCGCGCTTCTCGCGCACCTTCGCGGCCTTGCCGATACGGTCGCGGAGGTAGTACAGCTTGGCACGGCGAACGTCGCCACGCTTGGTGACCTCGATCTTCTGCACCGTGGGAGCGTGCACCGGGAAGGTGCGCTCGACACCGACGCCGTAGCTGAGCTTGCGCACGGTGTAGGTCTCCTGCAGGCCGCTGCCCTGGCGACGGATGACGTTGCCCTGGAACACCTGGACACGCTCTTTGCCACCCTCGACGACCCGTACGTGCACCTTCAGCTCGTCGCCCGGGGCGAAGTCGGGAATGTCGTCACGGAGCGAATCGTTGTCGATGAGGTCGGTCGTCTTCATGGCGTCTCTCTCGGAAAGGGCCCCACACCGTTGCGAGGGTCAGTACCTCGGGGGCCCGATCAAGGATACGGGACGGGTGGGAACTCTTCCAACAGTGCGCGCTCATCATCTCCGATACCGCCACGCGCGTCGATCATGTCGGGTCTCCTGCGATCGTCCGGTGCAGCGCCTGCGCACGACGCCACCGGTCGACACGACCGTGATCGCCGCTGCGGAGCACTTCGGGCACGTCCCACTGACGGAAGCTCGCGGGTCGCGTGTATTGGGGCTCCTCGAGCAGGCCCGATTCGCCGAAGCTCTCGGTGACGGGGCTGTCAGCATTGCCCATGACGCCGGGCAGCAGCCGTGTGACCGCCTCGACGACCAGGCAGGCTGCGACTTCCCCTCCGTTCAGGACGACATCGCCGACGCTCACCTCGCCATCGACGAGGTGCTCGCGCACCCGGTGGTCGACGCCCTCGTAGCGCCCGCACAGCAGGCTGAACCCGCCGCCCTCGACCAGCTCGTGTGCCACTGCCTGGTCGAAGCGACGACCGCCCGGACCGAGGAGGAGCAACGGTCGAGGCGGATCGACCGACTCGACCGACTCGAACAGCGGTTCGGGTTTCATGAGCATTCCCGCTCCCCCGCCGAACGGCGCGTCGTCGACGGTGCCGTGGACATCGGAGGTCTGATCACGCGGGTCGTGCAGCCGCAGCTCGAGCAGCCCACTCTGGCGAGCCCTGCCGAGCAAACTGTGCGAGCAGAACCCGTCGACGAGATCGGGGAAGAGCGTGAAGACGTCGATGCGCACCGTCGGCCTCAGTCGTCCAGGTCGAAGAGCCCGTCGGGCGGTTCGATCGTCACGATCGGTACGCCGCCGGACACGTCGACCGCGGTGACGAACGTGACCGGCACGAGCGCACCGGAGTCGAGCTCGAGCAGGTCGGCCGCCGGATTGGCCACGACCGAGGTGCACCGCCCGCGGTCGATGCCGTTCTCCTCGATCACCGTCGCACCGATGAGATGGTGAACCCACAATGCATCCGGATCCTCGATCGGTTCTGCGAGTACCGGGGTCCCGGCCAGCGCCTCGGCCGCCGTGCGGTCATCGACCCCTTCGAGATGCACCCGCCACTTGCCGCTCGCATTCGACGACTGCGTCACGACGATCCACCGGTTCCGAACCCACAACCTCGAGCCGACGGCCGCCCGCTCGACACGGTCGGTCGTGAGCACCAGGAACACATCACCGCGGATGCCGTGGGCTCGACCCACGTGGCCGACTTCCAGCAACCCATGCGGCGTGTCCATGCGAGCCAAGGTACCGCCGGACGGCCCGACCGCGGTCGGGCGTCCGGTGCGTTCAGCGTGACATGAGGTGAACGGTGAGGACCAGAAGCCGGTCGTGGCGAACTCGCCGAACTCAAGCGACACCGACGGCCCGTCACAGAGGTACAACGCACCGTCGACGATGCTCAGCGGGAGCACACCGCTGAACTGGTCGCTGACCTCGCTGAACTGGTCGCTGACCTCTACGTCACCAACGAGTTGTTCCAGTGACCGGCGAGCCACGAGCCGAGCGGGGATGCCCTCGGCCGGTTGGTCGGGTTGGGAACGGTGGTGGTGAGTTGCCGGCTCGCTAGTCGAGGAATTCGATGTCGAGCTCAACGCCGTCTCTCGACGCTGCAGCTCGGGTCACCGTGCGGATACTCGCAGCGGTCCGTCCGCGCCGGCCGATCACACGACCGAGGTCACCGTCGCCCACACGGACATCGAGGCGGTGCTTGCCTTCGTCGGTCACTTCCTCGACGGTCACCGAGTCGGGATCGTCGACGATCGACTTGACGATGTGCTCGAGGACCGCAACAGCGGTCGGCGCCGAATCGCTCACTTCTCGGCCTTGAACTGGTCCATGGCACCCGACACGGTGAGCAGCTTGGCCACTCGCTCGGTCGGCTGCGCGCCTTCCTTCAACCACTTGACGACCTTGTCGTTGTCGACGGTCAGCGCCGACGGATCCTGGAGGGGGTCGTAGTGACCGAGGATCTCGATGAAGCGGCCGTCACGCGGCGACCGAGCGTCGGCGGCGACGATGCGGTACTGCGGTTGCTTCTTCTTGCCGATTCGGGTGAGACGCAGCTTGACTGCCATGTGTTCAGACTCCTGGATGCAATTTGAGAACCCCGAGAGGTTAACCGGCAGGACGTCGAATCCGGACGCCCCACCCAACAGTCGTAGCCTGCGTCGATGGATCTGTTCGGTTTCGACCCTCCGGTGCTCGACGACACCGAGATCGCACTGATCGCCCACGACCGCTACGGACTCGCCGGAACCAGCCGCCGTCTCCGCGGCGAGCGCTCGCACAACACGATGATCGCCACGGCCGACGGCCGACCGTTCGTGCTCAAGATCGCCAGCGCCAGGGATTCGTGGGACACCGTCGACTTCCACGCACAGGCGCTGATCCACCTCGAACGAACGACACCGGGGCTCCCGGTTGCACGAATGGTGCCGACGACTGACGGCGAGCTCGTGCCCGTCCTCGAACGTGGTGACGAGCGACATGCCATGCGGATGGTGACGTTCCTGCCCGGGATCACGTTCGACGAGGACACGCCAGTCACCCATCGGGGGCTGTTCCACATCGGAGCGCTCGTCGGGGCGCTCTCGGCGGCACTGGCGGACTTCGACCACCCGGCCGCCCACCTTCCCATGCCGTGGGACATCGCCAACGGGCTGATCGTCGACCCCTACCTCTGGGATGGTCTCGGCCCAGATGCCATCGCGCTGCTGGCCACCGTTCGCGACCGTCTCGAGCATGTGCTCGAGACGACGCGACGACTCCCGCAGCAGGTGGTCCACAACGACGCCCATGCCGGCAACCTCCTGCGATCAGACCCTGCTTCGGACGTGGTGTCCGGCGTGATCGATTTCGGCGACCTCGTGCACACGGCAGCCGCCGCGGATCTGGGCGTCTCGGGTGCAAACCTGATTCCCCACCAGTGCGATCCGGCGGCCGGGCTCGGTGCTCTGGTACGCGGCTTCCACCAACATCGTCCCATCGATGACGACGAGCGTGCCGCGATCCCGGAGCTCGTCCTCGCACGACTCGCGCTCAGCATGCTGCTGACCGACTACCAGATCCGTCACGCACCGCACATCGCACACGCAGTCGCGGCCGAACGGCCCAGATTGATCTCCAACCTCGAGCGTTGGTCGACGCTCGACCCGGCGCACGTCGCCGACACGCTCGCGGAGGCATTGAGATGATCGACGAGACCCTCATCAATCGGCGCCGGGACGTGCTTGCGCCCAGCTATCAGTTGTTCTACGACGAGCCGGTCCACCTCGTGCGGGGGGACGGCGTCTGGGTGTACGACGACGCAGGTCGCCGCTACCTCGATTGCTACAACAACGTGCCGTCGGTCGGCCATGCGCACCACCGCGTGCTCGCCGCATTGACCGAACAGGCCGGCCGGATCAACACCAACACCCGCTATGTACACAGCACCGTGATCGACCTCGCTGAACGGCTTGGCGCTTCGCTACCCGGCGACCTCGATGTCTGCTACTTCGTCTGCACTGGCACCGAGGCGAACGACCTGGCGATGCAGATCGCCGCGAACGGTATCCGGCCATCACGGGGTGATCGTCACCGAGAGTTCGTACCACGGAAACTCCGAGCTGGTTCGCCTGCTGTCCACCGACTCGTATCCGGCGCACGAGCGACCCGACTGGCTCGGCGTGGTGGAGCCGCCCAACACCTACCGGGGTCCGTTCGGCACCGGGTCCGACGCCGGTTCTCGTTACGCCGGCCTCGTCAGGGACGCCGCGGAGCGGCTGGACGGTGCCGGTCACGGCGTGGCCGCGATGCTCGTCGACACCAGTTGGGACTCGAACGGGGTCCTGGTCGCCCCCTCCGGCTACGTCGCAGAGGCTGCGAGCATCGTCCGAGGCCATGGCGGCCTCGTCGTCGCCGACGAGGTCCAGGCCGGCTACTGCCGCCTGGGACAGCACTTCTGGGGCCACGCCGACCATGACCTGACGCCCGACATCGTGACGATCGGCAAGCCGATGGGTGCCGGACACCCGGTCGCCGCTGTCGTCACGACGCCGGAGATCGCAGCCGACTTCGCGACGCGTCGCAACTACTTCAACACGTTCGGCGGCAACCCCGTGTCGGCCGCGGTCGCGCTTGCGGTGCTCGAAGTGATCGATGATGAAGGCCTGCTCGACAACTCGGCCGACACGGGCGCCGTGCTCGGCCGCGACCTCGGCGAACTCGCGGACCGTCACGAGATCGTCGGCAACGTGCAGGGGAGCGGCTTGTTCTGGGGACTCGACCTGGTCCAGGACCGCGCCGGTCGCGCACCGATCGCGTACGCCGACGCCAAACGTCTCGTCACCGAACTGCGGCAACGAGGCGTCTTGGCCGGCGTGACCGGTCGGTTCGACAACGTCTTGAAGATTCGCCCACCGCTCGTGTTCCGCCGTGTGCACGCCGAGATCCTGGTCAACGAACTCGACGAGCTCTTCTCAGGTTTCGAACTGCGCGGTGGTACCGATGTGAAGTCACTCGGCGCGGAGTGGTGACGTCGACGCGTCGAACCCCGACGCGTCGAGTTTCACCTGGCTAGCGCTTGAGACCCGGCAGATCGGGGCCGCCCTGCTGGCCGCCCATGAGGGCTTCGAGTTCACTCATGTCGGGCATGCCACCGCCCATGCCCGGCAGACCCGGCATGCCGCGTTTCTTGCCCTTCTTGCCGCCGCCCATGCCCATCTTCTTCATCATCTTCTGCATGTCGTTGAACTGCTTGACGAGTCGGCTGACCTCACCCGATTCTGTCCCCGAACCCCTGGCGATTCGGGCCCGGCGGCTTCCGTTGATCAGCTGGGGCCTCGCCCGTTCCTCGGCTGTCATCGAGCGGATGATCGCCTCGATCGGCTTGAGGTCGTCGTCGTCGATCTTGGCGTCTTTCAGTTCCTTCGGCATGCCCGGCATCATGCCGAGAATGCCCGAGAGCGGACCCATCTTCTTGATGGCCTGCATCTGTTCCAGGAAGTCGTCCAGCGTGAACTGCCCCTCCATCATCCGGCTGGCCGCCTGCTCGGCCTGATCGGCGTTGAATGCCTGCTCGGCCTGCTCGATCAGGGTCAGCATGTCGCCCATGCCGAGGATGCGACCGGCCATTCGGTCGGGGTGGAATTGCTCGAAGGCGTCGAGTTTCTCACCGGTCGATGCGAAAGCGATCGGCCGTCCGATGACTTCCTTCACCGACAGTGCGGCACCGCCGCGGGCGTCACCGTCGAGCTTGGAGAGGATCACCCCGTCGATCTGGAGCGTCTCGTGGAACACCTCGGCGGTCTGCACCGCGTCCTGACCGGTCATCGCGTCGATGACGAGGAACGTGTAGTCGGGTGCAACGGCGCCGGAGATCAGGCGCACCTGCTCCATCATCTCCTTGTCGATCGAGAGACGACCAGCCGTGTCGACGATCACCACGTCGCGGCCCAGACGCTTGGCCTCCTCGACACCCTCGAACGCGGTGAGCACCGGGTCCTCGGGGTCGGAGAACACCGGTACGTCGACCTGACGGCCGAGAGTACGGAGCTGTTCGACGGCGGCCGGACGTTGGAGGTCGGCCCCGACCAGGAGTGGTTGGCGACCTTGCGACTTGAACCATTGCGCCAACTTGCCGGTCGCTGTGGTCTTACCGGAACCCTGCAGGCCCGCCATCAGGATCACGGTCGGGGGCTTGGACGCGTACCTGATGGCCAGCGTCTCGCCGCCGAGGATGCGGGTGAGCTCGTCGTTGACGGCCTTGACGACCTGCTGGCCGGGATCGAGGGCCTGCGAACGAGTGGCACCGATGGCATGCTCACGGATCCGGTTGCACACCGACCGGACGACGGTGACGTTCACGTCGGCCTCGAGGAGCGCCGAGCGGATCTCCTTCATCACCTCGTCGACGTCACTCTCGGTGAGTCGGCCCTTGCTGCGGAGGCGTTTGACGATCCCGTCGAGTCGGTTGGAAAGATTGTCGAACATCAGGCCGCCAGGTTACCCGCCACTCCCCTGGGCCCTCGTGGAGCGGGTCGTCAGGCCGTCAGCACTCCCAGGGATAGGACAACTGCTCGCGAACGAGCCATGCCGTCAAACTGCCGCTGTCGGACAAGAAGTAGGCGACGTCGTCGGACCAGATCACGAGCGTGCCGATGTCGTCGCCGGGCCCCGGGGCGACCACACGCGGCGCGAAGCCCTGTGCGAACCCGCGGGGTCCGACGCCCTCCGGGATGTTCTCCCGGTAGCCGTTCACGGCGCGGTCGTAGATCTCGGGATACTCGTTCTGCTGGACCTGGTACCACACGACCCCGTCGTGTTCGAGCTGCTCGTTGCCACAGGCCGGGTAGAACTCGACGCCCTCGAACACTTCGACGATCCTCGCCTCGGGCGTCGCGGCGCCCGACTCCGGATCGTTCTCCACGTACGCGTCGATGACGGTCTCTGTGCCGGCCTCGGTCTCAACGGCCACGTTCACCCGACCGACGATGAGTTCCTCGGTGTTGCCGAGATACTCGCCGTCCCGCCAGACGATGCGCACCGGGCCGAACCCCAGCGCAACCACGTGTCGCTCGAACTCGGGCAGCGGCAACTCGAGGTGGTCGGCAACGAGCGCCGCTCCGACGGCGTACATCGAGCCCCCGACGGCAGCGAGGGGCGCGGCAGGCGATGTCGCTGATGACGTCGGTTCGTCCGGCTTGACCACGGTGATCTCGGCGCAGATGTTCTCGACCGAGTTCGCCGTGCAGATCCGGTAGTCGCCGGCGAGCGCGGACGGCGGGATGACGAGCGCGTCGGGTCCGGGGCCGGAGATACCGATGTCTTCCCAGCCGTGGCCCGGGGTCCCGAACTCCGCCCACGCAGGCTCTCTGCCGGCGAGGTCGGGGCTGTCGTTCGCCGCCGTCATGAGGTGGGTCGTGTGCAAGCTCCCGTCGTCGGACCGTTCGAGCACGTAGGCGATGCCGCGCTCGCGGCCGCCCGGGTAGGTCACCCTCACGTCCTCGCCGGGGACAACGACCGACGGTTCGACGACCATCAGCTCGGGATGCACCGTGGCGTCGGGGTCGAACGGCCCGTTCGACCCGACCACGTCGGTCGCGGCGGTCGTCGGCGGTGCGGCCGGCGACGCTACGGTCGCGACGTTGGACGGTGGCGGCATCGCGCCGCCTGCGGGTTCCGGCTCTCCGCACGCCGTCAGCGCGAGCCCGACGAGTCCGGCGAAGATCGCGATCGCCCGCATGATCAGCCGATCGACTCGATCTCGACGACCCGTGGACCCTCGATCGCGACGTTGACGCGGGTCTCCGAGTAGTCGGCGGTCACAGCCAGCGCCTCACCGTCCTCCACCACGATGCGAGTGGTGAACCCGACTGCCTGAGCCTCGGCGGCGAACTCCTCGATCGACAGCCCGACGTACTCCTCGAGAACGGTGATCGCGGTCTCCGGGTCGATGCCCGGCTCTGGCGACGGTTCCGGCAGCGGTTCGGGTGCCGGCAGTGGTTCGTCGATCACGACCGGGTCCGTCTGGATGAGGAACTCGTCGGCGACCGCCGGGACGACGTGCCATCCACCGTCGGTGTCGATGAAGCGGAAGGCCGGAAGCAACCAGGCCGAACCATCGGCGTCCCACGCCCACCACAGGTCGGGTTGCACGTCGACGAGCGTGATCACGACCGGTTCGCCGGGCACCGGCTCGACCGGCATCGGCTCGACCGGCATCGGTTCGCCCGGCGCCGGCTCGCCCGGCTGAGTGGGCTCTTCGCCGGCCGCGTCCGTGACGACATCCGGCCCGACATCCGGCTCGACCAGCACGGCCTCCGCCTCGCCGACCGTCGGAAGTGCGGGTTCGACGATGGCGATGCCGGCACCGAAGCCTCCGAAGAAGCCATCGGACAGCCGGGCGGCAGCGGCGTTCAGATCGACCAGCGGATACGGGCCCACCGGCTCGGGCGTCGCCAGCGAACCACCCGCGTACTGCAGCACGCCATCGCCACCGAACCCGAAGCTCCATGACCGCACGGGTGCCCGGGGATCGGTGTCGTCGGACACGTCCACGCTGGTGAACCACTCGTCACCGAACGACTCGAACGACAGGTTCGCCACGTCGACACCCAGTGCCGTGAGCAGCTCGCGGGCACGCTGTTCAGCGTCCGCGACCGACGGGACGCCGGACGGCGGTCGCGGTTCAGGGCAGTCGCTCGACTCGTTGCCGTCGGCATCGATGGAAACGGCACACGATTCGAAGCCTTCGGCCCACGGAGCGTTGTAGTTCCATCCGAGGGGGCCATCAGTTGCGACCCAGATGCTCGGACCAGATCCGTCGTCGACCCCGACGCGCCACGTCACACCGGCACCTTCGTCGATCGCAATCGGTTCCCCCTCGACACCGAGAACCGTAGCGATGCGACCGACCTGCTCCGCGGTGACGGCGGATCCGCCGACCTCGCCGACGAACACGTACCCGGTGTCGTCGGTCGGCAGGGCCGGCAGGGATTCACCGAGGAGGTACTCGGCGTTCGATGGGGCGATCATCAGGTCGCTCGTCACGATCTCACCACCGACGGCCGGAGCCGTCGCCGCCGACGTGGCGAGATCGGCTCCGGAAGCCCCACCGCGCACGACCTGAATCGGGGTCGGCGAGCGGAGATCACTGTCGGCAACCGACGAGGGTGGCGGCAGATCGGACGAACCTGTGGTCGTCCCATCATCGGAGCCACAGGCGGCGAGCGCGAGGATCGCGACGGTGGTGAAGGCAGTTCTGGACGTCGAGCGCTGCGTCATGTTGTGTTGGACGTTCCTGCACACAGTTCGGTTCCCGAACCACCGACACCCGTCAGTCGAGGTCGAACAGCGCGGAAACGAACTCCTCCGGGTCGAAGGGGATCAGATCGCCGATCTGCTCGCCGAGGCCGACGAGCTTGACCGGGAGGCCCATCTCGGTCTCGATCGCGAAGACGATGCCACCCTTGGCTGATCCGTCGAGCTTCGTCAGCACCACACCGGTGACATGGGTGGCCTCACCGAACTCACGGGCCTGTGCCAGTCCGTTCTGACCCGTCGTGGCGTCGATGACCAGCAGCGTTTCGGTGACCGTGCCCGCACCCTTCTCGGCGACGCGGCGCACCTTCTTCAACTCTTCCATCAGGTTCGTCTTCGTGTGGAGACGACCGGCGGTATCGGCAAGCACCAGATCGAGGTGTTGGGAGGCGGCCCGCTCGATGCCGTCGAAGATCACCGACGACGGATCGCCGCCCTCGGCTCCCCGGACGAACTCGACGTCCGATCGTTCGGCCCAGGTGGCGAGCTGTTCGGCTGCCGCAGCCCGGAACGTGTCGCCGGCCGCGAGCAGCACGGAACGACCCGCCTCGCTCTGCTGGCGGGCGACCTTGCCGATCGTGGTCGTCTTCCCGACCCCGTTCACCCCCACGAACATCCAGACGTTCGGTGAGCCGGCTTCGAACTCCTCGAAATGCAGCAGGCGATCAGAGCCCGCCAGACGAGCGACCATGTCGGCCTGCAAGGCATCGAGGAGTGCCGCCGGTTCGTCGATCTCGCCATCCTGGACCCTGGCCTTGAGATCGTCGAGCAGCGACTCCGTCACGCCCAGCCCGACATCGGCCCGCAACAACGCCTCCTCGAGATCGTCCCACGTCTCGTCGGTGATCGCCGAGCGCCCGAGCACACCGGCGAAGGCCCCCGCGAACGTCGCCCTCGCCTTGGCCAGCCGGTCGCGCAGCGACAGCGGAGCGACGACCTCGGGCGGCGCCTCGATTTCGACAGGGGGTTCCGTCTCGACCGCACGGTCGAGGACGGCGGTGTCTCCGGGCGATGCCGGCTCGGCCGTCGCGGCGGACGGCTGCTCGATGCCTGTGCGGCCGACGTCGGTTGGCGAGCACGACCCCGACGCCGAACACCGTGACGGCGACGGCGAGGATCAGGAAAATCCAGTACCACTCCATGATCGACGAACGCTATCGGCAAGCACGAACGTCGCTCGACGGCCGACCGACACGGACGTTCGTCGGCGCTCGGTGCGGGTCAGTCGATCTCGATCGCTTCACCCACGAAATGGCCCTGCACGAAATCGACCCCGAGCTCACGGGCCCGTTCGAGCGCACTGCTGTCGGTCACGAACGGTACGGCGACCTCGACACCCATCTCTCGCGCCGAGCGGATCGTGCTGCGCAGCAAGACGGAGTCGGCCACGTCACCGCCACCCTGTCGCATCGCGCTCGACGGCAGCTTCACGCGTCGGGCGCCGATCGCCTCGACCAGCCGCAGACCCTGGTGGGACAGCCAGTAGTTGTCGACGCAGAACCCGACGCCGATGGCGCGTGCCTCCTGAGCGAAATCCAGCACGTCGGCCAGCGCATCGGCAACGACGTCCTCATCGACGGCGAGCAACAATCGCGTCGGGTCGACAGCCGCCCTCATCGACCTCGGAACGAATCACTCGGATCGTCTCCGGGTCCTTGATCGACGTGAGCGACACGTTGACCTCGATCTCGGCGGCAGCATCGGCGGCAAGGAATCCACATCCCTTCCGAAGTACCCAGTGATCGATGTGCGAGGCACAGCCCAACCGCTGGGCGAACCGCTCGAAACGCGGCATACTGACCCTGACACCACCCGGGAGCAGCAGGCGGACGAGGAGCTCGTGGCGACGGAGGGCGGCTGCCTCGGCGACAGGCTGGATCGGTTCACCCACAACGCGGAATCGATCCCGGCTCAGAGCCTCCTCGATCTCGTGATACCAGCTGTCCGAGGCAGAACCTGTCGTCGCTCCCGACGCGTTCCTCGTCTGGATCACGAATCGTTCGGGCACCTGGACGGCCGCCTGCGCCGCCTGCTCGGCCGCGGTGAGCAGATCGTACGGATCGACATCGCACCCCTCGACGAAGATCGCCCCGAGCCGGCACTTGATCGGTTCGATCTCGCTGCCGGGTCTCACTGCCTGCAGCGACCGCTGTACCGACTCGAGGGCTCGCTTGGCGTCCTGT
Organism: uncultured Acidimicrobiaceae bacterium; assembly: GCA_963792905.1. Taxonomy (GTDB): domain Bacteria; phylum Actinomycetota; class Acidimicrobiia; order Acidimicrobiales; family Ilumatobacteraceae; genus Ilumatobacter. The sequence continues at coordinate 216,851 of CAWBYE010000005.1, forward strand.
CGGCTCTTGATCGGTGCCACGCCTGCGAAGACGTCACCGTGGACTCTCCCGACCGAAGCGTCGAGCGGCATCGCAGCCTGGATCGTGACGCCGACGTGTTCGAGGAGGCGATCGGCTTCGCGAACGCCGAGCCGATCGTTGATCTGCCGGAAACCGTCGATGTCGACACAGACCACGGCGAACCCCGCTCCCGATTGGCGGCTGACGAGCGTCGTGTGTTCGATCTCCGCGGCGATACCTCGCTGGCTCAGGAGGCCCGTCACGCGGTCGTGAGCTCGCATCTCGACATCGCTACGCCGCTCGGCAGTCTGATCCACCGTCTGCGCGAGCAGGGCGGGCGATCCCGACGTCGAGATCTTCGTCAACTGCGTCCGATGCCATCGGACCTCGCCGGCCGCGGTCACGATGCGGTGATCGACGGCCGCCGGACGGCCCTGCAGCGCCCGGGCGGCGAACCGGTTCACGAGGTCGTGGTCGTCCGGATGCACCTGACCGAGGGGTGATCCACCCGTCATGTCCGCCTCGATGAGGCCGTTCAACCTCGCCAGCGAGCGGTTCACTCGCGTCCAAGTCCCCAATGGGCCGATCAGACCCATACCGATCGGTGACGTGGAGAAGACTTGCTCGATCTGATCGCCGAGCAGGCACGCGGACGCCTCTGCGGCAACCTGGTCGGTGACATCGGTGATCTGCACGAGCGCTGCCCGATCGGTTCCGGGCCAACGAATCGAGCAGACCTGCGTGAGCCCATGGCGGAGTCTGCCGTCCGAGCGGACGTAGTCGAGAACCTCCGGCTCGGTGTCTTCGGGGAACGGCGGCACCAGCCGGGCCGAGAGTTGTTCGGAGACTCGCCGTTCCGCCAGCGCGATCCAGTCCATCGAACGCACCTCGTCCTCCGGCACACCGAACAGCTTCGAGAGCGCCGGATTCGCGTCCAGAAACCGGCCGCGCCCGTCGACGACCAGCAACGCGACGGGCGACCGCTCGAACGCGGTCCGGAACCGGGCTGCGTCATCGCTGGCCACGGCTCGCGAGGTCACGTCGTCGGTGATGTCCCGAAACCGGGTGATCGTTGCGATGAGCCGCTCGGCGTCATCGTGAACGACCCGGCAATCACCGGTCATCAACCGGCGGTCGCCCGACTGCAGCTCCAGCTCATACGTCCATCCGTTCACGTCGTGCCCGGATGCCGCCGCCAACGCGCACGGGTGCAGCTCGGGTGGGACCTTGGATCCGCCGGATACGTGGTACTCGAAGAGCGGACGATCGAGGGTGCGGCAGTTCACCTCGTCCGCATGCAACCCGAGCATCTCCAGCGCGCTCTCGCTGCAGTGCACGACTTCTCCCGACGGCCGGCGCACCAGGACACCGTCGGTGGTCATGGCCATCACGGCTTCGGCGACGGCCCGCAGCTCGGCCTCCTGCATCGTCGCGTCGTTCACGGACACCTTCGTCATGTCGATCCTCGTGGTCGGAGGCTGGAATTGCCCCGTCAGATCGGTTTCGGCCACTCCGGTCACCGCCTTGAGGGATCTGCCCCGAGAACGCGATCGCTCCGCCGGAACGGTGGTGTCGGAGGCGACTAGTCGCGTCCGACGGCGAGGCTCGCCTTTTCGGTGACGACCTTCGACGACCCACCGGGCTGCATCGACACGCCGAGCAGGGAATCGCCCGCCTCCATGGTCCGCTTCTGGTGCGAGACGATCAGCAACTGAGCGTCCTTGCGGAACTCTGCGATCAGACCGAGGAAGCGGTGCAGGTTCACATCGTCGAGAGCTGCCTCGACCTCGTCCATCACGTAGAACGGAGAGGGGCGGCTACGGAACACGGCGAAGAGGAACGCGAGCGCCGTGAGGCTTCGCTCACCGCCCGACAGCAACGACAGCTTCTTGATGTTCTTGCCGCTCGGCTTGGCTTCGATCTCGATGCCCGTGTCGAGCAGGTTGTCCGGCGCCGTCAGCTTCAGACTGCCGACGCCACCGGGGAACAGCGTGGAGAACAACGACGTGAAGTTCATGCTGACGTCGGCGAACGCGCCGGCGAAGACGTTCTGAATTTCCTGATCGACGGCTTTGATCACGCGGCTGAGGTCGCGGCGTGTCGAGCGGACGTCTTCGAGCTGCTCTTCGAGGAACGTGTGACGCTGCTGCAGCTCGTTGAACTCCTCGAGCGCAAGCGGGTTGATCGGACCGAGCAGCCGCAGCTCGCGGTCCAGCTCACGCACGCGTCCGGCGGCCGTCGCACCCTCGGGCAGCTCGGGCTGCTCCGCCCGTTCGGCCACCGCCGGCTCGATGTCGAGGTCGCGTCGGAGCGTCTCGATCGACGTTTCGAGCCGAAGCTTGGCCTCGGCCTCTTCGATCTCGGCACGGTGAGACCTTCTGCCGCGTCTCGTCGAGAGTGTGCTCGACCTCTGTTCGCGATCGACGAGCCGTCTCCAGCGCAACGGTGAGGCCTCGCACTTCGTCGCTCTGTCGGCGGCGCTGGTCGGCGAGGTCGTCGTGTTCGACTTCGATGACCTCGCGGTGCCGCCGCACGAGTTCGGACAGGCGGTCGATCGCCGTCAGCGATCGCTGGATGTGTTCGCGACGGTCGGCCGCGTGCGCCCGTGCCTGCTCGTCCACCTCGAGTCGTCGCTCGTTTTCGGCGATGCGGGACTCGAGGAACTGCTGGCGCTCGTGCAGGCCGGCATTACGAACCTCGAGTTCTCGCCGGCGGCCTCCCAACAGCGCAGCTCGAGCCTCGAGTTCCGCCCGCGCTTCGCCACGAGCCTTCGCGGCATCGACCTCGGCCTGCTCGTCGGCGTCGAGCGACGGCAGCACGGCTTCGAGCTCGGCGACACGCGACCGTTCCTGCTCGATGTGTGCAACGAACTCCGCCGCCGAACGATCGAGGCCCTCGAGTTCGGCCTGGAACTCTCGGCGTTGCCCCAACGCTCTGGACAGTCCCTCCGACGCCGCCGTGAAACGGGCATCGTTCTGGTCGAGCTGACGGGTGAGGCCTCGTTCGTCCTCACGGGCGCGTTGGAGCTCCGCCTGCGACGACGACAGCGCTGCCTCGGCCGCCACGAGACGTGCGGTGGAAACGTCGGCCTGTTCGGCCGCCTCGATCAGCGCTGACGCGGTGGCGCCGCCGGATGCGGCACCGATTCGCCAACCGGTCGATGCGAATCGATCACCGTTCCCCGTGACCACGACGGCGTCGGGATGAGACAACGCCGCGTCGACCGCGGCGTCGAGTCCGTCGACCCGAACCGACCGGCCGACGAGATGACCGAGCAACCCCGCCAGATCGGCACGCGCCGACCGGACGTGGGGCAACACCGGTTCGCCGACCGGTGGCGGGGTCGCCGTCGACGGTGAGGCACCAGCTGCGAGGACGGCTCCGGATGTCGCTGATTCCTCGAGCGCCCTGAGCGCACGCTGCGCGGATGAGGGCCCATCGACGACCACGGTGGTCAGCGCCTCGCCGAGAGCGGCTTCGACGGCTTCTTGCCAGCCATCGTCGATGTCGACGAGGTCCAGCAGGGTGCCGAGAACACCATCGACGCCGGCCAGGCGTTCGGCACCGGCTCGTTCGTGGGCGGCATCGAGCGCGAGTTGGAGCGCTTCGACCCGGGCAGCGCTTCGCGATGCCTGCTCGGACGCCTCGTGTCGTTCGGCAGTGGCACGGTCGAACGCTGCCTCGGCAGCCAGTCGCGCCGCCTCGGCCGATTCGATTCGGGCGACCAGTGGGGTCTCGACCGATTCGGCCTCGGCGCAGTCGGCCCGCAGCCGCTCGGATTCGGCTGCGAGTTGTTCGAGCCTGACGCGCAGCTCGTCCCCGCGGCTGGTGACACGCTGCAGATCGCTTTCGTTGCGTTGCAGACCGGTTCGGACCGACCGGAGCTCACCCCGAACTTCGGCGGCCGCACTCGCCGCCTTGGCTCCACCGTCGTCGGCGACGAGCGCCTCCGTGACCCGCTCGCGCTCGACCCGGAAGGCCTCTTCGTCGGCGGTCAGGGCTTCGCCGTCGGGTGCCACCTGCGCAAGCGCGGCAAGCACCTCCTCCAGTTCTGCGCGGAATCGTGCACCGTCGGCCTCGAGGTTCGCCACAACGCCGGCGTCGATGAGCTGGCCGTGATCTCGTTCGAGTGAGCGCTGCCGTTCGGCAAGGATCCCGGCGAGACCGCGGGCGCGTTCACGAAGCTGCTCGACCTGCATCAGCCGGTCACCGAGATCGCTCGCGCCGCGAGCGGACAGGTCGGCCTCCAGCGACATGATCTCGGTGTCCAACTTGACCAGTTGCGCCTTCAGATCAGCGTCGATGCGGAACGCTTCGACGCGGTCGGTGGCGATGGCCTCCAGTTTGCGACGGAGCGCCGTGATCTCGCGTCCGGCGACGAACACCCTGAGAGCGCGGAGCTCGACGACGAGTTCCTCGTGGCGACGCGCCGCCTCGGCCTGACGTTCGAGTGGACGGAGTTGGCGCCGCACCTCGCGCAGCAGGTCCTGGAGGCGCAACAGGTTGGCCTCGGTCGCATCGAGGCGACGTTCGGCCTTCTCCTTGCGTTTGCGGTACTTGAGCACGCCTGCGGCCTCTTCGATGATGCCGCGGCGATCTTCCGGGCGGGCGTTGAGCACTGCGTCGATCTGCCCCTGGCTCACGATCACGTGCTGCTGACGGCCGACGCCGGCGTCGGACAGCAGCTCCTGGATATCGAGCAGACGGCAGGGCACGCCGTTGATGGCGTACTCACTGTCACCGCTGCGGAACAGGATGCGGGTGATCGTGACCTCGTTGAACTCGACCGGCAGCAGCCCTCCCGAGTTGTCGAGCGTGAGGCTGACCTCGGCTCGACCCAACGCCGGGCGCTTCTCGGTGCCGGCAAAGATGACATCGTCCATCTTCTGCGACCGCACCGACTTCGGGGCCTGCGCCCCGAGGACCCAGGCGATCGCGTCGACCACGTTCGACTTGCCGGAACCGTTCGGGCCGACCACGACCGTGACCCCCTGCTCGAGGGCCATGACGGTCGAATCGGCGAAGGACTTGAAGCCCTTGAGTGTGAGGCTCTTCAGGAACACGGTGGCCCAGAAACTACTCCGTGCGATCCGCGTCCCCCACCATCTCTGCGAATCGCGACGAATGCCATCGGGCACGCTGTATCGAGCCCTCACCACCTGGTGATGGAGACCGGCGAGCCACAACGCCGCCCGGCAGAGCCAGGCCGCGCTCAGGTCAGCGTTGGCACGCGGCGCAGAAATGGGTGGAGCGTTGCCCCGACACCGTGTGACGGACCCATCCGACTCCGCACGTCCGACACCGTTCACCGGCACGGCCGTAGACGGCGTGCGCGTCCTGGAACGAGCCACCCGCACCCAGCAGATCGACGTACTGGGCATCGCCGAGCGTCGAGCCGCCGGCTGCGATCGCACTGGTCAGGATCTCGTGGATCGCTCCGTGCAACCGCCGCTCCGAGGTCGTGGAGAGACCGTCCGAGATCCGGTCGGGCCGGAGCCGAGCTGCGTGCAGGATCTCGTCGGCGTAGATGTTGCCGATCCCGGCGATCGCACGCTGATCGAGCAGGAGCGGCTTGAGGAGCCGGCGCCTCGATCGCAACAGCGATCGGAGCTGCGGCAAGGTCAGGCCCTCACCGATCGGGTCGGGACCGAGCCGATCGAGCTCTGGAAGCTCCACTGCGACGTTCGTCGGATCGAACACCACCACCTCGCCGAAGGTCCGAGGATCGACGAACCACAACTCGTTGCCGTCGTCCAGATGCATGACGACGTGGGTGTGTGGTGGACGCTCCGCCCCCCGAGATGCGATCAGCACCTGGCCGCTCATGCGAAGGTGGATCATCACTTCGTCGCCCGAGTCGAGCGGCAGGAGCAGATACTTGCCGCGCCGACGGGCCGCGGTGATGGTGGTCTCGGTCAACCCGTCGATCACTGCGCGCTTCGACGTCCGCCTGACCGTTCGCTCGCGCCCGACTTCGACCCGGTCGACGTGCCGGCCGACAGCGAACTGCTCCAAGCCACGACGTACCGTCTCGACCTCGGGGAGTTCGGGCACGGTCTCGGTCAGTCGGCCCGATCGTCGACCGAAGCCAACGACGCGAACGCGACGGTCGCAGCCGCCTGTTCGGCGACCTTCTTCGACGGGCCTTCGCCCTCGCCGAGCAACTCGCCGGCTACCACGACGCCGGCGAAGAACCGCTTGTCGTGGTCCGGCCCGGTCGAGCGGATCCGGTACTCCGGCCCGGATCGACCCACCCGGGCAAGACGCTCCTGGAGCGCCGACTTGTAGTCGAGCGTGTCGAGCGTGTCGATGGCCGCATCGAGCTTGGGCGTGAACAGGCGTCCGACCAGATCGACCGCTGGATCCGACCCAGCATCCACGTACACGGCGCCCAGCACGGCCTCGAGCGCGTCCGACAGGATCGACACCTTGCTCCGGCCCCCAGCAGCGTCTTCGCCGCGGCCGAGCAGGAGGTGCTGGCCGAGATCGAGCTCCAGCGCCACCTCGGCGAGGGCGCGAGCGTTGACCACGCTCTTGCGAAGATCGGTCAGAGCTCCCTCTGCCAGGTCGGCGTAGCGCTGGTACACGAGATCAGCGATGACCCAGCCGAGCACAGCGTCACCCAAGAACTCCAGACGCTCGTTGCTGTGCTCCTCCCCCGATTCGGCCACCCAGGATCGGTGACAGAGGGCACGCCGCAGGAGCTCGGGCCGAGCGAACTCGTGCCCGAGCCGATGCTCCAGCGCGGCGAGAGCCACGTGTTCAGCTGCCCGTGCGGTCGTGCACGTAGTCGACTGCGTCACGAACGGTCTTCAGATCTTCGAGGTCCTCGTCTTCGATCCGGAATCCCACGGTGCGATCGCTGAGCTCTTCCTCCAACGATTCGACCAGTTCGATGAGCGCCAGCGAGTCGGCTTCGAGATCGTCGGCGAAGGACTGTCCCTCCGTGATCGTCGACGGGTCGATTTCGAGGATGTCGGCCAGGCGGTCGCGGACGATCTCGAAGATCTCGTCGCGCTCGATCGGGCCCTGGTTCACATGAGTTTCTGCAGGCACGGCCACGATTGTACCGTCCGCCGTTTGCCTGTCGCGGGAGCACTGCGTGAGACTGGGCACGTGCGCGACGAACCCATCTCCACCGTCATGACCTCGGCGATCGTCTCGATCGACCGCGACCAGCCTCTCTCGGAGGCCTACACCGCTCTCCGGGGGGCGTCCTACCACCACATTCCCGTACTCGACGGTGGGCGGCCGGTCGGCATGTTGTCGTCGACCGACATCTTGCGTCTCGTGTACGACATCGACGGCTCGAACGACAAGATGCTCACCTCGATGCTCGACCACCAGTTCACGATCGACGATGCCATGAGCAGCGACCTCACCTCACTGCCGGAGACGGCGACCGTGCGGGATGCCGCAGCAGCACTGTCCGACGGCGCGCGGCATTCGGTGCTCGTGATCGGCGTCGACGATTCGCTCGTCGGCATCGTCACCACCACCGATCTGGTGCGCTACCTCCGGGATCTCTGAGGCACGTCGCCGAAGTCTCGCGGCGCGGATCCGGCTGCGAACGCGAGGGTGTCGGTCGCACTCGATCGACGACGTCGCCGGCGTGTCACAGCGGAGCCGCCGAGCTGACGGCGATCGACAGGAGCCCGGTCAGCCGCCGTCGGCAACGAGACCGTCATCGGTCTCATCGTCGCGAGCACGGATCGCGTTCGTGATCTCGCCGACGACATCTGCCTCGACCATCTCACGAGCCACGTCGATCGCGTTGACGATCGCCCGTTCGCTCGACGAGCCGTGCGAGATGATGCAGACCCCGTCGACCCCCAGCAGCATCGCTCCGCCATAGGTCTCGGGATCGAGCATCTCGTAGAGAGGCAACAGCGCCGGCATCAGGGCGTCGGCGTGCGGCCGGTAGGCGGGGTCGGAGTCGAATGCGCCCAGCAGTGCCTTGACGATCGCCTTCAGGCCGCCCTCGAGCGTCTTGAGCACGACGTTGCCCGTGAACCCGTCTGCGACGATCACGTCGGCGAGGTTCGACATGACGTCGCGGCCCTCGACGTTGCCGATGAAGTCGATCGCAGATGACTCGGCCGCTTCGACGAGGAGTGGATAGGTGTCTTTGCGGAGCGTGTCGCCCTTGCCGGGCTCCTCGCCGATCGACAGCAACCCGACAGTTGGCGACTCGAGTCCGAACCGGTGACGGGAGAAGATCGATCCCATCTGTGCGAACTGCACGAGGAGCTCGGGTTGGACCTCGGCGTTCGCTCCGGCGTCGAGCAGCACTGTCGGCCGGCCATCGGGTACGGGGATGATGGTCGCAATCGCTGGGCGCTTGACGCCCGAGATCCGTCCCATTCGCAGCAGTGCGGAGGCCATGGTCGCGCCGGTGTTCCCGGCCGAGATCATGGCCGATGCATCGCCGTCGCGGACGGCTTCGGCGGCGCGTACCAGCGTCGAGTCCTTCTTGCGGCGGACGGCCTTGCCGCCGTCCTCGTCCATCTCGATGACCTCCGACGCCTCGATGACCGGCAGACCGCCGATATCGACGCGATCAGGGAGATCGGGTGGTCCCACGAGCACCACAGGCGTGCCGGCAGCGGCCGCAGAACGGGCGCCGGCGACGATCGCGTCGGGGGCGTGGTCGCCACCCATTGCGTCGATCGCAATGGGCAACATGAGGTGGGGCGTCCTCCGGCTCAGCCGACGTCGATGACGACGCGGCCCTTGTACGTGCCACAACTCGGGCACACGACATGTGGCAGCTTGGCGTTCCCACAACGTGGGCACAGGCTGCGGGCCGGGGCGTCGAGCTTCCAGGCCGACGCACGGGTGCTCCGGCTCTTCGATTTCGACTTCTTCTTCTTGGGAACAGCCACGGTGGGACTCCAGCTATCGACAGATCGAACATGTCCGTGCGTCGCACGAACGGCTGAGCCAGACTATCGGCCCTTCGACCCAGAACGAACGTCGTCGTCTCGACCTTGGTGGAGTCGCGGCGGCGGGCCGATCAGCCCGAATCGTCGGGGAGACGGAGGTCGTCCAGGGCGGACCACCGCTCGTCACGCACCGACGTGTCGCACTCACACGGCGCCTCGTTGCGATCGGCGCCACACTCGGGGCAGATACCGGCGCAATCGTCGCGACACAGCGGCCCGTCGGGCAGTTCGATCAGCACGTATTCGCGGACCGCTGGCGCCAGGTCGATCTGGTCACCTTCGATTGCGGAACGCGTCGTGGTCGATGACTTCGTCCTGGTAGATCTCGTCGACATCGACCACGGCCGTACCATCGACAGCGGCCAGGCATCGTCGACATGCCGTCGACCAGGGGATCGAGATCGTTCCGGCGATGACCACACCATCGATGTTCGAGACCGCCTCGAGATCGATCGCCAACAGACCCGTGATCCGACGGTCGTCGACGCCGAGGTCGGCTGCGTCGAGTGACGCATCGATCGACCGGATCGAACCGGGCACGCGCAGCAACTCGCGCGCCTGGACGCGGAGCTGATGAAGCGGGCTCGGTGCCATCGCTGCCGTCAGCGATCCTGGTCGAAGAAACCCTTGGTTGGGTCGTCCTGGTCGTCGAGGTCCTCCATCGACAATGCCTCGGCCGCGTTGCCGATCGACAACTTCTGACGTCCGGCACCGACGGTCTTGGAGAGCTTGTCGAGCAGGATCTCGAAGCTTGCGAGGCGCTGATCGAGAAAGTCTTCGGTCTCGAGCTTCAGTCGACGGGCGTCGGACTCGGCCGTCTCGACCACTTGTCGGGCCCGGGTTTCGGCAGCCCGAACGACCTCGGTCCGCTGCACCATGCGTTCCGCCTGCACGCGGGCCGCCTCGAGCATCTCGTTGGCCTCGCGACGGGTCTTGTTGACGAACTCCTGACGCTCCTTGAGCATCCAACGGGCCTGTCGGAGCTCGTCGGGCATACTCGCCAGCGCACGGTCGAGCAACTCGACGACTTCGTCTCGATCGATGCGCGGCGACGACGACAGCGGCATCGTGGGCGCGTTGGCCACGATGTCGATCGCCCTACGGAGCCATGTCTCGGCATCACCGACGTACCCCGTACCTTGCTCGGGGTCGGGGTACTCGTCGTCGATCTCCTCGTAGGCCTCGGGCTCCGCGTAGTGGTCGTCGTATCGGTCGTCGTAGGTCATGTTGATGTCAGCACCTCGCTCAGTCGGAGGGTTGGGCGAATCTATCGGCGAGTGCCGCCGCAACGGGGGCGGCGACGAGATGATCGATCGCTTCGTCCCCGTGCGCGGCGATCTCTCGGATGAACCGGCTCGACACGAACCCGAACTCGGCACGGCACGGCAGGAACACCGTCCGAACACCGGAGACCGAGTGGTTCATGTGCGCCATCTGCTGCTCGATGTCGAAGTCATTCGGTGTTCGCAGCCCCTTGACGATGAAGTCGGCACCGACGTCAGACGCGGCCTGCACGGCGAGGCCGCCGAAGGCCCTGACGGTGACCGTCGGTCGATCGGAGAGACTCGCTTCGGCGAGCGCGACCCGTGCGTCGGGCGCGAAGAGCCCGGACGGCTTCTCGAAGTTGACGAGCACCCCGACGACGACATCGCCGAACAGCTCCACCGCCTGATCGACGACGTCGATGTGGCCGAGGTGGAGCGGATCGAAACTGCCGGGTATCAGCACCGTTGCCATGGGTGCGTCCACGCTACTTGCGCTGGTCAGCTTCTGCGATGATGCCCTCGGCCCGCTCGAAGAACGTGACCCACGTTCGGCCGTACCGCTTCGACCGCTGGATCGACCAACCCTCCACGACCGGCAGCTCGCGACCCGACTCGGCGACGACGAACGGACCCGGCAGTGCCCCCAGGAGCTCGTCCCACCGGTCGAAGCCGTACGGAGGGTCGGCGAGAACCACGTCGGCCTCGACTCCCCGTGCCAGCACCAGAGCGTCACCAGTCACCACCGCGATCGATCGTCGAGCCCGAGCGCCGCGAGGTTGTCACGCAACGTGCGGAGCGCCGAACGGTCACGTTCGACAAAGGTGCAGTGGGCGGCACCACGCGACAGCGCCTCGATCCCCAGTGCGCCACTCCCCGCATAGAGGTCGACGACGAGTGCGTCACGCACCAGGTCCAGGCTTCCGAGGGCGTTGAACGTGGCCTCACGCACCTTGTCGGTGGTGGGCCGGGTGTCATTCCCCGGCGGCGCGTCGATTCGGCGTCCACGCAGTTCTCCGGCGACGACACGCATCCGAGCAGACTACGGCTGCTCGGCAGGCGGGCATACTGTTGCCGTGCTGGAACCATCACCGCAGATCACCTGCATCGACTGCGGCGGCCGGTGTTTCCTGCTCACACCGCCTCGCGAAGACGGCGTGTGGCTCGATGGCGACATGGTCGCCTACCGCTGCGAGGACTGCCTCGACCGGTGGGACCTCGTGCTCGAAGACGACGATGACGCCGCTCGCGGCGACCTTCCGAACGCCTGATCTCGCCGGTGCTCGTCAGCGCGACTCTTCGCGGATCCGCTTGTTGGTAGCCGCCCAGCCGCAGATCGGGCACGCCGCGAGGTCGTGACGGAGGGCGGGACAGTACTCACGCCCGAAGAAGATGATCTGGAGATGGCGGTCGTTCCAGGTCTCACGGGGAAAGGCGGCCTTGAGATCACGTTCGGTCCGCTCGACGTTGCTGCCGTTCGACAATCCCCAACGCGCGGCCAGACGATGGATGTGCGTGTCGACAGGAAAGGCGGGCACGCCGAACGCCTGCGACATGACGACCCCGGCGGTCTTGTGCCCGACGCCGGCCAGCGACTCGAGGAACTCCCAGTCGGCGATGACCTCTCCCCCGCCATCGATGATCTGATTGGCGGCAGTCCACAGGTTCTTCGCCTTCGTGGGCGCCAGATCCGACCTCGCGGATCAGCTCGAGGATCTGATCCGGATCGAGCGCGGCCATCTTCTCGGGCGTGCCGGCGACCTCGAACAGCTCCGGGCGTGATCTGGTTGACCTTCTTGTCCGTCGTCTGGGCCGACAGAGCGACGGCAACGAGCAGGGTGTACGGGATCGGTGTGATCGAGTGGGATCGGCGTTTCGGGGTAGATCTGGTCGAGGATCTGCCCGATCCGTTCCGCCTTTTCGACTCGTCGCACCCGCCGGACGCTACCTGCCCGATCGCGGAGGTTCGGTCGCACGAGTCCGATCCAGCCAGGATGATGGGCGACGACGTCGTTCGGCGTCGAGGTCGTCAGCTCTTCGCGAGGAAGTCTTCGTCCTCATCGGTGAACAGCAGATCGAGTTCGTCGCGCAGCACCGGGTGATCGGACAGATCGGGATTGCTGTCGACGATCTCGAAGGCCGCCTCTCGGGCGAGTGACACCAACTCACGGTCGCGACGCAGTGACGCCAGCTTGAGGTCGCTGCGGCCCTTCTGGGCGGTCGACATGAGTGTGCCCTCGCCACGAAGGTCGAGGTCGACCTCGGCCAACTCGAAGCCGTCCGTCGAGGCGACCAGCGCCTCGACCCGAGGGTTTCCGGCGTCGTGCTCCTGGGTGACCAGCCAGCACGTCGAGGCGTGCTCGCCCCGCCCGACCCGCCCACGCAGCTGATGCAACTGAGCGATGCCGAAGCGGTCGGCATCGAGAATCACCATCATCGTTGCGTTCGTCACGTCGACGCCGACCTCGATCACGGTCGTGGCGACGAGCACGTCGAGTTGCCCGGATCGGAACAGGTCCATCGTCATCTGCTTCTCGGCGGACGTGAGGCGCCCGTGCAGCAGGCCGATCCGGAGCCCCTGCGAGCTCGTCGTGCAGCAGACGCTGATAGGTCTCCTCGGCCGAGGCGACCTCGAGCTTCTCGCTCTCGTCGATCAGCGGGCACACGACGTACGCCTGACGCCCCTCCGCGATCTCGTGGCGAACGTCGTTCCACACCTCCGTCTCCAGCAGCGGGCCGTTCGCCCATTTCGTGACGATCGGCGTTCGACCCGGCGGTAGTTCGTCGAGCACGCTCACGTCGAGGTCGCCGTACACCGTCATTGCCGCGGTGCGCGGGATCGGGGTGGCGGTCATCACGAGCACGTCCGGCACGTGTCCAGAGGACTTGTCGCGAAGCGCGGCCCGCTGTTCGACGCCGAATCGATGCTGCTCGTCGACCACGACGGCGCCGAGGCTCGCGAAGTCCACGCCCTCCTGGATCAGTGCATGTGTCCCGATCGCGATGTCGATCGAGCCGTCGGCGATCGCGGCGAGCACTTCCTTGCGGTCGTTGCCGGTCACGCGGTTCGTCAGCAGCTCGACGCGCAGCGGGCGATCTCCGAACAGGTTGCCGGGATCGGGCACCGTCAGACCGCCGAGCAGGTCGCGCACCCCCGTGGCGTGCTGCTCGGCGAGTACCTCCGTCGGCGCCATGAGCGCTCCCTGCCATCCGCCCTGCACCGCGGTGAGGAGAGTCGAGATCGCGACGACGGTCTTGCCGGCACCCACGTCGCCCTGCAGGAGACGGTGCATCGGGTTCGGCGATGCAAGGTCGGCTTCGATCTCGGCAATCGTCCGCACCTGTGCGGACGTCAGTGGATACGGGAGCGCATCGTGGAACCGCCGTACGAGTTCGCCGCCGGTCTCGTGAACGAAGCCCTGGGACGACCGCTCGAGTTCACGTTTGCGGATCACGAGTGAGAGCTGCACCCGGAGCAGCTCGTCGAAGGCCAGGCGGCGTCGGGCCTCCTCCTTCTCGCGTATCGATTCCGGCGCGTGGATCGACCAGAGCGCCGGACCACGCTCGATGAGCGACAGCCGGCGGAGCACCTCGGGTGGGACCGGATCGGCGACCCCCCGTTCGCGCGATCGGCGGAGCGCCTCTTCGATCCATCCGGCGAGTTCCCACGTGTTGAGCTGGGCCTTCTCGCTCTGCGGATAGATCGGCACGATCCGGCCGGTCCGATCACCGATCAGATCGACGACGGGATTCGCCATCTGGAGGCCACCCCGATACGTGTCGGCCTTGCCGAACAGAGCGACCTGAAGGCCCTCGGCGAGTTGGCGCTCACGCCACGGTTGGTTGAAGAACACGACATCCATGCGCCCTGATCCGTCGCCCACGTTGACGTTCACCATCGTTCGGCGATTTCGCATGGAGCGCTTGGTGACCGAGCGGATCGTGACCAGCACGAGTGCCTCCTCTCCGGGCACGAGATCTGCGATGCGGGCCTCGTTCGTGCGGTCGACCCAACGGCGCGGGTAGGTGGTCACGAGGTCGAGCACGGTGAAGATGTCGAATGCAGCCAGCGACGACCGCTTCTTCTCACCGACACCTTTGAGCTGGCCGACGTCGATCGCGGCCCAGTCGCGCAGGGTGATCGGTGGCCGGTCGCTCACATCAGCGTTCTACTCGACGCCGAACAGGTACGGGTAGAGCGGCTGGCCGCCCGCATGGATCTCGAGCTGGACATCGGCGTGCTCATCGGCGAGCCAGGCCTCGAGGTCCGACGTGACCGAACGGTCGGCGTCGACACCGGTGATCACCGTGAGCAGCTCGCCGTCGTCAGAGAGCAGGTGGTCGAGCAGTTTGCGAGCAGCACCGTCGACCGTGGCCTCGACCACGACGATTCCGTCCCCCTTGGCGATGCCCATCCAGTCGCCGGTGCGGATCGACCCGACGTCGGCCGTCGAATCGCGGACCGCCTGGGTGATCTCACCGGTCGCCACCGACCCGGCAGACTCCACCATCTCGGCCGCATTCTCGGCCGCTGACGCCTCGGGGTCATAGACGACGAGAGCTGCCAGGGCTTCCGGCATGGTGCGCGTCGGGACGACGACCACCTGCTTCGTGGTGAGGGCATTCAGCTGTTCGGCGACCGGGATGATGTTCTTGTTGTTGGGCAGGACGATGACCTCGTCGGCGTTGACGTGCTCGACGGTGTCGAGCAATTCGGCGGTGGACGGGTTGAGGGTCTGGCCACCCGTGACGATGCCCTGCACGCCGAGATTGGCGAACAGCTCGGCGAGCCCGTCGCCGCTGCAGACCGCCACGACGGCCGTGGTGACGCGGGGCAGCCCGGCGCCGGCTCGGGTCGGCACGTGCTGGCCGGTCATGGCAGCTTCCCGGTTGGCATGCTCCTCGGCCACCTCCTCGAACAGGTCGGTGACCCGGATCTGCTTCGGGCGGCCGTCAAGCTCCAATGCGACCTCGATCGCCGCGCCGATGTCGTTCGTGTGGACGTGACAGTTCCAGATGCCGTCGCCGCCCACGACGACGATCGAGTCGCCGATCGCACCCCAACCCTGCTTGAAGTCGTCGATTCGGTCGTCGATCAGGTCGAGGAAATACATGACCTCGTATCGCTGCTCACTGACGTCCAACTCACCATCGACATCCGAGACCCGGTGCGCGACGGCTTCGAACTGCTCGTCGGACAAGCCGTGTGCGTAGTCGTCGACCCCGTCGGGCTCGGGCAGCGGTTGACCATCGATCACATGGAGGGCGGAGTCGAGGAACAGCAGGTATCCGGCACCGCCGGCGTCGACGACGCCGGCGTCCTTGAGCACCGGCAGTAACTCTGGGGTGTTGTCGAGCGCCCGCTTCCCGGCATCGCGAGCCGCACGCAGGGTGTCGACGAGCGATGCGTTGTCGGCCGAGGCCGCCCTGGCTGCCTCGGCGCTTTCCCGCACCACGGTCAGGATCGTGCCCTCGATCGGCTTGAGTACCGCCTGGTAGGCACCGGTCGACGCAGCGGTCAGGGCATCGGCGAATCGCTGGCCGGTCCCTTCCGTCTGCTCCTTCAGCGTCGAGGCGAGCCCGCGCAGGATCTGACTGAGGATGACACCACTGTTGCCGCGAGCCCCCATCAGGGACCCGTGACTGATGGCGTCGCAGGTGGCGTCGAGGTCGCCGGCGTCGGCTCCTTCCATTTCCGCCACCACGGCGTCGAGGGTTCGCGCCATGTTCGTGCCGGTGTCTCCGTCGGGCACGGGATACACGTTCAGGCGATTCAGCCCGCCCGCGTGGTCACGAACGGTGTCGCGGTACGTCGTGATGACGTCGCGGAGCGCATGAACATCGAGCCGTTCGAGCGTGGACACCAGGCCAGGCTAGTGGTGACCACGCTCTTGAGCGGCTTCCGCTTCATCCCCGATTCGGCGTGTTCACGACCCCGGCCGACATCGCCGGCAGCGACGTCGACTCCACCGCTGAACGTACACCGAGGACGGAGCCGATCGTCGTCGACCGATTCACCGGACGCTACGGTGGCCCCGCCGGCGCGATCCGGCGACGGCGACCAGCCATCAGTGTTCACCGATGCGCCGGGCACGTCGACACCGTCAAGAATCCCCGGTTGGAAGGAACCTCTCCGATGTCCCGACGAAACGCGATGTGGCTCGCAGCGATCGTGGCGATCGGCGTCGTCGTCGGAGTCCTCGCCGGGATCGTGTGGGGGCTGATCGCCGGTGGCGTCACGCTTGCGATGAGCGAGGTCGTCGAGCGGGTGTCGCGGCAGCGTCGGCGGGCGGAGCGGCGCCAGAGCACAGCGGAACGGCCCGGCGACACCGACTGACCCGCGGTCCCGGACGGGCCCGGCGAACCGTTCGACGGCCCTGACGACCTCTGCCGTAGGGTGTCACGGCCCCGTTTCCACCGGAACGTGAACAGAACGAGAGCACGATGAGCACGAACGACGCTGACGACACGTCGAGGATCGACGGCCATGTCGGCCACGGCCCGCACGAACACCAGACCGACGACGAACGAGATCCGAGCCTGACCCCGTCGTTCGCCGACCTCGACCTGCGAGCGGAACTGCTCGCCGCTCTCGACGAGCTCGGCTACGAGGAACCGACTCCGATCCAAGCCGCCGCGATCCCGCCGATGCTCGCCGGAGCCGACCTCCTCGGCCAGGCCGCCACGGGCACCGGGAAGACCGCTGCGTTCGCGCTCCCGGTTCTCGACCGTCTCGAGTCGAACCGCGGCCGCAGCTCGGCCCCGACTGCTCTGGTGCTCGTGCCGACCCGCGAGCTCGCGATGCAGGTCAGCGAGGCGATCTTCAAGTACGGCCGACATCTCGGCGTCAAGGTGGTCCCGATCTACGGCGGCCAGCCGATCTACCGGCAGCTACAGCAATTGGATCGCGGCGTCGACGTCGTCGTCGCCACTCCGGGTCGCGCCGTCGATCACGTCGGCCGCGGGTCGCTGCCACTCGACGACGTGCAGATCGTCGTGCTCGACGAAGCCGACGAGATGCTCGACATGGGATTCGCCGATGACCTGGAGACGATTCTGGATTCGACCCCCACCGATCGCCAGACCGTGCTGTTCTCGGCAACGCTCCCCGCTCGCATCAACGCGATCGGCGAAGCGCTACCAACGCGATCCGGTCAGGATCAAGGTCGGGAACACGGACCGCTCGGATTCGAAGGTGCTCGTTCGCCAGCGTGCCTACGTGGTGCAGCGGGCCCACAAGGCTGCTGCACTCGGCCGGATCCTCGACGTGGAGTCACCCACTGCCTCGATCGTGTTCTGTCGGACCAGGGGCGAGGTCGATCAGCTGACGGTCACGATGAACGGACGCGGCTACCGAGCCGAGGCGTTGCACGGCGGCATGGACCAGATACAGCGCGATCGTGTGATGGGGAGGCTGCGGGACGGCACCGCCGAACTCCTGATCGCCACCGATGTCGCAGCCCGCGGCCTCGACGTGGACAGCCTCACGCACGTCGTCAACTACGACGTGCCGTCAGCCCCGGAGAGCTACGTCCATCGCATCGGGCGCGTCGGGCGAGCGGGGCGCGAGGGTGTCGCGATCACCCTCGCCGAGCCTCGCGAGCAACGGCTGCTCGGGAACATCGAACGGTTGACCAAACAACAGATCAGCATCGAGACCGTGCCGACGGTGGCCGACCTGCGGGCCCGACGGATCGCTGCCACGGTCGAGTCGATCCGCAACGTGCTCGTCGGCGACGACCTCGACGACCTCGCCGAGATCGTCGATGCGTTGAGCGACGAACACGACACTCGCGAGATTGCCCTGGCAGCGATCAAGCTGGCCCACGAGGGCACGGCGGACGACGACGACCTGGAGATCCCCGACGCCCGGCGTTTCGACCGTCGCGACGCCAAGCGTGACAAGGGCCGCCATCGCGACCGCCCGAAGCAGGGTCAGCGGGGCACACCGGGTTCGCTGGATGACCGAGGGCGCGACAACGCCGAGCCGACGGGGTATGTCTACGTGGCAATGGGCCGATCGGCCGGCATGCGGCCCGGCGACCTGGTCGGCGCCTTCGCCAACGAGACGGGGCTGGAGGGCCGCCAGATCGGACCGATCCGGATCGCCGATCACTACAGCGTCGTCGGGGTGCCCGAACGTGAGGCCGACCGGGTGATCGGTGTCATGAATGGCACGACCATCCGTGGCAAGTCGACCAAAGTACGCCGCTTCACCGAATGAGCTTCGTCGTCGTCCGAGAGCCGGTTGGTGTCGAACGATTCGCTGTTAGCCTGCCATGGCTGTGTGGACGGGAGACGTCCACGAACGTCGTTCAGGAGAACTCAGATGGCATCGGTTTGTGAAGTGTGTGGCAAGGGCCCATCGTGGGGCATGTCGGTGTCGCACTCGCACCGTCGCACCAAGCGCCGTTGGAACCCCAACATCCAGCGGGTTCGCACCCAGGTCAAGGGTGCCACCAAGCGTGTGAACGTCTGCACGAGCTGCATCAAGGCCGGCAAGATCGTCAAGGCCGGCTGATGCAGGGGGTCGTCAAAGCGTACGACCCGACGTCGGGTCTCGGGATCATCATGTGCGATACCGACCTCGACGACTACGACCTCGCTGCCGACGCGCTCGAGGGATCGCTGTTCCGGATGCTTCGGCAGGGACAGCGTGTGGTGTTCGATCTCGATGACGCCGGCCAGGCCACGCACCTGCGCCTCGGCTCCGAGATCGACATGGGCACACCGGGCACCCACTGACACCGGCGCCGAACACGTCGGTCGAGGCGGTCACAACCACCGAGCGACCACACTCGTGCAAACGCTTTCAGCGTTGATTGAGTGGCAAACCATCTGTTTTTCAGATCTTCACATCTGCACAAACCCGCGTGTGCCCACCCACTGGGAGGTGTTCCGGTGACCGCCGTCTTTGCCAGACTGTCAGGAGGTTCCTGACGAGAGGGGCAAGACATGGCCGGAACGACGACGAACGAACGACTGCGGCAGTGGGTCGACGACTGGGCCGCCGTGATGCAGCCGGACGCCGTGTACTGGTGCGACGGCAGCGCCGAGGAGTACGACCGCTTGGCGCGTGAGCTCGTCGCCTCCGGTACGTTCACGAAGCTCGACGAGGCCAAGCGCCCGAACAGCTACTGGGCACACTCCGACCCCGGCGACGTCGCCCGAGTGGAGGGCCGCACCTTCATCTGCGCCACCACCGAGGAAGAGGCCGGCCCCAACAACAACTGGCGTGACCCCGCCGAAATGCGCGCCGAGATGACCGGCTTGTACACCGGTGCCATGGCCGGCCGCACGATGTACGTGGTGCCGTTCTCGATGGGTCCACTGGGCTCGCCGATCGCTCACATCGGCGTCCAGCTCACCGACTCGGCGTACGTGGCCACGAACATGCGGATCATGACCCGGATGGGTCAGGGTGCGCTGGATGCACTCGGCGACGGCGCGTGGGTTCGCTGCCTGCACTCGGTCGGCGCCCCGCTCGCCGATGGCGCGCAAGATGTCCCGTGGCCGTGCGACGCCGAGAACAAGTACATCGTCCACTTCCCCGAGGATCGCGAGATCTGGTCGTACGGTTCCGGCTACGGCGGCAATGCACTCCTCGGCAAGAAGTGCTTCGCGCTCCGGATCGCGTCGGTCATGGCCCGCGACGACGGGTGGCTCGCCGAGCACATGCTGATCCTCAAACTCACGAATCCTGAAGGCGAGTCGAAATACATCGCCGGCGCCTTCCCGTCCGCCTGCGGCAAGACCAACCTCGCGATGATGATTCCGACGATCCCGGGATGGACCGCCGAAACGTTGGGCGACGACATCTGCTGGATGAAGTTCGGAGACGACGGCCGCCTCTACGCCATCAACCCCGAGGCCGGCTTCTTCGGGGTGGCGCCCGGCACGAGCCACCAGACCAACCACAACGCGATGGAGACCCTCGACGCGAACTGCATCTTCACGAACACGGCGTTGACCGACGACGGCGACATCTGGTGGGAGGAGATGACCGACGCTCCCCCGGCCCGCGCCACCGACTGGCGGGGCAACCCCTGGACGCCCGACGTCGAGACCCCAGCTGCGCACCCGAACGCACGGTTCACGGCGCCGGCGGCCCAATGCCCGTCGATCGCCGACGAGTGGGAGGACCCGAAGGGCGTGCCGATCTCGGCCATCCTCTTCGGCGGGCGCCGCCGAACAACCGTGCCGTTGGTCACCGAAGCCTTCGACTGGGAGCACGGTGTCTTCCTCGGCTCGATCATGGCGTCCGAGAAGACAGCAGCTGCCGAGGGCATCAAGGGTGAGCTCCGCTTCGACCCGATGGCCATGTTGCCCTTCTGCGGGTACAACTACGCCGACTACTTCGCCCACTGGTTGGCCATGGGCAAAGCGACCGATCCCAACAACCTCCCGAAGATCTTCTTCGTCAACTGGTTCCGCCGCGACGAGGACGGGCGGTTCCTGTGGCCCGGATTCGGCGAGAACAGCCGGGTCCTCAAATGGGTGTTCGAACGCGTCGACGGCAACAGCGAGGTCGTCGACACTCCGATCGGGCGTCTGCCGACCGAGGGTGCGCTCGACACCGACGGGCTCGACATCGGCGACGCAGACCTCGAGGCGCTGCTGTCGGTCGACACCGAAGGCTGGCGTACTGCGATCCCACAGATCCGCGAGCACTACGGCACGTTCGGCGACAAGTTGCCCGCTCAGCTCCAAATCGCCGTCGACACACTCGAAGCCACACTCGACTGACACAGGCGGACCGCCGGAGTGCCGTCAGCCGATATAGAGGTTCCGGAGCCCCAGTCCCATCACGAACAGGCTGCCGAAGCCGTACAGCAGGAGCTCCTTCCCTTTGAGGAACGGGCTCGTTCGATAGCTGTACATGATGCCGACGGCGATGATCGCCGAGAAGCCGTACAGCGCGTGCATGTCGTCGAGTTCGACGCCGTCCCTGTTGGCGAGAACCGCACCGATGATCGCCTGCGAGAAGGCGGTCAGCTGAGCGACGATCACGAACACCCACATGGGACGATTGCGGAATCCCTCGAGCTGAAACGCGACGAGGCACCACACGCCGGCCACCGCGTTCATCACGATCAGCACCCAGGCGTTGATCTCGTGCGCGTCGAACAGACTGCTCATCGTGTCGTGGTCCGTACTACTCGCCGCAGCCGTACCCGCCGAACACCACCGTCACCACGTCGTCGTCCTCGATCCCGGTGACCAGTCCGTAGAAGTCGTCGCTCACGTAGAAATTCGGCGGGATGTTGATGTCGTCCTCGCCGGGGTTCACCGCCGCATCCGGGAAGTCGGCGAGCAGGTCGACGACACGACTGCCGAGTGAGGTGCCTCCGGGCGTTCGCAACCCGACCGGCTCATCACCCAGCTCGCCGACCCGGCCGTACTCGTACCCCATGAAATGGCGTCTGCCGTCGGCGACATCTGACAGGTCGCTGAACAACAAGGAAAGCACGCCCCAGTCGACACGACGCGCCACGGTGCCGTCGCAGACTGCGAATGCCAACGGGTCGACCCATCCCGTGTCTCCGGTGTTGCCGCCGAGGATCGACGTGATGTATTCGATCACTCCGTCGGGCGCGGCACCGAACCTCGCTGAACCGATGCCATCTTCACGGAGCACGAGCTCCTGCACGGCGAGTGGTTCGGTCGTCGTGGTGGTCGGTGGAACGGTCGTCGTCGAGGTCGTGGTGGCGGGCTCGGTCGGGCCAGGGGTCGTGTCGACCGGGGCCTCGGTCTCGGGCGTCGTCGTCGGTGGCGACAGCGTGCTCATCGGCGCCGTTGTCTCGACCGAATCGATCGACTCGACCGTGTCGACCGTGTCGACGGTCTCAGACGGACTCTCAGCATCGTCGCCGCCGGCGCACGCCGCAACGGCGACCGATGTGGCGATGATCGCGACCGTCCGACGCAGGCGCAAAGACATGGCAGCCATTGTGGTTGACGCTGTCACGATTTGCGCGCATACGCAGGTCGCCGACGTCGAACGACTCAGTCGAACAGCCAGCCGAGGCGAGGGCCGGAGCCGTCGGGTCGGCGGTCGTGCTCGATGAACCACTCCCGACCGAACGCCAGGGCGAACATCTCGGACGGCATCTGGAGGAAGAAGCTCTGATCGCTGACCTGGCTGCGATGAGCGGCGATCGCCGATCGCTTCTGCTCCACGAATGCCGACACGTCGACGCCGAGCGTGAGCTCCGATTCGGGCGTGCCCATCGGGTTCCCGTCGTCCATCGGCGCATCGGGATCGAACTCCTCGCCGTCGTCGTCGGACGGGCCGAAGTCGTCGAGACCCATGTCCTTCGCCATGTCGATGCCGCGGCGCATCTCGTCACGGTTCATCGTCGCCTCGAGCACTCGCAGATCCGGCAATGCGTCGCGGACGAGTTCGGCGGCCCGCTTGCCGACTCGATGCACCTTGATGTGGTCCGGATGTCCGTAGCCGCCGTGCCAATCGTAGATCGTGAGCACATCGACGTGTTCGTCGATCAGCACGTCGGCCAGTCGGCCGGCGGCCTCGTCGAGATCGGCCTGCCAGAACGACCCGTCATGATCATTGGCTTGCCAGCCGGTCATCCCCGAGTCGGTGTAGCCCAGATACTCCACCCGGTCGACCCCGAGGGCGTCGGCGGAGGCAACGGTTTCCTGCCGCCGTCGGTCGGCCAGCGATTCTCCCGGCCCGAGGTCGTCGGGCACCTCCCCGTGCGCGCCGTCCGTGGCGACCACCAGGACCACGCGGTGGCCCTCCGCATCGGCACGGGCCATCGACCCACCCGTCGAGATCGCCTCGTCGTCGGGATGGGCATGAAAGCAGACCAGAGTTCCCACGGGGAACAGTGTGCCAGCGTCAGCTCGTTGTCGACTTCGGAGGCTCGATGACAGTCGACGGAGCCGACGGAACGCACGACATGGCCATCGAGGGTGATCGCACGACGTGCCACGGCGTCGGCTCGCGGCAACGTGTCAGCCCGCACCACTCGACGACTCGTGGACCGAGCGCCCAGGCGAGCGCACCCATCAGGCCTGCTTGACGGCGCCGGCCGTGACCAATTCGTCGACGCGGGCACTGGTGATGCCCCAGTCTCGGAGCACCTCCACCGTGTGCTGCCCGTCGTGCGCCGGTGGACGATCGATCGTCGCCGCCGTGCGGCTGAACCGCGGGGCGGGAGCCGGTTGCGTCATCCCGCCGACCTCGACGAACGTGCCTCGCTCGATGTTGTGTGGATGCTGAACGGCCTCGTCCATACGCAGTACGGGAGCGAAGCAGACGTCGGTGTGCTCCATCAGATCGCACCACTCGTCGCGGGTCTTGGTGAGGAACAGGTCACCGAGCCGTCGCTTCAGGCCCGGCCAACCGTCACGGTCCATCTGCTCGGCGAACTCGGCATCCTCGCTCAGGTCCGTGAGACGCATCAGTTCCGCATAGAACTGCGGCTCGATCGAACCGATCGAGACGTATTCGCCGTCCGAGCACTCGTACACGTCGTAGAAGTGGGCGCCGGTGTCGAGCAGGTTCACGCCCCGCCGGGTCTGGTCGTGGAGCCCGGTCTGGCTCATCGTCCAGAACATGGTCATCAGCGTCGCCGTTCCGTCGATCATCGCTGCGTCGACGACCTGCCCAGCACCGCTGCGCCCGGACTCGAGCAGCGCACACACCACGCCGAACGCCAGGAACATGCCTCCGCCGCCGAAGTCGCCGACCATGTTCATCGGTGGCGTCGGTGGTTCACCGGCGCGCCCGAAGTGCGCCAGCGCGCCGGCGAGCGCGATGTAGTTGATGTCGTGGCCCGCGGCGTGGGCGTACGGCCCCTCCTGGCCCCACCCGGTCATCCGGCCGAAGACGAGCTTGGGGTTGCGGCCGAGGCACACATCCGGGC
This sequence comes from uncultured Acidimicrobiaceae bacterium, assembly GCA_963792905.1. Lineage (GTDB taxonomy): Bacteria > Actinomycetota > Acidimicrobiia > Acidimicrobiales > Ilumatobacteraceae > Ilumatobacter. The sequence continues at coordinate 240,950 of CAWBYE010000005.1, forward strand.
CGACGCCGAGTCGCTCCATCACACCCGGCCGGAACCCTTCGATGAGTGCATCGGCGCGTTCGACGAGTTCGAGGAGAGCGGCGACACCGTCCGGATGCTTCAGGTCGATGGCGATGTTCCGACGATTGCGCCGCAGGATGTCGGGATGTGGCGTCTCAGGAGCAGGTCCACGGACTGCGCCCGCACGCTCGACACGGATCACCTCGGCGCCCATGTCGGCGAGCAACATCGCGGCGAACGGGCCGGGGCCGATCCCGGCGATCTCGATGATCCGGCATCCGGTCAGTGGGCCGCTCACGACGCGACCTCGACCGCCGAACCCGCGTGCACGGTGTCGCCGTGGGCGACGATGGCCCCGGTGATCAACTGCCAGAGCGGACCTGGCAAGTCGTGGCCCATGTCGGACAACTCCAGCAAATGGGCTCCCGGAATCAGCTCGGCGGTTCGGCGGCCGCCCGATGGGCTGATCAACGTGTCGTCGAGACCGTGAATCACCAGCACCGGCACGCTCACCCCACGCAGCTGTTCAGAACGATCACCACTTGCGTAGATCGCCGCGAGCTGACGCGTCGCGCCTTCGGGGTAGAACGATCGATCGTAGGAACGGGCCGCCATCTGTGCCGTCAGCTCGGCGTCGAAGTAGCGCTTGGACGCCCAGACCTGGAAGTCGGCGGAGCGAGCGATCACCCCGTCACGATTGGGAGGCGGCACCGTGAGCAGGACCTGGATCGCTTCGGGCGTCGGAGCGCCGTACGCGATGTCGCCGACCGTCGACATGATCGACGTCACGCTCAGCAGTCGATCCTGGTGCTCGATCGCCATCGTCTGGACGATCATCCCGCCCATCGAGGCACCAACGACATGCGCCTGATCGATACCGAGGTGGTCGAGCAATCCGATCCCATCGGCGGCCATCTCGGTCAGCGTGTACGGAACCGGCGGCGGCTCGGCGCCTCCGAGCGCGGCCGTCATCACGACGATCGGATCGACGAAGTGGCCATCGAGCTTGCTCGACAAACCGCAGTCGCGATTGTCGAAGCGGATGACATACCGACCCCGCTCGGCGATCAGCCGGCAGAAGTGCTCGTCCCAGGCGATCATCTGCGCCGTGAAACCCATCACGAGCAGGAGGGCGGGGTCCTCCGGGGAACCAAATGTGTCGTACTCCAGCTCGATGCCGGAGGGCAGTGTTGCTCTACTCATCGAACGAGTGTGACACGCAGCACGCACCGAAGGACAACGGGCCAGTCAACCCTCGAGGAGGCGCCGCTTCTGTACCTCGAACTCCTCCCGGGTGAGCGTTCCACGCTCGAGCAGGCCCTCCAGTTTCTCGAGCTGCGTCGGTACATCGGTGACGGCGGTGGTGGGCACCTGGAAGCGGCGCATCTCGTTGACCTCCATCTGGGCGTGGATGAGGTTCTGCACCCGTCCGGGTCGACGAATGTCGGCGAACCGCTGCTGTCCGGCCTCCCCTCCCGATTCGATCAGCAGGTCTCCCGCACCCAGCATCCGTTCGAAGATTCCCTGGCTGAACAGCACGTTGTTGACACGTTCGAGCGGAATCTCGATGCCGCTCTTGGCGATGACGCCACTGCGAAAGATGATTCGATCGCTGGTGATCACGAAGTTCGTGTTCGCCCACCTGGCATAGCTGGTCGCGAGCCAGATCGCACTGAAGACGATCAGCCCGATCGCGAGATACGACACGGCCTCTTCGTCGTCACCGTCGAGGTAGACCCGAGTGATCACACCGAAGGCGCACGATGCCACCAACAACATGGCCGGCCTCGAGAAGAACCACCAGTGGGGATGCAAGTCCAAAGCCACCGTCTCGTAATCGTTGAGTAGCTTCTTCGGATACGGCATGCGATCAACAGTACCGTTGAGCTGTGGACCCGAACGCCGTGCTGGCAGACCTCGATGTCGACCAGCGTCGGGCCGTCACGACCGACTCGCGACTCGTTGCGGTGATTGCCGGAGCGGGCTCCGGCAAGACCCGAGTCCTCACTCGACGTGTCGCCTATCGGATTGCGACGGGCACGGCGGATGCGGCCCACACCGTGGTCCTGACCTTCACCCGCGAAGCGGCCAGCGAGCTGAGGCGTCGACTCCCCCGGCTCGGCCTCAACGAGCGCGTGACGGCGGGGACGTTTCACTCGGTCGCCCAGCAACTGTTGCGGCAACGGTGGGTCGACCTCGACGAACAGCCCCGCACGATCGTGACCGATCGCAAGCGGATCGTGCGTGAGGTCATGGGTCCAGCCGACATCGACGAGTTGGTCGCCGAGCTCGACTGGGCATCGGCTCGGGGCGTCGACGCAGGCGCCTACCACACGGCCGTGCGTTGCGGTGATCGCCGAACGATCCTGGATGCCGACCGGGTCACCGATGCCATGGCGGCGTACCGCCGCGAGAAGCGGCAGCGGGGGGTCATCGACCTGGATGATCTGCTTGCGCTCACGATCGAGGCCATGCAGGCCGACGCCGAGTTCGCGGCGGCGACCCGCTGGCGGTTCCGCCACGTTCTCGTCGACGAGGCACAGGACCTCAATCCACTCCAGCATCGGCTCGTCGAGCTGCTCCGCCAGGGCGCCGACGACCTCTTCCTGGTCGGCGACCCCGCGCAGGCGATCTACGGCTTCAACGGCTCCGACCCAGCGATCCTCCGCGAGGTGTCCGATCGGTTTCCAGGAATCGAGGTGGTGCGGCTCCCGGTCAACCACCGGTGCACGCCCCAGATCGTGAACGTCGGCGCCCGCGCTCTCCGGGCCGTCGATCACGACGATTCGATCGAGGCCGCCCGACCTGACGGAAGACTGGTCGAGATCGTCAGCCACGACGACGAATCGGCGGAAGCCGCCTGGGTCGCTTCGGCGATCGCACGACTCGACCCGACGCTCGCCCGCACGAGTCGCGTGGCCGTGCTGGCCCGCACGCATGCCGTGCTCGCACCCCTGCGAGAGGCACTGGTCGGGCGCGGTGTCCCGATCCGACGCCTGGTCGACGGCCCGGGCTCCCCGTTCGGTCCGCTCCTCGCGGCGGCGACTCGATTCAAGGACGGCGATCTGTTGCGTCGGTGGGCCCACGACCTCCGCGACCAGTCGGAGTCCGAGGGCGACGCTGCGACGGAGGTGTCAGCGGCCGCGCTGACGTTCCTGCGGGACCAGCCCACCGGAGACGGCCTTGCGTTCCGGACGTGGGTGACCACCACCGACCCGTTCGGTGGTCAGCAGCCCGGCGTCGAGCTGCAGACCTTCCACGGCGCCAAGGGCCGCGAGTGGCACACGGTGCATCTGGTCGGCTGCGAGACCAGCCTCGTCCCCCATCGCTCGGCCACCACCCAGGCCGGAAAGGCGGAGGAGGCGCGCCTGCTGTACGTGGCGCTCACACGGGCCACCGACGAGCTGACGGTGAACTGGGCCGCGCGCCGAGGTGGCTACCAGCGCAAACTCACCCCGTTCCTGGATGGCTTCGTCAGCGATGCACCGACACTCGTCCCGCCGCCGGAGTCGCTGATCAGCATGACTCGCTCGAGTCGAGCCGTCACGCTCGAGCGGCTCCAGGAGTGGCGCGGTGCCACCGCTCGTGCCGCCGGCATCTTGCCGGATGCAGTCTGCACCGACCATACGCTCGGACTGATTGCCGATCATCGCCCTGCGTCGTCCGAGGAACTCGACCGCCTGACTGGGCTCGGCGTGCTCACGTCACGCCGCCTCTTCGAGCGCTTGCGGCCCGTACTCCACGAGGTACCGGTCAGTCGGTGAGATCGACCATGACCGGGGCGTGATCGCTGGGGCTCTTGCCCTTTCGTGCGTTTCGATCGATCGAGCTCCACTCGCAGCGTTCAGCGATGCTGGCCGACCCCAACACGAGGTCGATACGCAGCCCCCGACCCTGGTGGAAGTCGCCGGCGCGGTAGTCCCACCACGAATAGACGCGGTCGGCGTCGGGATGTTGCTGTCGGAACAGGTCCGTCAGCCCCCAAGCTTCGAATGCAGCGAGGCGGTTGCGTTCGGGCTGGCTGACGTGGGTTGCGTTCTGCAACTTCGCGATATCGAACACGTCACGATCCTCTGGAGCGATGTTGAAGTCGCCGGTCACGATGACGTCCTTCGACGGATCGGTGTCGCGTCCGAGATGATCGAGGAGGCGATCGAGCCAGCTCAACTTGTACGTGTAGTGATCGTCGTCGAGAGATCGGCCGTTCGGCACGTAGCAGCACGAGATCCGCACGCCGCCGCACGTGGCGGTGATGATGCGGGCGTCGGGGTCGGGCTCGATGCCGTCTGCGAAGTTCGTCACCACGTCGTCCAGGCCCACCTTGGACAGGATCGCAACCCCGTTCCACTGCCCCTGCCCGTAGTGGGCCGTCCGGTAGCCGAGTGACTCGAACGACAGCGCCGGAAAGGCGTCGTCTGCGAGTTTGGTCTCCTGGATGCACACGACGTCGGGCTGCACCTCGGTGACCCAGTCCTCGACCCGCTCGAGCCGGGCTCGCAGCGAGTTCACGTTCCACGTGACGACGCGCATCACGAGGTTGCCTTGTCGGCGCCGGTCTTCTTCGCCGCGGCCTTCTTCGCCGCGGCCTTCTTGGCCGGCGCCTTCTTGGCCGGAGCCTTCTTGGCCGGAGCCTTCTTGGCCGGCGCCTTCTTGGTCGGCGCCTTCTTGGTCGGCGCCTTCTTGGCCGGCGCCTTCTTGGCCGGCGCCTTCTTCGCCGGAGCCTTCTTCGCCGGAGCCTTCTTCGCCGGAGCCTTCTTGGCCGGCGCCCTCTTCGCCGGTGTCTTCCTGGCCGGTGTCTTCCTGGCCGGAGCCTTCGTGGCCGCGGCCTGCTTCGCCGCGGTCTTCTTCGCCGCGGTCTTCTTGGCCGGAGCCTTCTTGGCCGGAGCCTTCGTCGCCGGGACCTGCTCCGGCTCGGTGTCCGCCGTGGCATCGGCGATCTGCCCGGCAGCGGTGACCGAATCGGCCGCCATGTGCGGCAGAGCTGCGTCGATGCTGCGACGCTCGGGCGTGAATCCGACGATCACGACGGTCACTGCTTCACCGGTCTTGAGGACCGAGCGTGCACTTCGCGGGGCCGGGTCCTCCATCAGACGGAGCGGGATGTAGATCAGCACGTCACCGATCCGAGCGTAGGCGCCGTGTGAGGCGTAGCTCTCGACCTGGGCGGTGCAGCTCGTTCCGACCGGGTGCCGCTCGACGAACTCGAGGAACGGCATCAGCTCGTTGACGTGGTCCTTTCCCGCCGACCCAGAGCGCTGACCCCGACACGTCCGGGGCAGCAGTGCGCTCCGCAGCGCCCGCCCGGCGACCCCGGCCACGACCTCGACCCGACCGCTTCGTGTCTGGCTGCTCGGTGTCGAGCTGCTCGGTGTCGGGCTGCTCGGTGTCGGGCTGCTCGGTATCGGGCTGCTCGGTGTCGGGCTGCTCGGACTCGGGCTGCTCGGTGTCGGGCTGCTCGGTGTCGGGCTGCTCGGTGTCGGGCTGCGTCGCGCCGGCGCCCGCCGACGTCGATCCTCTCGGGGCACGCTTGGCACGAACCCGCTGGTTCGCCTTCTGCTTGGTTTCGGTCTTGTCGGTCTGCTTGGACTCCTTGACCGACTGTCGGCTCTTCGGCCCGCGGACCGGCGTTCGGGCCACGAACACCCATCCCACATGCGGCACCGGCTTGCCGCCGATCAGTCGACCCTCGTCGAACAGCCACTCGTACTCGCCGTGGAACTCTTGGAACGAGTCGTTCGAGAGCACGCCAGCTCTCGCCTTGTTGGCGATCGAGAGCACGAAGGCGTCGCCTCGTCCGATCGCACCGGCCGGTGGAGTCACCAGCTCGTTGTTCGCGACCGCTTCGTCGAACGCCCTGACCTCCTTCTTGGCGATCCGGTGACCGAAGGTCGCGTCGACCACGACCGTGATCGCCGCGTCGGGGTGCTCTTCCATGAAGGCGAGCACCGCGTCGTTCAGCTGCTCCAGGCTGGGTTGGGAGCGTCCCTCGGTCGCGATGTTGGATCCGTCGACCACGAAGAGTTCGGGTTGGCTGGCTCTCGGCATGTGCTGTGTCGTCTCGATTCCGCGCCGCATGGAGGCAGCGCCTTGCCACATCGTAGGGTGCGAGGCCATGGCCACCGCGGAGTACCCGACATCGATTCGGGCCGTCTTCTGGGACTTCGGTGGCGTCATCCTCTCGAGCCCCTTCGAAGCGTTCAACGAATACGAGCGGGAGCGAGGCTTGCCGGTCGACTTCATCCGCTCGGTCAACGCAACGAATCCGGACACGAACGCCTGGGCTCTCATCGAACGTCAGGAGGTCGATTCCGACACATTCGACCGCCTCTTCGCCGACGAGTCCGCAGCGCTCGGCCATCGCGTCCCGGGCGCGGACGTGTTGACGATGCTCAGCGGCGCGGTGCGACCCGAGATGGTGGCCGCGCTGGACCGCGTCATCGCCGGCGGTTACACCACCGCGTGCCTCACCAACAACGTTCGCAGCCCCGACCCTCGCAGCGCCCGCCCCGAGGTCGACGCCGTGATGGAACGCTTCGATCACGTCGTCGAGTCGAGCAAGGTCGGGTGCCGAAAGCCCGAACCGCGCTTCTACGAGCTCGCGTGTGAGATGGCGTCCGTGTGCCCGGACGCATGTGTGTTCCTCGACGACCTGGGCATCAATCTCAAGCCGGCCCGGGCCATGGGCATGACGACGATCAAGGTCCTCGACCCGGTTCAGGCCATCGACGACCTCGAAGCGGTCCTCGGTCTGTCGCTGCGATAATCGATTGCCGCCATGGCAGATGAGCAGAGAGAGCGCTCCCACTGCGGTCGCGAGGTGTCACCGTACTGTCATCTGTGCTAGACCCGCGGGTGTTCGTTCCGAACCCCGGAAGGGCAGCCGTAGGAGGCCGAATAACGCATGTCTGCTGATCATCGTCCACGAGCCGTACAACGATCTCGCAAGAGACTGGCGATCGCCGGTGCCGCCGCGATTGCCATCGCTTCGGCGGTTGCCGCACAGGCGGCGCCGGCGAGTGCTGCGCCTGGCGACAGCGTCCAGATCCTGTCGTTCAACGACTACCACGGACACGTCGAAGCGGGCACTCCCGGTTCGATCGACGGCAGCTTCGGCGGCCCGGCCGCCGGCGGCGGCGAGTTCCTCGCGGCGAAGCTCGCCGAACTGCGAGCTGCCAGCACCGCGACCGAGTCCTTCACCGTGGCAGCCGGCGACCTCATCGGTGGATCACCGTTCTTCTCGGGTCTGTTCCACGACGAGCCGTCGGTCGAGACACTCAACGAGATGGGGCTCGACATCTCCGGCGTCGGCAACCACGAGTTCGACGAAGGCGTCGACGAGTTGCTGCGCATGCAGAACGGTGGCTGCCACCCCGTCGATGGCTGCTACTTCACCGACTACGACCCGGACACTCCAGGCGACCAGGAGTACGGCGGCGCCGACTTCCAGTGGCTCGCCGCCAACGTCACCGAGGACGGCGTCACCGATCCCGGGACCGGCCGGCCCGAGACGCCGTTGCCCGAATACGAGATCCGCGACGTCAACGGCACGCCGGTCGCATTCATCGGCATGACCTTGGAGGGAACCGACGAGCTCGTCGCTGCCGCCGGCATCGCCGGCTACACGTTCCAGGACGAGGTCGACACCGCCAACGCGCTGATTCCCGACATCAAGGCAGATGGTGCCGAGGCGATCATCGTGCTCCTCCACGAGGGTGGCATCCCCAACCCGTTCGCCATCAACGGGTGCGCCGGCGTGTCCGGCCCGATCGTCGCGATCAACGACGGACTCGATCCAGAAATCGACGCCATCGTGTCGGGTCACACGCACCAGCCGTACACGTGCTCGTTCGACGACCCCGACGGGGACCCCCGCCCGGTCACCAGTGCCTTCTCGTTCGGCCGCGTCGTGACCGAGATCAACTTCGACCTCGATGCCGATGGTGACGTCGACCGCAGCACGGTCACGGCGGTCAACCACGAGGTCCTCCAAGACGACTTGACCGCCGACCCGGCGATCACGGCAATCCTCGACAAGTGGGCTCCCCTCGCCGAGGACATCGGTAACGAGCCCGTCGGCACCATCACCGAGACGATCACGCGTGGTGGTGACCCGACCGGCGACGATCGCGGTGTCGAGTCGGCGGCCGGCAACCTCGTCGCCGATGCGCAACTCGAGGCGACCGAGGGCCTCGGAGCGCAGATCGCGTTCATGAATCCGGGCGGTGTCCGCAGTGACCTCGAGTATCCCGAGTCGGCGGCCGGCGAGGGCGACGGCGTCGTCACGTTCGGTGAGGCGTTCACGTTCCAGCCGTTCAACAACACGATGTTCGTGCTGCCGATGACCGGTGAACAGATCACCTCGGTCCTCGAGGAGCAGTGCCAGCCAGGTGACAGCAGTCGCCCGGTGCTGCACCTCGGCGTGCCCGACGGGTTCACGTACGACCTGAACATCACGCAGCAGGCCGGAGTCTGCACCGGGGTCGAGGTGTCCAACATCGAGCTCGACGGCACGCCGCTCGACATGACGGCGACCTACCAGGTCGCGGTCAACAACTTCCTGGCCGACGGCGGCGACAACTTCGACACCTTCGCCGAGGTCGACCCACTCGACCGCGTGCCCGGTCCGCAGGACATCGACGCGCTGACCGACTACCTCGAGGCCAACTCGCCGGTGGCACCTCCGCCGACCGACCGCGTCAACGAAATCGGCACGACGCTGCCGTCTCCGATCAGCTCGCTGACGCCCGCCCGCTTGCTCGAGACCCGCATCGGGCCCGACAACAAGACCGTCGACGGTCTGTTCGAGGGTGACGGTCGCGTCGGCGCCGGCGAGACCGTCGAGCTCGTCGTCGCCGGTCGCGGGGACGTCCCCGAAGACGCATCGGCCGTCGTCCTCAACCTCGGTGCGATCCTGCCGTCGGCTGACGGGTTCCTGACCGTGTACCCGTGCGGCGAGGAGCAACCGCTCGCCTCCAACGTCAACTACTACGCCGGTGACGTGGTCTCCAACGCCGTCCTCGCCAAGATCGGTGAAGACGGCAAGGTCTGCATCTACACGCTGGCGGAAGTCGATCTCATCGCCGACGTGAACAGCGAGGTCGCCGCAGACGGCTCTCCGACGCCCGTGTCACCGGCTCGGATCCTCGAGACCCGCGACGTCGACGGCTATGACACCATCGACGGTCTGTTCGAGGCCGAGGGTCGGCTCACGGCGGGCGGGACGCTCGAGCTCGTCGTCGCCGGTCGCGGCGGCGTTCCTGCCGACGCAAAGGCGGTGCTGATGAACCTCGGCGCCGTCCTCCCGAGCGACCCCGGCTTCCTCACGGTGTACGCGTGCGGTGAAGATCAGCCGCTGGCGTCGAGCGTCAACTACGACGGTGGCGACGTGGTGTCGAACACGTTGCTGGCCAAGATCGGGGAGGACGGCAAGGTGTGCATCTACAGCCTCGTCGAGACCGACCTGATCGCTGACGTGAACGGGTTCGTGCCGGTTGACGGCACGCCCGATCCGATCGATCCGGCTCGCCTGCTCGAGACGCGCGACGTTGCCGGATACGACACCGTCGACGGCCAGTTCGAGGCGATCGGACGGGTGGCGGCCGGCGAGACGGTCGAGCTGCTCGTCGCCGGACGTGGCGGCATTCCGACCGACGCGTCCACCGTCGTCCTGAACGTCGGAGCGGTGCTGCCGGTCGGTCCCGGCTTCCTCACCGTCCACCCGTGCGGCGAGGACCGACCACTCGCCTCGACCGTCAACTACGACGGTGACGACGTCGTCTCGAACGGCGTGATCGCGAAGATCGGCGAAGACGGCAAGGTGTGCATCTACACCCTGGTCGAGACCGACATCATCGCGGACGTGAACGGCACCGCTTCGCCGCCCGTGCCATTCCGCACGAGCTGATCTCGTCACGCTCGGACGAACGGCCGACGCCACACTCGTGGCGTCGGCCGTTCCGCGTCCGTCGAGCACGCCGACGGCACATCGCCGAGAACCGGACAACCGGCGAACGATTCCCGCCCGATCGGCATTCGACCGAGGATTCGTGGCAACATCTGACGGTGAGCTCCGACACCGACCCGAGCGACTGCGAAGCCTGTCGGCTGACGCAAGGTCGTGACCACGTCCCCGGCGGACGGATTCACGAAACCGAGCGCTGGGTCGTCGAACACTGTGTCGGCCCGTTCGGCCTGGGTACGCTCATCGTCAAGCCCATCCGGCACGTGCTCGGCGTCGCCGATCTCGACGAGCACGAGACGTTCGAGCTCGGTCCGCTGATCCGACGCACATCGGACATCGCACGCCAGCTGACACCGGCCGAACAGGTCTACAACTGTCTCTGGTCCCACGCCGACGGTCAACCGGTGCACATCCACTATCTGGTGCAGCCGATCACCCGCACCCAGATGGAGCACTTCGGCGCGCATGGGCCCGCGCTGCAGGTCGCCATGTTCGCGAGCGGCGAATACCCCCAACCCGACGACATCGACCGCGTCGCCGAACGCGCCCGCAAGCTGTTTGTGACCAGCTGACGAGCCGGGCGGTTCAGAGACCGGTGAACGTGCGATCCATGAGCGATTGGAGCTCCTGGTCGTGCACTGCCTTCGAGCCGGTCGCCGGGCTCCCCGACTCGTAGCGAGCGACGTGGCGGAGGTCGTACCCGAGATCTTTCACTCGCCAGGTGTGATGCTCGATGAAGTTCCAGGCACCCATGTTCTCGGGCTCCTCTTGCAGCCAACGCAGCTCTTTCGCGTTCGGGTACCGTTCCTGCACGATGCGGAGCATCTCCGAGGTCGGCAGGGGGTACAGCTGCTCGATGCGAACGATTGCCACCGGCGCGTCGCGCTCGTCACGGGCGGACATCGCGTCCCAGGCCACCTTGCCAGAGCAGAACACGACGCGCTCGACCGCTGAGGGATCCTGCACGAACGGGTCATCGAGCACTTCGTCGAACGATCCTGTCGTCAGTTCGTCGACCTGAGATCGGGTCTGCTTCATCCGAAGGCCCTGCTTGGGAGTGAACAGCACCAGCGGAGTGTGTCGCTCGCTGTGCACCTGCCGGCGGAGCAGATGGAAGTACTGAGCGGCCGTCGTCGCGTTGCAGACCTGCATGTTGTCTTCGGCGGCCAGAGTCAGGAACCGTTCGATCCGAGCCGACGAGTGCTCGGGGCCTTGCCCCTCATAGCCGTGCGGGAGCAGCAGCATGAGACCGTTGCGCTGATCCCATTTGTCTTCGGCCGCGACCACGTACTGGTCGATGATGATCTGGGCGCCGTTGATGAAGTCGCCGAACTGGGCCTCCCACATGACCAGCGCATCGGTGTTCGCATGTGCGTAGCCGTACTCGTACCCGAGGCCCGCGTACTCGCTCAGCAGCGAGTCGTACACCCAGAAGTTCGCCGTGGCACCTTCGAGGTCGCTCAACGGGATCCAGGGAACACCGGTCTCGAAGTCGACCATCGCCGCATGCCTCTGGCTGAATGTGCCGCGGCGCGAATCCTGACCGGCGAGCCGTACGGGATGTCCCTCGAGGATGAGTGATCCGATCGCCAGCGCTTCGGCCGTGGCCCAGTCGACGTCGGCCTCCGAGTCGAACTGCGCACTCCGGTGCTCGAACTGCCTGGCGAGTTTCGGGTGCGGGGTGAAGCCCTCGGGATAGGCGGTGAGCTGATGGAAGATCCGCTCCAGCGTTGCCCGGTTCACGCCGGTGGGGATGTGCGGCAGCACACCCAGCGGCTTGGGCGGCGGCGGCACCTGGTGGATCTCGGAGACTTTCGACCGCGTCTCCTCGAGCGCAACCTGCAGCTTGCTCTGGAAATCGCTCAGGGCCTGCTCGGCTTCGTCGACGGTGATGTCGCCGCGCTTGACGAGCGTCTCGACGTAGAGCTTGCGAACGCTGCGACGCTCGGAGATCGCCTTGTACATCAGTGGCTGGGTGTAGCTCGGGTCGTCACCTTCGTTGTGGCCGTGCCTGCGGTAGCAGACCATGTCGATGACCACGTCCTTGTGGAACTTCTGGCGATACTCCCAAGCGAGGGCCGCCACTCGTACGCAGGCCTCCGGATCGTCGCCATTGACGTGGAAGATCGGTGCCTGAACGGTCTTGGCGACGTCTGAGCAGTAGAGCGACGATCGACTCATCTCGGGAGCGGTCGTGAAACCGATCTGGTTGTTGATGATCAGGTGGATGGTGCCGCCGACGCGATAGCCGGCGATGTCGCTCATCGCGAGGCATTCGGCGACGATTCCCTGACCGGCGAACGCCGCATCGCCGTGGATGAGGAGCGGCAGCACCGAGAACGCACCGGCCGGCTCGATCTGGTCCTGGCGTGCGCGGACGATCCCCATCACGATCGGGTCGACCGTCTCCAGGTGGCTCGGGTTGGCAGCCAGCTCGACGGGGATGTCGGCTCCCGACGGGCTCTCGTACTTGCCCGTCGAGCCGAGGTGGTACTTGACGTCTCCCGATCCCTGCACGGTATTGGGATCGACATGCCCCTCGAACTCGGAGAAGATGGCCTCGTAGCTCTTGCCCATGATGTTGGACAGCACATTGAGGCGACCGCGGTGGGCCATACCGACCACGGCGCCATCGAGGCCTTCGTCGGCGGCGCCCGACAGGATCTCGTCGAGAATCGGGATGGCCGACTCGGCGCCTTCGATCCCGAACCGCTTGGTTCCGACGTACTTGGTCGCCAGGAACTTCTCGAACGCTTCGGCGGCGTTCACGCGCTCGAGAATTCGGTCCTTCTGCTCCTTGGTGAAATCGGCCTTCTTCACCTCGACGTGCTCTTGGATCCACCGCTGCTCTTCGGTGTTCTGGATGTGCATGTACTCGACGCCGATGCTGCGGCAGTATGCGTCGCGGAGCACCCCGAGCAGGTCGCCGAGCGTCAACTTGGTGGTGCCGCCGACGCCGTCGGTGAGGAACTCGCGATCGAGATCCCAGATCGTGAGCCCGTAGGTCGCAGGATCGAGCTCGACGGGCATGACCGGCTGCTTCCAGTGCAGAGGATCGAGGTCGGCGATCAGATGACCTCGGACCCGGTGCACTCGGATCAGCTTGGCGACCGCCATCTGCTTGGCCAGCATCGCGTCTTCGTGGTCGAGCGGGTTGATGTCGGGTCGCCACTTCACCGCCTCGTAGGGCATGTCGAGATCGGTGAAGATGTCGTCGTAGAAGCCGTGCTCACCGAGCAGCAACTCGTGCATCCGCTTGAGGAACAGCCCTGATTCGGCGCCCTGGATGATCCGGTGGTCGTAGGTGGACGTGACGGTCACGACCTTCGACACCCCCATCGCGGACAGGTTGCGACGATCGGCGCCCTCGAACTCGGCGGGGTAGTCGATGCTCCCGACGCCGACGATCACGCCTTGACCGGGCATCAGTCGAGGTACCGACTGCACGGTGCCGATCGTGCCCGGGTTGGTGAGCGTCACGTTCGCGCCGGCGTAGTCGTCGATGGTGAGCTTGTTGTTCTTGACCTTGCGAATGATCTCTTCGTAGGCAGCGAGGAACCCGTTGAAGTCGAGCTGGTCGGCCCGCTTGAGCACCGGAACGATGAGACCGCGGGTTCCGTCCCCGTTGTCGACGTCGACCGCGAGGCCCATGTTGACGTGGTCATGGCGAATGAGACGCGGCTTGCCGTCGTCGCCGGCGGCGAAACCGTTCTTCATGTTCGGTACCGACTCGGCGATCGCTCGAACGATCGCGTACCCGATGAGGTGGGTGAAACTCACCTTTCCCAACCCCGAGCGGGCGCGGTACCCGTTGACGACCTTGCGGTTGACCTCGAGCAGCTTGGCCGGAATGTTCCGGAAGCTCGTGGCCGTGGGCACGTCGAGACTCGCCGACATGTTTCGGACGATCGCGGCGCCGACGCCCTTGATGAGCTCTCCAGGTTGCTCGTCGGCCGAGGCCGTGGACGTCGTGACCTCCGGTGCCGGTGTCGCCACGGGGGCCGGCGCAGATGGTCGAGCGGCCGGCTCGGCGGCCGGCGTCGGAGGCGCCGCGGCAGGCGCAGACGGTACCGTCGCCAGGGTCTCGACGTGGGCGGGTGCGCTCACCGAGCGGTAGTCCTCGAAGAACTCCTGCCAGGACTCCCCCACCGATGAGGGGTCTGCGCGGTACTGCTCGTACATCTCTTCGACGAGCCAGGAGTTGGCCCCGAACCCCGAGCCGGCGGATTTTGATGCAACCATCGCGCCCGATCGTACCCTTCCACCTCACCGTCTGCCCGAAACCGACCGCTCGCACTGCCGATCTGGCAGCATGGTCGGATGGACGGCCGCCACGACGACACGTCCGAGCGCAGACTCCCCGACCCGTCCGACCAGGCCCGGCGGTTCGATCCCAGGAACGCGCCCGAGCCCACAGCCGTGACGCAACCACCGGCGCTGCCTCGGCCCGAGCCGACCGCCGTCGCTCCGACGCCAGAGCCAACCCCGCACGCCGCGAACACAGAAGCGCTGTATCGAAGCGACCGAGATCGCGATCGGAGCATTCGGCGACTCGCCAACCCGTGGTATCGACGTCTTGGCCGCGGTCTCGTCGGTATGGCATTCCTGGCCGCCGGGGCCGTGGGCATCTACTTCGGGGCTCAGCTCGTCCGAGACTTCCTCGACCGCGATCAACTCCCCGCTGAGGAGGCCGAGGTCCCGACATTCCGGTCAACGACGATCGAGATCCGGTCGACGACGCCGGCGCCGGTGCTCGACGGCACGCTCGTGCTCGACACGGTGACCGGATCATTCGAGTTCGTCGGGCGTGGCACGGGCCCGCAGTCGGGCATGCAGGTCGCCAGCCCGGACGGGAACACCGTCTATGTGCGCCGGGACGGAGGGGCCTGGCAGGTGGCTCCCGCCGGCGACCAACTCGCGGCCGACGTGGTGCGCTCCGTCACCTACGTGAGTGACGACGACAGCGCCGACGCCATCCTCACCCCCGTGATTCGCCGCAACTACACGGAGCTGATCGATCGCGTCGAAGTGGGCGAAGGCGACGACGAGGTCGTCCGCTACGAGTTGCGACTCGACACCGCCACACTGGACGAGAACTTCCCGCTGGAGTTCCAGGCATTCGCGGAGGAGGCGATACCCGGCGTGGCCGCGATCCGGGGGCTGACCGTCACGATCACACTCGATGACGAAGAGGTCTTGGTTCAGGTCGAGGACGACAACACCAACTGGTCCTGGCAGCGCCTCTCCTACTCCGATCAAGCGTTCGTGGCCATCGATCCGTCGATGGGATAGCCCGCCCCCGACACGGTCTCCGACTGATCAGATCCGCTCCAGTTCACCATCGGCGAACAGCGGAGTGATCCCGAACCGATCGGCATCCGCGTCCATCTCGTCGTCGGATGGCAGCGTGAGTTCGCCCTCCGCAGCCTCCGTCGCCATGGCGAGAAGCCGGGCATCGCTGCTGGTGTTGAGGAAGAGATCGTCGTTGCCGAGTACGTGCCGCACTGCTCGCGAAATGGCTTCCGGGTCGGTCAGCGGTTCGTACCAGCTGAACGTGCGGAGGCCGGGATCGGGCCACCGCCCACGCGAGATCGCCTTGATGGTCTGCACGGCGACGCTGCGCTCTCGGCAGAGCGAGCGGAGTGCGTCGACATCGGACCGGTAGGCGTCGCTGCGGAGCAACGTGTGGTTGTACGGGAGGAGCACGCTGTCGAAATCGAAGGCTCGCAAGCTGCGGAGGTGCATGCCGGCAATCCGGAGACCGTGGCCGGTGACGCCGATGAATCGAACGAGCCCTTCGTCACGGGCGGTCGACAGCGCGGCGACGGCGCCGTCTGCTGCGAAGGCCGCGTCCCATTCGTCGGGCTCGACGAGGTTGTGCAACTGGATCAGGTCGACGTGGTCGACACCCATGCGCTCGAGGGACTGCTCCAGCTGAGCTCGCGCCGCGACTCCGCTTCGCTCACCGGTCTTGGTGGCGAGAAAGAACCGGTCACGGTGCCGGCCGAGAAACGGCGCGAGCCGCACTTCCGAATTGCCGTACGAGGCAGCCGTGTCGATGTGGTTGATGCCGGCGGCATCGATGATCGCAAGCGTCGCATCGGCGCGTCCCTGGCTCATTCCGCCGAGTGCCGCGGCGCCGAAGATGACACGTGTCGAGTCGTGGCCGGTCCGGCCGAACGGTGAACGTGGGAGCACGTCTCGAAGGTACCAGCCAGTCGGGAGCGGCCCGAGTCGACCTCGATGCGGTTGAGCTCGGCCGCGAGACACTTCGCGAATGTCCCAGATTCTTGACACTATCTTTACACTTGGCTAACATGTTTGACGTGACCACCGGCACGCCTGGCGTGGACCGACCCGACAGGTCGACGACACCACCGAACGCCGTGGCACGCACGCGACCGGTGCCCAGAGCCACGGCCAGCTCGGCGCCGACGACGGCCCAGTTGATCCGTCGCACCGATGCAACGATCGGGCGGCCATTGTTCGCAGCGCTCGGTATGGCCCTCCATCACTTCACCGAGGTGCTCGACGGCAGGGTCGACGAGCTCGTACTCCACCGGGCGACGGCCGTTCTGACCAAACAGGTCTGCGGCCTCTTGGACGACGAGCATGCGCTCGCTGCCATCCAACAGCTCGTCACCGACCCGGGACGCACTGCGACCCCAGACGGGCGGCAGGCCGAAGAACTGTGCGGTGACATGTGGAACGGGGTTCACGAGGTCGCCACACGTCGGTCGGCGGCATCGCGCCAGGGCGCCGTCGAGTTCGGGAACGAGGCGATCATCAACCTCGCTGTCGTGCGCAGCGTCGGTGCGACCGAACCCTGGTGGGGAACGTTGGCGTGGCGCGAGCGAGTCGAGCGACTCCCGGCCGAGTCGATCTCACCGGACGAACGCATCCGGCTCCTCGAAGAACCCGAGCACGCCGACGACGAACTGCTGTCGCTGGTACTCCACGGCGCTCACGCCGCTGCTCGCCGCCTCCCGGAGCCTGCGGTCGCCCACCCGGCCCGTCAGGACGCAGCCCTCGACGAACGAGCCTCGCCACCTGCCGCTCGGGCCGTGTTGACGAGGTAGGCACCCGACAATGCGACAGCGCTCCCCGACACCGCCAGCCACGCCACCGACTCCTCGCGGAAGGTGAGCCCGAGGAAGAGCGCAACTCCGGGGATCACGTAGGTCGTCGACGACGCACGCGTGCTGCCGTAGGTGCCGGCATTCGAGGCCATCAGCACGAACGCCAACCCCGTCGCTTGATCTGACCTCCGGCGGTCGGCATCGCGAACTCGTTCAGCGGTCGCCGGTGGACATGGGCAACCAGATCGGCTGCGTGCCTCGGTCGCACCGGCGACGTGATCGGCGTCGTCGGTCATCGCCGTCATGTCACGGTCTGCCATGGGCGAACGCTGTCGAGGACCCGACCGGGCGCGGGGCGGGCGACACCTGGCAAGCTGGCTCGATGGCGCGACACCCACATCGGCGGTACGGGGTGCTCGATTCGTTCGAGCGGTTCTCGCAGGTCGATGATGTCTTCTCGCGGTCACGATGGGACCCCGAGGTGCAGTCCGACGCCTCCGACCGGTTCTACTCGACCTATCGGCGGCCGCTGACCGACTGGCGGGCCGCCCCCGGCTTCACCCAGCACGACTATGCGCTCAGGAACGCCGCGTGGCACGTCACCGACATCTTCGCCGAATTGTACGAAGACGACGATCGTCGAGATGGGTTCCTCGATCCGCTGTCGATGCTCCGCGAGGGCGCCGGCGAACAGATCACCTTCGACACACCCGAGGCGGCCTCGGACGATGTCAAACACATCGCCGAGGTGGTGGGCGCCGATCTCGTCGGCATTGCGCCGTACGACGAGCGGTGGGTCTACACCGAACGCTTCTCGGTCCAGGAGGGCGGCGGCAAGCCGAACGATCTGCCCGACGGACTCTCACACGTCATCGTGATCGGACAGTCGATGGATCACGACCTCACCCGTACGGCCCCGTCGGCACTCGCCGGCACCGCCACCGGGCTCGGGTACTCCCTCGACTCGGTGGTCCTCCTGACGATCGCCCAGTACATCCGCAATCTCGGCTACCAAGCGATCCCTTCGATGAACGACACGGCGCTCGCCATCCCGTACGCGCTCGAGGCGGGTCTCGGTGAGTACGGCCGTCACGGTCTCCTGATCACGCCCGAATTCGGACCGCGGCTTCGACTCGGGAAGATCTTCACCGACATGCCGCTGCAGCGGGATCACCCGAAGTCGTTCGGCGTCGAGCGGTTCTGTGACGGTTGCCGTCGCTGCACCGACGCCTGCCCGGCCAAGGCCATCCCCGGTGGCCGCCCGTCGGCCGAACGCCACAACCGGTCCAATCTCGTCGGGGTCCGAAAATGGTCGGTCGACGGCGTCAAGTGCTTCAAGTACTGGGCGAAGGTCAACACCGACTGTTCGGTGTGCATCCGGGTCTGCCCGTACAACCGCGATTATTCCAGGACGGCAAACCGGTGGTGGTCGAAGCTCGCCTCGCGAGCCCCGAAGCTGGCCCTGCGACTCGCCGACCGCCAGGAGCACGGCAAGCGCCTCCTGCCCAAGCACTGGTGGCCGACCGATCGTGACGGCTCCTCGAACACCTAGGCCGCCGGCTCGGCGATATGGCACAGTGTCCGCGCCGCACCGAGGAGGTCGTCGATGTTGAGAGGCAAGTCCGGACCGGTCGTCCGCACCACCGCAGGACCAGTGCGTGGGCGGCTGCGGCGGAAACGAACCATCGCACTGCACGCAGGGATTCCGTACGCGGCGCCACCCGTCGGCAACCTTCGGTGGCGAGCGCCACAGCCACCGACACCGTGGACCGAAACGCTGACGTGCACCAAGCCCGGCCCGATGGGCCACCAGCGTGCAGCCGCCATGGACGAGATCATCCAGTCGCTCGTCAGAGGTCTCGGGCTCTCGAAGTCGCGCCAGAAGGCACTCCGCACCGCAATCAAGGTGATGCCGAAGAAGGAGAGCGAGGACTGTCTCACTCTCAACGTGCGAGCACCGGCCGGCGCAAGCGGCCTGCCGGTGATGGTCTGGATCCACGGTGGCGACCACACCGATGGGCACGGCGCCGATCCGATCTACCATTCGAGCGATGCGCTGCCGGAGCGAGGCTGTGTGCTCGTCACGATCAACTACCGACTCGGCGTGTTCGGGTTCCTCGCCCATCCCGAGCTGTCGTCGGAATCCTCAGGCGGCGTGTCGGGGAACTATGGCCTTCTCGACCAGATCGCCGCGCTGCGTTGGGTGCAGGACAACATCGGGGCCTTCGGCGGCGACCCCGACCGGGTCACCATCTTCGGTGAATCTGCCGGGGGTCAGGCAGTGCTCAACCTGATGTCGGCTCCGGCGGCCCAGGGACTGTTCCACCGTGCGATCGCCCAGAGCCCGAGCGACCAGGGGCGCTGGCTCCATCTCCGTCGGGCCGTACTCGACTTCGAGCCAGCGGAGAGCGCCGGCGCCCGCTTCGCCGACGAGGCGGTCGGCGCCGGCGGTGGGCAACTGGCCCGCATGCGAACGACGCCCGCAGACGAGCTGATGGCGCTCTATCGCGACCGCCCGGACCTCGGTCGATACTTCTACCCGGCCGTCGACGGACACGTGTTGCCGGTGGGGCCGATGTCGACATTCTCACATCAGGTCCAGTCGCGTGTGCCGTTGCTGATCGGGTACAACGCAGACGAGGGCACGTTGATCGCTCCGTTCTGTCATCCGGCGGGCGCCGAGTTCGAGTTCGGTGACGTTTCGGCGACGCAGGTTCGCGAGACGCTGGTTCGTTCGTACGGGTCGGACGAGGCGGCGCAGCGGCTCCTCGATGCGTATCCCGGGCTCGCCGCCCACGACGAGCAGGCCGCCGTCGAGCACATCCGTGACCACATGTTCGGCGTGCACGTCGATCACGCCAGCCGACGACATGCGCAGGCGGGCCTGCCCGTCTGGCGCTACCACTATCGGGCCGTGCCGGCGTCGCCCGACCAAACGGTCGGTGCGTTCCACGCTGCCGAGCTGGTCCACGTCTTCGGATCGAGCTTGCCGCTGGTCCCCGTCGCCGAGGACGAGCACCTGCTGACCCGGACGTTGGGCGACCACTGGTTCGCTTTCGCCGCCGGCGGTTCTCCCAACTTCCCCGGCCGCGAGCATTGGCCTCCGTACGACCCGGAAGCTCCCGAGCAGATGGTGTTCGACCGTCCGGCATCGGGCGTGCAACCGTGTCCTGCTGAACCGGGACTCGACCTCATGCGCGAGCGGATCGAGCGGCTGACGACGCTCACGACCGAGGAAACGACCGGGTAGCGCTCCCCGCCTCACGGAGTGACCTGCGAGAGTGGCGCCGTGACGGTGATCACCCAGTCCGACATCGACTGCTTCCAGCGGGACGGCGCGAGCGTCGTCCGCGGGCTCCTGTCCGAAGAGTGGCTCGATGCGCTCCGGAACGGGGTCGAGTTCAACCGGACGCATCCGAGTGAGTGGTCGCACTGGTACACGAACCCCGACGAGTCGGTCGGCTTCTGGACCGACTACGTCACGTGGCGCGACGTCCCCGAATACCGGCACATCGTGTTCGAGAGCGGGCTCGCCTCCATCGCCACACAGCTGATGCGGTCGGAGACGGCCCGGTTCTTCCACGAGCACGTGCTCGTCAAGGAGCCGGGCGCCACCGAACGAACGCCCTGGCACCACGATCAGCCGTACTACTCGGTCGACGGTGACCAGAACGTCAGCATGTGGATCGCGCTCGATCCCGTGCCAGAGGACCGGGCGATGCGATTCCTGGTCGGGTCCCATCGCTGGAACCGTTGGTTCATCCCACGCAAGTTCATCGACCACACGCCGTATGCAGACGAGAGCGACCGGTACGAACTCCTGCCCGACATCGATGCGCTGATCGCCGCCGACCCCGACGCCCATCGTGTCATCTCGTTCGACACCGAGCCGGGCGACGTGATCGTGTTCCACTACCGCACGCTGCACGACGCGCCGGGCAACCCGTCGGCGACCGATCGCCGGCGGGCCGTCAGCCTGCGCTGGGTCGGCGACGACGCCCGCTGGGCCGAGCGCCCGTGGCAGGTCTCGCCCCCGTTCGAGCCGGAAGGCCTGCGCGTCGGCGACCGACTCGACGACGCCAGGTTCCCGGTGGTCGGCCGCTGACCGACCCGTCAGGCCTCGGTGTGGAGCGCCTGGACCTTCTTCGGTGCGAGCAGGAGGAAGCTCTCGGTGACCCAAGCCTGAATGTCGGCCAGGGGCGGCGCCGCGTCGGGTGCGAACTCGATCTTCTGCCAGCCGTCTGCCTGCGTGAGCCGCAAGGTGCAGAGGTCGGGCTTCTCGCCGAGGAAGACGAGGTTCTTCCCGCCCGAGCTGAACGCCCGGTTCACACACGACGAACCCTCCTCGGCCAGCGTGAACGTCATCGCGTGATCGCGAATCGCCTCCGAGATCGGGTACTCGAACTCAGCGGTCGTTCCCATGCAACACGGTCGAGCGGAACAGCTCGGGCTGTTCGACGACGAGCACGTCGTCGACGCGATGATGAACCGGCACAGCCGTGTCCCGGGCAGCGCATCGCAGTCGTCGTCCGAGCGAGCGGAACCGGGTTCTCCACGGCAGAACGGAACGCACTGATGCGTCCGTCGCTGGTCGCCTGCCGCGAGTGGCGCACGGACCGCCGGTGCCGAGCAGGTCTCCACGCAGGTCTCCAACCAGTCGAGAAATCCCGGGAGGCGGCGGTCCGACGCTGACCCCTCCGGCGCTGCCCGGTACGGTCGGGCGATGAGCAAGCCTCCGTTGCCGGACGGATTCGTCGCCGTCGTCAAACGTGACTGTGAGACCTGTCAAACCGTCGTGCCGGCGCTGCGCGAGCTCGGCGCAACAGCGGATCTGACGGTCTTCACGCAGGACGACCCGGCCTTCCCTGGCGATCCGGCAGCGGTCTACGACGAGGACCTCGCCGTGAGCTGGCATCACCAGATCGAGACGGTGCCGACGCTGATCCGAGTCGTCGACGGCGTCGAGACCGAACGGATCTTCGGCTGGCTCCGCACCGACTGGCGGAATTCACCGGCATCGACACCCTCGGCGGCGGGCTGCCCGCCATGCGACCCGGTTGCGGGTCCAAGAGCGTCGACCCCGACCTCGTCGACGAGTTGGCGGTGCGTCACGGCGGCAGCATCCTGCGTTCACGTCGGATCGAAGTGGCGGATGCCGAAGACGACATCGAGATGATGTTCACGCGAGGCTGGTCCGACGGATTGCCCGTCGTGCCCCCGACCGAGGAGCGCGTCATCCGAATGCTGGGCGGCACCAACCGGCCGCCCGACGAGATCGTGGTGACCGTACCGCCCGATCTCGTCGACGTGACCGTCGAGAAGATCGCGATCGCCGCGGTGATGGCTGGCTGTCTGCCCGAGTACCTGCCGTGGGTGCTCACCGCGGTCGAGGCCGCCTGCAACGACGAATTCAACATGCACGGGCTGCTCGCCACCACGATGCCCGTCGGCCCGGTCGTCATCTGCAGCGGGCCGGGCACACGCAAGATCGGCATGAACGCCGGTATCAACGTGATGGGCCAGGGGAATCGTGCGAACTCGAGCATCGGCAGGGCGCTCCAGCTCGTGATCCGAAACGTGGGCGGAGGCCGACCCGGCGAGGTCGATCGCGCCGCTCACGGAAACCCCGGCAAGTTGAGCTTCTGCTTCGCGGAGGCCGATCACGAATCGCCCTACGGCACACTCGCCGGCCAGCGCGGTGTCGACGGAGAGGTCGACGCAATCACGGTGTTCGCCGGCGAGGGTCCCTCGCGGGGTCGTCGACCAACTCTCACGTACCCCCGAGAGTCTGGCGAACAGTCTCTCGCACCAACTCCAGGCGATCCACCACCACAAGCTGGTGCGAGCATTCGACGCAATCCTGGTCTTGGGCCCCGAGCACGCGCGTGTCTTCGCTGATGCCGGCTGGGACCGCGAACGGATCATCTTCGAGCTGCATCTTCGGTTGACGACCCCGATCGGCGAGCTCCTGCGAGGCGCCGGCGACATCGAGGAAGGTATTCCTGCATCGTCCGTGGGGGCATTTCTGGCACCCGACACCAGCGGGGCGCCGGTCGCACTCCCCAAGTTCTCGCCGACCGGCCTGATGCTCGCCTACGCCGGCGGCGGTGCGGGACTGTTCTCGATGATCATCCCCGGATGGATCAACGGCGACACCGGCTCGAAGCCGGTCACACGAGCAGTGCAATACTGATCACGGAGGTTTCCATGACGACGCGCACGATCCTCGATCCGACCGGCGAGCAGTCGGTCGCGGAACGAGCCCGGCTCGCCCGCCCGGCATCGCTGGATGGGTTGACGATCGGTCTGCTCGACATCTCCAAACCGCGTGGCAACGTGTTCCTCGACCGAATCGAGCAACGGCTCACGGCCGTCGGCGCGCACGTCAAGCGCTACCAGAAGCCGACGTTCGCCAAGCCGGCGCCCGTCGACCTTCGCCACGAGATCGCCACCGAGTGCCAGGTCGTGATCGAAGCACTCGCCGATTGAGGCAGCTGTACGTCGTGCAGTGTGCACGACATCAGCGATCTGGAGCTCCGAGGCCTGCCCGGGGTGTTCGTGGCTTCCGAGGAGTTCGTCACCGCCGCCGAGTCACAGTCCAAGTCGCTCGGCTACTCGGCGATGGCGAGAGTGTTCACGCCGCACCCGATCCAGGACCGGACCGACGAGGAGATGGTCGCCTACGCCGACGCCGCCTTCGACGACATCGTGAGCCAGATCACCACCGGCTGACCTGAAACGGTCGATCACTGCACCGGCAGCTTCTGCAACCTGCGGAGCAATGTCACTCCGGGAGACGAATCGTCACCCGATCCGTGTGACACAAACCCTCCTCGACCAGACCGCGCAGCAATCGGTCGGCGACGTCGGCGTCACGTCCCATGACCGTGGCCAGGTTGGTCCGCTCGACCGCACCGTCCGTGAGCGCCTTCATCAAACGACCTCGAGCCTGCCGATCGCTCCCCTCGAACCGGCTCTGCTTGCCGCTCACACCGGCCGAACCGGTGGCGGGATCGGGTGCTTCGCCTCCCTGCCACGAACAGCGCTCCCGAACGGGGCACTCCGGACACGTCGGTCTCGACGGTCGACACACGGTGGCGCCGAGATCCATCAGGCACTGGTTCCATGCCCACGATTCGCCGATCGGCAGCGCGTCGTCGGCCATCACCTGCACCCGCTTCGACGTGAGTCGCTCACCGGTCACGCGTGCGTACACCCGAGCGATGTTGGTGTCGACGACGGCGACGTCGAGTTCGAACGCGAACGCCATCACCGCCGCGCGCGGTGTACGGGCCGATGCCCGGCAGCGCGAGAAGCCCAGCGAGGTCATGGGGGAACTCCCCCGCGTCGGCCACCTGTTCGGCGGTGGCGTGAAGATTGCGGGCTCGCCGCGGATAGCCCAGCCCCTGCCATTCGCGAAGTACGTCACCGAGCGGCGCATCGGCACATGCGTCGACGGTCGGGAAACGTCGGAGAAACGCCTCCCACCTCGGGATGACCCGACTCACCTGTGTCTGCTGAAGCATCACCTCGCTGACGAGCACCGCCCACGGATCCCGGGTCCGTCGCCACGGCAGGTCACGCAGACGGGGCAACCCCCATGCCAGCACCTCACCAGTGAGATCGTTCACGTGCGCCGTTTGCGGCGCCAACGCTTGAACCGCTCCTGCTGGCGTTGGATCGGTGTGGCCGGGGGCCGCCGGATCAGTTCACCGGTGTCGTCGCGGGTGGGGAACCGCAGCTGGAAATCGACCTTGGACTCACCACGCCGGGTCTCCTCCTCCGCGAGATCGCGCAGGCGGATGAGACGGTCTCGGCGTTCGATCGACCACGGTCCGACGCGCAACGACAGATAGAGGATGCCACCGAGCAGGATCGGGAAGAAGAACTGCGCGAACCGGTACGCAGCAACGCCGAGCGTCGCACGCCGAGCCGGTGCTCCGAAGCCGGTCAGCATCGCGACGTAGCCGGCGTCGACGTAGCCCAGGCCGCCGGGGGTGATGGGAATCGCCGCCATGACGTTGGCGATGCCGAACGCGATGATCAGAGCGTCGACGTCCATCGTGACGTTGAAAATGCGCGCAGGAACACCCACAGCGACGCAGCGTCGAACAGCCAGTTGAGTGCCGCCCAGAAAGCGACCCGGCCGAGCAGGCGCTTGTCGGAGATCAACTGGTCGAGCCGTTCGGCAACACGCTGCAAGACGGTCGCGGCCTTGTCGTCGTCGACTCGAAACTTGCGCGCGCGAGCCAGCGGATGACCCGTTCGGAACGTCCTTGGCCCTCCATGAGCCCGAAGACCAGCGCACCGGCCAAGCCCATCACGATGACGCCCGCCAGCGCAGCGGAGCCATAGATCGCATTGACGCCGCGAATCGGAATCGAAACGATCAGCGCCACCCACAGGATCAGGTTCAGCACCACTGCGGAACCCAGGCCGACGGTGGCGAGCGCAAAGCCTGCGTCCGGTCCCGAGACGCCCGAGAGCGTCATCAGGCGGTAACCCAACGCCGAGCTCGCAGCGCTGCCTCCCGGCACGATGCTCGACAGGGCCGCGGGTACTGATCTGGATCCGGAAGAGGCGCCACAGCGACAGCGATTCGCCGGCGTCGCCGAGCGCCGCCTTCATGAGGGGCGCATAACACCAGAGTGCGACCAGTTCGAGTCCGAGGCCGACGGCCAACAGCGCCGGCTGCACCCGCCCGAGCTCTGACCACACGTTCGTGAACCGTGGGATCAGCGGGATCACGAAGTAGTAGATGACGGCTGCGAATGCGATCAGTTTGAGCGTGAACCGGAACGTCCACGGTTGCTTCGTGCGCTCGCCGGCGGACGGCTCGACGGTCGACATGAGTCGATCACGGACGGGTTCGGTGCCCGGGGCGGCGGAGGATTCGGTCATCGGCAGGCGTTCGCGCAGCGGCGACGCCGCCAGCCTATGCGGTGACCGGAACGGTCGAGATCAGGTCGTCCAGATGTGCGATGAGGTGCCGCCGCACATCGGCAGCGGTCTTGCCGAGGTGCACGACCGTGAGCTCACGGTCGGGTACGACGATCGTGAACTGACCCTCGAACCCGTGTGCTGCCATCGAGCCGGGATACTGCGGCCACAGCCACCACTGGCGCCCGTAGTCGAAGTCGTGGTCGAGATCGTCGGTCGGGTCGTGTGCGACGAAGGTCCGTCCGTGCTCGGCCCACCCCGCTGGCAGAATGCGCCGACCCCGACTCGGTCACACCGTCGTGACGGTACAACTCTCCGAAGCGGGCGAAGTCGCGTGCAGTTGCGTACACGAACGATGACCCGACGAACGTCCCCACCTCATCGAAACCCGGAACCGCCGACGAACTCGGGGTCGCTTCGTCAGTCGAGCGCCACGAGCGCGACGCCGAGCAACGCTGCGACCAGCCCCGCGATCTGCCGAGTCGTGAGCTGCTGGTGCAGGAAGATCCACGCCAGCCCGACGGCAACCGCCGGATACATGGAGCCGGCCACGATCACGGGTGCGACCGGACCGCGCTGACCGCCGTACACCGTCGCCGCCACGCCACTCGCGCCGAGCACGCCCGCGAGCACGCTCCAGCGCACCGATGCCAGATCGGCGAACGGACGACGACCGGTGGCGAGGCCGAACGCGACGGCCACCACGAAGGCGGTCAGGCGCTGAGATGCGACCGGCCACGTACCCGATTCCTCGGAGGTGGCGATCGCGATCAGGAACATCGCCGCGAAGGCCGTGCCGGCCAGGGCGCCGAGTGTCACGCCGGCGCCGACATCCCCGTTCCCACCGAACCGACGCGGATTCCACGACGTCAGGATCAGCGCCGACACACCGACGGCCACACCCGACCAGCCCACCCAGCCGGGAGCGTCGCCTCGCGCCGCCTCGTACAGGACGGGGAGCAACGTCGACACGACGGCGGCCACGGGTGCAGCGACGCCGATGCTCGACCTCGCATATCCGAGCCACAGCGTGGTGAGCGCGACGGCCGCAGCCACCCCGGAGAGCGCCCCCAGCCACAGATCGTGCGCGGTCGGGGTGCCCAGGAGCGGTGAGTAGATCGCCACGGCCACCGCCCCGCCGATGAAGGCTGCGGTCGTCGTCTGGAGCGCTGTCGTCTTGCCGGCGGTTCGGGCGCCGAGGAAGTCGGATGAGCCGATCAGGAGCGCGGCCAGCAGGCCGAAGACGACGGGCACGGACCGGCCGGCCGGTTACGGCCGCTGGCCGGACAGCGCGAGGAGATGCCTCTGGTCGTCGTGCTGGTCGTCGTGCTGGTCGTCGTGCTGGTCGTCGTGCTGGTCGTCGTGCTGTGTGCTGGTCGTCGTGCTGGTCGTCGTGCTGGTCGTCGTGCTGGTCGTCGTGACGTGCGGTCTGGTCCGACGCGGCGAGGGCCTTCGTACCGAAGCGCAGGTGCTGACTCACGGCGCAACGGTAGCCCGAGCGGTCAGACTGGTCGGCGTCGACGTGTTCGACGACCCAACCCTGCGGGTCGTCGGCGGGTGTCAAGGAAGTCATGACGGATGTGAGCGAGCTCTTCGAGGCCGAGTACGAGCGGTTGGTCCGCTCGCTCGGCGTCGCGTTCGACGCACACGCTGCCGCCGACGCCGTGCAGGAGGCGTTCATCCAGGCCGACCGCAATTGGTCACGGTTGGTCACGCTGGACGACCCGGCTGCCTGGGTCCGCCGGGTGGCGATCAATCGGCTGCTCAACGGCCGTCGCAACCGGACCAGGCGACGCGAGATCCTCGCGACGGTGCGACCGGTTGCCGATCGCGATCTGACGGAGGACCTCGTGGATCTTCGGCGAGCGATCGCCGCACTGCCCGACCGGATACGCGCCGCGGTGTGCCTGCACTACCTGGCCGATCTCCCCGTCGACGAGGTCGCGGCGGCACTCGAGGTCAGCCCCGGCACTGTGAAATCGAACCTCCACGACGCCCGCATCCGTCTCCGCGAACTCCTCGGGGAGGTCTCCGATGTCTGAACAGCCTGATCCACTCGCCAGCCGGCTGGTTGCGCTCGCGCCGATCGTCGACCTGCCCGCCAGCCGCGACCTGTTCGAACGTGTACGCAGCCAGCCCGATCGCTCCACTCGCCGGTGGCTGATGCCCGCCGCAGTGACTGCACTGCTGATCGCGGGCCTGGTCGGCGTCTGGGCGCTCGCCGGCGACGATCGGTCGACGAGCAACCCGGCAGCAGCACCCGACGACGCCGGAGCCGCCTACTCGGTGCTGCTGGTCGCCGAGACGCTCAGCGAGTCGGGCACGGTCGAGGTAGCGACGAACGCCGACTCCCTCGAGAAGGCGCTGGAACCAGTCGCCGATCGTGGTGGGGTGTCCGTCGACTTCGACCGATCGATCGTCGTGGTCTTCAGCATCGGCGGGAACGAGTGCCCGCAGACGCTCGACGGCTTCGAGGTCGCTGGCACGACCTGGACGGCCAGGTTCGCTGTCGACGAGGAACCCTGCGAGGACGTCGGCCTCATGTGGGCCCACGTCGTTGCGGTCGATCGCGGCGCGCTCGGCGACTCCGTCGAGTTCACGCTGCCCGACGGCGCCCTCGACGGGTTCGCCGGAGGCCTCGACGAGCCAGGGCCGGACCATCACGAGATGATCGCCGTCGAGGAGTCGGCGCTGCCCTTCGGAACGATCCGGGCCGTCACCGGCGAGGCTGCGTACGACACGATGTGGGCGGCGGACCTCCCGGACGCCGCCAAGCCCGACGTCGACTTCGCCCGTCGGTTCGTCGTCTCGTTCACCCTGCCCGACGACTCCTGTCCCGACACGCTGGTGCAGTTCCGGAGCGGCGAGCAAGCGACAGGGCGACAGATCGAGCGACGGATCATCTGGGAGCCGCAGTTCGAACCGCCCCCCGGCGGGTGCGGGCAACCCCTCGTCACCCGCACCTATGTGATCGCGATCGATCGACCGGCCGTCGACATCGACGTCACGTTCCGTCTGCCTGCTGACGGGGTCTACGGCTACGACGGCACCGAGCTGGCGATCACGGTCGAACGGATGCGTGCCGTCGTCGACCTCACCGATGTGTCGTCCGTGCCGAACTCACCCGTGGAACCGGATCTCGTGGCGACCGACGTCACCCTGCCGCTGCCCCCGGTCGGTGAGCCGGCGTTGCAGCTCGGTGCGTTCGGGATCGTCTGGATCGTGCACCACGACGACGGCACCGTGTCGGTGCTCGATGCCGTGGTCGATCGCCCGCCGAACGACGACGACGAGACGATGATGATGGCGGCGGCGGTGTGGAAGGTCTCGGCGACCTCGTGCTCCCGACCGAGGACGGTCTCGGCTTCGTCGGCCAGGGACTCGTGTGGGACTCGTACGGTCGCACGCTCACGGGGCCACGGGCCGGCGACCTCGTCGGATACGCCGGGCAGATCGTCGACGGCGAGGTCAATCTGTTCATCTCGCATACGAACACGATCCCGGGGGACCCGCTCGACGTGCCGGTCGCCAGCCCGTCTCTTCGAGACCTGGATGACGTACCGGTCATCGATCTCGATGTGCTCCCGACCCTGTCGTACCTGGGCCCGATCTGGCGGTACCTCGATGCGACCCTCGTCGTCGAGAACGGCGTCGGCTCGCTCTGCGAGGTCGCCGACGACGCTCCGGTCCCCGACCTGGAGACGTGTGACCGCGGGGTCACGACCGCCGTCGCCTCGACCCAGCCGGAGATCACCAGCTGGTTCTTCGGTCCCGTCCTGGCCGAGTTCGACGAGTTCGGCGAGATCGTGACCATCGCACCTCTCGGCGGCACTGCCAGCCGCGACGACGGCCTAGAGGAAACAGCGGCGGCTTCCGGCTGGAGACAAGTCTTGCGCCTCGGTAGCCACGGCTACGAAGGGACGCCCGTGTTGGCGACCGACGACGAGCAGTACACGGCACTCGGCGCAGCGATCGGCCAACTGCCGTTGCCCGCGGTCGACTTCGCCGAGTCCGTGGTCGTCGCGTTCGCCACGTCAGCCGGAGCATGCCTCGGATCGCTCCGCAACATGACCGAGGAAGAGGGCACATTGGTGCGATCCGAGTTCGCCCCGGCCGTCGTGGAGGATTGCGACGCCGTGGGGCTCCGCTATACCTTCGTCGTCGAGATCGACCGAGCGCTCCTTGCTGACGAGGTTCGTGTCGAGGTGCCCGAGAGCATCGATGACTTTTCGGGAGGCTGGACCGGCGGGCCGCCACGGACGGCGACGTTCCGGTCGTCCGACGGGGCGCTCATCGCCGACGGGCTCGAACTCGCATCTGCGATCCCCGTGTGCGAGGGCTCCCGCCCAGGACTCCAACTCACGATGTCATCGTCCGCCCGCCGCAACATTCGGCTCACGGCGCAAGCCGATGGAACGTCGATCGCCGCCGCCGATGCCGTCGCCGACATCGGCTCCGACCGGGCGTTCATCCCCATCGAGCTCGAATCGTTCCCTGAACGAACGGTGACCGTCACCGCGAGCTCGTCGAAACCACCTGGCAGCGCCTCGCTGGATGCCACCTACGACGCTGCCTCGTTCGCCGACTTCCTGTCGGCTTGCCGCTGAGCAGGCCGTCGCCTTGCCGGAATTCACCTGCCCGACGCTCGACCCGTCACGGTTCGACGCGGTCGAGATACCTCGGGTTCGCGACGGCGAGTTTGTCCCGGACGCCGGCCCACACCAGCGTCCGCACCTCGTCGGCGCGATCGTCGAGAGCTCCCGATCTGATCGCAGCCGCCAACTCAGCGTCATCGGTGACGCCGAGCTGTTCCAGCCGTGCCAGGTGCGCCAGGTGTTGTTCGGGCCCGAGCGACATCTCTCGTTCCACGATCGCCAGCATGTTCACGGCCACCCTCGCATGGAACCGGTTCGGCTCGATCTCGTCGTCGACCTGAGTCCGGTGTATCCACTCGCGTACGGCTTCCACCAGCTCGATCGCGGTCGGGCGGTCGTGCGGCGCACTCACCAGCGACCGTCCAGGGCGAGGAACAGGTCGTGCTCGTTCTCGCAGACCCGGCGCCCGATCGCGGCCAATTCGTGGCTTCGCGTCGACCCGGTCAGGTGACGTCGCGACTGGGTGATGCACATCACGCCCCACCGGAGGATGCCGAACACCTCCCACCATCGGAGGTCGTCCGCGGTGTAGCTCGTGCCGGCCTCGGCGTTGTAGGCGTCGAGCAGTTGATCCCTGGTGCCGACACCGGCCGCGGGCAGCGGCGAGCCGAAGCGCCACGCCGGCACACACGCCCACCCGAGGTCCTCGAGCGGGTTCCCGATGTGGGCGAGCTCCCAGTCGATCACCGCCACGAGCCCTTCCGAGTCGACGATCAGATTGCCGAGGCGCAGATCGCCGTGGACGACGCAGGTGCGATCGTCGACCGGTCGATGATCCTCCAGCCAGCGCAGCGCCAACTCGAACGCTGGATGCGGTTCGCCGTATTCGTCGAGTTGGTCACGGTAGAGCCCGGGAACGTCCACGTGTTCGAGCCCCTGCACGTCGTCGCGATCCGCTCGGTGCAGACGCGCCATCGCCACACCCAGCTGCGCCGTCAGTCGTTCGCGCGCCCCGACGAACTCGTCATCGCGGAGCAGTCGACGTGCGATCGCCTCCCCATCGACGAATCCGGTGATCAGCGTGACGACCCCGTCGGTGGCCTCGACGCACGCCAGTACCCGAGGCGCCGGAACTCGGCGGGTCTCGGCCGCTCGGAGCACGGCGGCCTCGATTCGCATGTCGCGTTCCGACTCCGGCTGTTGGCGCTGCACGATCATCGGCATCCCGTCGACCCGGACCCGCCACGTCTGGCGCGAGGCGCCGCCGGTCAGCCGGACCAGATCGGTCACCTCGGAAGCCGAGAGCGCATCGACGAGCGTCTGCTCGACGAGCTCGTGGTCGGACGGGGCCATGCCCGTCAGACTCGCGGGTCAGCAGCCGGCAGCACGCACCGAGGGGAAGGGGTTCACGGGAACACCGCCACCGGGGCGGATCTCGAAGTGCAGGTGCGGCGTTCCGGTCGCATTGCCGGTGTCGCCGACGTAGCCGATGATCTGGCCCTGTTCGACTCGGCCCGGCAGCCCCTCGTAGGCGACCAGATGGGCGTAGTAGTACCGATTGCCGTTGTCACCCAGCAGCGAGATCGTGATCCCGCCGAGGCGGTTGTTCCGGTGTGCCACCGCTCCGGACACGATCGCCTGGAGCGGGGTGCCGGTCGGCGCCAGCATGTCGACGCCCTGATGTCGACGGCCACCGCTGCGCGGTGCGCCCCAGGTGTTGCCGTACGCCGAGCCCCCGACGATCGGGCAGATCATCGCGTCGATGTATCCGTCGCCGGATGCCCGCGGGTTGGTGCCCGTTCCGCCGCCACCCGTCCGGCCGCCGGCTTCACCGCCGCTCGCACCGACGCGGCCGGTGGTCGTCCCGTCGGACGACGCCGCCGAGATCACGGCTCCGGAGCCCACGTTGGCAGCCGTCACACGCGCCGCTTCGGCCTGCCGCCGCTGCAGTTCGGCGAGCTGGCGGGCTTCCTCGCGTGTTGAGCCGCGAGTGCGATCGCAACCGCCTCGATCTCGAGACGCTGGGATTCGATCTCGCGAAGTCGCACGACCTCTGCCTCGGCGTCTGCTTGCAGTTGCTCCAGCTCGTCCTGCTGGCGAAGTACCGCCCGTTCGGACGCTTCCAGCTCGAGTTGCTTGTCATCGAGCGCGTCGCGAGCGGCGTCGTAGTCGTCGAGCGTGGTGGCACCCGACTCGGCCACCACCGTGGCGAGCACGTCGCCGTGCAGCTGCGCGGTCGGCCCTCTCAAGTCGGTCAGGATCGGGATGCCCGAGGCACCGCTCGAGACGAAACGGTTGACGGCGACGATTTCACGGCGAGTCGGAGCTCTTCGACCGTCTGCGCCAGACTCTCGAGTTCGAGCACGAGGCGCTCCTGCTCCAACTCGAGCAGTTGCAGACGCGACTCGGCAGCGAAGAAGTCCTCGGCGGCCTGGTTCGCACGATCACGGGCCGCAGCGATCTCCTGCGCCGCACGCTCGGCTGCCTCCTCGTCGGTCTGCGCCACCACGGGCGCGGCGGCACCGACGATCAGCACGACACTCGCGGCGAGTGTCAGAAGTCGGTGAAATGGCGGTTTCATCGCAGAGCGCAGCGTATCTCTCGTTGCTGTTGGGCGAGGATCATCCTCGGCGTCGGTGGGCGGAGCTAGACAGCACATATGGTCATCGGTCAGCCGGCGCTCGAACTGGAGGCGATCGTGTTCGAACGCGACGGCCGGCGCATCCTCGACAACGTCACGATGCGGGTCCACCGCGATCAGCGGTGGCTCGTGCTCGGTGCGAACGGGAGCGGCAAGACGTCTCTCCTGCGCATCGCCGCGATGTACGAACACCCGTCGTCGGGCACCGTCAGAGTCCTCGGCGAAGCACTGGGCCGCACCGACGTGCGCCGGCTTCGACGCCGAATCGGATACGCCTCGGCAGCGCTCGCGACACAGTTTCGCCCGGCGCTGACAGCCGGCGACGTGGTGGTGACGGCGAAGTACGCCGCACTCGAACCATGGTGGCACCAGTACAGCGACGACGATCGGGACCAGGCGCTGGCGTGCCTGGTCCGGATGGACGTCGGTCTGCTCGCGGGACGTTCCATCGGCACCCTCTCGTCCGGCGAGCAGCAGCGCGTCCTCCTCGCACGGACGCTCATGAACGACCCCGAGGTGATCCTCCTGGACGAACCGTCGGCCCGACTCGACCTGGGCGGGCGGGAGCAGCTCGTCGCCGCCCTGGCCGAGCTGGCCGGTCAGCCGGACGGTCCGCCGTTCGTGCTCGTCACCCATCACGTCGACGAGGTTCCCGACGGCGTCACCCATGCGCTGCTCCTGCGCGACGGGCGAGTCGTTGCCCAGGGCCCGATCAACGACACGCTGACCGCGTCCACGCTCAGCGACTGTTTCGAGATGGACCTCGCACTGGAGCGTCGCCCCGATGGGCGTCTCAGTGCGTGGGCGCAGCGTTGATCAGCGCAGCGAGACCATCCCGGCCCCTGCGTACCTCCTCGGCGAGCACGCGGTCGAGTACACCGCCCGTCCACAGCGCGCCGTCGTAGGCGAGGTCCATCGTCACGAGCGTCGCCGATTCGGTATCGGGTGCAAGCTGGACGCGCAGCGTCCACCGGGCATGGCGGCGACCGTCGAGCTCGACCCGTTCGAACTCGACCAGCCGGTCGATCTCATGGACCATCCGCACCATGCGCAGGCGCTTCGAGCGGGCGAACGGGCCCACGTGCGCCCGGATCTCGACCATCCACGCCGGTGACTCGTCGGGTTGCTCCAGCCACGCGGTGTGCACGAGCGGGAGCCAGGACGGGTACTCGTCGAGCGCCGAGACGTAGGGAAACACACAGGCTCGGCGGCAGCGTTGCACGATCACCGATTCGCTCGTTCGCAGCCCCATGAGACTCAGGAGCTTCGGCGCTCGCCGCCGCGGAAGGCACGCGAGAGCAACGGGCTCGAGACCTCGAGGAGGCCGTCGAGGTCGTCATCGTGATCGAACGTCGGATTCCAGTGCGTCGGATCGACATCGGGCACGGTTCGCTCGACACCGGGCTCGGGCAGCTCGACATCGACATCGGCATCGGCATCGGCATCTTCGACGTCGAGGTCCGGACGATCGACCTCGCCGGTGCCGTCGATCACCAGCTGCTCGACCACCGCAGCCGTTGCCGCACGCCTCGTACGAGTGGCACGGCGTGTCGGCTGATCATCGGCATCGAAGCGAGCCGGCATGAACAGCCGCGGAATGTCCTCGCGCCGATCATCGAGTGTCCAGCCGCGCGGCACGCTCATCGCATCGGCATGTCGGCGGCACAGCACGCTCCGATCGTCGCCAGGAGCGGACGAGATCGGAGCGACCCAGAAGAGGAGATCCTCGGGGATCATGCCGTACTCCGCCGCACCGACGTCGGAACATCCGGGGCGTTCGCACAGCTTCGACACGACACGAACCTACTCCGATCGCCACCCCGGCGGACGCTCTGTCCGGACGAGGCGGCTACGGTCGGAGCATGAGCCGGGCGGCCAAGGGTGTACTCGCGACGTTGCTGGTGGGAGGGGCGACGATCCTCGCGGTCCCACCGCTGCCCGTTCGAGCTGCCGACGGCGGGGTCGTGATCAACGAGTTGCACTACCACCCTGAGGACGACAACCCGGCCGGTGAGTTCGTGGAGTTGTTCAACACGACCGACCGGGCGATCGGACTCAGCGGGTGGTGCATCGACGGCATCGACTACTGCTTCTCGGGCGGGTCGATCGCCGCCAACGGCTATATGGTCGTGACCGGCTCCCGGTACACCGGGAGGCTGTCGAACGGTGGTGAGGACATCACGCTGACCGACGCGACCGGCGCCGTCGTCGACTTCGTCGAGTACGACGACAAGCGCGAATGGCCGGCCATGGCCGACGGCGAGGGTGACTCCCTCCAGCGCCGTGACCCGACAGCCGACAGCGGGTCGCCCGGCAACTGGGAATCGCACCCGCCCACCCCGGGGGCACGGAACGCCGCGTCCGCGAGTGGTCTGCTCCCGACGTTCCAGGACGTCGAGCACACCGAACTCCCGGCGCCCGGCAGCGTTGTGTCGGTCAGCGCCCTGCTCGACGGCGCGTCAGGGGCC
This sequence comes from uncultured Acidimicrobiaceae bacterium, assembly GCA_963792905.1. GTDB lineage: Bacteria > Actinomycetota > Acidimicrobiia > Acidimicrobiales > Ilumatobacteraceae > Ilumatobacter. The sequence continues at coordinate 276,634 of CAWBYE010000005.1, forward strand.
ACACTGCGATACCGGGTCGGGTTCGGATCGGAAGTCGCCGTCCCGATGGCGTTCGCCGCTGGCGTGGTGTCGGCCACCATCCCCGGCCAACCGGCCGGCTCACTGATCCGGTATCGGCTGACGGCGTCGCGTAGCGGCCGTCACGGCCACTGGCCACGTCAAGGCGACGGTTCCGACTACGTGGGCACGACCGTCGCTCGCTCGATCGCCACCGACCTTCCTGTCTTCGAGATCTTCATGCCCGACAACGAGTTCAGCACCATGGCCGCCGACCTGTCGCTGCGCGGCGACGACGGATATCCGATGGTGTTCGCCTACGAGGGCCAGGTGTTCGACAAGGCCCGGATCCGGGTGAAGGGCCAGACCTCGCGGACATTCCCGAAGAAGAAGTTCAAGATCATCCTGCCAGAGGGCTACGACCTGCAAGACGACGACCTGTTCCCCGAGGACGTCGACGAGTGGGGTATGCACTCGAACTGGGCGGACCGCTCGTTCCTCCGTGAGACACTCGCGTCGGAGTTCATGACGGCGGCCGGGACTCGCGCCCAGCAGGCGTTCCCGGTCCGCTTCGAGCGCAACAGTCAGTTCCTCGGGCTCTACACCTATGTCGAGCAACCCGACGGCACGTATCGCGATCGGTACGGCCTCGACGACTCCGAGGTGTACGAGGTCGGACCGGACAACTTGTTCGGGCTGCTCCTCCCACAGGATGCGACGCGCTCGCAGGCAGGACTCCGCGCCCGGTACGACAAGGAGACGTTCGAGTACCTCGGCGACGACGAACTGCGCCGTTTCATCGCGGAGGTCAACCGCCGGAGCGGTGCGTCGGAGCGTGACTGGATCTACGACAACGTGGACGTACCGTCGGTGGTGAACATCATCGCCGCGAGCATGGTGATCCAGAACCAGGACTGGGGCGTCAAGAACTACCGACTCGTCTTCGACCAGTACGGCCGAGCCGGACTCGCACAGAACGACTACGACTTCACCTACGGTCGGCGATGGTCCGGCACGGCCGGTCCGTTCGACACGCGGGTCTACGTCGGTGGCGCCTTCGAGCATCCGGGTGGGCCGTTCTTCGAGACGTTCTTCTTCGACCCCGAGTTCGCGTCGATGGTCCAGCGACGTGTTCGCACGCTGACCGAGGAACTGCTCGACCCGAGCACGGTCAACGCCCGCGTCGTCGAACTCGCCCGGGCGGTCCGTCCCGAGGCCGTCGCCGACCGGGCGATCTGGGGCACCTACGGCGGCTCCGCCGACCCGACGGGCGAGGCCGGCCGGCTGGTCGGTTCGTTCGTCGTGCCGCAGTACCAGCGCCTCCTCGGCAGTTTCGCCCAGTCGGGCCGAGTGGCCCGGAACCCCCAGCCGGCGCGTCCCGCCGTGTTCATCGAAGACGTCCGCTACGACGGTGTCGAACACGTCACGGTCCGGAACGCGTCAGGCGACACGGTCGATCTGTCGGGCTTCGAGATCCCCGAACTCGAATTCGCGGTGCCGGGCGGCACCGTGCTGCTTCCCGGGACGCGCCGCCATCTTCGCCCACGAGGACGTCCCGACCCTGCGCGAGGCCTATCGCGGCTTCCTCGTCGCCGGAACGCTCGAGGAGTCGGTGCGGGATGCGTCGAACGGGTTGACCCTCCGCAACCGTTCCGGCGACGTGGTCGCCGACTGGGACCTCCTTGCGCCGCGCCAGATCAGCGAGATCACGGGCCGTCCCGAACGCTCCGGCCTCGTGTCCCTGGTGGCCACCGAGACGTCCGCCCCCGGGTACCTGCAGGTCCTGCCCTGCGGCGACGATCCGGGCTCGACGTCGAACCTGAACTTCGACGCGCGCGGGCAAACGCGTTCGACTCTGGCACTCACCCGATTCTCCGCCGATGGGTCGGCGTGCATCTTCAACCTCGCCGCAACGCATGTCGTCGCGGATGTTCAGGGATACTTCGGCGATGGAGCACTCGACGACGTCGATGACGTCCGGCTCATCGATTCGCGCTCCGGCCGACGACTCGGCACCGACGCCGTGACCACGATCTCCGGTGGGCGGCCGAACAGCACGGGCATCGTGAGCATCGTCGCGACCGAGACGGCGGGGCCTGGGTTCGTCTCGATCGTTCCCTGTGACGCTCGACGTGCCCTGACCTCCAACCTCAACTTCGATCGCGCTGGGATGACGGTGGCGGCACTCACGTTCGTGCGCTTCGACGACCAGGGTCGGGCGTGTGTGTTCACCAGCATCGACACGCACGTCGTGGCCGACGCCCAGGGGTACCTCGAAGTCGCCGCGTTCGATGACATCGTCGACGAGCGGTTGATCGACACCCGGTCGGGGCCGATCCCCGGCCCACGGTCGATGACGGTCATCCGGGGCCGAGCGGGGAGCACCGGCGTCGTGTCGCTCGTCGCAACCGAGACACAGGCCCCCGGCTACCTGCAGGTTCTGCCGTGCGACGCGAGACCCGAGGCGACCTCGAACGTCAACTATGACCGGGCGGGCGCGACCAGCAACGGCCTCACCACTGTCGAGTTCGGAGCCGACGGGACCGCGTGCGTGTACACGCTCGCGCCCGCTCATCTCGTGGCCGATCTTCAGGGCTACTTCGTCGGCGACGCCTTCGAGGACATCCCGGATCGGCGTCTGCTCGACACACGCTAGAGCGGACGGTCCGGACCGTATCCTTCGTTCGACGGATCAGCTGACGGGCGCACCACGAGCGTCGTCGGTGGCGTTCGGCAACGCCTCCACCAGAACCGAGTCGGCGCTGACCTTGTGCGCAGCGCAGGCTCGGCGCCGAAGGCGTGTCGCGCGATGGTCACGTGTCGTCCGAAATCGGCCGATGTCGCTGACCGCACGCGGACGCTGCAACAGGAATGGGATTGCCATGCAGTCTCCCGCAACCCTGTCGACCCGTCAGGGGCCCCACCGCGAGGAAACCCCGCGGTGGACGAACCCGAGGCGACGATCCGTTCCTCGTGATGCATCGCGCTCGGCGGACCGTCGAGGCGGGAGCGCGGGTGTGTTTCGTGCGACGAGATCGATTCGCCCACGGGCGGCGCAGGTGTAGCTCCTCGATGGCGGTCGCTGGATGCCTGAAGCCGAGCGCGACGCGATGATGCGCGACGCTGTGGGTATGCGCCGTCATCTCGTGCTCGTGCGCCACGCGAAGTCCGCGTGGAATGATGAGTCGCTCGCCGATCACGACCGACCGCTCGCGCCCCGCGGCGCCAAGGCCCTACCCCGCCTGCAAGACCACCTGGCACGGGCCGCCGATCCACCAGAGATCGTCCTGTGCTCGACTTCCCGCCGGACCGTGGACACCCTTGAGGGGATCCGATCGGCTCTGCCGCAACATGCGCGGGTCGAGACGGAACGAGCGATCTACGACGCGGTCACCGACACTCTCCTGGGTCGGCTGCAACTCGTCGACAGCGACATCGGTTGCGCGATGGTCATCGGCCACAATCCAACGATGCAGGATCTGGCGATGATGCTCGTTGGCGACGGCGATCCCGACATGCGCGCACAGTTGTCGGCGAAACTTCCCACGGGCGCGGCAGTGACACTCTCGTTCGACGGTCCATGGCGGGAACTCGGGGCAGGCACGGCCCGACTCGACGAACTGTTCATGCCGCGTCCGCCGAGGTCGTGACGGTTGGACCGATCCAGCCACGCTGAGCCGTCCGGATGACGATCGTCGTGCGGACCGCTCGGCGGTCGTGTCGGCGGCCCAACTCGCCGATGAGCGTCACAGCATCACGGTCGGCTCGGCGGCACAACCGAGTGGGTGCCGGGCGCGATGTGCGGTCAGGACCCCGGACCCTTCCGGGCATCTCTCGCTGCCCGGTTCAGCTCCGCAGGAACTGAGCCAACGGTGCGAGCAGCCGGCGCCGAATCGAGGCGGCGACCGCCGGTCGCCGCTTGACCCAACTGGCGAGCAGCGGCCCGACCCGGTTGTAGACGGCGGTGAACGATGCCATCGCCGGCCGCATCGGTGCGCCGGGCCGGAGGTGGTGGTCGCGCCACCCGCGGATCGTCTCAACGTCGGGATGATGGGCGTTGCGATACACGGCCGTGGCAACGAAGCAGTCGTCGTCGTCGACGATCACCCGTACCTGGGCGGCGATGTGCTCCTGACAAACCGCGCAGAGCGCCACGCCGTTGATCCGCATCATGCAGTTGTACTGGGGTCGGTAGACGCCGCAGTGGTAGTAGCGACCTCCCTCGAAAGCGCCGACCGTCCCAGCCGGCTCCGGGCTCAGCTGCGTGTCGCACTGGGTGCAGTCGAGGTTGGACGTCGTCGGCAACGGCGTCGCCGCGTCGATCAGGTGGCCCCACTTGATCGTCGCCCGATCGGTGGTGATCGTGACGTTCGGTTCGGACGGTTCTGCGAATGGATAGTTGTCTTGTGTGGTCTCGCCGGAAGCGCAGCCGGCCCAGTATTCGTACTCGTCGGCGAGCCCGAAGCCGGAGTGGCCCAACTCGTGAATCGGTACGGTCGTCGACGTCCCGGTCGAGTAGACGGCGACGTCGGTCGCACCCGAACCCCCGTACTCGCTGTTGTTCACGACAACGACCATGACATCCCACTCGGGGACCCACGTGTCGGCGGCGGCTATGACCAGACCGTTGTCGACGGTGATGAGCCGGTCGAGTCCGCCCGAGCAGACCTCCGCCAGGAAGTCGGTGTTGCCGGCACCACCTCCACACGTCAGCGTCGTGCCGGAGTCGACACTCTCGACGTCGAGCCGGTGCACATTGATGTTTGCCGACACCTCGGTGGCGAACGGCTCGAACACGAACAGGTCGTTGACGAAGGTCGTGGCCGCCGACTGGAATGCGGCCTGCTCGGCACTGGTGAAACCCTCGGCGACGAAGACGATGTTGAAGTTGAGGCTGTCGGCTCCACGATCACGGATCTTGGTCACTCCGGTGACGGTCATCGGTCGTCCTCCGCGGCGCTGGCCTCCAGGGGGAAACGTCCGAGCTGAACACGCTCGTTCGTCTGCCGGGCATCGGGTGACACCTCGAACTGCGGGATCGGCACCTCGGGCCCGGCGTCGACGACAACATGGTCGGCGGCATCGTCGAGCGGCACGACAACCGTGAAGACACCCTTCTCCAACGTGAAGGGTTCGCGGCGCATACTGCCGTCCGGCTCGAACAGCTCGACGTCGGTCGGGAGTGCGCCCGGAATGACCCGGCGGTAGATCGCGGCGCCTCCGGCGCTGCGCACCTCGGCCACGACGGCCCGCTCGTTGGGAACTCCCTCGAGCAAGTCAGTTGGCGGTGCCGGCTTGGCCCGGTCGGTATGGCGTACCAGCCGAATACCACGCTCGTCGTAGGCGAACGTCAGTCGCCGGCTCCTCGGTCCGTCGTTGCGGCGCCGGACCGAGCCGACTGCTCGTCGAACACTCTTCAAGGGGTCCATGTCGATCCTTCCTTCACACCAACATAGATCCGCCATCGGTCCGGGAGATACGGATTTCTCGCCATTGTTCGGGCGTTGGCGTCCCCTCCATTCGACCCAGGGCGGTTCAACACCGCTCGGTCGATCGCTTCGTGAACCGGTATGGGCCGGTGCGGCAGGTGTCGAGCACGGGATGGAGCAGGACCGCCGTGCCCACCATGGCCGTCAACATGACGAACAGCAGCAGCTCCCCCACAACAACGAGCCCTGGTGGGATCGGACCGTGGCGAGCAGGTCGTCGTCGTTGAGCGTCGACGTCGTGACCAGCACGCTCGCCACGCCCGCGGCGGTAGCGGCAACGAACAACCATCCGATTCGCTGAGCTCGTGTTGCGAAGTACCTCATCGTCCCGCAAGTCACCTCGACGGGACACGACCGATATCACCGAGCCCCCGACGTGTACGGCGCGCGCAGCATCGCCATACGAAGCCGATCAGGCCGCGCTCACGAGGCGCCACACACGACAAGTTCATTGGCGGGCGGAGAGTCGGCGTCACCAAGCCATTTGCGGACCTGGGAACGAAAGCGCCGCTCGGCGCCTCACAACTCATCTACCAGCGTCTTTGCGGTGGGCGATATTGGACTCGAACCAACGACCCCTGCCGTGTGAAGGCAGTGCTCTAGCCATCTGAGCTAATCGCCCTTGCGGAGACCGGAGGTTAGCAGCGCGTCGACACAATCGCTCGGTCACTCCACGGGCGCAGACCCCGTGACGGGTTCGCCGCCGAACGGGACCGCCACGCAGAGGAACCGACCGTCGAAGGACTCCCACAGTTCGAGTGTCGGAGCGATCGGGAGCAGACCGAATGCGTCCGATTCGACGACGACGGCGACCCGACATGAAGCATCGACCCGTGCGAACAACTCGTCATCCGACGGATACGGCTCGTCACCGCCGTTGAGCGATCCGACGAACACCACCTCGGCCAGGTGCGGGGTGGCGCAGTCGACCGTGTCGACGGCGACGATGTTCCCGTCGGCGGTGACGTCGTCCGGCAGATCGAAGCAGTCGCCGACCTCGAGATCGACGATCGCCGTACCGGCACCCGAGCCGGAGAACACGGCGATCGCGGCGACACCGAGCCCGAACACGCCGACCGCAACCGCGAGCAATCCGATCATCCAGCCGCGCATCAGCCCACGTCGATGCAGACCTTGCCGAGCCCGAGCCGATCCCGGAACGTCCCGAGCCCGGTCGGACACGTCGCGTCGGTCGGTATGAAGAGCTCGACGACGACGTCATCGGTCCCGGTGCAGGCGACCTCGCGGACGTCGAGGTTCGATTCGATGGTGACGCACGATCCGGCGCGAAGGATGCCATCGGGCGGTTCGATCGAGGGAGAGTCGTTGAACGCAGCGGCGAACAGAATGACCGCGGACCCGACCACCGCCATGACGGCCATCATCTTCCACGGCACCCGCGCCGGGCCGTCAGGAATCAGCCTCGACGACGGGATGGGCGTCGGGAACCGCACCGCGTCGGACTGCACGTCGTCGCCGGCGAGGTGCCGGCCCGAGCCGACGGCACTGGACCCTGGGTGCAACGAACGGTCGTACTCGAGTCGGCGCGCTGGATCGCTCAACACTCGGTAGGCCTCGTTCACGTCGGACATGGCATCGACGCCACTGCCGGTGGTTGCAGCTCGATCTGGGTGATGCAGCCGAGCACGATCGCGGTACGCGCCGCGGATCCGCTCGGCCGGCGCGTTCTGCTCGACGCCCAGGATCTCGTAGTGCGTGGCGATGTCGCCAGCGTAGGGGCCATCGGCGCACGGTCGACACGTCAGGCCGGAAACAAGCCGTGGCCGGAGGTCAGCGCCGAAACGGCGCGACCTCCGGCCACGAGCGTCACACGGGTTCCCGCGGACAGACGGGACCACAACCGCTGCCCACACCGTGGTCGCTGGGAATCAGACTAGAGATCCGCCCCACAAGAATCGGGCGAAGTCTGTCAAAACTTCGTCAGTAGCCCGCTCGCACGTCCACGAGCCCGAGCAGCTCCCGCCCGGCTGCGAATCGTGACACGTTCTGGCGGACGCGTCGGGCCAGTAGCGGACGACCCATCGCCGGCGTGGTTCCCGTATGGGGCGTGATCACACAATTCCCGAGCGACCAGAGCGGGTGCCCGTCGGGCAGAGGTTCGGGATCGGTGACCTCCAGGCCCGCCCCGCCGATCACCCCGTCTCGAAGCGCCTCGACGAGATCGTCGGTCACGATGTGCCGGCCTCGAGCGACGTTGACGATCCACGCGTACGGCTCCATCAGACCGAGTTCGTCGGCGCCGATCAGACCGACGGTGGCGGGTGTGAGCGCGAGTGCCAGGACGACGAGATCTGCACCGGGCAGGGCGTCGGCGAGCCGGTCGGGGCCGACGACGTCGTCGACACCCTCCATGTGTTGAACCATCGAACGCACCACCGTGATGTGACAACCGAACGGTTGCAGCAGCCGGATGAGCGACCCGGCGATTCCGCCGCCGCCCACGATGGTCACACGTGCGCCCAGGAGATTCCGGCCCCGCTGATCCGACCAGCTCGTGGCCGCCGAATAGGTGGTGATACCGCGGAGCCCGGCGAGGCCGAGCGTCAGCGCAATCTCCGCAACGGGATCGGCGTAGGCACCCTTTCCGCAGGTCCAGACATGGTCGTGGTCGAGCACCTCGACGAAGGATTCGATACCGGCCCAGGGCAACTGGATCCATGTGGCGTTCGGCGCGTCCGCGATGACGGCGGCCAGACCGACCGGGTCATCGACGCCGGCCCAGACGATGGCATCCGCATCGGGGAGCGATGCGATCTCGCCGCCGCCGTCGATGACTGCCTCGACCAGGAGTTCGAACGCCGGGTCGGGCCCGATGGCGATGCGGGGTGTTCGCGAACCCGGCACGTCAGCTCTCGAGGTTGACCATCACGTGCTTGAGACGCGTGTAGTCCTCGAGTGAGTAGGCCGACAGATCCTTCCCATACCCCGACTTCTTGAAGCCACCGTGCGGCATCTCCGAGACGAACGGGATGTGCGTGTTGACCCACACGCACCCGAAGTCGAGTGCTTTCGCCATCCGCATGGCACGGCCGACATCGCGGGTCCAGACACTGGACGACAATCCGTAGTCGACCGCATTGGCCCATTCGACCGCATGTTCCTCGGTGTCGAACTCCTGCACCGTGATCACCGGCCCGAAGATCTCCTTCGAACTCATCTCATCACCTTGGCGGAGCCCCGACACGACGGTCGGCTCGAAGAAGTAGCCGGCATCGCCGATCCGGTTGCCACCCGTGTCCACCCGAGCGTGCGCGGGCACGCGCTCGATGAATCCGCTCACGTGGGCGAGTTGGTTCGCGTTGTTGACCGGGCCGTACAACACGTCGGTGGCGTCGGGTCCACCGACGCCGGTTCCCTTCGCCTGCTCCGTCAGTGCGGCGACGAAGTCGGCGGCGATCTCGTTCGCGACGAGCACGCGGGTGGCGGCGGTGCAGTCCTGACCGGCGTTGAAGTAGCCCGCGACCGCGATGTCTTCCGCAGCCTTGGCGATGTCGGCATCGGCGAACACGACGACCGGCGCCTTGCCGCCGAGTTCGAGGTGGACCTTCTTGAGCGTCTTCGAGGCAGCCTCGGCCACCTGCATCCCGGCACGCACCGAACCCGTCACCGACACCATCGCCGGCGTCTCGTGATCGACCATCGCACGCCCGGTGTCCCGGTCCCCGCAGATCACGTTGAAGACGCCGGGCGGCATGAACTCCGACGCGATCTCGGCCAGCAGTCCGGTCGTGGCCGGCGTCGTGTCACTCGGCTTGAGCACGACCGTGTTCCCGGCTGCGAGCGCCGGCGCGAACTTCCAGACCGCCATCATCATCGGATAGTTCCATGGTGCGACCTGGGCGCACACGCCGACCGGCTCGCGTCGTACGAACGACGTCATGCCGGCCATGTACTCCCCCGCCGCCTTGCCTTCGAGATGGCGGGCGGCACCCGCGAAGAAGCGCACCTGGTCGACGGCGGGTCCCATCTCCTCATCACGGTGCACCTCGTACGGCTTGCCGGTGTTCTCGCACTCGAGGTGCATGATCTCGTCGCCGCGAGCCTCCATCGCGTCGGCGAACTTGAGGAGCGCGTTCGACCGGTCCGCCGGTGTCATGTTGCTCCACGCCGGGAACGCCGCCGATGCGGCCTCCATTGCACCGTCGACCTCAGCTGCCCGCGACAGCACGGCGGTCGCGTAGGCCTCGCCCGTCGTCGGGTCGACGATGTCGGTCGTCGAACCGTCCGCGGCGTCGAGCCATTCCCCGTTGACGAAGTTTCTGAACGATCTCATCCCGCGGTTGTAGCAGATCGGTACGGGGTCGACGAGCGTGACGAGCACGGGGCTCGATCAGCCGACAGCGTCATGCCATACTCCCTGGCGACATTTCGACGAGGAGGAACGACATGCAGCACATTCTGGCGACAGCAGCGGATGACGGTGACGGGGCAGTTGCGACCACGTTGCTGATCATCCTGCTCGTCTGGATCCTGTTCGTGATCGTCGGGTGGTGGAAGATGTTCGAGAAGGCCGACGAGCCCGGCTGGAAGTCGATCATCCCGTTCTACAACGTCTACACGGTGCTCCGGATCGTCGGCCGACCCGGCTGGATGCTGATCGGCTTCTTCGTGCCCTTCGTCAACATCATCTTGTGGGTCATCGTCATGGGCGACCTCGCCAAGAGCTTCGGGCGCGGCATCGGCACGGTCCTCGGTCTGATCTTCCTCAATCCCGTCTTCGCGATGATCCTCGGCTGGGGATCGGCGGCGTACGTCGGCCCGACTGCGGAGCTCAACCAGCGCTTCTGAATCGAGGTTCAGCAGCCGACCGGCTCCGCAGCCCGACACCGCCCGCCTTCAACTCGCGACGACGCGGAGGAGCATCTTGGTCTCCGTTCGGCTGACGCCCGCCTCTGCGCGCAGCCAGCGCACGAACGCATCGAGTCCGTCGGCACCGCGGCACTCGACGATCACCGAGTAGTCGGCCGTCCCGGTCACGTAGGCTGCGAACGCGACCTCCTCGCGTTGCGACAGCCGGGCCTCGAAGTCGTCGACGTGCACGCCGGCGCCGAGGCTGACGTCGATCACCGCCCGCACCGTGCGGCCCAACGCTGCCGGATCGACGCGCACGGTATAGCCGTCGATGATCCCGTCGCGCTCCATCCGGCGGACGCGGTCGGCGGCCGAGGTCGGCGACAGGTGCACCCGCTCACCGAGGTCCCGCCAGCTGATTCGTGCGTTCAATTCCAGCAGACGCAGGATTCGAAGGTCGATCTCATCTGGAGTACTGGAAACCTTCGCCATTGTCCGAGCTTGCCACGTATCTCCCTCACACACGGCGCCGATCGCGTGAAACACTGTCGCGATGAGCGCACCTGTCATCACCACTGTCGGCGTCCCCCGGGAGGTCAAGACGGCCGAGCACCGCATCGCCATGACCCCCGACGGTGTCCGCGAGCTCGAACGACGCGGTATCGACGTGTTCGTCGAAGCCGGCGCGGGTGAAGGTGCCTCGATCTCCGACGCCGACTTCGTGGCGGCCGGCGCCGACATCGTGCCAACGGCCGCCGACGCATGGGCCCAGCAGATGGTGATCAAGGTCAAAGAGCCGAAAGAGGAGGAGTTCGGGTTTCTCCGCCCCGACCTCACGCTGTTCACCTATCTACACCTGGCCGCTTACCCCGGCGTCGCCGAAGCACTCATCGACACCGGCACGACGGGCATCGCCTACGAGACCGTCGAGACCGCCGGCGGCACCCTCCCGCTGCTCGCACCGATGAGCGAGGTCGCAGGCCGGCTCGCACCACAGATGGGGGCCCACTGCCTCGAACGCCACAACGGAGGACGAGGCGTGCTGATGGGCGGCGCTCCGGGTGTGCGACCCGCCAAAGTGGTCGTGCTCGGGGCCGGCAACGTCGGCTGGAACGCAGCATGGATCGCGGCCGGCATGGAGGCAGAGGTCGTGCTCATCGACAAGAACCTCGATCGGCTCCGCTACGTCGACCAGATCCACCGAGGGCGCATCTCGACGCTGGCGTCCAACCGGGGCGCGATCGAGCGGTCGGTCCTCGAGGCCGACTTGGTGATCGGGGCCGTCCTCGTCGCCGGTGGGCGCGCTCCCGTCGTCGTCGACGAAGAGATGGTGAAGGCGATGAAGCCGCGTTCGGTCATCGTGGACGTCGCCGTCGACCAGGGCGGATGCATCGAGACCGTCCGGGAGACCACCCACGACGACCCGACCTATGAGTTGCACGGCGTGCTCCACTACGCGGTCGGCAACATGCCCGGCGCTGTGCCCCACACCTCCACGTATGCGCTCACGAATGCCACCCTGCCGTACATCACCGAGGTCGCCGTGCACGGTCCCAGCGGCGCGGCCCGTCGCGATCCTGCGTTGGCGCTCGGGCTCAACACCCACGCCGGGCAGGTCACGAACGGACCGGTGGCCGAGTTCCTCGGGGTCGAAATGATCGATCCGCTCGACGCGCTCGCCTGATCGGAGCGCTAGCTTCTGGCCATCATGCGAACCACCCTCGAAGCACTGCTCGAACTCGATCGGCCGCTGTTGGCCGATGGAGCCACCGGGACGAACTTCATGGGCATGGGTCTGGGTCCCGGCGAACCACCCGAACTCTGGAACGTCGACGCACCCGACAAGGTGCGCTCCCTGCATCAACAGTTCGTGGACGCCGGCGCCGACATCATCTTGACCAACACGTTCGGGTGCAATCGCTATCGCCTCGAACTCCACGCCGCCCAGGACCGCACGTTCGACATCGCGCGGCGCGCCGCCGAGATCGCCGGCGAGGTCGCACTCGGCGCTGATCGCCCGGTGGTCGTCGCCGGATCGGTCGGGCCAACCGGGTCGCTGATCGAACCGTTGGGCTCGATGACCGAGGCCGAGGCACAGGCGGCGTTCGCAGAGGAGATCGAAGGGTTGAGAGCCGGGGGCGCCGATGTCGCCTGGATCGAGACCAAGTCGGCCGCTCAGGAGATGCGCGCCGCAGCTCGCGCCGCCATCGAGGCAGGGATGCCGTACACGGTGACGGCATCGTTCGACACGGCGGGCCGAACGATGATGGGCCTCCGCCCACCCGAGCTCGTCGACGTGTTCACGGAGCTCCCGATCGCGCCCGTCGCAATCGGCGCAAACTGCGGCGTCGGCGCATCCGACCTGCTGCTGGCGATCCAGCAGATGCGGCGCGACGACCTCGTCATCATTGCCAAGAGCAACTGCGGGATTCCTCAGTTCCGAGGCGCCGAGATCGAGTACACCGGCAACCCCGAGCTGATGGGCCACTACAGCACGCTTGCGATCGACTCGGGCGCGCGGATCGTCGGAGGGTGTTGCGGCACGTCGCCCACGCACCTCGCCGAGATGCGCCGCAAGATCGACCTTCACGAGCGCGGCGAGGCCCCCGCACTCGACCGGATCGTCGCCGCGGTCGGGCCGCTGACGAACTCGGTCTCGACCGACGCCGCGGATGATCCTCCGCCAGCCCGTCGCCGACGGCGCCGCGACTGACTTCGGGAACCGGGCACGGCCTAGCCTGGCCGCATGGCCACACCGGCGACCGAACTCGACATCCCGGACCTGACATGGCTCGACGACGCTTCGATCGGTGTCGAGGCTCGTCGCGAAGCCAGTTCCGCCGCGGCCGAGGAGTCCTGGATCGCACGGAACATGTTCGGGTACTCCATACTCCACTACGACGACGTGGTTGCGATGCTGCGCGACAAGCGCTGGCACAGCGCTTCGGGGAAGATCCTCGAGATGTCGGGTCTCGACGATCCCGAATGGGCCGAGCGGTCACGACGACGCCCCTCGATCCTGGCTGCCGAGGGCGACGAGCACACTCGCCTCCGGCGGGTGGCGGGTCCGGCGTTCTCGCCACGGCACGCCGACGCGCTCCGACCCTTCATCGCGCGACGTGGTGAACGACCTGATCGACCGGTTCGGCGGCACCGGCCGGGCAGACATCGCCACCGACTTCTGTGAGCCGTATCCGATCCCGATCATCTGCGAGCTGTTCGGGGCACCTCAGGAGGACCTGCAGCTCTTCTCCGACTGGGCCACCGACATCTTCCGGATCTTCAACGGCAACCTCGCCGAGGACAAGGAACACATCATCAGAGCGCAGGACGAGCTCGACGAGTATGTCGGTGACCTCATCGAACGGCGCCGCAGCACGCCAAGCGACGACCTCATCTCGGCGATGATCGAGGCCGAGTCCGATGGCGATCGCCTCTCGCACAGCGAACTGGTCATGATGTGCGAGGCCGTACTGATGGCGGGCACCGACACGACACGAAACCAGCTCGGCTGTTCGATCTCGCTGTTCGCCCAACACCCCGAACAGTGGCGCCTCCTGGCCGAACAACCGGAGCTCGGCCCGCGAGCGGTCGAGGAGACGATGCGGTTCATGGGCACCGTTCGCGGCACCGCACGGTTCGCCAGCGAAGACATCGAGTATCGCGACACCTTCTTCGCGAAGGGCTCGTTCGTCGCTCCCTCGCTGGCGCAGGCCAATCGAGACCCGTCGGCGTTCGACGAGCCCACCGTGTTCGACATCACCCGAGAGCCGTCGAACCGCCCGCAGCTCACGTTCGGCTCAGGCATCCACTACTGCCTCGGGGCAGCACTCGCCAGAGCCGAGCAGCAAGAGGCGCTCACGATCATGGCGACGAGGCTCCCCGACCTCGAACTCGACGGCGAGATCGCCTGGAAGCCGCCGACGTCGGGGATCTTCGGCCCGGAGCATCTCCCGATCCGGTTCACGCCGACCGACTGACCGGGCTCGCAACGTCAGTCGTCCCGGCGCGGCCGTTGTCGCTGCCGCTTGACCTCGGAGCGACCCTTCTTCGCCTTGATCCGCCGTTCCTTCGATCCGCGCGTCGGTTTGGTCGCACGTCGGGGCCGTTCGACGTGGAGCGCCGACTGCAGTCGGGCGACGAGTTTCTCCTCGGCCAGCGAGCGGTTCCGCAGCTGACTGCGCTCCTCATCGGCCAGCACCCTGATCTCCGGGCCGAGGCGTTCGATCACCCGTTCACGCTGAGCACGCGAGAACGCCGACGTCCGTTCGAGGTCGAGGCGCAGCTCGACCCGCGTCGCAGTGCGATTCGCATGTTGACCCCCCGGACCCCCCGACGTCGAGAACGACACCTCGAGTTCGGCCCGCGGGATCCGCACCGAGTTCGTGACGACCAGATCGTCGGACATCGGCCCAGGATGCCATGAGCCAGCAGCGAAGACCCGCAGCGCGCACCACACGACCGACCGCCGCCCCCCACCCCGGTCGATACGGACAGACGGCACTGGTGCTGACCCTCGGCTGAGCGGACGATCCGGGTGTGGCACGGATCGGTGTCGTCTTCGTCGTCGGCGTGGTGGTCGGGTTGTCAGTGCTGGTCGGCGTCACGGCGGTCGGCGCCCAGGGTCCACCCGTCGACTCCGACGGTCCGATCGACGGCGTCGAACTCGTTGTCTTCCATGGCGAAGGCTGCCCCCACTGCGCCAGCATGCTCGAGTTCCTGGACGGGCTCGACGACCGGGTCGAGGGGCTGGTGGTGACCGAGTACGAGGTCTGGCACGACGAGGCGCATCGGTTCCTCTTCGTTCAGATGCTGGCCGCTCACGGGGAGGAACCACGCGCGGTTCCGACGGTCGTGCTCGGCGACCGGGTCTACGTGGGCTACTCCGAGTCGCTGGCGCATCAGATCGAGGCCGACGCGACGAGCCTGCTCGCCGGTGAGGCACCCGCGACGAACACCCCGGTCGACGTCCCGTTCGTCGGCAGCGTCGATGTCGGCTCACATTCCATGATCAGCGCAACGCTGCTCATCGCGTTCGTGGACGGATTCAATCCTTGTTCGCTGTGGGTGCTCTCGATGTTGATGGCCCTCGTCGTGCACAGCGGATCGCGCACCCGCGTCTTCGCCGTCGGTTCGCTGTTCCTGGTCGTGACATCGCTGCTCTACGGGTTGTACATGCTCGGTGCCTACTCGACGTTGAGTGTCGTCGGTCGCTCCGGGTGGATCCGCGCCGTCGTCGTCATCGTCGCCGGCGGCTTCGGCATCCTCCACCTCAAGGAATACTGGACGACTCGCGGCCCGTCCGTCACCATCACTGCGAGCGCCAAGCCAGGCTTGTTCCGCCGGATGCGGCGGCTCGCCGACCCGAACCGCTCGTTGCCCGCCACACTCGCCGGCACGGTGATCCTCGCCACCGGCGTGTCCTTGCTGGAGACACCGTGTACGGCGGGCCTGCCACTGCTCTGGACCGACCTCCTCGCAGAACGGGGTATCCCTGCCACCGGGGCGGGCCTGCTGTTCGCCCTGTACCTCGCAGTGTTTCTGCTCGACGAGCTCGCTGTGTTCGGCGTCGTGGTCGTGACGATGCGGGCCGCACGCATGCAGGAGCGTCACGGCCAACTGCTCCAGCTGGCTGGTGGCGTGTTGATGGTGACCTTGGCGACGGCGATGGTGGCGGCCCCCGACATCATGGAGTCGGTGCCCGGCACCGTTGCGGTCTTCGGTGTCGCAGCGCTCGTCTGCGCTGCGACGCTCGCTGTCGAGCGGCACTGGGGCCGGCGCCATGCGGGTGGCGTGCCCCCGTCGTCGCGATCGGACCGGCGGAGCCAGCGACCGGTCGACGACGATCAGATCGTCGGACATCGGTCCAGGGTGCCACGCTGACGGCATGGGAGACCTCAAACTCGGCTTGTCCACCGGCTATTGGTCGTCGGGGCCACCCTCCGGCGCCCTCGATGCGATCAAGGAGGCCGACCGACTGGGATTCGACTCGTGCTGGACGGCCGAGGCCTACGGCAGCGACTGCCTGACACCGCTCGCCTGGTGGGGCGCACACACGGAGAACATCAAGCTCGGCACGTCCATCGTTCAGATGTCGGCGCGCACGCCGGCCGCGACGGCGATGTCGGCGATCACGATCGACCATCTGTCGGGAGGTCGCTTCATCCTGGGTCTCGGAGCCTCCGGACCACAGGTGGTCGAGGGCTGGTACGGCGAGCCGTACCCCCGGCCGCTCGAGCGCACCCGTGAGTACGTCGAGATCGTCCGCGACATCGTCCGGCGCGAGGGTCCCGTCGAGTTCCACGGGAGGCACTACGACCTGCCGTACACGGGCGACGACGGTGCCGGGCTCGGCAAGGCGCTCAAGTCGACGGTGCATCCGCTCCGTAGCGAGATCCCGATCTACCTCGCCGCCGAAGGGCCGAAGAACGTATCGCTGTCGGCAGAGATCGCCGATGGCTGGTTGCCGCTGTTCTTCTCGCCGAAGGAAGACGCCTGGTACAGGGAACGGTTGCAGGTCGGATTCGACGCCAACGGCGAGAACGGCAAGGCCGACCGATTCGAGGTCGCCTCGATGCTCACGATCATCCCCGGTGACGATGCCGAGGAGTGCGCCGACCTGATCCGCCCGATGGTGGCCCTCTACGCCGGCGGCATGGGTGCCAAGGGTGCCAACTTCCACTTCGACGTGTTCGCTCGCATGGGCTGGGAGGGCGTGGCCACCGAGATCCAGGAGCTGTACCTCCAGGGCAAGAAGCAGGAAGCGGCGGCGTTGATCCCGCTCGAGATGGTGGAGGACATCGCACTCGTCGGGCCACCCGACAAGATCCGCGACGACCTGGCGAAGTGGAAGGAGACCTGCCTCACCACGGTGCTCCTCAACGGTCGCGCCGACCAGCTCGAGATGCTCGCCGAACTCGTCAACGGCTGAGCCGGCGACCGGACGACGCCATCCGCAACTGGCCCCCTCTCGAACTCACGAGAGCCCGACGACTGCCCGGGTCGGGAGCACGAGGTCGTGACGATCGCTCGCAAGCTCTGCGAGCGCACCCCGCATGTCAGCGAGGGCCTCCTGAACGGTGAGCTTCGCCCCGGCTCGCCGTTGTACGTCGAGGGCGGGGTTCGCGTTTTCGGCGATGCGATCCCGGGCGTCGCCGACCAGCCGGTCGAAGTTGGGGGCGTCGAGCAGGTCGGTCCGGCTACGAGGCCGGGAGCCGGCCCTCCCGGAGGCGAGCTCGGCCAAGAAGCAGGTGGGGTTCGCGTCGGAGGACCGACGTGAACCCCCACCAATGGCGCCGCCGGAGTGAATTCGCCTTCGGCGCTACGCACCGGTACGTGCGCAGACTCGCGATCTCGCGGGAGTAGTTCGTCCGTCACCGTCGCAGCACCGTCAATCGTCACGTCCGAGCCGAGGCCTGTTGCCGTCCAGAACGCAGCGCGACCGAGACGGCGACGTGTTCGACAACTTCAGAAAGCGCCGCATGGCGATGCACGACGCCGACCCAACACAGACGGACTTCCGTAACACCCGACCGACTTCGGGCGACAGCTTCGCGAGCGCCGTCGGCGCCCGTGCACGATCGCGAAGGGCGCTGATGCCTGTGAGTTGTGCCTCTACCGCCAGAGAACCGCAACGGAGACCGAGCTGATCGACGGCGTCGCCGTCACGTGGGAGCCGAGCCTCAACCGATAGCCAGATTTCTTCGGGTCGCGAGTTGGCAATCGAACACATGTTCGATATCTTGAATTCATGTCTCGATCGGCCAACCCCGTCGCCGCACTGGCTGCGCTGGCCGCGGTCGACGTCACGGCGTGCGATGTGACCGGGGCGATCGACGCCGCCCGGCGGGCCAAGCAAGTACGTGGATGGCTCGACCGGTTCGATGCCGACCTCGCGACGCAACTCAACAAGCTGCAGGAACGCGGTGAGGGCGCGCCCACCGCCGACGTGCTCAGCCGCAACCAGGGCATCTCCGCCGCCGAGGCCCGCCGACGCGAGCGGCGCGCCAAAGCGCTCGACGATGCGCCGTCGTTCGGTGACGCGCTCGCCACCGGCACCGTCACCGCCGAGCACGCCGATGCACTCGCCAACGCCACGACCAAGCTCGACGACGCCGTGAAGGGCACCTTCTTCGACCACGAGGAGTCGCTGCTCGACGAGGCGAGCCGGCTCACGCCCGAGAAGTTCGGGCGTCACTGCCGCGGGCTAGTCGACCGCATCACCAAGGACCAGGGCATCGAGCGGGCGGAGCGGCAACGCCGCCAGACCACACTCAGCCGGTCGATCGATCCGGTCACCGGCATGTTCCGCCTGCGGGGCGAGTTCGACCCGGAGCTCGGCACCAAGATCTGGACCGCGCTCGACGCCGAGATCGGTGCCCTGGTGGCCGACGGCGGTGACCGAACCGCCGACCGCAATCACGTGGCAGCGGTCGCTCTCGGCAACCTCGTCGCCGGCGGCCACCAGGCGGCGCGCCCGACGCAGGCCGAGATCAGCGTGGTGATCGATCTGCCCACGCTCCAGGACGGGTTGCACGAGGCGGGCGTGTGCGAGACGAGCGACGGCGTGCCGATTGCGCCCGAGACCGCCCGCCGGCTCGCGTGTGAAGCGAAGATCATCCCGATCGTGCTCGGCGGCAACGGCTGTGCCCTCGATGTGGGCCGCGACCGGCGCCACGCCAACCGAGCCCAACGTCGTGCGCTGCGAGCGATGTACCGCACGTGTGCGTTCGACAGCTGCGACGTCGTGTTCGACCGCTGCGAGATCCACCACCTGATCGAGTGGGAACTCGGTGGGCTGACGGATCTCGCCAACTTGCTCCCACTCTGTAGTCGCCATCACCACGTGGTCCACGAAGGCAGTTGGCGGCTCACCCTCGCCGCCGATCGAACGCTGACGATCATGGGACCCGACGGCGCGGTGTTCGCGGTCTGCGATCCCGACGTCGCCGAGACGACGGGCCGACGCGGCCGACCACCGGACGCCGGCCGACGACGACGACGACGGCGATCATCCGTTCATGCCGAGCCGTTGCCCCTCGTCTCCTGAGGGGAGGCTCAGCCGCGCCCACGACGCTCCGCCGGGCAGTCGATCGCGAGATGCACAACACCAGATTCGGCATCGAGATCATGGCCGGGGAGATGCTCGCCGAGATCGTCAACGGCTGACCGGTCGCGCCTCGCACTACGTTGTGCGGCCGTGGACGAAGCCGCCATCGAAACGTGGTTCATGCGACGTGGACTGCCCCACGCCGCGCCGAACTTCACTGCGACCGGCGACGTCTGGACACGTGCCTGGCCATTCCTGATCGTCGTGCTGTTCCTGGAGACGTTCACCGTTTTCGACGACGATGTGACCGGCTGGAACCAGGCGCTGCGGTTCCTGATCGGCGTCGCGATCACGTTGGCGGCGTTCGCCGTCTTCAACCGGCTTCGCGGATGGGACTGGTTCGGGCTGCCCGACCGGATCGGCACGATCGAACTCGCCTTCTTCGTACTCGCCCCGGCTGCGATCTCGATCATCGTCGTGGGCTTGGACGCAGCACGCGTCACCACGCTGGTCGTGGCCAACCTCCTCATCCTCGCCCTCTGCTACGTGATCATCTCCTACGGGCTGCTCCCTGCGTTGAAGGTCGGGTTGTTGCAGGCGGCGGGCCAACTCCGCACGGTCGTCCAGCTCATCGCTCGCAGCCTGCCGATGCTGCTGATCATCACCGCATTCATCTTCCTCAACGCCGAGATGTGGCAGGTCGCCAACGAACTCCCCAACAGGTACCTCGCGCTCGATTCTCGCGGGCTTCTTCGGACTGGCCGTCGCATTCCTGCTGCTCCAGGTCCCGCGCGAGACCGATCAGCTCGCCCGGTTCACATCGTGGGGCGAGTGTGTCGAGATCGCGCAGCGGTCGGGAGCCCCGATGGACATCGGGGTCGACGACCTATCGGGCGTGCCTCCCGCACCCGACCTGCCGCGGGTCGAGCGAGCGAACGTTGCCGTCGCACTGACCATCTCGCAGACCGTGCAGGCCACTCTCGTCGGTGTCACCACCGCGACCTTCTATCTGGTGTTCGGACTTCTGGCCGTCCGTCGGGAGACGCTGACGCAGTGGACGACCAACGACTCGATCGATCCCGTTGCGACGTTCGATTTCCTCGGGTCGCAGATCATCGTCACACGCGAACACTTCGCCGTCGCCGCGTTCGTCGGTGCGTTTTCCGGTCTTGCAGTTCGCCGTGTCCAGCGTCATCGATTCGAGCTACCGAGATCAGTTCTACGACGAGGTCGCCGGCGACGTGCGAGAAGTGCTGGCGGTTCGCGCGATCGTGCGCCAACTGTTGGTGCCGGCCGCTCCGTGAGGGCTCGTCAGCGGCGGTCCTGCCAGGTGCAGATGCACGCCTCGTTGCCCTCCGCGTCGGCGAGGACCCAGAACGCCTTGGCCCGTCGGTCGCTGACGAGCGTTCCCCCCGCTGCGAGGGCGGCGGCGATACGACGGTCGGCGACGTCGTGCGGCACCGAGATGTCGAGGTGGAACCTGTTGCGGTCGGTGCGTGGCTCGTCCATCTGTTGAAACCAGATCGGCCAGCCTGAGCGCCGTGGATCGGCGAGCGAGCCGTCGCCTGTCACGTGATAGTCGAGAACCGCTGCCCAGAACGGCCGGATCTGCGCTTCGTCCATCGTGTCGATGGCGAGCTCGGTCGCCTGGACCGTCGAGGCGTCGGCGACTGATCCGAGCTCGGCGGCCAGACGGGACACCTCTCGGGCGAGGTCGACGTCGAGCGTCGTCAGCCCACCGGTGGCATGGGTCATGATCGTCACGTTGACCGTGCCCGGGTACCGCACGTCGATGTCGGGGTGATGGACGAGCCGTTCGGCCGCCTCGGTGATCGCGACGACCAGGTCGGCCGCCGCGGGATACGAACCCGCCGCGAACGTCCCGTGGATCGCTCCGAGCGCGAACCTCCAGTCGTCGAGGCCCTCGAGGGCGGCGAATTCGATCGGGGGCGACGGGCGTGTGCTCCATCACCTCAGTTGATCAGTCGCAGCAGCTGTCGCGCCACCCACACCCGGAACATCTGAAATGGGCGTGCTCGGGGAACAGGTCGCTCCCGCACAGCGGACACTCCGGGTACGTGCCGAGCGTCGAACGGCGGCCGCCGGTCGTGTCGCTCGCGGTCATGGCGACCGTGGTCGCCGTGCTGATGGTCGGCTCGTGTGACATGGGACCACCACGATCGCGCAGACCGCTCACCCGCAGCGCGGACCCTGCCGATAATCTTGACCGGCGGGTCAAGGCCGCCGCGCCCTCGAAATCCGACCCCCGAAATCCGACCCGCGAAATCCGACCCGCGAACTCCGACATCGATGACGACGACACCGACGACCGAAACGCCCCTCCTCCACTCGCACACGCCGGGGACCGCTCGGGCCGCACTCGCCTACCCGAAGTTCCGCATCCTCTTCTTCGGCATGGCGCTGTCGAGCATCGGCACGTGGATGCAGAACTTCACCCTGCCGGCCTACGTCGACGGTCGCACCGGGTCGGCTTCGCTCGTCGGTCTGCTGATCTTCGTGCAACTCGGCCCACTGCTCATCCTCTCGATCCCGTCGGGCATACTCGCCGACCGGTTCGACCGGACCCGCCTGGTCATCTCCATGCAGTCGGTGATGATGGTCATGAGCGTCGTGCTCGCCGTGCTCGTCGCCAGCGATGCAGCGCTCTGGACGATCTTCGCGGCCCAGCTGGCGATCGGTATCGCCAACACGATCAACGCTCCGGCGTTCAGTGCCAGCATTCCGATGCTCGTCGACCGCCGCGACCTGTCCGGGGCGATCAGCCTCAACTCGGCAATGATCAACGGCACCCGAATCGCCGGTCCTGCGCTCGCTGCACTCCTCGCTGCACTGGGTATGTCGCTGTCGCAACTCTTCCTCGTCAACGCCGCGACGTACCTGTTCCTCATCGTGCCGCTGGCACTGCGGGTGCGGCTCCCGATGCCGGCCGGTTCGCTGCCCGATCGTGGATGGCGCAAGCTCGGTACCGGATTCCGCGTCGTGCACAGGCGAGCAGTGCTCCTGCGAACGATCTCGACCATGTTCCTGTTCTCGCTGCTCTGCCTGCCGTACGTCGGCCTCTTCCCGTCGGTCGCACGACTCAACTTCGGACTCGACCCCGAAGGCAGCGAGTACAAACTCCTCTACATCGTGTGGGGTCTCGGTGCCTTCTTCGGCGCACTGGCCGTCGGTACGTGGCTCGCCCGCCGTGACACGCGTCGCCTGATCCCGCTCGGCATGCTCACCTTTGCCGTTGCGCTCGGTACGTTCGCCCTGCTCGACTCGTGGCTGGTCGCCTTGCCGGTGGCCGGCGCATTGGGGTTCACGTACTTCCTGTCCGCGACGGCACTCGCGAGCGTGATGCAGAACAACCTGGCCGACACCGAACGCGGCTCCACGATGCCCCTGTGGTTCATGGCGTTCGGTGGCACCGTGCCGATCGGCAACCTTCTGTTCGGGCCGGTCATGGATGCCGTGGGTGCTCGCTGGGTGCTCGGCTTCGGCGCACTCTGCGCAGTCGGGCTCGCCTGGTGGGGCGATCTCAAGCGGCTGGACGAAGACGACTTCCTGGCGGTCGACGACGGTGGCGAGCCGTTCAGGCCGGTCAACGCCAACCGGCTGTTCTGATCAGGCGCCGAGGAGCGGCGCCACCCAGCGTTCGAGACCCGCCGCCCGGCTCGCCTTCACCAGCACGGCATCGCCCTCGCCGATCGCACCGATCGCCCCGACGGGGTCGTCGAACGGTCGGACGCCATAGAGGTCGGTGCCGAACACGACGACTTCGATGCCACGTTCGGTCGCTTCGGACAGCACCTGCGCGTGCGCTGACACGGGATCGTCGAGCTCGGCCATCTCGCCAAGGATCGCCATCCGGCGGACGGCTTCGACCCCGACGAGAGCGTCCAGCGCCGCACGCATGGAGTCCGGATTGGCGTTGTAGGCGTCGTTGATGATCACGGCACCCGATGCCGATCGATGAATCTCCATCCGCATCCCCGACACCTGCGCGTCGGCGAGGGCATCCAGCGCCGAGTCGATCGAGCCGGTCACCACACCTGCCACGGCGACCGCGGCCGCAGCGTTGGCCGCCATGTGAGCACCGCTCACGGCGAGTTGGACCGCGCCTCCGCCCCAGGGCGAGTCGATCCGAAACCTCGGACGCGCCAAGCCGTCGAGCTCGATTCCCGAGACCCGCACCTCGCCACACGAGCCGTAGGTCACCACGGTGGCGGGCGTGTGTGCACCCATCCGAGAAACCCGCTCGTCGTCGGCGTTGAGGACCGCTGTGCCCGACGCCGGAAGTCGCTCGACGAGCTCGCGCTTGGCGAGGGCCACACCTTCGATGCCGCCGACCCGCCCGGTGTGCGACGAAGCCACAGCGGTGACGACGCCGATCGTCGGCGCCGCCACCTCGCAGAGCCGACCGATCTCGCCGAATCCGCGCATTCCCATCTCGACCACGAGCACCTCCGCGTCGTCCGGAGCGCTCAGGATCGTCACCGGCAGACCCTGCTCGTTGTTGAAGCTGTGCTCATTGGCAGTGACGCGGAGGGTCGCACCGAGCGCGGCCGCCGTCAGGTCCTTCGTACTGGTCTTCCCGACGCTCCCGGTCACCCCCACGACCGGGATGTCGAGACGGCGACGGGCCCAGGCCGCGAGCGCCATCAACGCCACCGAGGTGTCGGCGACCCGGATCGCCGAGCCGGCATCCAGTGGCTCCTCGGTCGTGAGATACGCCACCGCGCCGGCTCGGATGGCCGCATCGATGAAGTCGTGGCCGTCGCGTTCGGCGACGATCGGCACGAACAGGTCTCCCGGGCGTGTCGTCCGGGAGTCGAACGAAGCGCCAAGGACCTCGGCGTCGGGTCCCGACAGGCGCCCGCCCGTCGCCTCGGCCACGTGGGATGCCAGCAACCTCATGCCGTGGAACGGTACCGTCGCGACGTGAGCAGTGAGCGCATCAATCTGGTGGTGCTGTTCGGCGGGCAGTCCGCCGAACACGACGTCAGCCGCACCACGGCGACCCACGTGCTCGCCGCCGCCGACCCGGCGAAGTACCGCGTCACCCCGATCGGCATCTCCACCGACGGCGAGTGGTCACTGGCGACCGAGGCCGCTGCGGCACTCGAACGAGGCCCCGACGCTCTCCCACCTCAACTCGACCCGAGCGGCGATCGGTTGTCACCGACCACGATGTTGGGTGAGGCGGTCGACAGCCCGGAACGCACCGTGGTGCTGCCACTCCTGCACGGACCGATGGGTGAGGACGGAACCGTGCAGGGCCTGCTCGAACTCGCCAACGTCGCGTACGTCGGGTCCGGCGTACTGGGATCGGCCGTGGCGATGGACAAGGCGATGGCGAAGCGAGTGCTGACGGCGGCCGACATCCCTCAAGCGGCATACCGAGCCTTTGCCGAGCACCAGATCACGCCCGGCACGGCTGGTGAGCTGGCGACCGAGTTCGGTCTCCCGTGCTTCGTGAAGCCCGCCAACATGGGTTCATCGGTCGGTGTCACCAAGGCACACTCCGTCGAGGAACTGCGCGACGCGATCGACTATGCGCTCACCTACGACGAGTGGGTGGTGGTCGAAGAAGCGATCGACGGCCGCGAGATCGAGATCGCCGTGATCGGCAACGAGGACCCCTTCGTGTCGATGCCAGGGGAGATCGTGCCAGGCGACGAGTTCTACAGCTACGACGACAAATACGTGAACGACGCCAGTACCGGCATCATCCCGGCTCCGATCACACCCGAACAGACCGATCAGGTCCAGGCGATGGCCCTCGACGTCTACCGTTCGCTGCGTTGTGACGGCTTGGCCCGATGCGACTTCTTCCTCGAAGAACGTGGCCGGGCCCGCGGGTTCCTCTGCAACGAGGTCAACACGATGCCGGGGTTCACCCCGATCTCGATGTTCCCCAAGATGCTGATCGCCAGCGGCATGACGTACGGAGACATCATCGACCGCCTCATCGAACTCGCGCTCGAACGTCACCAACGCCGCCGCCGCAACACGAAGCACTGAGTGTTGCCTACGCTCGACGCATGGGCCAACGTCGCAGGATCAGTCAGGGCAGCATGTTCGAGGAGCAGGTGGGTTACTCCCGGGCGATCGTCGACGGGCGCTGGGTGTTCGTCGCCGGCACGACCGGCTTCGACTACTCGACGATGACGATCGCGAACGACATGGTCGAACAGGTCGACCAGGCACTCGCCAACATCGCCGATGCGCTGGAGCGGGCCGGCTCGTCACCCGACGACGTCGTGCGGGTCACGTACCTGGTGCCGGACCCCGACGACTTCGAGTCGTGCTGGCCATCACTCCGTCGCTTCTTCGGTCAGGCGAAGCCGGCGGCGACGATGATGGTCGTCGGCCTGCAGGACCCACGGATGAAGATCGAGATCGAGGTCACCGCGCTGAAGCCGGCGGACTCATGAGCGATCGAGCCGACGACTCGACCGACGACCCGAACGACGATTCGCTGCGCCCCGACACCCTCAACGAAGTCGGCGTGCTGAAACGTCGTGAGATCGAGGCGCGCATCATCGCACCACTACTCGACCGCCTTGCGGGCGAATACGGAACCGGCGTCTTCGACGTCGCACGCGAGGTGATCGTCGGTGTCGCACGTGAGCAGGGCGCTTCACTGGCCGAGCTCATCGGCGACGACTCGCTCCCGGCGTTCGGCGAGCGGACTCGGCGCGTGGTCGGCGGAGGGGGCCCTCGAGACGGAAGTGGTCGAGCTGAGTGAGGAGTCGTTCGCCTTCGATGTCACCCGGTGCCGGTACGCCGAGATGTACCGCTCACTCGGCATGGAGGATCTGGGTGCGACCCTGTCGTGCAATCGCGACGGCGCGCTGATCGAGGGATTCAACCCGAACGTCGAGTTCACCCGCACCCAGACCATCATGGGCGGCGCCGATCGTTGTGACTTCCGGTTCAGCTTGCGGGAGACGCCGGTCGAGATCACTCCATGACCGATGCCACCGATCCCAGGGCAAGGACCAGGCAGAGCGGCCCGTAGTAGCGACGATCGAGCCGAACGAAACGGGCGGAGGGCGTCCACGGCACCAGCAGGTCGGTTCGGCCACTCAGCCCGGCGACGCCGCGGAGGCCGAGCGTTGCGGCGACGCCTGCGATGCCGGCGCGCCGGATCGCGGGCGCGACGGGTGCGATGTCGGCAACCAGCGCGGCCGCAACGCCGAGCAGGCCGGCAACCACAGCGCATTCGGCAGGGGCCGGCACGTCGTCGGTTCCGGCGATCGTGTCGGCGAGCGATGCACGATCTCCGAGCGGGAACGAGGCCCCAGCTCCCCAAGCCATGTGCAGGCCGGCGAGCACTGCGAGGACGCCTGTCGTGCACGCTGTGGCGAACGATCTCGTCACGTGACCGAACCTGTCCGAACCATGGCCGACGAGACGACGGGAGCGAACGCCCTCGCCGCCGCGGCGTACGTCGGCTCAGGGCGCCGAAGGGTTCGGCTCAGGGGGTCTGGTGAGCTCATTGGCCGACCGGGGCGAGCGCGGCGCGGAGGAATGAACGGAGCTCGTCGCGGAGTTGGCGGAGACCGGGAACGGTCGGGCGCCAACCGACCGCACGGAGCGCCTCGGGCTCGGTCGCGATCCCCGTGACCGTGGCATAGGCGAGCGAGGTGATGAGCCCGGGATCAGCCCTCCGGAGGCGACCCTTGTCCATCTCGAGCGCCATGTACTCCACACAGCGGTCGACGAGTGGCTGCACGTGGCTCCGGAGACGATCGGCTTGGGCGGCCGGCAGCCGGTTCACCTCTCGAACCAGGCCGAGCAGTGCAGGGCGCCGCACCGCCGGGCGGAACACCGCTCGGACGACGGCATCGATCCGCTCGAGTGGATCGTCGGTGGCGGAGCGCACCGCGGCGTCGATCACGACCACCAGTTCGGCCGCCACCGATTCGAGCACGGCATCGATCAGCGCATCCTTCGACGGAAACCAGTAGAGCACCGTCTGTTTGCGGACGCCAACGGTGCGGGCGATCTCGTCGAGCGACACAGCGTCCACACCGCGTATGCCGAACTGATCGATCGCCGCATCGAGGATGCGCTGCCGGGTCGGGATTTCATTCATCGGACTTCACCATTGAACATCTCTCTACCATTTGGTAGACATGTCCATTGTGATCGCCGAATCCCTCGCTGGCAAGCGCGTCGCCATCACGGGCTCGACCGGATTCGTCGGAACCGTGTTGGTCGAACGACTGCTTCGCTGCGTGCCCGACTGCGAGCTGATCCTCCTCGTCCGCGACGGACGGCGAACACCGGCACCGAGGCGAGTCGAGAAGGAACTCCTCAAGAACGACGCCTTCGACCGGCTCCGCGAGCTGCACACACACGCAGATGCGACCGAGACATTCGCCGAGATGACATCACGCCGGATCCACACCGTGGCCGGCGACGTGAGCACCGACGGGCTCGGGCTCAGCGACGAGCACCGTGCGACCTGGGCGACCGCCGACGTCATCATCCACTCCGCCGCAACCGTGTCGTTCGACTCACCGCTCGATCGTGCGGTCGAGATCAACCTGCTCGGCCCGACCCGGATCGCACGCCTGTGCCACGAGCTCGGCGTCTCCCCGCACCTCGTCGCGGTCAGCACGTGCTACGTCGCCGGCAACCGGCGCGGCAACGCGCCCGAAGAGTTGGTCAGCGAGGGCCCCTTCGACATGGGGCTGAGTTGGCGTGGCGAGGTCGATGCAGCTCGACGACTCAAGGGCGACACCGAAGCGCTGAGCCGGCAGCCGGACCAGCTGGTCCGGTTCCGCAAGGACGCCCGTGCCGAACTCGGCGCAGCGGGCGCGCCGGCACTGGCCGCCAAGACCGAACAGCTCCGCGAACGTTGGGTCAAGGACGAACTGGTCCGGGCCGGGATCGCCCGGGCCGGCAGCCTGGGTTGGCCCGACGCCTACGCGTACACCAAGGCCCTGGGCGAGCAGGCGCTCACGGATTCGAAGGGCGACGTGCCCGTCTCGATCGTGCGGCCGTCGATCATCGAATCGGCGTGGGCGGAGCCGAAACCCGGCTGGATCCGTGGGTTCCGTATGGCCGAGCCGGTGATCATCTCCTATGCCCGCGGCCTGCTCAAGGAGTTTCCGGGCGTCCCCGAGGGCACTGTCGACGTGATCCCGGTCGACATCGTCGTGGCTGCGATCATCGGCGTCGCGGCCGCTGGACCGGAACGGGCGCCGGCGATCACCCAGGTGGCCTCCGGCGGCGTCAACCCGCTCAAGTATCGGGCGATGATCGACTACATCAGTGGTTGGTTCACCGAGCACCCGCTCTACGACCCCGAGGGTCAGCCGATCCTCGTGCCCGAGTGGAACTTCCCGGGCCGGGGCAAGGTCGAGCGTCAGCTCAACCGCGCGATGTCGGTGCTCACCCGCACCGAACAGGTGCTCAACGTCCTGCCACTACGAGGCCGCCAGGCCGAGTTCACCGCTGCGCTCGAGGACAAGCGGAGCGAGATCGAGACCGCGAAGCAGTACGTCGAGCTCTACGGGTTGTACACCGAGTGCGAAGCGATCTATCAGGTCGACCACCTGCTCGCGCTGTGGGACACGCTCGACGACGACGATCGTGCAGCGTTCAACTTCGACCCACGGGTGGTCGACTGGGAGCACTACGTCACCCAGATCCACCTGCCGTCGATCGTGCAGCACGCCCGCGTCAAGACGACGCCGGGCAAGTCGCGGAGCACCGACCGGCCGACGCGGCTGCGCCGCCAGGTCCTGGACCCCAAACGACACGTCGTTGCCTTCGACCTCGAGAACACGCTGATCGCCTCGAATGTCGTCGAGAGCTACTCGTACCTTGCCACCCGTCGCCTCAACGGACCCGAGCGCGCCCGCTACGTGATGCGCACGCTGGGCGAAGCGCCCGGCTTGCTCCGAATGGATCGTCGCGACCGAACCGACTTCCTCCGTCACTTCTACCGTCGGTACGAGGACGCTCCCGTCGAGCAGATCGAGATCGACGCCCGGGCGATGACACATCAGCTCATCCTGACCAAGAGCTTTCCGGAGGGGTTCCGGAGGGTCCGCGAGCATCGCGACTTGGGCCACCGGACCGTGTTGATCACCGGCGCCCTCGACTTCGCCGTCGAGAACCTTCGACCGCTCTTCGACGAGATCTTCGCAGCGGAGATGAGCGTCCGCCCCGACGGCACGTACTCCGGTGAGATGAGCACCGTGCCGCCCACCGGTGAAGCCCGGGCGCAACTCCTGGCCGACTACTGCGATGCCGAGGGTTTCGAACTCGCCGAATGCGTCGCCTATGCCGATTCGTCGTCGGACCTGCCGCTGTTCGAAGCGGTTGGATTTCCGGTCGCCGTCAACCCCGAGACGCGCCTGGCCAACATTGCCCGCAAGCGTGGCTGGCTGGTCGAGAACTGGTCGAAGGCGACGGGCGCCCC
The DNA here is from genome assembly GCA_963792905.1 of uncultured Acidimicrobiaceae bacterium. GTDB lineage: Bacteria > Actinomycetota > Acidimicrobiia > Acidimicrobiales > Ilumatobacteraceae > Ilumatobacter. The sequence continues at coordinate 306,428 of CAWBYE010000005.1, forward strand.
GAGACCGCTGCTCCCGATCGGTGACATGCTCGCCGAGCACGAACGGCGGCGGGTGTTCCGGTGACATCGACGTGAGGGCCCTCCAGATACGACGCTCGGCGGGACGTTTCGGGATGGCGCGCGTCGCCTCGGCGGTCGCCCCGGCCACCGCCGCGCGTCTCGGCCCGCTCGAACTCCGCACGATCGACGACCCTGACTGGCCCGGCGAGGGTTGGCATCGTGTGAACACACGCTTGGCGGGTATCTGCGGATCGGACCTGTCGCTGGTCGAGGGCCATGCCTCGATGTACTTCGAGGAGTACGTGAGCTTCCCGTTCGTGCCAGGCCACGAAGTCGTCGGGGAACTCGACAACGGCCACCGTGTGATCCTCGAGCCCGTGATCGGCCATGCTGCCCGCGGCCATGAGCCCCCGTTCGAGGGTGCGGCTCCCGGCGACGGCGACGACTACGCCCACCTCGCCACGGCGTCCGTCGACGGCATGGTCGAACCCGGCATCCAGACCGGCTTCTGCTGTTCGACCGGCGGCGGTTGGGCCCCCTGGTTCTGGGCACACGAATCGCAGCTCCACCCGATTCCGGACGAGATGCCCGACGAACGCGCCGTCCTGGTCGAACCACTCGCCGGCGGCATTCACGCTGCGCTGCTGGCCTGGCCGACCGTTTCGGGCGCGAAGAACCCGATCATCGCCGTCCTGGGTGCCGGCACGATGGGCCTCGCCGCCATTGCCGGGTTGAAGCGATACGTGCCGGGAGCCCGGATCGTGGTCGGCGCTCGCTATCCACATCAGATGGCGCTCGCGAAGGCGATCGGCGCCGACATCGTGGTGCAGGCTGCCAAGCTCGATCGTGCAGTCCGGCGAGAAGCCGGTTGCCACCTGATCGGCGACACGCTCTCGTCGGGCGCACACGTCACCATCGATGCGGTCGGCACGAGCGCATCGATCACCGACTGCCTTCGGATCACCCGCCCCAGCGGTCGAGTCGTGCTGATGGGGATGCCCGCCGACGTCAGACTCGACCTGACCGGCCTCTGGCATCGCGAGACCGAGCTCAAGGGTGCCTACACCTACGGAACCGAAACCATGCCGGACGGCACCACTGCGCGCACGTTCGACCTCGCAATCGACACCGCGAACCACCACGAGGCCGAGCGACTGCTGTCGGCGACCTATCGCCTCGACGACCACGTCGACGCCATCTCCCACGCGGCAGCGGCGGGCCGCCGCGGCGCCGTCAAGATCGCCTTCGACCTGCGGAGCGACCACCGATGAGTGTCCCGATCACCGACCCGTCGCTGGCGCCGCCCACGCCGGATGGAGCGACATCACCGACACAAAGGCTCAGGTTCTGACATGCCACGTCCCGGATTCGTGCTCGACGTCGACCGCTCGACGCCACCCATCCTGTTCTGGCGAGGTGAGAACTTCAGCCTGGAGCGTCTCCCCGCCGACCGCAGCCGCGTGATCTACCCGGCCGAACCGCTCCCGGGCCTCGACGACGTCGACGGCGAGATCCGGAACGCACTCCTCAACCCGATGGACATGGAGCCGCTGCCGGCGTTGCTCGGTCCGGACATGAAGCTCACGATCTGCTTCGATGACGCCAGTCTGACGCTGCCGAAGATGCGCCGGCCCGACAACCGCCAGCGAATCATCGAAGCGGTGCTCGATCTCGCCGCGGCAGCCGGCGTCGACGACATCCACCTGATCGCTGCCCTCGGCCTCCACCGCCGCATGCACGACTACGAACTCCGTCACGTTCTCGGTGACCGCATCTTCGACGCGTTCCACCCACGCGGCATGCTGTACCAGCACGACGCCGAGGACTACGACAACCTCACCGTGGTCGGGGAAACCGACCAGGGCGAAGTGCTCGAGATCAACAAGCGCGTCGCCGACAGTGACCTGGTCGTCTACGCCAACGTGAACCAAGTCGCGATGGACGGTGGCTGGAAGTCGATCACGACCGGCGTCGCCTCGTACCGCTGCCTCAGCTTCCACCACAACGCGCACACGCTGCAGAACACCCGCAGCCTCATGGACCGCCATCACAGCGATCTCCACAAGAGTGTGTGGCGGATGGGCAAGGTGCTCCAGGACCACGGGCCGAAGATCTTCACGGTCGAGACCACCATCAACAACGACGCCTTCCCGGCTCCGTTCGACTTCCTCAAGAAGCGCGAGTGGGAATGGTCGGCCAAGGACCGGGCGCTCTTCGTCGGCACCCAGAAATCACTGAACCGCACACCCAACCGGCTCGCACGCAAGATCTTTCACGGCATCGAGGCGCCCTATGCCACCACCAGTGTGCAGGCCGGCTTCACGCCGACCGTGCACGAGCACACGCTCGAGCACGTCCACGCACAGCACCTCGTGCCCGTCGAAGGTCAGACCGACATCCTCACCCTCGGCATCCCGTTCATCAGCCCGTACAACCCCGAGGGCATCATGAACCCGATCCTCGTCATGTGTATGGGGCTCGGATACATGTTCAACATGTACCGCGGTCAGCCGTTGGTACGCGAAGGCGGTGTCGTCATCATGACCCACCCCACGTACCGTGAGTTCAACCCCGTGCATCACCCGAGCTACATCGACTTCTTCGACGAGGTGCTCGCCGACACCACCGACCCCGTGGTCATGGGTGAGAAGTGGGAGAAGAAGTACGCCGAAGACGAGTGGTATCGCCACCTGTACCGAACGGGCAATGCCTATCACGGGGTGCATCCGTTCTATGCGTGGTACTGGGGAGCGCACGGCCAGCAGTGGGCCGGCAAGGTCATCATCGTCGGCGGCGACCCGCCGACGGTCCGCCGGCTCGGCTTCACTCCGGCCAGCACGCTGGACGACGCCTTCGAGATCGCAAGCGATGTGGTCGGGCGCTCCCCCACGATCTCCCACCTGCACCTGCCCAGCGTCCTCGTTGCCGACGTGGTGTGAACATGTCCGCCGCTGATCGCTACCTCCGTTCGGGCCAGCGGGCCGTCGGCAAGGTTGAGCGCGCCGTCGGGCGAGCCGCCCGGCCGCTGCGTTCGTACGGGTTCCCGTACCGCGCTCCGAACGTCCCGCGGGGTGTGGATGTTCCGAAGGAACCGTCGAACCTGGGCGCCGCCTACGCCACCGAATGGGCCCGGACTCCGCTGGCGCGTGCCGCCCGGGGTGTGATCACCGAGGGCCCGTTGCGCCTGATCGTCGCCGGAATCGCCAACTCCGAGGTCACAGGCCTCGACCGACTCAGCGACCTCACTCGTGTCGACGACCCTGCCCCGGTGATCTTCGCTCCCAACCATCACAGCCACATCGACACCGCACTGATGATCCGTTCGATTCCGATGTGTTGGCGACGCGAACTCGTCGTCGCCGCCGCTGCCGACTACTTCTTCGACCAGCGCTGGAAGGCGGTGCTCTCGGCACTGTCCCTCAATGCCATTCCGATCGACCGCGAGGCGACGACCCGCCGTGCGAGCGACATGTTCCGAGATCTGGTTGCGGACGGGCACAGTCTGCTGATCTACCCCGAGGGTGGACGTTCACCCGATGGCTGGGGCCAGGAGTTCAAGGGCGGCGCGGCCTACCTGTCGTCGCGCACCGGTGCTGCCGTCGTCCCGGTCTTCATCGATGGCACCGGAGCGATCTACGGCAAGGGCATGAAGCGCCCCAAGCCCGGACGCACCAAGGTGATCTTCGGTGCCCCACTCCGGCCCGCGCCCGGCGAGAACACACGTCGGTTCAACGCCCGCATCGAAGCCGCGGTGACCCGACTGGGCGACGAGGCGATCACCGACTACTGGACGGCGACGACGCGCGCCGCCAACGGCACGAATCCCAAGCTCACCGGGCCGGAATACAACGGTTGGCGACGCCAATGGGAGTTGAGCGAGCACCGAAAACTGGGGGCCGCCGGACTCAGGCGACGCCAGAAGCGACGCTGGCCCGACCTCGGCTGAACTCGGCTGAACTCGGCTGAACTCGGCTGAATGCGCGACCGGACGACGGTCTGGGATTCGTGGACCGGTGTCAGCAGTTGCCGTTCGGCGGGATGGTGAGGGTCGCTCCGACGAGGAAGGTATCCATCACGCCACCGGGATTCGCTGCCCGCAACTCGTCGACGGTGATGTCGTACTTGTTGGCGACCCGACTCGGGTTCTCACCCTGCACGATCGTGTGGGTACATCCGTCGCCGCTCGGGGTGTCCTCGGAGTCCTCGGAATCCTCGGGATCGCCTCCGCCGGAGTTGCCGGACCCGGAGTCTCCTGCAGATCCGGTGCCCGGGATCAGAGCGCCCGGCGGGATCTTGACGGGGTCACCGACGACGAGGAAGTGATTGAGACCGTCGGACCAGCTGTTGTAGTTCACGAGCTGTTCCATCGTGATGTCGTGGATCGACGAAATCTTGGAGATCGAATCGCCGGCCCGGACGGTGTAGGTCTGCTCGACCGGCGATCTGCCGCCCTCCACGTCGTCGACGGCGATCGTGGTGGTCGTGGTGGTCGTCGCTGGGGGGAGCTCCACGAAGCTCGTGGGCTGGATGCGAGCCAAGGTGGCCTGTGCGCCGGTCGCCGTGGTCCCGCCGCAACCGGCGGCCAGCAGCAGCGGACCGACGCCGAATGCGGCGACGATGACGGCGCGCGGTGTGATCTGCATAGCCCACAGCGTAGGCGGAAATTGTGGTGTGTCGGCGGCACCTCGCCGGACGTCACATGAGCGGTCGTTCGGTCGGGGCGATGGGCGCCGGCAACTTCGTGTCTCCCATCAGGTATCGGTCGGCTCCGGCGGCCGCCGACCGCCCCTCGGCGATCGCCCACACGATGAGACTCTGGCCGCGACCCATGTCGCCGGCCACGAAGACACCCGGCACGTTGCTCATGTAGTTGTCGTCACGCCGGACGTTGCCTCGTTCGTCGAGATCGACTCCCAGCTGATCGAGCCATGAACCCTGTTCGGGTCCGAGGAATCCCATCGCGAGGAAGACATAGTCGGCGGGAATCTCTCGGTCCGTGCCTTCGACCTTCTGGAACCGTCCGTCGACCATCTCGACCTCGTGGATCGACAGCGCTCGCACGTTGCCATCACCGTCGTCGAGGAACTCGGCGGTGTTGACCGAGTACAGCCGGTCACCGCCCTCGTCGTGTGCCGACGTCACCTTGTAGACGAATGCATACTGCGGCCACGGGTTGGTCGCGGCGCGCTCGTCCGGAGGCCGGGGCATGATCTCGAGTTGGGTGATCGACTCAGCACCCTGTCGGTGTGCCGTGCCCAGACAGTCGGCTCCCGTATCGCCACCGCCGATGATCACCACGTGCTTGCCGTGGACGTCGATCGGCGATTGGTCGATGTCGCCGAGTTGCACCCGATTCGCGAACGGCAGGAACTCCATCGCTTGATGGATGTTGTTCAGCTCACGACCCGGAACCGGCAGATCACGCCACTGCGTTGCACCGCACGCCAGGACGATTGCGTCGTAGGAGGCGTAGAGCACGTTGATGTCGACGTTCTCCCCGACGACGGCGTTCGTGCGAAACTCGGTACCTTCGGCCGACATCTGCTCGAGCCGTCGATCGATGTGGCGCTTCTCCATCTTGAACTCGGGGATGCCGTAGCGCAGCAGTCCACCGATGCGGTCGGCCCGTTCGAGCACGACCACTTCGTGGCCGGCGCGGGTCAGCTGCTGTGCGGCGGCCAGTCCCGCCGGACCCGAGCCGATCACGGTGACCCGCTTGCCGGTCTTGACCGACGGAACGTGCGGAGTGACCCAGCCCTCCTCGAAGGCCTTGTCGATGATCTCGACTTCGACCTGCTTGATCGCGACCGGCGGCTGGTTGATCCCGAGCACACAGGCCGACTCGCACGGCGCCGGACACAGGCGCCCGGTGAACTCGGGGAAGTTGTTCGTGGCGTGCAACCGGTCCATCGCGTTCCGCCAGTGGTCGCGGTACACGAGGTCGTTCCAGTCGGGGATCAGGTTGCCGAGTGGGCAGCCGTTGTTGCAGAACGGGATGCCACAGTCCATGCATCGGCCCGCCTGCTCACGGAGCCTGTCGTCCGGGAAGTCCTCGTAGACCTCCTTCCAGTCCTTGATGCGGACGGGCACCGGGCGATACCGCGGCACCTCTCGCTCCCACTGCAGGAATCCCGTCGTCTCACCCATGACCATGTCCTCCCCCGGTGGTCGGGACCGACCGCCGCTCGGCCCCGGCTGCTCCGTCCGTGTGCCTCGCCGCTGGCGCGTGCCAGGGCACACACGGCTCCGTGCGATCCGTCGACTCACGCACGGGCCGACTCCATGACTCGCCTGGTGGTCTCTTCCTCGGTGACACCTTCGGCTTCCGCAGCTGCCATCACGGTGAGCACCCGCTTGTAGTCGGTGGGCATGACCTTGCGGAACATGCTGACCTCCGTCGCCCACGCGGTGAGCATTCGCTCGGCCACTGCCGATCCCGTGTGAGCGAGGTGCTGCGTCAAGGTCTCGTGGAGGAAGGCACGATCAGCCTCGTCGAGATGCTCGATTTCGACCATCTCGTAGTTGACCTTACGATCGAAGTCGCCAGCGCGGTCGTAGACGTAGGCGATACCGCCCGACATGCCGGCACCGAAGTTTCGGCCCGTGGGTCCGAGCACGACGACTCGGCCGCCGGTCATGTACTCGCATCCGTGATCGCCGACGCCTTCGACGACCGCGGTCGCGCCGGAGTTGCGCACGCAGAACCGCTCACCGACGACACCGCGCAGGTAGATCTCACCGTCGGTGGCTCCGTACCCGATCACGTTGCCGGCGATCACCTGGTGCTCGGCGACGAAGGGGGCCGTCGCCGGCGGTCTGACGATCAGCTTGCCGCCGGACAGGCCTTTGCCGAGGTAGTCGTTCGTGTCGCCCTCGAGACTCATCGTGACGCCCCGCGGGACGAACGCCCCGAAGCTCTGACCCGCCGAGCCGTTGAACGAGATCCGGATCGTGTCGTCGGCCAGGCCAGCACCTTTCCACCGCTTGGTGACCTCGTGGCCGAGCAGCGTGCCGACCGTGCGATTCACGTTGCGGATCGGCAGATCGATCTCGACCGGCGTGCCGTGCTCGATCGCCGGTTGTGCCTGCCGGATGAGTTCCTGGTCGAGGGCATGGTCGAGACCGTGGTCCTGGCTCACCGTCTGGTGAAACGACGACCGGTACGGGTTGTCGACGATCTGGAGCATCGGTGCAATGTCGAGGCCGCTCGCCTTCCAGTGGTCGACCGCAGGCTGCACGTCGAGCGCCTCGACATGGCCGATCATCTCGGCCATCGTGCGGAACCCCAGGTGCGCCATGTACTCGCGTATCTCCTCGGCGATGAACTCGAAGAAGTTCACGACGAACTCCGGCCGGCCGGTGAACCGCTTGCGGAGTTCGGGATTCTGGGTGGCGACACCGACGGGGCACGTGTCGAGGTGACAGACCCGCATCATCACGCAGCCCGACACGACCAACGGGGCCGTAGCGAACCCGAACTCCTCGGCGCCGAGCAGCGCCGCGATCACCACGTCGCGCCCCGTCTTGAGCTGGCCGTCTGCCTGCACGACGATCCGGTCGCGGAGACCGTTGAGGAGCAGCGTCTGCTGCGTCTCGGCCAGGCCGAGCTCCCACGGGCCTCCGGCGTGCTTGAGCGACGTCAGCGGCGATGCCCCTGTCCCGCCGTCGTGACCGGAGATGAGCACCACGTCGGCCTTGGCCTTGGAGACTCCGGCAGCAACGGTGCCGACACCCATCTCGGCAACCAGCTTGACGTGGATCCGCGCCTGGGGGCTGGCGTTCTTGAGGTCGTGGATCAGCTGCTTCAGATCCTCGATCGAATAGATGTCGTGATGCGGCGGCGGGCTGATCAGCCCGACTCCCGGCGTGGAATACCGGGTCTTCGCGATCCACGGGTACACCTTGTGGCCGGGCAACTGCCCGCCCTCGCCCGGCTTGGCACCCTGCGCCATCTTGATCTGGATGTCGTCCGAGTTCGTCAGGTACTCACTCGTGACACCAAAACGGCCGGACGCGACCTGCTTGATCGACGAGCGACGAGTCGGGTCGTACAGACGGTCCGGATCCTCGCCGCCCTCGCCGGTGTTCGACTTGGCACCCAGCTGGTTCATCGCGATCGCCAGCGTCTCGTGTGCCTCGGCCGAAATCGATCCGTACGACATCGCGCCCGTCGAGAACCGCTTGACGATCTCGCTGACCGCTTCGACCTCGTCGATCGGAATCGACGCACGGCTCTCATCGAACTTGAACAGCCCCCGCAGCGTTGCGAGGTTCGTCGACTGATCGTCGACACGAGACGTGTACTCCTTGAAGATGTCGTAACGCTTCGAGCGAGCCGCATGCTGCAACTTGAACACCGTCTCCGGGTTGAAGAGGTGGTACTCGCCCTCTCGCCGCCACTGGTATTCACCGCCGAGTTCGAGCTTGCGGTGGGCGCGCTCCTCCGGACGACGGGGGTTGGCGACCGAGTGCCGCATCTGGATGGCACGAGCGATCTCGTCGAGACCGATGCCACCGAGCCGGCTGACAGTGCCGGTGAAGTACTTGTCGACCAGTTCGTCGCCGAGTCCGATCGCTTCGAAGATCTGCGCCCCGGTGTACGACGCCACGGTCGACACACCCATCTTCGACATCACCTTGAGAACGCCCTTGCCGCACGCCTTGATGTAGTTCTTGATCGCCACGTGCGGATCGACGCCGGCCAAGCCGTGCAGGCCCTCGGAGATCAGGTCCTCGATCGATTCGAACGCCAGATACGGGTTGATGGCTCCGGCTCCGTAGCCGATCAGCAGCGCCATGTGGTGCACTTCGCGGGCATCGCCACACTCGACGACGAGTCCGACCTGTGTGCGCTGCTTGGTTCGCACGAGGTGATGGTGGACCGCCGAGGTGAGCAGCAGCGAAGGAATGGGCGCTTCGACCGAGTCGGCGTTGCGGTCGCTCAACACGATCACGCGGGCGCCACGGTGGATCGCCGACGAGACCTCTTCGAAGATCGCATCGAGTGATGTACGCAGGGACTCGCCCCCGCCGGCGACGCGGTACAGGCCCTTGACCACGTGTGCGGCGAGGCCGGGGAATTGCCCGTCGCCGTTGGCATGGATGATCTTGGCCAGTTCGTCGTTGTCGATGATCGGGAAGGGCAGCGCGAGCTGGCGGCAGCTCTCGGGGCTCGGATCGAGCAGGTTGGCCTCGGGTCCGATCGTCGACGCCACGGCTGTGACGACCTCCTCGCGGATCGCGTCGAGCGGCGGGTTGGTCACCTGTGCGAACAGTTGGGAGAAGTAGTCGAACAACAGCCGCGGCCGTAGCGAGAGCACGGCGATCGGGGTGTCGGTACCCATCGATCCGAGCGGCTCCTTCCCGCTCAGGGCGGTCGGCGCAATAATCAGCTTCAGCTCTTCGTGGCTGTATCCGAACATCTGCTGGCGCCGCAGCACGCTGTCGTGGCTGAACACCACGTGCTCACGCTCGGGCAGATCGGCCAAGTCGACCATGCCGTCCGTCGAGCCACGCTGCGTACGGATGCTCGGCAGCGAGCTGTTTCTTGATCTCCTCGTCGTCGATGATCCGCCCTTCGCGAGTGTCGATCAGGAACATCTTGCCCGGCTGCAACCGGCCCTTGTTGACGACCTTGGCTGGGTCGATGTCGATCACGCCGACCTCCGAAGCCATGACCACGAGGTCGTCATCGGTCACCCAGTAGCGGCTCGGGCGGAGCCCGTTGCGGTCGAGCACGGCGCCGATCACCTCGCCGTCGGTGAAGGTGACGCTCGCCGGGCCATCCCAGGGCTCCATGACGCTGGCATGGAAGCGGTAGAAGGCCCGCCGATCGGCATCCATCTCGGCGTTGTTCTCCCACGCCTCGGGAATCATCATCAACACTGCGTGGTGCAGCGGCCGACCACCGAGGTGGAGCAGTTCGAGGGCCTCGTCGAACCGGGCGGTGTCCGACGCTCCAGGTGTGCAGATCGGGAACGCCTGCTCGAGGCCGGGAAGGCGATCACTGGCGGCCATCGCCTCACGAGCGCGCATCCAGTTCTGGTTACCCTGCACCGTGTTGATCTCGCCGTTGTGGGCGACGAACCGGTACGGGTGGGCCAGCGGCCACGACGGGAAGGTATTCGTCGAGAAGCGTGAGTGCACCAGCAGCAGCGCGCTCTCGACACGGGGGTCGGTGAGGTCGACGAAGAACTGCCCGAGCTGCGGCGTCGTGAGCATGCCCTTGTAGACCATCGTCCGCGCCGACAGGGACACGAAGTACATCTCCTCGTCTCCCGTTCGATGCTCGTGCTCGACGCGCTTGCGAGCGACGTAGGTTCGGCGGTCGAGCGCAACGCCGGTCTCGCCGTCGGGCGAGGAGACGAAGAGTTGGCGGAAGCTCGGCATCGCCGCACGGGACGTCTTGCCGAGGCACTCGGGATCGATCGGCAGCTCGCGCCAGCCGTGGACCGTCAGGCCTTCCTCGGCCATGATCGCCTCGATGCGGGACATCACCTTGTCGCGGACGGCCTCGATCGGTCGGCAGAAAGGCGAGCCCGGTGGCGTAGGCGCCCGGATCCGGAAGATCGAAGTCGACCGTCTCGCGGAGCAGTCGGTCGGGCACCTGGATCAGGATGCCGGCGCCGTCGCCGGTGTCGGGCTCCGCGCCGGTTGCGCCCCGATGCTCGAGGTTGGTGAGTGCGAGCAGGCCGGTCCGGACGAGTTCGTTCGACCGCTCGCCCTTCATGTGCGCGACGAACGAGACGCCGCAGGCGTCATGTTCGAAACGCGGGTCGTACAGGCCCGTCGGGCCCAGGGGTCGTCAACATCGGTACTCCACGTAAGTCGGGGGTTGGCTTGCAGGAGTCGGGACGACGTTGGCCCGAAGGAGCACAGTCCTACGTCGTGAGGTCCGTGAAACGAAATGCACCGGGCCGAGCATCGCCGTGCGCTCATGGAAGGCAGCGTGCGAGCACCGTCGACGGTCAGTCGACGAAGTCGGGCGCACGCTTCTCCATGTTCGACATGATCGCCTCGACCTGGTTCTTCGTGCCGATCTGCTCGCCGATCAGCTGCGCGCTCGAGCGCGAACTGCTCGGCCGCGCCCTCGGTGAACATGTGGTTGAACAGCGCCTTCGATCCGCGCACCGCACCGGGGCTGCGACCGGCGATCTCGCGGGCGAGCGCCATGGCGTCCTCGTACGGCTGATCGCTGAGGCGGGTGCAGAGGCCCGAGGTCGTATGCCTCACGTCCGTCGACCATCCGCGCCGTGTACGTCAGTTCGCGGGCGACGTCGATGCGCACGAGTCGGCTCAGCATGAACGTGCCGGTCATGTCGGGCACGAGACCCCAGTGGACTTCTCGCACCGACCACTTCGTGTCGGGATGGGCGATTCGAATGTCCGCGCCCATGGCGATCTGGAAACCGCCACCGAGTGCATGCCCGTGCACGGCAGCGATCACCGGTACCGGCAGCTCCTGCCACACCCAGCAGATCTGCTGACCTCGGTGCGTGATGCGGCCATCCGGGATGTCGCCTGGGCTGCCCTGCGTCTCGCGTTCGCCGTCGCCGGCCATCTCGGAGAACATCGAGAAGTCGAGCCCGGCGCAGAAGGACTCACCCGCGCCCGACAGGACGACGACTCGGAGACCCGGCGTTGCCTTCAGTTCCTCCCCGACCTGCTCGATGGCAGCGAACTGGGCGCCGTCGAGTGCGTTGCGCTTGTCGGCGCGGTTGAAGCGGACGTCGGCGATGCCGTCGGCGATGGTGACGGTGACACGGTCGGACATGCACCGAGCTTCGCAGGTCACCGTTTGCGGGCACGCAGCGTGTACGTGCACGGCAGCCGCTCGGGTCGGTCGACGAGCTGGAACTCGCCACCGCCGTGATCGACCATCGCGTCGCCCAGCGGGTTCCACGGCACCGACATGTGTTCGTCGAACAGCGTGATCTCCATCCCCGCCGACCACAGCGCGTTGAAGATCTCGGCGAGGCCATGGTTGAACTGCAAGATCTCGGGAGCTGCGAGCGGCTCCTCCTGGTCGACGTAGGTGTCAGCTTCGCAGGAAGGTGACGCCATCGGTCTCGAAGTACGGAAAGGCGAGCACGGCCAGGCCGTCGGGCCTCGGATCGTCGAGTGCCCACAGCACCGGGTGCCCCTCACGGATGAACAGCTCGCCACCCGGCCGCAGCAACTCGGCCACCGTCGATGCCCACCGCTCGACGCCCGGCAGCCAGCAGAGCGCACCGATGCCGGTGTAGACCAGATCGAACCGTTCGGGTCACCGAGTACCTCCGGCGCGTCGTACACGTCGGCTTCGACGTACTCGACGTGCGGGCCGCCCGCCGCGCGACACACGGCGCGCCTCGACGAGCGCACTGCCACTGAAGTCGAGCCCGGTCACGTTCGCTCCGAGACGAGCCAGCGAGAGCGAGTCGTTGCCCATGTGACATTGCAGATGCACGACGTCGAGCCCGACGATGTCACCGAGTCGCGGCCCGATCGAAGTCGACGGTCTCGCTGATGAGGTCGGGTTCGTCGACGTACCGGTCGAGCCGGTAGGCAGCGCTCGCAGCGTGCACCGCCACACGGGACTCCCAGTTCGCATGGTTGATCGTGCGGTAGTCGGGCTCCGTCATGGGCCCCATCGTCACACAGCAGTCGTCCCGGTCCGAACCGAGTTGCGCCCGGATGCCACAATCGCACGATGCGCCTCAACCTCTCCGCCGACGAAGTCCTCGCGACCACTCGCTCGGTTCGCAAACGACTCGACTTCGACCGACCGGTCGATCGCGACATCGTGATGGAGTGCCTCGAACTCGCCCTCCAGGCGCCGACCGGGTCGAACAGCCAGGGGTGGCAATGGGTGTTCGTCGAAGATCAGGCCAAGAAGGACCGCCTCGCCCAGATCTACCGCGACAACTTCGACCTCTACCGCAACATGCCACGCGCCACCTACGACGAGGGTGACACGCGCGCCGATCGCATGGACGCCGTCGTCGACTCGGCGACCTTCCTCTCCGACAACTTCCAGAAGTCGCCGATCATGATGATCCCGTGTATCAAGGGCCGGGCAGACGGAGGCGCCGGCGGCTCGGCGACCGGTGCCGGCATGTGGGGTTCGATCCTGCCGGCCGTGTGGAGCATGATGCTCGCCCTGCGCGAACGTGCGATCGGGTCGGCGTGGACCACGATCCACTTGATCGGCGACGGCGAGCGGGAGGCCGCCGAGCTGCTCGGCATCCCGTACGACACCCACACCCAGGCCGGGCTCTTCCCGATCGCCTACACCAAGGGAACCGACTTCAAGCCGGCCAAGCGGCTGCCCGCCGGGGAGGTCTCCCACTGGGATCATTGGTGAGCGCGTCGCCCGACGACGTCTCGCGATCCGAGTCGTCGCTCCGCTGCGTCGTGCGCACGAGGATCCGCTCGGTCCGCAGCCGTGCCGGCTGCGCTCGGCGTCACGCCTGGTCGGGTTGGTGTACCCCCAATGTGTCGGGATCGACCAATGCGTCAGGATCGACGTCCCACGGCCACTCGTTGGTGGTGAGCCGTGCGATCAACCGTTCGATCGGCTCGACGGGAGCGAACAGGAAACCCTGCAACTCGTCGACACCCATCTGCTGCAATGCGAGCGCCTCGTCCACGGTTTCGACACCCTCGGCGACGGTGCGCAGCGCGTAGGCCTGCGCCACCCCGATGACAGCAGCGAGCACGGCGTGGCCCGACGGTGTGCCGACCTGGCTGACGAGGTCACGGTCGATCTTCAGGACATCAGCGGGGACCTGATGCAGCATCGCCAGTGACGAGTACCCGGTGCCGAAGTCATCGACCGCCAACTCGACCCCGAAACTCCGCATCCGATGCAACCGCTCGAGCGTGGCCTCGGTGTCGTCGATCATGTGCTGCTCGGTCATCTCGAAACACAGCGACAGGGCGACACCGCGATCTCGACGAAGACGGTCGAGCTCGACGAAGAGGTGATCGGAACGAACCTGAACGGGCGAGACGTTCACCGACACGCCGCACGAGCCACCGCGGACCTCGTTCAGCTCGTCTCTGGCATCGAGCGCCTGACGGACCATGAGCGATCCGAGTTCGTCGATGAGACCGAGTTCTTCCGCCAGCGGGACGAACTCGTTCGGCGCGACCCACTCGCCCGGGTCGATCTCCCATCGGGCAAGCGCTTCCATTCCGGTGAAGCTCCAGTCGGATGCCCGGACCACCGGCTGGAACCAGGCCCAGACGTTGCCGTAGCGAATGCCGTCACCGAGCCGCTGCTCGAGCTGCATCCGTCGACGCACCAACTCGCGATCGGACGTCTGGAATCGCCGCCAACGACCTCGTCCGGCGCGTTTGGCCTGATACATGGCCGTGTCGGCGTCGCGGAGCACCTCGGACGGCGTCCGCTGGTCGTCGACGACGACGGCACCGATGCTCGCACTGAGATGCCAGTTTCGGCCGCCGATCATGATCGGTCTGGCGAAGGCGTCGAGACAACGCTGGGCGAACACTTCGCACTCCGTTCGCGATGAACTCGCGATCGCCACGAACTCGTCGCCGCCGAACCGACCGACCAGGCCGTCCTGGCCGACAGCGACGGTCAACCGATCCGCGGCCTCTCGGATCAGCAGGTCACCCGCATCGTGGCCCAACGCATCGTTGACGACCTTCAGGCGATCGAGATCGATGAAGCACACCGCACGACCCAGGTCGCCGCTCTCGAGGAGCTCGCCCAGGGCAGCGGACACGACACGCCGGTTCGGGGTTCCGGTGAGTGGGTCGACCTCGGCATCGTGGATCAACTGCTCTTGGGTCCGGGTGTGGTCGACCGCGATCGCGACCAAGCGGCCGGCGAGCCGCAGGACCGTCCAGTCTTCGTCGCGGTGGTGAAGCGCCGCCGGCCCGTACATCTCGATGCAACCCAAGACCGGGGTGCCGCGGTCGAGCCGGATCGGGACCGACCACACGCAGCCGGTGCCGCTCGGCACGATCTGCTTGAGCCCGGTCCACTCGGGATCGTCGAGATCCACCGCCACGATGATCTCCTCGTCGCTGAGCGCGGTGGGCCACGCCACATCGGACTCGAGGAGGGCATGGGCTACGACGTCGAGGGTTGCGGCATCGATCGACGTCGATGTCGAGGCGACGAGTTGACCGTCCTCGACGACGAACGCAGCGGAGCGAAAGCCCGGCAGCGCCAACTCGGCGAACAACAGGATCTCGCGCACGGCGGGGTCGAGCGACCCTCCGAGCGTGATCTGACGGATGATCTCCGCCTGCCGATCGAGCAGTTGCGCGGACCGGCGGCGATCCTGCGGGTCGGCGAGATGGAGCAGGACGGACCCGAGCCGATCGTCGTCGAGGCGGTTGTCGGCGACCACATCGATGACGAGGCTGTCGGCTCCGTTGGTGATGCGAAACTCCAACGCCTGGTGGTAGCCGCGGCGCTCGCCGACGCTCCCGAAGGATTCGACCGCCTGTTCGACATCGGCCTCGTGCACGAAGTCCAGGAACGAGCGCCCGAGCATTTCGTCGATCCGGTAACCGAGCATCCCGTCGAACTCGTCGCTGACGAACAGGATCGTACCCATCGGGTCGATCGCCACGATGCCGGAGTAGCCCGGCAGGCGGTACGGCTCGATCAGATCCGCGTTCAGGCGCGTTCCCATCGAAAAGGTCACCGCGCGTTATCGGCAGGTGCCGACGGGACCTTGAGAGGTTCTTGAAAGAATGTCTCGGATGGTCTCATCAGTCGACCAGCCGGAGCCCGACCGGAGTGATCGAGGGCTCGTCATGGGGAAGGTCGACGACGAACTCGGTTCGGTGGGCCGGGAAGAGGTGCTCGCTCACGAGCACCGGTCTACCGGAGAGATCGGTGGTGACGCGCTGACATTTGAGGAGCGGCGCTCCCACCGGCACCGCCAACAACTCGGCGATCGCCGGTTCGGCTGAGGCTGCGCCGATCGTCTGGGTTGCGCCACGGAGCTCGACGTCGAGCAACTCGTAGAACGAGGTGCGCTCGACATCGTCCATCGAGAGCTTCTGGCCGATCGCGGCGGGACACCACACCGTCACCACGGCGAAGGGCTCGCCGTCCGCGAGGTTGATGCGCTTGACCCGGAGCACCTTCGTTGCGTCGAGCAGCTTCTTCACGTGTGGCGGGGGCGACTCGAACGAGAACTCGATCACCTGTCGTGCGGCGTCGCGCCCGCTCGTCTCGAGCTGCGATTCGATGGTGCCGAGGCGTTCCAGGCTCTGACGCACCGGCTCGGTCGAGACGAACCACCCGAAACCCTGTCGAGCTGCGATCAGACCGTCATCGCGCACGAGCTCGAGCGCCCGCCGGATCGTGACCCGGCTCGCAGAGAATTCGGTCGACAACTCGGACTCGCTGGGCAGGAGCGACCCGGGTGCCGCGTCACTGACTCGACGACGGAGGTCGGCGGCGATCTCCCGATATCGGATGCTCCTCATGGGCCGATCCGATCCGTGCGCCCGGGGCTCACGACGTCGCCTCGATGAGCTCGACCCGGTTCCCGAACGGGTCGTCGACGTGACACGGCACCGTCCCCAGGATCCCGTCGTTCCAGCGAACGTCGAGCCCGGCAGCCACGACGAGATCGCGCAGGTCATCGACCAACAGTGCCGGGTGGGCCGTGCGGGCCGGGACGAAGTCTCGCTCCACGCCGACGTGAATCTCGCCGGATCCGGCCCGGAACCACGCACCGCCACGGGCGGCGAGCAACGGCGGCTTGGGGACCTCGGTCATACCGAGGACGCCGACGTAGAACTCCCTCGCCGATGTCTCACCGGCCTCGGGAATCGCGAGTTGAACGTGATCGATCCCGCGCCACTCCGGCTGATGCGCCGGAGTCGTCGGTCGATCTGATGGCTTTGCCGCGCCCATGAACTTGTATTATAGTTGTCTACATGACCGTGACTGCAGATACCCCGATCGAACTCGTCGAGGCCGTGTACGCAAGCTTGTCGGACAACGTGCAGATCGGGCGCCAGCGGCTGGGTCGGCCCCTGACCTTGGCCGAAAAGATCCTCGTCAACCACCTCACCGATCCGGCCGGGCAGGAGATGGAACGCGGCGTGAGCTACGCCGACTTCCACCCCGACCGGGTCGCAATGCAGGACGCCACGGCGCAGATGGCACTCCTTCAGTTCATGACCGCCGGCCTGCCCGAGGTGGCCGTCCCCTCGACGGTGCACTGCGATCACCTGATCCAGGCCAAGGTCGGAGCCCAGATCGATCTCGGGGTCGCGGTCGACACCAACAGGGAGGTCTACGACTTCCTGCAGAGCGTGTCGGCCAAGTACTCCATCGGTTTCTGGGGGCCCGGTTCCGGAATCATCCACCAGGTCGTGCTGGAGAACTACGCGTTCCCCGGCGGCATGATGATCGGCACCGACAGCCATACGCCGAACGCCGGCGGGCTCGGCATGGTCGCGATCGGGGTTGGCGGCGCCGACGCCGTCGACGTCATGACCGGCTTCCCGTGGAACGTTCGCTGGCCGAAGGTGATCGGGGTGAAGCTCACGGGCACGCTCAGCGACTGGTCGAGCCCGAAGGACGTGATTCTGGAGGTGGCCCGGCAGCTCACGGTGAAGGGCGGCACCGGAGCGATCGTCGAGTACCACGGACGTGGCGCCGACACGATCTCGGCGACCGGCAAGGCCACGATCTGCAACATGGGCGCCGAAATCGGCGCCACCACCTCGCTGTTCGGATACGACCTGAACATGGCGACGTATCTGAAGGCGACCGGCCGTGAGGCGATCGCCGATGCGGCCGACCAGGTGGCCGACAACCTGCGCCCCGATGAAGGCGCTCACTACGACCAACTGATCGAGATCGATCTCGACGAGCTGAAGCCGCTGCTCAACGGCCCGCACACCCCTGACCTCGCCCATCGCACCGGCGCCGCCGGCGTCGGCACGGCGGCCCGCGAGAACAACTGGCCGCTCGTGCCCTCGGCGGCGCTGATCGGGTCGTGCACGAACTCCTCGTACGAAGACATCACGCGTGCCGCGTCGATCGCACGCCAAGCCGCGGCAGCAGGCCTCACGGCGCAGGTCCCACTGCTGATCACGCCCGGCTCCGAACAGACCCGTGCGACGATCGAGCGTGACGGACTCCTGGCCGACCTCGAGGCGGTCGGCGCGACCGTGCTCGCCAATGCCTGCGGCCCCTGCATCGGTCAGTGGAGCCGACCGGAGGCGATCACGGGCCAGACGAACACGATCGTCACGTCGTTCAACCGGAACTTCCCCAAGCGCAACGACGGCTCCGCCAACACGCTGGCGTTCGTGACGTCGCCTGACACCGTCATGGCGGTCGCGCTCAGCGGTCGACTCGACTTCGATCCCACCACCGACACCATCACCGCGCCCGATGGCACCGAGATCAGCCTGAGCGCACCGGTCGGCCGAGTGCTTCCCGAGGCTGGTTACGACCCGGGCGAAGACACGTTCACGGCACCACCGGCGGATGGCAGTGCGATCGAGGTCGCGGTCAGCCCGAACAGCGACCGCCTCCAGCTCCTCGACCCCTTCCCGGCGTGGGACGGCAACGACTATCACGAGCTGCCCGTGCTGGTGAAGGCACGGGGCAAGTTCACGACCGACCACATCTCGATGGCCGGTCCATGGCTCAAGTACCGCGGCCACCTCGAGAACATCTCCGGCAACCTGTACCTCGGCGCCGTGAACGCCTTCACGACGAACAGCGGCGACGACTACGAGGTCGGCTTCGGCAAGAACCAGCTCACCGGTGAGACCCAGACGTTCCCGGACATCGCCAGGGCGTACCACGAAGCCGCACAACCTTGGGTCGTCATCGGCGACGAAAACATGGGTGAGGGCTCGAGTCGCGAACACGCAGCCATGGAGCCACGCTTCCGGCTCGGACTCGTCGCCATCGCTCGAAGCTTCGCCCGCATCCACGAGACGAACCTGAAGAAGCAGGGCATGCTCCCGATGACATTTGCCGACCCGGCCATGTACGACCGGATCGAGGAGGACGACCGCATCAACGTCAGCGGGCTGCCTCCGGTACCGGGCCAACCGATCGACTGCCAGATCGTCAAGCCCGACGGCACCACGATCGACTTCCAGGGTCTGCACACGTTCAGCCCCGAGCAG
The DNA here is from genome assembly GCA_963792905.1 of uncultured Acidimicrobiaceae bacterium. Lineage (GTDB taxonomy): Bacteria > Actinomycetota > Acidimicrobiia > Acidimicrobiales > Ilumatobacteraceae > Ilumatobacter. Next base: position 325,565 of record CAWBYE010000005.1, read on the forward strand.
GTCGAATGGTTCCGGGCGGGTTCGGCACTGAACGTCGTGCGCCGCATGCTCGCGAACGACTGAGCGACCGGTCGATCGCCCGGCGGCGGATCAGCGGCGGCGGGCCTCGACGGCTTCGTACTGCGACTCGTTCGCGAGATCCTCGAGTCGGCGGATGCCGTCGTCGGCCTGGAACCGCATGGCTGCCCACGACCACCTGCGGTCGCCGATCCACACGTTCGCCATACGCCAGAGTGCGATTCCTGCGATGACGAGCAACCCGGCCGCCGCAGCGTCGATCCACCAGTGATTGGCGGTCGCGATGATCGACAGCGTCATCAGGATCGGGTGCACGAGGATCAACCAACGCCACGACGACTCGAGCACGGTGATCACCGCGATGGCCACGATCATGGCCCACGCAAAGTGCAGTGACGGCATCGCCGCGATCTGGTTGGCTGCGCCTTCGAGCGGGTTCTCCGGGTAGATCACGGGGCCCCACTTGGCCATCGTGTCGACGAATCCGTCCATCATCCGGGGAGGAGCAAGCGGGAAGAGGAGGTGGATGATCAGGCCGGTGAAGGTGGAGAACGCCATCAGGTTTCGGAACGACGGGTACCGATCGGAGTGCCGCAGGTACAGCCACAGCAGGAGACCGATCGCGGCCGGGAAGTGGAACCACACGTAGTAGTGGTTCAGGAGCTTCATCAACGTCGGATGATCGAGCAGGAAGGCCTGCAGGTCATCCTCGAAGGGCAGGCCGAGCCAACTCTCGAACCGGATGATGTCCCGAGCATTGGCGAATGCCGCCCGGAGGTCGGTCTTGTTGAGCGTTCGGATCGTGCGATAGATCATCAGCAGGGCAGCCACGATCCCGATTTCGATGAGCATCTGGGAGCCGTATCGGCTGCGCCACCAGGCCGCGACAGTACGTGGCCTGCCGCTCTCGCCGGTGGTCACAGCCATTCCCATCAGATTGCCCTCGCCTCACCACGTTACTCTCGTAACAACATCGACATACAGCAGATTTCTTCCCAAATTCGAGAGCCAGGCGTCACATGCCCGCAAAATCAAGTCACAACGATGTTATTCCCGCTCCGCCACCGCCGGACGAACCTCTCCGAACGGCAAGCGAGCGCGAGATGTTGCTGACGTATCTCGGCTTCTACCGGACGGTCCTGGTCCGAAAATGCTCCGATCTCGATCGCACCCAGCTCCAGATGACGACGGCCGACTCGACGCTCACCCTTGGAAGGCTGCTGAGGCACATGGCGTTCGTGGAGGGTTTCTGGTTCGACGAGGTGCTGCACGACCGGGACCCCGCCCCTGAATGGGCAGGTGCCGACTGGGACGCACAACCCGACTGGGAGATGGACACGGCGGCCGACTACTCCCCGACCGAGCTCGCGCGACAGTTCGACGATGCCGTCTCCCGCAGCCAGGAGGCGATCAACGGCGTCGACCTCGACGCGGTCGCAGCACGCGAGGGCCGGCACGGCCCGACGAACCTCCGCTGGATCCTGGTGCACATGATCGAGGAGTACGCCCGGCACTGCGGACACGCCGATCTGATTCGCGAGGCCATCGACGGTCGGGTCGGAGACTGACCCGCTTGCGCAACGGCGCACCGGCCCTGTGAACGTTCTTTCGGATCGATGGAACGAAATCGGACCCCCGTGCGTCTGTGAGGTGTGACCATGGCCGAACCGCACCTCGACGCGCCGGAGACCCCCGAGGCGTCGGTCGCATCGGACTCGGTGCGCACGACACAGAGCTTCGAGGCATTCTGTCTCGCCGACGGCGAACGACTGGCGAAGGCCCTGGCGTTGGCGCTCGACAACCGCGAGCTCGGTCGAGACGCAGCCGCCGAGGCGCTGGCCCGGGCCTGGGAGCGGTGGTCGACCGTGGGCGACTACGACAACATCGCCGGCTGGACGTACCGCGTCGGCCTCAACTGGGGTCGCTCACGGCTTCGCCGTCGACGCCGTGAGGTCACCACCGTGTTCGCGCCCGACGTGCCACATACCGACACCACGTACGACGACACCGTCACGCAGGCATTGAGCCGACTGTCGACCGATCATCGCGCGGTGGTCGTCGGTCGTTTCTACCTCGACTGGTCCGAAGCCGAGGTCGCCACCGCACTCGGGATCCCGACCGGTACCGCCAAGAGCCGCCTGAGCCGGGCACTCGAACAACTCGAACACCACCTGGGAGCCAACGATGTCTGAAGCGAACAACGAATCGACCCGGGAGCGTGTACGCAATGCGCTCGGCCGGACCGCCGACGGCCTCACGCTCGAACCGGCGGCCGCGACGGAGATCATGCGGCGCGGCGCCACCCGCCGTCGCCGCCGACGGACCCTGCTCGGCGGAGTCGGCGCTGTTGCGGTCGTCGCACTGGTCGGTGCCGTCGTCGCCAATCGCGATCAGGGCGACGACACCATCGAGCTGGCCACACCCGAGACGACCGAGCCCGCGACCGATGTGACAACCCCGGTGGCCTCGCCACCCACCACACCACCCACCACACCACCCACCACACCACCCGCCACACCACCCACCACACCACCCACCACGTCGCCGATCACCACACCGCCGACGTTGCCGGCAGCGGCGCCGTCCGAGGCAGTTGCCGTGACGAATGGCGTGCCCGGCCCGTCCGACTTCGTGCAGCTGCTGCCGTGGCGCGATGGTTTCCTGAGCATCGCGCTCGTGTACGAGCCGCAGCCGCTCGAACCGTTGAGCGAGGAGTTGGCGGCGCTGTTCCCCGACGAGGTCACGGCGCTGTTCCCCGACGGACTGCCACCGACGATCGCTGAGGCCACGGAGCTCTTGAGTGAAGCGGGCCTCCTCGACGAGGTGAGCGACGTGCTGGCCGCCCACCCGGAGGTTTCCGAGGCGATCTACGCCGGCGAGCCACCACCGCCGACGGTGACGGCCGGCTTCACGGTCGACGGCAACGAGTGGACCACCACCGAACTCACCCTCCCGACGACGTATCCCGGGCAATTCACCGTCAGCGACGAGCGCTTGATCATGTGGTCGTCCGAGCCGTCCGGTGACACACCCGAAACCCAGGGCGGCGGCCGGCTGATCGTCGCATCGACGACCGACCTCGCCACCTGGGAGACGTCGACCATCGACCTCGGCGTCGAACCGACCGAATCCGCGGCCGTGCGAGAAGAGGTGTTCGTCAACTCGCTCGCAGCGATCGGTGATCAATGGCTGGCCCAGGTCGCCCACCACACCTGGGTCGACTACGAATCGCTGCTTCCCGACGACATTCGAGTCGAGATCCAGCGCGGCGCCGGAGGCTACGGGTTGAGCACATCCGAAACGGGTGTCGAGGTCGAGGTGTTCGCCGCCGACGGCTCACCGGAGACCACGTACGAGTTCACGTGGGCGGAGCTCGGCCTCGAGGGCGAGCCGGACGCCGGACGCTCCGGGCCTGACGGCGGCGACGCCACGATGCTCACCGGCACCTTCGGCGGCGCTCACGAAGAGGTCCCCGCACCGTCCGGTGCCGGATTCGGCACGCTCGCCACGATCGGCGACCAGTTCGTGCTGCTCGGCGACGCCGCCCAGACGAGCCCGGATGGTCGGACCTGGATCGAACTGGACGGTCTGCCGAACGACGGGTACTGGCATGCCGTGACCCAGGTGACCGGCGGACACCTGTTCATCGGCGACGGACAGACAGGACCGTCCGCATGGCTGCGGCGGTCGGACGGCACCATCACGGAGGCGACACTGCCGGAACTGCCAGACCGCTACGGAATCTGGAGCCAATCGGGCTCGTCGGCATGGATCGTCGAGGTCGGCGAGCCTCCGGAAGCGGACTGGGAGCCGTTCGAGGTCGTTGTCGAACACGAGGGCTTCGTGCTGTTGCTGACCGACGGGCCGGACGCCACCGACTACACGCTGACCGATGCGGCAACCGGCGAGACGATTCGGGCGGAGACCATCGACCGGGAGGACGGTGACGATCAGATCTGGGAGTTCGACGAGGAGACCGACGAGTCATCGATCGTCATCCGTGACGAGGACGGCGCCGAGATCGTCCGGATTCCGGGTGAGATCTTCGATGGGGCGCTCCAGACGGCGGTCACGGCGAGCGAGCCCGATCTGACCGTCGTCGATGATGGTGGCGAGATGAACAACTGGAGCCCTGACCTCTGGCTGATCGCAACAGCCGATGGCGCCACCTGGCTCACCGTCGATCTGGAGGATCCAGGGCCGGAAGCGGGCTTCTGGCCGAGCGGCGCGGCGGTCAACAACGGGTCGGTGATGTATCAGACCGTCGAGGGATGGGTGCTCCAGCCGCTCCCCACCTGACCGCCGGATCGGCCTCAGTCGGTCCCCGGGCGTCGGTTCGTCTCCGAGTCAGGATCACCCCGGTAGCCCGGCGGGTAGGTCGCAGCGAGCTCCTCGGGGCTCGGATCACGCCGAACCTGCGACTCGGGCGGCAGGAGCGACGAGATCGCCTTCATGATCCGCTTGGTGTCCTTGTCGACGCTCTTGCCCTTGAGCTCGACCGGGTCGCCGACGGTGGCCAGCACGGTGGGTGCGTCGGTCACGTTGAACAACTTGGGCACTCGCGACGAGCGTGGCCAGACGAGTTCGGTGCCCCACAGCCCGACCGGGATCACCGTCGCTCCGGTCAAATGGGCCAACCGCGCCGCCCCCCAGCGACCGCTCAGCTTCGGCTCGAAGAACGCCGGCCCCCGCGGGATCGTGCCCTCCGGCATGATCGCCACCATCTCACCGGCCTCCAGCGCCTCGGCGGCGGCCTTGAGTGGCTCGTCCGAGCCCGTGCCCCGGTCGACCCGGATCCCGCCCATCGCAGTTGCGAGCGGCCCGACGACCGGCACGTCGAACACTTCCTTCTTGCCGAGCGACCGCACGGTTCGTCCGGTCTTGGCCACCACCATCGAGATCACCATCGGGTCGAAGTACGACCGGTGGTTGGCGACGAGGATGACCGGCCCCTCGGCAGGGATCTTGTCGGCATGCCGGATCCGGATGTCGGCATAGGGCACCATCGCAGGACGGGAGAACGTCAGGGCCAGCTTCTGCAACTCCATGCCGACGAGCGGCACCTTCTTCACACCCGGCGCCACGTCGAGGTTGATCGTCGGCCACCGTCGGGCCGCCGCCATGAGCACCATCCGCGGATCAGGATTGACCGCGACGGGGTGGCCCACCGCCGCGAGCAGCGGCGTGTCGTACACGCTGTCGGAATAGGCATAGCTGGCGGCGAGGTCGACCTCGTGCTCGTCGGCCCACTCGCGGACCGCCGCCAATTTGCCGGTCGACCAGACGAACGGCCCGACGAGGGCGCCGCTGTACGTGTCGTCGTCGTCCTCCACGGCGTACCGCGTCGCCACGACGCCGTCGAGTCCGAGTCGATCGGCGAACGGCTTGACGAGATCGTATGGCGTGGTCGTGGCGAGCACGATCGGCCGTCCTTCGTCCCGATGCATGGCGAAGACCGACTCTGCGAAGGGTTGCACCATGTCGACCAAACGATCGGCGACGCTGTCGGCTGCGTCCTGGATCGTGGTCCGTGACCGGCCCTTGGCGAGATTGACCGCCTGACGCGCGAGCGCCATCGACGGAAGCGTCTCCCCCACCGTGTTGAAGAGCTGATACATCATCTTCTCGCCGGGGATGTTCCGGGTCACGAGACCGGCGGCCCGCATGGCATCGGAGAACACTTCACCACTCGCGCCGCGCAGCAACGTGCGATCGAGGTCGAAGAAGGCGGCGCCGGCCGGATGACTCACGGCTCGGTCGGCGTCTGCAGGTGGGCTGTCCGGTCGCTTGGCCACGGGTGCAGACTACGGCACCGTTCTGGGCGGGAGAACACCGGCGAAAAATGGGAGACGCCCCGATGGGGATCGGGGCGTCTCAACCTGGAAACTCCTTCGGTGGGGGACCGATTCGGTGGAGTCTCCTCGAAGCGGAACATGGGGGGTGTTCTCGCGTCGTTCTGGTTGTGAAAGTATGCACGTGCGATTTCACATCTGACAAGTAGAACTCAGCGATATCTGATATCTGTTTTCCTGATACCCTGCCGGGATGGATGTCCGCCAGCTGGCCGCCATCGTCGCGGTCGCCGACCACGGGACCTTCTCGGCTGCCGCCCGAGCGCTCTACACGGTTCAATCGAACGTGTCGGGCCACGTCGCCAAGCTGGAACACGAGCTGGGCGTGACCCTCGTCGATCGTGCGCACGGTGGCCTCACGGACGAGGGTGTCCGCGTCGTCGAGCGGGCCCGCCGGGTCCTCCACGAGATCGACGACATCGCTGCCGACATCGCATCGCTGGACGCGGACGTCTCGGGCGACGCCCGCATCGGTGTGATCGGCACGACGGCCCGATGGCTCATGCCACGCCTGCTCGGTGCCGTCGCCGAACGCCACCCCCGAGTCCACCCCATCGTCAGTGAGGGCAGCACGACCACGATCGTCCCGGGCGTGCTCGCCGGACAGCTGAACGCGGCGATCATCCATCTCCCCATCGACGATCCGGAACTGATCGTGGAGCCACTGTTCGCCGAGGACCTGATCCTGCTCGTCCACAGTTCACACGACCTCGCCGGCCGCAACACGATGTCATTGCGCGAACTCGAAGACGTCCCGCTCCTGCTGCCGCCCAAGGGCGCCGCTCTTCGTCGCGTGCTCGACCGTGCCGCCGGAAGCGTCGACGTCTCGCTCCGGGCCCAGGCCGAGATCGACGGCGTACGTCTGCTCGCCTCACTCGCGTTCGATGGCTACGGCGCAGCGATCGTGCCGGCGACGGCAGCCCCGAAGCAGATCGACGGTGCGTTCAAGCGGGTGATGGTGCCCGAACTACCGCGGCGGGTCGTCGCCTGGGTGCGCCGGCGCCGACCCGGTCCGAGCGCCGCCACGAACGCGGTCGCATCGATCCTGAGCGAAGTCGTCAACGACCACGCCGACGATCAGCCGGGCGTGCATCTGACCACCGACACGTTCCCACTCCACCGCAGCGTCTGAGCAGCCGCTCGACCGTCTAAGGTCCCGCTCGATGTCGCTCGACGAAGTGAATCTGGCAACCGGAGTCCCCGGCCCCATCTCTGCCCGCGTCCGGCTGCTCGGCGGACGCCGGGTGTCGTGGCTGGAGTTCGACCCCGTCGAGCCGGCAGCCCCGCTCACCCAGGCGATGACACACACCTGGGAGACGGCAGCGCGCGCTGCGCTGGAGGAGCGGATCCCGTTCGTGATGGTGATCAACTCGGCCGGCGCGAACATCGGTGAGGGCATCGCTGCGCTCGATGGTTGGGGACGGGTCGCCCGGGCACTCACCCGTTGTTCGGGCAACGTCCCCACCTTTGCGATCGTCGACGGTCCTGCGGTCTCGGGCCCGGCCCTGTTGCTGGGTCTCGTCGACTTCACCATCATGACCGACACGGCGTACGCCTTCGTCAACGGGCCCGTGATGGTCAGACAGATCACCGGCATCGACGTCTCCAAGGACGAGCTCGGCAGCGCCTCGTCGATGGAGAAGCATGGTGGCCTCTCGATCGCCGTGGTGAACGACCGCGCGGCAGGTGCGGAGATGATCGAACAGATCCTGGGCTACGTTCCCGACCACGCCGATGACCCGCCGCCTCACTGGCCGTCCACCGACCCACTCGACCGTGCCTGCCCCGAGGCCGGTGAGCTGATTCCCGAGTCCTCGACGGGGAGCTACGACGTCCGCCACGTCGCCGAGGCGATCGTCGACGACGAGTCGTTCTTCGAACTCCGCAGCCGGTGGGCCGGCAACGTCGTCACGGCGTTCGCCACGGTCGGCGGGCAGCCGGTCGGCATCGTCGCCAACCAGCCCATGAACCTGGCGGGCACTCTCGACATCCCGGCGTCGCAGAAGGCGGCCCGATTCGTGGCGTTCTGCGATGCGTTCAATCTCCCGATCATCACGATGGTCGACACTCCCGGCTTCTACCCGGGCAAGGACCTCGAGTGGCGCGGCATGATCCGCCACGGAGCCCAACTGGTCTACGCCTACGGTCGAGCCACGGTGCCCCGCATCTGTGTCATCCTCCGCAAGAGCTACGGCGGAGCGTTCATCGTGATGGACTCCAAGACGATGGGCAACGACGTCTGCCTCGCCTGGCCGTGGGCCGAACTCGCTGTCATGGGCGCCGGCCAGGCGGCGGCGATCCTGCAGCGCCGGGCCACCGACGATGAGCGAGCTGCATTCGAGGCCGATTACGCCGATCGGCTCCTCAACCCGTACGTCGCCGCCGAGCGCGGGTATGTCGATGCGGTGATCGACCCGGCCGACACCCGCCGCGAGATCGGGGCTGCGCTGGCCATGCTCGCCAACAAGCGCGAAGTCATCCCCCGCCGCAAGCACGGCAACACACCGCTCTGAGCAGCGTCAGCTTCCGCACCCACCGCTCATCACGCGGACGAGGCCCGCACCCTGGGACTCGTGGATCTCGATCCCGGTGAACTCCCAGAGGCTGAGCCCGATGGCGACTTCCATGGCACCGTCGCCGTTCAAATCGGCAACCGCCGAGACAGACAACCGTCCGAACGGCGGGACATGCGGCGCATCCTCGGCGATGTGCTCGCTGACGATCAGGTCGTCGACCGTGCCGTCCGGCCGGGGAAATCGTGCGTAGACGATCGAGAAGTCACCGGGCGCACCGAAATTCGGCTCCGACACGTAACGGAACGCAACCAGCACCTCCTCGGGCCCGTCCCCATCGAGATCGGCGCGCACCACCTGCACGACGTCACCGTTGCTCGGGTCGACGCCGGGTCGTCCGGCGAGCAGCGACTCGCCGACCTCCTGGTAGACCTCCGCGTCGAGGCCGACCTGGGTGACGGACCGCGGCTGGAGCCGCCAGTTCGCGGTGACCGCAACCGCCTGGTACCCGTCGTCGAGGAGGGGCCCGGGCAGGGTCAGGTGTGGGAGCAATCCGGTGTGGAGCGGCGACTCGACGCACTCGTACTCGGATGTCGAGAACGCGATGTCCGAAGCCGGCGCCGCCAGGTCCACGCTGGCGACGGACACGCTGTCGAAGCTGACCGCTGGGCCCTGCGCATCATCGGCGAGATCGGCCCAACCCGACCCGTCCCACGCACCGATTCGCTGCCAGGTACCGGAGTCATTGCTCCCGGCGTGGATCAGCACTGCGCCATCGATCAGAGTCGGCACGCCTGTTGACGCCGTGGTGACCGGCGCTGTCGTGGCCGGCGCTGTCGTGACCGGCGCTGTCGTGGCCGGCGCTGTCGTGACTGCCGGTGGCCTCGTGGCCGCCGGTGGCGTCGTGGTGGTCTCTCGCCGGGTGGTCGGAGGCGTGGGCGGCGACGTTTCCGGCGCTCTCGTATCGGTCGATACGAACGCCGTCGACCGGAGCGTGGTGGCCACCGACTCGGGCGTTTCGGCCGACGAGCAGGCGGCGATCGCAAGAACGAGCATCACGATGGGCACGCCCCGACCTCGCATGGCCACAGGTTGCCACAGCGACCGAGTCCGGCGGATCCGATTCTCTCGTTGGAGGCGCGGGACGCTCGACCGGTACATTGGCTCGCTGGGGTGCAAGCCCCTGTTTCATCCGAGCGTGACACGAAGGAAGCAACGTGCCCGACACCATCACCATCACCGACGACCGGACCGGCAAGACGGTCACCGTCCCGATCGAGGGCGGGGTGTTCCCATCGAGTGCGCTGCGCGAGCTCGACCCGTCGCTCTTCATGTACGACCCGGCATACATGTCGACCGCAGCATGCAAATCAGAGATCACGTATCTCGACGGGGCCAACGGGATCCTGCGCTATCGCGGATACCCGATCGAGCAGCTGGCTGAGCAGTCGACATACCTGGAGGTCGCCTATCTCCTGATCCATGGCGACCTGCCAACGGCCGACGAGCTCAGTGCGTGGACATTCGAGATCACCCATCACACCTTCATCCACGAGAACATGCGCAAGCGGTTCGTCGACGGGTTCCACTACGACGCGCACCCGATGGGCATGTTCATCTCGTCGGTGGCCGCGCTCGGCACCTTCTACGAGGGCGCCAAGGACATCGGTGACCCCGACGCCCGCCACCGCCAGATCGTCCGTCTGATCGCCAAGACGCCCACCCTCGCGGCGATGGCCTACCGCTTCTCGATGGGGTTGCCCTTCATCTATCCGGTCAACGACCTGTCGTATCCGGCCAACTTCTTGAACATGATGTGGAAGATCGGTCCCGACTACGAAGTCGATCCCCGGCTCGAACGAGCGATGGACGTCCTGTTCATCCTGCACGCCGACCACGAGCAGAACTGCGGCACCACAGCCATGCGTGTCGTGGGTTCCAGCCACACCGACCCGTATTCGTCGGCTGCCGCTGCGGCCAGCGCACTGTACGGACCACTCCACGGTGGAGCGAACGAAGCAGTGGTCCGGATGCTCGCCGAGATCGGCACCAGGGAGAACGTGCCTGCATTCATCGAGTCGGTCAAGAACGGCGACGGCCGTCTGATGGGGTTCGGCCATCGCGTCTACAAGAACTACGACCCGCGCGCCACGATCATCAAGAAGGCTGCGTACGAGGTGTTCGACGTGACGGGGAAGAACCCGCTCCTCGACATCGCGCTGGCTCTCGAGGAGGTTGCACTCGAGGACCCGTACTTCGTCGATCGGAAGCTGTACCCGAACGTCGACTTCTACTCGGGCCTGATCTACCAGGCCCTGGGATTCCCCGTCGACATGTTCACGGTGCTGTTCGCGATCCCTCGCACCGTCGGTTGGTTGGCCCACTGGCAGGAACTCCTCCACGACCCCGAACAGAGGATCTCTCGCCCCCGACAGTGGTACGACGGTGCCGCAGAGCGGGACTACATCGCGATCAACGCTCGGTGAGACGACGACGAGCGGGCACCGGCCGCATCAGTCGGAGGTAACGATCACTCGGATCGTCGCCCACCTCGCTTCACGCGACGTCGGGGTGCTGGTGGCTGACGGGTCGACGACGACCTGCATGTCACAGGCAGTGATCGATGAGCTGGCGCGTTGCGTCGATCGCCGCGAGCAGGGCGGGCATGGGCACGGCGATCACCGCCTGGTCGACGGGTGAGGTGGTCAGGTCGGGCGCAGGCGATGCGACGCGTTCGGCCTGCACCGGAACAGGCGGCAACCCCACCGCAACCACCGGCTCAGACACCACCGGAACAGGCGGAACAGGCGGCAACCCCACCGCAACCACCGGCTCAGACACCACCGGAACAGGCGGCAACCCCACCGCAACCACCGGCTCAGACACCACCGGAACAGGCGGGACAGGCGGCAACCCCACCGCAACCACCGGCTCAGACACCACCGGAACAGGCGGGACAGGCGGCAACCCCACCGCAACCACCGGCTCAGACACCACCGGAACAGGCGGCACCGACGTCGACGGAACCATGGGCTGCGTGGCGTCGTCGGGCAGAGGCTCAGGTGGGCCCGCCGAGACGACGGAAGCGGCGAAGAGCACGGATGAGGCAACGACCAGGGCGACACAGGTTCCACGCCAGGCACGGGATTCCTTCTGCATCGACACGCCGGCCAGCGTAATCAGGCGTCGGCAACCGCTCGAAGCGCAACAGCGGCGATTCGTTCCGGAACCGTCAAGAGTCCCTCGTGTTCGTCACGAACCGCCACCAACCGCGACAGAACGGCCACGAGGAGTCCGATGTCGACGCGGCCTCCGACTGAGCCGACGCCATACGCGACGTCGGTGGACGACGCCGCTGAACGCGAGCTATCCGAACGTATCGCTCGCTGTTGGACCGTCAGCTGGGTTCACGGCGAAGCGGTCCCAGTGGTACCGGAACGCCCGCGAACCGGCCCGGTGCTGCCAGTTCGACTGATACGCATACCAGTCGCCGGCGATCGCCGAGTCGGGGATCTGGTACGCGGCCGGCCAGCCGGAATCCTCGAAGTACAGCGCGCCGTTGACATACAGCGTCAGGCCGTCCTTGCGCACCTCGAGACGGAACCGGTCGCGACACGCCATGTCCGGGCCGTCCGACTCACAGACACGCCAGAAGTCACCGTTGGGAGCGGACTCGGCGCCGCCGACGTGAGTCGTCCCGCATTCTTGGAACCAGGAGACCTCCAGCAGACGGTGCTCGCCTCGATCCTCGTTGCGGTGACAGTTGAACTCGTCACCGGGGATCGGTGGGACCGTCGCCATGTGCGCCTGGTCCGGGGCGACCACGGCGCACACCGGACGACGAGCAGATGTCAAGCGGCAGCCTGCCGCCCACTCTCCGCCGAACTGGCCGTAGGCGTACAGCGGATCGGCGATGGCGCCGGTCGGTTCGGCGGCCGTCGAGATCGTGATCTCGCCCCAGGTTTGCTCGCCGTACTCGGGAATTCCGGCCGCGAAATCGCCCTCGACGACGAGCATGCCGTCCTCGAACTTGAACGAACGATCCGGTGACAGTGAGGAACCTCCGGTGAACCCACCCTGGACGTCGGTCATCCAATGGTTCTGGTTGATCCAGTGCTCACCCTGCTCAGGCGGCGAGCTTCCGGTCCGGTCGAACGCCCGGTACCCCATCTCGCCATCGTCGAGGCTCATCATGCTGGTGCAGCCATCGGGAGCCGCGATCGGGCACCCCACGTCGAAGTCGTCGACCCAACTGTTGTCGTCCTCGACCGCGGTGCGCTCCGGAGGCTGCGGTCAGATCGAAGCACCAGATCGAACCGAGCGGCTCGAAGTTCTGAGCACCGGACGCCTGACCCAGCGGCACCACCTCACCCTCGGCGCACCCCGATCGCGGCTCGTACACCGCCAGCAGTTCGTTCGACGGTGTCGTGGGCGCCGACGGAGAGGGCGCAGCGGTCGTTGTCGGCGCCTCCGTGGCCGGCGCTTCCGTCGTCGGCGCTTCCGTCGTCGGCGCTTCCGTGTTCGGCGCCTCCGTGGTTGCCGCCTCCGTGGTTGCCGCGGCGGCAGGCGACGACCCCGAACGTTCGGTCGTCGGCGCCTGCTCCACCGCCTCTTCGTTCACCGAGTCGGAAGGTGAGTCACTCGAAGAACTCGCCGTACAGCCGACGGCGACCGCGGCACCGACGACAACGAGTGGAAGAACCGTACGCCAACGCATGGTTCATCGTACGTCGACGAGCTCGATCGCGGTATTCGGTTTACCGGAAATGATCACCCGGCGTCGGTCCGCTCGGCGGGTTCACGGCGAAGTGATCCCAGTGGTAGCGGAACGCCCGTGACCCGGATCGGTGCTGCCAGTTCGACTGATACGCATACCAGTCGCCGGCGATCACCGAGTCGGGGATCTGATACGCGGCCGGCCAGCCGGAATCCTCGAAGTACAGCGCGCCGTTGACGTACAGTTTCAGGCCGTCCTTGCGCACCTCGAGCCGGAACCGGTCGCGACAGACCATGTCCAGGTCACCCGGCTCGCAGGCACGCCAGAAGTCGCCGTTCGGACCGAACTCGGCACCACCGACGTGGGTGTCGCCGCACTGCTGGAACCATGACACTTCGATCAGTCGGCCGTCGCGGTCGTTGCGGGAGCACTGAATCGGCCCGAGCGCCTGCGTGTACGCGGGGGTCGGAGCCATGACGGCGCACACCGGGCGACGAGCTGATGTCAGACGGCAGCCCGCTGCCCATTCGCCACCGAACTGACCGTAGGCGTACAGGATGTCGGCGACGCTCTGATCGTTCGCCTCACAGATGCCACGGGCCTGAGCGCTCGACGAGCAGGCGGGTCGATCAGCGGTCGACACGGTGATCTCACCCCACGTGCTCGTCCCGTACTCCGGGAGCGAGGCCGCGAATTCACCCTCGACGACAATGGCGCCGTTCTCGAACTGGAACGAGCGGTTCGGTGACAGTGACGAGCCCCCGGTGAATCCACCCTGGACGTCGGTCATCCAATGGTTCTGGTTGATCCAGTGCTCACCCTGCTCGGGCGGCGAGTTGCCGGTCCGATCGAACGTCCGGTACCCCATGTCGCCGTCGTCGAGCGACATCATGCTCGTGCAACCGGCCGGGGTCTCGACCGGGCAACCGACCGTGAAGTCGTCGACCCAACTGTTGGAACCCTCAGTGGCGGTTCGAGCAGGGGGCTGTGCCAGATCGAAGCACCAGATCGAACCCAGGGGCTCGAAGTTCGCGGCCTGCGCCGCCTGCCCCAACGGCACGACATCACCTTCGGCACAATCCGGCCTCGGCTGATACACCGGCAACAACTCGCCCGCCGGCACCGGGTCGGGAGCATCGGTGGTCGGAGGCGTGGTGGTCACCGGCGTGGTGGTCACCGGCGTGGTGGTCGCCGGCGTGGTCGTCGGAGGCGCCGTGACAGGAGGAGCGACCGTCGATGGCGGCGGTGTGGTGACCACCGGGGGCAGCGTCGTCGACGTGCCGACGTCACCGTCCGGCTCGGCGGGACCGAACGAATCCTGCTCCCACGTGCGGTTGGCGAGGGTGTCGTCGAATCGGGCGAGGTAGTCGGCCACCGCTTCGTGGTACCAGCGACCCGTGTACCAGACTCCGAGGCAGCCGGCGGCGTCGCCGGGGCCGTAGTCGCCACGACCGGGGACGTCGTTCAACCAGGGGAACCCGCCCTCGTAGCAGGTGCGCCAGATGGCGTACGTGTAGTCGACGTTGTACGCCGTGGAGTCGATCGCGTTGTCGTCGTCGAACGCCGACTGGTGGTGCAGCCAGCGAACCTGGCCGAGACCGATCGACTCGGGGCACTCACCGGTGTGTTCGGGATCGCCGTTGTACTGCGACGGGTAGTCGCCGATCGGGAATCGGGGGATACAACGGTCGGCGTCGGTGGTGAAGTCGCCCATCGTGCCCTGATTCCAGTAGGACTCGATGATCATCTGTGACCGGACCCAGTCCTCGTCGATACCCCACTTGCAGGCAGCCCACTGCAGGATCTCGTCGGTCGTGCCGGTGAAGTTCCCGGTGACTCGCGGATACGTCGTGTTCGCACCGCTGCCCGCAGTCGCGTTCGCGGCGGCGTTCTCGGGGCGGTTCTCGGTCATCGAGCGAACCTGCTCGGCACACGTCGCCTCGGACGGGAGATCGGCGCCAACCGGGAGCGTCTCGAATCGACCACCGGCATCCGGAACGACCGGCGGCGTCGGCGGCGTCGTGGTGATCGGCGGCAGGGTCGTCGTGGTGATGTCGGCGCACGCGGTCGCCGGGTCCTGACCGTGCGGTACATACAGCCGGTTGCGTTTGCCGTCCTTGGCGGCGTAGCCCCACTTGCAGTCCGCGGCCGGCGTGCAGTCCTCGAGGTCCTGGCCCTTCGGCGTCACCGTGCGGTACATGCGGGTGCCCCGCTTGTTGTACTCGTCCCAGCACCCGGTGTCACTCGAAGCGCCCCAAGAGACCGCGGCGGTGAGGATGATGGGCGTCACGATGGCTAGCGAGAGCCCGATTCCCAGTGATCGCTTCATGTGGATTCCTTTGTGTCGTCTCGAAGCGCCCGCATGGAGAACGCTGTGATTCTTGCCGTCTATCGCCGGGTCGGGACGCGCACCTTGATGCGAGTTGACACACAAATGACACACATGGAGAACGCTTGAAACTCGCTCGATCGATGCGGAATCGGGCCCCGACCACGGCGTACGATCAACATCGATGGATTTCAATTGGACCGATGACCAGGTCATTCTCCGCGAACAGGCCCGGGAGGTCGCGGCGACTGCGGTCGAGCAGTACGGACGTCATAACGACTCGTGGATCAACGGCTTCTCGAAAGGCTTCGCCATCGAGATGGCTCAGCTGGGTTGGATCGGGCTGACCTGGCCCACCGAGTTCGGTGGTGGCGGCAAGCCTGCGATCGACCGGCTGATCATCGGCGAGGAGCTGATCGCGGCTGGCGCCCCGATCGCCGCCATGTGGTTCGCCGATCGGCAGATGGGGCCGTCGCTGATCTCCTACGGCCGACCCGACCAACAAGAAGCGTTCCTCCCGGGAATACTGTCCGGCGAGACGACCTGGTGCATCGGCATGTCCGAGCCGGACGCCGGCAGCGATCTGGCGAGCCTCAAGACGCAGGCGGTCCGCGACGGTGACGAATTCGTCATCAACGGCCAGAAGATCTGGACGAGCTTCGGCCTCGTCGCCGACTACTGCTACGTGATCTGCCGCACCAACACCGATGGCCCCCCGCACCAGGGGATCAGCGAGATCATCGTCCCGATGGACACCCCGGGCATCGAGACCCGGCCGATCAAGGACATGACCACGAACGAGCACTTCTCGGAGGTGTTCTTCACCGACGTCCGGGTGCCGGTCACGAATCTCGTCGGAATCGAAGGGAACACGTTCAAGCAGACGATGACTCAGCTCGAGCATGAGCGCGGCGGGATCGACCGCCTCGTGAGCAACCAGGCGCTCTTCCAGCTTGCCGTCGAGCGCGCCGACACCACCGATCCACGGATCCGTCAGGAGATCGCGGCGCTGGAGACCGGGTACCGGCTCGGCCGGATCCTCGTGACACGCGAGGTACTCAAGCAAGCACCGAGGGGATTCTCGGCGGCGACCAAGTGTTTCTGCACCGAGCACGAGTGGCGGGTCGCGGAGTTCGTCTTCCGCGTCTTCGGTGCCGAGGCGACCGTGTGGAACGACGTCGTCCACGGGCTGCTCTACGCCCCCGGCTATACGATCATGGGTGGCACGTCGAACATCATGAGAAACATCCTCGGCGAACGAGTGCTCGGCCTGCCACGCGAGCCGCGCTGAACGTCACGAACCGACGGTGATGAAGGCCACGGCGAGGCCGGCCAGCGCCATACCGGCCAGCTGCCAGCGCGTCGCCCGTTCGCCGTCGAGCATGGTCGCGAGGGCCACGGTACTCGCCGGGTAGAGCGCAACCAGCACCGCGACGAGCGACAGCAGCCCACGGCGCGTCGCCACCAGATAGAGCCCGTTTGCAGCACCGACCATCATCCCGATCGCAACTCCGGGCAGCGCGGCCCCGCGGCGCAGCGCGACGCCCGGATCGCTCCGCCGCCACCACACGAAGGCGACGAGCAGCAGCGGGGTCGCACCAGCCCGCGCCGTGAGGAGTGGCCACAGTCCGCTGTCGCCCGTGCGCGAGAACGCAACGAACAACATGCCGAACGCCACCCCGACCGCAGCCGCCGTCGTGACCGTGGCCGCTGACGCCCACCGCGTGGCCCACACCGATCAACCCGTCGACGAATCCACCGACGAGGACCACGGCGATCAAGGCCAACACGATGCCGACACCCGCCAGTGCCCCGGGCCGCTCACCGATCGCGAGTCCGACGACCACCGGTACCGCAGCAGCAACGACACCGGTCACCGGGGCGACCACCGTCATGTTGCCCTTCGAGAGTGCCAGGTACAGACCCAACACGCCGACGCTGCCGGCGATGCCACCGACGATCCCCCACCACACCGCCGGTCCGGATGGGCCGCCGGTCTCGATGATCGGAACGGCGGCGAGGGTCACGCACAGGAGTGCGAGTTCGGCGGTGAACGTGACGACGATGGGACGCCACCGCCTGCTCGCTCGGCCGCCGACGTAGTCGGAGACGCCGTAGATGAGGCCCGAGCCCAGAGCGAGCAGGATCGCCACGACGAAGGTGTAGCACTCCCACCGGGTTCGCCGCACTCCGCCGCGCCGGCGTTCGAACGTCACAGAGTCGTCACGAACGATGGGAACCGGCAACGCGACGTGCGGCGTCAGACCTCCATGAAGCGCAGCAACGTGAATCGCACGATGGCCGCATTGACGGCAGTGGGGATGGTCCTGGCCGGGTGCGGCGGGGACGACGAGGACGGCGGCGACACCGAATCGGAGGGAACCGCTGAGCAGCGGATCTTCGACGAGCGGGAGGACGATGCGGATGGAGGCCGCAGTGGCCGCCCCGACGAGGAGGCGTACGAGAGCGCCGATGAAGATGCCGGGTCCGGCGATGCCGAGGGCGACCTGGTCGAACCTCGAGTCGGGACGACCGAGGCAACGGCCGAGGAGACGGGCGGCCGGCTGGACGCACCAGCAACCGAGGTGGCCGCCGGATCGAGCGATGCCGGGGGCGGCTTGTTCGGATCCGACCCGCCGCCGCCCGACGCGGACCGGCAGCTGGGGAACACGTTCGAGGACTACGGCTACCGAGACTTCGTCGCCACGGCCGACGACCCGCTGTCGACGTTTGCGCTCGACGTCGACACCGGTGCGTACTCGGTGGCCCGGCGATGGCTCGACGATGGCTCGCTCCCACCGCGGGAGTCCGTTCGGCCCGAGGAGTACGTCAATGCCTTCGAGTACGACTACGACACGCCCCGCCGTGGCCTGGAGCTGAGTGTTGACGGTGGACCATCGCCGTTCGACGGCGGCCGTCATCTGGTCAGGATCGGTGTGCAGGGCGAGATCGTCGACGATCGTGACCGTGGTCCCGCCGCGCTCGACATTCGTGATCGACACGTCAGGGTCGATGGATCGCGACGACCGACTCGGTCTGGTGAAGGACTCCCTCACCATGCTCGTCGACGAACTCGATGACGACGACACCGTCGCGATCGTCACCTACGACGACCGCTCGGGAGTCGTCCTCCGGCCCACCGCCGTCGCAGAACGGCTCGAGATCCTGGATGCGATCGAAGCCCTCCGACCGGGAGGGTCCACCAACCTGGAAGCCGGGCTCCTCGACGGCTACACGCTGGCGTCCGACGTGTTCCGAAGCGACGGGATCAACCGGGTCGTGCTCGCGTCCGACGGTGTGGCCAACGTCGGCGTCACCGATCCCGATCAACTCGCCCGCCTGATCCGCGACGACGCTGACCGCGGCATCCACCTCGTCACGGTCGGCTTCGGGATGGGGAACTTCAACGACGTCACGATGGAACAGCTCGCGGATCAAGGCGACGGCTTCTACGCCTATGTCGACACCGAGGAGGAAGCCGAGCGATTGTTCGAGGACGAACTGACCTCGACCCTGCTCACGATCGCCAAGGACGCGAAGATCCAAGTCGAGTTCGACGCCGAGATCGTCCAGTCGTACCGCCTGATCGGGTTCGAGAACCGCGGTGTGCTCGATCGTGACTTCCGCAACGACGAGGTCGATGGCGGCGAGCTCGGGGCCGGGCATCAGGTGACCGCCGTCTATGAGGTGGAGCTTCGTCGCGGCGTCACGCTCGACGATCGCGGTGACGTCGGATCGGTGTTCCTGCGCTGGGAGGACCCCGCGGACGGCGACGTGATCGAAATCGACGAAGACATCGACCTGAGCGACATCGATCAGCGTTGGACCGATACCCAGGTCGACTTCCAGCTCGCCACGGTGGTTGCGGTGTTCGCCGAGATCCTGCGAGAGAACCCGCATGCCGGACTCGGGTACGACGCGCTGCCCGACCTGCTCGTTGAGAGCGAGCGACTCGCCGACGAGTTGAACGATCGTGACGTCGACGACCTCGTGGCCCTGATCGAGCGGGCCACCGATCTCGTCTGACGACGCCGGTGCCGCGGGTCGCGACCTCCAACACCCGCTCAGTACGCGGACTCTAGGGTTTGGTGCGCCCGGCGATCGGGTAGCGCTCGCCCGTGCCCGACCTCACCACCCGGTCCGATGCGCTCGTGATGTTCGGTCTCACCGGTGACCTGGGCCGCAAGAAGCTCTTCCCGGCGATCTACGAGCTCGCCGACGGCTCGGCGACTCGACGGCCCGGTGATCGGCGTCGGGCGCTCGGGCACACCGACACCGCGTTCCGCGAGATGTTCGACGACGCGCTCGTCCGACCACCAACCCGCCGGTGGTGGCAGCGTCGACCGGGCCGTCGCCGCACGCGTCGATCTCGCGTATCTTCGGGGAGACTCGACCGAGAGCACGGTCTACGACGAGCTCGTCGAGCGACTGGAGGGTTGCGAGCGACCACTCGTGTACGCGGCGCTCCCGCCGGCGCTCTTCGCATCCGTCGCAGAGGGCATCTCCCGCAGCGCCCTGCCCAGCGGCACCCGATTGGTCCTCGAGAAGCCGTTCGGGGACGGCCCCGAGGCGGCACAGGAGCTGCATCGCCGACGATCACCCGGGCGATACCCGACGACCAGCTCTTCGTGGTCGACCACTTCTTGGCCAAGGCGGCGATCGAGAACATCCTCACCGTGCGCAACGTCAACCCTCTGGTCGACAACTCGCTGGATGCCGAACGGGTCGACGCGATCGACATCACCATGCACGAATCCGGTGGTGTGGACGGTCGGGGCTCGTTCTACGAAGGTGTCGGTGCGATCAAGGACGTCGTCCAGAACCACCTCATGGAGATGCTCGCCATGGTCACCATGGAGCGCACCCACCGACGACTCGGCAGCCGCATTCCATGACGCCCGGCTGGCTCTGCTCGAGGCGGTCGATCCGGTTCGGACCGCTGACGTGGTGCTCGGACAGTACCGGGGCTACCGGCACCTCGACGACGTCGCCGACGACTCGCGCGTCGAGACCTACGCCTCGCTGGTGCTCACGATCGACAACGATCGGTGGCGTGGCGTTCCGATCTCGATCCGCACCGGGAAGCGGCTCGCCGAAGACCGGACCGACGTCGTGTTCCACCTTCGCAACACGTCGTCCGGGGCGACCGCACACGGGAACCGCATCCGGTTCACCGTCAAGCCGAACGCCTCGGTGGCGTTCGACCTCGACGTGATCGATCCCGGGACGCACGAGACGAAACCGACCACGATCTACGCATGCGGGCCGGATGGGCATGGACCCCTCGGCGACTACGCCGTGATGTTCGACAACGCCATGAACGGAGACACTCGCCACTTCGCCCAGATCGACGGGATCGTGGCCGCCTGGAAGATCGTGGAGCCGATCCTCTCCGCCGAGCATCGGCTCCACGAGTACGAACCCGGCTCGTCGGGCCCCGACGCCACACCGCTCGATCGATGAGCCTCGACCTGGAGCGATACGGCGTCGTCGGCGACATGGGCACGCTCGGAGTCATCGGCGACACCGGGGCGGTGGACTGGTTCTGTTGGCCGCGTTTCGACTCACCGTCGGTGTTCGGCCGCCTGCTCGACGAGCATGGAGGGCACTGGACGATCGAACCGACGTCCGCGGTCACCGCCCGCAAGCAGGTCTACCTGTCCGCGACCAACATCCTGGTGACGCGTCTGCACACCGCATCCGGGGTGGTCGAGATCGAGGACCTGATGGCCGTCGACACACCTTCGCGGGCCCTGATTCGACGTGTGCACTGCATCCGCGGCCATGTCGAGTTGCGCAGCACCGCCGTCTTCCGCCCCGACTACGGACGGACCGACGCCACCGTCGAGCGGTCAGACGACGGATTCACGATCGACGTCGGAGCCGGGCCGGTGCTGGTGATGACGGCGTCCACCGACCTACGTCGTGATGGAAAGGACTCCCTCGTCGCCGACTTCGTGCTCGCCGAACGGACGTCGGCGTGGTTCACGCTCGGGTCATCGAAACCGGTCGGCACCGATGACGGCGTCGACGAGATCGTCGGTCGCGACCCGCAGATTCTGGCAGGATTGGGCGGCCCGGAGCACCTATCGTGGGCGATGGCGCGAAGCGGTCGAGCGATCGGCGTTGACGCTCAAACTGCTCACGTGCGCTGAGAGCGGTGGACTCATCGCCGCCGGCACGACGAGCCTGCCGGAGATCATCGGTGGCGAGCGGAACTGGGACTACCGCTACGTCTGGATCCGAGACGCAGCGTTCACGTTGTACGCGCTGCTCGAACTCGGATACTCCGAAGAGGCCGAAGGCTTCACGGCATGGTTGACCGACCGGATCGAACGGTGCGCCGACCGCTGCGCAGCGACCGACGACCCGCCGCTGTCGCCCCTGTACGACCTCGACGGCGACGACGCACTCGCGGAGACGATCCTCGACCACTGGAGCGGATACGCCGACAGCCGGCCGGTCCGCATCGGCAACGACGCCAGCGGCCAGATGCAACTCGACATCTACGGCGAACTCATCGACTCCGTGTACATCGCTGACAAGCAGGGCTCCGGCGTCGGCCTCGCTACCTGGGACCACATCCGCACGATCGTCGGTTGGGTCATCGAGCACTGGGAGACACCCGACGACGGCATGTGGGAGGCCCGCAGTGGACCGCGGCGGTACACGTCGTCGTTGCTGATGTGCTGGGTCGCGGTCGAACGAGCGATCCGTATGGCGCGTCGTCGGGGCCGCCCGGCCGACCTCGATTCATGGTCGCGGGCCCGAGATGACATGCACCACACGCTCGTCGATCGTGGCTTCAATCGCGAGCTGGGCGCCTTCACCCAGACGCTCGACGGGGTGACGCTGGATGCGTCGATCCTGCTCGCACCCCTGGTGAAGTTCGTGCCGCCCGACGATCCGATGTGGCTGGGCACACTCGATGCGATCGACGATGCCCTGGCTCGCGGGCCGCTCGTCGATCGGTACGACCACACGATGAGCGACGACGGCCTCGACGGCGACGAAGGATCCTTCACGATCTGCTCGTTCTGGTTCGTCGAGGCGCTGAGCCGCTCCGGCCGCGTCGACGAGGCGCGCATGCACTTCGATCGACTCCTGACCTACGCCACACCGACCGGGTTGTTCAGCGAGGAGATCGGTCCCCACGGGCGACTGATCGGGAACTTCCCTCAGGCGTTCACCCATCTTGCGCTGATCAGCGCCGCCATCAGCCTCGACGAGGCCCTGGCAGGCGGGGAGCACCCCGCATGACGAACGCCACCGTTCCCGAAGCCACCACTCTTCCGGCTACCGGCGAGCGAGGAATGGGTCCGGGCCGGTGTCACTCGTCTCAGCGGCACCGTCGGCGCCTTCGCCGTGGCCTGGCCGTCGTCAATCGGGTCGGACGACGACGGGTTCGTGACCGGGCCGCATGGACGGATCGATCCGCGTTCCGACCGCGATCCGGTCCAGGTGCGACCGGAGCGACTTGATGGTGCCTCCCGAGGCGAGCGCGACCGTGTAACACCAACTCGAGCCGCGGAACTCGGCGGCGACGATCTCGGCGGAGCCGTCGGCGCCGCAGGTGAACGTCACGTCGTCAGGCCGAATCATCGCCAGGGATCCGCTGGGCTCGATCGGCTCGATACCCCCGATGGCGGTCGCCGCCTCGCCCCAGGACAGAAAGCTCGCCTCGCCCATGAACGCAGCCACGAACCGATTGGTCGGACTGTGGAACACGCCCTCCGGCGTGTCGATCTGAATGATCCGGCCGTGTTGCATCACAGCGACACGGTCACCGACCGCCATCGCATCGGACTGGGTGTGGGTCACGAACACAGCCGGCGTCCCCGTCGCACGAAGGATTGCGGCCACGTCGTCGCGCACCGCGATCGAAGGTTGGGATCAAGGCTGGCGAACGGCTCGTCGAGGAGGAGCAGTGCCGGCTCAGGCGCGAGCGCTCGGGCGAGCGCCACCCGCTGCCGTTCACCACCGGACAGCTCGTGCGGGTATCGGTCTCCGTAGCCTGCCAGCCCGACGAGCTCGAGCATCTCCGCGACGCGGCCGGTCCGGTCGCCATGGCGGACACCGAAGGCGACGTTGCCCGCAACGGTCAGATGCGGGAACAACGCATGTTCCTGGAAGACGAGCCCGACCCGGCGGGCCTCGGGTGGGATCGACCGCCGACCGTCGTCGACGATGCGTCCACCGAGTTCGATCGACCCGGACTCGGTGGGCTGCAAACCGGCGATCATGCGCAGCAGGGTCGACTTGCCACAACCGCTCGGACCGACGAGTGCGAGCAACTCGTGTTCACCGAGTTCGAACGAGACCTCGTCGACGGCGACGGTGTCGCCGAACCGCTTCGAGACCACGTCGATACGCAGGGCGGTCATCGATCGCTCCGGTCGAGGCGACGCGAGAGCAGGAACACCGGAACGAGCGCCACGGCGATGATCGAGAGCGACGGGAGTGCCGCCTGTTCGTAGCGGGACTCCGATGCGAGGTTGTACACCCACACCGGCAGTGTGTCGAACCCGAAGGGGCGGAGCAGCAGCACGATCGGGAGTTCCTTGAGCGCGTCGACCCCCACGAGCACTGCCGCCGAGAACAGTGACGCCTTGGCCAGGGGCAGGTGCACACGTCGAGCAGTCTCCAACGGTGCGGCGCCGAGGGTGCGCGCCGACGCGGTCATCTCGTCGGGGACCTGCCCAACACCGGATTCCACCGCACTGAGCCCGGGCGCCAAGAACCGAACGGTATAGGCGTACACGAGCACGAGCAACGATCCGGTGGCGACGAAACCAGGCAGACCCAGCCCGATCGAATCGAGCAGGCTGTCGAGGGCGACGGCAGCGAGCAGCACGCCGATACCCACGACCGGACCGGGCACTGCGTAGCCGACGGCGATCGCACGACTGGCGAGACGGGTGACTCGCCGGCCACCGAACCGGTGTGCGTTGGCCACGACGAGGGCGACCACGATGCAGATGATGACTGTGAAGGCCACCAACTGGAGGCTGTGCCACAGGTAGCCGGGATACTCGTCCATCAGCGGTGTGCCACGATCGCTCGTCTGCTCCCTGATGGCCCACACCGAGAGTTGCACGACCGGGCCGAGGAACGCGACGAGCACGACGGCTGCGCAGAGGAACGTCGCCCCAGTGGCTCGCCACCCGGCGAGCCGACGACGTTCGATTCCTGCCGCTGCGCCACCGGACTGCCCGAACCTGGCGCGCCCACGAGCGATGCGCTCGAGACCGATGGCGAGCAGCGCGAATGCGAGCACGATGGTCGCGAGTTGGCTGGCGGCATCACGGTCGTACGTGCCGCGCCAGATCCGGAACACGCCGACCGATACGGTGTCGACCCCGAAATACTGCACCGTCGCGAAGTCGGTGAGCGTCTCCATCATGACGACCGCGGCACCGGCCGCGATGGCCGGACGGACGAGCGGGAGGACGACCCGCCGAGCCGCCTCCGACGGCGTCGCTCCGAGCGTGCGTGCGGCGTGGTAGGCACCTGCCGCCTGGTCCCGAAGCGCCGCACGCGACAGCAGGTAGACGTATGGATAGAGCACGAGTGTGAACGCGATGATCGCACCCCCGAGTGATTCCACGTCGGGGAACCACGTGTCCTGCCCGAACCATGATCGCCAGGTGTCCTGGATCGGCCCCGTCCGGCCGAACGTCGACAGTGCGAGAAAACCGAGGATGTAGCTCGGCATCGCAAACGGCAGGATCAGCATCCAGCCGAACGTCTTCGAGCCCGGGAAGTCGTACGCACTCACGAGCCAGGCCAGGCCGGCGCCGAGCACGACCGTGCCGACCGCCACCCCTGCGAGCAGCAGCGCTGTGGCCACCAATTCACCCGGGAGGCGCGTGCTCCACTGTTGCGCCCAGAACTCCCTCGTCGGAGTGAGGATGCTGCTCGCGAGCATCGCGACGGGGATGACCACCAGCAGTGCCGCAACGACCGACGAGATGGTCCATCCCGACGTTCCCGACCGTCGCCATGAGGTACTGCTCACACCGGATCAGCCGTAACCGGCTTCGTCCATCAGCCGCACGGCCTCGGCGTTGAGTGCTCCGAACGTCGCGGCGTCGAGCGTGTCGCGCTTGAACTCGGTGCCGAATTCTGCGGCGATCAGCGGTTCCGGGGGCACCGACGGATTCGCCGGGTACTCGTGGTTGGCGGACACGAGGACGTCTTGGCCGTCGGTCGCGAGCCACTCGAGGAACTGCTGAGCGAGTTCGGGGTGATCGGAGTGGGTCGTGACGCCGCCGCCGGACACGTTGACGTGCACACCCCGGCCGGCAGGATCGGCCCACACGAGACCGACCGGGAAGTCGGGGTCCTCCTCGATCATCCTGCCGAGGTAGTAGTGGTTGGTGATGCCCACCTCGCAGAGGCCGTCCGCGATCGATTCGAGGATCAGCACGTCGTTGCCGAGGATCTCTGCGTTGTCGGCCCAACCGCTGACGATTCGCAGCGCTTCCTCGTCGCCGTGATGGGCGATCAGCGAAGCGACGAGCGACTGCTGATAGACGTTCGAGGAGTTGCGAAGACAGATGCGCCCGTCCCACTCGGGTTCGGCGAGCTCCTCGTACGTCAGCGGCACGTCTGCCTCGTCGAGTAGATCGGTGTTGTACACGATCGTCCGAGCCCGGATCGTCAGTCCGTACCAGTAGTGATCCGGATCGCTGAGTTCGGCCGGCACCGCTGACTGGAGGATGTCGGAGTCCAGCGGTCGGAACAGACCCTGCGCCGATGCGGCTGCGAGGTTGCCGGCATCGACGGTGATGTAGGCATCTGCGTCGGTGTCGGCACCCTCGGCCGCGATCCGCTCGCGCAGCTCGCCGTCGTTTCCCGTGAGGAACTCGACCTCGATACCGGTCTGCTCGGTGAACTGCTCGAAGGCGGTCTCGATGCCGTAGTGCCGTCCGCTGTACACCTGAAGCGTGTCGCCGTCCGAGCCCGAGCAGGCACCGACGAGCAGGGCAGCGCCCACCGTGGCAGCAGCGACGGCCAGGGGGCGACGGGAGGGAACGTTCACGCGGTACCTCGTGCAGGCATGGGGGTGGTCCTGGTCGTGCTGGGGGTGGTGGTCGTGGTGGTGGTCGTGGTGGTGGTCGTGGTGGTGGTCGGCGTGGTGGTCGTCGACCGGCGCACGAGGCCCCGATGGGAGCCTTGACGCAAGGTGTTCAGCAAGCCTAACAACCGCTCGGCGACGAACCACACGCCGACCCCGGCAGCGATGGTGAACACGTACGCGACTTCGCGCACGAACACATTTCTGAAGAACGGCCAGATCGAGAAGTGCGACACGTAGATCCACATACTCGCGGCGGCCAGCACTCCCACCGGAGCGATCGACCAGCGGGGAACCGGGATGTCACGGGCCCACACCAGGAACACCAGCAGTCCCGTGATCCGCCGATCGCGGACCGCGATCTGGAAGAAGCCGGGAATCACCACCAGGCACACCAGGGTCGTCACGACCCGCTGCTGCCAGCTGGTCGACCGCTGGATCAGCCATCCCAGCACGAAGAACCAGGCCACGCCGTGGGTGCGGAATCGCAGGTTGTACCAGTCGTTCATCTGGGCCCACTCCAGGCGCAGCACGAGCGCCGCGGCCAGCACCACCAGCGGGAGGAGGTACAGGAACCGGCGTTCGGCCCGGTGCACGAACGGAATCGCGAACAGCGCGGTCGCGATCAGCACGAGGTGCACGAAGACCTCGATGAACCAGAAGTGCCAATGGTCACCGGCATGCGACGCGGGCCCCACGTAGTTGTTGACGAGGAGCAGCGTGCCGAGGCTGTACGACCCGAACGCCAGCATGCCGACGGCCACCCAGACCATCGTCGGCACAGCGGCGCGCGCCGCCGTCCGGACCCCTGCCCTGACACGCTCGGCCGTGTTGTCCAGCGGCGCCATGAACCGAGCGAGATTGAAACCGGCGACCGCCAACAACACGTGGGCGCCACCCGGCAGATGCCGGACGCGCATGTGGGTCGAGACCACGAGGCAGATCCCGAGAGCTCTGAGGAACACGGTCGTGTCGAGCCAGGCGAAGCGACGGTGTGATGCCGCGGACCCCGCGAGCGCCGACACCGGGAGCAGATGCCAATCCTGCGGGAGACGACCCAGCCCACGTTCGAGCCGGATCGAGCATTCGACGTAACTGAGCGAGTCGCCACCCAGCGACACGAACGTGTCGTCGGGCCCGACGTCCTGGCGGCCCAGCACGGCGGCGAACAACGCCGACGGGTCGAATCCACGGTCGCCGATCTCGTCAGCGCCGCCATCGGTGTCGAACTCGTCGGCGGTGCCCGCCGCCAGGATCGCCGAGCCGTCGATCTTGCCCGATCCGGATCTGGGGATCGGGCGGTCGTGGGCGTGCAGGAATCGCACCGGCAGACCCGTCACGTCGGTCATCACGTCGACCACTGCGTCGGGGCTCGCTCCGGGGGCGAACGCAACGATGTGGTCGTCGTCGCCGGCGACGGCCACATCACCGGTGAACGATGCCGCAGTGACGGCGGATTGCACCTCGTCGAGGTCGATCCTCAAGCCGAACGGCTTCACGATCCGCGACTGCCGGCCCACGATCTCGTAGAGATCATCATCGGCATCGAACCGAGCCAGGTCACCGGTCCGCAACTCGTTGAGGACGTGACCACGTGCGAGGTCGACCTCGTTCGTCGCATAGCCCATCATCACGTTCGGGCCCCGGTACACGATCTCACCCACATCGTCAGGCAACCCATCGACCGGGCGCAGCTCGATCGAACCACCGGGCACCGGTCGGCCGACCGATCCGGGGTGACGATCCACGAGTTCGGGAGGCAGGTACGCGATCCGGGCCGTCGCCTCGGTCTGGCCGTACATGACCACGAAGTCCGCTCCCCACGACCGAGCGCAGCGTCGCCCAGGTCGCCACCGCCGAGGGCGCCAGCCGACCTCCGGCCTGCGTCAGCAACCTCAGCGAGGGGGTCCGGAGGTGTTCGGGGTCCGAGCGCTCGAGGAGTTCGTAGGTGTGCGGCACTCCGGCGACGTTGGTGACGCCGTGTTGCCCGAGTGCCCGCCGGAAGCACGGGTCGACGACCGAGGCCTCGCTCACGACCACCCCGCCTCCGACCATCAGGTGCGAGTGCAGCACCGAGAGCCCGTAGCAGTAGTGCAGCGGCAACGACGTGATGCCGACATCGGCCCCGTCGAGACCGAGCGACGTCCCGATCGCCTCGGCGTTGCTCACCAGGTTGCGGTGCGACAGGCGCACGAGCTTGGGGCTCCCCGTGGACCCCGACGTGCTGACCAGGAGCGCGAGGTCGGGGTGCAGCTCGGGCGTACGAAGACCGGTCGGCTCGATCGAGAGCGCATCACTGCTCGCATCGACGACGGCGCCGACAGGCCAGACCGATGCGAGCCGCTCGGCGTGAGCACCGGCGAGCAACGGCACGTGACCACCCTCCAGCAGCGCGAGGTACGTCACGACGAACTCGATCGACCGGTCTCCGGTCAGGGCGACGACCGACCGATCTGCGAGGTCCAGATCGGCGACCCGGGTCTGCACCCGCCGATTCAGCTGGGCATAGGTGAGTTCATCGTGCGTTCCGATCAGCGCGATCTGGTGCTGATCGACCCGCGGGCGCAGAAGGGCGCCTGCCAGTGTCGACGCCGCGGACGCAATCCCAACCACGACGGGATGTTAGGCATGCTTAACTCGGATTCCCAACCACACCGAACAGTCCTCCCGACCCGGTGCGTCGCACCTGGTCAACGCGGCCCGCCGAGCACGCCGACGTCGCTGAACACGCCTGCCATCACCGCCAACGCCGACCGGCACGTCGAGACGAGCACGTGCTCGTCGGGTGCGTGCTGGGAACACGACGGATACGAATGCGGAATCCAGATCGTCGGCAGATCGAGCACGTCGGTGAACACGAAGTTCGGCACCGAGCCCCCGATCGAGGGCAGCACCGCGGGATCATCCCCCGTCGTCGCTGTCATCGAGTCACGGACGAAGGTCGCCCACGGATGGTCCGGCTCCGTTCGGCGCGCTCGGGAAGGCGCCGGCATTCCCGGACGGCGGCGGCTCGACCGCCACCAGGTCGAAACCCCGCGCGATCGAGGTGCCGACGCAACGCCGGCGCCACCAGATCGGGATCGGTACCGGCGACCATCCGCAGCTGACAGTGCGCAACCGCACGGGGTGGGATCGCATTGACGACCTTGGCCGGGTTGCCCGCGACGAACGCGAGCACGTTGAACGTGTTCGCAGCGAAAACGCGCTGTGGTGGCGTGTGACCCGGCTGCCCCCACCACTCGTCGATCGACGGACCGTCGGTGCCTCCGTCGATCTCGACATCGTCGAGGCAGCTCCGGACCAACTCGGACATCGGCACGGCCAACAGTTCCTCGACCAGCAACTCGCCGGTCGGTCCGACGATCGACGCGAGCGCATTTGCCAGGATCAGCCCCGGATCGGCGATGAGACCACCCCAGTTGCCGGAATGGTGGGCGCCGTCACGAAGGTCGACGACCAGGTCGACGTTGACCGCACCCCGGCACCCGAGCGACATCGTCGGTCGGTCGGCGCGCACCCTCGGCCCGTCAGACGCGATCAGCACGTCGGCCGCGAAGTCGTCGGCGTGGTCGGAGACGAGTTGCTCGAGACCCGCCGAGCCGGCCTCCTCCCCCATCTCGATCAGATACTTCGCATTGAAGCCGAGCGCACCGCCGTTCGCGGCGACCACAGCCTCGAGCGCCAGCATGTTGATCGTGTGCTGGGCCTTGTTGTCAGCCGTCCCCCGACCGTAGAGCCGGTCGCCATCGCGCACGACGTGCCACGGTCCGTCGCCGCGAGTCCACTTGTCGTCTTGGCCCACGATCACATCACCGTGCCCATAGCTCAGCACAGTCGGCAGGCCGTCGCCCTCGTGCCGCTCGGCCAGCAGCGCCGGTGGCGCCCCGTCGACCGGATTGTCGTAGATGGTGGTGGTGAACCCGAGTGACGTGAAGTCCGGGATGAGTTCGTCGTCGAGGTATCGACGGAGCGCAGGCAGCGAGTCGGGCAGCAACTGACTCTCGGTTCGGTGAGCGACCCGCCGGGACAGGATCTCCTCGAATCGGCCGGAGTCGAGGTACTCCTGGGCCAACCCGATCGCACGACTGTGACCCGGGCTCATGCCGCTCCGGGCCGGATCGGCGCCGGTCCGAGTGGCGCCACGTCATTGCACGCGAGGTCGCTGCGCCGACGCCCGCCGTTGTCCAACCGGCTCGTCTCGTCGGCGCGGACGATCTCCGGGTCGTCGACATCTGGACCGCGTCGCGAGGGGTGCACCGCGGCACCGATCGTCGGTGTCGGCGGGCGGGCAACGATCGGCGCGACCATCCCTGCGACTGTACTGTCGGTACCGGTCGGGGCGCTCGCCGGAGGATCGGGGACCTATGGCTCTGCCGCAGCGCATCGGGGTCGGGTCATGCTCATCGGAGAAACACCGCGCAATAAGGGAGTAGATGTATGACAACGAGATGGGTCTATCGGTTCGACCAGGTCGGCGAAGCACAGGACGCACTGCACGGGGACTGGGACCGGGTGAGGGGGCTCCTGGGGGGCAAGGGAGCGAACCTCGGCGACATGACCCGTCTCGGCGTTCCCGTGCCGCCCGGATTCACTGTCACTTCGGCGGCCTGCAACGCCTACTCGGAGAGCGGCGGGACGCTGCCCGAGGGCGTGTGGGACCAGGTGATCGATGCGATGCACAACATCGAGTCAGGGACCGGCAAGTCATTCGGAGATCCATCGAACCCGCTCCTCGTGGCGTGCCGCTCGGGCGCCAAGTTCTCGATGCCCGGGATGATGGACACCGTGCTCGACATCGGGCTCAACGACGACGTCGTTGAAGGCATGATCCGGGCAACGGGCAACGAACACTTCGTGCTCGACTCCTATCGCCGACTCATCCAGATGTTCGGCTCGGTCGTGCTCGGCGTCGCCGACGAGCACTTCGAGGCCGTCCTGTCGGGCGCCCGGCACCGGGCCGGCGTGATCGAGGACTCCGGACTGGGCATCGACGATCTGCGGACGGTGATCGAGGGGTTCAAGGCGGTGGTCCACCGCCGCAGCGCCGTGCCGTTCCCGATGGATCCGCACGAACAGCTGAGGGCGTCGATCCGGGCCGTCTTCGAGAGTTGGGACGGCAAGCGGGCGCAGGACTACCGACAGGCCGCCGGCATCGCCCACGACCTCGGCACGGCCGTGAACATCGTGGCGATGGTGTTCGGCAACTACGGCGACGACTCGGCGACCGGTGTGGCGATGTCGCGCAACGCCACCACGGGGGAACCCGGCCTCGAGGGCGACTTCCTGGTGAACGCCCAGGGCGAGGACGTCGTCGCCGGCATCCGCCAGACACGACGCATCGTCGAGTTGGCCGACGTGATGCCCGAGATCAGCGCCGAGTTCACCGACATCGCACACCGGCTCGAGACCCACTACCGCGACATGCAGGACATGGAGTTCACCGTCGAGCGCGGCAAGCTCTGGATCCTGCAGACACGCGACGGCAAGCGGACCGCTACCGCCGCCGTGCGGATCGCGCACGATCTCGTCGGCGACGGCATCATCAGCCGCGAAGAAGCCGTCGGCCGCATCACACCGGAGCACATCGAGTCGTTGCTGCACCCGCAGTTCGACAAAGCGGCCCTGGCCGAGGCCACGCACATCGCGACCGGGCTGAACGTGTCCCCTGGGGCCGCGGTCGGCCAGATCGCGTTCGACCCCGATCTGGCCGTGCAGTGGGCGGAAGACGGCCGCGATGTCATTCTCGTGCGCTCCGAGACGAAGCCGGACGACGTCCACGGGATGCTCGCAGCCGTCGGCATCCTCACTTCCAGCGGCGGCAGGACGAGCCACGCTGCACTCGTGGCCCGACAATTCGGGCGACCGGCCGTCGTGGGTGCGTCAGAACTCGACATCAACCTCGGCGCTCGCCTCCTCGCGGTCGGTGACCGTCAACTCGTCGAGGGGGATTGGATCTCGCTCGACGGCACGACCGGCGAGGTGTACGCCGGCAGCGTCGACACCATGGCACCCGATCTCGACGACCCTGCCCTCTCCGCACTGCTGGGTTGGGCCGACGACATCCGAACTCTGGGGGTACGAGCCAACGCCGACGAGGGTGGCGATGCCGAACGCGCCCGCCGGCTCGGCGCCGAGGGCATCGGCCTGTGCCGGACCGAGCACATGTTCTTCGGTGTCGAGCGCCTGCCGGTCGTGCAGCGGATGATCACTGCGCCGACCGAGTCACAGCGCAACGCCGCCGTCGCCGAGCTCCTCCCCTTCCAGCGCCACGACTTCGCCGAGCTCTTCCGGGCGATGGACGGCCAACCGGTCGTGATCCGACTGCTCGACCCGCCCCTCCACGAGTTCCTACCGGATCGTGACGAGCTGCAGCACCAGATCGCGGATCTCCGCATCCGTCTCCGGTCGGCACCAGATCTGCAGACGATGGAGGACCTGCTCGAGCAACTCGACACTGCCCGCACGACGTTGACGCAGGTCGACAGCCGTCGCGAGGCGAATCCGATGCTCGGCCTTCGCGGCGTCCGCCTCGGAATGCAGTATCCGGAGATCACGCGCATCCAGACCAGAGCGATCTACGAGGCCGCTGCGGAAGTGGCGGCCGAAGGTGTGGTCGCCAAGCCGGAGGTGATGGTCCCGCTCGTATGCGACCCTGCGGAGCTGATCGACCAGCGCCGAGTGATCGAGTCGGAAGCCGCCGACGTCCTGGCCGAACGGGACATCGACATGCCCGTCGTGATCGGCACCATGATCGAGGTGCCTCGCGCCGCCCTGGTCGCCGACGACATCGCCGCTCACGCCGACTTCTTCTCGTTCGGCACGAACGACCTCACCCAGACGACGTTCGGGATGAGCCGCGACGACGCCGAGACCAGTTTCCTGGGCGACTACCTGTCCAACGGGGTGCTCGCGACGAACCCGTTCGCAACGCTCGACGCCAAGGGTGTCGGTCGGCTGATCGAGACGGCGCTGACCCATGGTCGGGCACAATCACCCGGCCTCGTCGCCGGGGTCTGCGGCGAGCACGGCGGAGATCCCGCGTCGATCGCACTGTGCAACGAGTACGGGATCACCTACGTCAGCTGCTCACCGTTCCGGGTGCCGGTAGCCCGGCTCGCCGCAGCCCATGCCACGCTCGCCTCGCGGGCGGCCGACTCCGGCTGACGGGGCGGTCCTGACCGACGCGCTGGTCAGTTCGATTCGCTGACCTCGGCGAAGTGCCGAAGGAAGGCGTCGAACTGCCGCCGCTTGTCGAAGTCGTCGCGCATCAGTCGCGCACCTGCAGCACCCATGCTGCGCCGCACCTCATCGTCGCCGCCGAGCTGACCGATCGCTGCAGCGAGCCCAGCGACATCACCGGGGTCGACCAGCAGGCCGGTCACGCCCTCGATCACCGCCTCCGGTGTGCCGGCGAGCCGGCTCGACACGACCGGTACGCCCATCGCGAGTGCCTCGAGCAGCACATTCGGGAGCCCCTCTTTGTGGGTGCTCGGCAGCACGAGCACATCGATGACCTCGAACACGTCGGCAGGCTCGGTCGTGAACGGAAAGAACGTGACGTGTCGTTCGAGTCCCAGGTCCGACACCCGCCCCCGGAGCATGTTCTCGTCGGGGCCGTCGCCGACGAACATCAGATGGATGCCGGGGAGCGTCACGGCGATCTCCGCCAGCGCCTCGAGGAGCAACACCTGGCCCTTGCGTTCCTCGAACGAGCCGACGCACCCGAGTACCGGGAAGGCATCTTCGGGTAGCGGGTAACGTCGAAGCGCCTCCTCGGCCCGGCTGGCATCGGGGGTGAACTTCGCGACGTCGGTCCCCTGGTAGATCAGACTCACACGGTCAGCGGGAATCCCGTAGGTGTCGATCAGGTATCGGCGGGTGAAGTCGGTGATGGAGATGACCTGGGACCGGATGTCGTACGGCGGTGCGTAGAAATCGGCGAGGTACTCGGGCACGATCGTGCCGGTCTTCGGTTCGAGCACGGTGTCCAGGCCGGCGTCCGCGAGACACCTTGCCGCGAACAGCGAACAGTGGAAGCCATCGCGAGGCGGGTGCACCGTGCAGACAGCGACGTCTGCCGGCGCCAGCGCTTCGGTCCAGATGGCGCGGTGATGTTCGTCCTGAGTGGTGACGTCATCGAAATCGTATGTCACCGCACGAGCCCCGGCGTCGACCGTGTCGACGGCGTTGAAGCCGCCGGCTGCCGTGAGCACGGTCACGTCATGTCCCGCGGCGAGGAACACCCGGACCGCCTCCGATACCCAGATCTGGGTTCCGCCACGCAAGTACGTGTCTTCGATGAAACAGATGTGCATCAGTGTCCCCTCACAGTTGACTCGAGTCGCGGCGAGCACGCTCTCGATCGACGCCTGGAGTGCGTCGAACGAAAACCGGTGCCGCACCGCAACACGATTGTGTTCGATGCGTTCAGCCTGGCTCGCTGGTTCGAGGAGGATTTCGGTGATGCGATCCAGCAGATCGGCGTCGATCTCCTCCGGTGACATCTCCTCCGGGTAGAACTCGAATTCGATGTGGTCCTGATCGGGGAGGCGCTCCCCGACCACCTCATCGAACACGACGTGCGGCTCGTACCGGCTGCAGATGATCGGCACACCGGCAGCCGACGCCTCCACGATCGGGAGGCCGCGCCCCTCCGTCTGACTCGGGAACACGACGAGGTCGGCCAGTTGGTAGATGTCGACGATGTCGATGTCCTCGGCCAACGTCGGGTGGCTCTGACAGCCCGCCGACATCGCCAGGAAGATCCTCCGGCCGATGTCGTCGGGCAGCCCGGCGAGCACTTCCCGGTACGAGTCGATCACCGTCTCGAGGCACTCGCGGTGTTCGATCGGCACCGGACCGGAGACCTGCAGCGTGAGCGTGAGTGCCGGGTCGGACTCGAACGCCTCGCGAAACGGGGCATGTTGCAGCAGAGCACCCACCAGCTCCCAGTCCTTCCAGATCCGTTTGCGCTCGACGATGCGCGTGGGCTGCAGCAAGACGAGGGCGCCGGGCGCGGTCAGGTCGAGCACTCGTCCCTCGCCGTGACCGAACACGACGGGCCGCTGATCGGTCATCCATTCCTCGATCCGCCCGACGAACTCCTCCACCGGTGTCGCCGAGATGACCGGATCGCCTCCCAGGACGCAACTCATGGCTGCGCGGCATCGGGCCCTGACCTCAGGAGTCCGATGCCGGAAGAACGCGGGATCGAGCCCGGTCCCGATCGTGAAGACACGGTCCGGAGGGAAGTGGAATCGGTCGATCAGCCGTCGGCTCTGGAGCGTGTTGATACTGACCTGCGCCCATCGGCGGCCGTTCCACGGATAGATCCGCTGGAAGAACGCGAAGAACTCCTCGTTGTCGTGATTCCTGAAGAAATGGTCGCGGGGCCCGGGCTGCTCCCCCGGGTTACGTTTGCAGCCCGCCTTGCCACCTTCCCAGTAGAAGTCGTGGTTGTTGTTGATCACGACGACACCGGTCGTCTCCGACGCGAGCACGAGCGCGAGACCGAATGCGACGTTGCCGGGATTCGAGTTCGTGTTCACCGTGAACAGGAGCCGGATGTCATGTGCGTCGAGGTACGCCACGAGATGGTCCGCCAGCGAGAGTGCCTGGTTCCACATCTCTCCGGCCAACTCGCTCGACTGCGTGCTGTCGGGCGGCAGGTCCTCGTAGAACAGTTGATGGAACCAGGTCCCCCCGTCCCATTTGTCCCACCCATCGGCCCCTCCGAGCACGAACCGGTGCCAGTTCGGGTCGAGTACCGCACCTGCCTTGTCGCCGAAGTTGCCTGCGATGCAGTGGATCGGGAGACCGGGCTCGATGCGCTCGAAGCAACGTGCGTACTTGGCGATCTCCATCGAAACGCCGTCGATGTCGTAGGCGAACGTGACGAACGCGACGCCGCCGGCGAGCAGACTGAGATCGTCGTCCCAGGGCGATCGCTGATGGCGGGCGAGTTCATCGAGCACCGTGCTGATGTGCTCACCGTGTGCGACGTCGTGATCGCTCAGTTGATCGAAACGCATGTCAACCTTTCTGCCCGAGCGCGCCCGTGGCGTCCATGAGGGAATGGAACTCGCGATCGACGCCCGACGCGAGTTGGTCGAGGTCGGGAAGCACATCACGGTCGGCGGTCACACCGAAGAAGAGGTGATCGTCGTAGGAGACCACGGCCATCGTGAGGCCCTCGTTGTCGATGACCTCAACGTACGGGTAGGTCCGGAGGACCCGGGCGCCGTGCAGGTACAGGGGCACGGGAGGGCCGGGAACGTTCGTGATCACGAGGTTCATCGGAATCGAACGGCTGACGAACCTCGTGAGAACGCCGGCGAGGGTGGGGACGGCATCGGCCATCTCCATGATCCGTCGGGCACCGTCCATCAAGCCCGAGTCGGCTTTGAGTTCACTGGTCTGGGCGCGCAACCGCTCGATCCGGACGAGCGGATCGTTCTCGTCGACGGGGAGTTCGACGATGATCAGCGAGATCCGGTTGCCGAGCGTCTCACCGTGCTCCTCGGCTGTCCGATTCGACACCGGCACCATGGCCTTGACGACACGATCGGTCACCCCGTGGCCGCCGGTTGTCAGGAACTCCCTGATGGCTCCGGTACATGCTGCGAGCACGATGTCATTGACGGTTGCGTCGGTGTGGCGACGGATCCGCTTGACCACGTCGAACGGAATGTCGGCGTGCTCCCAACGCCGGTGCGGCGACACCGCCTGGTTCCACGGTGCCCTGGGCGGCCGACTCGAGAAGCTCAGCGCAGTCCGGACCACGTTGGTGGTCGCGCCGATCGCCGCGCGGGGTTGTCGGGCCGCGCCGATCGCGGCCCGACCGACCCGGAGCGGGCTCGTGAGCTGATCCCACACTCCCTCCGCCCACAGGTCGCTTCCCGTCGGCGCCGGCCTCGGCGTCCAACGCGGCGGGTCGGGGTCGGCCGGGGGAGCCGGCTCGAGATCGACGAGCGCCAGCGCCAGGTCGACGTTGGCGATCCCGTCGCCGAGCGCATGATGCGTCTTGATCACCAGGCCGACGTCGCCCGACTCGAGACCGTCGACGAACCACATCTCCCACAGCGGCCGTCGCCGATCGAGCGGTAGCGATTGGAGCCGCCCCATGAGTGTCGACAGCTGCCGGTCGTCGCCCGGCCGGGCGAGCGCCGTCACGCGCACGTGGTAGTCGAGGTCGAACCGGTCGTCGTCGATCCACACCGGCCGGCCCTGGCCGAGCGGCACCTCCTTCAGTCGCTGACGGAGGCGCGGCACACGATGCAGGCGTCGACCGACGTGGCTCAGCAACCCCTCCGTGTCGATCCGACCACGTTCGTCGCGTAACGGATCGCCTTCGAGGATCGACAGCGACCCGACGTGCTGAGGCTCATGGTCGGTCTCGATCCGGAGGAACGAAGCGTCGGTCGCTGTCAGCGCATCGGACCATCCCCTCCCCATGGAGGCATCGTAGACAGCGGGCCCAGCGAGCGACCAGGGCCCTAAGTCTGACGATCTTCTGCGAACGTCCGCGCTCCACGCAGGCCTCCGA
Organism: uncultured Acidimicrobiaceae bacterium; assembly: GCA_963792905.1. GTDB lineage: Bacteria > Actinomycetota > Acidimicrobiia > Acidimicrobiales > Ilumatobacteraceae > Ilumatobacter. The sequence continues at coordinate 363,619 of CAWBYE010000005.1, forward strand.
CAACCCTGTGCCACCGGCGGCGAACGCTACCCAGACGTGCTGCCACGCGCGGAAGGTCTCACCCGGATCCCATCGATATTCCGTCATCTCGCCCAACGGTCTCGCTACAGTTCGGGGGATAGAGGTCGATGGAAACGTATGAGAGTCGGGATCGTGATCGGCCGCATCGGAGGCGTCGACGGCGTCGCGCTCGAGACCGAGAAGTGGGCAACGGTACTCCGACGCCTCGGGCACGACGTTCACATTCTCACCGGCGAGCTCGAAGCAGAAGTTCCCGGAAGCACCGTGCTGCCGGAACTGGCGTTCTCGCATCCGGCAACGCTCCGGGAGCAGGACGACGCGTTCTTCGTCCAGGATGTGGATGAGACCGAGCTCGTGACTCGTCTTCGTCGGGACGCCGACCGCATCGGGCACGACGTGCTCGCCTGGCTCACCGGCAAACGCATCGACGTCCTGATCACCCAGAACTCCACCACGTTGCCGTGCCACCTCACGATGGGGATGGCGCTCAAGCGGGTGATCGAGCTCAGCGGTATCCCGACCATTGCACACGATCACGATTTCCACTGGGAGCGTGGCGACCGGTACCACACGCGTTATGCCGGGGTGCGCGACATCATCGACGAGTGCTTCCCTCCCGACCTGCCGAACATGACCCACGTGGTCATCAACTCGTACTGCCGCGATTCGTTGCAGGAGCGACACGGCATCGATGCGATCGTCGTGCCCAACGTGATGGACTTCGACGGCGACTTCGGCCGACCTGACGAGTTCAACCGTCGCCTACCCGAAGAACTCGGTTTCCGGGCTGACGACATCGTGCTGTTCCAGATGACCCGGATTGTGCGGCGCAAGGGCATCGAGACCGCGATCGAACTCGTCGACCGGCTCGATGATCACCGTGTCAAGCTGATCGTGACCGGTCACGCGACCGACGACTACAACGGCGAGTACCTGAGCGAGTTGCGTCGGCGGGCCGGCCGTCTCCGACGCCCGGAACAGGTGCAGTTCGCAGCGGACAGATTCGCCAACGTCCGAGTGGCCACGAACGGGCGACCGGGCAAGTTCTCGCTGTCCGACGGCTACGCCTCGGCGCACGCCTGCACCTACTTCAGTCGATATGAGGGATTCGGCAATGCCTTCGTCGAAGCGCTCGCGGCCCGGGTCCCGATCTTCGTGAACAACTACGAGCCCGTCTACTGGCCCGACATCGGATCGAAAGGCTTCAAGACCGTCCAGATCGAGAACAACGAACTCACCGACCCGGCTGTCGAAGACATCAGAACGGTACTCACCGACGCAGAGCATCGTGCCGAGATCGCCGACTTCAACTACGAGATCGGTCGGAAACACTTCTCCTACGACGTGCTCGGTCAGCAGCTCGACGACCTGCTCGCCGCCTGACGTTCGGCGGTCGCGCGCCATCGCGCCGCGCCTTCGAACGCCGTCGGAGCGACGGCTCCTCACGCTCCGGGACCTAAGCCCCTGGCACTCGTCGACGACGTTTCCTAGGCTGGATCGACGTATGGATCAGACCTGCCAGCACGAGACACCCCAGCAATGACGATGGTCACGGGCCACGTCGGAGGAGCCGGGCTCGACACCGACACGCTCCTGATGATGCTCGACGCCCTCGGAGACTTCGTCGGGCACGAACTCACACCGCAACGACAACTCGATCTCGACCACGAGGACGTCTGCCCCGAGGACATCGTTCGCGCGATGAGCGACCCGAACCAGCTCGGCGTGCAGCTGGTGTTCGTCCCCGAGATCTACGGCGGGATGGACGGTGGCGCATTCGACTCGTACCGAATCTGTGAGGTGATGGCCCGCCACGACATCGGCCTCGCGACCGCCGTGTTCGCGACCTTCCTCGGGAGCGACCCGATCCTCGTGGGCGCCACTGAAGAGCAGCGCCAACGCTGGCTCCGGGCGATCGCCGAGGACGGCGTCGTGTTCGCATACGGCGCGACCGAACCTGATGCCGGCAGCGACCTCGGGGCCATGAAGACGACGGCAGCCCGAATCGAGGACGATGACGGCGTCATCACCGGATACCGGATCAACGGGCGCAAGCAGTGGATCTCGAACGGGTCGATCGCCGACATGATCACCGTGCTCACGATGGCACCCGACGGTCCGTCGTGGTTCGTGGTCCCGAACGACACACCCGGATTCGCCGCCGCCAGTCCGGAGGACAAGCACGGGATCCGCCTCTCCAACACCGCAGCGCTGTTCCTCGACGACGTCGAGGTGCCAGCTGATCACTTGATCGGTGAGGTCGAGGGCAAGGGGCTCGTCCAGGCCCAACAAGTCTTCGGCTACACGCGCATCATGGTCGCCGCCTTCGGGCTGGGAGGCGGCTGGGAGGCACTCGACCGGGCCATCGACTACTCACTCGAGCGCAAGCAGGGTGGTGCACCACTGTCCGAGAAGCAGGGCTTCACCCACAAGCTGATCGTGCCCCACGCGGTTCGCCTGGAAGCCGCACGCAGCTACATCGAGGAGTCGGCCGACAAGATCGACCGGGGCCTCGGGGAGAACGGTGCGATGAACACCGAGGGTGCGATCGCCAAGCTGATGGCCACCGAGGCCGGAAACGACGCCGCCGACGCCGCCATCCAGGCACATGGTGGATACGGCTACACCCGCGAGTACGTGGTGGAGAAGATCAAGCGCGACGTGCGCATCACGACCATCTACGAAGGCACGTCCGAGATCATGGAGATGACCATCGCTCGCGACCGATGGCAACACCACCTCAAGACGGGTGGGGCCTATTACCGCGATCGATCAGCCGAACTCATGGCGTTGCACGCCCAACACCCCGATGTCGGCGCCGACCACGCCGCCCTCGCGGCCGAGTCGCTCGCCGTGGTGCTCGAGGCCTGCCGGATCGCCCGCCTCACCCGGAACCAGCACGTGCTGTTCCGTCTCGGCGAGCTGATCATGATGGCCGAGTGCGCCGAATCGTTCGCGCGACGAGCGGCCGGCGCATTGACCGGTGATCGTCACGAGAAGAGCCCCGACCGCTTCGACGGCGCTGCCCTCGCAGCGATGAGCCGGGTGTTCGCCCGAGAGGCAGTTCACCGCGTCGGCGAGGAAGGCACACGCTGGGTCACCGGTTCAGTGTCCGCCGGCGCCGCCGACGTCGGTCCGCTGCTGGCAACGGTCCGCCACGACGCCATCCGTAACGCCCAGTCCGGGCTGCTCGCCGACATGGACCGTGTCGCCGACGTGCTGTACCGCCGCGCCGGCTGATCCTCACCCGACGACCACGTCATTTCACAGGAGCCGAAAACGATGTCCGATTCCTTCGCCGTTCCCAGTTCTCCGATCGCCGTGGTCGGTGTCGGGGCGATCATGCCCGATGCTGTCGACGCCGGGGAGTTCTGGGCAAACATCACCGGTGGCCGGTACTCGATCAGCGAGGTGCCGACCGAACGCTGGGATCCGGCGCTGTTCTACTCGGCCGACCACTCCGAACCCGACAAGACCTACTCCACGATCGGCGGCTGGGTTCGCGACTATCCATGGGATCCGATCCGCTGGAAGCTGCCCATCCCGCCGAAGGTCGCCGATCAGATGGACGACGGTCAACGGTGGGCGATCAGTGCCGCCCGCTCAGCGCTCGTCGACGCCGGCTGGCCGGACTGGAACGTCGACCCGGACAATGTCGCCGTCGTCATCGGCAACGCGATCGGCGGCGAGAAGCACTACCAGTCGAACATGCGGATCGAGCTCCCCGAAGTGCTTCGAGACCTCAAGAGCACCGAGTCCTTCGCCGCCCTGAGCGTTGAGCAGCGCGAACACATCCTGGCCGAGATGAGAGAGCATTTTCTCGCCCACTTCGGCGAGATCAACGAAGACACGATGCCCGGTGAACTCGCCAACGTGATGGCCGGACGGATCGCCAACCTGTTCAACTTCCGCGGTCCCAACTTCACCACCGACGCGGCCTGCGCGTCGGGTCTGGCCGCGATGAGTGTTGCCGTGGAGGGTCTCGTCGATCACCGGTTCGATGCAGCGATCACCGGCGGCATCGACCACAACATGGGTGTCGCTGCGTTCGTGAAGTTCTGCAAGATCGGAGCACTCTCGGCAACCGGGACGCGACCGTTCGACGCGGGGGCTGACGGGTTCGTGATGGGCGAAGGCGCCGCGCTCTTCGTGCTCAAGCGGCTCGAGGATGCCGAGCGCGACGGCGACCGGATCTACTCCGTGATCCTCGGCATCGGTGGGTCGAGCGACGGCAAGGGGAAGGGCATCACCGCGCCGAATCCGATCGGTCAACAGCTCGCGGTCACCCGCGCCTGGGAGGTCGCCGGTGAGGATCCGGCGACCGTCAGCGCCGTCGAGGCCCACGGCACGTCGACCAGGGTCGGTGACGCCACCGAGCTCGAGAGCCTGACGAAGGTGTTCGGAGCGGCTGGAGCGTCTCCGCGTAGCCTGGCGCTCGGTTCGGTCAAGTCGAACGTCGGCCATCTGAAGGCCGCCGCCGGTGCCGCCGGCATGTTCAAGATGGTGCGCAGCCTGCACGACCGGGTCCTCACGCCGAGCCTCCATTTCGACACGCCCAATCCGAACGTCGACTGGGAGACGTCACCGTTCGTCGTCAACACCGAGCTGCGTCCGTGGCCGGAGCATGCCTCGGGCGTGCGTCGGGCCGGCGTGAGCGCTTTCGGCTTCGGCGGAACGAACTTCCACGTCGTCCTCGAAGAGCACATGCCCGGACGCCACCGACCGCCGCCTCGCGTGTTCGCCGGTGCTGCGATCGACCGGCCATCCGCCAAATCTCCGGTCGACACCGGGACGACCGATCCGAGCAAGCCGCCGCCGCGGGGAGCTCTCGTGCTCGGGGCCCGCGACGACGCCGAGCTGCTGGCGAAGGTCGAGGCGGCCCTCGCCGATGCGCTGGGTGGTCGCGCCCCGGCACCGGCGCGCCCTGATCCGGCCGCGGGGCGCGCCGCAGTTCGCATTGCCGTCGACTTCACCGACTCCGCCGATCTGGCCGCGAAGCTCGAGAAGGCCGTCAAGGCGTTGACCGGCGACAACCCGGCGATCTTCCGGATGCTGCGACAGCAGGGCGTCTTCGTCGGTCGCGGTGCGGCACCCAAGGTGGCGTTCCTCTACACCGGGCAGGGTTCGCAGTACGTGAACATGCTCGACGATCTGCGGGCGACCGAGCCGATCGTCGCCGAGACGTTCCGGCAGGCGGACGAGGTGATGACCCCGCTGCTCGGCCGTCCCCTGTCGTCGTTCATCTTCGTCGACGGTGACGACCCTGACGCCGTTGCGCAACTCGAGCAGGAGCTGCTGCAGACGGAGATCACCCAGCCTGCGGTGCTGGCGACCGACTCCGGCATCGGTCGCCTGCTCGCCGCGTACGGCATGCGGCCCGACATGGTGATGGGTCACAGCCTCGGCGAGTACGGCGCGCTGATCGCATCCGGCTCGCTCACGTTCGAAGCAGCACTGGAAGCGGTGAGCGCCCGTGGCCGCGAGATGGCTGCGCTGTCGGTCGAGGACAACGGCGCGATGGCGGCGGTGTTCGGGCCATTGACCGAGATCGAACGCATCGTCGAGGCCACCGATGGCTACGTCGTCGTCGCGAACATCAACTCGAACAACCAGGCGGTGGTCGGTGGGGCCACGGACGCAGTTCTGGCGGCGGTCGAGGCGTTCACCGCAGCCGGCATGCAGGCGATCCGGATCCCGGTCAGTCATGCCTTCCACACGTCGATCGTCGCGCCCGCATCGGTGCCGCTCGTCGAGACGCTGCGACGGCTCGACGTGCAGCCACCGCAGATCCCACTCGTCGCCAATGTCACAGGCGACTTCTATCCCGCCGACGCGACGAGCGACACGATGCTGGACTACCTCGGCAGGCAGGTGGCGTCACCCGTTCAGTTCGTGCGCGGGCTGCGCACTTTGTACGACGCGGGTGCCCGCGTGTTCGTCGAGATCGGACCGAAGCGAGCGCTCCACGGCTTCGTGGAGGACGTTCTCGGCGACCACCCCGACGTGCTGTCTCTGTTCACCAACCATCCGAAGCTGGGCGATGCCGCTTCGATCAACCAGGCCCTGTGCGGGCTCTGGGCGGCTGGTGTCGGCTTCGGCGCCAACGAAGGCTCCGAGCACCGACCTTCGGCGGCCACTGCCGACGCCGAGGCGGCGCCGTCACTGGTGACGGCGCCGCCGGTCGTGACATCGGCAGCAGCGGGCGAGCAGCGGGAGCAGCGGGAGCAGCTCCCGATGATCGCATCATGCAACTCGGGCAGCTGTTCGCCGGGGTGATCGAGGAAGGGCTCCGGATCTACGGTGATGTCCCGACCACGCCGGCCGCCTCCGAACCGCAGATGACGTCGGAGTCCGCTCCGGGGGGTCGCACCGACGGCGAGCCCGTGGTGATCACCGGAGCCGCGCTCGGTCTTCCCGGTGTCGATCAGGTCTTCGACGACGCCAACATCGGCCGCATCCTCGCCGGGCAGCAGTTCATTCACACACTGCCGGAGTCGGCTCGCGCCCGGATGGCCGACATGCACATCACCAGGCTGGTCAAGAGCGAGTCCGGTGCCGCGAGTTTCGAGACGATCGACGATCCGGCCGAGGTCATCAAGCTCGCCGGGCGTCGTGCGCCTCTCGACATCGTCGAGCAATTCGCCGTCGAGTCGGCACGCGACGAGGCGCTCGACAACACGACCCGACTCGCGATCGGCGCCGGCTTCGACGCGCTGCGCGACGCCGGCGTCCCGCTCGTGATGCGATACAAGACCACCACGCTGGGCACGCAGTTGCCGGATCGCTGGGGTCTCCCCGATGCGCTCCGCGACGACACCGGAGTCATCTTCGCGAGCGCCTTCCCCGGTTACGACCGCTTCGCCGAAGACATCGAGGCCTACACCGCCGACCGAGCACGTCGCGAGCACCTGCTCGCGCTGGAGGGCGCTCGTGCCGGCATGGACGCCAACGAGGCGGCGACCGGCGAGATCGACCGATTGATCGCCGATCTCCGGGCCGAACTCGAGGCGAACCCGTACCACTTCGACCGCAGGTTCCTGTTCCGGGTGCTGTCGATGGGACACTCGCAGTTCGCCGAGATCATCGGCGCCCGAGGGCCGAACACGCAGATCAACGCAGCATGCGCCTCGACCACCCAAGCACTGTCACTGGCCGAGGACTGGATCCGTGCGGGCCGCTGCCGACGCGTCATCGTCGTGTCGGCCGACGACGCCACCGGCGATTCGCTGCAACCGTGGATCACGAGCGGCTTCCTGGCCAGCGGCGCCGCAGCCACCGATGAGCACGTCGAGGACGCAGCGACGCCGTTCGACCGTCGACGCCACGGCATGATCGTCGGCATGGGCGCGGCAGCCCTCGTGGTCGAGTCCGCAAGTGCCGCGCGAGCGTGGCCTCCAGCCGATCTGCGAGGTGCTGGCGGCCGTCACCGCCAACTCGGCGTTCCACGGCACCCGTCTCGACGTCGAGCACATCGGCGCGGTGATGGAAGCCGTCGTGCGCCAAGCCGAGGCGCGCGGTATCGAACGATCAGCGATCGCCGGCGAGGCGATGTTCATGTCACACGAGACCTACACACCGGCCCGGGGTGGTTCGGCCTCGGCCGAGATCAATGCCCTGCGCCACGTCTTCGGCCCCGGCGCCGACCGCGTGGTGATCACCAACACCAAGGGATTCACCGGTCACGCCATGGGAGCTGGGATCGAAGACGTCGTGGCGGTGAAGGCGCTCGAGACCGGCATCGTTCCTCCCGTACCGAACTACCGGGAACCGGACCCCGATCTCGGCACGCTGAACCTGTCCACAGGCGGATCCCACCCGGTTCGGTACGCCTTGCGGCTCGCGGCCGGCTTCGGCTCGCAGGTCGCAATGGCACTCTTGCGGTGGACGCCGGTCGCCAGTGGCACACGGCCCGCCCCCGATGGACTCGGATACGAGTACCGCATCACCGATCCCGGCGCCTGGCAGCGATGGCTCGACGGCCTCACCGGACACGACGACTCACGCCTCGAGCTCGATCACCGTCGGCTTCGCATCGTCGACATCGGCGCACCGACCTCGTCGGTTCATGAGTCGTCGATTCGAGTCCCGTACGCAGGACAGTTCGCGGCCACGCCCACCAAGGCTCCGTCGGTGGGCTCGCCCTCGACCGCGCCGGCGCCAGCAGCTCCGGTGATGCCATCGGTTCCGACAGCTCCGCCGACTCCCGATCCGGTCGCGGCCGCCGCTGCGCCGGCGATCGACCAGGTACTGGTCGCGGTGACGGCCGTTGTGTCGGAGATGACCGGCTACCCCGCCGACCTCCTCGAACCCGACCTCGACCTCGAAGCCGACCTCGGCGTCGACACCGTCAAACAAGCCGAAGTCTTCGCCGCCGTCCGCGAACGCTACGACGTCGAACGCGACGACACCCTCCAACTCCGCGACTTCCCCACCCTCAACCACGTCGCCAACTGGGTCCGCGAACGCGCCGGCCTCGACACACCCACCACCACACCCGCCACCACACCCGCCACCACACCCGCCACCACACCCGCCAGCACAACCCGCCCAGGCACCAACGGCCGCCCAGGCACCAACGGCGGCACCGGCACCAACCCCAGCCGTCGACGACGTCCTCGCCGCCGTCACCGAAGTCGTCGCCGAAATGACCGGCTACCCCGCCGACCTCCTCGAACCCGACCTCGACCTCGAAGCCGACCTCGGCGTCGACACCGTCAAACAAGCCGAAGTCTTCGCCGCCGTCCGCGAACGCTACGACGTCGAACGCGACGACACCCTCCAACTCCGCGACTTCCCCACCCTCAACCACGTCGCCAACTGGGTCCGCGAACGCGCCGGCCTCGACACACCCACCACCACACCCGCCACCACCACCGCCACACACCACACCCAGCCACCACACGCCGCCCAGGCACCAACGGCGGCACCGGCACCAACCCCAGCCGTCGACGACGTCCTCGCCGCCGTCACCGAAGTCGTCGCCGAAATGACCGGCTACCCCGCCGACCTCCTCGAACCCGACCTCGACCTCGAAGCCGACCTCGGCGTCGACACCGTCAAACAAGCCGAAGTCTTCGCCGCCGTCCGCGAACGCTACGACGTCGAACGCGACGACACCCTCCAACTCCGCGACTTCCCCACCCTCAACCACGTCGCCAACTGGGTCCGCGAACGCGCCGGCCTCGACACACCCACCACCACACCCACCACAACACCCACCACAACACCCACCACCACACCCGCCCAGGCACCAACGGCCGCCCAGGCACCAACGGCCGCCCAGGCACCAACGGCCGCCCAGGCACCAACGGCGGCACCGGCACCAACCCCAGCCGTCGACGACGTCCTCGCCGCCGTCACCGAAGTCGTCGCCGAAATGACCGGCTACCCCGCCGACCTCCTCGAACCCGACCTCGACCTCGAAGCCGACCTCGGCGTCGACACCGTCAAACAAGCCGAAGTCTTCGCCGCCGTCCGCGAACGCTACGACGTCGAACGCGACGACACCCTCCAACTCCGCGACTTCCCAACCCTCAACCACGTCGCCAACTGGGTCCGCGAACGCGCCGGCCTCGACACACCCACCACCACACCCACCACCACAACCGCCCAGGCACCAACGGCCGCCGCACCGCCTGCCGTGGTTCGCGGTGACCTCGACGCCGTCGATGCCCTGCCGCGTCGGGTCCCGGTGCCCTCGCTACGCCCCGATGTCGGCTCGTGTCTGCCGACCGGCGTCGAACTCGACGGCGCCCGCGTGGTGGTGATGCTCGATGAGGGCGGTGTCGGCAACGCACTCGTCAAACAACTCACCAAGGCCGGAGCCACACCACTCACGCTGTCACCTGGAATCAGCAACGAAGATCTGCTCGCCGAGGTGGGCGCCTGGCACGACGAGGCCCCGATCACGGGTGTCTACTGGCTGCCGGGCCTCGACGGCGACGGTGATCTCGGCGAGTACGACCTCGATCGCTGGCGTGAGGCGCTGCGCCGCCGGGTGAAGGCGCTCTACACGACGATGCGTCGCCTGTACGACGCCAGCCCGTTCCTCGTGTCGGCGACCCGACTCGGCGGCTCCCACGGGTACGACGACGCGGGTGCCACCAATCCCCTCGGCGGACCGATCGTCGGGTTCACCAAGTCGTACAAGAAGGAGCGCCCCGGGGCGCTGGTGAAGGCGGTCGACCTCGCCGAGAGCCGGAAGACGAAGGCGATCGCGGAACAGCTGATCGAGGAGACGCTGCACGATCCGGGGTGTGTCGAGATCGGCCGCGTCGACGACCGGCGACTCGGCGTTGCGTTCATCGAGAGGCCGTTCCCGGACCGCGACCTCGACACCGGGGCCGACGGTATCGAGCTCGGCTCCGACTCGGTCTTCCTGGTCACGGGTGCTGCGGGCAGCATCGTGTCGGCGATCACCGCCGATCTCGCAGCCGCTTCGGGCGGAACGTTCCACCTGCTCGATCTCACGCCGTCCCCCGACCGACAGGACCCCGACCTCGAAGCGTTCCGCAACGACCGGAACGGCCTCAAGATCACGATCGCCGAGCGAATGAAAGCCGCGGGTGATCATCCGACACCCGTCGCGATCGAACGCGAACTCGGACGTTTCGAGCGGCTCGACGCCGCACTGACCGCGATCCAGTCGGTCGAAGTCGCGGGCGGCACGGTGCACTATCACTCGGTCGACCTGACCGATGCCGACGCCGTCTCGGCCGTGATGTCGGACGTCCGCGACCAGAGTGGCCACATCGACGTTCTGCTGCACGCCGCCGGGCTCGAGATCAGCCGCAACTTGCCCGAGAAGGAGCCCCGCGAATACGACCTGGTCTTCGACGTCAAGAGCGACGGGTGGTTCAACGTGTTCCACGCCGCCCAGGACATGCCGATCGGTGCAGCTGTGGTGTTCTCGTCGGTTGCCGGACGATTCGGCAACCAGGGCCAGACCGACTACTCGGCTGCCAACGATCTGCTCTGCAAGGTGATGAGCAGCTTCCGCCGCACCCGACCGCTGACCCGCGGGCTGGCGCTCGACTGGACCGCGTGGGGCGGCATCGGCATGGCAACCCGAGGCTCGATCCCGAAGATCATGGAGATGGCCGGCGTCCAGATGCTGCCGCCGGAGGCGGGGGTGGCGTGGATCCGCCGAGAGCTGACCGCCGGCACGTCGGACGGGGAGGTGATCGTCGCCGGGACCCTCGGCATGATGGCGGGCGAGTACGACGACCGGGGTGGCGTCGACCCCGCTCGACTCGTCGGTGACAGCGATGCCAACGGACCGATGATCGGCGCCGCCCGGATGAGCGTGCACGACGGCGTGGTCGTGGAGACCACGCTCGACCCCACCATGCAACCGTTCCTGAACGATCATCGGATCGACGGCATCCCGGTCCTCCCCGGAGTGATGGGGATGGAGGCGTTCGCAGAAACCGCACGGTTGGTCGCACCCGATCACCACGTCATCGCCGTCGAAGACGTGACCTTCGCCGCGCCGCTCAAGTTCTACCGCGACCAACCGCGCACGCTGACGATCCAGTCGGTCGTGAGACCAATCGGCGACGACCTCGTCGCCGATTGCCGGCTCGTCGCCGAGCGGATCCTGCCGGGGAGCGACACACCCCAGCGCACGGTCCATTTCACCGGACGGGTTCGGCTGGCCACATCCGCGCCGGCGGCCGAACAGATCGAACCGACGCCGGGCGCCGAGGGCCCGGTCTTGGGGGCCGACCAGGTCTATTCCTTCTACTTCCACGGTCCCGCCTACCAGGTCGTGCACTCGGCCTGGGGTGGCGACGACGTCTCGATTGCGGCGCTGGCCGACCCGTTGCCCGCCAATCACGAACCCACCGATCTTCCGCTCACGATCGCCCCGCGGTTGGTCGAACTCTGCTTCCAGACCGCAGGACTCTGGCAGGCCGGACGGGAGGATCGACTTGCACTCCCGATGCGGGTGGGCAGTACCCGGGTGGTGTGCGATCCATCGTCGGCCACCGGACCGCTCCACGCACGCGCGATCGAGATCGAGCCAGGTGTGTTCGATTGCACCGTCGCAGACGCCGACGGATCGGTGATCGTCCGTCTCGACGGCTATCGGACCGTGCCACTCCCGGTACCGATTCCGGACGACGTCGCGGCCGATCTCCGCGCCACGTACCGGTCGTGATGGCGCGATGAGAGATCCGGGGTGACAGGAATGGAGACGACCGAGATGGAGCAACCGCCTTCGGTACGACGCCTTGGGGTGCTCGACCGTGGCGAATCAGCGGTTCGGGTGCTGCACGCCGTCGGTGGGCTGAACGCTGCCGGTGACGCACCGCCGATCACCACGGTGATACTCCACCGCGACCCGCCCGACCCGACGCCATGGGACGGCCGCGAGGCCGACGAGGTGCGTCATCTTGCGGACAACGGGTCGAACGACGATCTCGTGGCCGGTCTGCAACGGGCCCACATCGACACGCTCTGGCTCGGCGAGTGGACTCCCGGTGACCGGGCCGGGCTCGTCGCGACCTGCGAGGCGGCGGGGATTGTGGTCGTCGGGCCCGACTCGGCGACGATCCGTCGACTCGCCGACCCCGACGAGCTGAGCGCCCTTCCCCTGGGCGACGGCGTTCTCGACCCGGATCGTCCGACCCGACGCGTGGAGGTCGACATCCTCGCTGACGATCACGGCACGGTGTGGCCACTCGACACCCGGGTCAGCATTCGCCGCGACGGCGCATCGCTGATCGCCGAGGCGCCCTGCACCACGATCGGCACCGAGGTCTGCACACGGCTTCGAGCTGCCGCCGTCGATCTGGCCAACGACGTCGGGTACCAGGGCGCGGCGACCATCACGTACCTGTCGGACGGCGCCGACTTCGTGCTCAGCGGCGTCGACTGTGTCGCCCCACCCGTGCATGCGACCACCGAGGAGCGCACGGGCGCGAGCATCATCGGTTGGCGGCTCCGCATCGAGCGCGGCGAGTCGCTCCCCACCGAGCCACCTCCTGATGACGGCGTCGCCGTCGAAGCACGCCTGCTCGCCGAAGACCCCCGCGCCGGCTTCGCTGTCACCCCCGGACGGCTCATGCTGCTCTCCTTCCCGGTCGGCACCGGCGTCCGCATCGATGCCAACCGACGGATCGGCGACCTGGTCGATCAGCATGATCCGCTCATTGCGGTGTTCACCGCCTGGGGCCCAGATCGCAACGTGGCACTCGAACGCGTGCGCCGCGCACTGGCCAGAAGCGCCGTCGTGGTCGACGGCGGCACCACCAACCGTACGTTCCTCCTGAGGTTGCTCGGTGACGACACGTACACGAGTGGATCCGCCGACGACGCCTGGGTCGATCGGGTGATCCGCGAGCAGGATCGGCCGGAACCACAACCCGTTGCGCTCCTCGCAGCTGCAGCGGCGGCCTACGAGAACGACCGGATCCACGCTCAAGCGGCGTTCTACGGGTCGGCTGAGCGAGGCCGTCCGCAACACCCGGCTCAGGTCGGAAACGGCATCGAGCTTCGGTACGACGGCAGGACATACCGACTCGACGTCGACCGCGTCGGCCCGCGCCGCTACTCGGTCCGGACCGGGGCGGACGTCGCCGACATCACCGTCGACGAACTCGACGACTACGAGCGCCGCATCACGTGCGGTGGACGACGACATCGGCTCGTCATCACTCCGACCGACACCGGGTTTCGAGTCGAGCTCGGCGACGCCACACACGAGATCGAACGCGAGGACGGGGTTGCGCTCCGCGCCGGTTGGCCGGCGCTCGTGGTGAGCGCTCTCGTCGCCCCTGGCGACATGGTCGCCGCCGGCGATCCCGTCGCCGTTCTCGAGTCCATGAAGATGGAGACCACCGTGACAGCTCCGGTCGCCGGTGAGGTGGTGGCCGTCTCGATCATCCCGAACGCGCAGGTGGAGCGGGGTGCTCCCCTGGTCCGACTGAGGCCACAGACCGGCGAATCCGCGGTCGAGGATGATCCCGCGACGGGCCTCGACCTGTCCGACCTCGAGGCACGGCTCGATCCGACCCGGAAGCCGTGCGATCAGGTCTACGTCCCGCTCGGTGACTACCTGCTCGGCTACGACCTTTCGCCGCCGGCACTCCGCAAGCTCCTGACCAAACAGCGACGCCTCGCCGAGATCGCAGCTCCCGACGATCCGGCACTTCTGGAGTGCGAGGACGGTCTGCTCGACATCTACGCCGAGCTCGGCGCGCTCTATCGGCCACAGACCGAGGCCGAACTCGACGAGTCCGCGCCGACAGAGCACACCCAGGAATTCCTGCTGTCGTTCCTGCAATGGCTCGATCCGGACCTCGCCGGGCTGCCCCAGGGATACCGCGACCGGCTCGAGCGGGCACTCGGCCGATACGGAGTCGACGGACTCGACCGCACGCCCACGCTCGAGTCAGCGCTGATGTGGCTGTTCCGCTCGTTTGCCCGGCTCGGTGAGCTGAGCGCCGTGGTCATCGCGATCCTCGAGCGCCGTCTGACCTACCGCCACGAACTCGCCGAACGGACCGACCTGGCGATGCGCACGCGGCTCGACCGATTGGCGGCGGCGACGCAAGGTCGTCAGCAGGCGATCGCGGACCTCGCCCGAGACCTCAGGTTCCACGCATTCGACGAGCCTCCGATGGAGGCGGCGACCACCGCCCTCCTCGATGAGATGGCAGCGCACATCGCCCAGGTTGCTGCGATTCCGGACGGAGCAGCTCGCTCCGAACACATCGACCGCCTCGTGTGGTGTCCGGTGCCGCTGCGCGCGCTCGTGCTCGGCGCGTGGGGGCCCGACGACGACACGACCTCGGACGAGGTGCGACGGATCGTGCTCGAGGTCCATGTCCGCCGCTTCTACCGGATCTGCGATTTCGGCGAGATCACGTTCCACGATGCGGGCGGGTCTCTCGTCGCGACGACCTCGTACCGTGACGGTGACACCGACGTGGTGGTCCTCGTCGGCTACCTCGAACTGGACTCGTTGCCCGCGTGGTCCTCGGCGGTGTCGTCCCTGATCGACTCGTTCGGCACCGAGGTCGACGTCGTGGTCGACGTCGTGACCTGGCGTTCGGGAGACAGCCGCGACATTGCGACGACCGCCGCGGAAGCGACCGATCTCGCCGAGCAGTGCCACTTCGGGCGACCGCTCCGCCGGCTCGACGTCACGGTCAGCACGCTGACCGGGACGTCCGACGAACGATCGCGGTCGCAACATGTCACGCTCGAGGAGCACGAAGACGGCTCCTTCGTCGAGAACCCGCTGTTCCGTAACCTGCATCCGATGCTCGCCGCACGTCTCGAGCTGTGGCGCCTGTCGAACTTCGATCTCGTCCGCCGTCCATCGCCCGAGGACGTGTACGTCTTCGACGGCGTGGCGAAGACGAACCCCAGGGACCATCGGCTGTTCGCCGTCGGCGAGGTCCGCGACCTGGTTTCGGCCGATGATCCGGTGACCGCCGAGACCACCTATCCGCGTCTCGAGCGGATCGCTCTGCTGGCCTTCGCTGCCATGCGATCCGAACTCGCACGATTCGCTCCTCGCGACCGCCCCGTCGCCAATCGGCTCGTGCTCGACGTGCGGGCGCCATGGACATTGACGATGGTCGAGACGGAACGGCTGGCTCACCGGTTTGCTCCGATGGCCGGACGTGTGGGTCTCGAGAAGGTCGTCCTGAAGGTCCGCATCCCCGACGAGAGTTCCGAGGGCGGCACCCGGAACGCCGTCCTCCACATCGAGCAGGCCGGGCACCAGATCCTCGTGCGCGAAGACCGGGCGGGCGACCAGCCGGTGCGCCCGCTCAGCACGTACCAGCAGAAGATCCTGACCGCGGCCCGCTTCGGTTCGCCCTACCCGCACGAGATCGTCCGGCTGTTCACGGAGCGACCACGCCGGGACGGACTGCCTGCCGACACGTTCCAGGAGCTCGAACTCGACGCCGACGACCAGCTCGTCCCGGTGCACCGTGAACCTGGCTCGAACGCGGCCCACGTCGTCGTGGGCCTCATGACGAACCACACCCAGGTCGTCCCCGAGGGTATGCAGCGGGTGAGCATCCTGTCCGACCCGACACAGGGTCTGGGCAACCTCGCCGAGCCCGAGTGCCGTCGGATCAACGCCGTCCTGTCGTACGCACTCGAACATCGGCTGCCGGTCGAGTGGTTCGCCGTGTCGAGTGGTGCGCTCATCGCCATGGACTCGGGCACCGAGAACATGGACTGGATCGCGCTCACGTTGCGGAGGATCATCGAGTTCACTCAGGCGGGCGGAGAGATCAACATCGTCGTCACCGGCATCAACGTCGGCGGCCAGCCCTACTGGAATGCCGAAGCCACGATGTTGACCCACACCAAGGGCATCCTGGTGATGACGCCGGCCTCCACGATGGTCCTGACCGGCAAGCAGGCGCTCGACTTCTCGGGTGCGGTGAGCGCCGACGACAACTTCGGGATCGGCGGGTACCACCGCGTGATGGGGCCCAACGGCCAAGCGCAATACTGGGCACCATCGTTCCCCGAAGCGTGTGCGCTGCTGCTCCGACACTATGACCTCACCTATGTCGTGCCCGGTGAACGATTTCCCCGTCGCCGACCGACCTCCGACCCTGCCGAACGCGATGTGCGGTCCAGCCCGCATGCGGAGTTGGCGGCCTCGCCGTTCCGGACGGTCGGCGACATCTTCTCGGCCAATTGAATGCCGAACGGAAGCAACCGTTCGACATGCGTTCGGTCATGCGGGCTGTCGGCGACGCCGACAGCGAACCGCTCGAACGCTGGAAGGACCTCCGCGACGGCGACACGTCGATCGTGTGGGACACCACCGTCGGCGGATGGCCGGTCTGTCTGCTCGGGCTCGAATCCCACACATTGGGCCGCAAGGGTTTCGTTCCGGCGGACGGACCGCCGGCGTGGACATCCGGGACGCTCTTTCCGCACTCGTCTCGCAAGACCGCACGGGCCATCAACGCGGCCAGCGGCAATCGGCCGCTCGTCGTGCTCGCCAACCTGTCGGGTTTCGACGGGTCGCCTGAGTCGATGCGTCGTCGTCAGTTGGAGTTCGGCGCCGAGATCGGACGGTCCGTCACCAACTTCGACGGACCGATCGTGTTCGTCGTCGTGTCGCGGTACCACGGTGGGGCCTTCGTCGTGTTCTCCAAGGCGCTCAACGAGTCGATGGAGATCGCCGCGGTCGAGGGCTCGTACGCATCCGTCATCGGGGGCGCGCCGGCCGCCGCAACGGTCTTCGCTCGAGACGTGAAGCAGCGCACCGAAGCCGACCATCGGGTCCGCGAGGCACGTGAAGCACTCGCCGGAACGGACGGCGCCGAGTCGACTCGGCTCCGCACTGCGCTGACCGCGATCACCGAGGCGGTTCGTTCGGAGAAGCTCGGGGAGGTCGCGGCCGAATTCGACTCGATCCACACGATCGACCGAGCGCTCCGCGTCGGCTCCGTCGACCGAATCATCGCCGCTTCCGAGATCCGCCCCTACGTCATCGACGCCCTGCAACGGGGGATGGCGCGTCAGGGCTGAGAACAGCTCGAATCGACGACGGGTGACCGCACCCACGAATGGGACGGCGTCGCGGTGTCGAGATCACTCGTGGTGGGCAGGAGTCCGGGCGGGTCGGCGGGTTCGGCGAACGCGACCGTCAACAGGAACACGCCGCAGCGTCGCCACCAACCAGGCATCGGGCCATCGCTGCCCGTCACGGTCATCTGCGACCACCCATCGACGGTCCGTCCATCGTCGAGATCGACCTCGACGGTTCGCGTGTCGACCCGAAGCCCGACCTGTTGGACCTTGAGAGCCGCTTCCTTGGCCGACCAGATCAGGTTCGCGGCTTCGTCGTGACGCTCGGTGGGCAGGCCGCCGACGTAGGCCCGCTCGGCCGCAGTGAAGTAGTCGGCCACGAACCCGGCGGTCCGTGGTTCGACGATCTCGAGATCGACACCCACGGTGCCCGACGCCATCGTCCCCGGCACGCCGACCAGGCAGACGGCCCACCCCGAGCGATCGCTCATCGACACGTCGACCGCAGCCGGTTCTCCGTCGAGCTGCACGTAGGGCGCGCCACTCGGCCGATGGCGGATCTCGATCCGTGCCAGTTCGGAGCGGTCGACGTCGAGCACCGTCGCGATCGCCTGCTTGGTCGTCCACCGGCGAGTGACGTACTCGTCTCGACGCTTGGTGAAACGGATCGACCCGAGATGGTCGAGCTCATGCCGTGACAACCATTCGGTCGAACGGGGCACGTCGTGTTGCCCATGGGCCAGCCACCACATGAGTCCAGTGTGTCATCCCCGTGATCGCCGGATCGAGCGACCGCGACCTGGCTTCAGTCCGACCGGAGGCCGAGCGGTTGCCGTTCGAAGTGTCGACTCGTGTAACTGGCGAGGTTGCCGATGTAGTTGGCCCGTTCGAACCCGGCCGGGTCCGCTGCGGCTTCGCTGCGCACCGCTCCTCGCATCTGTTCGATCGACTCGTACTCGTGCTCGCTCATCCATTCACGGAGCTGTGCCTCGATGGTGGCCAGGTGCGACGGACCGTTGCGGAGCAGTGCCGAGGTGGTCATCGCCACATCGGCGCCGACGAGCACGAGCTTGGCGACGTCGTAGCCGGTGTGCACACCCGTGGTGCACCCGATCGACATCGACAGATACTCGCGGACGATCCCCGTCCAGCGCAGTGGGAGCCTGAGTTCTTCAGGAGTGCTCAACGAGAGCCGCGACTGGACGCCGAGCGTCTCGAGGTCGAGGTCGGGCTGGTAGAAGCGGTTGAACAGCACGACCCCGTCGGCGCCCGCCTGCTGAACGCCGAGGATGAACGCAGCGAGCGCCGAGTAGTACGGCGAGATCTTGACCGCGAGCGGGATGTTCAGCTCTCCCGCCAGCACCGCGATCAACTCGAGTTGTTCGGATTCGAGTTCGGTTGCCGACACCATCGGATCGGCCGCGACCGTGTAGAGGTTGATCTCCACGGCGTCGGCTCCAGCATCTTCGAGCAGCCCTCCGTACCGCAGCCATCCGCCGATGCTGGCGCCGTTCAGGCTAGCGATCACCGGGATGTCAACCGTGGCCTTCGCCGACTCGACGAGTTGCAGGTACCGGTCGACCCCCGAGTTGTAATCGTCGACATCGGGGAAGAACGTCGTCGCCTCGCCGAAGCTGTCGGCGTTGATCGACATCAGCCGATCGATCTCGTTGGCCTCGTGCTCGATCTGCTCCTCGAACAGCGACGGCAACACGATCGCGCCGGCGCCGAACCGCTCGAGTTCCGCAATCGTCTCGACCTCGCCCGTCAGCGGGCTCGGCGATGCCACGATCGGCGACTTCAACGGAAGACCCAGATAGCTGCAGTGCAGATCGGTCATTCGGAATCGGCTCCCTCACTCGTGCCTTCCCGGGATGGCGAGAGCTCGACCTCGACGAACTCGTCGTGATGACCCACGCTCGGTACGCGACGTTCGACGTCGGCAAGCTGCTCGTAGTAGCGCCATCGTTCGTCGATCGCGTCCTGGGCGAGGTCGAGGAGCATCTCTGAGCGAGCGGGGTCGGAGCGGGCCAACATGGCGTACCGGGCCTCTTGGAGTGCGAACTCGCGCAACGGGATGCTCGGCGCCGCCGAGTCGAGTTGGAACGGGTGCTCGTGTTCGTCGCTGGTCGGCCGATAGCGGTACAACGGCCAGTAGCCGGCCTTCACCGCTTCCTTCTGATGGGCCATCGAGGTCGTCATGTCGATGCCATGCGCGATGCAGGTCGAGTAGGCGATGACGATCGACGGCCCCTCCCACTCGTCGGCCTCCATGAGCGCCTTGACGGTCTGGATCTCGCTGCCGCCGAGCGCCACTTGGGCGACGTAGACGTCGCCGTACCGCCGCGCAACCGCTCCCAGGTCCTTCTTGCCAGTGTTCTTCCCGGCCGTGGCGAACTTCGCGATCGCTCCGAGCGGCGTGGCTTTCGACGCCTGCCCACCGGTGTTGGAGTACACCTCCGTGTCCAGCACGAGCAGGTTCACGTTGCGTCCACTCGACAGCACCTGGTCGACGCCGCCGAATCCGATG
The DNA here is from genome assembly GCA_963792905.1 of uncultured Acidimicrobiaceae bacterium. Lineage (GTDB taxonomy): Bacteria > Actinomycetota > Acidimicrobiia > Acidimicrobiales > Ilumatobacteraceae > Ilumatobacter. The sequence goes on from CAWBYE010000005.1 coordinate 383,690, forward strand.
TCGTAGGCCCAGCCGTCGCCACCGACGATCCACGTGCTGGAGGCGACCAATTCATCAGCGATCACATCGAGGCGCCGAGCGCGAGTGTCGTCGATGTCGGCCAGCCGTGCCTGGAGCGCAGCGATCCGGCGGTGCTGCTCATCGACTCCTGCCTCGGTCGGGCGTGTGTCTGCGAGCAGTGCTTCAGCGAGCTCGGTACCGATCACATCCGACAGTTCGCGAACGAGCCGCAGCGCTTCCCGCTGATGGTGTTCGATGCCCAGGCGCATTCCGAGGCCGAACTCGGCGTTGTCCTCGAACAGCGAGTTCGACCAGGCAGGTCCGCGGCCGTCGGCGTTCTTCGACCACGGCGTCGTCGGCAGGTTGCCACCGTAGATCGACGAGCAGCCGGTCGCGTTGGCGATGACGAGTCGCTCACCGAAGAGCTGCGTGAGCAGCTTGAGGTACGGCGTCTCGCCGCAACCCGAGCACGCCCCGGAGAACTCGAACAACGGCTCGAGGAGCTGCGAGTTCTTGACCGAGCCGTGGGTGATCGACGTGCGATCGAGCTCCGGAATCCGAAGGAAGTGATCCCACCGAGCTCGTTCGACGTCGCGGTGCTCCTCGGCCGGGCGCATGTTGATCGCCTTGCGCCGGATCTCCGTCTTGTCCTTCGCGGGACAGACATCGACACAGATGCCGCAGCCGGTGCAGTCGTCGGGGGCGACTTGGATCGTGAGCTGATGGTCGACCAGCTCACGTGAGCGGAACGATTTGCTGAGGAACCCGTCCGGGGCGCCCTCCAGTGCATCGGCCGGGAATGCCTTCATCCGGATGGTGGCGTGCGGGCAGACGATCGCACACTTGCCGCAGTCGATGCACAGATCGGGCTCCCAGATGGGGAGCTCGGCCGCGAGTTTGCGCTTCTCGAGGACCGTGGTGCCGGTCGGGAACGTACCGTCGACCGGCATCGCAGAAACCGGGAGCAGGTCACCCTGGCCGGCGATCAGGGTCATCGTCACGCGATCGACGAACTCGGCCTCGGCGTGGTCGGCGCTCGCAGCGAACACCTCGGTCGCAACCTCGTCGATCGTGCTCTGTTCCGCAGGCACCTCGACCTCTCGGAGCTCGGCGAGCGCCCGCGTGACCGCCTCCTGGTTGCGTTCGACGATCGTCTGGCCACGGCGACCGTACGTGTCGCTGATCGACTGGTTGACGGCCTCGATCGCGTCGTCGAGCGGCACCATGTCGGTCAGCGCGAAGTAGCACGGTTGCATGACCGTGTTGATTCGTCCGGGCATCTTCAGTTCGGCGGCGATCTTCGCGGCATCGACGGTGAAGACCCGGAGACCCTTGTCGACGATGGCGTTTCGCGTTCGCTCGGGAAGGTGCGTCCACAGGTCGCCTGCCGGGTGGGGGGCGTTGAGGAGGAGGATGCCGCCCGGGCGAGCGGTCGCGGTGACATCGAAGCGGTCGAGCAGGCCGAATTGGCGGCACGCGACGACATCGGCTTGATCGACGAGGTATGTCGAGCGAATCGGGTCCGGCCCGAAGCGCAGATGGGAGACCGTCATCGACCCCGACTTCTTCGAGTCGTAGACGAAATACCCCTGCGCATACAGATCGGACTTGGTTCCGATGATCTTGACGGTCGCCTTGTTGGCGCCAACGGTTCCGTCGCTCCCGAGGGCGTAGAACACGGCCGACCGGTCGCCGGTGTCGACCCGGAACGACTCATCGACGGCGAGGCTCGAATGGCTGACGTCGTCGATGATGCCGACGGTGAACCGGCGCTTGGGCGAGTCGGAGGTGAGTTCGCGGAAGACTGCAGCGACCATCGCCGGCGTGAACTCCTTGGAGCCGAGCCCGTAGCGGCCTCCGATCACGGAGACCCCTCCACGCTCGGAGTCGGCCAGTGTGGTCACGACGTCCTGGAACAGCGGCTCGCCCACCGATCCCGGCTCCTTGGTGCGGTCGAGCACGGCGATGCTACGAACCGTTGCCGGCAGCGCGGCGAGCAGCGCTTCGGTCGGGAACGGGCGGAACAGACGCACGGTGGCAACTCCGACTCGTTCCCCCGTCGCCGTCAGTTGCTGCACGGTCTCCTGACAGGCCCCCGCCCCCGAGCCCATGATCACGATCACTCGCTCAGCGTCCTCGGCTCCGTCGTAGTCGACGAGCCCGTACCGGCGACCGGTCGCCGACGCCAGTTCGTCGAACACTTCAGACACCGTGCCGGGCACCGACTCGTGGAACGGAGTGGCAGCCTCACGGGCCTGGAAGAACACATCCGGGTTCTGTGCGGTGCCACGCACGACCGGTGCGGTCGGACGCAGCCGGCGGAGCTTGTGATCCGCGATGTCGGGATCGCGAACGATCGCCCCCAGCACCTCGTCATCGAGGAGTTCGATGCGGTTGATCTCATGCGATGTGCGGAAGCCGTCGAAGAAGTGGAGGAACGGGACGCGTGAACGCAGCGACGCGGCGTGGGAGGCCGCGGCGAAGTCGTGTGCCTCCTGAACGGAGCTCGCGCACAGCATTGCGAAACCGGTCGTGCGCGCCGCCATGACATCGCTGTGGTCGCCGAAGATCGACAAGGCGTGGGTCGCCAGCGATCGGGCGGCGACGTGGATCACCGTGGGCGTCAGCTCCCCGGCGATCTTGAACATGTTCGGCAGCATCAACAGCAAACCTTGGGAGGCAGTGAACGTCGTCGCCAGCGCACCGGTCTGCAGCGCGCCGTGGAGCACGCCGGCGGCACCGGCCTCCGACTGCATCTCCATCACTTCGGGGACGCTCCCCCATCGGTTCGGGCGATCCGACGATGCCCAGGCGTCGGCCAGCTCACCCATCGGTGAGGCCGGGGTGATCGGATAGATCGCCACGACTTCCGACAGTGCATAGGCGACGCGCGCAGCGGCCTCGTTTCCATCCAAGCAGGCGGTGGGCATCAGTTCATCATGGCAACACCGAGTCGTACTGGGCGACGGCCGAAAGTCCCGAACTTGGAGGTGCGTGACCAAGTGCCCTGTTCCAGCGACGGCGTATCGCCGAAGGTGAGATGAACGTGGCGAGGAGGAACCCACACGACGCAGCCGGTCGGGCAAGCACCGGAATTCCCGAGCCCGGTGCCCTCTGTCTCTCGCCGCTGACGGCCGACCAGGTCGCCGACCACGTGCGAATGGCGGCCGTGTTCGCCATTGCCGGCCAGACCGAGGATTCCTGCGTCGCCCCGGCTTGGTGGCGTGCCGGCAACGTCACGACGCGACCCGCAGTTGTCATTTGATGAACAAACTGCTTGGTGCACCGAGGAGACCCGTGGGAAACTGCGTCGATGTCGGCCATCGACCTCGAGCAAGCCCGCGCCCAGTTGCTGGCAGAACGCGAACGCCTCGGCCGCCAGCTCAGCCAGATCGACCGTCAGCTGCATGCCGATGAGCCGATCGACACGTCGACCGGCGACACCGGTCAAAATACCGCCCGAGTCGGGATCGAGATGGAGATGGAGGCGGGTCTCAAGACATCACTCGCCGAGATCGACGCCGCCCTCGGCCGGATCGAGGACGGCACGTACGGGTACGACGAAGACACCGGTGATCCCATCGACCCCGAACGTCTCGAGGCCCTGCCGACCGCCCGCCGCAACATTCATTGAGCGCTCCGACGTACCAGGCGTGAGCATCCGGCGGCGCTGACCGGCCCGACGTTCAGTCACGGCAACCAGGTCCCTCCGAGCGGGCCTCGGGAGGAGCGCGGCCACCGACTTCAGACCCGAATGGTTGGGGCAGGCCGTACAGCGGAACGCAGATGGGGGGGCGGCCGCTCGGCCGTCCCCCATCGCACTCACGGCGCCACTCGGTGAGTGGCGGAGTCGGTCAGCTCTCTTCGTCGTGGAAGTGGCCGCCACCGCCACTGCCGACGGTGCCCTGTGGGCCGTCGGGTGCGGGCAGCGTGAAGTTGCCCGGCACCTTCTTGCCTTTGACGCCGTTGACCGTCTCGGTCGAGTAGGCGTACGTGAGGACGGCGGTCGCGACAGCATCGGAGTTCACGTCGAGCGCGTGCAGGTTGATGTTGTCGAACGTGTCGCACGCGAGGTGGTAGCACGGGTCGTACTGCTCACCAGCGGTTCCACCCCAGATCGCCGCCTGGGCGTCGGTCTTGATCACTTCGGCGCCGGTGAAGAGTCCACCGGCTGGAATGCCGTTGTTGATGAAGGCTTGGTAGTCGCTGCGACCACTGAACTGCGCGTCGTCGTACGGCTCCCCTGCAGAGGTGTAATACGACTCGAACAACTTCTCGATCGCGATCGAGCCATCCGGGATCGGCACTCCGACAGGCGCGGGGAAGCCGGACTCGTCACCGTCATAGGTCATGAAGATGTGGTTCGGTGAACCGATCATGTCGAAGTTGAGGTAGAGCGCGATCCGATCGAGTTCGCTCTGGTCGAGTCCGTTGACGTATGCCGTCGAGCCGATCAGGCCCGACTCTTCGGCGCCCCACCAGCCGAAGCGCAGGGTGTTCTGTGGCTTCAGCTTGGAGATCTGTTCTGCGACCTCGAGGAGTGCCGCCGAACCGCTGCCGTTGTCCTGGATGCCCGGGCCACGTTGCACGGAGTCGAGGTGGGCGCCGGCCATGACGACGTTGTTGTCGTTGTTGCCCGGGAGCTCTGCGATGACGTTGACCTGCGGACGGGACTCGGGCGGATCGACATCGACGAACGCTGTTGCGCCCATCACGGCCAGTGCCACGCCGTCGGCGAAGGATCCGCCGACGACCGGGATGCCGACGACGTTGGGGCCACCAAGCGTGCCGACGATGAGACCCTCACGTTGCGGGGTATTGCCCTGGTTGAAGATGATCACCGCTTCGGCGCCTGCTGCCTCGGCGAAGATCGCCTTCGTGGAGAAGTTGCACGCTCCCCGCTGGATGAGCGCGATGTCGGCAGGACCACTGAAGTCGAGACCATCGAAGTCGGTCTCCTCGCAGCCACTCGTGCTCGCCTGTGGCGGTTCGAGGGCGAGATCGACCGAGACGATCTGTCCGGAGACCTCTCCGAAGCCCGTGCCGGTGAAGGCACCCGTCTCGTACGTGGCGGGCACGGGGGTCAGCTGTTCCAGCGCCGGTGGCGGCGTGAAGATGAACGGGAACTCGTTCAGTTCGACGTTCCAGCCGGCAGCCACGAGTGTGTCGACCACGTAGGCCACCGAGTCGGTGTAGCCCTGTGTACCCGCGGCGCGATTGCCGCCGTTCGCATCGGCCGCCGCCTGGAGCGCGGCCTGGTGCTCTCGGACGCCCTCCACTCGGACGCACTCGAGCAGCTTTTCGTAGGTGTTGTTGGTTCTCGAGTCGCAGCCCTGTTGTGCCGGCGCCACGTTCGCGACCGCTACCGGAACGAGCGCTGCGCCGAGCAGCCCTGCGATCGAGAGCGCACGTCCGAGCCGCGCGCTTCCGATTTCGATGGTTGATGAACATGTTCGTCTGTCCCCTTGTCGGTTCTGTCCGGTCGAGTGACCGGCCCCCAATCGTCCGCCGGGCGCAACAGTACGCCACTGAACGAGATCTACCAAACGTCCCACTCGATCGGACGAACCGAACCTCACCGCCGGTAACTGTCGCCAAGAAGCCCCCATCGTCGGTGACTGTCATCACGAATCAAGTTCGACCGCAACACTCACGCGGGTCTGCCCATCGCCATCGCCGTGCCCGGAGCGGGCAGGATCGCTTGGGCCTTCCGTCGATGGTCTCCGAGCGCCAGTCGAACACCGGAGACGGACGCTGCTCGCGAGCCGGTCGCCTCACGATGGAACCACCTCTGCCATCGTAAGGAGCATGGAAGACGGCACAGCAGCGATCACGGCAAGGAAGGCACGGCAGGGTGATCCCGAGCGGGTGATGACCTTCACCGATGGCGTGTTCGCGATCGTCATCACGATTCTCGTGCTCGAGTTGTCCATCCCGGAGGATCTGTCATCGCAATCCCTCGTCGATTCGGTCAAGGACGCCGGCCCCACGTTCACGGCTTGGGTGATCAGCTTCTTCATCACCGGGATGCATTGGGTGTGGCATCGTGACCTCTTCAATCGGATCGAACGCGTCAATCGAGACGTGGTCTGGCTCAACCTCGTGTTCCTGTTGCCGGTGTGCTTGATTCCGTTCGCTTCGTCGGTGCTGGGTGAGTATCACGGCGAGGCCATCGCACTGAATCTGTACGGGCTGGTGTTGATCACCGCCAACGTGTTCCGGACGTTGCTGTATGCCTATGTCATGCGACGTCCGGCCCTCCTCTTGGAGGTACCGAGCACGAAGCAACGCCGATTCGGCGCGATCCTGTCGCTGGTCACCATCGGTGCCTACGTTGCTGCGATGGGTCTGGCCCAGTGGTTCCCCACCGTGAGCCTGCTCATCTATCTCGCAGTACCGCTGCTGTATTTTGCTCTCGTGACCACGCTTCGCGACCGCCCCTCGACGAGCAGCGCTGCTGACGACTATTCCTGACATCGACAGGTCCGTCGACCTGCCCGGAACTCGCGGCGGCGGACCGCACACGTCTGCCACGGAGACGGGTCGTCTCGCTCAGGCGGCCGGCACGTTCGGCGTCGTCAGTCGGAGGTTCGACGCGGGGTCCGGCGCTTCCGAGGTGAAACGATCACGTCGATGTCGGCGGGCTTGCTGCGGTTGCCCGACTCGTCGATCACTTCGAGTCGGAACCGGTGACGACCCACCGCCAGACCGTTCTCCACGACGACGGTCGGCTCGCTCGTCGTCACCGGCCGGTTCAGCACGAACCTCATGGCGTCTGGATCAGCGTCCACACGTACTTCGTCAGTTCACCTCCGACGTCGATCGAGCGTTCGCCGCTGAGTGAGAAGTCTTGCCCGATGCCGACTCGACCCGGTGCGTCGATGACGGCAGTCGGAGCCTGATCATCGGCGATGACGATTCGCACGGTGGCGGGGTTGGAGTTGTTCCCCGAGTCGTCGGTGACCACCAGCTGGAACGTATACGTTCCGGTCGGGAGCGGGCTGCCGGCGGCCGATTCGATCGTGAGGAGCGAATCAGGCGCAGCAGCAGATATCGACTGGTTCACGATCAGGTCTGAACTCTTGATGGTCGGCATGGCGGATGGCCCTCGGTTCGTCGTGCGAATTGGTACGACGGCGACGGTACCAGAGAGCCGCGAGCTGATCGGCCGCAGGAAAATGGTGCCTGGGACGGGATGTGAACCCGTACTCACCGTTCGGTGAAGGGGGGTTTGAGACATGCGCAAACCCACCTTCTGGTGCAGACCCGTCCGGGTCATGCAGTTCCGCCCGGCGGCACCGTGCAGCTCGTCCGGCCGATGTCTCGGAATCCGCCACGTCCGGGAGATCCTGTGACCATTCCGTGACAGCCGAGCGGCCATTTCGCGAGAACAACCTTCTGCTGGTTCCCGCCGGACAGATCGCGAGCCAGGAAGGCGGGCACGGGACGGTTGGCGGAGTGGTTGTCAGCTCGGCCCAACGGTTCAGGCCTGGCTGAACGCGTCGGTCAGCTCCGCGATCGCGTCGTCGGGAAGCGGCGTGATTCCGTTGGCGAAGCGTTGACGGCCGTTCAACTTTCCTTGGGCTCTCGCGCCAGCCATCCCCTTCGCGGGTGCGCATCCGGATCAGGTCGACTTCGAATCGGCGAACGTGGCGAGAATGTTGAAGAACATTTTCCCCATTGGATCGTCGGGTCCGTAGATCTGAACGCCGAGCGATAGCTGCACCCCGCGCTGAGCGAGCGTATCGCCGATGTCTCGGGCATCAGCGACCGACCGACCGAGCCGGTCCAGTTTCGGGACGACGAGCGTGTCGCCCGTTCGGACGGCGGCCAGAGCCTGGGCGATTCACTTGACCAGCCGCCCGCTTCACGCGAACATTCCACGCCTCGACGCCGACACTCCGAGGACGTTCGGTCCCAGGCAGTTGACGGGCGACGAGGCAGGAGGAATTTGACGATGGAACCGCTTCTCGGACAGATCCAGGCCTTTGCGTTCAACTTCGCACCGCGCGGTTGGATGATGTGTCAGGGCCAACAGCTGCCGATAGAGCAGAACCAGTCGTTGTTCGCCCTGCTGGGCACGACCTACGGCGGGGACGGGAGGACGACGTTCGCGCTCCCCGACCTGACCCAGCAGAGCAAGGCCGACAACCTCAACTACTGCATCGCGGTGAACGGGGTCTTCCCCACTCGGGACTGACGACCGCACTGGACGTGCGGAAGCGCTGTGCTCGGCCGCGTCGTGTCCCCATTTCAGCATCCAATGCACCGTGCACGATGCATCTGTACGCGCGTACCGGATGTCCACTCGATGGTGGTCGCCCGGTAGGAGCGCATCGAGTGTGCTGGACGACGACAACGATCGTCGCCGAGTCCAGCGGTCACACTCGGCGGCCCAACACGGTGAACCATCCGATCAAGAAGAACGCCACTTGACCGACTCGTCCCAGAGCGTGCCCCCGGGAACGCCGGGTCGAGGACACAGTGCCCGGTCGAGGATCGTCGGCAGTCGGACGCTCCTGCTGGGCCTGCTCTGCGGTCGGTCTGTGCGGTTGATGGTGCGGTAGACCGTCGGGCGCTGTGAGCGCGAACAGCTCGCCGAGGTCGCTGATGGTGTTCTCGCCGGTCTCGTGCATTCGCTCCAGCTCCCGTTGCTGTTTCGGCGACAGCTTCGGTTGGCCTCCCTTCACCTTGCCCGGTGCCTTCGCAACCGCCATCCCCTCGCGCGTGCGCACGCTGATCAGGTCGACTTCGAACTCGGCGCAAGTGGCAAGGAGCCGCATCTCGGTGCGGGCAAATCGGGCGCCGAGGCAGCGGCGTGGACCCACTCCGCGTCCGCAAGGAGTACTTGTTGGGCCGCCCCGAAATCCTGCACAACCAGCAGCGGCACACACCCATCCCGGCGACAGCCAACGGCGCTGAAACGACGATCTGGCCGAGCAGAACCGGGATGATGCGCACGGATAGGTGCTGGATATCGCTCCAACATGCTCCGGTCGCGTCTCGAGAATCGGTTGCTTGGACCGCACCCCACGCAACGACGGGAACGAGTCCTGTGACCGTTCGCTCCGCAACGTTGCGCATACAACATCATCCATGCTGTAAAACACCAGCTCAGAGTGCCCGGGATGGGATTCGAACCCGCACTCTCCCTGAGGAGAAGGGGGTCAAGTACGGCGCAGACCGTCCGGACAGTGGGCTTCAGTCCGGATCATGCGGTTTCGTGCGGAGTCGCCGTCCGATCCGTCCGATCGGTGCGGTGGAATCCGTCGAGTCCGGGAAATCCTGTGACCATTCCGTGACAGCCGAAGGAGCGCAATCCGGAAGGCACGGGCGGTCGCGCTCCCGCATGTCGAGGGATGCTACGCCGAGATCTTGGAGGCGTACTTGCGTTGGGCGGCTTGCTTGGACACGCCGAGCATCGCTCCGATCTCCGACCATGGACGATCTGCGTTGCGGGCACCGCGAATCGCACCGAGCAGAGCCGTGTCGACGTCGTCTCGCTGCTCCACGAGTTCGGCGATGGCGCGCAGCGCTGCAGTGTTCGCCTCGACGAGATCGTCGGCGTCGACGTCGTCCGCCCATTGCTCGAGGGCCTCGGCGCGTTGTACTCGTTTCGTCGTCATGGAGTCCACCAACCTTTCAGGGAACTTTGATCGGGCCGGCATCGCGTGAACGATCGCGACGCCATCGGCATCATCGACGACACCGACCTCCAGCGGCTCAGCTGTCGCGTACGATGAACATCGTGACAGCGGGATCGTCGGTCTCGAAGCCCCGCCGGTGATGTCGGAGTGCATGGAGCATGTCGTCATCGGTGACACCGTGCTTGCGGGCGCTCGCCTCGATGTCCACTCCCTCAGCCTACGCGGCCGGTTCGAAGGCGTGCGACTTCGCAGGCGGTGCGGCGCGAGGACGAACGGTTCGGCCTGCGATGATCCCTCCGTCGCACAGTGGTTCGACCGATCGGAAATGCCGACAATGGGTGTCCGCAGGCCTCGTCTCGATTCTGTCTGACCGGTTGGCCAGTCCGTCTCGCGGTGCGTACGGCCAGACCTGGAGCCGTCGCAGCGACGGGCCATGCAGTGCGAATTGTCGGATCATCGGCTTCCCGGCGGAGAACGCCGCATCGGTCACCTTGAACGGTCGCGGACCCATCTGGGTACGGTGGCGGTGATCCTCGTCACCTTGACGGGAGCACGATCGCCAGTGGCCGGGGGCTTCATGGATGCACTCCCGATCAACCGAGAGCAGTCGGTGCGCTTCGTTCCCGATCCACGTCGAGTGATCAGCAAGCTGTTCATGCCGGGCGACGAGGTCTATCGAGATGGTTCATCGCGTCTCGAGGCCGTCCTCGAACGGATCATGGCGCTGACGGAGGACGAGGTCGCCGACACGCTGGCCGATGCGTGCGCTCTTTTTCCGGTCGCCACCGCGATTTCGATGCAGTGCTCGACCGGCATCACGACGTCGTCGCGACACGGTTCTCGGGCTCGTTGTCGGCTGTGCCGATGACCACTGAGCGACAGCGTCTGATCGGTGCCTACTTCACCCACGAGTACTCGATCGAAGCAGCCGCCCTCGGTAACCCGTCGATCGTGGTCGGCCCCGACCAGTCCGGTGTCGCCGCAGGCGCTGTCAGGTTCGTCATGAGTCTGCGGGCCATCGGCGAAGGGCATGTGTCGTCGATCGAGTTCCGAACGGGTGTCGTCGATGCCGACGGAACGGTCGAACTCGATCCGGTGAGCTCGTACGCCGAGACCGGGGTGCGTTCGCCGCATGCCTACGACAAGGGCTTCTTCTCGACGAAGCTCGACGACGTGGCGATGTTGAACGAAGTCGAGGAGCGCGTGTTGGCACGGCTGTCGGAGCGGTTCACGATTGCCGAACTCGAGTCGGCCATCGAGGCGCTCGACGACGACGGGATCGACCGGTCGATGTCGGGCGAGACGACCCGGTTTCTGCACTGGTTGGCCTCGTCGAACTATCGCGTCTCGTTCCCGCCGTCCACCGAGATCTCCGAGCGCGTATTGTTCCCGACCGGTCCGACCGAGAGCCACGGCATGGAAGACGCCCGCTTCGTCCGGTTCGTCGACGACGACGGGACCGTGGCCTACTACGCCAGTTACACCGCATACGACGGACATCAGATTCTTCCGCAACTCATCGAGACCGCAGACTTCGGCGAGTTCAGGATCGCGACGCTCACCGGACACGCAGCCCAGAACAAGGGGATGGCCATCTTCCCTCGACGTATCGGCGGCAGGTACGTCGCGTTGAGCCGACAGGACAACGTGAACAACTTCCTCATGACCTCGACCGACATCCGGGTGTGGCGTGAGGCGACACGGATCCAGGAACCCAAGCAACCGTGGGAACTCATGCAGCTCGGCAACTGCGGCTCGCCGCTCGAGACCGATGCCGGTTGGCTCGTGATCACCCACGGCGTCGGCCCGATGCGCAGGTACACCCTGGGCGCGTTGCTCCTCGACATCGAGGATCCGAGTCGAGTGATCGGGCATCTGCGCGAGCCGCTGCTGTCGCCGAGCGCCGACGAGCGCGAAGGGTACGTGCCCAACGTCGTCTACTCGTGCGGCAGTCTGATTCACGGCGACCATCTGGTGTTGCCCTATGGCTACGCCGATGTCGGCGCCCAGATCGCGACCGTGCGGGTCGACGAACTGCTCAATCGACTGATCGACCCGCCGACGTGAGTCTGGTCGCCGAGGCGACATCGTCTCCGTCGCGGGGCGCGTACTGCAGCGTCGCGATGAGCGCCAGCGTCGACTCGGCACCCTGATTGAGGTTCGGGCCTGTCGGCGTGAGACCGTCGTAGCCGCCGTGGGTGTCGGGATCCCACATCACCGCACCGAGGTCGTTGTCGCCCGAGAACCATGCGATCGCCAGATCGACACCGTGTTGCCATCGATCGTCGCCGGTCACGACGTGCGCCCGGTGGCAGGCATCGGCGAGCGCCGCGATCTCGATCGGCTGTTGATCGAACCGACCGGCGACGTCACTGGGTCCGGCACCGCCGACCGGCGTCGGCGAGAGGTGGCCATCGAGCGAATTGCGGTCGAGCAGCCAACGCAAGAGGACGAGGCCATCGTCAACGACGTCGGGACGACCCAGCAGGTCGCCGGCGGCGATCAGGGCCGCGGGAAGCGCCGCATTCGCATATGACAAGCGTGGTTCTGGCCACGGCCAGTCCGCATCCGTCGATGGCGATCCGATGGCGGCCACCGCGTCGGCGAGCAGCTCGAGCGCGCGCCGATGGCCGTGGTCGTAGTGCGCCACGTCGACCGCTCCGAGCGCGGCGAAGGCCATCGCCCGACGGTGCGGGGATCGCTGCGACGACCCGTGATCGAAGTAGGAGATCGCGCTGGAACGCATCCACTCCTCGGGAGCGCGGCGGGCCGCTGTACCGAACGCCCATAGACTCCGACCCCAACAGTCCTCGACGCCGTGGCGCCCGTGCCAGCGCCCCCGGGCGTCGCGCCGATTGCGGACCTGCCCGTGCACGTTCTGCGCCTCCGCCAGAAATCGAAACGCCGTGCGACCCAGGTCCCGTACCGCTTGGCTGTGGGCCGGTTCCCGAACGGCGACGATCAGCAACCGGGCGACATCGTCGGTGCAGTACCCCTCTTCTCGACGTGGTTCGGCGTGATCTGCGTGCTCGAACATCCCGATCCCGTCGCTCATCGACAACACGTGAGCGAACGACGGCAGCGTCATGACGCGACCGGTCGGCGCGATGCCACGATCAGGTCGGCGAGCTCGGCGTAGCGATGCGCGACCGCCGACCATGCCAGGCCAGGCGCAAGTCGACGGGCCTCGGCCTCCATCGAAGACGCAAGCGACGGATCGGTGAGCACCGAGCGGATCGCGCGGCCCAGGGCCACAGGGTCGCGTTGGGGGACGACGATGCCGGCGCCGGTTCCGAGGAGTTCCACAGCGTGGGGAAAGGCGGTCGACACCACAGGGCGACCGGCCGCGACCGCGTCGACCAACACCCCAGAGGTCACCTGATCGCGTGAGTCGTACGGCAGCACGACGAGATCGGCCGACTGGATGAGCTCGGTCAACGACCTCAGGTCGCGGTAGGTGTCGTCGAAGGTGATGGCGGCGCTCACCGAGGCGGCGCGGTCGACCAGCATCTGGCGATAGGCCTCGCCGTGTTCTTCACGGACCTTTGGGTGCGTCGCCCCGGCCACCACGTATTCGGGAAGCGGGTCGACGTCACCGAGGTCGGACATGGCGTCGATGGCCCACTCGATGCCCTTGCCGGGCCCGAGAAGCCCCCAGGTCAGCAGCCGTGGCGGCGCTTCGGGGCGGCGCTGCGATGCGGATGGCGCGGCGAGAGGTGTGGCGGCGCCATGGGGGATCACGTGCACTTTCGAGCCATCGATGTCGTAGCCGGACAGCAACCTCGCGTGTGCTGTCCTGGTCATGACGACGACGCCGTGGGCGCTGCGGCACACCTGCTCGAGGACGCGCCGCTGATTCTCGGTCGGCTCCGTCAGGACGGTGTGGGCAACAACGACGACAGGTGCGTCGATCGAGGCGACCAGATCGATGATCGACTCGCCGTCGGCTCCGTCGTAGATGCCGTACTCGTGTTGGACGATGACCAGATCGTTGCGGTTCAACGCGTCGATCGAGCGTCGATGGCCGACGTCGTCGGAGTCGGTGAGCGACCCCACGACCAGGACGTCCTCGATCTCTGGGCTCGATCCGCAGCGCACCACATCGACCGAGGCACCCTCGCCGATCAGGCCCGCTGCAAGTGCGGCGGAGAACGTGGCGATCCCACAGGATGTGGGCGGGAAGGTCGACAGGATGCCGAGCGACCGCACGCGGGCTCCGCGGATCGGATCCGGCGAAACCGGGACGGGGGTGTGCACGGCAGAACTCCTTGTTCGGCTCAGCCGAGGCGTCGAGCCTGCGGAGGGCGACAGCACTGCAATGGCCGTCCGACCCAAGCGGGGCGCACTCGCCCAAGGGGCGTGGTTGCACCGTACTGCCCGTAATCGCGAACCGGCACCACTACGCTGCGATCATTCCCGCTCGCCCCCACGAAGCCGCCTCCGATTCCCGATTTCGAGTTGCGGTCCTCGCGCCGATTTCCTGGCGTACCCCACCGCGGCACTACGGACCGTGGGAACAGTTCGCCTCCCTGCTGGCCGACGGGCTCGTCGCCGCCGGGCACGACGTCACACTGTTCGCAACGGCCGACTCGGTCACCACGGCCGCCCTCCATGCCACCGCGAGCGGTGGTTGGTCGGACGACCCTGACATCGAACCGAAGGTGGCCGAATGCATCCACATCGCCTCGGCATTCGAGCGGGGCGCCGACTTCGACGTCATCCACAACGGCTTCGACTTCCTGCCGCTCACCTACAGCGGTCTGATCGACACGCCCGTGGTGACGACCATCCACGGGTTCTCCTCAGAACGCATCGTCCCTGTCTACGAGCGATACGACGCGACCACCCACTACGTGGCGATCAGCGACGCCGATCGCCACCCGCGACTTCACTATGACGCGACGATCCACCACGGCATCACGACCGCCGACTTCGACATCGCAGCGACACCGGGCGATCACCTGCTGTATTTCGGGCGGATCCACCCCGACAAGGGAACCGCCCACGCCATTGCCGTCGCCCGACGCACCGGGCGCCGACTCGACATCGCCGGCATCATCCAGGACGAGAACTACTTCCGCACCGAGGTCGCGCCACATCTCGGCGACGACGTCCGCTACCTCGGCCCGATCACCGCGACGGAACGCTCGACCGTCCTCGGCAACGCTCACGCCCTTCTCCACCTGATCGACTTCGACGAACCGTTCGGCTACAGCGTGGTCGAGGCCATGGCCTGCGGCACCCCCGTCATCGCGAACCGGCGGGGTTCGATGCCAGAACTCATCGACCACGGAGCGACCGGGTTCCTCGTCGACTCGACCGACGGAGCCGTCGACGCCATCCGAGACGTCGACCATCTCGACCGCATCGCGATACGTGCGACCGCCGTCGCGCGATTCGACGTGTCCCGCATGATCGAACGGTACATCGCTGTGTACTCGGACATTCTCACGTAGGCAAGCAGCAGCCGGTGGAACGCTCGGCAACCTGGGCTGCTGGTGTTGTCACAGATCCGAGAGAGACGATCGCCGTCATCATTCACCTGAACTGAGCGTCTCGGCCTACTTGCCAAGAAGACAACAGCCGCTCGAGTTCGGCGCACGAAATCGCCCCCCCCCCAGAGCAAGCGCCGCAAGGCGACCCTTGTGCCGACTCGAACGCTGGATAATCCCGTCAAGGCGTCAGCTCAGTCGAGGTCGACCTCTACCACGACCTTGCCGAGGGCGCGGCCCTCGCCCACGTAGCGCAGTGCTTCTGGCACCTCCTCGAGAGCGAACGTGCGGTCGATGTGGATTCCGACATGACCGGCCACGCAGAGTGCGGCGAGCGGCTCGAAATGCGACGGCCCCTCGCTCACCGCCAGGGTGCCGATCCGTCGACCCGTGAGCCGACCGGCGATCGCGCCGACCGCGGCGACTCGAATCAGTGTCGGCACCGACCCGCCGACACAGCGATACCGGCCACCGCGAGCGAGCGCCCTCCGGTAGGCGAACACTGAGCGATGGGCGACGAGATCGAGGATCCGGTCGTACGGCGCGGCGCTGCGGGTGAAGTCTCCGCGGTGGTAGTCGATCACCTCGTCGGCGCCCAGCGACCGCATGAAGTCGAGCTTGCCGGCGTTGTCGACAGCGGTCACGTGGGCACCCGCCCGCTTTGCCAGCTGGATCGCGAACGAGCCTGAGCCACCGCCCGCCCCGTTGACCAGGACCCGCATCCCCGGCGCCACATCGGCGGTTCCCTGCCGTGCGATCGCTCCCGATTGTGGAATCGTCGACGCCTCGCTGAACGTCAGTTGCTCCGGCTTGGGGGCGAGGGCCGATTCGGGCACAACGGCGTACTCGGCGAAGCCGCCTTTCAGCCCCAGGTTGTCGCCGTACACCTCGTCACCAGGTCGGAACCCGGTGACGGCGGCGCCGACGGCCTCGACGCGCCCGGCGATGTCCGAGCCGAGCGTCGAGCGAGCCGGCGTTCGAAGTCCTCCGATGCGGGCGTAGAACGGCGAGCCGCGCAGGCATTCCCAGTCGCTCAGATTGAGCGACGTCGAGGCAACCCGCACGAGCACCTGGTCGGCGCTCGGCACCGGCGTCGGCACGTCGTCGACACGAAGCAACTCGGGCGGGCCGTAGCGGTCGTAGACGACGGCCCTCACACTGGGCCTCGATCGGATCGGCGCACGGCATGCCGGTCGATGTTCTCGAACTCGTTCACGCCGTCGAGTCTCGCGGATTCGTCAACTGACCAGCCCACCGTCAGTGTCTGCCGCTGGGACTCGAGGAGTCGACCCGAGCCACCGGTGTCGTGTTCGGCCGAGCACGCGCCGACACGGAATCGAGATAGCGATCCACCTGCTCGTGACCGAACCGCAGGCATGGTCGACCTCCACGATCGGCCTCGCTGACCAGCACCGGAACCCACGTCATCGGACGAGCTCAACCATCGAGAGAACCACCCCGCCATCAGCCTCGCGAAACCCCAGGTGGATTACAGGCATATGGGGCAAACTGCGCACTGCCGAGTGCTCGATATCGCTCCGCCGTAGACGTCCTCAGCCGGACCCGATCCAGGCGCTCGGCCGATCACGGTTGCGTTACGAGGATCGATTGCTCGAATGCTTCGAGGTGTGGGTCCCGGAGCGGCCGGATGAGGTGTCCGTACTTGCCCTGCGTGGTTGCGAACGTCGGGTGTCCGAGACGCTTGGAGATGACCAGCAGGCACCGCCCTGAGTGAAGCCGACCACTCGTTCCGAAGGACATCTCACGAAACCTACGACGAATCATAGGTTTCAGGTGCAAGCCGTCGCATAGGCACCTATGCTCTCGGGCAACTGAAGGGGAGTACCTCACGAGGCCAGTCGTCAACACACTCTTCGGAGTCGGCGTGGCCAGTCCGAGAAATCGGGCGGGGAGACTTTCAGCAACGTCTATTCGTCGTGTGCTGAAAGGGAATCTCTCGTGTTCAAGAACACTCTCAAGACCTTCACCCTGCTCGCCGGTCTGGCCGGCTTCTTCGTCCTCGTCGGAACGCTGCTCGGCGGCGTGACCGGCCTGATGATCGGTGGCCTGTTCGGCTTCGGTCTCGTCGGCAGCTCGTACTGGTTCTCGGACCGACTCGCCGTGAAGTCGGCGCGCGGCACAGGAGGTGCGGCCCGGTGAACTCGAATGGCTGCAGTCAGATCTGGCCGTCCTGGCCGATCGAGCCGGAATCGTCTCACCACGTCTGTTCATCTCGCCCGACGACCAGCCGAACGCGTTCGCGACGGGTCGCAACGAGCGCACCGCAATCGTGTGCGTGACCGCCGGCCTGCTCAGCACCTTGGATCGCGAGGAGCTGCGCGGGGTCGTCGCCCACGAAGTGGCACACGTCAAGCATCGCGACATCTTGATCGGGTCGATCGCGGCGGCGGTGGCGACGGGGATCTCGATGCTCGCCAATCTGGCGATGTTCGCCACGATGTTCGGCGACGGCTCCGATGACGACGAGTCACCGAACCCGTTGGTGCTGATGGCGGTCGCGCTCGTCGCTCCGATGGCCGCCGGGGTCATGCAGATGGCGTTGTCTCGCTCGCGCGAGTTCGAAGCAGATCGATTGGGCGCGGAGTTGCTCGGCGACTCGCGCCCGTTGGCCTCGGCGCTGGTCAAGCTGGATCGTTCGGCGCACCGGGTGTCGATGGACGTGTCGCCGTCGCAGGCAACGGCATACATCGTGAACCCGTTGACCGGACGCGAGGCGAAGTTCTCGAACCTGTTCCTGACGCACCCGCCCACCGATGCTCGGGTGCAGCGTCTGCTCGCCGACCACCGCAACGTCGCGTTCGCGCAATGAGCACGGCAACGAGTTCTCGGACCGAAGTCGAGGCGTTGGTCGTCGGCGAGTCGTACCAGCTGGCTGTCGACAAAGTTCTGAGCGCACACGGCTCGTCGGCGAGTGGATTGTCGAGCGAGGCCGCCGGTGAGCGGTTGGAGACGGTCGGCCGCAACGAACTCGTCGACAACGGCTCGACGCATCCGCTGCGGATCGTGTGGGATCAGATCTCTGCGGTGATGGTGCTGATCCTCATCGGTGCCGCCGTGCTCTCGCTGCTGTTGGGTAAGTACCTGGAAGCGGGTGCGATCGGTGCGATCGTCGTCTTGTTCACGCTGCTCGGCTTCTTCCAGGAGTACCGCGCCGAGCAAGCGATTGCTGCCCTGCGCAAGATGTCGGTGCCGGTGGTCAAGGTGCGCCGCGACGGCCGGCTCGTGGAGGTCGCTGCCGGCGAGTTGGTGCCCGGTGACGTCGTCGGCCTCGAGGCCGGCACCGTCGTTCCCGCCGACCTGCGCCTGATCGAGGTCGCCAACTTGCGGATCGAAGAGGCGGCGTTGACCGGCGAGTCCGAGCCGGTCGACAAACACACCGACGCCATCAGCGGAGACAACGTTGCGCTCGGTGACCGGCGATGCCTGGCCTTCAGCGGCACCCAGGTCGCTGCCGGTCGCGGTGTCGGTGTCGTCGTGGCGACCGGGATGAGTACCGAGTTGGGTCGGATTGCGACGCTACTGCAGAACGTGCAGGTCGACGACACGCCGTTGCAGGTCCGCCTCGACCGTGTCGGCAAACAGCTTGCGCTCGTCGGGGTCGCCGTCGCGGCGCTCGTGGTGCTGATGGGAACGATCGGCGGTGAGTCCGCGTCGGATCTCGTCCTGACCGCGATCAGCGTCGCGGTCGCGGTCATCCCGGAGGGGCTGCCCGCGGTCGTGACCTTCACGTTGGCGATCGGGTCGCAGCGCATGCTTCGTCGCAATGCGCTGATCCGCAAGTTGCCTGCTGTCGAGACACTCGGCTCGGTCACGGTGATCTGCTCGGACAAGACCGGAACCCTCACCGAGAACAAGATGACCGTGACCGTCATCAACGTCGCGGACGAACGCCTCGACGTTGCCCCACGCGAGGCGCTCGACTTGTCGGCGTGGACGACCGGCCAGCGCCTGCTCGCAGGTGCGGTGGTGTTGTGCAACGACGGCGTCGTCCAGATCGGAGCCGACGGCCAGTCGTCGATGCTCGGCGACCCGACCGAGACCGCACTCCTGCAACTGGTCATCGACGGCGGCCTCGACGTGGACGAAATCCGAGCGGCGGTACCGCGCCTCGCGGAGAACCCGTTCGATTCCGTGCGCAAACGGATGAGCACCATCCACGGACCGATCACCGTCAGCGGTCCGATCGGCGAGCTCTTCGACGGCATCGAACCCGACCGCCACGTCGCTTTCACCAAGGGCGCCATCGACGGTCTGATCGAGATCGCCGACTCGGTTCACACCGGCGCCGGCGCCGTCGCACTCGACGACGAACATCGCCAGTCGCTGGTGGCGGCGAACGACGAAATGGCCGCAGGAGGGCTCCGCGTGCTCGGTGTCGGCTACCGCAGCTTCGAGCCCGACCGCACAGATCTCGCCGAGCTGACCGCCAGCGCGGAATCGTCGCTCACGATCATCGGGCTGGTCGGGATCATCGACCCGCCGCGCAGCGAGGTGCGCGATGCGGTGAGCGTGTGCCGCGCGGCCGGGATCCGACCGGTGATGATCACCGGTGACCACCCGCTGACAGCAAAGGCCATCGCGCAGCAACTCGGCATCGCCACCGACGACCGAGTCCTGACCGGCAGCGATCTCGACGAACTCAGCGACAGCGACTTCGACACCGCCGCCAGCGACGTGTCGGTGTTCGCACGGGTGTCGCCGGAGCACAAACTCCGCATCGTCAAGTCACTGCAGAGCCAGACCCAGGTCGTCGCAATGACCGGTGACGGCGTCAACGACGCCCCTGCCTTGAAGCAGGCCGACATCGGCGTCGCGATGGGCATCACCGGCACCGATGTCACCAAGGAAGCCTCCGACATGGTGCTGCGCGACGACAACTTCGCGACCATCGTGTCCGCCGTCGAAGAGGGCCGGGTCATCTACGACAACCTGCGCCGCTTCGTGAGCTTCGCCGTTGCGGGCAACCTCGGCAAGATCATCGTGATGCTCGGCTGGCCCATCCCCTACCTGGTCGCCGGAGGTGACCTCGACGCCGCCGTCGCCCTGCTCCCGCTGCAATTGCTCTGGCTCAATCTGATGACCGACGGACTGCTCGGGCTGTCGATGGGTGTCGAACCCGCCGAACCGAGCGTGATGCAACGCTCACCGCACCGGCCCGGTGCCAGCCTGTGGGCCGACGGGCTCGGGCGACAGACCATCGTCATCGGCGCATTGATCGGCGTGGCGTCGCTCGGCGTTGGCTTTGCGTACCGCGAGACCGGCCAGGACGAATGGCAGACGATGATCTTCACGACCCTTGCGTTCATGCAGGTCTTCCAAGCGTTCGCCACTCGCTCACGCACCGCATCGATCCGCACGATCGGCTGGAACACCAACCCGCTCATGTTGGCCATCGCCGGTGTCGTCGTGGCACTGCAACTCGCTGCGCTCTACACGCCGCTCAGCGGGTTCCTCGACCTCGACCCGCTCGGCGCGATCGATCTCGCCATCTGCTTCGGCTTCGGCGTGCTCCTTCTCGCTGTCCTCGAAGCTGCCAAAGCGCTTGCACGCCACACCTCACCGGCGAGCGGCGACACCCCGTCAGCAGAACCGACCCACCGTGAATAGCTCTGCGGCTCCACCATCACCGTCGAATCCCCAACGCTGATCGACCAACTTCAGATCGCCGCCGTCCGGCTCCACCGAAGCGCCTCGACACGACTCACCCCAATCCTCAACCGAGAGAGAAGGAAGTGCCGACCATGAAAACCACCCGGACACGAGCCGTCATCAGCGCTCTTGTCGTCACCGCAGCCCTCGCCGGCTGCAGCAGCGACACCGACGACGACGCTCCCAACGACATCGAGACGGAGACGGACACCGAAGACGACACCGAAGACGAAGGCGAGGACGAAGGCGAAGACGAAGACGAAGACGAAGACGAAGGCTGACCGCTGTCTGGCGTCGGGGCGCATCGCGCACCCGACGTCACGACCGCGACAAGCAACTCGAATTCAACGACCAACTCACTGAAAAGGAAGTTTCAACATGGGTATTTTCGATGCGATCAAAGGGCTACTCGGTGGCGACGGGCTCCAGGGTGTTCTCGAGTCCACTGGACTCAGCGAACACGTTGACGGAATCCTCGGGGAGGGAAGTGCACTTGCCGAGAACTTCGGCGTCGACCTCGGACAAGCCACCGAGGCGCTCGGCGTCGATGGTGTCGCTGAATCGTTGCCGGGCGGACTCGGCGACATCGTGCAGGGCGCCACCGAAGGCGGCCTCGAGGCGCCGCCCGGCTGACAACGACCGAGTCCCGGTCATCGCCAGCCTCGCCGATCGCGGTCCTCGAGCTCGGCCAGGAACCCGGTCGCGACCGAGACGCGGGTCGTGAGATCCGTCACGCCAGACAGTTCGAGGTCCGAGACGTCACGCAGCGGCGTGTACACCGCAGTGAGCGCACGGCGACGACCGATGAGGCGATCGCCGGATTGACGCGGTTCGTGAACCAGCCGATCGAGCGGAGCGACTCGGTGTTCGAACGAGTCCTGATCACCCGAGCGACCTGCATGAACGCCAATGTCGTGAGGTGCGCGGTGAACCCTCATGCGAGCCTCCGATTGACCATCTGGCGAGAGATCGGTATCGAGATCCTGAGCTGACCGGGCTGATCCCGGCGGGCCGTGGTGCAGGGCCGACGCATTGTTCGGGGTGCCTATCGCTCAGTGCGTGGCGTCCACGTCGCCGATCGAATCAGGCGTGACCCGACGAGCGGCGCGAGAACGCCTCGGTCTCGATCGAGGAGGGCATCGGACCAGATTCCCGACGCGGCGTCGGCCATCCACGTCAACGGTTCGGTCTTTTCGACGTGATCGATGATCGGCCGCCAACCGCGACCGCTGGCTCTTGACCAGTCGCGCACGGTGCGAACGTCTGCTTCGTTCTCAGCGCGAGACTGGCGCTCGATGACGAGTAGGGTCACCCGCTCTCGAACGCTGCTGGGAGCAGCAAGCGATCGAGAAGGCTCCTGCGAGTCTCGGTCTCTGGTCCTTCCGCTGACACTCGGCCGCAGCAGCAACGATGGCCGCCGCACTTGCGGTCAGCTCGTCGATCAGCTTCGCTCGAACATTCGGACCGACGTCGGATTCCCAGTGGAACGGTCGCTTGCGATTCATGCTCGACCGGAGCCGGGCCCCGGCATCGTCGTAAAGCTCATCAGCGATGACGACCAGCGCAAGCGAATACAGCACCTCATCACGATCGTCGGTGAGCCACGGTGTGCTCTCGTCGATGATCCCGATCACTGTGTGGTCTCGAAGAGCGCCTCTTCGAATGCCTCGAGGTTGTCGTCGTCGAGTGGTGGGATCAGGTGGCCATACATGTCGTACGTTGTTGCCGAGGTCGAGTGGCCGAGGCGTTTCGACGCGACAAGCGGATTGAGGCCAGCCTTCAACGCCATCGCCGCGTGCGTGTGACGAAGTCCGCCGACCGTCAACGCCGACACACCAGCATGTTCAACCAGGCGTACGAACGTGGTCGACAACGATTCCGGATTCAGATCCCCACCGCCACGCCGCTCGAACACTGCGGCGTCGGCGTCGGGCTGGCCTGATTCCGCTCGGTGGGCTCGAAGCAACTCGATGGTGCGGACGCCGATCGTCACCGACCGGCGCGCCGCCGCCTTCGGCTCCGATTCTGTCCGGGCTCCGTTGACCGTCGTCACGATGCGGCGGACGCTGATGGTTCCGGCGCCGAGGTCGACCTCACCCCACCGCAGTCCGACCAACTCTCCTCGGGTGAGCCCGGTCGCGAACAGCACGGCGAACGCCGGGAACAGGCGATGACTGCGAGCCGCCGAGAGGAAGGTTCGTACTTCGTCGGGCGACCACGTCGTCACGACCGACGCCTCGTGGCGCGGCGGTGACGCCGAGGCAGCAACGTTCGACGCGGCGACACCTCGGCGGACCGCGTCGTCAAGAACCTGATGCAACACGGCATGCACGCCGTCCACCGACTTTGCCGAGAGTGCCGTTGAACCGTTGTCGAGTAGATCGCGTTCGAAGTCATCAACTACTGCGACGGTGAAATCATCGACCAAGGTGTCGCCGAGTCGATCGCAGATCTTGTCGACCGAACGCCGATACGCAACCAGCGTCGACGGGGCACAGTCGTCGGCCTTGCGTTCCAACCACGACCGGGCGACCTGGCGCAGGCTCAACGGATCAGCCGGTCGGACACGCGGCGGCTCCGACTCGGGCCCGCACTGCCCGCATCGCTGCGACCGCTTGGACCTTGGTTCGGAATCCCTGTCGCGAAACTTGCCGGCGACGGCCGGATTCGGCGTCGGGAGCGACATCGACACGGAATGCCCAGCAACCGCTACGTCGATACACGGAGCCCTTTCGCACGCTCACAGCGTCGTTCTGTGATCTTTTCGTGCACAAGCAGCAACAACGAGAGGCACGCCGACGGGTCGGATATCGACATCACACCTGCTAGTTACTTCGACCTGAAAAAGTCCTGGTGAGGGTGCTCGCGTTTGGGTCGCGTACGTGAAAAGATGGCTCCAGCCCGTACTGGTACTACGGATTGGAGCCATCGATGTTGAGAACGGTAGGCGATCAGCCGACGTTGTGGGAATCGTTGTTGCCGCCCCAGGCGCTGGTGATGCCCGCCGAGCTGGAACGGGTCGATCGGCTGTTGGACGATCCACGGTTCTTCGTTCCGTACGTGCCGTTCTTCCATGCGACGTTGGGGCGGCCCTCGATCCCGATCGAGACGTACCTGCGGCTGATGTTCTTGAAGTATCGGTATCGGCTCGGGTTCGAGACTGTCTGTCGGGAGGTGACCGATTCGATCACGTGGCAGCGGTTCTGTCGGATCCCGCTCGGTGGTCGTGTGCCGCATCCGACGACGTTGATGAAGATCACGACCCGCTGCGGTGAACAAGCGATCCGCGAACTCAACGAGGCGCTGTTGGCGAAGGCGGTCGAAGCGAAGGTGTTGAAGACGAATCGGTTGCGTGCTGACACGACCGTGGTCGAGGCGAACGTGTCGTATCCGTCGGACTCGGGACTGCTGGCCAAGGGCGTGGCTCGCATGGCTCGGTCGGTCACACGGTTGAAGGCAGCGGGGTTGGCGACACGAACGAGGTTCGAGAACCGAACGCGGAGTGTGCAGTCCCGGGCGCGGTCGATCAACGCGAACTTGCGGCGCCGCAGCGACGACCGCCTGGTCGAGGTGTATCGGATCAATCGTGAGTTGGCCAAGATTGCTGAGCGAGCGGTCCGCCAGGCCGAGCGAGTGGTCCGTAACGCTCGTCGCACACTGCGTACCAGTGGTGCCCGTGCAGGCCGGGTGCGTGTCGAGATCAACCGGCTGGAGCAACTCGCTGCACGGACCCGCAAGATCGCCGATCAGTGCCGGCAACGCCTCGACGGCACCACACCAGATGGCGCGACACGAGTCGTGTCGTTGCATGATCCTGACGCCCGTCCGATCGTGAAAGGACGCCTCGGCCGCCCGGTCGAGTTCGGCTACAAAGCCCAGATCGTCGACAACGACGACGGCGTCATCGTGGATCACAACGTCGAGGCCGGCAACCCGCCCGACACACCCCAACTCGTTCCCGCGATCGCACGAGTCACACAGCGCACCGGCAAAGCCCCGCGAGCGGTGACAGCCGATCGCGGCTACGGCGATCGTGGTATCGACGACGACCTCCGCGAACTCGGCGTGCGCTACCCGGCGATCCCGATCAAGGGCAAACCCAACGCCGCCCGTCGCCAGATCGAGCAGCGCCGAGCCTTCAAGAAGCTCGTTCGCTGGCGAACCGGAAGCGAGGGACGGATCAACTGCGCCAAACGCGACTTCGGGCTCAACCGCACGCGTTACACCGGCATCGATGGAGCCCGAACCTGGTGCGGCCACGGCGTGTTCAATCACAACCTCATCAAGATCGCCATCCTCACCGACACCACCTGACCGCCTGCGCCCGATACGCCCGGAGTCGCTGAACCATCGCCCGCGAGCACCGAACCCGACCAATCCCCGACAGCGGCACCGCGAATTCTTCAGGTCGAAGTAGTTAGTGGTGCCCGGGACGGGATTTGAACCCGCACTCTCCCTGAGGAGAAGGGGGGTTTAAGCCTCGATCCACCGATGGTGGCCTGGTGAGGTAGGTCGCGTATCCGCGTGAAAGGTCTCCTGAGCTGGGACGATGTTGGTTCCTACACCTCATCAACAACCAGCCCAAGGAGACACTTCCAGTGAGTCGAGTATCGCAGACCATCGACCGGATCGACGTCACCTTTGACGATGACAATCTGGTCGCCAACGCCGGGTTGTTGCTACCCGCAACGCTGACCGAGCGGCTCGGTCTCGAGGCGTTGATCAACACGTCGGTGCGCCTCGACGGTCGAGTCGGTGGCGCGTCGCCGGGCCGCAAGGTGTTGACCCTGTTGAACACGATGCTGGCCGGCGGTTCTCACATCGATCATGCCGACATGTTGCGCGCGGGGGCGACCGAGGCAGTGGTGTCGCATCGGGTGATGGCACCGTCGACGCTCGGCACGTTCCTGCGGGCGTTCTCGTTCGGTCACGTCCGCCAGCTCGAAGCAGTCAACGACGTCACCCGTCAACGCGCCTGGGCGATGACGACGGCTCCGGGTGGGTTGGTGATCGATGTCGACTCGACGATCTGTGAGGTGGTCGGCAAAGCCAAGCAGGGCGCCGGCTACGGCTACACGAAATGTCTCGGCTACCACCCGTTGTTGGCCACGATCGCTGGCACCGGTGAGATCTTGCATGGCCGGTTGCGGAAGGGTTCGGCGAACACTCAGCGGGGCTCGAAACGGTTCGTCAACGAACTCGTCGCTCGGGCTCGACGCGACGATCAGCATCGGGCGTTGACGGTCCGGTTCGACTCAGGGTTCTGGAACAACGACACGATCGTCAACCTCGGTCGGTTGAACGTTCGCTACACGATGGGCGTGCGCACCAATGTTGCTGCGGTCCAGACCGCGATCACCGGCATCGCCGATGACGCCTGGCAGCGGATCGACTACACCTGCGATGGCGAAGCCGAAGTCGCCGAATGCGCCTACACGTCCGGGCGTGGCTCGAAGCGGGTGACGCGCCGGATGATCGTGCGACGGACCCGTCTCACCGACACCGCCCAGCAGAAGCTGTGGCCGGACTGGCGGCACCACGCGTTCTTGACCGACCTGACCGGTGACATCGTCGACGTCGACCGGTTCCACCGCGAACACGCCGTGGTCGAACTCGCCATCAAAGACTTGAAAGCAGGCGCCGGACTCGAGCACCTCCCATCGGGTGTGTTCTCCGCGAACTCGGCGTGGTTCCAGATCGCGATCTTGGCGCACAACATGATCCGCTGGACCGCCCACCTCGGCGGCCACCGGGCCGACCGGCAGATCGTCGCTCGCACGATCCGCACCCAACTCCTCGCACTGCCCGCCCGACTCGTCAACCGCGCTGGCCGACTGACGCTGCGACTGCCGACGCGATGGCCATGGGCAACCACCTTCACGACGGTCCTCGAGACACTGCGCAAACTCCCACCCATCCCGATCTGACCGGCAGTTCAGCGGTCCGGCGCGCCGCACAACCCCCCCCCCCCCCCCCCCCCCCCCCCCGAGCGCCATCAACCCGTGATCACTCCCAGCCCGGACAGCCACGCCCCCGAACCGGTCAATCCGACGATCGGCTGACAAGCCAGCCAACCAGCCAACATCACCCGACCGCCAGATCCCGATCGGTGGATCGAGGTTAAGACTGCCGGAAACGGTCCATCTGGTGGGCTTCCGTCCGGATCGTGCGGTTTCGTGCGGAGTCGCCGTCCGATTCGTCCGCTCGAAGCGGTGGAGTCCGTCGAGTCCGGGAAATCCTGTGACCTTTTCGTGACCGCCGACGAAGCGCAATCCGGAGCGCCCGGGCGGTCGTGCTCCCACACGTCGGGGGCCGCTACGCCGAGATCTTGGAGGCGTACTTGCGTTGGGCGGCTTGCTTGGACACGCCGAGCATCGCTCCGATCTCCGACCAGGAACGATTGGCGTCGCGGGCATCACGAATCGCACCGAGCAGCGCGGCGTCGACCTCGTCTCGCCGCTCCGCCAACTCGGCAATGGCGCGCAGCGCGGCAGTGTTCGCCTCGACGAGATCGTCGGAATCGACGTCGTCGGCCCATCGCTCGAGGGCCTCGGCGTGTTGTGCTCGTTTCGTCGTCATGGAGTCCACCAACCTTTCAAGAACATGGATCGGGCAGGCATCGCGTGAATGATCGCGACGCCATCGGCATCATCGACGACACCGACCTCCAACGGCTCACCAGTCGCGGACGGTCCGATGAACATCGTGACATCGGGATCGTCGGTCTCGAAGCCCCGCCATTGGTGTCGGAGTGCATGCAACATGTCGTCATCGGTGACACCGTGCTTGCGGGCGCTCGCCTCGATGTCCACTTCCACAGGCTACGCCGCAGAGCAGTTTTCGTCAACATGTGTTGACGCAACAGCGCGGCCGGCGTGGGCGTGTGCGGCGAGACCGAGACCCAGGACCGCACGTTTCCGAGCGCCTGACCGCTCGCAGTGGTGCCGTTTCCGGACGGGTCTGATGGCGTTGAACTCCGAACATTCTGCGCTGTGAGTATCGCTTCGCCGGTCGGCTGAGGTCGGCCAGTGTTGGTGGCGGTGATCCAGCGTGACCCTGTTCTGAGCTTGCCCGATCGTTTCGGCCGGTGCGGTCGTCGGCAGGAGGAGGCAGTTGGTCCAGAATCCGGGTCTGTCGAGGGCCGGTGTCACTGGTCGGGTTGATCGGTCGTCTGACGAGGATGAAGGGTGAATGCTTTCGCGGACCGACACACAGGTTCGGGGTGCGCTAGCGACGATGAGGCACACTGATTGTCATGAGGGCCGATCTGCATGCGAATTCGGATGACGACGTGATCGACGTCGAGATTGTGGACGACCCGGCCGAATGATTGCGGCTACGGATTGGACTGCGGTTGCTGCGATTGGAACGTTCGCAGCCGTTCTTGTGGCGGTGGGCGCGACGGTCTTCGCTGCCTTCCAGGGGAAGTGGGACCGGGACGCCGCGAACGAGAGCGCCACAGCGGACCGGCGTATCGCAGCCGAGACTCTGGACGAGATGCGCAAGGAGCGCGAGGACCGGACTCGCGGACATTTGTCGTTTCGATGGGTCCGATCCGAGGGGGCACCCCGCGACAGTTCACGCAAGGGGGCGGCCTATCTGCTGACGGTGAAGAACTCGGGCGGTCCTGCCGCGACGTGGACTTCCACTTGAGCGGGCCCGTCGGCCAGTTGTTGAAGGGCGACCCGATGGAAGAGCACCGCTGGTTCCACATCGACTTCATCGTGTCAGGTGACACGGTTGAGCCGTACTCGGAATGGACGCTCGACTTCTTGCCTCACCAGAAGCGAGATGAGTTGCCGATGGTCGCGGACGTGACGTACACCGATGGGCTCGGAACACACCAGGTGCAACGACGGATCGAGAGTGATACCTGATCGTTGCGGTGGTGATCGAAACTCGCGTCGACGAGGGCTTGCGGTGTGTGAACCGGGATATCGGCGTTCTGCGGGTTGACGAGAGCCATGGTGTGTCGGAGCTCCTCGTCGGAATGTGGACGCGCGAAGCAGGCGAATCGGATCTGAGTCTCGAGATCGCCTTCCCCAGCGATGCGACCGGCAATGCCGTTCGAGACGAGTTCGTCAACCTGCACGTGATGTGAGAAACACAAGGTGGCCGAGGAATCGTGTCAAAGACGTCGCGTTCAACGAGCAATTCTCGAGCGCCTGATCGGTCCCAGTCGTGCCGTACCCGAGCGCGTACGACGGAGCCCAGTCACGCGCGTTCTGCGTGGCCCAGACGGCATCTTGTGGGCACGTCCTCGAATCGTCGCTGGTCGGACTGGTCGTGACCAGCGATGCGGTCAGGTCGGCATCAGGCGATCGGCCAGACGATCCTCGTCTGCCAGTTTGCCGGATTGCGTTCGACCTGGGGGTCAGACAGATAGCACTCCCACATTTCGGCTGCTGGCTGGAGGTCGTGTTCGGCCATCCACGACTGAAGTTGGTCGTAGGACTTCTCCATCGTGTCGTAGGGACCGGCGTGCATCGCCTGGACCACGCGGCCACCGGGCAAGACGAGGTGGTGGGCATTCCCGTTTGCCTCTACCGGGGCCGATACCGGGAATCCAGCCTCGACCGCGACCGTCTCCGTCGGCATCTCCGGATAGAAGCCGAACGGCGGGCCAACGATCTCGACACCCGAGGCGCCCGCCGCCTCCGCGGCCTCGTGAAATGCCCGCTCGAAGAACCCGGGAAGCTCGGCGATCTTCACATCGCCCCGAACTGCGATCGCGTCCTGCGGTTCGAGCACGACGATCTGCGGGACCAGTTCGGCCATGATCGAAGTCTCACCGTCCTCGGTGGCGGCCACCAGGGTCGGAAGGCCCAGCGGCGCGCACGTCATTACCTCCCGCGTGTTCCGTGCACATATCGACGCCTCAGGGACGCCCGTCGACCAGTCCTGGAACCGGCACGGCGAGCGGTATCAGGAGGAAGGCCGCCCGCCACACTCGGTGACCGAGATCGAGCCGGCCGTCGGCGCGAGGCGCTCAGCCCCGTGCCGTCCTGGGCGGCCTTCACCTGTGGCAGGCTCTCCGGGTGGTTGCTCGACCGGCCATGTTGACCTCGATCGTGGCTCTCACCTTGTTCGGCTGCGGGGGTGACGAGGTCGCCGATCGTGGCTGCGACGACGGCGCGACTGGCCCGGGCGGTGTGGTCGGCTTCGATGTCGACTCGGGCGAACAACGATGGTCCCTGCCAGTCGGCTGGCCAGATGGCGCGGCGGTCTTCGACGACGTCGCGGTCGTCAGTTCCGTCGAGCACGTGGTCCGCTGGCATCGCTGATCGACACGGGCGAGATCCTGTGGTGCGTCGAGTTCGACGCCGGCGACGTCGAGTTCCTCGGCGGGATCGCCGCAGCGGGACCGGTCGTGGGCGCGTTCACCGGCGACGCCGTCGTGGGCCTGGACGCATCGACCGGCGAGGAGCGCTGGCGACGGCCACTGAACGCCACCGAGGCGACGATGCGCGGCGGGGAACTGCTGTGGGTCCTCGACGGTTCCGTGCAGAACACACCGATCATGGTGCTCGAGCCAACCACGGGCAGGACGCCTCCGACGCGGTCGGTGTCGCATCGGAGGCGGTGTCGTTCGGCATCGGCACCCCGCCAACGCAGGCCGACGGTCTCGAAGTGTCCACCGCGAGCGGTGGGTCAGGACAAGCGATCAAGGTGTCCGTGTCACGCGACGACTCGATCGTCTGGGAAGACACGGTTCCTGGGTTCGTCGCCGCGCTCGTTGCCGGACCTGCCGAGCCGATCGTTGTCGTGCTGGACCAGACCGGAGGCACCGGCGAGCTCGCAGGGAGCGCAAACACGGTCCTGACTGCGTACACCGCAACGAGCGGTAACCAGCCGGCACACGCGCTCCCCGGCACGCCACACCTGATCGCGCAGATCTCCAACAACGTGATCGCCGTTCCCGTCGGCACCGACGTTCACGCCATCAACCTCGTGCGACCGGAACCGAGAACTGGGTCACCGAGTTGCCGAACCCCGGCCAGGGTGGAAGCTACGACCAGGAGGGAACGTTCTGGTTCATCGACACCGGATCATCCGGAACCGCCGTGGCAATCGGGCGGGCCGAGCAACCGTACCGGGACTGATCAGCCGCACACGCAACGCGCGCGATATCCTCGCCCCGCCACGAAGGGCCATTCGCCCGAGCAGTTCCGGCAGGACGAGCGATACGCCTGTGACTGCCCGCGACCACCTTCTGTGATCAGAGTCACGAGCGGCTCCGATGACGGGGCTCGCCGCGTCGCCGAGCGGGTTCGTGGTCGGTGACGGGTTGCCGATATCGGCGGCTCCCACCGATGGTCGCGGGCCCGGAGAACGGTGCAGGCTCGCAGCGTCACCCATTTCGATGGTTGTCCTTGTTCGTCGATCGGCACTGTGGTCTTGCCGTAGTACGCATGGCGATTGCTCCATCGTCCGTCGTCGTCGGCGAGGTCGATCAGCCACGTGAAGGCGTTGTCCAGGCGGGGATCGCACGCCAGTCCGAGGTCGCAGAGCACTTCGAGGTTCTGCAGTACGTCGCTGACGTAGCCGGAGGGGAAGCCAAGCTTGAACCACGACGACGACGGCTTCGTGTTGCCATAGCCCATCGGGTAGCTGGCGTCGGCGGGATCGTTCGACAGCAAGAACTCGATGCCGGCTTCGATGGCGCGCTGTTCGCGATCGGATCGAGTTCCCTCTGGGACGGCGGCGAGTCCGCGCAACGCCTTGATCGCTCCCCAGGCGCAGGGCTGACCGTCGTTGCTCCCGCACGACGAACCCTCGCGCTGGCGTGTTGGCATACCAGCGTTCCACGTCCTCGCCGAGGATGTGACGCGGCGACCAGTCCGTGGCCGCACGAACTATCGGATGTTCGGCGTGACCGAACCGGATCAAGGCGTACGTGAGGTTCCCGTTGAGGCAGTGGATGACCGACGACGGTGGTGCCGGACGTTCGGCCGACACGGAGGAGCAGCCGAACCCTCCCGCTGATGTAGCGGTGTAGGTCATCACGTAGTCGCACGCCTTCTGGATGCGTCGGTCGGCGCCGTCAGCACCGAGTTGGGCGAGGAAGATCAGGTTCCAGACAGTGCCGGTGTACTTCGGCGAGTAGCCGGGTCCTGGCTTCACCCACCAACCATCGGGGTGTTGGGCGTCGAGGATGGCAGCGATCGGGTCGACTGTCATCGCCATCGATCGTGCCGCAACGACGTCGTCGTCACCAGGGCCCCGCCCGCACAGCTGCCGAGCGCCATCGCGCGCACAGCCGGGACCTCCGGCTCGATCAGCCAGTCGAGCGGACTTGAATCCAGCACCGCGGTCCACGACCCTTCGCTCACAGAGACAGAGTCTCAAACCTGCAGCCGGACAACCAGGGGCCAACTGCTCAGCAGCCACGTCGGACAACAAGCACGCTTGCGAGCCGGCTACCAGCAATCGGTGGAACGTGCGCGGTATCCACATCGCCCACCACCCGCCGACCCACTCTGGAACCGGCTTCAAACTGCGCACCGTCGAGTGCTCGATATCGCTCCCCCGTAGAACGACCTGAGCCGGACCCGATCCAAGCGTTCGGCCGGTCACGGTTGCGTTTCGAGGATCGATTGTTCGAATGCTTCGAGGTGTGGGTCTCGGAGGTGGGGGATGAGGTGTCCGTACATGTCCTGCGTGGTCCTCGAACGTCGAGTGTCCGAGACGCTTGAGAGGAGACAACCAGCGGTGAGACGCCTGCTCGGAACAGCAGTCGCGGCGTGGGTATGTCGAAGCCCGGCGAGCGTGATCGGCGAAACGTCGGCGTGGCCGACCAGTCGCCGGAACGTGTTCGAGAGCGACTCGGGGTTCAGCTCACCACCGCCCCGCTTCTCGAACACCGGCTGGTCGACCGAGATACTGCCGGCCTCGGCTCGACGTTCGTCGAGCACGTCGACCGTTCGCTGCCCGATCGTGACGGTTCGGCGTGCCGACGGCGATGGCACCGATTCGGTGCGTTGACCGTTCGTCATCGAGACGATCCGACGGATCGTGATCCCGCCGGTGTCGAGGTCGACGTCTGCCCATCGCAACCCGACGAGTTCACCCGCGCGTGAGACCCGTGGCGAGGAGCACGAAGAACGCCGGAAAGAGCCGATGCTCTCGCACCGATCTGAGGAAGGCGCGCACCTCGTCAGGTGTCCAGACCGTGATGACGTCGTCCTCGTGGCGTGGAGGTGCCGCAGACGCGACGACGTGGATGATGCTGCACGCAACGGACCGCGTCGTCGAGCAACTGGTGGAACACGGCGTGCACCCCCTCCACCGACTTGGCCGACAACGCTCCCACCCGCGGCGCCATTGTCGAGCAGGTCGTGTTCGAACTCGTCGACCATCGCGACCGTCAGTCCCCGACGCGAAGATCACCGAACCGGTCACAGATCTTCTCGACGCAGGCCCTTGCGGCGGTAGGCGGCCATCGTCGATGGGGTGCACTCGGCCGTCTTGCGTTCGAGCCACCCTCGGGCGACCTGGCGGATGCTGAGCGGATCGGATGGCCAGATGCGCGGCGGTTCGTGGTCGGCCATGACCTGATTCATCGCTGCGACTGCGTCGGCCTTGGTCCGGCGCCTGTCAACCTTCTTGAGGCAGGTTTCTTCGGGAATCAGTGAGTCGTGGGTTCCTCCTCGTCGGGCTTGTTGATCCAGACCGCGTCGGGCAGCGGTGGTGGTGACGGCGGTCGCTTGACGAAGCGCTCGGGATGGAGCTGGTAGGCGTCGGCGAGCACGAGCTGCCGTTTCTCTCGGACGGCGTGGGCGTGGCCGTGGTGGACGTCGAAGGGGGTGTGCAACCCGATGCCGGAGTGGCGGTGCTCGAGGTTGTACCAGGCGAAGAACGTCTCGCAGTGCTGGGCGGCGTGGGTGAACGATCCGAACCGGTCGGGGAACTCGGGCCGGTACTTCAACGTGCGGAACTGGGCTTCGCTGAACGGGTTGTCGTTCGAGCAGTGCGGCCGGCTGTGGCTCTTGGTGACACCGAGCTCGGCGAGCATGAACGCGACCGGCTTGGCGATCATCGGTGATCCACGGTCGGAGTGGATGTAGAGCTGCCCGGCACCGATGTTCTGCTTGCGGATCGTCTCGGCGAGCAGCGCCTTGGCGTTGGTGTGGTTCTCGGCGGTGGCGAGCATCCAGCCGGGCACGTACCGCGAGAAGATGTCGATGATCACGTACAGGTAGAACCAGTTCCACTTCGCCGCCCCACCGAGGCGGGTGATATCCCACGACCAGACGCGATTCGGGGCGTCGGCCATCAACTCGGGCTTCTTCGCCGCCGGATGCGTCGCCTGCCGGCGCCGTTCCTTCACCTCGCCGTGGTCGGCGAGGATCCGATACATCGTGCGTTCCGACGCCAGGTAGCGGCCTTCGTCGAGCAACTTCGCGTACACCGTCGCCGGCGCCTCGTCGACGTGTTCGGGGCTGTTGAGCACCTCGCGGACAGCGGCTCGCTCGTCGGGCGTGAGCGCCCGGGGTTGCCCACGACGCGGTCGCTGCGGCTTGGGCGGTGCCGGAGTCTGGCGGTGTCGGCGATACCAGTCGGCCTGTGCCACCCCGACCGCCGCGGACGCCTGGCGGACACCGACAACCGGGGTCAACTCTTCGATCGTGGTGTCGACCATCGCGGTCACTTCGTCTCGCTCCGTCGGGTCGAGGCGTTGCCGGAAGCGAGCTGATCCAACAACGCTGAGAGCTTTCCCTGCACCTCGATCACCGTGCGGGCCTTACCGAGATCCTCGGCCAGGCGTTCGTTCTCCCGCTTCAAGCGGACGATCTCGGCATCACGCGGATCGGTCTGCGGTCGGCCGGCGCGACGACCGAGCGCTTCGAGCGCACCACGGTCACGTTGACCGCGCCACTCCGAGATCAACGACGTGTACAAGCCCTCGCGACGCAACAGGGCACCCTTGCCTGCCTTGTCGAGCGACTCGTACTCGTCCAGGATGCGCGCCTTGTACTTCGCGCTCAACTGGCGGCGCCCACGCGATCGCTCGGGCACCTGCGGATCAGGAATCGGATCGGTCACCACGCCAGCCTGGGCGTGCGTGACCGAAGAATCACGGATGGTCATGTCGGGGTCTCCTCCCCGCCCTCAACTCAACGAAACAACAGCTGGAACTGCCTCACGTCAGGTTGACAGAGAGGGGCTCGATCAGCGCGGCGCCCAGCTCGGGGTGCGAGAGTTCGCCACCGACCCAGCCGGCCACGACGAGATCTTGGGGTGGCTCAAGAGCTTCGGAACGATCGACCGGATCGGTGTCGAGGGCACCGGCACCTACGGCGCCGGGCTGTGCCGGTTCCTGCAACGCCACGACCTCGATGTCGTCGAGGTCACCCGCAGCGACCGTCAAGAACGACGCAGCCACGGCAAGTCCGACCCCGTCGACGCCGTCGCAGCCGCACGCTCTGCGCAGTCCGGCCGAGCCGTTGCTCGACCAAAGACACGTACCGGCAGCGTCGAAGCAATTCGGTCGTTGCGCCTGGTGAGACGCTCCGCCACCCGCGACCGCACCGGCGCAATCAACCAAATGCGCCGCGCTCGTCGTGACCGCCCCCGACGAGATCCGTGAAGAGTTCCGCGGGCTCACGGTCCGCAAGCTCGTTGCCCGCGCCGCCCGCTGCGCCCCGGCGATCCGACCACCGCCGCGGGCGCCACCAAATTCGCAATGCGCGAACTCGCACGTCGCATCAAGAGCCTCGACGCGCAGCTCACCGACATCAACGCGATCCTCGGCCCGCTTGTTGCGTCGACCGCACCCGGCCTGGTCGCACGCCACGGGATCGGCACCGACACCGCCGCCACCCTGCTCGTCACCGCCGGCGACAACCCCGAACGGCTACGCAGCGAAGCATCGTTCGCGCATCTCTGCGCCAGCGCACCCATCGACGCATCCTCGGGGCTGATCAAACGCAAACGGCTCAACCCGCGCGGTGACCGACAAGCCAACGAAGCGCTCTGGCGCATCGTCCTGGTGCGCATGTCCACCGAACCTCGGACGCGCGCCTACGTCGCCCGCCGCACCCTCGAAGGAAAGAGCAAACGAGAGATCATGCGCTGCTTGAAGCGCTACGTCGCCAGAGAAGTCTTCCGAGACCTCAACGAAATCGTCCAGCCCCTTGACAGGCAATAGGAGCTTCGTATCGCTCGCTGCCCAGGCCCGCTCGAACCGCTCATTTCGGCACGTATTCGCTCGGCCAACCGCCCGAGAATGCGCGACGAGAACTCAGCGCAACGTGACGCTGCGACCAGCGATGGAGAAGCGTTCGCCTGGCTCAACGAGAGCTGTCCACGTTGCGGCTTCGGCGTGGCCGATGTCCAGCCGGACCTTCGGCCCTACCGGACGCCATCGCCCGGGGCCACCGTTGAACCAAGACAACGTCGGGGAATCGAGGGGACTCATGATGAACACCAGAAGGACTGAACGAATCGCCGGTGCACTGTTCATCCTGGCGACAGCTTCCTCCGCCCTCGGGTTCATCCTCTTGGACCCGATTCTCGATGACGCTGACGTTCTCGCGAGCGTCGCTGCAAGCGAGAACAGCGTCATTCTCGGGGCAGTCCTTCTGCTCATCGACGCCATCGCCGTTGTCGCGATACCTGTCCTGCTCTATCCCACCTTCAAGAGGCACAACGCCCCACTCGCTCGCCTCTACCCCGGCTCACGGATCGTCGAATCCGTCGTCCTCGTCATCGGCGTCGTCGGCTTGCTCGCAGCAGTCTCGCTGAGCCGCGACTACGTCGAAAGCTCCCCCGATGCCGCCAGCTACCGCATCTCAGGCGAGGCGCTCATCGCGGTGTATGACTGGGGTGTCCTGCTCGGAATCATGCTGTTCTTCGCACTCGCCGGACTGCTCCTCAACTACCTCCTTTACCGCTACCGACTCGTACCGCGCTGGCTGGCCCTCTGGGGACTGATCGGAATCGGCTTGCTGCTGATCGAAGGCGCACTCGAGGCCTTCGACGTCGACAACCTGGAGATCATGTCCTTGCCGTTCGCCGTCCAAGAGATGGTCTTCGCCGTCTGGCTCATAACGAAGGGACTCAACCAATCCGACGACTCCGTCAGTGCATCATCCCCTGAGACGCCGGTAACGGCGTGACGAGAACGCCGTGAGTGCTCCAACGAACAAACGTCGTGGTCGATGAGCAGGAGACACCCAGGTATCTGGCTTCGCAACGGTTCCACAAGACGCGAGGCGAGAATCCGCCCGCGTCCCCCGATCGTTCGCACGGCTGGTTGACCAGCGAGCCCGGACGCCTGTCCAGGCTACGGCCTGCGCCTGCCAGCGGCGATCAGAACATCGGTCGACCAGAACCGCTTGGCCCATCCTCTATCGGCACTTCCCGCTCGGTGAGGTGAGCCGAGAGCCCGAGCGATAATCCCGCCGCGAAACACTCCCGCCCGCGCCGCACCGCCGGCGAAGTGTTTGACGTCCGAGCGCCGATCTGACGGCGCATAATCACCATCAGATCGGCAGGAACCCTCGGGGATCGGCACGACTGCGAGCGGCGAGGTTTCCCATGACTGAACGCCCGGCCGAGCGGTCGCCCGGGTAGTAGCTCGGGTAGTGATCCGTGACGCGGCGCTGTCAGGAACGTGAGCGTGCAGCAATCCCGGGACCCCCAACGAGACCACGACGGCGCGCACGTTCCGTGCGCCTCGGGACAAGCCCTCGAACTCGGGACTGCGGGTCGCCGTTGTGTGCGATCCCGAGGGCGGAAAAGGGCGGGCGGGGCGGAAAAAGGGCGGGTAATACAGGTCAACAACGGTCACTCACGGTCAACAACGGACACTCGGAAACCGGGCCTGACCAGGGACGCAGTCCCCTGACCCGGTACGACGCACGAATCTCCTTGGGGGTTCGATTCCCCCCAGCTCCACCGCGCCCAAAACAGGTATCTACCAGGGCTTTTACACCAAGTGGTAGGGCGGTAAAAACCCCCAGCTGGTTTCCGGAAACCGCTGACCAGGGGTTATGCAGGGGAGACGGACGGGGGTGTCCCACCCCCCAGCATCGAGGTGGTGCTCACATCACTGCAGCTCAGCGAGGGTGGCGACAAGATCCAGACATCCGAGGGCGGAAGAAAGGCGGATGCCGACACGGATCGTGATTACCGAGCACTGCAGCGGGGCCGGACTCGCACACCGGAGTGAGCCGTCCAGTTGGGATTGCGCGTTTCGGTATCGAGCGCAGCAGTCGCACATGCGATCCCGACCATCGGTCACGATCCAGCTGCAAGATGTGATTCTGCGTTCAGGATTGCTGCTCTGAACTACCGTTGGCCAATGCCCGACCACCCGAACCTGGGTTCGAGTGACGGTGAGCCGTGGCAGCAGATCAACCCCTGGGTGCAATGCCGTGGCTATCGGGACGCCATCGACTTCGCTTCGGACCTCGAAGGTCATGACCCAGACCGGATCGGGGTGTGGGGGGCGACTCCATGTCGGCGGCAGAAGTGTTCTTGGTGGCCGCCTGCGAGGCCAGAGTCAAGGCTGTCGTTGCCCAATGCCCGACCTTCGGCGTCACCCCGCCCGAGGCGGAACCGACCCGTGAGATGTTTGAGGCAATACGGGCGACGTTCCAATCTGGTGACGTCAGCGGGGCGCCCGGCGAACACCAGAATACCGCTACCGGTTGTGTCACCGGATCAGCTGGGAACACCTTCGCTGCTGCTCCCGATCCAGGCGTTCCGCTGGTTCATCGAGTACGGCGGCCGGCACGAATCCGGTTGGCTGAACTACGCAACCCGCGTCGTGCCCTCCGACACCGCCCCCTACAGCCCGTACCTGTGCACGCCCCATGTGAACGTCCCGGCACTGATGATGGTGGCTCACGCCGACGAAATGGCCAGCGCAAATCGAGACGTTGCTCGAGTGGCGTTCGATCTGCTGACCGGCCCCGAGGAGTGGCACGATATCGACGGGGGCCACTTCGGTCTTCTCTACCACCCGAGCAGCCTGTTCGATCACGTGAGTTCCATCCAAGCCGACTTCCTCGCCAGACATTTGAGGGCCTGAACCCCGGGCGCCACAAGGAAGCTCGTCGCAGACATCGGCGCCCGGGACCCCGACGACGACGGCGACATTGACGGTATCGCAGCCGGGTTGGTGCGGTCCCGCCGGAGGAAGCCCGCGGTGCTCGAGGGTCGCCGTCGAACCTCGACCTCCGCCCTGCAACGGCCCTCAGAAGCAGGTGCGGGCGAGGGCCTGCTCGAAGATGACCCGTCAGATGGGTGCAGAGTTCTTGGGCGTCGGGACCGACACCGTCGATGAAACTCGACTTGCGGCGGCGAAGGAACGGCAGGCCGAGCACGTACATACCTGGCACGGTGAGGACGCCACCGTCGTGGATCAGGCGACCGCCCGCATCGATGTGTGAATCATCGAGCCACGGGTAGACCGGGCGGAAGCCCGTCGCCCACACGATCGTGCCGACCGAGCGCAGATCGAGATCCAGCGCGGGGCGACCGACGGCGGTGGGCTCCGGGCGTTCGGCCGGGCCGAGCTCATCGTCGAGGCCGTGGTCGGCGGCGTATTCGTCGAGCCGGTCGAGGAGTCGTTGTTGCTTGAGGTCGGCCGACGTGCACATGTTGGCGAACGAGCCTGAGAACTGGGCGCGGCACGCCCGCTCGCTGCGACCGACGAGGCGGCCGACTAGATGCATGCCCTCGGTGGCGACCGTGTTGAGGTCCAGCGTTCGCCGCTCGGGTGAGCCGACGAGTTGGAGTGATGGGGAGGCGGCGCGCACGCGCCAGGTCCTCGACTTCGTCGTAGCGCTCGTCGAGCTGCCCGACGGTGTCCATCCACCAATGGATGTCCATGCCCCGGTAGGTGCGCGGGAGTCGGACATGGTCGCCGACGGCGAGGGTCACCTCCCGTCCGGCACGAGCCAGTCGTCGGCGATCTGAAGGCCCGACGCTGACGTGCCGACGACGAGCACCGATCCGTCGCCGATCTGGCCGGTGTTGCGGTAGTCGATCGGTGTGACATGTGCGATGTGATCGGGCATCTCCGCCGCCAGGGCCGGCACGTGAGGGTTGCTGCAGGCACCGGTCGCGATCACGACTGCCCGTGTCTTCCACGGGCCATCCGTGGTCTCGACGAGGTGCCGGCTGTCGAAGCTGGTGATCTTGGTCACCGCGACGCCGGTCCGCACGGGTGCATCGAACGAGCGACGGTAGGTGTCGAGGTGGGCCGCGATCTCGCGAGCGGTCATGTAGCCGTCTGGATCGTCGCCGCGATATGAGAAGCCGGGAGTCGGCTCATCCAGTTGGGGGTGAGCAGCCGGAGTGAGTCCCATCGCTCGGTGGTCCACGAGTTGGCGACCTCGGCACGCTCGAGCACGACGTGATCGATCGAGCGGTCGGTCAGGCAGCGGCTCATGGCCAATCCGGCCTGGCCGCCACCGATCACTGAGGACGTCAGTGGTTCGTGCGGTCTTCATGGGACTCACTCCTTCGCTCTGAGGCACCGGTCAGGCGACTTCGACGACGACGGTGGTCGGATTGGTGACGACGTCGAACACGGCCGAGCGCTTCTGTGACTGGGCGACGACCGCCTGGATCTCTTCGCGGGAGGCGTCGGCGTTGATCTCGTAGCGGACCGTGATGCCGCTGTAACC